>CBDDLT010000015.1:0-431638 GCA_965230755.1 Saprospiraceae bacterium | reverse complement strand
TGGTCGCTATATTCGAGAGACATCCGTTGTCATCGACCTGTGCATAGACAGTGCCGTTGAGAGAAGGAAGGATAATAGGGAAGCCCGGAGGCATTCCAAAGTTATAAACGAAGTTTGTGGGGTCACCGATAGGCATGGTAGCGCCCGCATCTTCATAATAAGTCACTGGTAAACCAGTTCCACCATTCACATCATTGTCTACCAACGTAAGATTAAATTGCCCTGTTCCATCTATTCTAAGGCAAGCAGATAAGGGGCCGGCATCGTTGGCCATTGGACCAGCGGTAACTGTAATATCTACGTCAACAGTGTTATAACAATCCGTATCGTCAGGGATAAATGTATGGGTTGTGGTCCCTTCAGAAGAAGTATTGACTGATGCCGGAGACCAAGATCCTGGAATTGCTGGCACATCATCACTTGAAGAGGGTAGAGGTGGTGCTGCTTGTCCTACACAATATGGACCTGGAGTATCATTAAAAGTAGGTGTTGTCCTAGTCCCACAAACAATTATGTCATCGATGGTCAATATCTCTCCACTTGCGTTGGTGGAGAATGTAACCCTGAGCACTAAGTCTGTTCCTGTTAATCCGGATTCGCTAACGAGCTGACCACTAAAACCAGCAGATCCACTTAAAGATTGAGTAAAACTTCCTCCTCCATTAGTACTGTAAAATACCTCAATCAAATCGTCGGCATCCATGGGATCTGACCCAAATTTTTGACAGTTAATTTCAAATCCAACACTCTGATAGCATGAGATATCAATTGGGTCGGTTTCCCACTCCCCGGTGGCATTCGAATTTTCAAAATTATTGAAGGGGTCATCGACACCAAAGAAAAATGGATCGGCGACATTATTCGGACCGCTGCTCAATGTGGCATTCCAAGCATGGCCATTGCCTTCATCGCTTGAACCTGAAGTTGCTCCATTTCCCTCTGTAAAAAGTTCTTGAAAAACCAGAGTCTCGTTGGTGCCGCATTGGGCGTAGTTAAACTGAGGGAAAATTATAAAAGCGAATATCAGAGTTAAAAAAAAGGATGAGACTGAGTGAAATGATGTAAAACGTAAATAATCCAATGAAGCCTTAAATTCGAACATAATTATGATTATCTTTTCGACCTTATATTGAGTTAACCCTTTGAACACTCAATACGTTGCGTTAATTAATGAGTCCTGCAAGAGTAAAGATATAAATCTATAACTTTATTTTGAGCCGTTCTCACGTTATATTCGAATAAATTACAAAATGTTTACATGGCGTTAAGCGAACAGGAATTAGTAAGAAGAGAAAATTTGGAAAAAATAGCTGAATTGGGCATTAATCCCTATCCAGCAGAGGCTTATGCAACCACGCATACCGCGGAAGAGGTCAAAATGAACTATAAGGCGGCAGAAGAGGAGAACTGGCAACAGGTATGTTTAGCGGGTCGAATAATGTCTAGAAGGGTAATGGGTAAAGCTTCTTTTGCTGAATTATTGGATAACAGCGGTAGAATTCAACTCTACGTTTCAAGGGATGAAATATGTCCTGGGGAAAATAAGGATTTGTACAATAAGGTATTCAAAAAACTCATGGATATAGGTGATTTTGTTGGTGTGAAGGGCCATGTTTTTACTACCAAAACCGGTGAGTTGACCATCCATGTGAAAGAGCTGGTTTTCCTCTCTAAATCACTTAGACCTCTTCCCATTGTCAAAGAGGATGCAGAGGGAAATGTTCACGACGCTTTTACAGATCCGGAATTGAGGTATCGCCAGCGATATGTGGATCTTGTTGTCAATCCTCATGTTAAGAATATCTTCGAAAAAAGAAGTAAGGCCATTAGCGCCATGAGACAGTTTTTCAATGCAAAGGGATGGATAGAAGTGGAGACGCCAGTCCTTCAAGTTATTCATGGCGGTGCTGCGGCGAAGCCATTTAAGACACATCACAATACACTGGATATGCCATTGTATCTCAGAATAGCGAATGAGTTATATCTGAAGAGGTTGATCGTCGGAGGTTTTGAGGGAGTTTACGAAATCGGTAAGATGTTCCGTAATGAAGGTATGGATAGAACGCATAATCCTGAGTTTACGGCAATGGAAATCTATGTGGCCTATAAAGACTACATCTGGATGATGCATATGGTGGAGAACCTTCTCGAGCATATCGTTAAAGAGGTTACAGGCGGTACATCTGTTACCGTGGGCGAAAACGAAATTAATTTTGCCGGTCCTTATATGCAAATGACCATGTACGAGTCCATCATGCAATATACGGGAACGGACATTTCCGATATGGATGAGACAGAATTGAGGGCCTTTTGTAAAGAACAAAAAATAGGGCTAGAAGACAATATGGGCAGGGGGAAGATCATAGACGAGATATTTGGAGAGAAAGTAGAGGAACATCTTATTCAGCCTACTTATATCACCGATTATCCTTTGGAAATGACACCATTGGCCAAAAAACATAGGTCAAAAGACGGTTTGGTAGAGCGGTTCGAACTTTTTGTCAATGGAAAGGAAATAGCGAATGCGTACTCAGAGTTGAACGACCCTATAGATCAAAGGGAAAGGTTTGTTTCACAGCTGGAACTGGCCAAAAGAGGAGATGAGGAAGCCATGGTCCTCGATGAAGACTTTTTAAGAGCATTGGAATACGGTATGCCACCAACCAGTGGGCTCGGAATTGGTATGGACCGATTGTGCATGTTGCTTACTAATCAAAGCAGTATTCAAGAAGTTTTATTGTTTCCTCAAATGAGAATGGAGAAGAAGGAATAATAAGCTTTCGAATGAAAAATTAGAAATGAAAAATTGATAATGGATAAATATCACTTTTCTACTTTTAATTATCAATTCAATTGATCTATTATAAATGAATCATCAATCGCTGATCATGGATGCTTTTTTTGAATAGCCTCTGCTTAAAGATTCGAAAAAACTTTAATTTGTAATGCTTTAATTCTTTGTTATTGTTGTTATCTTGCAGCGATAATAGAACGATCCTTATTCTCATGGAACAAACGCGATATAAAATCAAATCGAAAGGAAGGATAGGATTTATTGATAGCGATGGAATTGTTGTCATTGAACCCCAATTTTTAGAAGCGGATGATTTTGTTGAAGGATTTACCAGAGTAAAACTCAATGATAAATTGGTTGTCATGGACGACATGGGACGCCTTTTTATCAAGCACTTTTTCAATAATTTAGGCTTTTTCTCCAATGGTTTGGCCAAAGCACAAGTGGTCAATAAATGGGGATTTGTAAATACTCGTGGCGATATGGCTATCCCAGTGCGTTACGATAGCGCTCTCGATTTTAGCCAGGGTCTAGCCGGAGTATCCATTTATGGAGAGGTAGGTTTTATTGACAGAGATGGATTGATTGCCATCGAACCTAAGTTTTCTGAAGTTGGGAATTTTACATATGACAAAGCTCCTGCTGCTCAGAATGGTACTTGGGGATATATTGGCAAGAATGGATCTTGGTTGATTCCTGCGGAATACGACGCCGCATTTCCATTTGACGGAAAGTTGGCCAAAGTGGTCAGGGACGGCAAATGGGGATTGATCAATCACGATGGTGAAAAAGTTGTGGATTGCCGATTTGATTTGGGCAAACATCCCAAAGAGGGTTCTCTTAAAGAAGATTGGTGCGTGTTTTCCGAGAATGGAAAATTTGGGTTCATCAATCAGGATGGGGATATTAAGATACCTGCTCGATTTGATTTTGCCAATGGTTTTAAGCAGCAATATGCTTCTGTTGCCATGGATGGAAAATACGGTTTTATTCATCGTGACGGTACCTGGTTTATCGATCCTCAATTCGATGATGCTCGTTCTTTTAATAAAGATATAGCTGCGGTAAAATTGAATGGCAAATGGGGTTACCTGAGTTTAGACGGAAAATGGATGCTCGAACCGGCCTTCAGTTATGCCGAAGATTTTGACCGGCCTTTGGCTATGGTGATCCAGGATGAAGAGTGGATCTATATCAATCGATTTGGTGACATTATTTGGGAAGGATAGAGCCCATTACCACCGAGCCAATACTGTTCTGTTTCCTACAATAGTTTGATCTATTTCAGCTTCTACCTTGCTTTCTACCGGTATAAAAACATCTACTCTTGAACCGAATTTAATAAATCCCAGCTCAGCTCCTTGCCTTACGGTATCCCCTGTTTCAGGATAATACACAATTCGTCTTGCTACGGCTCCGGCAATTTGTCTTAAAAGGATAGTACCGTGATCAGATTCTATTACTACTGTTGTTCTTTCGTTCAACTCGGATGATTTTGGATGCCAGGCGACCAGGTACTTACCCGGATGATACTTCAAATACTTAATTTTTCCACTTATCGGATATCTGTTGACATGTACATTTAGCGGTGACATGAAAATGGACAATTTTAACATCTTCTCATTGAAGAATTCATTTTCCATAACCTCTTCAATGGCCACTAGTTTTCCATCTGCCGGAGCTAGAATGATAGAATTGTCCACTGTTTCAACTGCTCGATTCGGATTTCGAAAAAACCAGAGGATAAGGAAATTCAAAATTAATATGAGAACAAGCAACACTGTTTTGAACCAAGTTGCTGAGTAAATACTGCTCAAGCCGAAGAAGAGAACAAAACTAATGATTAAGGTCAAACCTATAGTTGGAATACCCTCAGAGTGAATCATATTCAGTTGTATTTTATTATAAATATCAATATTAATGGTATGGCAAAGATAAAGCCATCTAATCTATCCAAAATTCCTCCATGCCCGGGAATGATGCTACCGCTATCCTTTATTTTAACTAAACGCTTAATTTTCGACTCTAATAGATCACCTATAGGGCTCGTCAAGGCAACAACGGTACTCAGACCCAGCCAAAAACCAAAATCCCGATCATCCCTGATCATGGCGACGAGGCTACCAGCTAGGATGGTAAAGAAAATACCACCGGCGAGTCCTTCAATGGTCTTTTTAGGAGAAACCCTAGGTGCTAATCGAGTGGACCCCCATTTTTTTCCTATGAAATAGGCAAAACTATCATTGGTCCAAACTAATATAAAGGAGACAAGGAGCACGGAGAGGAACTGCCCTTGGTCATAGCTTCGGACCATGCTCGCAGCAAGGAAGGCTGTTATAATATAAGTGAAACTTCCCAGAATATTTATTGCGGATGGGTGAAAGGATTTGGAATAAAAAATATAAAGTGCCCAAAAAATTAAAAATACTGGAATGAGTAAGGAGAGGATCGTACTGAGTTTCGAAGATCCAATGACAGTTGAAACATCGGGCATGAATAATCCAAAAAATAAAAACAGATAAATGATAAGATAAATAATGGAAACCAAAACCCGTAGGGAACTTCTATTTTCAAAAAAGGAAAAAAGCTCCCAAATACAAAGCATTCCCATAAGCCCGAATAGAATTCCCGTTAACCATAATGGAGCTAGGACAGCCAATATAATAATGAGGCCAAACACGATTCCCGAGAATATTCTAACTTTTAATTCTGAAGACATTCGGATGAAAATATTGCGCTGTAAAGTTAGTTCGAATTAACTTAGGACATATTAATTTTTTTATTTAACCCAACTTTATTTATTGTTAACAAAGTCTTAATGCAAAGGATATGGATGGTAAATGTAAATTGAGTATCAACGTCAACAAAGTTGCTTTGATTCGAAATCAGAGATTGGGAAACTTTCCTGATCCGATAAAATTCGCCAACCAATGCGAATTACTCGGAGCGGATGGGATTACAGTTCACCCAAGACCTGATGAGCGGCATATCAGATATAGTGATATACCTCGATTCAAAGAAAATAATTCTACCGAGTTGAATATAGAAGGATATCCTAGCGATAGGTTTTTAAAACTCATAGAAGAAACCAGACCTGATCAATGCACCTTAGTTCCAGATCCACCAAATGTACTTACCTCGGACACGGGATGGGATGTGAAAGCAAACATGACTTTTTTGAAAGAGACGATTGCGAGATTGAAAGATTGGGGAGTAAGAGTCAGTATTTTTCTTAATCCCGATGTCGATCAATTGAAGTACGCGGTTGAGAGTGGCACGGATCGAGTAGAGCTGTATACTGGAAATTATGCCCATGATTATGAGCGGGGAAGAGAGGAGGCAATAAGGGATCATGTCAGTTTTTCCAAAGAGGCTAAAGCTGTGGGAATTGGTCTTAACGCAGGCCATGATTTAAACAGAGAAAATTTGAGGTATTACGAGGAAAATGTGGAGGATTTACTAGAAGTTAGCATAGGTCATGCTTTCGTTGCGGATTGCCTTTATTTGGGCTTGAGAGAATGCATGATAGAATATAAAAATTGCTTAGTAAGAGAAAAGACAGAACTAGTGTTGGAATAATATTTTTTAACTGGAATTTCTTTTTTGTTCGAGAGAATTTATTTAAGATTGTACAAACATTTAATTAACATATCATTAATACTTTAATCAAAATCTATTGTATATGAAAAAATGTCTACTTACACTGACACTTATTCTCATGACAGTCGCTTTGGCGATGGCTCAGAGAACAATAAGTGGTTCAGTGACCGACGCTGAGGGTGAACCTCTAATCGGGGCAAACGTGGTGGTTAAGGGAACTACCATAGGAACAGTTACTGATTTGGATGGAAACTATAACTTAAATGTTCCTGACGGAGCAGAGACCATTGTCATTAGTTATACTGGTTTCGGTTCTCAGGAAATGGCTATAGGTGCATCTAACCTTATGGATGTTTCTCTATCCGAAGGAGTTCTTTTGGAAAGTGCTATTGTAACAGCACTCGGAATTGAACGAGATGAAAAATCAATTGGTTATGCCACACAACAGGTCGATGGAACGGATCTCATCGAAACACGTGAAGTTAACATCGTTAACTCTTTGCAAGGTAAGATTGCAGGTGTTCAAATACAGGGTTCGCCTTCTACATTAGGAGGATCTTCTAGAATCACTATCCGTGGATCATCTTCATTTTTGGGTAATAACCAGCCTCTATTCGTTGTAGATGGAGTTCCTATTGACAATAGGGATTTTTCTACAAACAGACAGTCAAGAGGATTTAACGAAGAATTTGGTGGACCTGGTGTTGCTTATGATTATGGTAACCCTGCTCAGGATATTGATCCTGAAAGTATTGAGTCTATGCAAGTTCTTAAAGGTACTGCAGCAACAGCTCTATACGGTCAAAGAGGAGCGAATGGTGTAATCCTTATTACTACTAAAAACGGATCTGGTCAAAGAAAAGGTTTAGGAGTTTCTGTAAATTCCAGTTTTTCTATTGATAGAGTAGCAAACTTAATCCCTCATCAGCAAGAGTATGGTGGTGGAGGTACTAATTCTGCTACTTCTCATGGTTTCTTTGAGGTTAATCAAGATGGTACTACTTATCTTACTCCTCAGTATTCTAAGGATGGATCTTGGGGACCAAAATACGATCCTAATGTAATGGTTAGACACTGGGATTCTTGGGATCCTGATGCTGCTAACTACAAAGAGGTAAGACCTTGGGTAGCTCCTGGTTCTGGTTATGAAGATTTCTTTGAAACTGGTCAGACGCTACAAAATGGTATCGCGTTATCTGGTGCTAATGATTTGGGATCTTTCCGTTTGGGATATACCAATTTGAATCAGAAAGGTACAATGCCTAATGGTGAATTGGATAGAAACTCTATTACTTTCAATTCTGCTTATCAGATTCACGATAGAATCAATGTTGGACTATCTGGTAATTATGTAAGAACAGATGCGGAAAATAGAAATATCACAGGTTATAACAATGGTAATCCAATGCAGGCTTTCACTCAGTGGTGGCAGACTCAATTGGATTTAGACAGATTGTCTAGTGATACTAAGATTGATGGATCTCAGTACACTTGGAATCCTGTAGGACCAATCGTTGATGCTGATGGCAATTTGATCGGTTTTGATGATAGTCCTAACTTCTTCGATAATCCTTATTGGGTAAGAAATAACTACCTGCAAGAGGATACTAGAAATAGATTGTTTGGAAATGCAAATATCACAATTGATCTATTAGAAGGGTTGAGTTTCACAGGTCGGGCAGGTACTGATTTTTATCAGTTCAACTTGAGAGAAGGTATTCCAATTGCTTCAGTTGAAACTTCTTATTATGGAGAAACTGACAGAAGATTCCAAGAGACGAATTTGGAAGCTCGTTTGAACTACTACAAAAACTTCAATAGAGTTACTTTCCAAGGTGTTGTTGGAACAAACAGAATGAGACAATTTAGTAAGAGAAATAAGGCGGCCACTTCAGGTGGAATGGCCCTAGAAGGCTTCTACAATGTGTCTAACTCAGTTGGTTCTCAGATTGTTGAGACACTTGAAAGAGAAAAAGGAATTAACTCTGTATTTGGTTTGGCCTCTTTTGGATTTGACAATTGGTTATACTTGGATTTGGCTGCTAGAAATGACTGGAGTTCTACTCTTCCTGAAGATAACAACTCTTATTTCTATCCTTCTGCAAGTATTAGTGCGGTAATTTCTGAATTGCCTTTCCTAAGTGGAAACAATGTACTTTCTTTTGCTAAGATTAGAGCGAGTTATGCACAGGCTGGTAACGATGCAGATGAGCACAGTATTGCCACAACATTCGCTCCTTTAGTACCTAACTATAATGGTGCTCCTAGATATGAAGTACCTGTAACTCAAAACAATCCGGATCTTAAGCCTGAGTTGACTTCGGAGTATGAAGTTGGTCTTGATCTTAGATTCTTACAAGGTAGATTTGGTTTGGATTTGGCTTATTTTGACAGAACGACTGAAGATCAGATCTTTAGAGTTTCAAGTTCTTCGGCTACTGGATATAACTCTAGATTGTTGAACGCAGGTGAAATGCGTAACCATGGATTGGAAATTCAGGCTAGCGTAATTCCTGTTCAAACTAAAGACTTCCAGTTAGAATTGGTATTCAATGCAGCTAAAATCAACAACGAAGTTGTGAGTTTGGCAGAAGGTGTTGACAATATCTCTAGAGGTGGTACTTGGGCTGCTGAGTTGAGAATTGCAGAAGGTGATTCTTACATGGGAGTTTATGGACAAGATTATATCAGAGAGAATTATGAAGAAGATGCTGATGGTAACATTATAAGAAATGATGGTAGAAGAGTAGTTGACGAAAACGGATACTACATGACTACTTCTCAGCGTGTATTCTTAGGTTCAGCTATTGCTGACTGGACTGGTGGTTTTGGATTGAACGTTAACTACAAAGGATTGTTTGCTGGTGCGTTGTTTGATTTCCAAAAAGGTGGTGTTATTCACTCTACTTCTTTACAGTGGGCTGCTTACTCTGGTATGCTTCCTAATACAGTATCTAGAAATGGTGAAAGTGACATTAGAGCGAATGGTTTATTACTAGAAGGTGTTAAAGCTGACGGTTCTGAGAACGATATCGTTATCCAGGATGTTCAGGCTTACTATCAAGGTACGTTTGGATTTGCTGCTCCTAATGTTTATGATGCAAGTTTTGTTAAGTTAAGAGATGTGAGAATTGGATACAGAATTCCTGATAGAGTATTTGGCAATAGTTCTATAGGAGGTATGACAGTTACACTATATGGTAGAAATCTTGCGATTCTATCTTCTGATATACCTTATATCGATCCACAGATTGTAACTAGTTCAGGAAATGATCAAGGATTAGAAAATGCACAAGTTCCTTCTACTAGATCTTACGGTATCAATCTATCGTTTAACTTTTAATTAATTAATATCATGAAATTATCTATTTATACAATCATTGCAATGCTAGCCGCGGTTTTCATGCTGGTTAGTTGCGATGACTTAACAGATCTTAATATAGATCCGAATGAACCTACGGATGTTCCCGCGATCAACTTGATTACAGAAGGGGAATATCAGATCAACCGCCATCTATGGAGTAGAGCGATGAATGCCGAGTGGGGTATGTTGATGGCTCAACATTGGGCGCAAAATGAGTATACTGAAGAGCAGCGTTATGATTTGGATGGTGCTGATACTGATGTTATGTGGGCTGAGTTCTACGCAGGTTCTGCTTCTGAAGCTGGTTCATTGATCAACTTCTCTACAGCTAGGAATATGATCGTAGAAGATCCTAATCTTACAGATGAGGTTAGAGCAAACCAATTGGCGATTGTTGATATTTTGATGTCTTATGCTTACCAGAATTTAACAGATGTCTTTGGTGATGTTCCTTATTCTCAGGCATTAAGTTCAGAATTTCCTCAACCTGCTTACGACAGTCAGCAGAGCATTTACAACGGTATTTTAATGACCTTGTCTAGCGCCGTAGGTAGCATCGATGAAGCTGCTGGTGTTGGTACGTCTTTTGGCGGTGGTGAGTTAATTTACAGTGGTGATATGGCTAAGTGGAAGAAGTTTGGAACATCTTTGATGCTAAGAGCTGCCATGAGAATTGCTGATGCTGATGCAGGTACTGCTCAGACTTATGTTCAACAAGCTGCTGGTGGTGACTTAATTACTGATAATGCTGATAATGCATTGTGGGTTTTCTCTCCTGAGGCAAGTATTGCTAATCCTCTTTTTGATGATAATGTTACTCAAAACAGAGATGACTTTAACATCTCGAAAGAGTTGGTTGACGCATTGAATGCTGCTGGAGATCCTAGATTGAATGCATATGCAAGTCCTACTCCTGCTGGAGATATCGTTGGATTGCCTTACGGATTGAATGATCAGGATGCTTTCGCTTTGAAAGCTACAACTTCTCGACCAAGTGACCGAGTAAGACAAGCTACGGAACCAGCTGTTATGATTGACGCTGCTGAAGTTCATTTCTTATTGGCTGAGGCTGTACAAAGAGGAATGATTACAGGCGATGCTGCGCAATTGTACGCGGACGGTATAGCACAATCAATGAACTATTGGGGTATTTCAGATCAGGCTGCTATTGATGATTATGTAAGCGCAAATGCTTATGATGGTAGCAACTGGAAAGCTTCTTTAGGTCTACAAAAATGGTTTGCTTTCTATATGAACGGTCTTCAAGCTTGGGCTGAGCACAGAAGATTGGATGAGCCACAATTGTTACCAGCACCTGCTGGATTGATTAATTCTATCCCTGTTAAGTTGCCTTATCCTGTTGATGAGCAAGCAACTAACGGAGCTAACTTGAATGCTGTTACTTCAAATCCTGATGATTTGACTGCCAGAATGTGGTGGGATGTAAATTAGTATTGATTGAAAAAATTGAATGTATATTGGGCTTATCAACTTGTTGGTAAGCCCATTTTTTATAAAAGGCCAAAGCTTACCCCTATAAATTGAGGTTTAACGAAATCAGATACCATGTTTTATACCAAATATCCCACGATCATAATTCTATTAACTACCTTCTTACTGGTTTGTTGTAAAGACTTAAACGACCTAAATATTGATCCTAATGTACCAACGGAAGTTCCAGCCATCAACTTAATAACTGAGGGAGAATACCAGATAAATCGACATCTCTGGAGTCGAAAAATGAATGCAGATTGGGGTATGCTGATGGTTCAGTATTGGGCTCAAAATGCATATCCTGTGGAGCAACTTTATATTCTAGATGGAGGGAATACCAATGTAATTTGGGAAGAATTCTACGCCGGTTCTTCCTCTAGACCCGGTTCCGGAAGGAATGCCGGTTCATTGGTGAATTTTTCTACTGCCAGAGATATCATTACTGAGGACCCTAATTTAACGGAGGACATTCGTGCCAACCAATTGGCCATTGTCGACATAATGATGTCTTATACATTCCATAACCTAACCGATGCTTTTGGTGATGTTCCTTATTCGAAAGCATTGGATGGAGACATTCAAAAACCGGTTTACGATAGTCAGCAAAATATTTATACCGGTATTTTGAATACATTATCGAATGCTGTCAATAGCATCAATGAAGAAGCAGGTTTAGGTAGTTCTTTTGGCTCCGGTGAGTTAATCTATGACGGAGATATGAGTAAATGGAAAAAATTTGGGAGATCCTTGATGTTAAGAGCTGCTATGAGAATTGCAGATATAGATTTTACTATGGCTTCTGATTATGTAAGTCGGGCAACTTCCGGAGCTCTGATCATAGACAATGCAGATAACGCATTATGGATATTCTCTGATGAAGCAAACGTTGCAAATCCAATTTATATTGATCATGTGATCAATTCTCGAGATGATTTTAACATTACCAAGGAGCTGGTTGATGCTTTAAGTGATGCAGGAGATCCCAGGTTGGAGATTTATGCCGATCCAAACCCCGCAGGTGAAATTAAGGGATTGCCCTATGGGTTGAGCGACAGGTTTTGGGATTTACAAAATATCTCACGTCCAGGTAGTAGGGTAAGGCGGGCTACAGAGCCAGCCGTTATGATAGATGCAGCTGAGGTTAATTTCTTAATTGCAGAAGCAGTTCAAAGAGGGATGATTGCAGGTGACGCTTCGAACAGTTATGCAGATGGCATTACTCAATCCATGAACTACTGGGGTATTTCTGATCCTACAGCAATAGCTGAGTACATCAGCAATAATCCATATGATGAATCCAATTGGAAGGCTTCTATTGGCTTACAAAAATGGTTCGCTTTTTATATGAACGGCCCTCAGGCATGGGCAGAGCATAGGAGACTTGACGAACCCAAACTAATACCAGCGCCAGACGGGGTAATTTCTACTATTCCGGTTAAATTAGCATATCCCGATACTGAGCGTACAACGAATGGCGCCAATTTAAATGCCATCACTTCGAATCCTGATGATTTAACCGCTAGAATGTGGTGGGATGTAAATTAGTATTGATTGAAAAATAGAGTGTATATTGGGCTTATCATTGATTTGATAAGTCCTTTTTATGTTTCGAATAGTCCTTTTTTTCAGTGTTTTAGTATTGATCTTAGCTTGTAACCAGAATACATCGGTAGAAAATGACAATGCCTCTATTTATGGTTCTTCGGATTTAATTAATGAATTAAATGCAGAACTGACCAAGGTCGTTTCTGAGGACTTATTTACTCCTCCGGTAGCAAGTAGGATATACGCATATTCGAATTTGACAGCCGCAGCATCCATCATGCCTGCTGATTCAAACTTCTGGATAACAGAGGTCAATGGTTTTGAGGAATGGGCCCGTCCTTGTGAGTCACCGAACAATCAATTATTGGCCATGACTTACGCTTTTTGTCATACGGCCAAAGCTTTGGTCTATCGGGATGCCATGGTGGATAGTATTTGCGAAATAATTGTCGAAAAATATTTTTCGGTTGAAGCTAAGGATCGACAAAGCGCATTGGAATGTGGAAAGCGCATATCGGAAAGCATACTGGAACGAGCAAATAGGGATGGTTATAATACCACCAGAAACAAACCTAAATATACTTTGATTGACGCCGCATATGCATGGAGACCAACAGCCCCACTTTATGGTGAAGCATTGGAACCCTATTGGTATGAGTTAAGCCCATTTATAATGGATTCGACAAGCGAGTTTCGAGCTAATCTATCCGTACCATTTGATTCTACGGCGAATTCTCCATTTTATCAATCTGCAATGGAGGTGTATCAGACCGTTCTAGAGCCAAAGGACTCTTTAATAAAAACAGCGGTTTACTGGGATTGTAATCCTGGACCTACAATGGTAGAAGGGCATCAAATGCAAGTACGAAAGCAAAATACTCCGGGAGGACATTGGCTTGGAATCCATGGAATCTTATCCAAACAGGCCCAAGATGATCTGATCCGTTCTTGTAATGTAAAAGCAAAGTTAACATTGGGTATTGCAGATGCTTTTATGGCTGCATGGGAAACGAAATATCACTACAATCTTCTCCGCCCTGAAACGTATATCAATCGATATATCAATCCGGATTGGCAGCCAAAGTTAGAGTCACCGTTGTTTCCAGAATATACAAGTGCTCACAGTCTTGTATCCGCTACATCGGCGGCGATATTGACGCGCCATTACGGAGATGTTTCCTTTAGTGATGATACCAACGAATTTTTTGGATTGGGTACTCGCGAATTTGACGGAGTATGGCAGGCTGCCAAAGAGGCTGCACAAAGCCGGTTTTTTGGCGGAATTCACTATTCGTTTGCGTGTGATGACGCTTTCGAGCAGGGGAAAAAACTAGGGGCTAAAGCTAATGAGACCATAGAAATACCGGAATAGAAGCATTGATTTCAATTATTCCGGTATTGCATTCGACCCTTGCATAAATTGTAGGGCCTTGACATTTTTTGGAATTGGTAAAACTCTGGGTAATTGAGTCCAATATCCTTGTCCATAATAAAACTCCTGTTTGCGTTTCAGGCCATTTTCCAATTCTATTGAAGCATGGGTCGCATTCGAAGGAATACGCCTTACTTGTAAATCACCTTGTAATTTAAATGCTTGTAGATCACCATTATTACTTGTCGCTAAGATTTTGACTTCATTAGTTGTCTCATCCTCCATGTATGTCAATGCGCGGCCGTAACCCTTAAAGTTAAACCCGGATTTAGCATCGTCGACTTTGGAGAAATTCCCCGTTCCATCGCCAAGGAGAATTTGACCTCCGAGAGCATCGGTACATCCATACTCATAATGTTGTCTACAATCGTCTCCTATAAGAATGAGGTCCAGAAAGGAGTCGTCATTTACATCGAGGGTCAAAGTGCCATAAACAGGACCTTTTTGTGACTCAATCGGAAGAGCTATTTTTCGAAAGCCCTTGTCACCATCATTAATGAAAACACAAGATCTCAATTCATTAATGAATTCTTCCGTCTTTGAGTCGGTCAATTGATCGTTTACCAAGGTTTCATAATCCGCTTCAGCATATGCCTTAAAACTGTAGTATTGATTGTTGAATGCGGGCATATGGCTAGTGAATAAATCTCTATTAACAAATGGAACATTCTCACCATCTTGGTAGTGGAACACGACAGGATCATTGGTGCCATTCTTATCAAAATCCGCTGTAACCAATCGTATAGGTTCTTTATCGGAAGCATTGAATATAGAATTCAAGCCATGATTGCCAAGAATATAATCGATATCGCCGTCATTATCGATATCTGCACCAGTAATGCTGTTCCACCAACCATTACTTTGTGGTATAATTTTTTTCTCAAATGAACCATTCTCCGATTGCTGGAATACATGCATTGCCATCCATTCCCCTGCAACGATTAAGTCAATGAGTCCGTCATTGTTCACATCAGACCAAAGCGCCGAGGATACTCTTCCCAGGTTGTGCAAATCAGGAATCAATTCCTCTGTGGCATCACTGAACTGACCATTGTCATTTCTGTATAGAAAAGATGTAGGAAGTTGAGCGTATTCACCGGATACAATATTCGAACCGACGAATAAATCTAGATCTCCATCGGCATCAAAATCACAGGCATTTACTGTAGAACTGGACATATTATCATTTAAAAAGCCTTGATTGCTTTTGTCGAATTGACCATTTCCCGTATTAATGAATAGTTCGTTATTTAGATTTTTTCCTTGGAGCTCATTGCCTCCATTCGCAACAAAAATATCTGATAGCCCATCTTGATTTACATCTAGAATCAAAATGCCTGCATTTTCCTGAGTAGGGGAGGTTTCTAAACCTTTGGTTTTAGCATTATTTTGATCGAATAATATATTCAATGGTGCATTCGACGCTGAACCTAGAATCATCTCATCCAAACCGTTATTGTCCAAATCTCCTATAGCCATCGATGGTCCATTCCTTGAGTATTTTCTAATGAGAAGTCGCTGTTGCTTGAAGTCATCAAAACTATTCTCTCGATGACTGGCCAAGACTTCAGTTTGTTTTTCGAATAAGGTGGAGACACCGTTCTCGGACGAATTTAGTGCTTGTCCATCTCCAAACTTCAAATGGTTGATTTTCCCAGATTCGATATTATTGAATACTTCTTTTTTTCCTCCCGGCCAGCTCACTACCGCAGAGTCAATTCTTGTCTGTTTTCCTAAACCGAAATGTACAATGGGTTCGGGGCTTGACTGAAAACCCCGTTGAGTACTGATAAAATTACTCTGGTATACTTCATCTCCATAAATTTCTATGGTCGCTCCTATTCCGAAAGTATTCTGTTTTGGGCCGGCTACAGAAAATTTCACGAAAGAGTTATCGAGAAGTTCGCTGCCATTCCTATAGATAAGTGGATGCTGGTCAATTCGATTGAGAATAAGATCTAGATCGCCATCATTATCGAGGTCTGCAAAAGAAGCTCCCCTTACATGAGCCTTTTCCTTCAAGCCCCAATCTATGCTCTGATCAGTAAAACCGTATCCTTGATTCTGAAAAATATAATTCCTTGTATTGGTCGTAGGCGCCAAACCTGGATTTACCTTGGATTTAACTTCGGGATCCGCCATATCCCTGTAGTCGCTGCCTATATGGTCCTTTACAAAATCCATATTGGTCAAATCCCTCAATATTCCGTTGGCAACAAAAAGATCTTTAAAGCCATCGTTATCCGCATCAAAGAAGAAACTAGACCAGCTCCATTCTGTTGCTTCAAGACCGTTGAGCATTCCTATATCTGAAAACTGTTCACCTCGCTTATTTTCGAAGAGCATGTTGCGTGGATATTGAGCCATGTCGCTTTCTGAGAGCTTATTGTAGATCTCGATTGAAAAAGGCACCAAATTAGTCTTTTGTCTTTTGGCTCCCTTCGGCATCATTTCACCTACGAAAAGATCGGGAAATCCATCGTTGTTATAATCTGCAAAATCGGATCCCATAGCGGACATCGGTGTTTTACTAAAATAGCTGTTCCTTCGATCTAAGAACTTCTTCTTGCCTGTATTTAAATAGAAAAAATCAGGACCAAAGAAGTCATTCGATACATAAATATCTTGGTATCCATTTCTATCTACATCGGCAACTGAAACGCTAAGTCCAATGCTTCTTTTTAAAGGTATTCCTACTTCTTGAGTCACATCTTCGAAGAAGCCATTTTTTTGTTCATAAAAGCGATCACTTAACCACTTAAACCTAGGAGCGGCCTCGTAATAACCAAAAGAAAAAGTAGATCCCGGTTCGCCTGTTTGTATGAGATAAAGATCGAGATCTCCGTCACCATCGTAGTCGAAGAAGTTGGCCGTATGAGATAATCCGATGATATCTAAACCAAATGATTTGGCCTCTTCTTTAAATGTTAAATTACCTTGATTAATGTATAACAAATTGGCTCCGGTTTTATTGAAAACTCCCTTGGAGAAATCCCCACCTAAGCCTGTCTTGCATATATAAATATCTAATAAACCATCAGCATTGATATCAACGAAATTGACCCCTTGGTTATCTGAATTATTGGCATTGGCATCTCTAATTCCAGATTTTGCCGTAATATCCTCGAATTGAAAATTGCCTTTGTTGAGATATAGTTTCGAATTGCCACATCCTCCTGAAAAGAAAAGATCTGGCAATCCATCGTTATTAATATCACCAGTGGCCATACCGGCTATATTCGAATACAATCCTGAGATATCTCCTGGTACCAATAGACTTCCGTTTTGATTGAACACAACTCCACTACTATCCGCTGAAATGAGATGAAAAATTTGTAGTACCTCTTCTGTCGCTGCTACACGTGTTTCCGATTTTTGACAGGATAGCATGGACATGATTATTGGGTATAAGAGCATTATCTTCAAAGCTCTCAGTATTGTCAAATACCATTGAGATAAAAATAACGGAGATAGAAATGGTATAGCGTCGGTGTTTTTTACGTTATCAGGCTTTCTTAAATGTAACCTTTGCGACATATAATTATGCTTTAAGCTATGGTGTTTATATTTTATTTGAATTAAATTTATGTCAAGCAATAAAAGTGCTGAAAGATGCCTTTAGGTGTAAATATTTGGTTATGAATATAAAGATACTATTTCAATCAAAAGTAGTTCTGGCGTTATTATTCACCATGATTTTTTTATCCTGTGGTGATGATGATAATGGTGGTATGATGCAAAACCCACCAAATAATTCATCGGGTTCATTGGATTTTAGCTTGATTAATGATGAATTGGATGGTACTTCCGTAGTTGTTGCCGGAAGTCAAGGATTAGACTTTATAGTTGCATTCGAGAGAGAATTTGCCGGGTCCTTGAGGGATTTTACTCCGGTTCAATCCAGTTTACCCATAATTATGGAGGACGATTTAGGTAATAGGTGGGATATTTTTGGACGAGCTATTTCGGGGCCAAATAAAGGAGAAGCTTTGGGTTCTGTGAAATCAGGTGTAGGATTTTGGTTTTCTTTTTCATCCTTTTACCCTGGAATAGAATTGTATAACGAAGCCCCTATTCAGGTTGATATTGATGCAGACACCATTCAGGATTGGGCGGTCCCAACATCCTTTGTGGCTCAAGGAGCTGGATTCGATGGAATTCCGGCAATCATGGATCCTAAGTTTGATAACTTCAGAATAATTGATAGTGATCCCAGCAATAATTTTTACGTGGAGGACCATGACTTGGTTATGATAGTAGAGAACAATAATGAGATCAAAGTTTACCCTCATGCCATTTTAGACTGGCATGAAGTGATCAATGATGACATAGGAGGCACACCCATTGCCGTTACTTATTGTCCCTTGACTGGAACCGGTCGGGTTTGGGAAAGAGAGGATTTAAGCTTTGAAAAAACCTTTGGGGTATCAGGATTTTTATACAACAGTAACCTTATCGCATTTGATCGGGAGACCATGTCATTTTGGTCTCAAATAACCGCTTCGGCTGTTTTTGGTGATAGGGTAGGAGAGTCCTTAAATGTTGTTCCTTTTGTAGAGTGTACTTGGGCTTTTGCGAAACAACTTATTGACGAACCTTTAGTGATGACCGAAGATACTGGATTTGATCGCGACTACGGAGAGTATCCTTATGGTAATTACCCCAATACGGAATTATTGTCTTATCCCATATTGTACAGAGATGCTCGCTTGCCACTTAAAGAAAGAGTATTTTGTATTGAAATAGGTGACTTAGCTAAAGTATATCAGTTCAGTGATTTTTAATAAGTATTGGTTTCTTTTTGTCGTTTTCGTTTTTCCGGATTTTAATCCATCGTCTGGGATATTCGCTCAAGCATGTTGTAGTACCGGTACACCGATAGCAGGAAGTTTGGCTTTAAGGACGCTTCAAAAAGGCACGACTGTTTTTGATGTTCAGTACGACTATAATTCTCAGCATGATTTGGTAACGGGTGGTGACAAATTGGATGATAATCCAAGGAAGAGAATTACGCATTCATGGATATTAAGAGGAACCTATTCATTTAGCCCCAGATGGAGTGCTTCGCTGATGGCATCTTTTATTAGACAGGAAGAACGTACTAAGTCAATTATCGGATCTGAATCTTTAAAATTTGCGAATGGTATTGGCGATGCTCAAGCATATGTACAATATATTGCCTTGACCCATGATAAATTGGATTGGATATTGGGAGTGGGTGGAGAGATTCCGATTGGCACAACAGATAAGACAGACCCGGTAAGTAAGTTGCCCTTTCATCCAGATATGCAACCGGGACGTGCGGCTACCGCCATTAATTTTTCTTCTCAATTAAATTATAAAGGAGTTTTAAGGCCTACAGGAGTAGTTGGTTTGACATTGGGTACCCGACAGACATTTACTTCAGATCGATATGAAAACCAACAGCGATTTAAATTTGGCAACGAATATAGGGCTGAGCTTTCTTTTGGAGATCAATTCATCATCGCCAATCAGATAATAGGTCCTTTTGTATCGATATTTACAAGACATACTTCAAGAGATCAGATTGACGGAATAGAAACTACCAATTCAGGTGGCACATGGCTTCATTTACGCGGTGGTTTGAACTGGAAGATTACGCCGAGCCTTGAGTTATTTGGTTTTGCTGAAATACCTGCATTTAGAGACTTAAATGAAACACAACTGTCTACAAGCTTCAGAACACGCTGGACCTTGAGTTATTATTTATCTCCAAAAAATAAGGATTAGAACTGGTCCGATTTTTAATATTCGATAATTTTTTCTAGCTCTATTCGAGTGACTAAATCTGATTCGAAGAAGGGGTCATTTTTTAGTTGTTTTAATTCTAAATTTTGATGAACTAAATCTGGCAAAAGTTGTCAATAATAATTATATTGTTAATCCAACTACTACTAATTAATGGCTTTACTGTTAGAACAGTTTGTGAAATACTTAGTAAACGTAAAGAAATATTCCAATCATAGTATTAAGGCGTATCGAAGTGATCTTTTACAATTAAAAAAATTTGTGGAAGAAAGCTTTTCTATCCATTCATGGAATGAAATCACAATAGATCATTTAAGAGATTGGCAAGTAAACCTATTCGAGGCAAAAATGACAGGGACCACGATTCGTAGGAAAATTTCGGCGGTCAAGAATTTTTATAAATATTTACTAGCTAGTGAGCAAGTGATTACTAACCCGGCTCAAGACTTAATAATCCCTAAGGTTAGAAAACCATTACCTAAAATAGTTTCCAGCGAATATATTCTTCAGGCTTTAGAAAGAATGAAAGGGGATGATTCATTTGAAGGGAGAAGAGATTATTTGATTGTCCTACTATTATATACTTGTGGTTTGAGAAGAGAAGAGTTGATTAATATCACCGATGAGAACTTCGAAATAGGTTCGGAAATCTTGAGAGTATTGGGTAAGGGGAACAAGGAGAGATTGATTCCGATTGAAGAGACATTAATTCGACAAATTAAATCTTACATTGATATAAGAAACGAGAAATTTGGACGTTCTGATTTTGATTATCTTTTAGTGACCAATAAGGGGGATAAAATGTATCCGAAATTAGTTTACAATACGGTGAAAGAAAATCTAAGTGATCTTAGTAAGGGAGAAGTTCATCCACATATATTAAGACACTCATTTGCCACTCATTTATTGGAGAATGGAGCTAAGATAGAATTCGTCAAGTCTTTACTTGGTCATTCTAACTTGGCTGCAACACAGGTCTATACTCATTTGAGCATGGAGCATATATTGACTGAATATAATAAGGCGCATCCGCGCTCTTGATTGTTATAAAAAAAATTAATCGTTATGAATGTTACCACAGAGTCCATACACTTTACAGCCGACAGAAAATTGATCGATTTCATCGAGGACAAGTTGAACAAGCTTTCTCAGTATTACGATAGGATCATTGATGCAGATGTAAAACTCAAATTGGAGAAAACCGGCCGTGTACAGGATAAAATTGTCGAAATTAAATTGGGTGTACCAGGAAGTACATTATTCGCCAAGGAGGTGGATAAGACCTTCGAAACTTCCATAGATCAGTGCGTTCAGGCCTTGAGAAGACAGCTTCTAAAATACAAGGATCGAATGACATCACATTAAATATTTCAAAAAAGTATTTCGGAGAGTTTACAGAATGAATAATTTATTATATCTTTGCATTCACTTTGGATAAAGCGAGGCTTTTTTTGAACATTTTGTCTTGATTTTTTCCTTAGTAAGCTCTTGTTTTTACAGGATATTACCTAGTGCCAGCATAGCTCAGTTGGTAGAGCAGCTGATTTGTAATCAGCGGGTCGGGGGTTCGAGTCCCTTTGCTGGCTCTTATTGTAATTTAGGGGGTGCGCCGGAGTTGGAGAGCCGGGCCAGACTGTAAATCTGGTGACTACGTCTGAATAGGTTCGATTCCTATCACCCCCATTTGATTACTGGGGTAAAAAAATATAAGCGGAAGTAGCTCAGTTGGTAGAGCATCAGCCTTCCAAGCTGAGGGTCGCGGGTTCGAGTCTCGTCTTCCGCTCAATTTTTTACTTTGGATAGTCTTATCTCGAGTGAAAAGTTGTTGATGTTTAATGAACAATCAGCCGATGTAGCTCAGGGGTAGAGCACTTCCATGGTAAGGAAGGGGTCAAGGGTTCAAATCCCTTCATTGGCTCGAAAATTGAATATTTAATATTTTATAACTTAATTTTTTTAATTCTAAAACTCAAAATCAATGGCAAAGGAAACATTTGATCGGAGTAAACCCCACCTTAATATTGGGACAATTGGACACGTTGACCACGGGAAAACTACTTTAACTGCGGCTATTACTGCGGTTTTGTCAGCGGATGGATTGTCAGAAAAAATGGATTATGATACTATCGACTCTGCTCCAGAGGAGAGAGAGAGGGGGATCACGATCAATACTGCTCACGTAGAGTATGAGACTTCTAATCGTCATTACGCTCACGTGGATTGTCCGGGTCACGCGGATTATGTGAAGAATATGGTAACTGGTGCAGCTCAAATGGATGGTGCCATTTTGGTTGTAGCTGCTACAGACGGTCCAATGCCTCAAACAAGAGAGCATATCCTATTGGCGAGACAGGTAGGTGTACCTAAAATCGTTGTTTTCATGAACAAGGTTGACTTGGTTGATGATGAGGAGATGTTGGAATTGGTTGAGATGGAAGTAAGAGAGTTGTTGGATCAATATGAATTTGATGGTGATAACGCAAGTGTTATTTCTGGGTCTGCTTTGAAAGCACTAGAAGGAGATGCTGGAGCAGTTGCTGCTATCAAAGAATTAATGGAAGCATGTGACAATGATATTCCAGAGCCAGAGCGTTTGGTAGATCAGCCATTCTTGATGCCTATCGAGGATATCTTCTCTATTACTGGTAGAGGTACTGTTGCCACTGGAAGAATCGAAAGAGGTGTTATCAATACAGGAGATCCTGTTGAGATCGTTGGTATGATGAAAGAAGGTGAAAAACCTTTGACTTCTACCGTTACGGGAGTTGAGATGTTCCGTAAGATCTTGGAAAGAGGAGAAGCTGGAGATAACGCTGGTATCTTGTTGAGAGGTATCGATAAAGAAGCAATTCAGAGAGGTCAGGTTATTTGCGCTCCTGGATCTGTTAAGCCTCATACGGTATTTAAATGTGAGGTGTATGTATTGTCGAAAGATGAGGGTGGAAGACACACTCCATTCTTCAACGGATATAGACCACAGTTCTATTTCAGAACTACTGACGTAACAGGTGATGTTAAATTGCCAGAGAATGTTGAAATGGTAATGCCTGGAGATAACGTAACTCTTGAGGTTACTTTGATCAACGCTGTAGCGATGGAAAAAGGATTGAGATTTGCAATTAGAGAAGGTGGTAGAACTGTTGGTGCTGGTCAGGTTACAGAGATAATTAAGTAATCAGTACCGATATTGAATATTGATAGAGAGTTTAGAATATAAATATTTACTTACGAAGCATCATAGTCAAAAAGGCTATGATGCTTAGTTCGTAAACAAATACGGGCATAGCTCAGTTGGTAGAGCGGCGGTCTCCAAAACCGTAGGTCGTGGGTTCAAGTCCTACTGCCCGTGCTAATAAATAAAGATGGAAAAGATCAGGTATTACATTAAAGAGAGTTACGAAGAGTTGGTGCACAAAGTGTCATGGCCTACTTGGAAAGATCTTATAGAGAATACAAGAGTGGTACTAGTGGCTACGATTATTTTTGCTTTGATCATATTTGTAATGGACATAATTTCGAATTCTGGAATGAATTTCATTTACGGATTAAAATAAGAGATAATGTCCAAACAGAGCAGATGGTATTCACTTCGAGTAATCAGTGGCAAGGAAAAAAAGATTAAAGAAAGGATAGAGCTGGAAATTCAGCGTTCTAAGTGGGAAGATGTTGTCCTCCAAGTATTGGTGCCGACCGAAAAAGTATATAAAATTAGAAAGGGTAAAAAAGTTATCCTTGAGCAGAATATGCTTTCCGGTTATATTTTGATAGAAGCTGTATCGGAATTATTCTCTTCTGAAATCATAAGAGGAATTTCGGGAATACCTAATGTTATTCATTTTTTAGGGAAGAATAAGCCCATTCCAATGAGAGAGTCAGAAGCCAACAGACTATTGGGTAAGGTTGACGAATCTCAGGATATTAATGAGGCGCTTATCGAGCCATTCATTCTTGGTGAAACGGTTAAAATAACTGACGGACCGTTCAAGGATTTTGTGGGAGATATTAAAGAAGTAAACGAAGAAAAAAAGAAACTTGTCGTGATTGTGAAAATATTTGGTCGCGGAACGGAAGTAGAATTGAACTTCATGCAAGTTGAAAAACAATAATTAAAAAATAAATATCAATGGCTAAGGAAATAGAAACGCTACTGAAATTACAAGTTAGAGGAGGTGCTGCAAATCCTTCACCACCAGTAGGACCTGCATTGGGTGCGAAAGGGGTAAATATTATGGAATTCTGTAAAAGGTTTAACGCAGCTACTCAGGATGTTCAGGGTAAGTTGGTTCCTGTAGTTATTACAGTGTACAAGGATAAATCTTTTGATTTTATCACAAAAACCACACCTGCCGCTACTCAGTTGATAGAGCTTTCAAAAGTGAAGAAAGGTTCTGGTGAGCCTAATAGAGTAAAAGTGGGTAGTGTAACCTGGGACCAGATCAAGGTTATTGCGGAAGACAAGATGAAGGACTTGAATGCGTTCAAGATCGAATCTGCAATGAAGCAAATTGCTGGTACTGCCAGAAGCATGGGCTTAAGAGTAAAAGGAACACCTCCATGGGAAACCGCGGAGGCTGCTGAATAATTTATTAACAAAGGGAGTTGGTGAATAATCAACGCTTGAACCTTGAAATTTGATGAAATGGCGAAAATGACCAAAAAGCGCAAAATGGCGCTTGAAAAAATTGATTTGAACCATAAGTATGTGCTGAATGAAGCCATGCAGAAAGTCAAAGAAGTGAACACTACTTCTTTTGACTCGTCTGTGGATTTGCATATACGATTGGGTGTTGATCCAAGAAAAGCGGATCAAGCAGTGAGAGGAACTGTAAACCTTCCTCATGGAACCGGTAAATCTAAAAGAGTATTGGTTTTTTGTACTCCTGATAAGGAGCAAGAAGCTAAAGATGCCGGAGCTGAATTTGTCGGCTTGAATGAAATGGTTGAAAAAGTTCAAAGTGGTTGGACTGATTTTGATGTTGTTATAGCTGCTCCTAACGTAATGGCTCAGGTGGGTCGATTGGGTAGAGTACTTGGACCAAGAGGTTTGATGCCTAACCCAAAAAGTGGTACGGTAAGCCCAAATATAGGAGAGGCGGTTAGTGCTGTGAAAGGTGGAAAAATTGCTTTTAGAGTTGATAAATTCGGAATCATTCACTCTCCAATCGGAAGAGTAAGTTTTTCTCCGGATAAATTAACAGAAAACGCTAAAGCGCTCCTATCGACTATATCTGCGATGAAGCCGTCTAGCGCGAAAGGAGTTTATTTTAGAAGTATTTCTGTGGCTTCAACGATGAGTTTAGGAGTCAAAATTGATGAAAAATCAATTCATTAATCGCTGAAAATTTAAGATAATGACAAGAGAAGAAAAAGCAATTATAGTAAATGAATTGAGTGAGAAATTGGCTGACTCTAATTTCTTTTATATCACGGATTCATCAACTTTGACAGTAGAGTCTGTCAATAAACTAAGAGGACTTTGTTTCGAAAAAGGAGTAGAAATGAAAGTCGTCAAGAATAAATTAATAGAAAAGGCTTTAGCTAAGTTAGAAGCTCCTGAGAAATATGATGGTTTATTAGAAAGTCTTAAAGGACCTTCTGCTATCATGTTTACTGAGGTTTCTAATGCTCCAGCCAAACTGATCAAAGAATTTAGAAAGGATCATGAAAAGCCGGTTATTAAAGCGGCTTACATAGATTCTGATATTATTCTTGGAGATGAGAATTTGGATATGTTGGCTTCATTGAAGTCGAAAGAGGAGTTGATCGGGGATATTATTCTATTGCTGCAATCACCAATGAAGAATGTGGTGGGTGCACTGAATTCAGGAGGCTCGAAGCTTGCTGGATTGGTTAAAGCTCTTCAAGAAAGGGCATAATTTTATGATTTGGCTTCCAAGTAATTATTTACGCGCCATATTTATTTAATAACAAAAAACAATTAATTATGGCAGATTTAAATGCATTAGCGGATCAGTTGGTAAACCTTACTGTTAAAGAAGTAAACGAACTAGCTGATATCTTGAAAGAAGAGCACGGTATCGAACCTGCGGCTGCAGCTGTAGCTGTTGCTGCTGGAGGTGGAGGAGCTGCCGGAGGTGGCGAAGCTGCTGAGAAAACAGAATTTGATATTGTACTTTCTTCTGGAGGAGCTGCAAAACTTAAAGTCGTAAAAGAGGTTAAAAATCTTTTAGGTCTTGGGTTAAAGGATGCAAAGGCTCTTGTTGATGATGCTCCTTCTACAATTAAAGAAGGTGTTTCTAAAGAAGAGGCTGAAGAGATCAAAGCGAAATTGGAAGAGGTTGGAGCTTCTGTGGAGTTGAAGTAACAATTTCTTGATTTCGTCAAGAGAAAGATAGGCTTTAGTGGGATTAATGAATCTCACTAAAGTTTTATCTTAAAATTTTAAGGCCAACACACAAGAATTTATTGATTCATCCAAATAAAGAAATAACGTCCATGTCCACAAATACCTCAGTTTCATTAAAGGAGAGAATAAATTTTGGTAAGACCCAATTGCCATCAGAATATCCTGATTTATTAGAAATTCAATTAAAGTCCTTCCAGGAGTTCTTCCAGTTAGAAACTACTCCGGAAAATAGGACCAATGAGGGATTGTATAAAGTGTTCCAGGAGAACTTCCCGATTACAGATGCTCGAAATATTTTCGTTTTGGAGTTCTTGGACTATTTTGTTGATCCACCGAGATATACGATCACAGAATGTATGCAAAGAGGATTGACTTATGCCGTTCCTTTAAAGGCAAAGTTGAGACTCTCATGTAATGATGAAGAGCACGTGGATTTCCAGACCATCGTTCAGGATGTATTCTTGGGGAACATTCCATACATGACAAATAAAGGAACTTTTGTTATAAATGGAGCCGAAAGATTGGTGGTTTCTCAATTGCACAGATCACCAGGTGTATTCTTCGGACAGAGTTTTCACCCGAACGGTACCAAACTACACAGTGCGAGAGTGATACCATTTAAGGGTGCTTGGATGGAGTTTGCTACGGACATCAATAGTGTGATGTATGCATACATTGATAGAAAGAAAAAATTCCCGGTAACTACTTTGTTAAGAGCCATCGGATTCGATACGGATAAAACGATATTGTCTTTGTTTGATTTGGCAGATGAGGTTACGGCTACAATGGACAATTTGAAAACCTCGATAGGTAGAAAATTGGCTGCGAGGATCTTGAAGAGCTGGACCGAAGATTTTGTGGATGAGGATACCGGTGAGGTTGTAACGATAGAGAGAAATGAAATTATTCTCGAGAGGGATGTAGTTTTAGAAGAACAACATATTGACCTGATCTTGGATTCAGGAAGTGAAATAGTGGTTCTACAAAAGCAAGATATTGAAGATGATTATTCGATCATTTACAACACCTTGCATAAGGATCCTTCAAGTTCAGAATTAGAGGCTGTACAGTACATATACAGACAATTAAGAGGAACAGATCCACCGGATGAGGAGACCGCAAGAGGTATTATTGACAAACTTTTCTTTTCGGATAAGAGATATAATCTAGGTGAAGTTGGTAGGTATAAGATCAATAGAAAACTTGACCACGAAGTACCTAAGGACACTTTGGTTTTGACCAAAGAGGATATCATCAAAATCGTTAAGTATTTGGTTAAACTGATCAACCAAAAAGCGGAGATTGACGATATTGATCACTTGAGCAATAGAAGGGTAAGAACAGTTGGGGAGCAGCTTTACGCTCAGTTTGGTGTTGGTTTGGCCAGAATGGCGAGAACCATCAGAGAGAGGATGAATGTTCGAGATAATGAGGTGTTTACTCCTATTGATTTGATCAATGCGAGAACCTTATCTTCTGTGATCAATTCTTTCTTCGGAACTTCTCAATTGTCACAATTCCTTGATCAGACTAATCCACTTTCGGAGATTACTCATAAGCGTAGAATATCTGCTCTTGGACCTGGTGGATTGTCAAGAGAACGTGCAGGTTTCGAGGTAAGGGATGTTCACTATTCTCACTATGGAAGGTTGTGTACCATTGAGACTCCTGAGGGACCGAATATTGGTTTGATATCCACTTTGTGTGTACATGCCAAGGTCAACAAGATGGGATTCTTAGAAACTCCATATAGAAGAGTTGTCGATGGAAAGGTAGATATTAAGTCGAATGTAGAATACCTTTCTGCAGAAGGAGAGGATTACAAGAGAATTGCACAAGCCAATACTCCTTTGAATGACAAAGGTGGTTTTGTTACAGATAGAATTAGAAGTAGGGATCACGGGGAATTCCCGATTCTTACTCCTGAGGAAGTAGAATATATGGACGTGGCGCCAAATCAGATTGTTGGTGTGTCGGCATCCCTTATTCCGTTTTTGGAGAATGATGATGCGAACAGGGCCCTGATGGGTTCTAACATGCAGCGTCAAGCGCTTCCGTTGTTGAAACCTTCTTCTCCGATCGTAGGAACTGGCCTTGAAGGTAAAGTGGCCAGAGACTCCAGAATGTTGTTGAATGCTGAGGGTGATGGTTACGTTGAGTATGTGGACGCTCAAGAAATTGTCATCAAATACGATAGATCAGAAGAAGATCAACTCGTTTCGTTTGAAGAAAATGTGAAGTCTTATAAGCTTACTAAATTCAGAAGAACAAACCAGGGAAGTTGTATCAATCTTAAGCCAATTGTTCGAAAAGGACAGAGGGTAACAAGAGGTCAAATCCTGTGTGATGGTTATGCAACGGAAAAAGGAGAACTGGCATTGGGTCAGAACTTGAAAGTTGCTTTCATGCCATGGAAGGGATATAACTTTGAGGATGCAATTGTACTTTCTGAGAGAGTTGTAAGAGATGATATCTTTACTTCAATCCATATCGAACACTACGAGTTGGATGTGAGAGATACCAAGCTGGGAGAAGAAGAGCTAACCAATGATATTCCAAACGTTAGTGAAGAAGCAACGAAGGACCTTGACGAAGAAGGAGTAATCAGAGTAGGAGCTTGGGTGAGCGATGGAGACATCATAATTGGAAAGATCACTCCAAAAGGAGAGTCTGATCCCACTCCTGAAGAAAAACTATTGAGAGCAATTTTCGGTGATAAGGCTGGTGATGTTAAAGATGCATCGATGAAAGCGCCTCCATCTACTAAGGGAGTTGTTATCAATACTCAACTTTTCTCGAGAGCGAAAAAAGACAAGAAGCAGAAAGAAGACGAGAAGAAAGCATTAATTGCTCTAGAGGAAAAACACAATATTGCCGTTAATCAATTAAAGACTGTATTAATTGATAAACTCTTTAAACTGGTTCAGTCCTTTATTAGTGAAGGAGTGAAGAGTATTTATAATGAAGAGCTGATTCCTAAAGGAAAGAAATTCAATCAAGCTCTATTGAAGAAGTTAGATTACTCTGTTGTAGATTATACTGGTTGGACCAAAGAGGAGAAAACGAACAAGTTAATCGCCAGGTTGTTACACAACTATAGCATTAAGTATAACGAGGAAGTAGGAAGATATAAGAGAGAGAAATTTAATATTTCTATTGGAGATGAACTTCCTACTGGTGTATTGAAATTGGCAAAGGTTTATTTGTCAAAGAAAAGAAAACTGAAAGTAGGAGACAAGCTTGCAGGTAGACACGGAAACAAAGGTATTGTGGCTAAGATTGTTAGAATGGAGGACATGCCATTCTTGGAAGATGGAACGCCAATCGATATCGTACTTAATCCACTGGGTGTACCTTCTAGGATGAACTTGGGTCAGATTTTTGAAACAGTTCTTGGATGGGCTGGTGAGAGATTGGGTCAGAAGTTCGCGACTCCTATTTTTGATGGTGCGAGCATGGATGAAATTGACAAGTATTGTCAGGAAGCGGATTTGCCTAGATTGGGTCAAACCTATTTATATGATGGAGAGACCGGTGATAAGTTTCACCAGCAGGCAACCGTGGGAATCATTTACATGTTGAAATTATCTCACATGGTAGACGATAAGATGCACGCGAGATCTATTGGACCATACTCATTGATTACGCAGCAACCATTGGGTGGTAAAGCACAATTTGGTGGACAGCGTTTAGGTGAGATGGAAGTTTGGGCTTTGGAGGCATTTGGTGCTTCCAATATACTGAGAGAATTATTGACCATTAAGTCCGATGATATCATTGGTAGAGCGAAAGCTTACGAATCGATTGTCAAAGGAAACAATTTGCCGGAACCGAATATCCCTGAGTCATTTAACGTATTGATAAATGAGCTCAAAGGATTGGCTTTGGACGTAAAATTTAAATAACCACTTTAAGCAGGATATAAATCATGGCATTCAATAATAATCAAAATAGCGTTTCTAAGTATTTCGATAAGATCATTCTTAAGTTGATTTCTCCTGATGAAATTTTGGAGAGATCCTTTGGGGAAGTTCTTAAGCCGGAAACGATCAACTATAGATCATACAAACCGGAACGAGACGGCTTGTTCTGTGAGAGAATTTTTGGACCTGTAAAGGATTACGAGTGTTACTGTGGAAAATATAAGAGAATACGCTATAAAGGAATAGTGTGTGACCGATGTGGTGTCGAGGTAACAGAGAAAAAAGTGAGAAGAGAGCGAATGGGGCACATCAAATTGGTTGTTCCTGTAGTTCATATTTGGTTCTTTAAATCACTGCCTAATAAAGTTGGATATCTATTAGGCTTATCGAGTAAGAAATTGGAGAGCATCATATATTATGAGCGGTATGTAGTTATACAGCCTGGTATCAAAGAAAGTGAGGAGTTAGGATATTTGACTTTATTGACAGAAGAGGAGTATCTGGACATCATGGATGCCATTCCGAAGGAAAATCAATTGCTTGAAGACGAAGATCCGAATAAATTCATCGCCAAGATGGGAGCAGAAGCTGTTCACGATTTATTGGAGCGATTGGATTTGGATCAGTTGTCTTATGATTTGAGAAATGCGGCTGCCACGGAGACTAGTCAGCAGAGAAAGAGTGAGGCGCTGAAGAGGCTAAGAGTTGTTGAAGCATTTAGAGACGGATTAACTAGAATAGAAAATAGACCAGAGTGGGTTATCATTAAATATCTACCTGTTATACCACCGGAATTGCGTCCTTTGGTACCATTGGATGGTGGAAGGTTCGCGAGTTCGGATCTGAATGATCTTTATCGAAGGGTTATCATTCGAAATAATAGATTGAAGAGACTTTTAGAGATCAAAGCTCCTGAGGTAATCTTGAGAAATGAAAAGAGAATGCTTCAAGAAGCAGTAGATTCTCTTTTTGACAACTCGAGAAAATCCAATGCTGTTAAAGCAGAAGGAGGAAGAGCGCTTAAGTCTTTGAGTGATGTATTGAAAGGGAAGCAAGGTAGGTTCAGACAAAACCTTCTTGGAAAGCGTGTGGATTACTCTGGAAGATCGGTAATCGTTGTAGGACCTGAATTGAAACTACACGAGTGTGGACTTCCTAAAAATATGGCGGCGGAGTTGTTCAAGCCGTTCATTATTCGAAAATTACAAGAGAGAGGGATTGTAAAAACGGTTAAATCTGCCAAGAAGCTGGTAGATAGAAAAGAACCGGTGATTTACGAAATCCTGGAAAATATCTTAAAAGGACATCCAATATTGTTAAACAGAGCGCCGACTCTGCACAGATTATCAATTCAGGCATTTCAGCCAGTATTGATCGAAGGAAAGGCCATTAGGTTGCACCCACTTGTTTGTGGCGCATTTAACGCGGATTTTGACGGTGACCAAATGGCAGTTCATGTTCCCTTAAGCCAAGCGGCAATTCTTGAGGCTCAGGTATTGATGTTGTCTTCTCACAACATGTTGAACCCACAAAACGGTTCACCAATTACCTTGCCATCACAGGATATGATTTTAGGTCTGTACTATCTTACAAAAGGAAAGAAGTCGACCAAAGCAGAGCCTGTAAAAGGAGAAGGAGGTACTTACTACAGTGCTGAGGAGGTCCAAATAGCCTTTAATGAGGGCAAAGCGGATCTTCACGCATGGATCAAGTGTAGAGTACTTGTGGAAGAGGAGAATGAATTGAAGTATCGTATTATTGATACTACGATTGGTAGAGTTTTATTCAATAAGGCTGTTCCTGAGAATGTACCTTATGTCAATGATTTATTGACTAAGAAGGCTTTGCGTCGAATTATTGGTGATATCATTGATCGAACCAATTTCAAAGTGACAGCTGATTTTCTTGATGATATCAAAGAACTTGGTTTCTACTGGTCGTCTAAAGGTGGATTATCCTTTAACTTAGGAGACTTGATCGAGCCTTCTGTTCGAACCAATACGCTGAAAGAAGCTCAGGAAGAAGTTGATGAGGTTTGGGAGAATTATCAAATGGGTCTTATTACCAATAATGAGCGGTACAACCAAATTATTGATAAGTGGACTCTGGCCGATAATATTATTACAGAAACTTTGCTCAAAGAGCTAGCTGAACATAAGAATGGATTTAACTCGGTTTATATGATGCTGGATTCCGGAGCGCGGGGGTCTAAACAACAGATCAAGCAGCTTTGTGGATTGAGGGGTCTTATGGCAAAACCAAGAAAATCCGGAGATACTGGAGGAGCGATTATCGAAAACCCGGTATTATCTAACTTCGTGAATGGATTATCTGTACAGGATTACTTCATTTCGACACACGGTGCTCGAAAAGGTCTTGCGGATACGGCACTTAAAACTGCGGATGCGGGTTATTTGACAAGAAGACTTGTTGACGTTGCTCAGGATGTTGTTGTAATGGAAGAGGATTGTAATACCTTGAGAGGTATTGAGATTACTCCTGTTATAGAAAACGACAAGGAAATTGTTGCGCTTAGCGAGAGGATTAGAGGACGTTATGCACTTGTTGATATATTGCATCCTGAAACTGAAGAGGTTTTGGTTAGCGCTGATGAATATATTTCTAAAGAAAAGGCTCTACTTATTGAGGAAGCTGGAGTAGAAAGCGTAGAAATACGATCTGTTCTAACTTGTGATACGATACGTGGAGTTTGTAGAAAATGTTATGGTAAGAACTTGGCGACAGGTAGAATCACAGAAGAAGGAGATGCTGTCGGCATCCTAGCTGCACAGTCGATAGGAGAGCCTGGTACTCAGCTTACATTGAGAACATTCCACGTGGGTGGTATTGCATCTGTATCGAAAAAAGAGTCTGAGATTAGTTCAAACTTTGATGCTAAGGTAGAGTTCGATAATATTAGAACTGTCGACCGAACAGACAATGATGGTAAAGTAGAGAAGATCGTTATTTCCAGAACTGGAGAGATGAGATTGAGTGATAAGGAAAGTGGTAAGATACTTACTACGTACCATATCCCTTATGGGTCAACGCTACATATTAAGGATAAGGCGAAGTTGAAAAAAGGAGATCTCATTTGTAATTGGGATCCATTCAACGCGGTTATCGTTTCTGAATATGAAGGTATCATTAGATTCGAGAATATCGAAGAAGGTGTTACTTATCAGTCAGAGCGGGATGATCAGACTGGACACGAGGAGAAGGTAGTAATTGAAAGTAAAAAGAGAAGAAAGATACCAACAATTAAGATCGTTGATGCTGACGGTACAGAGATTAAATCATATACTTTACCAGTGGGATCTTATATCTCGGTTGAAGATGGAGATAGTATCAAGCCAGGTCAGAATCTTGTAAAGATTCCAAGAAAATCTGGTGGAATTCAGGATATTACCGGTGGTCTTCCTCGGGTTACTGAGCTTTTTGAGGCGAGAAACCCTTCTAATCCTGCAGTTGTTTCTGAAATTGACGGAATTGTTTCTTTCGGAAAAATTAAGCGCGGTAACAGAGAGGTTTTGGTAGAGTCGAAGGACGGATTGAAGAAGAAGTATATGGTTGGACTTTCCAAGCATGTCTTGGTTCAGGAAGGTGACTTCGTTAGAGCTGGAACTAGATTATCTGATGGTTCTGTGGCACCAAAGGACATTTTGAATATCAAAGGGCCTTATGCGGTACAGCAGTATCTATTGGGTGGTGTTCAGCAGGTATATCGATCTCAGGGTATTGGATTGAACGATAAGCATATTGAGGTGATCATCAGACAAATGATGAGAAGAGTTCAGATCATGGATGCTGGTGATACTACTTTCCTAGAAGGAGAAGCTGTTGAGAAATACGATTTCCTTAAAGAGAATGATGAGATCTATGATAAAAAAGTAGTTGTTGAATCAGGAGATTCGAATAACTTGAGACCAGGTCAGATAGTAACACTTAGAGAGTTGAGAGAAGAGAATTCTTTCTTGAGAAGGAATGATCATCAACTTGTCGAAGTGAGGGATGCTGTTCCGGCAACGTCTCAACCTATTCTACAGGGTATTACTAAGTCTTCTCTTGGTACTCCGAGCTGGATTTCTGCGGCTTCTTTCCAGGAAACGACCAAAGTTCTTAGTACTGCAGCGATTGGAGCTAAAGAAGATAATTTGAATGGACTTAAAGAGAACGTTATTGTAGGTAAACCAATACCTGCAGGAACGGGATTGAAAAAGTACCGCGATCTGATTGTTGGTCCAAGCGAGGCATTTCAGACTGAGGAAATGGTAGAAGAAATGGAGGAAGAAGTTCCTGCAGAGTAATTACTAATAAGGTTTTTATTTTAGATAAAATATAGAGTTGGAAGAAAGCTTTATTCTTAATTGAATAGAGCTTTTTTTCTAGCTTAATTTAATGAGATCAATCTTCTTTAGGATTTCTCCACCCAGCTTAATAATCACACTGTATTTTCCGCTAGATAATGTTGAGATATTGAAAGTGGCTGTGTGGGGCCCTTTTGGTAAGTGCGGTTTTGGTTGTTTGGCAATGACCGAATAATCACTTCGAATAAGTAATAACATTACTTTTCCTTCATAAGGTAGTTCGAAATTGATATCTACCTTGGTATCATAGCTATTCAGCACTATTTTTTCTCTAAGCGCTTTTAGAGCAGGGCGTTTTTTTACAAAATCTATAAGTCTCAGCTCGTTTTGAGTTCTTCTTGCCAGGTTGACTTTGACCAAGCGGTATTTAACATTGCCAAAGAAGGGTTCCTTATCCACATACTTATAATGGTTCTGGGCGGCCTTTCCCAGGGCCTTTACTCTGGTAATACGTTCGAATGGCTTGCCTCCTATAGATCTCTCCAGTATGTATGCTTCATCCAGTTGGTCCGCAACTGAATTCCACTCCACCACGACTTCATTATTATCATTCTGCTGATAATCAAAAGATAGAAGTTCGAATGGGATTTCTTCACTTTCGGGTTCAGGATCTTCTTGTTGAGAAGACGGCATGTGATGATTCTTCAGAACGTATTCTTCAAGTCCGTTGATGATCCAAAATTTTAATCCCGCCGGAGTAGAAAAACGGTTATCATCATTCAGTGCGGTAACAGAACCATAGTCCTGAATAATCACTGTTCTAATTTTCATACTCTGGGGTTCGACAATGAGCCATTTAAATTGATTGAATGAGCCACTCTTTATCGTCCATACTTTTTCATCATTATTCGCTCTTAAAGGGGCTCCCCAGCCACCTTCACCGATATAAGTGGTACCTTTTTTATCATCTCTTTTAAATCCCTCATAAGCGGTCCCGGATGGGTCTCTGATAATAGGGTAGGTGATCTTTGCGAGGTGAGCGTCACTTTCTACACCTAGTTGGACCTTATATTTTTCGAATAACGGACACCACAAATCAGCCTGTTCCGTATTTTCCGGTTTACGAGAGTTATGAGGGCGCATAGGGAAGTGATATTGGGCTATTCTCCAATTAAAATGCTGATGACTTTCCAAATCTTTGGTCAACCAAAGCTTTTGATCACCACCCGGAGCTATGAGACTGTTCAAACTCAATACTCGAACTAAGTTTTCTCCGAAAGAGAGACCATAAACACAGTTGGGACTGGGAACCATAAATAAATTAACAAGGGTTTCATTGCTTTTCTCATGATTACCTCTAGCGACTACAATTGGTGTAATTCGGCCGTCAGTGGCTATGGTCAATTGCCAGTCATTCAACCATTCTATCCACTCTGTGTCTGTATCGCCATTGGTCATATCTCCACTGAAAAGAACAAAATCTGCTCTCAACTTCGACACCAAAGTATTGGCATTTTGTCTGACCTCTCTATGATTTCTCGAATCTCCTCCAGCGATGATGCTGAGTTTATCATTTCTAGCAGAACAAGTTTTAAAGGAAAACTTTTTACTCGTACCCTCGGAGTCTTTAACTAGGAAGTAATAAACAGTATTTGGTGTCAAATTCCTGAGCTCCACAAAAGTGTTGTTCATTCCTTTGGACTGAATTTGCTTGGTTGGAGTGGCTTGATACGGGTACTTTTCAAATTCCTGGCCTAAATCAATAAGCGAATAATACAGTACCGGATTACTTCCTGACACTTGATCCCAGCCCACTATCATTGTTCTAGCCGGATCGGAAGCCCATGAAAGACGAAACCGAGTAGTCTTAGCCAACAAGATATGACTGATGAAGATTAAAATTAATATGGAAACGATCCTTTGCCTCACTCGAATTAGACCAATTTTTTTAGAATCTTAAACTACAAGTTAAATTAAAAAATTGTAGAACAGAATGATTTTGAGTTTACTTTAAGACTGATTTCTTAAAACTTGTAACAACTGAAGCGTGTTCTCATATACTTTGTTAAGGAAAAACTAAGTGAGTAGCATGCTTCTTTTAAAAGCGAAGTTCAATAGCACATGTTGGGCTTTTGATTTAATATTTAATTCAATTGGTTTAGTCCATAGATGATCTTAAATATATTATATTGCGTTGTTTTTATTCTAAATAACAAACTTATGCCAACGGATATTTCGATAGCTCAAAAAGCTGAATTACAGCATATTAGAAAAATTGGTCAAGTATTAAATATTAAAGAAGAGGATCTTCAATATTACGGTAATTACAAGGCCAAAATTCCTCTAAGTTATATTAATGAAGAGCGATGGAAATCGTCTAAGCTTGTCTTGGTAAGTGCTATTTCTCCTACTCCAGCCGGAGAAGGGAAGACTACGACCTCCATAGGATTGAATGACGGGTTGAACAAAATCGGTAAGAAATCTACCGTTGTCTTGAGAGAGCCTTCGCTAGGCCCTGTATTTGGTATAAAAGGTGGTGCAACTGGAGGTGGATACTCTCAGGTTTTACCTATGGAAGATATTAATCTTCATTTCACCGGGGATTTTTCAGCGATCCAGGCTGCTCATAATCTATTGGGTGCTTTGATCGATAATAATATCCAAAATAAGTCAGACAATAATCTCAATATAGATCCAAGGACGGTTTTGTGGAAAAGGGTGATGGACATGAACGATCGTTCGCTTCGTCATGTGATCATTGGACTTGGAGGAACAGGTTCAGGTATTCCTCGGGAAACAGGATTCGATATCACTTCTGCCTCGGAGGTGATGGCTATTCTTTGCTTGGCAGAGAATTTTGCTGATCTAAAAAAACGTCTTGGAAATATTTTTGTTGGATTTACATTCGATAAACAGCCTATCTATGCACGTGATCTTAAAGCACATGGAGCGATGGCGGCATTGCTGAAGGATGCTGTAAAACCAAATTTGGTACAATCTATTGAAGGTAATCCTGCTATTATTCACGGAGGACCTTTTGCTAATATTGCGCAAGGGACGAATAGTGTTTTGGCCACTAAAATGGGGTTGTCGCTATCAGATTATGTGGTAACGGAAGCTGGATTCGGATTTGATCTCGGCGCAGAGAAATTTTTCGATATAAAATGTAAAGGAGCCGGCCTAAGTCCAAAGGCTGTAGTATTGGTGGCTACCGTTAGGGCAATCAAATATCACGGAGGAGTAAAAGTTGCTGACCTGGGGTCTGAGAATGTGGAAGCCGTTAAATGTGGCTTAGAGAACTTAGAAAAGCATTTGGAGAACATTCAGCAGTTTGGTATTCAGCCGGTTGTTGCCATCAATCATTTTGTTGCGGATTCAGATGCAGAAGTTGCCGTAATCCAAAATAGATGTGAAGAGCTAGGTATTAAGGCGGTCATTTCTAAAGTGTGGGCCGAAGGTGGAAATGGTGCTGTAGAATTGGCCAAAGAGGTAGTTAAAATCGTAGAAGCAAGCGAGAAAGATTTCCAGCCAATGTATGAGTGGAAGTGGTCGGTTAAAAAGAAAATATCAGCTGTAGCAACTAAAATATATGGAGCTTCTGAGGTGGATTATACTTCGCAGGCCAGAAAAGACTTGATGAAAATAAAGAAATTAGGTCTGAGTCAATTGCCGATTTGTATCGCAAAAACGCAAAAATCCTTGTCCGATAATCCAAAACTATTGGGTCGACCGAAAGATTTTGTTGTTACCGTGCGTCAGATTGAGATAGCTGCGGGAGCTGGATTTCTAATTCCGATTACTGGAGATATTCTCAGAATGCCGGGCCTACCTTCGATCCCTGCTGCAGAACATATCGATATCAGTGACGATGGGGTGATTTCGGGCTTGTCGTAGAGAGTGGTGATCAGTTATTGGTGACCAGTTATCTGTATTTTCTTTTATCCTTAGTCTTTGGGTTGGATGTTTTTCATCTTAAAAATATGTAATCGTTGTGTCTACCTATATTGGTTAACATACCATACTTGATTTCCTAGGATTGTGGCTCATCCAAACAAGGAGCAATACTTCAATGGTTCGAAAGCAGTAAAACTATATATTTCGTTAAGTGAGTGCAATTAACTTACCAATGTAACTACATCATCAATTCAAGATACTAGCGGGTAGGGCTAGAATAGGGATCTTAGTATGATACGTCATTTTCTTAGCAAAACTAAAGTGGAATAGTTCCTGAAAGAAATTTCGCTTATGCGTGATCATAGTAATGAGATCTAACTTATTTTCATCCGCAAATTTGGACAAAGAACCGAGCAGGTCAGATGCCTCAATGAGAACTGGAATGAATCGATCATCATCCTTGAAAAAGGCCTTCATTTCCTCTTCTTTTCTGGTTAGTTCAGAAGCATGAGAGCTGTCTATATGTAGACAATATATCTGTGCCTTGAACAGCGTGGCAATATTTCCAACAGCTTCCAATAGTCCAGGTGTATCTCTTTCAAAGTCATAGGTGAGGCCTATTTTATCAATAGCAGAGTCCAATTTAGCCTCAATTGGTATACCGAGAACAGGGCAGGGTGCCTGCTCCATGATTTCTCCAGTTATCGAACCCAAGAAGATTTCCTTTAGCCCTTTGGCTCCTTTGGTTCCCATTACGATGAAGTCCGCTTCGATATGCTTCGCCATTCTCGTAATCGTCGAAATGGTTGTTCCTTCCTTTAATTCATGGTGAATATTGATAGAAGAGGCGTTCATGCTCTCTGCAACTTCGCGATATTTTGCAATTTCCTTTCGATATTCTTCGAAAGTCTCCATTTTCATGCTCTCGTATATCTCCAGAGCGGTCATTGGTACTTTTTCGATCCCAGGAATATTAGGTTTTTCGTAAACATTTAAAGTGACAATCTCTGCATTCAATTTAAGTGCAAGATTGATGGCATATTTAAAGGCGTTCAAGGCATATTCAGAGAAATCTGTAGGAAATAATATCTTGGTCATTTGCTTTCTTTTAAAAGACAAATTATGAATTATTCTTGAATACTAAAACGCTTGGGGATTACTTTAATGTAAATTGTATCACATTGAAGTTTCAGGAATTGATTTGAATGAATTCCCAGCTATTTCTTTCGAACGTAAAGATGATTAAAGCAGTCAAAACAGTGTTCGAAGAGTTCGAGCGTATCATTCTTGATTAAGACAACCATACCGATATTAACAGAATCAAATTGGATAAAAGTGTCGGATTCATCGGTGCCAAATGGTTCTTCCAATGTTCCCAATTGATATCCTAGCTGCAGAGCCAGAGAATCATCATGATATTCCTTATAGAATACGTTGTCGATGACGAGCTTTTTATCAATTCCTTCACTTTCAGGTGTATAAGTCCAGCCTCCAAAACCTCCTTGTGATTGTAGCCATATCCATTCTCCATGTAATTCGTCGACGACAGATTCAGGTTGGACCTGATCATCTTCATTTTTGCATCCTGAATGGAATATTATCAAATAGAGTAGGGGAATAAGAATTCTTAGTGGGTATGTCATTTTTCTATATTGAAGAAGTGAAAATTGTGTTTGTTATATAAAGGTATACGGCGTAAGGATCCATTAAATTGTATGAAGCCTAAATTTTAACAGTATCTAAATCCGATGAGCAATGCCTATAAAAAAATAACTCAGCAACTGACATTTCAATTGCTGAGTTAATCCTTTGATGAGGGAGTACAAACTAAACTTTAATGCTATGAAAAACTTAACTTTATACTTAATGCTATGCTATGATTTTTTCTTTGTTATGCTTTTCTATTTCAAAGGTAATCACATTCATTCTCGAGCTCTCGAACAAAATTTAAAAATATTTGAGATTAATTTTAACCAGATTGATTGCAACTTATTAGTAATCAGGGGGTCTGACTAAACTTTTTTTGGAAAAAACTACTATTTTTAAACTTTGTCCAATTGAATATTTCAAAGAGCTCTTTAGTGATATTTGTCTTTAACAATGCTTTCATCGTTTTGACATTATAAAGATCTATCAATTCACTCTTCCGTTATAGAACAAAATGGAGCATTTATTGAAAAAAATATCAGCCTTTTTGTTGTAAAAGGCTGATATTCAATTGTGTTATATTCTTTAAAGTTGAAAAAAACTATAGAAAAAATAGCGCAAAAAAGTGCGAAATTATTTCAAATTAGTTTAATTGACCTGTATTTTGTAGATCAAAGACTGATATTTTTCGAATTTTAATTCGACAAAATAGTTTCCGCTCGATAAATTTTCATCCGAAATACTGACTTGAGGAATAATTTGATCAACCGATTTTATTTTTTGTCCTTGACTGTTTAGAATAACTATTTCCGTGACATGAGGTAGTAATTCATCCTTAATATTCAAATGAATATTCCCCATGGTTGGATTGGGGTAAACAATAACGCCGGAAGGATCAAATGGGTTTTCTTCAAGATTGGTAATTAAAGCGAAATAAACCATATTATCCAGGTCATAAACAGGAACAGGTTCACCTAAACTATTAATTCCTCTTATACTATCCAATTCAATATTATCATCTGAAACAACAATACCTTTAAGATCCACGATAATACCATTGAATGTACCTAGTTTAATCTGGTTGGTTAATTGTACGTTATTTCCATCTGTTCTAACCATTGCACAGCCGATAATGCCCTGGTCTATCCTAGATTCATCCAAGACAACGATTAAGTCATTTCCTACAGTTCCCAGATCAGTATCATCAAATTCAAAAGAAGGATTACCGGCACCAAAAACTAAGGTATTAAATCTCCAAATCCATGCAAGACCATAAATGGTATCGGTAACATTTCCAGGAACAAGAAACAAGTCAAGATTGAAAGGTTCATTTATATTTCGGAATATGGTGTCATTTACACCTAAAGTTCCACCTGGTTTCTCAAAGTAAATGTAGAAGTCATCGGTATTTTCTCCTTCTACAAAAGTAGGATTTTCGGTATTCAAACCAGAATGGGTTTTACCTAGATGAGTGCTATCATAAAGTGATTTGTCCTCCAAATTAATTATACCATTTCCATCCACGTCAGCATAAGCAATATTCGGCTGAATTGCTTCCGCCCAAAGAACTCCTTCTTGTGCAGCCCAAACTCCTCCATTATCTGTCCTAGGAGCACCTGCTTTATTCATTGCTACACCGATATTCAAGAGATCCAAATAATTGCATTTACCGTCATTATTACAATCACCAGGATAAATTTCCTTGCTTTCCTCCGTGTTATAACTCAAATGATCGATTTGAATTCCTTCTCCTCCAATGATTAACTCGTCAATATCACCAGTGATCCTAACAACTCCTTGTGATCCTCCTACAAATAGTTCATGGTGCAGGGAAATACCATTGCCCCAATCTTGAGGGAAATCGGCAAAACTAAAACCTTTGTGCATGGTTCCATTCACACTTAGATTTTTAATTAAACCCCCATTTTGTTTAAAGAAAAAATAAACAGATTTGACCGTACTTCCGACAGGACTAAAATCTAGCTTTAGACCTCCACCCATGAACAAGGTGTTGTCATTTCCGTACTTAAAATCTTCATCGACAGCATTTCTAACCTGGACGTTGAGGAAATTGAGATTCCCATCACTATTTTCAAAATTTTCCAGAACCAATGCTATTCCATTCTCCGTGCCAATGACATCTCCGGGAGAAAAGCTAGGAGGCGCAAATACAGATCCTTCTGTAAGCGACTCAAAATCAATGCTTTGTTGGCCAATGACGAATGCCGGAACCAACAGCATTACCATGATACTCAAGTATAGCGTACGCATAAAACAATTTTAAAACTTCGAAGTCAATATAAAGATCTAAATATATTCTCTTTACTAATTGTACAATATAAATTGAAATTTGGTTTTTTTTGATTTATTTTTACCATTAAATAATGTTAAATATCTGTTAATCAGTATGTAACAATAAGATAATTTTGAAAAAAAATCAAGTTTGCATTCGAATAAACTTTTTAGATACTTACAGGATTTTGATAAAAAAGAGATGACCCGATTCAAGGAATTCTCTCTCTCTCCATATCACTTTAAACATGAAGAAACCAGGAAACTTGTTGCTTATTGCAGTAAGATTTATCCCAATTTCAATGAAAAGAATTGTGAACGGACGACAATTTATAAGAAACTATTTCCGGGAAAAAAGCACGATCAGAAAAAATTGGCCCTACTTTTTACCTATGCGATGAGGTTACTGGAAGATTTTTTGATAGCCGAGCAGTTGAATGAAGAATCCAACGAGAAAAAATTACTGCTTTTAAAGAAATTGAGAAAGCTGGAAAAAGACAAAACCTATTTTGGCCTCTACAATAAATATAAATCAAGACTTGAATCACTTCCTTTTAGAGATGTGGATCACTATAGGTTTAAATATCAATTATCGAGCGAAGTAAGTGCTCATCCCAAAGATCAACGCGCTAAGAATGAAGAAAATATTCTTCAGGTCAAGCAAAACAACTTGGACGTTTACTTTATGTCTGAGAAGTTAAGAGATGTATGTGAGATGCATGTGAGATCTCAATTGTTGAAGCTCGAATATGATCCCGGTTTAACCATCAAATTAATGGAGTTGTTATCACCGGTCATTGATCAGTATAAAAATGTTCCTGCCATATACCTCTATTACCACTTGTACGAATTAATCGTTAGGGATAAGGAGGATAACTATGAGCTATTGACAGAATCGCTTAGAAATTTTCAACGCAGTTTTAGGAGATCTGAGAGGCAGAGAATTTATGACTTTCTGAGGAATTATTGTCTGCTCAAAACAAATCAGGGACATAAGGAATACCTTCAGGAAGTATTTCGACTTTATCGGGAAGAGCTGGAGACTGGATTGCTGTTCGACGAAGATGGAATTCTGGCTGAGTGGCATTATAAAAATATCATCACTGCCGGAATCAATCTGGGGGAGATGAGTTGGGTAAAGAGGTTTATAGAAGACTATAAACAGTATTTACATCCCGAACTAAGAGAAAATGCTTTCTCCTATAATTTGGCCAATTTTTATTACGCCAATGAGGAATACGATAAGGCCCAGGACTTGTTGGTACATGTGGAATATACGGATATACGTTATAGCCTCAATGCTAAAATGTTGTTGTTGCGATTGTATTACGAAAAGGATGAATACGATGCTCTTCAGTCTTTGTTGGAGTCGTTTCGTTTATTTGTCAAGAGAAACAAGCAAATATCTGAGGAGAGATATATAGGATATTACAATCTCATTAAATTTGCCAGAAGAGTATATAACGTGAGAAATCACGTGGGTTACTCTGAAGATAAGAAGGTGATTAGAATACTGAGCAGGATTGAAGAAGAACTGGAGAGAACTTCCAATATCTTCTATCGCTCTTGGTTACAGTCTAAAATAGATGATGTCAAGGATAGTTTAGGCTTGGAAACAATTTAAAAATTGCGAAGACTGCTCATTTTTTATCGAAATGACAAGATTAGGAATATCTTTGTCGTCGCTTATTATTCGAAACTATGAAGAAAGAATATGTAATTGGATTATTGGCCCTTGTAGTAATGTTGACGAGTTTTTGGCTCTACAATTTTCTAAAAGGTCGTAATTTATTGTCAAAAGATAACATCTATTATATTGAGTATAATGATGTCTCTCAACTAGGAAAATCGGATCCAGTTTTAATCAACGGTCTCCAAATAGGAACTGTAACAGATCTAAAACTAAATGATGACCTAAAAACAATTACGGTACAAATTGAAGTAGATAACTCAATCGGTATTCCCGAGAATTCTTTAGCTACTATTATAACTTCAGGATTGACGGGTGATAAAGCCATAGTTATGGAGTTCTATGAGCCCTGTGGAGGAGATTGTTTGCAGTCCGGAGATTATATCAAGGGTAGAATGGCTGGATTCGTAGAGTCTATGATAGGCATAAAAGATATGCAAAAGTCTATAGAAGGTCTTGAAGGTGGAATCGCTGGAATATTAGATACTTTGGCCAGGACTTTAAGCGATGAAACCAATAATAACGAAATCGGCGAGATGTTTCGATCTCTCAATTCTACAGCACATAATTTGAATGGGATAACAAGACTTCTGGAACAGACTATTCGATCTAATCAAAAAGATATATCAGGGATTGTTAAGAACTTTAATTCGCTATCTGCTTCAATCGATTCGCAAAAAGGTCAAATAGAATCTTCCATCAACGATCTTTCCAAGTTGATCAAGGATTTGAGCGAAGCGGGATTGGATGATTTAGTTACTCAAACCAAGAGCACCATGAAAACTGGAGAATCTTCCCTGAAAGGGCTTGAAACTACGCTCGAGAAAACCAATACAACATTGAAATCGCTTAATGAAACTATTGCGGGAATTAATTCAGGAGAGGGAAGCATTGGTAAATTGGTCAAAGACGAAGAGTTTTATGAAAACCTCAACAATGCATCGAAGAATTTAGATAAACTTTTGGAAGATATGCGACTGAATCCGTCCAGATATGTTAATTTCAGTCTTATTGGAAGGAAAAAATAGTCATGCATACTGTAATTCGAAAATGGTTTATTCTACTGAGCTTCGGTTGTATCTTTTTTTCGAATTGCAATGACAAAATGTATGTTTTTGATCGTAGTAATCTTCTTTTTGAGGAAAACACACCGGATCATAAACTGCGCAAATCCAAGAATAGATGCTGCCGAGAGTTTGAGAACTACATTCCTTCTGATTCCACATTCGAACAAGTTATTAGACTGAAGCTCCACATTGTATATGATAAGGACAGTGTTAATAATATAGCACGGGACGAGGCAAGTAAATACTTTAAAACTATTGTTCGATTAGCGAATGACAAGTTGAACGACAATCAAAAAATGGCGCTTCCGCCCAATAACGATACGCCTGTGTTACCAGTTAAGTATCGCTACGAAATCATCCCGGATTATACCAATAAAAGTGATAGAGGGATACGATTTATTTACGAGGATTCTCTCGCCTATTACGTGCATAAAGGGAGACATAAGAACCATTATGACCGGAGCATAATCAAAAAATATGCTATTCAGCCGGAGTATTTTCTCAATGTCTTTTTTATACCATTTCCTCCGGATAGTCTCAAATCCCCTAGTTTTCCGGCTCATAATGTGGGAATAGCACTTGGGACTTCAGTTAAAGTTGCCGGGGACTTTATCGGGCAGAAAGCAGTTCCTTGGAAGTTTGCCTCCTTGCTCAATCACGAAATTGGTCATGTTCTTGGACTGTCTCATACTTGGCGGGGCAATGACGGATGTTATGATACTCCTCGACATAATAACTGTTATGGGGAAGAAGATAATGACGGTCCTTGTGGAAGAGGAAAAGGGTCGAATAATGTCATGGATTACAACCACTCACAAATGGCATTTACACCATGTCAACTGGGTAAAGTCCATGAGAACTTCATGCTAAAGAATAGCAAGCAGCGAGGATTTATTCGAAAAAATTGGTGTGTTCGAGATGAAAACGAAACCACAATAATTTATGGAAGAGAGGACTGGAAACAGGACAGGGACTTGAGGGGCGATCTTATTCTAGAAGAAAACGCTCGATTGAAAATATACTGTAGACTCAGTATTCCGGAAAATGGGAAAATCATACTTAAAAAAGGTAGTCATCTGATCCTTGACAATGCTCAAATACATAATTCTTGCGATAAAACCTGGGAAGGGGTATTTCATTATGACAGGAAGGCAAAAAAGCAATCGACTATAACTCTGATTGGAAACTCAGACATTAGTGATGCTCAAAACGACATATATGGATCAGAAGTGGAAAAATAATCTCTTAATCTGGCTGTTATTTTTTCTGCTTACTGCAATATTGTATTGGGAGGCCCGCTTTGCCGGTATGGTCATGGATTATACCGGGTGGCTGGAAAAATTTGACGGAAAACCTTGGACCGATGTTTTTCAATGTTTTGGTTTTCCTGCAAACCAGCAATTGGCCATTGGCTTTTTGTATTTAATGGTAGAAGTCATTGGCCAAAAGGAGTTAGTTTGGAGTATTGTATACTGGTCCTTTCACACTACCAATGCTCTGCTACTCTACCATTTACTCAAAGATATTTTCGGGTTATTTGACATAGGAAAACGAGAAGAAAGAGCTTTCATTGCTGCCTTACTGTGGTTGTGTTGCTGTTATCAAGGGGAAGTTGTCATATGGAAGGTGAGTCAAAATTACTTTCTACTTGCCCTGATAAATTTACTGATGTTAAGGGCCTATCTCAGATATTTCATTACCAAACAGAGCAAGCATTTTTGGAGGGCTTCTGTCTTATTTGTCTTAGCCTTGTTTACCTTTGAACAGGCCTTGGTCAATATAGCAGTGGTATTCATTATTTATTTTGGTTTGGTTTGGACTCAAAAACTGTCGTTCGATCGCACCACGATGACTAAAGTAGCACTGCCAATGATCTTATCCGTCATCATATATTTTGTGAGCAGTTTTGTTTGGATCGGTGATTGGGTTGGACATTATGGTTCTGATGCTCACTTGTCTTTTGATATCCCGCTCATTGCCGGAAATTACGCGAGATTCTTCCTGAAGTATTTGATGTATTGGAGATTCTATGATTATTCGAGTAAGGAGTTTATCGTCAAATCCATGGACCACTGGTATTGGTTGGTGATTTTAATCCTTGCCGTGATTCAAGGACTCAAGTATTATTATACTCGGCAAAAATCAGAGAAAATACTTTCCTTGGTCTTGCTCGGGTTGGTCCTTGTCATGTTTCTACCTGTCTCAAATCTTCATATGGTTTGGCAAGGAGTATCCTCGGGAGACCGCTATGGTTATTTTCCGAGCATGTTCTTTTTTCCATGGTTAGCGATCTTAATATATCAGTGGAGATATAACCATCAGTTATTCATAGCCATTGCTTTATTGGTCATCAATGTCAGTCTTTTGGGAAATACTACAAATGCATGGAAAAGCAATCAATACCTGAATAAGCACTTAACTGATGCCTATAAGTGGGAGGATGAGGATTTGGTGCTTTTCTTAAATTCACCGGACAATTTTAATAACACTTTTCTTTTCATAGATGTCAACCATCATGGTTTTCAAGATGCCCTGGAGTACTACGGTAGGAAACAACTAAAAGGCGAAGTATACGATGTCATCCAGTATAATATGTTTACAACCAACGATGGTGTATCTGTGAACACAATTAATGAAAATGAGTTTGTCGTCTCCTTAAATCAATGGGGAAATTGGTGGTTTAACAAAGGTATTGGAGCATCAAAGAACATAGAAAGCCCATATTTTACCCTTGAAATTGAACATTGGTACTGTTACCGATTAAAGCTCAAACCCTCTGCTAAGGATGCCGTATTAATTTATCAGGACGGCCCTGAATTAAAGGAGGTCAAGCGACATTGACCTTGTTCTATATACCAAATAAACTTAGATAATTAGAATGGGTTCATTGAGTTGGACTAGCCTGTCTCGCTCTTCTTTTTTAAAGTTGAGGTAGTGGTCTTTGAAAAATATCTTTTCTTCAAAATTACCTAAGACGGGTTCTCTTTTTTGAAGGGCGATTTTGGTCGATGGATTCATTCTGTATTTCTTGCCCTTAGGTATTAAATATATAGGTATTTGAGCCAATTCTTGTGCACGTATAATACTGGATTGCTCTTGACGCCCATCTTGCAGAGGTAATAGCAACAGGTCAATGTTTTTATTATTTAAGCTTTTCACCATTTCAACGGGATCGCGTTTTCTAGGTCTTCGATATATAATGGGGGAGGAGTGTTCGATACTGCCAATCCACTCTAATTCTATTTGCTCTATAATGCCTTCGAGGGATATTTCTTTTTTGCGGTTCTTCCTTTTCTCACGCAAATCACCAACGAACATCACTTTCTGAAAGCTTGTGCAAAGTTGGTGCGCATGGAACAAATAATCCTCATAATTGTACTCCGAAAGAATCGGAAAAACCATTTTATTAATCGAGGTGCTTTCCGTTTTGGAAAGCAAATTCTTGATAACCTCTCTCAGGTTGTGATTAAAAGTGCTTTCCCTTTTGAAGCAAAATAAATCGTTATCTATCTGAACGGCAGGAATAGAATCCAGTGACTTCTTGAGGAAGGCCTTTAAGTCTGAAACAACATTAATCTGATGAGCACTGCCTGTCTGCTTGAGTACTTTACTCAGATTATTGTTGATTACTTCCAGTGCTGCTCCAGGTAATGCGTAGATGACGATTTTCATCATAATTTATTCATAAGACTGATGAGCTTCTTGGTCCTCCGCAATTCTCCTGATTATATCCAAGGTCGTAATAATCCCTACCAACTTGTCATCTTTAGTAATGGGAATGGCATGAAAAATATTTTCCTTAAAAAGTTCTAATGCCACATTGATCCTATCCTCAGGTTCTAAACAGGCCAATCCTGTGGTCATGATATCTTTGACATCATAATTGTTTAACCTTACTTCTTCTATTCTAATATCAATCTTATCACTGAGGAATCCATTTTTGAAAAAGAGGAAGTCGGATTTACTGACCATCCCAACCAGTTTACCCTCTTTAACAATAGGTATATGATGAATTTTAAATTCGTGAAAGATATTGCCCGCATCAGCTACGCTATCTTCAGGTTCCAGCGTAATTATTTCGGTACTCATTATTTCTTTTATTGGACCAAACAGATTCATAATTCAATTTTTTTTCGAAATTGGATATTTATTTGAATACAAGTCATGATTTGAATCAACGTACAGGTTGATTTGTGTCATAAAACCTCAGATTGAAGAACAGTCCATGACCGTTAAGCCAATAGATATGGGTCGGAAAACCCTTGAATCCATTATCGAAACAGCGATAGATGGTATATTGACTATTAATACAAGAGGTATTGTGCTTAGCATGAATAGTGCGGCATGTGAGTTATTCGAATATTCCAGAGAAGAAGTATTAGGAGAGAACATTAGGATATTGATGCCTGAGCCCGATCGTTCTCAGCACGATCAGTACCTCGCCAATTATATGAATAATGGTATCCCTAAAATCATAGGAATTGGAAGAGAGGTCATCGGACGAAAAAAAGACGGAGTATTGTTCCCTTGTCGCTTGGCTGTTAGTGAAGTTAAGATGGATGATGATCGAATATTTGTCGGTATCATTCATGATCTATCTGAGGTTCGAAAGGCTCAGGAGGAAATTCTAGAATTGAACAAAAATCTGGAAGAGAAGGTGAGGAATAGAACCAATGATTTGCAAAAAGCAGTCAATACTCTATTGTCTCTTAATAAGGATCTTGAAAGTGAAATCCGGACTCGAGAAAAGATTCAAGAAGAGTTACGACAGAGGGAAAGACAGTTAAATGACCTGCTACAAAGAGAGAAGGAATTGGGCGCATTAAAGTCCAGATTTGTAGCCATGGCCTCTCATGAATTCCGAACACCTCTGACCACTATAAAGTCTTCGGCCTCATTAATTTCTAAGTACGTCGAAGAGATCTATCAGGAAAAACGTCAAATGCACGTCGACCGAATTAGAAAATCGGTTACTCATCTAAATTCTATTCTCAACGATTTTTTATCCATGTCCGTTTTGGAGGAGGGCAAGCTTGTAATGAAACCTGAAGATCACGATTTACTTGGATTGTGTAGGGAGGTGATCGAAGAATTAAAAGCTAGTTTTAAAGATAATAGGGATATTCATCTAAGGAGTATAGGAGATTCGAGACTGGTTTTCCTGGACAAAAGTGTATTCAAAAATATCGTAATGAACTTGCTCACCAATGCATTGAAGTATTCCGAAGAGGAAATTCAAGTTCAGTTAGAATTTGAAGAAGAGTGTATTAAACTTAGTGTAGAAGACAAGGGAATAGGAATACCATTAGAAGATCAAAAACACTTGCTTTCAAGGTTTTTCAGAGCCTCTAATGCAATGAATATTAAAGGGACTGGCCTTGGATTGAATATAGTTAAGACTTATCTGGATTATTTGGGAGGTGAGATATCCTTCCACAGTGTAGAGCAACAGGGTTCGACTTTTTATGTTGTAATTCCAACAAGTAATGAAAAGTAAATTTTACGCAGTAGAATAGCTTAAATAAAAATGGAGGGAGAAAAAAGTGCAAAAATTTTAGTGATTGAAGACAATGTTGAAGTAAGAGAAAACATTGCAGAAATTTTAGAGCTAGACGGTTATAAAACACTGACTGCTCAAGATGGAAAAGAAGGCATCCAACTGGCTCAGCAGCACTTCCCGGACTTGATACTGTGTGACATCATGATGCCCGAATTGGACGGTTATGGTGTCCTTAAGATCGTTAAGCGAAATGAAAAATTGCGTGGAATTCCATTCATTTTCCTCACGGCTAAAAGTGAGAAGCAGGATTTTAGAAAAGGTATGAGCCTTGGGGCTGATGATTTCTTGATGAAACCCTTTGACGATGTCGATTTACTCGAATCAATTGAGGTAAGGCTGAAACTACGGACAAATCACTCCTATGTATCGAGATTCTGGCACAGGGGAATGAAGAAGGCAGAAATCGATTCCGGTATACAGAAGTTGAGAGAAGCATCCTCTAGGAAGGCGACAAAAATCTTCGCTCCAAAAGAGAGTGTATTTAAATCGGGGGAACATGTTACTAATCTGCTTTACATTCGCAAAGGAGTGTTAAAATCAAGTGTTGTGACTGATTCGGGCAAGGAAATGGTAACAGGTTTATTCAAGGAAAATGATATTATGGGAATAGTGCCCTGTCTATTGAACAGTCCTTATAATGAGGATTGCACTGCACTGATCGAATCGGAAATAGAGCTCATTCCTGTTGCTGACTGCGAAAAGCTTATTCAAGAAGATCCCGGATTATTAATTGCCCTTAATTTTATTCTAGCGCATCATTCCACCTATCTCAACTCACGCAGTATTGACCTAGCTTACAGTACAGTAAGAAAAAAAGTTGCGAATGCCCTTTTGCTCTATCAGGAGGCCTTCGCTTCCGAGAGATTTCCATGTCTGAGAGAGGATTTATCTTGCCTTGCTGCTATTGCAAAAGAAACCTTAATTCGAACCCTTTCTGATTTTAAAAAGGAAGGATTGATTAATATCTTTCTTCATGAGATCGAGGTGCTTCAGCCGGAAAAGCTTCGAAATATGCTTCAATAGGGTGATGTTTCTCATGCCATAGAATGATTCAAATCATAGCAAGGGAGTTTCCTTGGGTCGATATTTGAAGCCTAAATTTGTTTCAAATGACCAATAAATCTCTAACTAGAAAGTCAATAACAATATACTATTTGATCATTTTCTTGTCGGTACTTCTCGGTGCGTCGATTCTAATTTGGGTTTTCCAAAATGCTTAAGCATAAAAAAGAAAACACAAATGTCTTGGTAGAAAAGCAACTATGCCTTCATTGTAATGAACAGTGTGAGGATGAGTTGTTTGATGAAAAGGGCCATGCCTTTTGCTGTTCAGGATGCAAAATGGCCTACCATCTTCTATCGGAACATGGCCTGTTAGATTTTTATTCACTGAACAAGGATTCGGGTAAAACGGTGCTGGGGTTCAAGAGAGAGAGTTATGATTATTTGGATGATCCGGACGTTCTTAAAAGCCTTTTGACTTATTCTAGTGAAAGTCTTCAAAAAGTTGAGTTGACCTTACCACAAATACACTGTTCTTCCTGTCTTTACCTTTTAGAAAAATTGCATCGTTTTCACGCAGTCATTCATTCTTGTCGAGTTAATTTCTTTCAGAGAAAGGCCTCCATTCTATTTGATTCTTCTCGTTTGAGTTTAAAGGAACTGGTTATTCTACTGACTAAGATTGGGTATGCGCCCCAGCTGAGTTATGAAGAACTGGTGAAAAAAGAAAAACCGAAGGCGAGCAAGAGCCTATACTATAAGCTGGGAATTGCCGGATTTTCATTTGGAAATATCATGCTATTGAGTTTTCCGGAATACCTGGGATTTCATCAGGCAGGATACCATTTCTATATTGGATACATCAATATTTTTCTTGCTATTCCAGTCGTATTTTATTGTGGGGTGGAGTATTTGAAGTCAGCCTGCACAGGACTTCAACGAGGGCATATCAATATAGATTTGCCTATAGCCATGGGTATTCTTGCACTATTTGGAAGAAGCATTTATGAGATTCTTTCACTCAGTGGCGAGGGATATTTAGATAGTTTAAGTGGATTTGTCTTTTTCTTATTGATTGGAAAGTGGTATCAGAATATCACCTATAGAAGCATTGATTTTGATCGCAATTACAAATCATATTTTCCCATCTCGATACAGGTTAAGATCGGCGAGAAATATGTTTCAAGGTCTATCGAAAAACTTGAGAAAGGAGACACCATTAGAGTAAGATCAGGGGAGATTATTCCTGCTGATGGTATACTAATAGCTGGTAAAGGAGAAATAGATTACAGTTTTGTAACAGGCGAATCTCAACATGTTACGGTTATTGAAGGAGATAGAATTTACGCCGGTGGAAGACAAGTTGGAGCCTCAATTACTTTAAAGACTGATAAGACTATAAATCAATCATACCTGACAAAATTATGGGAAGATGAAGCCTTTAGTTCGTCACGGGATTCGAACACAGAACAACTGATGGCTTCAATAAGTAAATATTTTTCTATTGTTGTTATTGTTCTTGCTCTATTGACCCTAGCTTATTGGTGGCATACTTCTCCAACAGAAGCTTTTAAGGTTTTTACCACGGTTTTGATCGTAGCGTGTCCATGTGCGCTGGCCTTATCTATTCCTTTCAGTTACGGAAATTTACTAAGAATTTTTTCCGGGGAAAAATTATATATTAAGAATACTGGCACCCTGGAAAAATTGCAGAAGGTCAATCATATCGTCTTTGATAAGACAGGGACATTAACTGATGTGAAAAACATGGGCGTTCGATTCGAGGGAAAAGAGCTTAGCAAATCAAATCTAAACAAGGTTTATACCGCTTGTCTTCAATCCGGTCACCCTTTAAGTAGAATGATAGTCCGATACTTGGAGAAATATGAACCCAATGTCATTCCTTTTAGCGATTACAAGGAACATACTTCAAAAGGCATTGAATTAAAATTTGGTTCTGATACTATGCGATTGGGATCCGAAAATTTCGTATTCGGCTCAGAAGAAAGCCATAAAAAGAGAGGTGGCGTATACCTGGAATTAAACGGGAAATACTTAGGGCATTTTTCGATTTCTCAGGCTATTCGCGAGAATATCGACGAATTTATTCGAGGACTGAATAAAAGTCGAAAACATAAAATTTCTTTGTTATCCGGAGATGATGATCGCGATCTTCCATTGATGCGAGAATTATTGGGTCAAAATGCAAAGTTGCACTTCTATCAATCTCCCATGGATAAGCTAGAATATGTCAAAGAGCTTCAGAAGAAAGGTGAAAAGGTAATGATGATAGGAGATGGACTAAATGATGCCGGCGCTCTAAAACAAAGTGATGTAGGTATCATTGTTTCAGATGATCAAAACAATTTTGTGCCGGCCTGTGATGCCATCATCTCGGGAGATAAATTGGATCAGTTCGGTCGATATTTAAATTTAATCACTAAGGCTAGATATGTTGTTTTTGGATTAATTGCATTGTCTTTTCTCTATAATCTCGTTGGGTTGAGTTTTGCAATGAAAGGAGCTTTCACTCCTGTTGTGGCTGCTATTCTTATGCCATTGAGTTCAATAACGATCGTAATGGTTGGACTTTTTTCAACATGGATTTTGGCCATTTCTTATGGTATGAGGAGGAATAAAATTCTGGATTGATCAAGATCATCATTGGTAATGATGGACGTCATAAATTCTTTACTCATTCCTCGACAATTTGCACTCAAATTCTTCACTGATGAAAATCATATTAGTACTCATTTTTTTAGGACTTTTTGTGGCATTGGGCTTTTTGGCAGCTTTCATATGGGCAGTTAAAAGTGGCCAGTATACAGATGATGTATCTCCGGCAATGAGAATTCTGATTGAGGATGATATGATGAGCGATATGGGCCCCGATATAGTGGGAACCAATCATTCTTTGAAGTGTGGTGATTCTAAACAGCATGAATTAAAGCAATAATATGGATCGATTTAGTTATGACAATAGAATTGTAAAGAACTTTGCCTGGGCAACCGTAATCTGGGGAGTAGTAGGAATGCTCGTCGGATTAATAGCTGCTTTTCAGCTCATTTTGCCTGAGTTAAATATTAATCAGTATCTGAGTTTCGGAAGAATTAGGCCTTTGCATACCAATGCAGCCATTTTTGCTTTTGTGGGCAATGGTATTTTTATGGGAGTATATTATTCTCTACAACGCCTATTGAAAACAAGAATGTTTAGTGATGTGCTTTCCAAAATTCACTTTTGGGGATGGCAAGCGATTATTATCGCGGCAGCAGTGACGCTGCCCCTAGGTATTACTAGTTCGCATGAGTATGCCGAATTGGAATGGCCCATTGATATTGCTATCGCCTTGGTATGGGTTGTATTTGGAATCAACATGTTTGGTACGATTCTCAGAAGAAGAGAGAATCACCTTTACGTGGCCATCTGGTTTTACATTGCTACCTGGGTTACCGTTACGGTATTACATATCTTCAACAACTTGGAGATTCCCGTACATTTTTGGAAGAGTATACCCGTTTTTGCGGGAGTTCAAGATGCTCTTGTACAGTGGTGGTACGGTCACAATGCAGTGGCTTTCTTTCTGACCACTCCTTATTTGGGACTGATGTATTATTTCTTGCCTAAAGCGGCAAATCGTCCCGTGTTTTCATATAAACTGTCGATCATACACTTCTGGGCTTTAATATTTATTTATATCTGGGCCGGACCACACCATTTATTGTATACTTCGCTTCCAGATTGGGCGCAGTCATTGGGTACTGTATTTAGTCTTATGTTGATCGCTCCGTCTTGGGGTGGTATGCTTAACGGATTATTGACTTTGAGAGGTGCCTGGGATAAGGTGAGAAGAGATCCCATACTCAAGTTTATGGTGGTTGCGGTGACCGCATACGGTATGTCTACTTTGGAAGGACCACTACTATCAATAAAGTCAATCAATGCTATTAGCCACTATACGGATTGGACCGTTGGCCATGTGCATATCGGTACTTTAGGATGGAACGGGATGTTGACCTTTGGAATTCTATACTGGATTTTCCCAAGATTGTATTCCAGAGAACTGTATTCGACCAAATTGGCCAATACCCATTTTTGGCTGGGTACGCTTGGTATTTTGTTCTATGCCATTCCACTTTATTGGGCTGGATGGACCCAAAGTATGATGTGGAAGAGATTCAGTGATGATGGTTTCTTAGTATACGGCAATTTCTTGGAGACGGTTACTCAGATCCTACCGATGTATACTTTGAGAGCTCTAGGTGGAACAGTATATCTGATCGGTGTATTCGTTATGGTCTACAACCTTTGGAAAACCGCTAAGCTAGGAAGCAAGGTGAGTGATGTACAGGTAGAAGCTCCTAAACGAGTTAAACATATTCGACATAAAGGTGAGTACTGGCATAAGTGGATAGAAAGGAGACCAGTTCAAATGCTTTTGGCTAGTACTGTTTTGATATTGATTGGTGGAATTGTAGAGATTTTTCCTATGATGTTGATCAGCGATAATGTTCCGAAAATAGAATCGGTTCAGCCTTATACTCCTCTGGAACTTGAAGGACGCGATATATATATAAGAGAGGGTTGTGTGGGTTGTCATTCACAAATGATTCGACCCATGAGATCTGAAACTGAACGATACGGAGAATTCAGTAAATCGGGAGAGTTCATATATGACCGCCCATTCTTATGGGGAAGTAAAAGAACCGGTCCTGATCTCCATAGAATTGGAGAAAAGTATTCTCACATATGGCATTACAATCACATGTTGGATCCGGCAAGTATTTCTCCTGGATCTATTATGCCGGCATATCCATGGCTATTTGAGCAGGATATCAATACGGAATATACCGCTGCGAAGATAAAAGTGCTTCGAACATTGAATACGCCTTATGATGTGAGTTTTGCAGATGAAGCGGTTGATCACCTGAAAGTACAGGCTGATGAAATAGCCAAACAATTGAAGGAGGATGGAATCAACCAGGAAGAACTAGCACAAAAGGAAATTGTAGCTCTGATAGCTTATCTACAGAGATTGGGAACTGATATTAAAGTCAAATAAAACAGCCATGTATAAATACATATTAGAAAACGCACAAAATATTAATTGGATGGCCTTGTTCGCTCTGGTGACCTTCGTTTTCATCTTTGTCTTGGCCCTATTCCTGGTCTTTTTTAAGAGTAAATCCGATTTGGACGGGATAGCCAGATTACCTCTGGAGGATTAATTATTTAATGGTCTAGAATCTATAACAATGAAAATAAAGTTTGTTCTTAAAAAATCAATATTACTGAGTTTTACTATTCTGTTTAGTTCGACATTCTTGCTGGCAGAAAACTCAGATCGCGGAATTTTCTCGGCAATTGGAAATATGTCTCTTTTTCAATGGTCTATGGTAGCAGTGGTTTTCTTGGTGATCCTAGTCCTCGGGTATTTCTGGTACATCTCTGAGCTGCTATTGCGTACCTATGCTCGCGACTTAAAAGAGTTCAAGGGAATAGAAACTCCTGATAAACAAAGAATCGGAATTTTCGATCAACTCAAGGCCAAGGCATGGAGAATGGTGCCCATTGAAAAAGAACAGACTATTGAACTTGATCATGACTATGATGGCATTAAAGAGTTGGATAATAGATTACCGCCATGGTGGGTGTATTTATTCTACTTTACCATTGCCTGGGGAGGCATCTACTGGTACGTTTATCATTGGTCCGATATAGGATCAAGCCAGCTGGAAGTCTATCACGAGGAAGAAGAAAGAGCGAGATATGAGCGAACCATATATCTTCACAACCAAGCCAACGCAGTAAATGAAAGTAATGTTGTCGCTATCGAAGATGAAGCAGAGTTAGCGAATGCGGCGGATACTTACATCAAGATTTGTGCTTCTTGTCATGGCCCCGAAGGCCAGGGTGGGGTAGGTCCTAACCTGACGGATAAGTACTGGATACACGGGGGTGGCATAAAGAATATATTTAAGACGATTAAATACGGTGTTCCAAGTAAGGGAATGATAGCGTGGAAAGAGCAAATACAGCCTAAAACCATGCAAAAACTGGCCAGTTATATATTGACATTAGAGGGGACCAATCCTCCAAACGCCAAGGCCCCACAAGGTGAAATATACGAAGAGGAAGCGACCGAATAGGGAATAGAATAATGTTCATTGGCTGAATTTCAGCCGAAAAGATGGAAATGGAAGAGTTTAATGGCATAGACGAATTGTATCGGGATACCATTGCAACTGTCGATCAATCGGGTAAGAGGATTTGGATATATCCCAAAAAGCCGAAAGGGAGATTCTATGAGTATAGAAAGGTAGTTTCTTATATCTTGCTCGTCTTTCTGTTGGGAATGCCCTGGATAAAGTGGAATGGTCAGCCTTTTATGCTATTTAATATACCCGAGAATAAATTTATACTGTTCGGTGTCTATTTCGCTCCTCAGGATTTTCATCTTTTTGTGATTGCGATGCTTTCGTTGATCGTATTTATTATTCTATTTACGGTGATATACGGCCGGTTGTTCTGTGGCTGGATATGTCCTCAGACCATTTTTATGGAGATGGTTTTTCGTAGAATAGAATACTTCATAGAGGGCGATGCCCGGGCTCAAAAAAAACTAAATGAAGCACCCTGGGATACGGAAAAGATCTTTAAAAAAGTCGTCAAGCAGCTGCTCTTCATCATTATTGCTGCCATTATTAGTCATACTTTTTTATCCTATATAATTGGAGTAGATGAGGTTCTAAATATTGTCACTTCGCCTCCCGCTGAGAATCTTTTGGGCTTTATTTCCATGATTGTATTCACTGCAGTTTTTTATGGAGTATTCTCGATTATGCGGGAACAGGTTTGTACTACAATATGTCCTTATGGAAGATTACAAGGAGTGATGCTGGATGAAAATTCCCTGGCAGTTTCCTATGATTTTGTTCGAGGTGAGCCTCGGGGTAGGCTGTCAAAAAAGAAAAAAGAGGATGTTTCGAGTATAGCTGATCAGGTGAAAAAAGGGGATTGTATAGACTGCAAATTATGCGTACAAGTTTGTCCTACTGGTATTGATATTCGGAATGGAACTCAGATGGAATGTGTGAATTGCACGGCCTGTATTGATGCCTGTGATGAAGTTATGGATAAGATCAAAAAACCTAGGGGTCTGATCAGAATAGATAGCCATAAAGGTATAGTGGAGGGGGCTCGAAAGATCTGGAATACTCGGGTGTTTGCATATAGCTCAGTTTTGTTGATCCTTATTGGATTGGAAATCTTCTTATTTGCCCAACGTGGCAAGATAGAAACTCTGATGTTGCGAACACCGGGTATGCTTTTCCAAGAGTTAGAGGATGGTAATATCAGTAATTTGTACAACTATCAGCTGATCAATAAGTCAAACGAAATTTTGCAGATCGAATTCAAGTGTAAGAATATTCCTCAGGCCATTTTCGAACCCATTGGTTCTACACCAACCACCAAAGAAAACGAGAATACTGAGGGAGCAATATTTATTAAAATACAAGGGGATGATTTGACCGGGAGAAAGACGAATCTTAAAATAGAAGTATACGGTAACGGTGAGTTAATTGATGAGGTCAAGACCACATTCATTGGGCCGATAAAGTAGTGATAGTGAAAATGGTAGGTATATTCTATACATATTATAGTACAGGTAAAAAATAAGAAAGATGAAGAAGTTTCATTGGGGACATGGCATATTCGTATTCTACATCATATTCATTGCCACATTGGTTATGGTATTGATTGAGTCTCGCAAAGTAGACCACAGCTTGGTGCGTAAAGATTATTACGCTCTTGATCTGGCTTATCAGGATCGATATGATGCTTTGAGCTCAGCCAAGTCAGAGAATAAATTACAAATTGACTACCTCATAGAAGAAGAGAAATTAATTGTCGAATTTGAGGGCCAGGATAGTCCGACTGGTGAAATACTCTTTTATCGCCCTTCAGATCAATCCATGGATTTTGATATGCCCATTGACAATTCGACGATGGCTATCCAAACCAATAAAATAGTGCCGGGACTTTGGAAGATTAAGGTTAATTGGACCTATCGGGGTAAGCGGTATTATCACGAAGAGAAGATTTATATCTAAAATTTTTTGCTCAATGATTGCTTTGGCATTTAGCATGGGTCTTTTGGGTTCGCTTCATTGCATAGGGATGTGCGGACCTTTTGCCTTGATCTTTGGCGGTGGAAGTGAGGAGAATAGGACAAAAGCTTTATGGAGGGGGATTCAGTATAATTCCGGAAGGCTAGTCAGCTATGCTATATTGGGAATACTATTTGGATTTATTGGCAATTTGATTTTTTTTGCGGGCCTTCAACAAATCATCACCCTTTTAACCGGTATATTCTTACTAGTCTTATTCTTGTTTTCTTTGAACCTAGACCTTTTAGTAAACCGAACTAAGGTCGGCACCTATGTATACAAATTGGTCAGTAAGCAAATGAGTAAGATCATTGCTGAAAAAGATCGATACCCAGCTTTGGCTTATGGAATTGTCAATGGATTTTTGCCTTGTGGTATGGTCTATTTGGCTATTGCAGGAGCGATAACGGAAGGCTCGGTTTTAAATGCAGTCTTGTTCATGCTTGCTTTTGGTTTGGGTACGTTTCCAATGATGATGATCTTGAGCTCGGGTTCTCATTTTTTATCTCCGAGGATGAAAAGGGGATTTCAGAAAATAATTCCTTTGGTCTCTCTAGTGTTTGGGATATTTCTGATTTATAGAGGATTTAATATTGCTCCGCCTGAACAATTAAACTTTAGTTTTCTAATCAATAATCCTGTGATGTGTCATTAAGAACAGCCCGTACTTCTACGGGCCATTCTCACTAAAAGAACAATTATTGGATTTTAGCTTAATACTGCTCTAAGAAATAGTCCAAAATATCATTGGTGGTAACTATTCCTGTCAATTGACCATCTTTTAGAACAGGTAAAGCATGATAGTCGTTTTTCGAAAATTTTCTAGCGACCTGTCTTATTTCTTCGAATTCTTCAACGCTATCTACATCTTTGGTCATAATTTGCTCAATGCTCAAATAATCGTAGACCGAAGTATTGACATTACCTTCTTGAGCGCCTGTTACAAAAGAAATACGCTCAATATCCGTCTTACTAATAATTCCGATTAATTGGTCACCGGAGACTACTGGTAGATGATGGATATTATTTTCTTCGAATATCTTAATGGCATCCGACGGATGGTGTGTTTTATTAATGCTAATAGGGTTTTTTGTCATAATACTGCTTACCGTTGCTCTCTTTTTCATCGGTTAATACTTTTTTATAGTTATTCAGATAATTTTCCTTTCTCTTCTTGTTCCGTTAAGGTCCAATGATCCGTCGTTGAAGTTTGTAACCACAATGCCCCGGACTTTCTAAAAATTTGGACATGAAGATTTGCCATGGTTTCAAAGTCCGTTTCTATATCAGTCACCTGCCTATTTCCGGAAATGGAGACGTGAATCTGTTCGAATTCAGAATTCAACTCAGATATTTGTACCTCATTCGATATCTCCAGTGATTTCGGCGAACCCGCTAAGTCGGAATGCTCTTTGTTGTAGAACCGAATTTGTAAGTGAGGATAATGCTGGTTAAACCTGCTTTGAATATCCTTAATATAATCATTGGCTTTAACTAATAATTCCATAATACATTTTGAATTAGTAATAATTAAAGTTATCAACTAGGATCTTTTAAAGCCTTGATTTTAATCATATTCCCAAATGATCTTTCTCAACGAAAAGTCAGTATTTATCCCGTAATTTTAATTTAAGATCAAGTTTCAAGTATTATGAATATATCAGTTTCAGAATTAATGAAAAGCAAACTCATTACACTACATCCTAAGGACAATCTCAATCGGGTGGTGGAGATATTTAAGACTTACGATTTACACCATATTCCTATCGTTGTAATGAACGAAGTAAGGGGAATCATAAGTCAAGGCGATATTCTTTTTCTCAAGGGAATTATTGAAAATAATTACGATGAATTCTTCAAAAATCGTCAATTTGAAATGATGAAGGTAGAGGATATTATGACTTCCAATCCAATCTGTATTGATAAGGATGAAACGATTGCAGAAGCTTGCCGCTTAATGACTTCTCACAGAATAAATGCCCTGCCGGTCACAGATAAAGAGGAGTTATGTGGTATGATTACGAGTTATGATCTCCTACTGTATTTTCAACAACTAAACTAAGTGTAGAATGAAGTTATTTAATGAAGAAGTACTGAATAGTCCTGTCGAACAATGGATGACATCTTCCCCGCTGACGGTAAGAAAAAAAGACAAGCTGGAGAGTGCTCGGCATCTAATGAATGTTCATAAGATACACCACCTTCCCGTCATAGATGAAAATAGAAGCCCCTGTGGTATTCTAAGCGCTTATGATTTGGCTTTGGTAATGGACTGGAAAACCAGTTTGGAAATAGGAGAATTCAAGGAGATCAATAAGAAAATATTGGGATCGATCTTGGTAGAGGACGTAATGAGAAAGCCCGCCATTTTAAATACTCAATCTAAACTGGCGGAGTGCTTAGAATTATTCAAGTCGAATGAATTTCATGCTATTTTGATCGAGGATAATCAAACACTAGAAGGTATTATAACGACACACGATATACTCTTTAAGTTCTACAATTGATTCTATCAGAATATCTGATGAACTCATTTTGTGCAGGTACAATAGACCAGGTCAGTTTTTACATTGTTTTGCCCTTTAATTAATGATAGATTAAAGATGTGGCAAACCGGTCACGGTAACTTAGGTTACATACCATAGTTTGAGAAGGACATAACTTTGCTCAAGAATTATCTAATTATTGATATCATAAAATTATTGACATGAAAATAGAACAAATTTATACGGGATGTCTTGCTGAAGCAGCTTATTATATAGAGTCTAATGGAGAGGCTGCTATTATTGATCCATTGCGTGAGTCTTCACCTTATTTAGAAAGGGCAGAAAAAGATAACGCAAGGATTAAGTATATTTTTGAAACGCACTTTCATGCAGATTTTGTTTCGGGACATGTGGATTTAGCTCAAAAGACTGGAGCAGAAATCGTTTATGGTCCTACAGAAATGGAAACAGGATTTGAAAAGATCGTAGCTGAGGACGGTCAAGTATTTAAAATTGGTGATGTAACAATTGAAGTATTGCATACACCAGGTCATACGATGGAAAGTAGTTGTTACTTATTAAGAAATGAAAAAGGTGAAGAAGTTGGAGTTTTCACTGGAGATACATTATTTATAGGCGATGTAGGTAGGCCGGACTTAGCTCAGAAGGTCATTGCAGAACTCACGCAAGAGAAATTAGCCAAACACTTATTTCATTCATTGAGAGATAAAATAATGACTTTACCACCTGAAATCACTGTATATCCAGGGCATGGTCAGGGAAGTGCTTGTGGTAAAAAGATGAGCAGTGAGACTACAGATACCTTAGCCAATCAACTTAGAACGAATTATGCTTTACGTGCAGATATGACGGAGGAAGAGTTCGTTATCGAAGTATTGGAAGGATTAAAACCACCTCCGGGCTATTTTCCTCAGAACGTTTTGATGAATATTCAAGGTTATGAGAGTTTGGACAGTGTTCTTAAAGGTGGGATGAAGGAGTTGAGTCCTGAAGAGTTCGAACTTGTTGCCAACGAATCAGAGGCTATAATTCTAGATACTCGTTCGAAAGATGACTTTAGAGAGGCATATGTACCTAACTCCGTTTTTATTGGAATTGATGGAAGTTTTGCTACATGGGTAGGAACTTTGATTCCTGATGTCAAACAAGAGATTATCCTTGTGGCTGATGAAGATAGGATAGAAGAAGTAGTAACGAGATTGGCTAGAGTAGGTTATGATAATTCTATAGGGTACTTAAAAGGAGGAATTAATGCCTGGAAAGCGGCAGGAAAAGAAGTAGACAGTATTCCTTCTATTTCGGTAAATGATTTGAAGTCTTTGAAAGATCCCAAAATAGTAGATGTAAGAAAGGAAAGCGAGTATCAAAGTGAGCATATCGAAGGAGCAATCAATGCTCCACTAGATTACATCAACGATAGTATCATTAAAATTGATAATGAAGAAAAACAATACGTTCATTGCGCTAGTGGATATCGATCCCTTATTTTTAGCTCAATTGCTCAAGCTAGAGGTTATCGTAATCTAGTAGATGTTATGGGAGGAATTAAAGCAGTTAAAGCTGAGGATGCATTCAGACTCACTGATTATGTTTGTCCCACAACATTATTGTAAATTTTTGCCAAGAACACTCTGAATATCATTTTGTCGGAGTGTTCTTATCTTTAAGGGTTTCTTTACGAATTATAATTATTTATTAGCATTTTTGACATTATGAATTTCATTCCATATGATCAGCTTTGTTTTGAAGAGTTAAGATCAGAATTTGGCGATATATTTGAAGATCGTTTGGTTGATGAGATTTGCCAGTTTGGAAAGTTCTATTCCTTTTCTGCGGAAGACATAATTATGGAAAGGGGCGATAGAATCACTCATATGCCCCTTGTCTTAGAAGGGTCTCTTAAAGTCATGGCCGTTGATGCACAAGAGGAAAATCTACTTTTATATTTTTTAGAGCGATCAGATACTTGTGCAATAACACTGAACTGCTGCACTACTAGCCAGCGGTCGACCATTAAGGCAGTGGCAGAAACGGATTGCAGGTTGGTCATGATACCTGTAGTAAAAATGGAAGATTGGATGGTGAAGTATAACTCTTGGCGGAATTATGTTTTGGAGAGTTATAACTCGAGGTTCAATGAAATGCTCGACGCATTTGACAGTGTTGTATTTAATAGTTTAGAGGAAAGGTTGAAAGAGTATCTGGAAAAAAAGTCAAGGTTTAATCACGGTGATCAACTCAATATTTCTCATGCGCAAATAGCAAGTGAATTACATACAAGTAGGGTTGTTATCTCGAGATTAATGAAAAAACTTGTGCGACAAGGAGTTATTACACAAAACAGGAATAAAGTTACATATTTAAACAATTGAACAATTATTGACCAAGCTAATTGCATTTAGTTTTGATGCAAAAGCGAATAAAACTTAAGAAATGGATATACTAGAACCATGGCCATGGTATTTGGCGGGGCCCTTAATTACCTTAGTGATGTTTTTACTTATTTTTCTAGGTAGAAAGTTTGGAATGTCTTCTAATCTTAGAACGGTATGTGCAATTGCAGGAGGAGGCAAGGCATCAAGTTATTTTAACTTCGACTGGAAGAAGGATTTATGGAATTTGGTGGTGGTTTTGGGTGCTATTGTTGGAGGTTTCGTGGCGAATAATTATTTGTCTCATGACCAAACTGTTGATATTGCCGCGAGTTCTGTTGAGCAATTGGAGCAGCTTAATTTTCGTCAGCCCGGTTCAAACTATTTGCCGGAGGAAATTTTTCGATTGAAAGGTGAAAATGGCACTAGGAATATTTTTCTTTTAATATTTGGAGGAATATTGGTGGGTTTTGGAGCAAGATATGCGGGAGGATGTACATCTGGTCATGCGATAAGCGGACTGAGCAATTTGCAGTGGCCTAGCTTGGTGGCTGTTATAGGATTTTTCATTGGTGGATTAATTATGGTTCACTTACTTTTTCCAATAATTTTTTAAATCTGATTCATAATGAAATACTTTTTTTATTTGATCATAGGGATTCTTTTCGGAATTACTTTGGGGAAAGCAGAAATTGTTTCCTGGTATAGGATATATGAAATGTTTCAATTCGACTCATTTCATATGTATGGAGTCATTGGGTCAGCGGTAGTTTTAGGAATTATCGTGGTCCAGTGGATGAAAAAGACGAAATTAAAGAATATTGACAATGAGCCTATTCAAATTAAGGATAAGGAAAAGGGCTGGATGAGAACATTGTTTGGCGGTACCTTATTTGGTTTGGGCTGGGCATTAGTTGGAGCGTGCCCGGGTCCAATGTTTATACTATTGGGATACGGTTACGGAAGCATATTGTTGGTAATATTTGGTGCATTAATAGGAACTTTGATGTACGGTTTGTTGAAAGACAGATTGCCCCACTAGAATTCCATCTTTTTCGCAAATGACAAATAACGGACTTATAAAAAAGTTGATTCCTTTAATCAGTACTTTAAAGACCTACGATAAGTCTTGGCTTGCAGGAGATTTAGGTGCTGGTTTAACAGTTGGGGTTATGCTGATTCCACAGGGTATGGCCTATGCCATGCTTGCTGGACTGCCACCCATTTATGGTTTATATGCTTCAACAATTCCACTCATTATATATGCTCTATTTGGTACCTCAAGACAACTCGCTGTTGGGCCAGTGGCCATGATCTCATTATTAGTAGCTAGTGGAATAGGACTTCTGGCGGGACAAGATTCTATGAGGTATATCGAATTGGCAATAACTCTGGCTTTGTTGGTTGGAATAATCCAATTGCTGCTTGGGGTTTTTCGTTTGGGTTTTCTGGTTAATTTTTTGTCTCACCCGGTTATCTCTGGATTTACATCGGCAGCTGCAATAATCATTGCTACGAGTCAATTGAAACATATATTCGGCATTCAGATTCCTCGTTCCGGTACTTTTGCAACCTTGCAGAACTTGCTGGAAGGAATGGGATCAACCAATTTGTGGGCTCTATTCATAGGATCGATTTCAATCGCATTATTAATTGGGTTAAGGAAATGGAATTCAAGATTGCCAGCACCACTTATTATTGTCATTTTGGGAATGGGTCTGGTTTATTATTTAGGCTTGTCCGAGGAAGGAGTCAAAATAATTGGCGAAATTCCAGGAGGCTTGCCAAAGTTTTCTGTTCCTGAAATAAATTTTTCTGATATGATGGCTCTTTTTCCAATGGCTCTGACCATTTCGTTTGTCGGGTTCATGGAATCTATTGCAGTAGCCAAAGCAGTGCATGCGCGACATAAAAATTATGAGCTGTCATCCAATCAGGAATTAGTTGCATTAGGGCTTTCCAACGTCCTGGGATCTTTTTTTCGATTATTTCCCGTAACTGGCGGATTTTCAAGAACTGCTGTAAATGATCAAGCAGGAGCCAAGACAGGCTTATCGTCTTTGATAAGTGCGCTTTTGATCATGTTAACCTTACTTTTTTTTACGGAGTACTTTTACTATCTGCCTAATGCAGTTTTAGCTGCAATTATTATAGTAGCTGTCGTTAAATTAATAGATATCAAGGAGGCAAAGCATTTATGGAAGCAAGATAAAAGAGATTTTGGGGTTTTTATTGTTACCGCAATTGCTACTTTATCTATAGGGATTGAACAAGGGGTTTTGGCTGGAGTAATTTTATCCTTGATAATGCTAATTTATAAACAATCATATCCACATATTGCAGTGTTAGGTAGAATTCCAGGTAGTGAAGAATACCGAAACATAGAAAGATTCGATCATCTTGAAATAGATTCTGAACTACTTATGGTTAGATTCGACGCTCAGTTATACTTTGGCAATAGTAATGCCTTTAAAGATTTTATCGTTGGTCAGTTATATAGGAGAACAGAAGTAAAACACATTGTGGTTGATTGCAGCGCGATTACAGATCTCGATTCCAGTGCTATTCATATGTTTAGGGATCTGGTCAATGAGGTTCATGCGGCCAATGTTGAAATTTATCTCAGCAATGTTAGAGGACCAGTTCGAGATACCCTGTTTAAAAATGGGATCATGAATAAAGGAAACATACAACATTTTTTCCTTTCGAATCACGAGGCTGTGCAAAATATTCTATTTAACGAAGGACATGAATTCAAAGAATATGTTGGTCAGTCGGACTTAAATTGAAGTTGATCTCACAAAAAATAGTGCATTCTTACCCCAAATTGATTAAGTCCTTTTTAAATATTAAATTTACCAAGTATATTAAGAAAAGGAATGGCAACAACAAATGTAATCATAGATAAAGCTCAGGTTGAGAAGTTAGAGAGAATTGCTTTTATTTTAAAAACGATAGCCCATCCATTGAGACTCGGAATCATTCACTTACTGGAACAACATGCAAGGCTTTCAGTATCAGATATCTGTGAATTACTGGATTCTGAACAGTCACTCACATCCCATCATTTACAGAACATGAAACTCAAGGGAATTCTGAATTCGAAAAAAGATGGAAGAAAAGTAATGTACTCACTTAAGGAAAGGGATGTTTCACTTATCATAGAATGTCTAGAGAACTGTAACTGCAACATGTAAGAACTTGTTGTATGTTATAAGTTAATACAAGAATATTTTGAATACATGAATAAATGTTCATATATTGGTATATCTTTTGTTTCTGAAAAAATTAAGTATGATAGATTCAGCTATTGAACAAATTTATACCAATTGTTTAGCCCAAGGATCCTATTTCATTGAGTCAAATGGTGAAGCTGTAGTGATTGACCCTCTAAGAGAACCTGGACCTTATATTAAAAGGGCGGAGGAAAGAGGTGTGGTTATTAAATATATCTTCGAAACGCATTTTCACGCCGATTTCGTTTCAGGACACCTTGATTTAGCCAAGAAAACGGGAGCGACCATAGTTTATGGTCCTGGTGCAAATACTGAATTTGAAGTACACAATGCGGAAGATGGAGAGGAGTTCAGTTTTGGAAAATTGAAAATTAAGGTACTTCATACACCGGGACATACTGCGGAGAGTTCTACGTTTTTGTTGTTTGACGAATCGGGTAGGGAACATGCCATATTTAGTGGGGATACATTATTCATAGGGGATGTTGGTCGTCCGGATCTTGCTCAAAAGGCAACGGGATTAACACAAGAGGATTTAGCTGGCTGGCTTTTTGATTCCTTGAGAATGAAAATTATGTCCCTTCCCGATGAGGTGATTGTATATCCAGGGCATGGAGCAGGATCTGCTTGTGGCAAAAATATGAGTGATGAAACATGGGATACTTTAGGCAATCAGAAAAGAACAAATTATGCGCTCAGGGAAAGTATGACCAAAGAGGAGTTCATAAAAGAAGTTACGGATGGATTGATGGCTCCTCCCCAGTATTTTGCAATGAACGTTGCTATGAATAAGAACGGCTACAATAGTGTAGATGAAGCGATGGAAAGAGGAATGAATGCCCTTTCCGTTGAAGAATTCAAGCAAATCTTGACAGATGATTCTGTTCTTGTTCTTGATGTTAGGGCTCGTTGGGATTTTGTAGAGGGTTTTATACCTGGGTCAATTTTTATAGGACTTGATGGAAGTTTCGCCCCTTGGGTTGGAGCATTAATCCCTAATTTAAAACAAAAAATAGCTTTGGTTTGTCCATCAGGTCGTGAAGAAGAAACGGTGAGGAGGTTGGCTAGGGTTGGCTACGATTTTGCTATTGGATATTTGAAAGGAGGATATGAAGCCTGGCAGTCTGCTGGCCAGAAGACGGCTAAAATTAATACCGTAAAAGTTGAAGATTTCATAGGGGAGTTTGATCCAGAAGCAGGTCGATCTGTATTGGATGTACGAAATTCGAACGAATACGAAACAGCTCACCTGAATTCAGCTGAAAACATTCCTCTTGATAACTTTTCCAAGGAGAATTATAAAGAACTTGACCCTAATGGAGTTTATTATCTACATTGTCGCAGTGGATATAGATCAACAGTTGCTACTTCAATATTGAAAGCAAATGGATTTAGGGATCTGATCAATATCATTGGAAGTTTTGATACTATAAAAACCTCTGGATTAGATGTACTAGGAACATGCCCTTCACTTAGTTAGATTGCTGAGAATGGAGTTGACCATTATCCGAGATTTAAAGAACTACGATACTCAGTCTTTTATTGGGGATTTGATATCTGGACTAATGGTCGCCATTGTACTTATTCCTCAGGGATTGGCTTATTCGATACTTGCTGGTATGCCACCGGTATATGGATTATACGCTTCTTTAGTTCCTTTGGTTGTATATTCTGTTTTTGCTTCATCAAGATATTTATCTGTTGGTCCCGTTGCTATTATGTCCATTGTTATACTTGCTGGTGTATCATCCTTTGCTCGTCCAGGAACAATGGAGTATATCGAAATGGTTTTATTAGTGGGTCTGATTTCAGGTGTTTTTCAGATTATATTTGCATTGTTGAAATTAGGGACTTTATCTAATTTTCTTTCAAAACCAGTAATGAATGGATTCATTGCTGCAGCTGGCATTATAATTATAATCAGTCAATTAAAACATCTTTTAAGCCTCGAATATGGAGGTTCTGGTTCTGTTACGCAAATATTATCTGGATTCATTCAGCACTTATCTGAATACAATGTTTATTCTGGTGCTTTAGGATTGGGTGCAATTCTGTTACTGATTATAATGCGAATATGGGCCCCAAAATGCCCCTATTATCTAATCGTAGTTGTTTTGGGTACCTTAATTCTATATTTCAATAAGGAAACATTGACATCTGTACCAATTGTCGGAAATATTCCTGCTCATTTCCCTATTTTCAGCACAGAATTTTTTGTTCCGAACAGAGTTTTAGACTTGATTCCAACAGCTCTCGTGGTTAGCATAATTTGTTTTATTGGTTCTTTTTCAATTTCAAAAGCACTGGCTGATTCATCATCTGATTCAAATCAAAAAATATCAGCCAATAGAGAATTACTTGGTTTGGGGATGGCAAAACTAGTTGGTAGTTTTTTCTTGGCGATGCCAAGTACTGGAAGTTTTACTCGATCAGCAATAAACCGAGAAGCAGGTGCAAGGACTTCGCTTTCAGGCTTTTTCACAGCTGGTATAATAGCCTTGGTTCTTGGCTTGATGAGCACCTTATTTTATTATTTGCCCCTCCCTATTCTTGCAGCAATTGTAATAGTATCAGTACTTGGATTGATTAATGTTGCAGAGGTACGTAAATTATTTGACCAGGATCGAACAGATTTCTGGGTTTATATGGCCACTTTCTTTCTTACTTTGTTTTTGGGGATAGTCAATGGAATCATAGCAGGAATACTGTTATCCTTGCTTTCTGTTATAATTAGGGCATCTAAACCTCATTTTGCTGAATTGGGTAATTTGCCAGGGACTGCTTCTTATCGAAATATTGATCGATATAAAGATGCATATGTTGAGGACAAAATTTTAATACTTAGATATGATCAGGACTTGTTTTTCGGAAATGCCGAACATTTCTACAGGTCAATCGTAGGTCGGATCGAAAGTAGAATGCCTTTGGAAAAACTTATTTTACATGTTGGAGGCGTTAATAATATTGATTCTACAGCTATGATGAAGTTGATTGAACTCAATAACTATTGTCTCAAAAATCAAATTAGATTGGAACTGACAAATGTAAGTGGTCCTGTTAGAGATAGAATTTATAAAAGTGATTTTTACAAGTGCTTAGGAAAAGATAGATTGCATCTTAGTGTTGCCCATGCCATCCTTGGAGAGGACCATGATCAGGTTAAGAAAAAAAATCTTAGTCTAAAATATTCTTATCAAAGTGATATAAATAAGATCGAATGAAATACGGATTCGTAATTGATAATCGAAAGTGCATCGGATGTCATGCGTGCACGACTGCCTGCAAGTCTGAACACGATGTTGCTGTTGGGGTAAACAGAACTTGGGTAAAGCAAGTAGAAAAAGGGGAATTCCCTAATACCAGGAGACTTTTTTCGGTGATGCGTTGTAATCATTGTACCGATGCCCCATGCGTCACGATATGTCCCGTAGAAGCATTATATACAAGGAAAGATGGGATAGTAGATTTTGACAAGGATCGATGTATAGGATGTAAATCTTGTATGCAAGCTTGCCCTTATGATGCTTTATATATAGACCCGGATACTAATACTGCAGCTAAGTGTAATTATTGTGCACATAGAGTTGATATTGGACTAGAACCTGCATGTGTTAATGTTTGTCCGGAGCATGCTATCATTTCTGGTGATATGGAAGATCCTGATTCGGAGATTTCTACGTTGCTTTCGAGACAAGCCGTTAAGACACGAAAATCTGAAAAAGGGACCCTTCCTAACTTATTTTATATAGACGCTGATGAAGTGTCAATTATTCCTTCTGCAAGCCATCAAGTAGAAGGTAATTTATGGGGTGGACAAGCTAGAGGAGTTGGACATTTTGCTAAGGAAGCGGAAAAAATGTCTTTTAGCAACCCCGATGTTTTACAAGCAGTTTCCGAGATTAATGAGAACTATAATTCCAAGGAAAAACCGACCAAAAACCTAAAATCCATCGATATCGTGATGAATCAGGCAAAAGAAGTCTATAACACCCCGGATAAGGGGATTTTATGGGGATGGGAGGTTTCCACTTATGTCTGGACTAAAGCAATTGCTGCAGGAATGATATTAGTTCCTTTATTCATTTGGATATTTGGTTGGGCTAAAATAGAATCGGAGTTATGGATGGTTGGGGCCATTACAGCTATTGTTTTTCTAACTCTAACTGGTTTCCTTTTGATAAAAGACTTAGATCAACCGAAACGATTCACTTATGTTTTACTGAGACCTCAATGGAATTCGTGGTTGGTCAAGGGAGGGTACTCCATCACCTTATATGGAGGATTATTAACTCTAATTCTATTATGTCTTACATTTAATTGGACCTTGATTCTAAGACCACTATTATACATTTCGGGTGCATTAGCTGTGATTGTAGCGGTTTATACAGCATTTCTGTTCGCCCAAGCAAAGGGTAGGGATTTTTGGCAGTCTCCAGCTTTGGCCTTGCACATGTTCATTCATTCTATAATAGCTGGTGTTTTTGTCTATTTGATTTTTTCCTTTTTTAATTCCGGCTGGACCTGGAATGATTCACTAATAAAACTTGGGGCAATATCAATAATTTTGAATTTAATCGTAGTACTCATTGAATTGTCTACTTCCCATCCTACGGAAGATGCTCATAGAGTAGTTAAAATGATTGTCAAAGGAAGATATAGCAAGTTATTCTGGTTAGGTGTAGTACTGTTGGGGAATATTATTCCATTAATTATTATCTATTCTGGTTTAGGTGCATGGAGTTTGGGAATTGCATCTGTTCTCGCACTAGTCGGCATATATTTAAGTAATCATATTTGGGTTGAAGCCCCACAAAGAATTCCTTTAAGCTAAATTGATGAAGATGACAAAGAAATATTCCCTTGTAGAAAGGATTGCTGAAAAATTAAGATTGATTCCTGACCTTCATAAGGAAAGAGATCCGCTTTTGGATAGAATGATTGATTCAGGCTTAAAAGGATATCCACCTATTGATCAATGGGATCATTGGGAAGAGTATGAAGCCAAATCTTGGCCGAAAAAGGAAAAGAAAAAATATACCATAGTGCCTACGACATGTTTCAACTGTGAAAGTGCTTGTGGACTTACGGCATATGTAGATAAAGATTCTGGAGAGATAAGGAAATTGGAAGGGAATCCTTATCACCCTGGTAGCAGAGGAAGAAACTGTGCTAAGGGTCCTGCCACCATCAATCAATTGACTGATCCCGATAGAATATTGTATCCGTTAAAAAGAGTTGGTAAGCGAGGAGAAGGAAAATGGGAAAGAATAAGTTGGGATGAAGCATTAGATACCATTGCGGATAGAATTAGAAAGGCACTAAAGGAAAAGAGAAATAATGAAATAGCTTATCATGTAGGGCGACCAGGACATGAAGGTTATGCCAACCGTGTTTTACAAGCCTGGGGAATCGATGGCCATAATAGCCACACAAATATTTGTAGTTCTGGAGCCCGTTTTGGTTATAATATTTGGTATGGTCATGATCGACCTAGCCCGGATCATGCCAATGCCAAGTTTATTTTATTGATTTCGGCTCATTTAGAAAGTGGCCATTATTTCAACCCTCATGCTCAAAGAATTATAGAGGGAAAGATGAAAGGAGCCAAATTGGCGACCATGGATCCTAGGCTCTCCAATACAGCTAGTATGTCGGACTATTGGATGCCGACCTATCCCGGGACAGAAGCTGCCGTTCTTCTGGCTATGGCAAAAGTTATTCTGGAGAGAGGATTATACAATCGAGAATATTTAGAAAATTGGGTTAATTGGGAGGAGTATTTAATTAATAAGCATGAAGGCGTCGAGATAAAATTTGAGAATTTTATTGCTAAACTAATTCAGGATTATGGAGAATTTACTCCCGAATTTTCAGAGAAAGAAAGTGGTGTAAAAAAAGAGGTAATAGAGGAAGTTGCTATATTAATAGGAGAGGCTGGAGAGCGTTTTGCTACACATAATTGGCGCAGCGCTTCCAGTGGTAATTTGGGTGGATGGTGTGTAAGCAGATGTTTACATTTTCTAAATGTAATAACTGGAAGTGTAGGAACCAAAGGTGGAACATCTCCCAACTCTTGGAGTAAATTCAAGCCCAAATTCCATAGTGTTCCACCAGCTCAGAAATTTTGGAATGAGTTGCATTTTCCTAAGGAATACCCCTTAGCTATGTTTGAAATGTCCTTTCTTCTCCCACACATGCTCAAAGAGGGAAGAGGTAGAATGGATACCTATTTTTCGAGGGTATTTAATCCGGTATGGACGTATCCTGATGGATTTATGTGGATGGAGGCTTTCCAAGATGAGTCACTTTTTGGTTGTCATATCGCTTTAACACCCACTTGGAATGAAACAGCATTCTTTGCAGATCTAGTTCTACCAATGGGTCACAGCGCAGAAAGACATGATTTAAACAGTTATGCCACGCATTCCGGAAAATGGATTGCTTTTAGACAGCCGGTTTTAAGAGAAGCCGCCCGCAGAGCTGGACGAGAAGTCGAGTTTACATATGAGGTAAATCCTGGTGAAGTATGGGAAGAAGACGAATTCTGGATTGAATTGAGTTGGAGGATCGATGAGGACGGATCTTTGGGGATAAGGGATCATTTCATGTCCCCATATCGACAAGGAGAGAAAATATCAATTGATGAATATTATCAGTACATTTTTGAAAACACTCCTAACTTACCTGAAGCGGCAGCAAAAGAAGGAATTAGTGAGTTGGAGTATATGAAAAAATATGGAGCATTTGAGGTAGAGAAACACACTTATAAGAAAAATGAAGAAATAGTTGCTGACGAAAAGCTAAATGGAGCACAGTTAGATGAAAAAACAGGCGTATATAGTAAGGACGGTAAAAATATTGCGGTACAAGTGGAAGGAGAGCCTAGAATAGGATTTCCTACTCCGAGTATGAAAAACGAAATATTCAGTCAAACAATGGTCGATTGGGGGTGGCCGGAATACGCAACGCCAAGTTATATTAAGAGCCATATACATATGGATAATTTAGATAAATCCAATGGTGAATATGTTTTAGTACCTACGTTTAGGTTGCCTACTTTGATCCATTCTAGATCGGGAAATGCAAAATGGTTAATGGAAATAGCCAACAGGAATCCTATTTGGATGCATCCTAAAGATGCAGAAAAATGGGGATTTAAAACAGGGGATTTAGTCAAGTTAATTACCGATATTGGTTTTTTCGTTGATAAAGTGTGGGTGACTGAAGGAATGAAGCCAGATGTCATAGCTTGTTCTCATCATTTAGGTAGATGGAGAAGAGATCAAGATCAAGGGAATAGATGGGCTACAAACACTGTAGGTATAAGTAATGATGGAAAGGGCGTTTATAGAATGAATACTAAATCAGGAGTTAGGCCTTTTAGAAGCAAGGATAAAGACAGCAGCAGGATATTTTGGGCAGATGGCGGAGTTCATCAGAACATAACACATGCTGTTCATCCTGATCCAATTAGCGGCATGCATTGCTGGCATCAACGTGTAAGGGTTGAGAAACCAGGTTCTGGGGATAAATATGGTGATATTGTTGTAGATACGAATAAGTCTATGGAAAACTATCGAAAATGGCTTGAAATGACCAGACCTGCTCCGGGCCCAAATGGCTTGCGCAGGCCACTATGGTTTAAAAGACCATTAAAACCTGATTTATCCTGTTATTATCTTAAGGATGAGTAATCAAATGGAAGAAGGTAATTGTCAACTTTCTCGCTGGCAATTGATAAAAAATAGTTTGAATAATTTAGCTTTTGATGAATTCACAGAAAAGCAGAAGGCGATTTCTAACTCAAGATGCTTTGATGTCAGGACAAGACAAGAGTTTGATAATTGGCATTTAGATAGAGCCGAACATCTGGATTATTTTGCTGAGGATCTAATTGACGAGCTTGAAAAACTAGATCCAAAATCACATTATTTCATTTATTGTAGAACAAGTAGAAGAAGCATACGTGTTTGCTGGTTAATGAAGAATATGGACTTTGACCATGTATACAACCTCAAAGATGGAACAAAAGAAATAATGAATTCCTCAAAATAATAAGCATTGAAAAAATAAATGGGCCCTTGCTATTTAGGACCCTTTATTGTATTAAAATTCTCTCCCTCTTAGCATTCCATGCCAATACATTTTGGGTAATCCATAGGCTTTTAAAGCATACATAGAATACCTCTCTTTGCTTTGATCAAATGGAAAAGACTCTTTTGGTTTTTTATCATAGTCGAATTCTGCCAAAATTAGAGATCCGTAACCAGTAACGAGAGGACAAGAAGTATAACCATCGTAATGTGCATCAGGTCGGTTGCCGGCTAACATGGATAAAATATTGGCGACAGTCACCGGAGCTTGTTTTCTAATTGCTGCACCCGTCTTACTGGTTGGTAAACTGCTATTGTCCCCTAGAGAAAATACATTATGGTACTTGTTGTGTCTCGTGGTAAGCTTATCAACATCAACCCAACCGGAATCAGCGGCGAGAGGACTATTCTTAATGAAGTCAGGAGGACCCATTGGGGGAGTCACATGCATTATGTCATAGTCCATAACCTGCTCATCACCGGTCTCCTTATTGCGAAAAGTTGCCTTCTTATTATCAGCGTCAATTTCGATTAGATCAGTTTGCCATATTCTTTCAATATTTTTTCTGTCTGCGACTTTAGTCAAGGATTGAGCATACTTTTTTACAGCAAAAATACCGGGACCTCCTTTTACGAATTTAATGTTTATATTATGATTTACTCCATTCTTTTTCCAGTAATCCTCAGCAAGAAACATGATTTTCATTGGAGCTCCACCGCACTTAATGGGTGTACTGGGATGAGTAAAAATCGCAGTACCGGTTTGTAGTGATTGGATGGCATTCCAGGTACTTTCAACTGTTTCGTAGGCATAATTACTAACTATGCCTGTACCTGGTTTGCCAACGGAATCCTTTAACCCGGGGATAGCATCCCAATTAATTTGAATTCCTGCGGTCACCACAAGGAAGTCATATTGAACGGACTTTCCACTTTGAGTAACAACTGTATTTTGGTCAGGGTCAAAGGTGCTAACATATTCTTTAATCCATGTTGCTCCGGCCGGAATGTAGTCGGCCTGATCGCGTTCTGTCTCCTCCTTGGGAAATACTCCTGCTCCAACTAAGGTCCACAGAGGTTGATAATAGTGTTTTTCAGCTTTATCAATGATACAAATATCTAGATTGCTATTCTTGTTTAGTAACATCGCGGCTACAGATAATCCTGCACTACCGCCACCAACTACTACAATTTGATGTTTTGACATATTAGAGAAATTTATAAGTTATTACCAAGATTTTTTGTGACGTTCATGAGGAATCCCATTGTTCTTTGTCTGTCAGGATCTCGCATTGCTTTCATAACTCCGAGAATTCCCATTTTTTCAGATTGTTGTTCCTGCGCTTCAGTGAGTGAATCAGCTACTTGTTTTAGAAACAACAAATTTTCCTTGTTCAAAAAGGCCAACATATCCGAGATTATTTCTCCATGATCATTCATAATGCGATCAATCGAATCAATAATCATAGCAACAATGCCAGGAAGTCGGTCTGCCATTTCTAAAAGTTGTTCCATTTTAGCTATTTGCTTAGAGGAACTTAATTTTAATAGAAGTCCACTTGTTGCTTCAATTCGCTCCTGAAATGATTCATTTGAGATGTTTAGATTGTATATCATTTCATCCATTGAATCAACAGCCATAGCACTTAATCCTGGACCCTGCTCTATAAGATCCAACATTTGATGAAGAGAATTTTGAATCTTTGGATCTGTAAGACGAGCAAGTAAATTGATTCCTCTGCGTAATTGGGCATCCCCGTCTCCACCTGTTTTTTTGTTTTCTTCAAACATAGAATCAATGCTATCGGTTGCAATACTCATTAAACCCGGAGCCTGATCCAGGGCTGAGGTAATTCGATTTAGTGATTGTTCGATTCGCTCCAGTCTTTTATTCAGATCAAGGGTGTCTACTGCCATTCTAGTTTTTTTATATTAGAAAAGATGGTCTAATATAATAGTTTTAAAACAATATACAAACATATGTTCATATATTAATTGTAATATAAGCTTAGATCAAATCAAATTTTTGCTTTGTTACCATCTTTTGAACTTTGAAAATTAGGAAGCAGAATTAATCATTTAATTTCTTCTTGGTAGCGAGAAGAATACTATCCTCTAGGCCATATAAATCATGCAACTCAGTCATCTTAGCCTTAAAAGCTTTTTGATAATACAAGGGCATCGAATTACTGTTCTTAAAGAATCGTTCATATTTTTCGATCAAGTGTGGATAGTGCTTTTTGATGGCATTCAGGGTTAAAGTCTTACTATCTGAAGAACCATTTCCAAATAGTGTAATACTTGCTGGGAGCACATAGTCAACGCTAAGGTTCTTAAAAGTGGAAAAAGACAATTCCAATTGTTCTGTAGTGTCTGAAATATATGGAATTAGAGGCATCATGCTAATTCCTGTTAAAAATCCGAAGTCGAGAGATTGCTTGACAGCTACAAGTCGTTTAGATGGTCTAGTTGCTCCGGGTTCAAAAATCCTGGCTACTTCATCGAGAATGCTGGAAAATGAAAAACTGATGATGGTTCCGTATTGGAGATGTTTAAGATCCTCGGGGAGGATTGCTTTTTGCTCTATTTCTTTTAACAGATCAAAGTCTCGGATAACTAAATCAGACTTTGTGATGATATGAACTGGGAAACGATGATGAAGGATAATCTTTAGTGCTTCTCGTGTTAGTTGATAATGTTCTTCCAAATGCAAATACGGGTCTGTTGCTGAGGATATAACGATGATACCGTATTGATTTTTTTCGCCCGATGCTTTAGTTGTTTATCTAGAATGTCCAGAGCATTGGTTTTAACAGAAAGACTTCTTTCCAGGTTGGTGCCGTATTTGCTCCCTCGGATATAACAATAAAGGCAATTGAAAGAACAACTGCTATATGGATTAAAGCTGTAATCGTCCAGAAACCAATGGTCCCTTTTCTTGCTCTTATTGAGCACTGTTTTTACCAAAATTTCCTTAGCCATTGACATTGATTTTGGCAAAATCTCCCTGGTAAGTTCTAACCAATGGCATCCGATACAATTTTATTGAGGACTTCGGCCTGACTATACACCATAAAATGATCACCTCCTTCGATCATAATATCCGGACTTGATAGTTTGCCAATGGGAAATGTCTTGTCCTTTGTCCCGTGAATTTGTAAAATTCTAGTGCCACTGGAAATTTTAGGACTTTGCCATGCGGACAGAGATCGCAGCGCCCATTGTAAGTATGCATTAGATTGCCGCTCAACCATGCTTTTGAAAAGCTCTTTTTCCTCCGGATTGGTAAAACCATGTTGATTAGCCCAAAATTTAAAGGTCTTTAAACATAATTCTTTGGTGAAGATCTTGTAAAGCTTCATAGGCTTAACCATTTTAAAGAAAAGCGGAAGTTCAGTTCTTGATTGTATACTAGAAATAAGGATGAGCAGTCTTACTTTCTTTTTGGAGCAAATCTGTTGAGCAATCATTCCTCCAAGTGAATGCCCGATCAATCCGATTTCTTCTTCTACGACGGGTTGAAACAATCTTTCGGCATATTGGTTAAAACTTTCATCGATTTCCGGTTCTATCCAATTCAAGCATTGGCCATCATCCTTGAGGAGATCCCATTTTTCGAATATTCGACAATCATAGCCGAGGCCAGGAATAAAGTAAAATTTCATCTGCTCTATTTATTGAATGCCATTTTACCGGATATTAATCTTTGATAAGCGATCACCAACTATAAAGTTTTTCATCTCTTCTTCTATGTCGTCAAAATCAGTTTTTATAACGGTTTTCTTGAATTGCCCATCTTCCAGCAAACTAATAGAGTCACAAATATTCCTTAGTGTTGAGAAGATATGGGATGAAATTATTACCACCTTATTCATGGATTTTAATTTGTTAATTATTTCACTGATGATCATATTGCTGTGGATATCCACACCGTTAAAGGGTTCGTCAAGGATAAAAATTTCATTCTTCTGTAATAGAACGCCCATTAGTGCAAGTTTCTTTTTCATCCCCGTAGAATAGATCTCAGCATACCGCTGCAAGGGGAGCTCAAAGATGTTTTGATCATCGAATCTTTCCTCTTTAATATCTCTGGCAACACAGAGCAACTTGAGATATTCCCAAGCGGTAATTCTGGACATAAATATGGGATTGGTCGGAAGAAATCCCAAATAGTTCTTCAAGGGCTTGTGATCAGAATCAATAGCTCCGTCATAATTTTCCAATCCGGCGATACATCGAAATAAGGTCGTTTTCCCAGCTCCGTTTTTTCCTACAATACCATAAACCTTGCCTCTATCAAACTCCATGTTGATGCCTTTTAGGACATCATTTTTACCATATGATTTCGTTAAATTCCGAATTACTATCATGCTAAGTAGTGAATTAATTTGGCTTTTGATTTTTTATAGAATAAGGGCAGAACCACTAAGAACATAGGTGGAAACCACAAGCTTAATCCATATAAAATGGCTTGCGGCAGGCTCATTTCATTGGGATAGACAGAATATTTGGCTAAAATAATGGATATAACAAAAAGGTAGCCCAAAAGCTGAACTCCAACCAGGGGCAAGGCATTTTCAGGAAAAAAAGCAAATAGCATAATCAGCGTTGGTATACTAAGTATGCTGGAACCAATAATACTTGTCCATATTTTCTTTCTCAGAAACACTTCGACCGAACAAGAGTATATCCACACGAAAAATTCTTTTTCCGGCTTCAGATAGAAGGACATAGAAATAAGAAATACTAAACCCAAAGCAAAGATTCCCAAATTGAAGTTGCCAACGTCGATGGATTTAAAGCAAAGAAAGTAGGATAGAATTAAAACCCAATAGGACCGTCTAAAACCGACAATGAATTCAAAAGGAAATCGCTTGAATGGAGTAGGACTTGACCAGCTCAGTGTTTTTTTGATTCTAATCCGGGCTAAAAGTGGCGCGAATAACAATAGTCCTAAAGAGAGATAGTAGCTTTTCATAACGAGCAAAAACAGCGCAAAGGGTAGGGTGAGGATGGTATTTTCCAATATTCTAATTCGATGATAATTCGAAGTGGAAAAAATAGATTTTAAATGTTCATTTCTACCAAATTCTCCCAGATTAAAAACGAAATATAATCCGGTCAAGCTCATTATCCAATCCGCATATTCGGTTTTACTGAACAGCATTATTGAGAAGAGTACAAAGGACAAAACTACAAGAGCAATCCCGAGAATAGGTACTAAACCAAACTCAATGAGTTTTCTCTCAATCCTTCTCCGTTGCAATACAAAGTAGTATTTCATCTTCTAATTAAGTTATTTCACCAAAACCTAAAACCTAATTCCTAAATGTAGAAAAATTGATTTGGACTTGAAAGAAGGAGAATTCCTTTATGTATTACTTAACTTTTAATTACTCCATCCATGTAAAACCCTAAAATATGAATCGCTTTTGGGAACTCAGATTTAGCTTATTTTGAAATCACTAGCCCCTTTACCTTTTCGTGAAGCTCACTAATATATACCAAAAAACTAATAACTAAAGACTAAAGACCAAGTGCAAAAAGACCAAAGACCAATGGCTAAGAACCAAAGACCAAAGTAAAATAAATCAGTTCTTTAGGACATATTTCAATAAGTTTTACTTTAAGTGTTAGGTTTTCATCTGGGATATTTTAATTTTGGCTTGATTTTAGTGATCATCTTATAAGCTTAGGCGCTCCAATAACCAACTTTTAGTAAACATTGATGTTATAATTAATGGCGAATCAGAAGCCTTGTAGAAATTAATCTCACCGAATGAAATTTAAGCACTTACCGCTGAGTGAAGGTATTCAGGAAGCATTAGAACATATGAACTTTACTGATTGCACGGAAGTTCAGGAAAGGGCAATTCCGGAAATCTTAAATGGTAAGGATCTAATCGCCTGTGCTCAAACAGGAACTGGTAAGACAGCGGCCTTTATACTTCCAACGCTTGAGATAATTTCTAAAGACAATAGACCAGGGGTAAAGGCCTTGATCATTTGTCCCACTAGAGAGTTGGCCATGCAGATCGATAATGAGATCATGGGCTTGGCTTATTTTGTCAATTTACATTCTACACCAGTCTATGGAGGTGGAGACGGAGATGATTGGGAAGTGCAAAAAGAAGCTCTATCCAGTGGAGCTGATATTATTGTGGCTACACCAGGAAAGCTGATTTCGCACATTCATCAGGGCTATGTAAATTTTAGTAATCTCACACATCTCATTCTCGATGAGGCTGATCGAATGATGGACATGGGATTTAGAGAAGATATTGAATTCATTGTGTCGAAGCTACCTAGCAAAAGACAGAACCTTATGTTTTCTGCGACCATGGATCCTAAAATTCGAAAGCTGATCAAGAAAATTTTACACAACCCGGTAGAAATAAGTCTTGCCATTGCTAAACCCGCAGAAAATGTGATGCAGATTGCATACCTCTGTGAGGATGTCAATAAGAACAAGTTATTGGTAGAGTTATTGAGCAATAAGAAAAGCCTCAGTAAGGTCATTGTTTTTGGTTCGACCAGAGTAAAAGTAGGCGAGATATTACGCAATTTGAAAAGCCAGGGATTTAGTGTAGGCGCAATATCATCTGATTTTTCACAGGAGGATCGAGAGAAAATCTTGTTAGAATACATTGCGGGAAATGTCCAAATCCTAGTAGGAACAGATGTAATAAGTAGAGGAATAGACATCGAGAACATCGACCTGGTTGTAAATTACGATGTCCCTCCTAAAGCTGCAGATTATGTCCATCGAATAGGAAGAACAGCAAGAGCAAAAAAATCTGGAATAGCGATAACCTTTGTGAATTCTAGAGATATGAAGTCCTTTTCTGAAATAGAAGGATTGATCGGTTCTGAAGTAAGAAAACTGGATATCCCTAAAACGATAGGAGTCTCACCCCAATGGAACCCCAAATCAAGCCATAAATTCCGTAAGCAAAAAAATGGCAAGCGATTCAATTCATCCAAATCGCATAAAAAAGGATTCAAAAGACGTTAACTTGTTTAGCTATAGTTTTTACTAACTCTACTCAGTATTCTGGCATTATATACTGAGCATTATTTTTAGTTTTTGATTTAAGAATCCATATACCTTTAAGGTATACTTAGAACACAGATTAATGATTCATTAAATCTCTTAAATCAAAAATCGTTAATCCTTGTTCGAAATTCAATATATGCCGAAAATTAGGATTTCATTGTATAAAAAGTAATACCATCAATACAAAGGAAACCTATCCTGATACACTTTGATCTTTTCTCCTAGGCTTCGAAGTTTCTGTTCATCACTCAATGACTTCAAGCCCTCATGAATCCAATGAACTACCTGGATACAGTCCTCTTCTTTGTATCCCCTAGATGTTACAGCTGGTGTACCAATCCTCATACCTGAGGTAACCATCGGCGGCTTCTGATCAAATGGTATCATGTTTTTATTGACGGTAATATTAGCTATTTGCAAACCATCTTCTGCCTCTGCTCCTGAGGTATTGGAGTTGGTGAGATCTACCAGCATCATATGATTATCCGTCCCGTTCGATATGATAGAATAACCCAGATCAATGAAAGTAGAAGCCATGGCTTTGGCGTTCTTTTGTACTTGAATCATATAATCTTTAAAGTCATCACGAAGGGCTTCTCCGAATGCCACTGCTTTGGCTGCTATGATGTGTTCTAGTGGACCACCCTGCATGCCGGGAAAAACAGCGGAATTTATCATGGCATGTATCTTTCTTACCTTCCCGAATTTGTTTTTAATACCAAAGGGGTTAGGCTCATCTCTGGGAATCATGATCATACCACCTCTTGGTCCTCTAAGTGTCTTATGTGTAGTAGTACTGATAACATGACAATGTGGTACGGGGTCATTCAATAGCTTCTTGGCAATCAGTCCGGCTGGATGAGCAATATCAGCCATCAGCAGTGCGCCTACTTCATCCGCTATAGATCTGAACTCGGCATATTCCCAATCTCGAGAATAACTACTGGCTCCACAAATGATCATTCTCGGCTTGACCTCAAGCGCTTTTTCTCTGACTTTAGCCATGTCTATAACTCCGGTATCAGCTTCGACGCCATAAAAATGTGCCTCGAAATACTTGCCGCTAAAATTCACTTTAGCCCCATGAGTTAGATGCCCACCATGCGCTAAGTCAAATCCCAATATTTTGTCTCCTGGCTTGAGAAAAGCAAGAAAAATTGCTGCATTGGCTTGAGCTCCGGAATGCGGCTGAACATTGGCATATTGGCATCCGAACAGTTCCTTGGCTCGATCGATGGCCAATTGCTCAATTTGATCCACAAACTCACAGCCTCCGTAATATCTCTTTCCAGGATAACCTTCGGCATATTTATTCGTCAAGCATGTTCCCATGGCTCTCATAACATCTTTTGATACAAAGTTTTCTGAGGCAATGAGTTCGATTCCTTCCTGTTGTCTTTTTAACTCAAGATTGATTAAATCAAATACAGCATCCATGATCGAGAAATTTTGCGAAAGTAAAACTAATCCGACATTTTTTTACGAGCAAATGGATAATAATTCTTGATTTTATACATTTTTACATTTCATGAAACACTGCTACCGTATATTGATATTGGCTGTCATTTTTTTGAGTTTAGCACCAAATGCTAATGGTCAGGTCATTATATTGAATGAATTGGACTCAACACGCATTGAGTTTGTCGGGATCAGTGATCAGAGTTTTTCTCGAAGCACCATATCCGATGAAAATGGAATATTCGACCTAGGCGTTTTTAGGATAGACGATAGCCTATACTTCAATCATATTTCTTTCGAACCTACAACTATTGCATTCAAGGATATAACGGATCGCATCTTTCTACACCCTAGAAATCACCATATGGACCATGTTACCGTGTCCTATACCAAATGGGCTGATGAGTCTGAGTCGATTCAATCCGGAGTAGCTTCATTAAATACGCGAGATATAGAAATTTCAAATGCCCAGACTTCAGCGGATCTGTTGGCTTCTACCGGACAGATATTTGTGCAAAAAAGTCAGCAAGGAGGTGGAAGTCCTATGATTAGAGGATTTGCAGCCAATAGGTTGCTTTACTCTATTGATGGAATCAGAATGAACAATGCCATCTTTCGAGGAGGGAATCTTCATAATGTTATTAGCATTGACCCCATGAGCTTGGCTAAAGTAGAAGTGTTGTTGGGAAGCTACTCGGTCATTTACGGTTCGGATGCCATTGGTGGTGTCATGAATTTTACTACACTTCCGGCAAGGTTTGGAACTGAAGAGAACAACCTGGGTATCGAGGGAATGTTGCGTTATTCAAGTGCCAACCAAGAAAAAACCGGCCACGTCAAACTTAATTTGTCGAAAAAGAATATTGCTTATGTGGGGACCTTCAGTAGATCTGATTTTTCTCATATGAGAATGGGTAAACATGGTCCTGAAGAATACTTGAGGCCTTTTTACACTGAGCGGATCAATGGTCAGGATACGGTTTTGAAAAGTTCGGATTCCAGAATTCAATCCCCTTCTTCTTTAGATCAATGGAGCACCTTACAAAAGTTGAGATGGAGGATTGAGGACGATTGGACCTTGTCCTATACCTTTTATCATTCACAGAGTAGTAAGTTTGGGAGGTTTGACCGTCATTTGCGCATGTCGAATGGAAATCCAAGGTATGGAAGATGGGATTATGGACCGATGTCCTGGAGCATGCACCACCTCAATACGGAATATTCAAACAATAATTTTTTCCTGGATAGAATTAAGCTGAGTTTGGCCTACCAAGTATTTGAAGAGAGTCGAATTACCCGAAATTTTAATGCGAGAGAAGAGTTCGATAGAAAGGAACAGGTCAAAGCGTATTCTATTAATGTAGACGCATTGAAACGCATCAGCACTCATTCTAAAGTTTACTACGGAATTGAAGGGGTTTTAAATGATGTAAACTCAAGGGCTTTTGCGACAGACATCATCGATGGAACGCAAGCCGAAGCAATGAGTCGTTATCCGAAGGCTGAATGGCAATCCTCCGGAGCCTACATCAGCGTTCACAGTGAATGGAGGAATAAACATCATTTGCGTTACGGCTTGCGCTATAATTTTAATCAAGTAAGCGCCACTTTTGATCCGGAGTATTATCCTGTAGGAATAGAAGATCTGGATAAGAATATTTCATCATTGACCGGTAATATTGCTTATCGAAGAGAGCTCAATTCATCCAACAGTATTTCTTTAAATTTTTCGACTGGTTTTCGAGCCCCGAATATAGATGATGTAGCGAAGGTTTTTGATTCGGAACCCGGATCAGTAATAGTCCCCAACACGGACCTAAAACCAGAGTATGCTTATAACTTTGAACTGGCCTGGCATTCGAACGTGGAAAATTTAAGAACAGAGATATCTGGCTTTTACACTTTCTTAGATAGAGTTATGGTGCGCAGAGATTTTCTCTTTAACGGCCAGGACAGCATCCTTTACGACGGGGTTTTGAGCAAAGTTCAAGCTTTACAGAACGCTAATCAGGCCAATGTATATGGATTTCAATTCTATCTTGAATCTGACTTCTTAAGCGCTTTTTCCTCTGGGATTCAATTGAATTATCAGAAAGGAGAAGAAGAAGACTTCATGGGGATAAAAAGTCCAATGAGGCACGCCGCCCCTGCTTTTGGATCACTTTGGCTTAATTATCAATTGAAGCGAATTGAGATCATCGCCAGCTGGCAATTTCAGGATGAAGTAGAATATTCTGATTTAGCCATATCGGAAAGATCTAAAGTCGAAATTTACGCCCAAGACGGTAATGGAAATCCCTATTCCCCTTCATGGAACAGATTTGACCTGAAGGCAAACTGGGAGATTTCTGAAAATTATCAGGCCCAAGTCGGCATAGAGAATATTTTCGATCAACGATATAGACCCTATAGCTCCGGAATTGCTGGACTAGGGAGAAATTTCGTCATTTCTCTAAGAGGAAAATGGTTTTAAACTGATCTCCTAAATCAGGAAACCTTAGCTTTTTTAATAGCTTCTGTCAGTCTAGGAACTACATCGAACAAATCCGCACAAACTCCATAATCCGCAGCCTTAAAGAAAGGCGCTTCCGGATCTTTATTGATCACAACAATACACTTGCTGCTGCTCACACCGGCTAAGTGCTGTATCGCTCCTGATATTCCAGCTGCAATATACAAGTTCGGTCTGATGGCAATCCCTGTTTGACCTACGTGCTCATGATGAGGTCTCCAGCCTGTATCTGCAACGGGCCTTGAACAAGCGGTAGTTGCTCCTAAAACCTCTGCCAGCTCCTCGATAATGCCCCAATTTTCAGGTCCTTTCATTCCCCTTCCTGCTGAAACAACTAATTCAGCTTCGGGAAGCGGTACCTGCCCACCGGATTGTTTGTCTTGGCCCTGAACATTCACTTTTGATGGCTCTAACTGAGGAGAAAACTCTTCTACACTACAAGAAGTAGGATTTTGAGCAGGCTTCAAGGTATTTCCTGCAATGGAAATAACATTAAATTCTTTATCCAACTCATAAGAGGCAATGGCCTTTCCTGAAAATACAGACTTTTCCACACGAACCGCCGATCCATCAGCTTCAGGAATGGAGTTCGCAGCAGAAACATAAGCTGCGTCCAAATTGGCAGCCAAACGACCTAAGATTGATTTACCAGTAGAACTATCAGCAAATACAATAAACTTTGCTCCTTTATCCCTTGCCAGACCGGCTATCGATCGGGTGTAGTTTGCGCTGTCGAACTTAGATAAGTGATCTGAGTTAATATTAACCAATGTAGACATTCCATAGTCTCCACATTCGTTGGCGTTGTTCAATGCACCCACTGATGCGGCAATACATGAACTGTTTATTTTGTCAGCCAGGATTTTTCCATAACTCATGGCTTCCAAAGCAGATTTTTTTAATTGACCGTTTTCGTTTTCAATAAATACTAATACCATAAAAATTCAATTGAAATTATACCTTATAATACTTTGGCCTCCTCCTGGAGTAATCTTACCAATTCATCCATGTTTTCCGGGTCAACCATCTTGACACTTGATTTACCCTGGGGTTTGCTGTATTGGCTCACATTAACCCTCGCTGATGCGTCACCAGGTTCGACTACCTCAATGGGCTTTCTTTTGCTCATCATAATTCCTCTCATATTGGGAATTCTTTGTTCGGCCATTCCTTTTGCCGCAGATACTACAAAAGGAGTTCCTACACTTACGCTTTCCGTACCTCCCTCAATATCTCTTACCAAATTTGCAGTATTTCCTTCCATCGTCATACTTGAAGCGTACGAAACATAGGGCAGATCCAGTAATTCAGCAATCATTCCTCCTACCAGTGATCCGTTATAATCGATAGATTCCTTACCGGTGTAAATGATGTCATAAGCTCCGTCTTTTACAGCACTACTGATATGTTTTGCAACCTGCAGCGCACTTTCCGGATCGGTGTTTATTCTAATCGCATCATCGGCACCAATGGCCAAAGCTTTTCTTATAACGGCGTCATTTTCTGCCGGCCCCACATTGATAACCGTGACTGTACCGCCTACTTGTTCCTTTAATTCTATAGCACGCACGAGAGCATACCACTCGTCATAAGGATTTAGAATATTATTGATTCCATCTTTTTGGATTTCATTTCCATCCGAAGACGGCTGTATATTGGCAGTTGTTTCGGGTGTTTTACTGATACATACAAGTTGCTTCATAGCAATACTTAAAAAATTGATTAATAAATGGGTGGCCTGAGCAAAAATTGAATCACAAATATAGAACTTATACCAAATCGAATATGAAATGCGGTCAAAATTTTACCGCATAAAGTGAATACATTAGCAAAGATTCTGTCTTCGGTATACCTGAGGTTGAATTATTCAACATTTCAATCCATTCTCGGACAATCTCCTCGTTTTTTAGACAACTAAAGCCTTCCATTTGTTGTAAAATATCAATCTAAAAGTAGAATTTTCGCGGACTGCTCCTTTTTATCTGGTAAAAGCTTGTCTTATTCCATAAAAGGAAAACGGCTCGGGATTATTTCCAAGCCGTTTCCTGTCGTCTTTTATTGAATTCAGTTTCTACCAGCAATAACACCTCCATCAGTATCCCAAATTGCACCAGTAACCCAAGAGGCCTTTTCGGAAAGCAAGAATAGAATGCTGTTAGCGATGTCTGTCGGTCGTCCGTTTCTACCTATTGGATGAAACCCGTGAAAGTTTTCAAGAGCCTCTTCAGCTTCTTCCTTTCCACCAAAAACGCTGTGGTAGACAGGTGTACTGACTACGGCAGGAGATACCGCATTAACTCTGATATTGTAATCTGCTAATTCCATTGCCAAATGTTGAGTCAAGGAATGCAAACCCGCTTTTTGCATGGAGTATGCCGAAGATGGGGTCGCCTTCACTGCTTGTTTCGCCCACATAGAACCTACATTTACGATGGAACCACCCCCGCTCTCTTTCATTTTCTTTGCTATGGCTTGGGTAAGAAAGAAAAAGCCTCTATTCAAGTCTAGATATGAATTATAATCTTCAAGGGTATGATCCAAAAAAGCCTTTGGACCAAAAATTCCTGAGGCATTAACCAAATAATCAATATTGCTTAATGATCCAATATAATTTATTAAATGATTGAGCTGGGACTCATTGGTGATATCAACGCGATGTTTGATTAGATTTTTACGGTCGGAGACCTTGTCTGTATTCCTGCCAATAATGTGTACATGGGCTCCGTGATTTAATAACTGCTCCGCAGCTGCTTTACCGATACCACTCGTTCCACCAACTATGATGGCGACTTTAGTTTCAAAATTTTCCATTGTATTATTTTTAAAATGATAAATGAACAGACAAGTCAGTCTGTATTGTGATAAATTTTTTAAATAATTCGTGAGCATAAACTTTTTGCCTCGATGATTGGCCAATCCTCCTGATGTAAATGGCTTTCACCCACCGCGCTTTCATAAAGTAGGTATACTTGCCGTGCTAAAGAGTGTATTTGTTTTTCACCTATTCCCTCTATATTGTTGGATATCAATTGCATAATCAGTTGAATGAAGAGATTTTTTTGAACCTGAATCTCATTTCTTATTCTTTTATTGTCTCGAGGAATTTCCGAAACTGTCTTAATACACCAACAGCCGTTGAAATCTCTGTCCTTAAAGAACAATGCCAGAAAATCGAAAATGGCCAGTATTTGATCTTTGCCTTTGGGTTTCGATTCTACAAATACCTTGATATCATGTAGAAACGTAGTATTCTTAAATTGTAGATATCCTAAACAGATATCCTCTTTTGATCTGAAGTGATAATAAAGTGTTGCTTTTGCAATTCCTGCTTCTGCAATGATCTCATTAATTCCAGTGGCGTTATACCCATTCTTGTAAAACAAATTTGAAGCGGTCTCTACAATTCTATTTCTTACTTCCGAATGTTTCATAGTGCAAATATAGATTAAAATTTATAAAACAGACAAGTCTGTCTATGTTATTCTTGAATGAATCTATTTTCAAATGGATGAATACTTACAAACCAGTGGAATCTATTAAAAAGGAATGAATCTTCTCCGCATAAGCTTCATTGGCTTGATGACTTGGATGCCCGTCATATGGATGATTGGTGTTTTCCTCTAAACTCATATCAACTGATATATCCAGATAGGGTATTTGGTTTTTTTGAGCAGACTTTTGAAACAATTCCGAGTCGCCAGCAATATTGCTGAGAATAAGACTAATTTGCCCGTCTTTGCACAGCGCAATAATGTTGTCCAGAAGCATTCCAGTGATGGTCGCTTCTTGTTCTCTTTTCTCCCTATCCAAGTAGAATTCATACTTCTTTTGTAAAAAATACGCGAGTGGAGAAAACCTCGATAAAGTCCAAGGACTGTATTCTACTTCTGAATAAAGAATATCTAAAGATCCTTTATCATTGATATTACAGAAGGGCTGATTTAAGTTTCCCAGAAAATTCCACCGCGATACGTTTCGTCTTCTGTTGTAAGAAAAAGAATTACGTTCAAAATGAAAATCGGCATTATTGATGATCACAACTTCCGCTTTATTTTCTCTTTCTAATGCTTCTTTTAGCTGGAGGTAGAAATGAATGGTCCCATAACCGCTAGTACCCCAATTGATGATCTTATAATCCTCCAACTTGGATTGTAGAATCCATGGAAACGTCTCTTCGTCATTAATGGCCCATCCATGAGTAAAAGAACATCCGAAAATCCAGATCTCTGGTTTAATAAGGGTATCTGATCCGTGAGAATGGCCTGTTACTCTCAAACCTAAAGAATCATGTTGTGTGCTAAAAGTATAATCCCCTTCTAAAGTTATATCGAATTTGCCCGCCAGATGTTTGTATCCCAATAAGCTATCCTTTTGGAAGTATTTACCGTTGGGTTCTACCAATATTTTGGGCTGGTTTCCGGGATATGTGTCGAAACCTCTTATTCGCAGGGCTATATCTGCAAGAAGGACAAGCACAAAGAATACAAGCAAATTACCGAATACAAGCTTGAGTGTATTTCTATTGTTGACCATGATGTATAAATGTGATGATCATTATGCCCAAATTCTCTTAATTCTCATTTATAAATTGATTGATCAGCGTATAATAAGCTTCACTATCCGCAGATATTATATCATGTCCGGCATCCTCTATTATTTTTAACCGGGAATTACTGAATAAATCTAGGTATTCTTTTGTAAACCCCCATTTTTGATTGTCACATTGACCTCTTAGCAGTAAAATGGGAGTCTTGATGCTTTGCAACTCATTTCTTCTGTCCTTTACCTTACGAAAACTTCTTACCGTCATGATGTGACTGTAATACCCAGCTCCACCGGGATATTTTTTCGAATTGTCCGGATAACATGTCGTGGATTTGCTCAATTCTTGATTTAGAAAAGTAAAGAAATTATCTGCTTCCTTGTCACTGGCTAATTTCTCGTTAAATAAGTATGCCCATTTTAGAATCAACTTACTCCTCCAGTTGTAAGCTTTTCTATTACCTTCCCTATTTGAAAATTCTGGCTCAACAAGCGCTAAACTGTCCGGTGCTACTTCCTTGATTAATTTTTTGTTGATCGGCAATATAGGTCCTGGTCCGGTTAGAATCAATTTTTCCACTGTTTGAGAATAATCTTCTAAATAATTCACGGCCAATAAACTTCCCCAGGAATGTCCAATTAGAATCACCTTATCTATAGTAATTCTGGAGATAATTTCTTTTAAGTCTTTTTTATGCCTTTCAACGGTGTATTCACTGATATCCGATAGTCTATTCGAATGTCCACTCCCGACTTGATCATAGAAGTATAAATCATGACCTTGTTTTGAGAATGGTTTTAAGGTGCTGATCACATCGTTGCTAACCATTCCACCTGGCCCGCCGTGTAAATATATGATTGGATTTTGCGCAGATTCTTGAGATCTGGGTATTTTATAATAGGCTATTTTGGATCCTGTCCCCAGTTCCCAGTATTGAGTCCCTTTTCTCTTTTGAAATGATTCGACATCATAGCTTCTGGGCAGAAAAAGAATGAAAATTAATATCACTACTCCGCCAAAGCTCAGTTTTAATAGCATCTTCAATTCAGTCAATGGGACTTTGTTTTTAATCTAGTTCTTTAAATAGGGAATTACTTATGTACAACGGAGTGAGTTTTCCCTTGTTGTGGTGTAAACCCATAGCGATAAAATAAAAATCAATGAGCTTTGAGTTAAACCAAAGATATCGAGATGGTTTTGAAATTAGCTTTTGAGCCTATTATTTATAATGCCATTTCAGGTAGAATTACGAACGAAATTAAAAAGATCAAACTTCTAGATTTCTTCTATTTTGTATCTCTTTATGAGAATATTGTTTAAGCCCAAAATCCAAGCTAAAATGAATACGAAAGAAACTTTTTGTAGTAAAGGAAGTGCCAGAATAAAATCTCCGGAGTAATAAATGTAATTATTTATGACCAGTAGCAAAAGGCAGTAAATTCCGCTCTTTTTGTAGAAGCTTAAGTCACTATAATAAATTACCCTTATTACGCCCAATACCGCCATAAACCCGAAAATGCTGGATAGAATGATCATTAAATCATGATATTCAGTAAAAATGAGCATGGCCAAACTCATAGAAATTATACTGCAAATTATAATGACGTACTTCCACCAGTCATTTTTGGAAAAGACTTGTGCAAATCGAATGAAAAAAATCATCAGGCTCAGACAAAGAAGTAGCATTCCAAGAATTGAATATGGCCGCGCTGGGTTGGGTAGTCCGTTCATGCCCTGCTTATTCATTAAGTTACACCAATAATTATTGACCCAATCAAAACCCTGTGTGTTTAGGCTCACTTGAGAGCCTCCAGGATATAGTGTTGAGGAAAAGATATACAGGGCAACAAATATTGAAATGCCAAAGAATGGAAAGTAGTTTAATACTTGGTCGATATTTCTTTTTGTCTTATTCAAAATTCCAAATCATACCCAAAGTACTTAATATCCTCTTTGAACCAATCCGCCACAATTTCCCAAGTTTCATGATCGTAGTAATTTTTGTAATGATCTCTGGATGATTTATTCTTATGTGGCAGGTCCATGGAGAGTCCGAGAAGTTCTTTTATTTTTTTGTAATCCGAGTTGAGCTTTTCGAATTTCAATATCATATTCACTGCAATTCGACCATCGTGCCGAAGCCAATCTAACTGTGGCTGAAACATTTTGGGCTGATCGTATAGATAGGGATCCTTCGACGGTCCGTAACATTTTTTAACCCATTCCTGAAAGCCTATTTCCTCGGAACCCAAGCCAGTCTGATTGGTTAGTACACGATAGAAGTAATGGGAGACCACTTTATCGAAGGGATTTCGAACGATAGAAAAACTAAGTGCCTGATTCCATTTTTTTAAACCTATGGATTCGATAACTTCTTCAGCAGTAAAATGCATTTTAAAAGGAAGTTCCAGACATTCCCCTAGACTAATACCTCCAGTTTTATTAATGTGAATAAATATAAAATTATGCCCATTCCGAGACTGGAGGTTATTGGCAGGATTCAACTCATTTTTTGCAGTGCGCCTCATATTCTTGAATATCTTTGCGGTTAATCTCAAATCAAGATATAACGATTTAATGAAATGAAGAGGCCAATGCAAAGAGTATTAGAATTGTTCAGTGTTTTTATTTGTTTGACATCAATAAGTTGTAGTCCCAATCAAAAAGCTTCTCAAGCTTCTGCAGAATTCCTAGACTTAAGAGGTAAGACAATGGGGACGACGTATCACATCCAGTACAGGGATGAAAAGAATAGAGATCTCAGCACTCAAATAGATTCTATTCTACATATACTAGATAAAGAACAATTGTCTACCTACAGCAAAGAAAGCAGTATATCACAAGTTAATAATCATGAAAATGAGCGTATTGATCTCAATGTTCAAGAGGACTTTCACTTTGTACAGAATCTGCTGAAAAGTGCAATGGTTCATGAATGGAGTAGGGGAAATTTTGATCCTACAGTGCTTCCTTTGGTCAACTATTGGGGCTTTGGTACTGAAAAGAGGAATAGCAATGAAAAGGATTCCATAGAAGTGATGGAGCTTCAGAAAAAAGTCGGTTTTTATAAACTAAAGATTGACAAGAAGCCGGATTCCATTAGTATCACCAGGCCGGCTGGTGTTAAACTGGACTTCAGTGCTATTGCCAAGGGATATTCGGCAAGGGAGATCGGTATATATCTGAAATATCTTGGTATTAATGATATCTATGTTGAAATAGGAGGAGAGTTATTTCTCTCGGGAAAAAGCCCAAAGAATGAAAACTGGAGGATCGGTGTTAATATCCCATCTGTTGATGCTAACCAAAATGATATTTACCAGGTTTTAAGTGTTACCGATAACTGTGTGGCTTCTTCCGGCAATTATCGAAACTACTATATTCAAAACGGTAGAATTTTGAGCCATACTATTAATCCAAAAACAGGATTCCCGGAAAGGAATAGTTTGCTTAGTGCTACAGTGATAGGTCCCGATGGGGCGGTAACTGATGCCATGGCTACAGCCGCTATGGTTATGGGATGGAGACCTTTTCTGCAATTAATAGAAAAGAAAAAAGACTACGAATGCTATCTGATTTATTCCACGCCCGATGGGAAAATGTTGAATATTTCCAGCGCAGGCGCAAGTAAATATTTGTTACCTTCGAACTAATCTTAATTTGAACTATGAGCTTTCAATTTAACCTGGAAAAGGACTTGTGTTTTTTTGATTTGGAATCAACAGGACTCAATGTCGTTAGGGATAGAATCATACAAATCGCCATCTTGAAATACTCTTCAGGAGAAGAAGAGCCGAAGGAACTTTCTATGATGATCAATCCGGGCATCCCTATTTCCGAAGAGGCCATGAAAATAACTGGAATTGGTCCCGCAGACCTCCGTAACAAACCTTCTTTTAAGCAGGTAGCACAAAAAATATATGATTTCATCGGTGATGCTGATTTGGCGGGATACAATTCTAATCGCTTTGATATACCTATGTTGATGGAGGAGTTTCACAGAGTCGGTTTAGATTGGGATGTGGAGGGAAGACGACTCGTAGATGTGCAGAGGATTTTCTATAAAATGGAACCGCGTACTTTAAAAGCGGCGCATCGATATTACTGCAACAAGGAGATGGAGAATGCCCATGATGCAATGGCAGATGTTGTAGCTACGGTCGAGGTATTGAAAGGACAAATCAATCGCTATCAGGATGTGAATTACGAAGATGGAGACGGAAATCAATGGGAGACTCCGGTTGTCAATGATGTTAAAAAGCTGGCAGAATTTTGCAACAGCGATGGCATGGTTGATGCTACTCAACGATTGAAATACAATGACAAGAATGAGGTTGTTTTCAATTTTGGTAAATACAAGGGTAGGGCAGTAAAAGACGTTTTTAAGGAAGATACACAATATTATCGCTGGATTGTCGATAAAGATTTTAGTGTACAAGTGAAGAAAATAGTCAAAAAGATCTATGACACCATTAAAAATTAAGCTTGGTTTTCTATTGCTCTTGGGCAGCCTCGCTTTGATGAATTGCAGAGAGTCAGCGTCAGGTTGTTGCAAGGATAGCTTCGCAACCAATTTTGATCCAATGGCTGAGGAAAATACCTGTTGTACATATCCCGAGATAGACATGGATATCTTTCACAAAATACCTTTGGGCTCGAATTGCTTTGATTTGGTCAGCGTTGATAAAATTCCAATGAATTTTGACACGACCAGCACGGATAGCTTTGAGATACTACAGAGCAGTTGGTTTATTAGAGAGTTGCAGTTGTTTGACGGAGCGGACTGGTTAGATCTCAGTGAGGAAGTTGAGATCCCTTTGCCAGATAGTATGTTTCAGACTTATCCCAAGAACTTTGCTGTCAATGATTTTGATCTTTATCGCATACCCTCTGTGGGATCTTCTAATTTGGTAGGAGTAATTGAAGGAATACGACTTACCATGGGCTGGGCGGGTATTGGTATAGATACCACCGAGGAAAGAATCAATACTATTACAGATTTGGCGAGAGCTAAGGCACTGGATCTTATTGATGACAATGGAAATATTTTGATTGGTAGAATTAGATTGATAAGGCCAACTGATGATACCATTTCTTTGGCAATTAATGGTGATGATTTGATGAAGAACCATAGTTTCGGTTCTACGATCGAATTATCAAGAGGATTTGACAGGAGACTGGAGTTGACTTTAGATTATTCCAAACTTTTTCAAAACATTGACCTCAGTGGAGACGTTTCTTCCATAGAATCGGTTCTATATTCGAATCTTGAAAACCATGATGATGTTATCCAAATTGATACGATATATTAGTCTAGCTTTATTGTTTGCAGTTTTTGTATCAGCATGCAATGATGATGATCAGACGTCACCTGTGGAAGATTGCTCTGGCAACCTAAAAGATATAGAATACAATCCGGTAGAGTATATAGTAGATATTCCTGAAAATTATCAAACACTTCCAGTTCCCGAGGATAATCCCATGACACAAGCAGGGGTTATTTTGGGTAGAAAGCTGTTCTACGACCCGATATTGTCTGCGGATAGCTCCATGTCCTGTTCGTCTTGTCATTTGGCCAAAGGGTCCTTTACGGATAACTTGGCCGTCAGTGAGGGCATAGATGGAATTGATGGAAGAAGAAGTTCAATGCCATTATTGGATATTGCCTATGTCAGCTCAGGCTTATTTTGGGATGGCAGATCGGAAACTTTGGAAGAGCAGGCACTGCTGCCAGTAGAAGATCCTATCGAGTTGCACCATGAGTGGACCACATTGGTCGAACAATTGAAGAATCACGAGGATTACCCAGCCGATTTTAGAAGAGCATTTGGTATAGAATGCAGTGAGGAAATAACCAAAGAATTAGCGGCCAAGGCCTTGGCTCAGTTTCAGCGAATTATTGTTAGTAGCGGAAATTCGAGGTTTGATCAGTTTATGAGAGGTGAGATTATTCCAAGTCCTTCTGAATTGAACGGATTAAAAATGTTCTTTAACCATGAGTCTCTGTTCAGCGATAATACATTGCCTGATGCAGAATGTAGCCATTGTCATGCACCCCCATTATTTTCAGCCAGAGATTTTTTAAACAATGGAATTACAGAAGTTGATTCTACCTTAAATTATCCGGATATAGGTCGTGCTGAAGTGACTGGAAATCAATTCGACAGAGGTAAATTTAGAGTTCCCAGTCTCAGGAATGTGGCCCTATCGGGTCCATATATGCATGACGGAAGTATGGAGACACTGGAAGAAGTGGTTGATCATTATAACTCCGGCGGACACCGCAGCGTCACAGTAGATCCCCTTATTACGCCCCTGGGTTTGACCGATCAGCAAAAGGCAGATATGGTGAGTTTCTTGAAAATGCTTACTGATACAATAAGCCTCAATAATCCCGAAGTGCAGAACCCATTCTGATATAGAATGCATTATTGCTATCTTTAGCAGTATAGAATTTTAATCAGTATAATTTTATGGTATGAAAAAAATGACTTGCAAACAGCTAGGAGGGGCTTGCGACCAGGAATTTCAAGCGAATAGCTTCGAAGAAATGGCGGAAATCAGTAAGCAACATGGGATGGAAATGTTCCAAAAAGGAGATCAAGCTCATTTGGAGGCTATGAGTAAAATGCAGGACTTGATGAAGTCACCTAGTGCTATGCAGACATGGTTTGAAGATAGAAGGAAGGAGTTTGATGCTCTACCAGAGGCTTAAGCATTAATTAATAGGATAAAAGAGGTCATCTTATCGACGACCCCTTTTGATTGATGTTAGTCCAAACCATTTTTAGATGGCATATTACTTCCATCTTTAATGCACCATGATTTTCTCCTCACTTAACATATTATGATCTTTATCCACGATTCGAACGAGGTACACACCTGGATTGAAACCAGATACATCCATTTGCTCGTTCAGAGATTCGATCTTTTTGGTTTTTACCAGTTGCCCCAATCTATTATACATCTCTATTAAACCTTCTTTTTTCGGTAGATTAAAGTTTAAAGATTCACTCACCGGATTTGGATAAATTTCAATTTGATTCTCTAAGGACAATTTGTTCGTTAGAGTGTATTCATCCTCGGATACGACTTGTTCCTGGAAAGAGGATTTGGAGTTGTATGAGGATCTGTCGTAGGTATCCTCTTCCGATCCATCTGTAATTGTGGCTATTCCGCACGCATTGAAATCCTCAATAATCACTTCTGGTTCAAATTCGAAATGATAAGGAAATCCGCAAGGATATATATGGGCTAAGAAGAAATCACGTGAAGAAGGAGTAATAGTCGTATTATCATCCAAAATAATAGATTCAGAGGCCCTGAAGTCTGTAGGAACACCATTGGTATTGATTGCAACTCCATTGGGATTATTACCAAAACTGCTTCCAATAAAGAAGTTATTGGCACCATCCGCACCATTGGGAATATTGCTTGCAAAAGTCTTGTCCTGATCAGTGTAGCAAAGTAAATTAATCTTTACACAGTTCAACCATAGATGAACTTCTGCAGGATGAGGTATTGGATGCGTAGCTGGATCAAGATCCTGCGGAAAAATTACAATAGAATTGAAGTTGTCAGGACTTCTGAATTGAATTCGAATATTCCTATCTGAAAAAATACTTTGACTTACCGTATGTTCTGCCAAAACAAAATGCCCCGGAAACGAAGGTGTCGGTGGTGAAAAGAATGGAGTCCCGATACAACCGATTTTAGCTGGATCATTGACCAAAATAACTTTTACCTGACCTGAGAGGTTTTGACTCAAGTTAAACTCCGAAATATTTACGTCTACAATATAACTTGCACCCTCAATAAAGTTAAAATCGGCAACAATACTTTCGCCACTATTCTCATCTCCACCATTGAATAGGGAATGTCCCATGAGAATACCAGCACTTGTCGGAGAACCTGTATTGGTCTGGAAAATGGTACACCAGGGGTCAAAGTTGGCAAACAATGAGGTGTTCAAGTCATTATGCGGTGTTTGCCCAATGGATAAAATTGGGATAGCACATAACATTATTAAATAAATAAGCTTTTTCATAATCTGTGTAGTTTATTGGTTTTTCTCTAAAACTTGAATTCTCTCTTGAAGGACCTTTATGGTCTTTTCCTGATTGATCAGGTGAAGAGTGAGTTCCTCTATTTTCTCGAGTAGTTTGGCATCCATTTGGCCCAAATCAATTCCTTCTTCTACGAGCTCTTCAGCACTTGGAATGTTTGGTAGATGTTTGTTTTCCGAAATGAATTCTTCGACTTGATCAAGCGGCATCAAGTCGTAATCTTTATCAAATACATAATCAGCCCAATGACTTGTATAAGGTAAAGCGACCTTTACTTTTGCAGCCATAATTCCTTTTTCTACCAATAATCCATAATCACCATAGTGCAGAGAAACATTTCCAGTAGTTGTGGTCGGAGCATTGCCTATGGTTACTAATCCTGAGTTATACATGGAAAGCAATCCCCAGGTTGGGTTATTCCATTGGTCCATGTAATAAAAGGTCATTGCATTTTGATTTTGAGGGCTGTGCAAAGCGAAGAAACCGGCGTCAGCATCTTGGTGGAATTGAAGCCAATCTCCCCAACCTTGAGTTATTCCAAATCCTTTGGTTTCAGTAAAGCTGTATCGATAAGATGCCGTTGGATTTTGAGAATTATTATCATAAATGCGACCAATGGCTATGGCATCTCCATCTTGTGGATTGTGAAAGGACCAGTATTTATCTTCATCGGAATTGTATAGGCGAGCCCAATCTCCCCAACCGGATTTAATGGATAAGCGACTTTCGTCATGGTGTATCGTGGGAGTTTGCATACCAATATTTACTTTTCCAAATCTATCAAGCGGATTAACAGTAACGCTTCCATCATTGTCAATTACGGTGTGGTCTTGACCGTCTGTTTGAATTACAATGTTTGGTGCCGGGCTGCCCGCTTGTGACCCTAAAACTTCTCCTCCATTTAAAACGTTTCCGACGTCGTCCCAATGCTGGGCAAAAGTTCCGGAAGCTGCAAAAAACAAAAGAATGAGTGTGATTAAAATTTTGTACAAATTCATGATTAAATTTTTTAATGTTAAGCGACCTCATCGAACGATGAAATCTGAAATAAAAACATCATCAAATTATTAAATGGACAAATGAATTGAAATCATGAAGTGATAGCTGTGAGCTTTGAGTTCATAACTAAGTAGAATATCAGATAGTCTAGTTGTTATCTATTCCCAATACTTCAATAAATCTTTTTTCCTATTCTGAGAAACACCGAGTGTGGTACCATCTTGCAAGACTACTTGCCCTCCACGACCTTTGATATACTCTTTTAGATAGGCCAGGTTAATAATGTGTGAGTGATGGATGCGACAGAATTTTTGCTCTGGTAGAATTTTCTCGTATTCCTTCAAATACTTTGAAGCCAAAAAAACCTGACCATCTTTGAGATAGAGACTGGTATACCCTCCGTCGGATTCTAATCGGACCAAATCAGTCAGATTAACTACTTTGAACCCATTTAATGTTGGGATAGTGATTTGATCATTATGCATTTGATTCATTAAGTTATTAATCAAATCTTTCAGTGGAAGAGGAGAGCTTTTTTTCTTTAAACTCTTTTCAACCGCAAGGTTAAATTCTTCCCTGTCTATTGGTTTTAATAAATAATCCAAGGCGCTGTGTTTGATAGCGTTAATTGCGTATTCCTCATAAGCAGTAATAAAAATGATCTCAAAAGAGTCATCATTTAATTGCTTTAAAATATCAAAACCGGTTCCATCCGGCAATTGAATATCTAAAAATAATAAGTCGGGCGAATGTTGCTTTAGACTCTCAATTCCCGATTGTACCGAATAGCATTCTGCTATAATTTCAACAGAGGGAAATTGATCCTTAAGATATTGTCGGATTAATTCCCTACTATCTTTTTCATCATCAATAATTATTACGTCTACTTTATCCATGGCTTGTCTTTATTGGTATAATAATCTCAACCACGGTACCGTGCTCTTTAGAATTGAGTTCACTTTTATCGACTATTTCAATATCAACTTGCATATCGTATAGTTTTTTAAAAGATTTTCTCCGAAAAGAACTTATCCTTGTGCCTTGCGGTTTAAACTCACTTTTTTCCATTCTTTTTTGCCCATTCTTAATGCCTGGCCCGTTGTCCTCAATTCTACAACGTAATAAACTGCCTTCTCGCTGGAATGAAACTTTAATGAAGCATGTTCTTTCGTGATCAGGATTAATACCATACTTTACAGCATTCTCAACAAATGGTTGGATCAACATCGTTGGAATAGGAATGTGGCCAATGTTTTTCTCATTGAGTTCTGAAAGTGTAGGAATTTCAAAACTGAGATTCTCGCCAAATCTGATTTTCTCCATCTGAAGATATCTTCTAAGATATTCTACTTCCTGATTGAGCATGATAAAATTCTGTTGGGAAATCTTAAGCGTTTGTCTCACCAGTCTTGTGAAAATAGAAAGTTGTTTTTCAGCATTGAAATGATCCTTTTTGACAACTGTGTTTTTAATCGAATTGAGACTGTTGTATATGAAGTGGGGATTTATTTGGGCTTTAATGGTTTCCAACTCCAAACGAGATACTGTTTTTTCAAATTCATTTTTCTTGGCCAATTCCCTTTCTCTCCATAACCACAATGAAGCCAACAGCACTAAAAAAGCAATGAGAGAGAAGAACTTGAACCAATTTGTTTGAGTAAGAGAAGGCCTAACTTCGAAGTTTAATTGAGCTGGTGTTTTGCCTTTAATTCCATCATTGATAGCCCTTACTTCAAAAGTGTACGCGCCCGGTTGTAATTCGTGAAATGTTATGGAACTTTCATTGGTTGAGGACCAATTTTTCGCGATGGGAAGTAAGCGATATTCATAGCTTTCATATTGATCCGAGTAATAGGACATTCCGGAATATCCAATGGAGATGTTGTTTTCATCTGGATTGAGTACTATTCTTTTATAGATGCTATGAGGTTTAGAATTAGTGCTGGCTCGTACAATGTTTGTAGTCGGTGGCTTGGCATTTTTAGTCCTGGAAAGAGGTAATATACTCAGTCCTTTATTGGTCGCAACCCAAATCGTATCATTTCGATAAATAAGATCGTTGATGTCATTTGAGATAAGCCCATCTCTTGTTGTATAATTTCTTGAATGCCGAACAAAAGGTTCTTCATTTATTAAATTTAGTTTCGTTATTCCAGAAGATGAACTCACCAATAAGCTTTCCCCGTATAAAAAGATTTTCCTGCATTGATTGGTCAACAATCCATGCTCAACGTTGATGGATTGCCACTTGAAAGTTTTCTTATCGATAAAATAAATACCAAAATCAGTGGAAACTATTAACTTTTCATTCCAACTTACGATATCATTAACCTTTTTATTGACAAGCTCTTTAATAAGAAAAGGTTCTACAGCATAACTATTATTTCTTTTCAAAAATATTCCCTTTAATGAACCAATCCATAAATCTTCTTCGTCATCCTGATGAAGGGATACTACTCTTTGCTGCCAAATTATTGTATCAGATAAAGTATTGTCTTTGTAACTTAAAAAATGAAGTGCACTTGAAGCTCCTACCCAGTAATTACCTTCTTTTGTTATAATGAAGTCCTTGATAGGAGCTCGAAGCATTTCTCTTCCTTTTTTGGGTATGCCCGCACTCAAAAAAACGTCATATAATGCACGGTCTGTTGCGCAAATAAGTTTGTCGTTATCTTGAAGTTCCAGTTTTTTAACACGCCTAAAAATTTCATGGCGATGACCCTTAAGTTCGATGTTGTAGATTGATTCTTTATCGTTTAGGCATCCCAGAAATGATTTTTCAAAACCTATATATAGTTGATCATTTTTTCCATGTGCAATCGACATAACCGAGCCTGATACTTGTAGATGCTCTTTTGTATAATTTATGCATTGCGATTCTTGTAAATAGTATAGTCCATTTGACGCAGTTCCAAACCATATGGTCGAATCCTTGTCGATAAAAATAGTGTTGACATTTTTATCGGGCATATAAAGTTTAGCCACCTTCAAGTCTTGAAGACGTGCGATTCCTCCATCTATGAAGCTAACCCATAGTTCTTGGTTTAAACTAAATAAATGTCTTACTTTGAAATCAAATTCTACCTGACCAAGATTGTTTAGGGAGAAGTCCTCATTAATGCTATATTCAGTTATAGCTGCCTGATTTTCAAAGTACAGGATGAAAAGCCTTGAGTTTATTATAGCTATATCCAGAATATTCGTAGGCAAATCTCCACCGGCAATAAATTTGTTTTCTTTAAATACCTTGTAAATGCCTTTCTCAATAGTACTGCTAAAAAAATATAGGTGTTCATTATTTGAAAGTACTTTATATATATGAAAATTGGAGTCAGGTAAATGATGGATTTTTTCAATGTATTCTGTGTTTTTCTCGTCATATTTCAAATAGTAATAGTAATCTGGTTTTGATCCATAAATGATAAAGGCATTTTCCTCATTATGGTAAAGATTTTGAACATCGTCCAAGTCTATATTAGAAAAGGACTTATGATTGAGGTTGTTGAAAATTTCTCCTTTAGAGAGTTTCAAAGGACTATAAGAGAAGTCGGAAATGAATATATTATTTTGAGAATCTATGGACAGGTCAAAAACCTCCATATCCATTAAGCCATCATCTACGGTGTACTGTTTGTATTCGATACCATCAAAGCGGTACAAACCCTCGTTAGAACCTATCCATAGAAAGTCATTGTGATCCTGGGTTATTCTGTAAATTGTTTTGGCTTTGATTTCATTTCTAGAATAAGGCTTTCTGGGAATGTTGTCCTGAGCGCTTGAGTGTACGACGTAACAGCAAAGCATTAAGATTATAAAAAGACGAATGAGTCTCAAGTGCGGCACCAAATTGAAGTTTGTTTAAGTATATTACTTCATTAAATTACGAAGATTTAGGATTAATAACAATATCGTCAAAGTCGTTTGATCACTTTCGACATCATTGAGACGGCTTAAATTTATCAGAGTAATAGTCAAATTCAGAAATAAAAATAATCTCAATTGGATGAAAGATAGAGTGGTTCATTCAGTATAATTTATCGCGCATTCCGTCCAGTTCAAGACACCGCGTTAGAAGATTTTCAATTTAATTTGTAAGACAATCTAGCTTATAGTATAGAATGTAGTTGTTTATTAAGAATCAAAGTAGAATTTAATATGAAGAGTTATTGGACACTTATCCTTGTTTGTTTTTTATGCATCAGCCAATCTATTGCACAAGAGGTACCCGAACAGCAACGACCACTCATTAGTAAAGTGGCGGCGACATGGTGTCCTCCTTGTGGCAGTTGGGGATGGGAGATGTTTGAAGATTTGGTGGATGAAAATGAAGAAAATGCAACGCTTTTGGTTGCTCATCACAGTGGAGATTTGACCAATTCCGTGGCTCAGGATTTCTCAAGTAATTTCAGTGCCCCATATCAACCATACTTTTACTATAATATTACTGATCAGAATGTCACTTCAAGTAATAGGGCGTCGAAGTTAGTAGAAATTAACGATCAGGTAAATGCGGCGTTGCTGGAAAGTCCAATAGCGAATGCAGGAATATCCATGTTTGCCAATGGAAATGAACTAGAAGTAAAAACGAAAACTAAATTTTTTCAGGAGGCCACCGGCGAGTATTATTTGGGCGTTTATTTTGTTGAGAGCAATATCATCAATTTTCAGGCTAGACGTGGCGATAATGCGGTTCACGAAAAGATACTAAGAGCCTCGATCAGCTCGGGCTCATTCGGAGAATTTCTTGGAAGTGGTACCATTGCCACAGGTACGGAATTTTCCCATGAATTTGATGCTTCGTTGGAAGGCATGGATATTGAGCATCTTGAGGTGATCACCATTATATGGAAAAAGGAAGGTGAAACTTACGATGTAGTGAATACCAATATTTCAACGGAGTTCTCTGAGCCGACAAGTTCTGAAGAGATCAATATTTCAGGAACTACATTAAATGTTTTTCCAGCCGTGATAAATTCGAGTGCAACAATTTCATTGAATGTTGAAGAAGCCTTGAACAACACAGAGCTTGCCTTATACAATCGAAATGGACAAAAGATACAGTCAATTCATAGTGGAAATCTATCTGTGGGAAGCTTGGTTTTCGAATTAACAAAAACAGATGCCATCACCCAAGGATTGTTTTACTTAGTCTTAAGACATGAAGGCAAACTAGTTTCGCGATCTGTGATTTTTGAATAGAGGACTGAAAAGGACTATTGTATTGGTGTTGGGCCATTATGCGATCTTGATGAAAAGCTAGGCCCCTTGGATTTTTCCAATGAGCCCAGCTCGTCAGGATATTCAAAACTCTATTCTATGTGATATCTTACTAAATTTCTATGTCTGTAGCTGCATGCGCTGAGATAGAAGACTTCCTCTTTTATTCGTCCAATATCTCCTGAGTAATAGGTCTTGGCCTTTTTATCACAGCTAATACCTTGTGCTTCGGAATAATCAAATTCTCCTTCTGCTGCTCGGGTATCATATACTCCTGATGAAATGGTGATACTCTCAGCGGAAGACATGGTATAATTCACAGAAATAAATCTGTCCTCAGAACCCAAGCTAATCTTATCTGTATAGAAAACCTCGTCACTATTTTCAGGAGAGTAATGAATTCTTCCTTCTGAATTGACAATGTATCCTAACGAGTCTCGGATTAATTCCGGAGTTCCAAACCAACCGACCAGGGAGAAATATTCAATTCCATCCATCACAACTGTTTCGGCTATGTAAACACTATCGAAATTTTGCGTCGGAAGCACTTCACCGGTTTCAGATTCCGAATAGATTTGGTAAATCCAGTAGTTGCCGATATTTAACGGAAAAGCAGATCCACCATCCAATGACTGATTGTTATCATCGTCATTACAGGATATTAGCGTCAGCATGGTCAAGGAAAGGAATAGGGCGTAAGTGGCTTTTAAAAAATTTGAATTTGTCATGATTGGTATATTTTTAGTGTTTTAATTCCACAGCAAAACGAGGTGCCGAATATTCTTATTGCTACGCATCTAAGCAGATATTGGACTTTAACATTTAAGCGGGAATGCAGTATTTTATTCGACTATTTTGATGCTTATCTCATCAATTAACTATTTTTTTAGTTGAAAATTTGACAAAATCAATAATTGTTCCTACATTCGACTAATAAATTAGTTGAAAATGATAAAATTGACCAAATCCGAAGAGGAAATCATGCAGTTTTTCTGGGACTACGGACCTTCTAAAGTTTCCGAGATAGTAGAAAGAATGCCGGAGCCCAAACCGGCTATGACCACTGTTTCTACTATCGTAAGAATTCTAGAGAATAAAAAGGTATTGGGACATAGTAAGGAGGGTAGGGGATATCGTTACCATGCCATCCTCTCCAAGGAACAATACCGATCAACAAGTTTGCGAAACCTCATGACCAAATATTTTAATGGAAAACCAGAAGCTTTGGTTTCTCATCTGGTGGATGAAGAGATCATAGATGCCGAAGAATTAGAGGATTTGCTTTCACAAATAAAAAATCAGAACGATGGACCCGATGCTTAGAATAGTTATATATCTTTTAGCCGGATATGGACTGTATTATCTTCTGTTGAAGAATTCACCCGGCTACGGTTTTAGACGAGCCTATTTAATGGCTTTATTGATAAGTGCGGGCTTCGTTCCAGTGGGATCCCTACTCAGTAATATCAAACAAATACCGAGTTTCAGTCTTCCGGGTATAACTACCTTCATCCCGGCCGATACGAATTCCATTTCAGGCTCCGCGGCTTCAATGACTTCGATGTACACATTTTTTGACCTTGTTAAGGTAGTATATCTTATAGGTGCGGCCATTGCTATGATCTTATTCATCATCCAGCTTATAAAACTTATTAACTGCTTTAGAAACTCTTCTCCACTGGATGATTACAAAGTACTTCATCGGAGTAATATGGCCTTTAGTACATTCGGTACCATCTTCATAGGAGACGAATTGTTGGACAATAAATCTGACCTTTCTATGATCGTAGAACACGAAAGAAAGCATGTTAGAATGGGACACAGTTATGACCTGCTTTTATTGTCTGTTTACAGTATTGTCTTTTGGTTTATACCGATTTGGAGAAGCTTCAGAAAGGAACTATCACTGATCCATGAATTACAAGTAGATGAAGCCATATTACAAAAATATGATAGAGTGAATTATGCACAATTACTTATAAAGAGAAGCACTGGAACATGTGGATTACCTGTTCCCTGCTTCGGACAATTTTTAACCAAAAAAAGATTACAAGCTATGATCAAGAAAAAGAATTATCATTTGAACCCAATGACGGCATTATTATTTGTGCTTCCTTTGATGGCCATGTGGATAGGAGTGTCGTGTACTCAGGAACCCGTAGAAAATAGTTCAGCGCTGAAGGAAGATGAGGCATCCGTTAAAACTATTAGTAATAAAGACGAAATATTTCAAGTAGTTGAAGAAATGCCTGTTATTTTAGAATGTGTTGATGACAGCAAAGCTAAAGAGGAAATTAAGAAGTGTTCGAACACCAAATTACTTCAGCTTATATACAGCAATGTGGTTTATCCGAAATCTGCTCAGAAAGATGCCAAAGAAGGAACCGTAGTATGCTCTTTTATTGTAGACAAAAGAGGGTTTACCAGAGATATTAAGTTGGTGAGGGCAGTAGATGCAGATTTGGACAAAGCTGCGCTGGATGCTATGGAAAAAATAGTAGAAAAAGGAAATATCTGGAAACCTGGAGTACAGAGTGGTAAAGCAGTGAGTGTCGAATATAAGTTGCCCATTAAGTTCAAGCTGGAAGGATGAGGATAATTAATAATTAATAATTAATAATTGATAATCACTGTTGTCCGGTTAAATGTCGGACAGGATTAAAATTAGTGATATTTAGTTGATTATCAATGGTGGATATTATAGATTTAAAATGATAGCCGCTGATATTAAGCTGAACTAAATAGATTAGGGATATTTTGTTTTCTGCGTAAGTTATTGATTAGAGCCTTGTCTGGATTTTCCAGGAACTTGAATATGTGAATATAGGACATCAGATGAAGTCTTATCATGGAACTAAGGTTAGAATAGGCCCACTTTCTTTTCAGCTTAGATTTTAGGTATTTGATCAATAGATCAGCAATCAAGACACACCACACCTGTATTTTAATGGCGTTTTCATTGTCTCCCAAAAAGTATTGTAGAGGATAAGCTTGTTTTATTCTTTTAAATAACAATTCTATTTGCCATCTGTGCTTGTAAATTAACGTGATTGTTTGAGCTTGAAAAACGATGTTATTGGTGATAAAATAGAAGATCTTATCTTTTTTAGGATCATAGTAAGTGATTAGTCTGGCCTTAGTTCTTGTAACATCATTATGAGAGGTATGTCCCAATATGATTTGTTCATCAGCGATAATGCCCATTTTTCTTTGTTCATCAGTTAATTGAAATTGATCAGTTACTTCAAACTTGGCGTCCTTTCTCATTCTAGTTACCCATGTCACCTGTTCAGTAGTCCATAAATCGTATTGATAATAATTGAGATATCCCTTGTCGAATACTATGATTGATCCTTGTGGTAGTTTCATGTTTTTTATAAAAGTTACATCATGAGAAGCTGCTGAAGTCATCTTAATTAAACAGGGTACATCATGATCTGCTTTAATAAGGGTATGCACCTTCATTCCTCCTTTTCGTCTTCCGTTAGCTGGAGTATTTCCAGCACTCTTTAAAATCTCTTTGAATAAAGTTATAGTAGTTGAATCAGCAATATAAAGCTTAGAAAACCAAGATTCTTTAAATCGGCTGTCCGGTAAACTTTTGTGTAAACGATCATACAAATCCATATATATCTTCTCAAATACTTGTGCATTCCTAGCCCTATTGGCATCTGAAAGCGTACTCCTTCTAGGGCAGTAACTCATGCCGAGGTGATTTAATTTAAGAAAACAGGCCTGCATCCCCGTTGTCACCTCACGCAATGAAGTGCATTTATGAAAAATGCAATATAACATCGTTGTTAAATGATGGTAGGTAGTAAACTTCTTGGTGTAATGGTCAGACTTATACTTCTTCGCTAGTCGGTAGATTTCTGATTTATTTATTAAACTAATCAGCTGAGAAAATATCGGCTGTCCGGTAAAATTTAGATCTTTGTTCATATTGACTAAAATTTGAGTGTAGGAACTACAAATTTCGTCATCCGCAGGAGATTCTTAACTCTCCTGCTCATTTTTTACCGGACAGTAGTGATTGATAATTGATAATTGATAATTGATGGGAAGGGCGCGGATGTCAATTGTTGAAGAGGAGAGTAGGGCAGAAGCTTTATTCTCCTCTTTATTTTAATCTCATTTTTCCAACAAATCGATGAGCTCCTTTCTATCTAGATTTTGTTGTTCTCCGGTGCTCATATTCTTCACCACAAATTGATTGGATTCAAGTTCTTCCTCGCCGATAATAACTACATAAGACGCACCGGTTGAGTTGGCGTACTTCATAGACTTTTTCATTTTGACGACATCCGGATAGAGATCTATGGATAATCCTTGCTTTCTAAAGTCAGATACCAATTTAAATCCCTCTTTTTGTGCGGCCTCATTCAGTGGAATGACAAGCATGTCCTTATTTGAGCTGATGGAACTTGGAAAAAGATTGAGTTCTACCATTACATCATAAATTCTCTCAAGTCCGAACGAAACACCGACACCACTCATATTGGACATTCCGAATATTTCAGTGAGATTGTCATATCGGCCACCACCGCCAATACTACCCATTTGCACATTATTGGCATTCACTTCGAAAATACATCCGGTGTAATAATTGAGACCACGAGCTAAAGTCACATCAAATCGAGGCACTTTACTTCCTGATTTCTCCAATAATTCGTAGACATAGTTGAGTTCATTGATTCCGGTGTCAATATTAGAATTGGATGAGTCGATAAGGCTTCTTAACTCATCCAAATTGTCAATATTAAGTATTTGATGAACCAGATTACTTTTTTCTTCTGATAGCTCAAATTCTTTGACGAGCTCATCCACTACCTTATCCTGTCCTATTTTATCCAACTTATCGATGATCGAAGTGAATTTTTCGATGCGATCAGAAATTCCTAAATGTTCAGCTATGCCTGTCAGAATTTTTCGATGGTTAATCCTAAGATCAACATCAATACTCAATTGATCGAAGACTTGATGATAGATTTGCACCAACTCAGCTTCAAATACCAGCGACTTCGAACCAACAACATCAACATCGCACTGATAAAACTCTTGGTAACGCCCCTTTTGAGGACGATCAGCTCGCCAAACAGGTTGAATCTGGTATCTTTTGAATGGGAAGCTAAGTTCGTTCTGATTCATCACCACAAAGCGTGCGAACGGAACGGTTAAGTCATATCTTAAGGCCCTTTTACTCAACTGTGCAAGCGCTTTTGAGGAATCTTTACTGTGTAAATGTTGATCACTAACCTTAGAGAGATAATCTCCATTGTTCAGGATCTTAAAGATGAGCCTATCACCTTCCTCACCGTATTTTCCAGTCAGTGTTGCCAAATCCTCCATAGCAGGAGTCTCTATGGGTAGGAATCCATAATTTTTAAAAGTAGATCGAATAATATCCAAAATATATTCCCTCTTGATCATTTGATCAGGCTGGAAATCTCTAGTCCCTTTGGGCAGCTTTACTTTGGAACTCATACCTTCTTAAATTGGCGGATGAAACGGATGTCATTTTCGAAAAAGTATCGAATATCAGGTATTCTGTACAAAAGCATGGCAAGCCTCTCGATACCTATTCCAAAAGCGTATCCGGAGTATTTCTCTGGATCAATATTGCAATTGATCAAAACCTGAGGATCCACCATTCCACAACCCAAAATCTCAAGCCAACCCGTACCTTTGGTAATCTTGTGATCAATTTCATCATTTAAACCCCAGTAGACATCGACTTCAGCGCTGGGTTCTGTAAAGGGGAAAAATGATGTTCTCATTCGAATTCTTGTTTCATCAAACATTTCCTTGGCAAAATAAGTCAAGGTCTGCTTGAGATCTGCAAAACTCACACCCTCATCAATATAAAGTCCTTCGACTTGATGGAATTGGCAATGTGAACGAGCAGATACGGTCTCGTTTCGATATACTCTTCCAGGAGCTATCATTCTAATAGGGGGTTTTTGGCTCATCATGGTTCTTGACTGAACACTAGAAGTATGCGTTCTGAGCAGTAATTGTCCAAAGTCTTTCAGATAATAGGTGTCCTGCATGTCCCGAGCTGGATGATCTTCGGGAGTATTCATGGCGGTAAAATTGTGCCAGTCATCTTCAATCTCACGGTTTTCTTCTACGGAAAAGCCTATACGACCAAAAATATCTACAATCTTTTCCATGACCAAACTGATTGGATGTCTAGATCCTATTTCATAGGGGAAACCATTGACCGTGGAGTCATAGCTGGCTCGATCCTCTTGTTCTTTTTTTCTTTTGAATTCAGTTTGATACTCTTCGAAAATTTCTTCTGCTTTAGACTTGGCGGCGTTAATGAGCAAACCGTACTCTTTCTTTTGTTCATTGGGTACATGTCTTATCTCGCCCATCATAGGCTTGAGAACATTTTTACTACCCAGATAGAGTATTCTAAATTTTTCCAAATCCTCTTCCGATCCTATTGGATAAGATTTGATTTCACCGACGAGTTTATTTAACTTTTCAAAAGCATCCATGCGCTTTTCTTATTGATTAAAAGGAAATTGTGACCAAATAGAATCACAAATCTAATATCTTTCCGTTGGAATAAGAAGTAATTGTAATTGAATCGAAATGGTCTTACAATCTATAGAAAGAAATAAAATTATTGAAAAACTAAGCATCTTGGCCATCGCATCAATGTTTGCTGCTTTTTTCTTTTCTAGGTTCTTGTTGTCCGTCTCTCAAATTATTTTCATTATAATCGGAATATTATCGCTAGTTCTTGGTAGGAAAATCTTGATCAACAAAAAAAATCTTATAATTCTAGGCTTTAGTCTTTTGTTTATTGTACCACTGATTACAGGACTTTATTCAGAGGACATGTCTTATTATCTGGAAAGGCTGAGGATTAAACTACCCTTTCTAATTCTACCCGTACCATTTATTTTATTACCAACGCTTTCTAAGAAAGCAATGAATAGATTGCTGGATTGGTTTCTACTCTGCGCTTTTGCTGCTATAATTCTTGTCTTGAGTTGGTATTTTATGGATATGGCTGCCATCAACGAAGAAGTCAGGCTCGGAGGACATTTTCCAACACCGTCCAATCACATCAGATTTGCCTTGGTAATGTCCATAGCTTTAATCGTTTCCTTATCAAAGTTTTGGCAAGGAACTTCACGATATTCGTGGGCTTATTTGGTTCTTTCTGTGCTTATTTTTGTCTTTCTGCATATACTTTCGGTCAGGAGCGGACTTGTGTCAGCGTATCTTGGATTGATGATTTTAGCAGTCTATTACGTTGTACAGCATAAGTCATGGAAAATTGTTCTTTTATTGCCAGTGGCAATGGTAGCTTTTTTGTTTTTGGCGTGGAATATCCCAAGTTTCAAAACCAAAATGGGGTACACCTACTGGGAAATCAGAGAATTATTGTCCAATGCGGAGAACAATACTACCTTGACCAATAGATCCAAATCTTATCAATGTGGATGGGAGTTGTTTTCCAATAACCTGATTTTAGGTGTTGGTGCGGGAGACACAAAAACGGGTATGGAACAATGCTGGAAGGAAAAATTTTCAGAGGACGATCAATTTTTATTGCCTCATAACCAGTATCTAAGTTTTCTTGCAGGCCATGGAATAATCCTAGGGTTGCTGATGATTATAGTGTGTCTATCGCCATTATATTGGCATCAATTTTTCATTTCTCCAGGTTCTGTGGCCATATTAAGCATTTTATTATTGTCATTTCTTTTTGAGAATACCATTGAAAATAGTCTGGGAGTAGCCATATTCAGTTTTTTTGTTTTCTTCTTGATGCGATTCGATCAAAGTTTAACTGGTGATTTAAGGCTTGAACAGTGAATGATAAGTTTCACCCAATTCAATACGAAGTTCAGGGTACATTAGGTCTCAAACTGAACAATCCATTTGAAGTTAAGATATCTCCTTTGGCGGAAATTGCTGTGCGAGAATTACAGGATTATCTGATCAATCAGACGGATTGGCTTCATGACTTTGGGCTCGGGCCACATAAAACGGAGGAGTCTCTTGGTAAAATGTTTGGAGTGTTGGTCGTTGCTAATCAAAATGGAGAGTTGGGTTATTTGGCGGCCTTTTCGGGTAAGCTTGCAGGCAGGAATAATCACCGCTTTTTTGTGCCTCCGGTATATGATATGCTTGACGAGCAAGGCTTTTTTAGAATCGGAGAGGAAGAGTTGAATCAACTGAACAGAAGCTTACAAGGTATATTGCAGTCAGAAGACTATACCGCATTAAAAGAGGAACTTTATCAGGCCAATGAGCAGAGGAATCACGAAATTGGTTTGATTAAAGCAGGGCATAAAGAGAAGAAGGAAATTCGCAAGAGAGTTCGGATCGAATCTCAGGATATGGAGAGTGAAGAACGGGATGCGATTAATAAAAAATTGAACACTGAAAGTAGCGAGGATCACCTTGTTCTAAAGAATCTTAAGCGAGAATGGAAGGGAAGAATAGAGAAGATAGAAGAAGAAATGGAGTCTTATAAGATTCGAATAGAACAATTGAAAGTGGCTCGAAAGACAAAATCGCTTCATCTTCAAAAACAATTATTCGAACAGTACCAATTTTATGACGAAGAAGGGAATCGTCAAAGTCTGAAAAAAATTTTCGAGGATCAGGGGATTCCGCCTTCTGGTGCTGGTGAATGTGCGGCTGTTAAATTATTTCAGTATGCCTTCCAACAAAAATTAAAGCCGATTGCCTTGGCGGAATTCTGGTGGGGAATACCTCCTGTATCCGAGATAAGGAAGCACAAGAATTTTTACCCGTCTTGTCGTGGTAAGTGTGGTCCGATATTAAAATTCATGTTGGCCAATTCAGCGGTCGAATCTCTTGAATTCATGGAATTCGCAGAATCCGCGGAAGACATCAACATTTTGTATGAAGATCAGTCTTTGATTGTTATTAGTAAACCTCCCGGATTACTTTCTGTTCCGGGACGCTTTCGAAAAGATAGCGTATTAAGCAGGATAAAGTCCAGGTATGAAGATCTTACTGGTCCGGTCATCGTTCACCGATTGGACATGGCTACTTCTGGTATCATGGTTATTGCAAGGGACTTAGATGCGTATCGAAACTTACAGAAGGAATTCATTGAGAGAAGGGTCTTCAAGAGGTATGTTGCCTTGCTTGAGGGTGAAATAGAAGAAACGAAAGGGGTGGTTAATCTACCGCTTCGGGTTGACCTAGATGATCGACCACGTCAATTGGTTTGTTTTGAGCATGGTAAACCAGCGGTGAGTAGGTGGGAGCGGATATGGTCTGAAAATGGTCTGACGAAAGTTTATTTTTATCCTGAGACAGGAAGAACACATCAATTGCGTGTTCATGCGGCTCATCACAAGGGCTTGGCCAGTCCAATTCTTGGTGATAGACTCTATGGTCATATAGGAAAACGACTTTGTCTTCACGCTGAATTCATTCGGTTTCAACATCCTGAATCAAAGGAATGGGTAGAGTTCTCGCAAGAAGCGAATTTTGACTGAAATCGATAAACTATCGATGATTTTAGCCCGAGTATCAATAATCGGTTTTGATGCTTTTATCGAAGGGAATCATCAATTGTCGTTTTAGGTCTTCAGATCTATTCGAATCCAATACATCCAAGCCATACTTTATATCACTGGTGTCTTGATAGACAAAGGTTCCAAATATTCGATCCCAGAAAGAGAAAATATTCCCATAGTTAGAGTCTGTCCATGGGCGTTCAAAATGATGATGGAATTTATGCATATTCGGTGATATAAATACCCAGCTTATTGCCTTATCCAGCTTTGACGGAATTTTTAAGTTAGCATGGGTAAAATATGTGCAGAACACTGTAATAATTCTATACATGAGATACACAGAAAGTGGAATTCCTCCGACGATCACTGCCAGAAGAGAAAACAATTCTCTGAAAATATAATCTCCGGGATGATGACGAGTTCCGGTACTGGCGTCAACATGGGTATCGCTGTGATGAACCATGTGAAAACGCCACATAGGAGAAACTTTATGCAGTAAATAATGAACGCCATATTGAGCAATCAAATCTAGAATCATAACACCCAAAAGCACCTCAGCCAAAACTGGAAGATTGATAAGATTAAGCAATCCGAAGTGATTGTTTTCAATAAATAGAAAAACACCTAAACTCAAAACGCCGAAAATAGCATTGATAATAATGGTGCTTCCAAGAAGCACTAAATTGGTTTTGGCATGGCTCCATTTTTTATAGGAATGACGAAATAGGGGATAATTGCCTTCTAATATCCAGAAGAAAGCCAGGACAATAATTACCCAAAGAAGTTTTTGAGCACTGCTAAGATTTTCGAAAAAGAATAAGAATTCTTGCATTATTCAGAAGGATCAATTGCAAGTAATTTATGCAATTTCTGTCATTTTGATGATGAATGCTGCCATAATTTTAGGGTGAAGAGCAGAAGGCTGTAATAAAAGGAAAGCTTCATTGGTGAGCAGGAATACAGCTGAAATATAAAAAGCAATGAAAATTTTCACTGCTTTTTATTATATCTTTTAGAAATATTGGTTCTTAACGGACAAATAACTTGTGCACCACATTATCAGAATCCACCAAGAATACAATACCTGAATTAAAGTTCATTCCACTTATATCAAAACTTTGAACTCCCTCTACACTCCAAGTGTAACTATCCATTATTTGTCCAACATTATTGAACAATCTTACAGAACCACCTTTACTAGAGATCCATTCTATTTCTCTGTTGGCGTTAACTCTAGGGCTGGATACTAAAGCATCAATATCATTAGAATTCTTACTCACTGAAATAACAGGAGAAAAAGAAAACATTCCGTCATAATCATACTGCTTCAACTTGTAGTATGCTGTTGTCTCCAACTGATCAGTAAAGAAAGAATAATGACTTTCTTCTCTTGTTGTACCATTTCCCTGTACTTTTCCTATAGATTCGAAGTGCTGACCGTTGACGCTTTTAAGAATTTCAAAATAATCATTGTTCAACTCAGTAGCAGTCGTCCATTTTAGTTCGACTCCATTTTTATTAACTTCTGAACTGAAGTTGGTCAACTCAACAGGAAGAAGGCTTCCAAGTATCTCTGCTCTATCTAAAGCAAAGTAAACTGAAGATGCGTTGCAATCAGGAGTAGTCGGATAAGATTCAGGCCATATATATACACTTACTCCATCACCAGCATCAACCATAGCATTTAAAGGCTCTGAAAAGGCTGCAGTTCCTGAATGTGAAGAATTGATAACCTTATTAACAACAACTGTAGAACCCACTTGCACAAATAACGTCCAAGCTTCGAAAGTAGCCCCTTGTCTGTTTATGCTATATTCAATAGAAGAGATGGATGTGTTCTCTGCAGCGGTATAACCAAAAAAGATCTCATCAGAGAAACCACCATCATAATTGGTGATATTTCCCTTATTGATAAAGCAAGATACCTGACATCCGGCATTTACACCAACTGTATAAGGTGTAACTGTTGCACTACCAGCGACTCCAGCATTTCCGTTACATGTGTTATTCCATGTGGCCAATTGAGCGTGACCATAGCTTAAGGAGATTAGCATTACTATCGCTAAGTATAAATTTCTCATAGTTTCATGATTTTGCGCAAAAATAATAAATTATTAATATTTAGACAAGGTTTATAAGTGTTGGTCACCCCCTGGCCTACTAACCTACAACGTTTTAAATCTCTTTTTCGCGGTTATTTCAAATCTTTTAGACATTAGGTAGCCAGATAGATTTGAATTTATAGTATTGCATTTACAATAGAGCAATAAGTTCTTATTGCCTTATATTTGTGTAAAATTTTGAAATATGTTTGGTAATATTTTCGGAAATCTTGAAGAAAAACAACAGGAGATCAAGGATAAACTCAATGAAATAGAAATTGAGGCCCAGTCTGGTGAAGAGCAAGTCAAATTTACTTTAACTGCGGGTCGGCAGATAAAAAGTATAGACATCGTTGATGATTTGATCAGCTTGGATAGAAAAGAAGAGCTTTTGGATTTGATACTCGTCGCACTGCAAGATGGGTTAGATCAGGCGGCAGCTAAAGAACAAGAGTTATCTCAAAATATGATCAATGATATGTTGCCTGGTATGGGGAATTTATCCGGATTGGGAGATTTGTTCAAATAGATTATATTTTCCCAAAGACAATAAGCGTTATATCACTTTAATATCATGGTATGCAACGAAAATCGTTAGTTTTTACAGTTTTATTAATTCTTCAAAGTTGGATTTTCTTAACTGCTCAAGTTCCGGAGGGTTTTGTGGAGTATCTGAGCTTTGATTCTTGTGATGTGCAAGAAGCTCAGGTTACGGGAAATGTATCCTGCGAATGTGGTGTTAGAGAAGAATCGGTTTTGTTGGATGGCTTGACCGGCGATATTCGATATACTAATGAATTTTCTAATCTATATCCCTCGACTGGAACATTTACCTTGAGCTTTTATTTCCGTCATCTTGGTCAAAGTGGAAATTTTGTACTTCTTTCCAAGCGTGCTCAGTGTAGCAATGACAATAGTTTGCAAATTACATATAGCCACCCCTCCAGAGATATTAGTATTACTGCATCCGAAAACATCAATAATTTTATCGCATTCACCCATCGCTTGGAGGAGGGACAGTGTTGGACACATGTAACCTTAACAAAATCTGCCAACAGGATCAGATTGTACATAAACGGAGAATTCGTTAGATCCGGACAAGCTGCCGGAGGAATTCTAGACCTTGGAACGGCTGGCCCTTGGAACTTAGGAAATGGACCTTGTGTGGGAACTGTATTTCGAAGATTCCGAGGAAATATTGATGAGTTTGTTTATTATTCTCGGGAATTACAAGACTCGGAAATACGTCAATTATATGGACGTCCGGATGTTATTACACAAAGAGATACTACTATTTTTCTGGGTGACACCCTAGATCTTGAAGTGGGCAATTCTTGTGCTAATCAATTTCTATGGACACCTAATATTGATATCTCAAGTCGCAATATGAGGAGCGTTCGGGTATTTCCACAAGAGTCCATGACCTACTTTGTCAATGCCAATCACGGTAACTGTAATGCTTTGGATACAGTTAGAATTATCGTAGTTGATCCCAATTCTGTGCAGTGTGATCAGGTATTTTTAGCCAATGCATTTACACCCAATGGGGATGGTAAAAATGAAGTTTTTAAAGTAGATAATCCCGTGGTAACCGAAGAGATAGAAATTCTGCAAGTTTATGATCGCTGGGGAGGCCTGGTTTTCGAAACAACCGATGTTTATGATTCTTGGGATGGCACCATTAATGGGGAAAATGCAATGCCCGGTGTGTATATTTATAAGTTGGTTTATTTTTGCAATGGAGAGAAGAAATTGGTCAACGGTAGTGTTACCTTAATCCGATAATTAATTTGGCCCACCTCCCATTTAGGATAGTGAGCCAAATCAAAACCCAATTCTTATTTCTTAGAAGGCAAATCTTACTCCTGTAGTAAGCACATTCCATTTGTACACATCCTCACTGTCAAAGAAGTTAGAGAGTTCATAAGTGGAATATAATTGGACACTTTCTCCTCCAATTCCAAAACTTACTCCGTAGTTAAAGTCCGGCAATCCAAACTCATTTCTTTCCCTTGACTTTATCTTTGAGCCGTTATTTTCATACTTTAACTCTTGTTTTCCATTCAGCCTAAGCCCTACAAATCCTCCAATGGATACGGAAAACTTACTATTGTTTTTGTCATTGAATCTCAATGCCACCGGCACCGTAAGGTAATTGGAGTAAAGCTCCGATTCGTCCAAACTGACATCATTTTCGATATATTCGAATAGATTATTCGTGTTTTCAGCCAGGACCATATCATCCCGGTTTTCTAACTCTACAAATCGATAAACCAAACCGTATTCTAGCCCAACAGTGGACTGATGACCAAATCTTGTAAGGAAACCAAAACCTAATTGACCGCTCCATGATCTGAATGGTTTAAAATCTGGAGTAATGGCATCACTAACTTCGTCATCTAAAAGAAAAGTAGGTCCGAGAGAAATAATGACAGATCCTTTAGTAAGTGATTCTCTACCATTGCTTAGATCGATTTTAACGCGATCATTGTCCCATTCGAATTTTTTATCATCCTCATCCATATCATCAAAGTCGAAATCAATATCAATTTCCTCCGAGATACTGTCGACAATCGATTCTAATTGTTCAATCTGATCCATTAACTGCTCGAGTTTCCTTTCGCGATCCGATGGTTCGTCTTGTGACCACGCAAAAAGTGGCAAAAGGAATGAAACGAGTACTACCAATAATTTGACTTTCATAGTTTAAAATTTAATGTTTTTAATATATAATTTCTATGCTCTTAATTTTTCTAGAGTTCTTGATATTCAGTTCTTCCCCAAGTTCACTGACTTTGTTGGAAAGAAAAGCCACCGCATTTTCTTTGAGCTGGTCTATAAGTTTTATTTCTGACTTCGCATCTGACCTAGCCTCAATTGTATTTTTTGTTGGAGCGATATTGGCTACATTTTTCACCGATTTCTGAGCGACTGCAATTTCATTAAATTCAGCTGTTGGTAAGACATCAATGACGTCTACTTTGATATTATTTCTGTCCGCAATTGTTTCGGACTCACCAGAGCTTTCTTTATTAATATCTGGAGCAGCAACGATAAACTCTTGGTTCGAATCATTTGTTTTTTGAATCCTCTTGACCGGAAAATTCTTCACTTCTTTTATAACCGGATGTGCAGAGACCTCTTTTGCTATAGGATTTGGATTTTGTACTGATTCAGTTACCACGGGTTGTACAGTTCTTTCCTGTGGAGCTTTAGTAGCTTCTGCAACTATACGAGCATCCGAGCTGTCAGCATCATTGTAAAGTTGAATCCACAATCCAATACCCATAAATAATAAGATACTAGCCGCCATAGCATATCTATTCCATACATATGGTCTTAAAACCGAAAGGAAGGACTTCTTTTTTTGCTTCTTCTCTTCCATAATTCCTTGAGCAATGCTTTCCCAAACTTGACTGGAAGGAGCAGAGGAATACAAATTTTCTAATGCCTTGGCCTTTTCTTTATCTAGTCTTTTCATAGTGCAATTAGATTAGGTAGTTCACGATTATTGATGATGGTCATTTGTAGTCTTTTTCGAGCTTTACTCAGTTGGGATTTCGAAGTTCCCGTACTGATACTGAGCATATCCGCAATTTCTTTGTGATTATAACCCTCAATAAAATAGAGGTTGAAAACACTTTTATACCCCAAAGGCAGATCATCGATATAACTTTTCAACTCTTCCAGACTCAGATTCGATAAAGCATCTTCTTGGTCGTATATTTTTCCCACGTTGAGATCGATATCTTCCACTTCGAGCTTTTTCTTCTTTACAATGGCCAGACAGGTTCGAATAACGATCGTCTTTAACCAGGCCCGTAGACTCGCGGCATCCTGCAATTGATCAATCTTTTTAAAAGCCTGAATGAAGGCATCCGACAGTGCCTCTTCGGCATCTTCCTGTGTGTTTAAGTACCTTTTACACACCCCGAATAAATAATTGGAATATTGCTCGTAAATCAACCTGAATCCCTCCGGATCCTTTTGTTGAGCAAGTTTTACCATATTTGAAATATCCTTCATTCTATTTTGGCTAAAGTCTTCATGAATATAGAGGGGAATTTTTCGAATATGGTTGCCTGGAAGAAAAATTTGGGGCAATTTTTTTGACATTCTAGTTCATTAACGAGGAATCTAAGTTCACGGAGCAGTAAGTTAGTATCGAGTTTATTGCTTTATAAAGTGGTGTAAGTATAGATGCTCTAAGTTCTCAAAGCTCTGAAAATCAACAAATAATAAGAATAAATGCCGATAAATGCCCAAAATAAACGCTCTAAGCAGTGCCAGATAGAAAGACGTATTATAATACCTCCGTCAAAATATCTATGTTCTAGGAATATTATGCAAGCCCAAAACTCAAAACCTAAATCCTAAATCCCAAATCCCAAGACTTTACTAAATTTGCAAAAAATATTGAGCATGAGTTTAGAAGCCTACGTAAAGAGTAACACAGACAAAAATATTTGTACCATCGAATTTTTTCATCCGGCCCAGAATTCCTTGCCTTCTAATATCCTTAGGGAACTGGCAGAAGCGGTTACTGCTGCGGGGAACGATGAAAATGTCAAGGTGATTATCTTGAAATCAGGAGGTGACCGAACTTTTTGCGCTGGGGCTAGTTTTGACGAACTCATCTCTATCTCTAATCATACTGAAGGAATCAATTTCTTCATGGGTTTCGCCAATGTGATTAATGCGTGCCGAAAAGCCGATAAATTGATTATTGGGCGTGTTCAAGGTAAGGCTGTCGGCGGAGGCGTTGGCTTGGCTTCTGCGGTGGACTATTGTATGGCTACGAAATATGCCAGTGTAAAACTCAGTGAACTTCATATCGGAATAGGGCCCTTTGTAGTGGGGCCAGCTGTAGAGAGAAAAGTTGGATTATCTGCTATGAGCGAAATGGCCATTAATGCTGCAGAATGGAGAACAGCCGAGTGGGCCAAGTCAAAAGGACTATTCTCTGAAGTATTCGGTTCTGTGGAACAATTGGATGCCTATATTGAAGAATTTAGCCAAAGACTTGCCAATTATAGTCTTGACGCGATGATCGAATTGAAGAAAGTGTTATGGCAGGGAACAGAACATTGGGACGACCTGTTGGCTGAACGAGCTCAAATCAGCGGAAGACTAGTATTGAACGACTTCACGAAGCGGACCCTAGATCAAATCAAAAATAGATCCTAAGTTTTTTTAATTTTTTTCCTTCATGTAAATTACTAAATATCAATGATTTGCGCAAGTTCACTTTTTTTATTTGTTGAATCAGCGCAAAAAAAACAATTGATAAGCAGCGGATATTGGTTTTATGACGTATTTGTATTGTATATATATTTAAATATTTTTATTTGTATTTAATTTATATTGTGCTTTATACATATAATTAGTATTTAAATGTATTTATTTTAGAAGTGAGATTGGGGAATCTTATTTCTATAGAGAGCTAAAAAAAGGTGATTAATTGTGCGACGATGGAGTGATCCATGTCTATAGTTAATCACCTTTTTTTAGCTCTTTTTTATTGGGACAAATAATGATGCAACATGAAATTTAAAATGCTAATCGCAGCAGTACTCTGCTGTGTAGGGTGGAGTTCTTATTCTCAAAACTGTGCGTGCACAGATATTTATACTTCCGTAGACGACAATGGAGAGGGAGTGGTTTCTCCTCAAATGCTAATAGCGAATGAGGCGGAATGCGATCCCAATCTCTACACCATATTATTAATGGATGAAAATGGTGACCCACTAGTAGATGAAAACGGTATGGCTTTACCAGCGGATGAATTTCGCTGCAATCATGTCGGACAAACAATCATGGCTTCATTGGTTGGTCCGGAACCAACATGCATGGCTTCAGTCTTTATCGATGATAAAACAGCTCCCACATGTATGGCGCTTGCCGATATAACACTTTCCTGTGCAGAGGATATAGATCCGGAGCTTGTGCGATTTGATACTTTAGTATTCCCAGCAGGGGATATTGGTGGACCTCCACCGGGACCACCGTCCCTTTACCGAGAGACAATAAATTCTCCAACACCGGGAAGAATCAGGAATGTGAGTTTGTATGTCGATGCGGACTTCGAGGACCTGTCGGGATTGTCTCTGTTCTTTTTCAGCCCGGATGGAACCAGATATAGAATGTTGAATCAAGCTGCCAGCTGCGCAGGGGAAGATGACTTGGATGTTACTTTTGATTCCAACGGTTCTGCTTTTGACTGTACCGCACTAACAGGATCCGTTCAACCGGAGGTGGCGGACCTAACGGATTTAAATAATACCGATAAGATGGGAGACTGGGAGCTAGTAGCCAGAGATTTAAACGATGCTCCATTTGGATTCATGAATGAGGCTTTCATGGTCATCGAATATGACCTATTGCCCATAGGTGAAGATAACTGTAGTTATACAATCACGCACTCCGATGATCGATCCGGTTTGAATGCCTGTAATATAGGGACCGTGATTAGGACATTTACCATTTCAGATCAGGCCGGAAGATCCGATCAGTGTCAACAAATGATCGAACTAGAGAATAATGAGGTTCCTCCATATACCGTGGAGTGGCCTTCAGATACCATATATAATTGTAACGACAGCTATGACCTTAGTGCAACCGATGAGGGATCGGGAAGACCCATAGTTAATAATCTTAGTTGCTCAATGGCAGCAGCTAGTTTGATTAACGAAGAAATTTACGATGAGAATTCCCCTGGTTGCATCACTATTTTGAGGTTTTGGAGGGTACGCGATTGGTGTAGTAATGTAGTAATGGATATCCCAAGTCCGCAGGAGATCAAGGTTATGGATTTTGATTCTCCGGAACTTACATGTCCAAATGACACGACTATGTCTGTGGGAGACAATTGTCAATTGGACCTAACAGATCGCATACCCCCTCCCTCAGTGACGGATAACTGTGATCCGTCACCGACAGTCACTACCAGGGTTCTCGATGACAGTGGTATGGAGTTAACTGATATCACGGCATTGGGACTGGGAGATTATACCATTGAGTATACCGCTTCGGATGATTGTGGAAACGATACCACATGTACAATTTCATTGACCTTGATCGATGCGGTAAATCCTCAAGCTATTTGCGATGGCAATACTACCATTACCTTGGACGGGACTGGTCAGGCCAAGCTGTTTTATACGACAATAGAAGATGGAAGCATGGATAATTGTGGTATTGACAGCATACGTATTAGTAGAGATTCGATGAATTTCTTTGAGTGTCTTATCTATGATTGTGACGATATCTACGCTCCAGTTGATGGATGGATGGCAGTATGGGATGAGTCGGGGAACATGAGTATTTGTGATTTTACGGTATTCGTTGATGATAAGGACGAACCGGAGATTGTTCAATGTGCAGATGATTTAAGCATAAGATGTTGGGAGGACATTACGGATACAACCAGAACTGGATTACCAACAGCTACAGACAACTGCGATTCCTTAGTATTTACGTTTAGTGATGATGATTCGGGATTGGATGCTTGTGGTTTGGGTGATGTTATTAGAACTCACACGGTGACCGATGGCGCGGGTTTAACCACCTCATGTCAGCAGGTGATTACTGTTGCTCCGGTGACCAATATTGTTGTTGCTTTTCCACAAGACACTACGGTGGAATGTGAATCGAATTCCGGTCAGAATAGCACCGGTATTCCAGTAGTCATGAATGACAGTTGTAGCAATTATAGTATTCGCCTGGTCATGGACGTAGCTTCCGGTAGTTGTGTGGATGGCGATAGGCAAATAGAAAGATCCTGGAGAGTAGAACACAATTGTCGTACGGATTTATTCTTTGAGGATACTCAAATTATAGGCATAATTGATACCACTCCACCGGCGATAGACAGTTGTCCTCCAGATATGACAGTTTCTGTGGGACCAGATAATGTCGACCTCATGGTCACAGCTACGGATAACTGCGATAGCTTAAGTATAACGAACAACGCTTTAACTGACTATGGACAAGGAAATGGAATGGATGATGCCAGTGGAACTTATCCCGAAGGAGTATATGACATCCGGTTCATAGCTAGTGATGGCTGTGGTAACTTCGATACCTGTGATGTACAAGTTACTGTTGAGAATAATTTTGATTTGGCTCTATCGAGCGATGATATATCTGCCCTAGACGAGTATGATCCAGGAGATACGGTACAATTTCGAATAACCATCGACAACGAGGGGGACGTTGATGCATTCGACATTGATATTATCCAGGAATTGGCAGACGGTTTTGTCTTTAGTAGTTTACTCAATCCCGATTGGAGTTTAATGGGATCTGACCTAAGGACAACCATTGACGGACCATTAGTGTCTTTGGCTCAGACCACTGTAGATCTATTTTTAATCCTAGATAGTGGATACGATGGTCTGTGCATTTCTTCTTCAGTAGAAATTGAAGATGCGAGTGATTTATCAGGAGGCACTACGGCTACGGATCGGGATTCGACGCCAAATAATGGGGACCCATCCGAAGATGACTACGATGAGTCTTCCACAGTTTCGAATGAAAATTTGTGTGATTTTGAAGCCAGTGAGTGTGCTGATGACCAAGGTGAAGCGGATTTTACTCTTAGCGACTACGATGACAATGTTTACAAGGGAGCTCAGGCTGTAGACGTGAGTTACCATGAGACGGAGGCAGATGCCGATGCTGATGCAAATCCGGTAGCTGGAGTTTATACTACTTCAGGAGACACCCTATTTGCAAGAATAGAAGATGCAAGTATTTCTGGGTGCTACGGAGTTCGCGAATTGTATCTAACGACGTTTTGTTCAACACCATCATTCATGGATGTTCCTGCGGATATTACGGTTTCGTGTGATGATACATATTCTTTTGGACCTGATCCAACTTTTTCAGATACCTGTGGAGCAATGTTGACCATCCAAGACGACAGTATTCCAGGAAATTGTACTCAGGAATTTCAGTTGATCAGAACTTGGACGGCAATGAATGATTGTGGCAATAGTGTAGATACGTCTCAAACAATCAATGTAGTAGACAATACTGCACCCGTTATTTCAGATGTCTTTGATGTGACGGTTGACGAGGGAGATTTTGTGACATTGGTGGCAACAGTCTCGGATAACTGTGCTCCTTCTGATAGCGTGGACATTGTAAATGACGCACCGGTAGGCAATGGAATGGAAGATGCCAGTGGAGTATACCCTGTTGGAGATACAGATGTCACTTTTACCGCAACAGATCCTTGTGGTAACTCGGCTTCGGTTATTGTGACGGTTACTGTATTACCGATGTTACAGGCTTTGACTGGAGATACGACAATCACGATGGGGGAGAGCGATTTTATTAGGATCACGCCTGAGGACTTAGATAGAAATTCTACTGGAGATGGACTGACATTCTACTTGAGCCAGACAGATTTTGATTGTGCAGATATCGGAAATAACAGCGTCTTGTTCATGGTGGAAGATTCTCAAGGTAGTCGAGATACGGCAGAATTGAATTTGAGGATTTTACCTTACGGTTTGCCTTGGACGGTCAACGATCAAGAACTAAGTCTTGATGAAAACGGAAATAGAGAATTAGAACCGGAGGATTTGATCCAAAACCCAAACCTGCATTGTACTGCACAATTCAATTGGGTGATCGAACCAAAATCTCTGGACTGCACGATGGCAGAACAAGATGTAGAAATCCTTATTCAGATTACTACATTGGACAATGAGCTGTTGTTTGAAACGACCGATAGTTGGAGGGTGACGGATCCGTTTGGTGCTTGTACTTTAAGCTCAACTGCGATGATCGCCGGAAGCATCCTAATGGAGGATGGAACTGCGATGAAAGATGTAGAACTTGAGATTATAGGAAGCGGTATGGTGATGAGTGATGAAGATGGACATTTCGAAAAAGACGATTTACCGACGGATAGATCATACGCTTTAATTCCACATTACGAAGGCGCAAGCTACAGAGATGGATTGAGCACATTGGATTTACTTAGAATAAGACAACATATTTTACAACTTCAGGAATTCTCATCTCCATATGAGTGGATAGCTGCCGACGTCAACAGATCAGGTTCTGTGACGAGCTATGATATGGTCTTGATCAGACAAATTATTCTAAGGCTGATGGAAGAATTCCCGGATTGTCCAAAATGGGATTTTGTCCCAGCAGACTTTGATTTTTCTGCAGATCCAAATCCATTTTATTCGACCTTCCCAAGAGAGATCTTCATAGATAACTTAAGGGGCAACTCAATGGAAAACGACTTTGTGAGTATAAAAATGGGAGATGTCAACAACAGCATTAGCATCCTATCTCCTGAGGATAGATCAGATGATATCCTCGTCGAATTGGACCATGGAATATATGAACAAGGAAAATACAATGGACAACATTATGTACAGATAAAAAAGATGAACGAAGAGCTCTTTGGTATGCAATTTGCAGTACAATTACCCTTGGATGCAAGGCCGAGAATCATGGTAGGAAAATTGGAAGGACTTAGTCCGTCAAATTTCCGATATGATGATAAGAAGGCAATACTGTATTTCAGCTGGGAAAATACCGATGGAGTTCGAATCAATGAGAAAACGACAATATTAAGAATAGACTTTGAGGAAAATACCCTGTCTGAAACCAATATTAGCTTATCTGAAGGGCATCTAAAAGCAGAGGCATATGGGACAAACAACCGTGTTTATGCTTTGGATTTGCGGCCATCTAAGAATGGAGAGAATAGTACGAAGGCTCTAGTACTCTATCAGAATAAGCCTAATCCCGTAATCGGATCTACATTTATAGGCTTTGAGATTCCGGTTACAACAACTGATGGAAGTGAAAGGGAAGGAGGAGAAGTAATACTAGATATTATGGATCCTCTAGGAAACTTGGTGTACTCAGACAGCGGTATTTTTTCTTCTGGTTATGGTGAATTCTTAGTCAATACCAAAAAGCTTGAAATGAACGGCTTATACTACTACAGAATTCAATATAACGGACACAGTTTAAGTAAAAAGATGATTACAATTCGATAATTGGGTTTAGGTTCCGGAGCATCAATGGATGTTCCGGTTTCCTTTTTCTTGGCCTCACACCTAAATGAATCTGACTCACGCACCTAATTGCAACTCAAAAGTACATTCCTACTAAGTCAAATAATACGTCTTTTCCAGCATAGTTTGACTATCCCCAACTAGCGTATCCAAATAATTACCCCACCAAACAAAGTCGAATCGACGCAAGTCTGAGCAAAGTCGAATGAACTCCGGAGCTGAGCGAAGTCGAATGAACTCCGGGGCTGAGCGAAGCCGAAGCCCCCATGCATCAATTTCCCCTTTACTTGGATTATAAAATAGAACACATCTATTTGCTTCAAGTGACACCTCCATTTCAAGACAACTAGACGTGATTTCAGTATGATATAAAATTAGAATATGTAATATTCTCAAACCAACACCTATATGACCTATAAAAGCATGCCGATTTTAAGTCGAATTAAGGCTTTATTTCGAATTATATCTAAAAAGATAAGCTCAGAAGTTTCAGCTGATAAGAATTTCATACTTCAGTTCCTGAAAAATTCGTTTTTGAGGCCTTTACTTTTAGCCTTACTCCTAAGTATGGTTTGTCGTTTTCCCTATTTTCAAGAGTTAAGTATGAATTGGGACGAGTCGACCTTTATAATTTGCGGGCAAGCAGTTCTAGATGGCATATTGCCTTATACCACGGTCTGGGACATCAAACCTCCCTTGATGTTTTATTTCTTTGCCTTAATTATTGCATTTACCGGAAAATCTATAATTGGCGTTCATATAGCAGGAGCTCTTATCGTTGCTGGGATTTCTATGGCAGTATTTTGTATTGTCAAGCGAGAATTCAATGGGTTTTTGGCTTATACTTCTATGGTACTGACCATTACCATGTTATCATTTATGCCTGATGGTCAGCCGTTGTTATCAGAACATCTGAGTTTATTACCTCTGATGTGGAGTATGTATTTTATTATGGGCAATCAATCCTATCGGTCATATTTCCTGGCAGGAGTATTGATGGGATGTGCTACCATGATTAGAATGAATCAGGCTTATGTCGGTGTGTTCATAGGTGCTTCTATATTGCTCTTGTTAATCAAGCCAAAATTCACCATTAATGAACTATGGAAGCCAATCTATTTTGGACTTGGTATTATTCTGGCTATCTCGCTGGTTTCTTTACCCCATTTATTGGCCGGTGAAGTTGATTTATTAATTGAATCCCTCATTTTGGCTTCGTGGGCATATGCTGGAAATGGCTCTGATGTTGTTGGTATTTGGCAGGGCTTAAAGAAAATCATTTGGCAAATTTGTTCGGGCAATACTTGGAATTTTTACATTGACCGGAAGATGTTATCTATTCTTTCATCGGTATTCTTTATCGGATTTGCTCTGGGTGTATTAAGGTCTATTTTATTCTTCAAAAGCCATGACCATAGACGATATCTGGTAATTGCATTGGCAGGTATTTTAGGGATGCTCTATTCGATTCTTACAGGAGGCAACTTTTTTTATCATTATTTACTTCAGTTGATTCCTTTATTCAGTTTGATGCTACCTTTCTTGTTCGGAAAATTTCAATTTCATAAAACAGTTGAGTGGTTGCTAGGCTTAAGTTTTGTGACATTTTTATCCATCGCGCTGTACAATCCGATGACTAAAAGAAACGGCATTTATAAAAAGCAGAGTGAAAGGATAATTTTTACTTCAGATTACTTAAACGAACATATGGCTGAACAGGATAAGTTGTTTTGTTTAAATGATCATCTCATTTATTGGTTTACTAACCGTCATCCTATTGCAAATACGGTAACGCATCCATCGATCATTAATAAGGACTATTTCTTTCCATATATCCCTGATGCCAGCAGAAACTCGGAGAGCGAAATGCAACAAATTCTAAATAAAAAGCCAGAATGGATCGTGAGAAAATCTGAGGATTGGTTGAAACCAGCAGCCCAAAGTCTTTTAAACGATCAAATCCGGCATCATTATAACTTAAAAATGGAGCACAGTGGCTTGGAACTGTATCAATTAGTTGTGGATTCAAATTGATAATATTTATTAGGTCTTACTAAATAGTACAACAAAAATCACAATCAATGTCTAACCGGACGTATAAACTCACTTTCATAAAAACTTACTTAAAATCAGGGCTTTAGAAATTACAATGATAGGAAATTCATATAAGGAGTAACAAGTAATTAAACCTTGCTAAAAATAAAAAAGGAGAAAAAATCTTTTCTCCTTTTTAAAAAGTTTACGTATTACTTGTCCATTTTCTTAGACAATTTCTTAATCTTCTTCGGCAGTGATTTCTCCATGTCTCGGAAGAGGTCCTCACTTGCTTGAACCAATAGAGGCATAATTTTTTCAGGATTCATGATCTTGCCTAAAGCACCACTGGTACCTTTTTTGGAAGAAGACGTTTCGTGGATCTTAAAGATTTTATTTCCCTCTCGATCATACATTTTCATATGAGCATAAGCCTTGGCTTTATAAAGACCTATTCCCATAGCTCCAACATCTTTGTACATTTCGAAGTAAAGAGAGGCTACCAAGACGGCATCGACATCATCAGGTAAATGGTCAAAACTTTTATTAATGGCCTTGGTGTCATTGACCAACCAGCTAACATAAATAGGCACATATCCTTCTGGAGCAAGAGTATTAGGATAGCTTCCCAAAGTGGCAATCTCCGCGAGACTTTCATATCCTTCGGCCTCGGTCACTTCTTCTTTGGAGATAAATTCGAACGGAAATTCCGGCAAGATTTTTTCGTTAATTAGTTTTTCGTATTCATTAAGTACATCTGATAGATTATAAGCTGGATCTCCTAATAATTCAGCCCAAGCACCACCTTGGCCTTGATCCAAATCCTCATTACATGTAATTGAAATTAATGCGGCTTTTTGTGAGAATCCCGAAACAATAAAGATGAATATAAGAAGTGTTGTGGAAATGAAGTTTTTCATAATTTTTAGTTTGAATTTCTTAACGATGATTTTGAATCTGGCGGCAATATAGTCATTTGATGTCTAAACTGATATTAATTGTATCAATCTAATTCAGTTTAAGGAGTTCGTAAAATTCTTTTTGGGGATAGCTGAAGTATAAACCTGGTTCAGTAGATATTTTAATGTTTTCGATCTTTACCCTTATTAATCGAAGAACAGGAAATCCTACCGCGGATAGCATTTTTCTAACCTGTCTGTTTTTTCCTTCGGTTATACTCAATTCTACCCAAGAAGTAGGTATGTTCTTTCTTACCCGAATCGGCGGATTTCGCTCCCATATCTCAGGCTCTTCAATTCGCTTGATTTCTGCAGGTAGGGTAGTATAGGGTTTTTTGTTCACTTTGATTCGAACACCTTTTTTGATTTGTTCTAAGGCTTGATCCGTTATAAGATGATCGACTTGTGCCCAATAATTTTTTCGATGTTGATGGCTGGGATGTAGTAGTTTATGATTGATATTGGGATCATTCGAAAGCAACAACAATCCCTCACTATCCTTGTCTAATCTACCAATGGGATAGACATCCTTGGACACTTTTAAAAGATCTTTCAAAGTTTTTTGCCCCGGCACATCTTGAGAGAATTGGGACAAATACCCGTAGGGCTTATTTAAGGCTAGATATAAGAACGATTTGTTTCTTTTATCCACGTTCTTCCCAAAGTCGAATCAACTCCAATACGGTCTCAACAGATTTCATCATATCCTGTATAGAAGTCCATTCCAACGGAGAATGAAAATGATATTCTCCCACAAAAATATTGGGACAGGGTAGTCCCATATAAGAGAGTTTAGAACCATCGGTTCCCCCTCGAATAGGAATGATTTTACTCTCTATTCCCACATTTTCAATGGCTTCTCTGGCATAGTCAACGATCCTGGGATGATCCTCAAGAATATTTCTCATATTCCTGTACTGCTCCATGATTTCGATAGATATTTTAGCCTTTGGGTAAGCATCCAAGGTCTTGGCCTTGATGTCTTCAAGGATCTTGGCCAGGTTTTTAAGCCCTTCCGTCTCAAAGTCCCTTAAAATACATCCAATTTCCGTCTGCTCGGCGTTGCCTGTCATTCGAACCGGATGAATAAAAGGCTCTTTCTTCCAGGTTGTCTCTGGAGAAAGTGCATCTTTGGGAAGTTGCTCAACAAAATGACTGGCAACCTTAATGGAATTGACCAATTTGTCTTTGGCATAACCCGGGTGAATTGAAATACCATCAATGGTGATCTTGGCATAATCTGCAGAAAAAGTCTCCCAGTTAAAGCTACCTAGTTCTTCACCGTCCAGGGTATAACCAAAATCAGCGTCTAGTTTTTCTTTGTCAACATGATCTACACCTCTACCTATTTCTTCATCCGGAGTAAATAGAATTCTTACTGGTCCATGCTTGATTTCCGGATGCTCTGCCAAATATTTGGCAACAGTCATAATAACGGCCACTCCAGACTTATTATCAGCACCTAATAGTGTTCCACCACTGGCAGTTATGATATCATGTCCTATTTTATTCTTCAGCTTTGGACTAATATCTGCATTTAATTGAAGCGAAGCGTCATTGGGATAATCGATGGTTTCACCTTGATAATTTCGATGAATTCGGGGTATAACATCTTTACCGCTACAATCAGGAGATGTATCCATGTGGGCACAGAAAAATATTTTTGGTAGTGGTTTGGAGCTGTTGCTTGGGATTTTACCATACACATAGCCGTTTTGATCCATTTCGACTTGTATGCCCAATTCTTTCAGCTCATCCAATAATAATTTGCCCAGATCCTTTTGCTTCTCTGTACTCGGTACTGTTTTCGAATTAAAATCCGATTCAGTATCGATTTTAACATATCTACAGAAAGCATCCGTTAACCAAGACGTATAAGAATCAAAATGAGAATTCATAGCACATTGAAATTATTTGAACAACAAAACTGATAAAAAAATGGAAAAATAAAAAAGGCAGGCTGAAGATAGCCTGCCCCAAATGTAAAAACCCAAACACACCTATTTCTTGGAAAATTAAAATTTCCGTTGTAAATATATATTCTTTAAGAATTATTTACAAACTTTTTTTTTAGTTTTTTTAATTTTATTTGGTCTGGAAATGCTAATATATTGAAAGTCAAAAGCTATAAAGATTAAAATAAACTTAGAATTGGGGCACAATTTATTCTTCTTAAGCTTGATTTGCCAAGAGATCTCATTCTATCCATCCTTATTATTGAAGTAGAGCTTTACTTTTTGAGCGGTGAAACACTATCGTATAAGACATTAATCGAGAAAAGTACTGGTTTAATCTAATTAAAGAGAAATAAGCACGACCTTTAACATAACTTTAAAGAAGTAAGTTTTAAAATGATATAATGTTATGAAGCAGTTTTTTAAATATGTTTTGGGTTCTTGCCTGGGAATTTTTCTTTTCCTTTTCGTACTTGCCCTAATTGGAGGATCACTTGGTCTTTCTTCGATGGTCAAGAAAAAGTTCACCAAAAAATTTAAAGATGAATCGATTCTAGTACTTAATGCGAAGGAGAATATCCCTGAGAAAACCAACAATATTGAAAGGGGATTTAGTTTTGAGCAGAATGATGTAGTTGGCTTGCACGGAACTATCGAAGTATTGGATGATGCAAAAAGTAATGATAAAATTAAGGGGCTCTATATCAATATTAGCTCTCTGCCAACAAGGTCATACTCTAATGCTAGAATTTTAAGGGATGCAATACTAGATTTTAAGGAAAGCGGAAAATGGGTATATGCTTATTCTGATCTTTATACTCAGGGTGCTTACTACGTTGCAAGTGCAGCGGATAGTATATTTGTCAATCCTGTGGGAGGCGTTGATTTCAGAGGTCTGGCAACTGAAATTCTCTTCTACAAAGAGATGTTGGATAAAATAGGAGTAACTCCTGAGGTCTTCTATGCAGGTAAGTTTAAGTCTGCATCAGAACCTATACGTAGGAATGACATGTCTCCTGAAAACAGACTCCAGATTAGAAAATTCATCACTGATATATATGATGTATTGCTTTCTGATATTTCCCAATCAAGAGGGCTTGAAGTAAGTCGACTTAATGAAATAGCGGATCAAATGTTGACCAGTACGGCAAATGGAGCAGAGGAATGTGGAATGGTTGATGCCGCTCTTTATAAAGATCAATTCCTCGATATCTTGAAAGACAGAATGGGTGTAGATAAGTACAAAGACTTAAAGTACATCAATATCAACAACTACTATGGAAAGATTGATCGAGACAAGCCGAAAAAGAAGGCAGACAAAATTGCAGTAGTTATTGCTGAGGGAAGCATCTTGGACAACAACGATGAGAATGGAGTAATCGATGGAGATCGCTACGCGAAGATCATTCGAAAAATCAGAGAAGATGACAAGGTTAAGGCGATCGTTTTGAGAGTGAGTTCACCGGGTGGATCTGTTTTAGCGAGTAATAAGATATGGAGAGAGTTGATTAGAGCCAAAGAGGACAGCATTGCTGTGATTGCGTCCATGGGAGATTATGCCGCCTCAGGAGGATATTATATTTCTTGTATGGCCGATACTATATTCGCACAAGAAAATACCATCACTGGTTCTATTGGGGTATTTGGTGTTAATTATAACTTCAATGAGTTAGCTACAAAGAAGCTCGGGTTTAATGTAGATACAGTAAGAACTAATCGATTTTCTGCTTTAGGAGGAAATATTCTTCCAACTGATGAAGATTTCAAAGTTCATATTCAAAGTTATATTGACAGTATATATTTGGACTTCAAAACCAAGGTTGCAGAGGGTAGGGATTTGAGTTTGGATCGCGTTGAGGAGATTGCTCAAGGTAGAGTTTGGACAGGTCAGGAAGCGATTAAATTGGACTTGGTCGATAGAATGGGTGATTTGCAGGATGCCATAGAAAGTGCTTCAAATATGATTGGTGAAGAGGATTATAACCTGGTGTATTACCCGAAAATCAAAAAACCATTTGAGGAGTTGATGGAGAATTTCACAGGAACGAATTCGAGGGTTAAAACTATGGAAGCAGCGGTTATGGAAGTTTTCCCTGACTATCAAAAAATTAAGGAATTGAGATCAATGAATCAAACCGTACAGGCCAGATTGCCATTCGAGCTTGAGTTTGAATAGCATTGACTTATAGAAGATATTTTGAAAAGTGGAATTCACTCAGTGGATTCCACTTTTTTTATTAGTTGGAAATTAAGAATGTATTGGCTAGCAGCAATTTTAAAATTTTATTAAATTTAAGATTTTTAAGGTTTGAATTTGTTGTCGAATGACTCAGACCAACCAATTCAAATTTTTCTAATAGAAGTAATAATTTATATCTATGATGAAAAAAGTCTTTCTGGCAGTTATACTGTCTGTGACCTTTGTTCACTTCTCTTCAGGCCAGCAAGCCAACTCCCTTGAAGAAATATACGGCGAGAAATACCTCCAAAGAATCAAAGAAGATCATCCGAAGCTATTCGCAAAAATGGAATATGATGTCCATCACGGCTGGGAAGTTATTCAAGCCAGCGAAAAACATATCGGCCATGAACAAGTGGAGAAAATAGAAATTCGAGATGTTGAATCCGGATTTACGGTAGCCGAACTATTGTACAAGAAATTGATCAGTAGACATCGAAGTAAAAAGATGACTTACCTCTTAGCTGATGGCGAGAACCTATTGGTGTTGGAAAGCCAAGAAAATCAAATAAAAAACTTCAACAAGTCCTTAAAAAAATAATAAACCGATGAAGTCAAAGCTGATTATCCTACTATTGATCCAGTGCATATCTTATTATTTCGTTAGTGGACAAAACTCTATCACATCCTGTGATGACTTCTTTACCGATAGTGGAGGACAGGCAGGAGATTATTCAAATGGAGAATCTTCCACTACGCTTATTTGTCCTGATGGAAGCGGAGCGAGTCATATAAACTTATTCTTATTTCCCTATGATATTGCCAATGGTGATATTTTATGCTTTTATGACGGGATGGATGCTAGCGCAGACCTTTTGTTTTGTTCGAACGACATTATGGTTAGTTCAGAAGTAAATATAAGAGCTACAGCTATCAATACTACTGGTTGTATATTTGCCGAATTTACTTCAGACGGTTCCGGTGTAGGAAGGGGTTGGATTGCTGAAATCTCTTGTGTACAGAGCTGTCAACATGTTTTCGCGGAGATAACAGGGACTAACCCGGTTATTGATCCTGTAGACACTGGGTATATAGATGTTTGCCCAGGATCATTGGTTCGATTTGAAGGGAAGGGAGTATATCCGCAATCTGGGGTCATTTACGATCAGTCCGATGCAACATCGACTTTTACTTGGACATTTGGAGATGGCCAGCGGGCATATGGACCAATTGTTCAACATATTTATGATGAACCAGGCGGTTACTTTGTTAATTTAGAAATTGAAGATGAAAAAGGATGTAAAAGCACAACAATTCAGAAACAGCGTGTTCGTGTAAGTGCTAAGCCGGATTTTGTGGTTTCTGTGGATAATTTACCACAGAATATTTGTGTTGGTGATACCATAGATTTGACGGCTTCTTTATCTATTGGTTCCGGATCTAATCTCGAAATTGAAACCAAGGAATTGAGTTTTCCCGTAGGAAAAACCTTGTCTGATACTTTATTTTTGCCTGATGGTAGTGGTGCAAGTTATTCAACTTCATTGCTATTTACAGATTTTGGTAGTGGTGCTGTGGTAACAAGTAATACTGACTTAGAATCAATTTGTCTTTCATTAGAGCACTCTTACTCCGGAGATCTTGAAATTACATTGGAATGTCCTAATGGACAAAGTGTGGATTTATTACAATACGGAACCTTAGGTACAGCTAATTTTGGAGAACCAATGGCTTCTTCTTCGGTTGATGGAATCTCGGCAGATACAACTCCTGGGAGACCATATTACTATTGTTTTACGGAGAATTTTCCTGATTTCGGTAGACTTAGAGATGTTAATCCTCCCACCTACACCTATACAACGGTTCCCGATCAAAATGGTATGAGACATACTTATTCTGATCCCTACTTTGCGCCTGGGTCTTATGAGCCTGATGACGACTTTAGTGGATTGATTGGATGTCCATTAAATGGTGAATGGACTATACAGGTAACAGATAACCTAGCTGCTGATAATGGATGGATTTTCGAATGGGGAATCAATTTTAGAGAAGATCTTTTCAGAAATGTAGAAAAATTTAATCCTGCCATCGTCAATTACGACTGGACCCCTCAGGCGGATATTATAGACTATAATTTTACAGAAATTCAAGCTTCTCCGGTAGATGCGGGATTTGCTCGTTATTCTATAGATGTAGTAGATGAATTCGGTTGTGAGTTTGACACAAGTGTTGTAATTCCTACCTTGCCTTTTGTGCATCCGGATTGTTATGAATGCAGAGAAAGATTAAGCTTAGATTTTGATACGACTTTATGCCCAGGAAATACCGTGGCTTTAGAAAGTCGAGAATTCCCAATGGAACTGGTTAAGTTTAATACTTACCCGAATGAATCTTTTGGGGCCTTAAGTCATCCGGCAAGTAATCCTTTAGTGAATACAAATCTTATTCAGGAAATATTTCCACAACAGTTGACTGATGTGAATGGACAATTGGTCGAAATATGTGTAGAAATAGTAACCAATATCTCCTCGGATATAACTGCCCATATCGAAAGTCCATCTGGAGAGACCATGCTGTTGTTCAATGGTGTAGGTGGCTTTGATCCGAATTTTACCCAGACCTGCTTCAGAACTGATGCATCAACACCTATCCAGACAGGCAGCGCTCCTTTTACGGGGACTTATTCACCGATGGGGAGTTGGAATGATTTGAACAACAGCACGATCAACGGTGAATGGAAGCTGATTTTGTCTGATGCCTTTGGACTTCAAGATATAGGAAGTTTGGTTGGATGGTCTATTTCTTTCAACCATGATTACAATTGGGATTATGAATGGGCGCACAATGACTTATCTTGTACTGATTGTCCGGACCCAGTTTATACTCATAGCGCCGACGGAGTTGTTTATTTGGAGACGGTCAATGATCTTGGTTGTAGCCTTAGAGATTCGGTTATAGTAGGAACCAAGCCCGACTTTGATGCAGTAGATTTGGGCTGTGTTTTTGATCTGGACGGAAATATTACGATCACATGGGATGAACCAACGGGAACGGATTCTTATGAAATCAGCTATACTGATGAAGATGGTACTTTTTTCGATTGGGATGCGACCAATGATAGATCAAGGTTATTTCAGAATCTTCAATTAGGGGATTCGATTATTTTTCAGGCAAGAGCAATTCCAACAGACCAAGAGGCCTACTGTGCATCTTTGATTGATTCCATAGTCTGTAGAGTAGGGGAGTGTATGTTGGAAAATACTTTCCAGACAACGGATCCTATATGTAGTGTTGGAGGAAGAATTGAAATATCAAGTACTGACCCAATCGGAGATGTGGAATATCGTCTTTCAAATGGAGAGATCAATGAGACAGGGATATTTACGGATTTAGACGATGGGCAATATTCGGTCATAGTCATAGATGATTTTGGTTGTAGTGATACCATTGATTTTGCAATGTCCATACAAGCAAATCCACTTATGATCACTTTCGATAGTATTACTCCAAGTTGTGGTGGTATGGACGGTGAAATAGTATTGCATATTTCAGGCGGAACGAGTCCTTACACTATTACTTGGCCCGACGGGTTGATAACTCAAGATACTATTAGAACTGGTTTAGAAGCTGGTAGCTATAATATTCATATAGAAGATGCCCTTACTTCCTGTGACACAACAATTACTATTGATCTTTATCAGGACCACAACCTATTCTTAGATTCTATTATGTTGGTTCAAAATGTTTCTTGTCCTGGTGTAAGAGATGGTGCGGCAAGGGCTTTTGTACGAGGAGGAACAGGAACAATGATCAATTTCTTATGGAATGATCCATTAGCTACAACTTCGTTTGATGTTCGATTGCTTCCTGGCGGAGTGTACACTGTGACGGTGACTGATGAAGCCGGATGTGAGAAAATTGACTCGATCGAAATAATGGAACCGGATACATTTAGCATTGATTCGATAGTGGTACACAATAACTGTTTTGGAGCCTTTGAAGGATCGATATCAGTGGATATTACAGGAGGAACCATGCCTTATGTTTTTAACTGGACAGGCCCTAATGCTTTTAATTCGAACATGGAGGATATCGATAACTTAGAGGCAGGTGATTATTTCCTCAATTTGATTGACAATAATAATTGTATACAGAATTATTCATTTACAATAGAGCAACCGATGTCTGCCTTGACGACTACGCTCACACAAACGGATACCTCTTGTGCGGGACAAAATAATTCCACCCTAATGGTCACTGCTGCAGGGGGAACCATGCCGTATAGTTATAACTGGCAAGGTGGCCCCAATACTCCGGAATGGATGGGTGTAGCTGACGGATGGCAGTACGTCGAAGTTACTGATGGTAATCTGTGTACTGTATTAGACAGTATTTTGGTAGTCTCTTTTGATAGTATTTTGGCTGACCTAAGTATAGTACCTCCGACATGTGTTGGAAATGACAATGGGATCATAGGTGTATCTCAAGTAAGCGGAGGAAGTGGAAATGGAAACTTATCTGATTATACTTATCTCTGGGATTACATGGGTATTGACTCATTCGCGATAGTTAATGCTTTAGGGGATAGAGATTATACCGTGACCATTAGAGACTCCAGAGGTTGTATGGCTGATTTTACAAGATTTTTACCCGATGGTGACTCCTTAATGATCGAGTTGTCTACGGTGGATTTGGACTGTGCAAATGACTCCACAGGATCGGTAGTGGTTACTAATGTTGTCAATAGCAATCCACCTCTTTCTTATATGTGGAATACGGGTGACACCCTATCTGGCCTGATGAATCTTGGACCTGGTCTATACGGTGTTACGGTTACTGATGATACGGGTTGTGAGGCTGAAGCCAGTTACGAAATCGTAGCGGTTGATAGCATTGTCATTGCTACTAACCTGACCTTGCCAAAATGTAATGAAGAGTTTGGTAGTGTCGAATTGCTCATTTTCGGAGGAACAGATCCCTTTGATATCATGTGGGCAGATGGGGATTCTACTATAATGCGCGACAGTCTTGTAAGGGGACGATATGATGTTACGGTGACAGATGATAATGGCTGTATGGAGGAGAAAATTGTATTCATCTTTACCGAGTCGGCTTTAGACTCCTTGGATCTTGCCGTTGACTCCATAGACTGTTTCAATACACCTTCAGGGTCCATAACAATTAATCCACTAGGAGGAACACCTCCATATCAATACAGTATTGATGGCGGATCATCATTTGTTCCGTTTATGTTTTTCCCGGATCTCTCATCCGGTGATTACGATATAGTGGTATTAGATGCTGATGGTTGTGAGGTACGTGATTCTGTGACATTGATCAATCCACCTCAGATTGATGTGGTGAATATTTCTGATACTTCTATGATTTTTGGGGATACATTAGTTCTGATACCTCAAGTAGTAGGCAACCAGGGCAACTATGATATTTTCTGGGAGTCCGATTCGGTTGGATTCAGAGTTCTCAATGATTCTACAGCATTGTTTTATCCTATTCAAAATAGCCTTTACAATTTTGTAGTAATCGATGATAACGGATGTGAGGTTGAGATTTCATTCTCCTTACTAGTCGATAAATTACCGCAGATCTTGGTGCCAACAGGATTTACTCCGGATGCAAATAACAACAATAGATTGGGTGTTTTGGGAGAGGAAGATGTATTCATTGAGGAGTTCAAGATATTCGATCGTTGGGGAGAATTAATGTATGAGCAAAATGACTTTTTTATCGATAATGGATTGCAGGGCTGGGACGGTGATTTCAATGGTGAGAAATGCCAGCCGGGTGTGTATGTTTGGTATGCGATTTTCATCTATACAGATGGTCTCACGTATAAGACCTTTGGCCACACGACATTAATTCGATAAAAGTATTAATTGAGTTTTAGACTTGTTTTTATGAAAAATATTCTACTAAGCTTATTATCCGTATTCTTGTTTCAGCTTGCTGCAGCACAGGACCCGGTTTTCAACCAATTTTACAATGCTCCTATCCATACTAATCCGGCCCTTACGGGTGCCTTTCAGGGAAAATGGAGAGCTGGTATAAACTATAGGGATGCGTGGTCTTTACCATTGGATGGGGATCCTTATAGAACCATCGGAGCTTCAATGGATATGAGATTCCAGGCTTTCAATAGAGATTTCTTTGCCTTGGGCGTAAATTTCATTAATGATCAAGCGGGTAGTAGTGATTTTCAGATCAGCAGAGCACAACTTACAGCAGCGTATTTAATGCAGTTGGCTGGTGTATATCAGGGCTACGACAGTTATATTTCTCTTGGGGTACAAGGTGGATTTGGATCTCATAGTTTTTCTGATGGCAATCTTTGGTTCTATCAGCAGTACGACGCTGCAACCAATACCATTGGAACCAATACACCTACAAATAGTCCAAGTTCATCTACCGATTTGTATATCGATTTGAACGTAGGTCTGTTATGGTATGCCGTATTTGATGAAAACAAGAGCATCTATGCCGGCGGTAGTTATTTTCATGCCAATGCTCCTGAAATCAGCTTTCTAAATGACGGAAATATAACCTTAGATTCAAGAATCTTATTTCACGGGGGAGGAGAGTTGCCGCTATCCAAGTCGGTAAGTATTCTGCCTAATTTCATGTATACCGCACAAGCCGGATATAGACAAATTAGTCCGGGAATGAATCTTAGATTCAATAGTAAGTACTTCAGAGAGTTGGCACTGCGAGCCGGAATATGGCTTCGATTTACCAATACCTATGATAGTCAGTATTTAGAGTCCTATATTCCTTCTGTTATGTTAGAGTATGAAAAGTGGTTGTTTGGATTGAGCTACGAAATCAATAACAGTCCTATTACGGCCATCAATAACGGAAGAGGTGGAATAGAGTTGTCGGTTTACTACTATCAAAGGGATGCCAATTTCAGAACACCTCTGAAATGTCCTAAGTTTTAAGCTAGAAACTACTCGAAAACAACCGCGGTTTTTCTGGTGCGCAAATGCTTCTTAATATTGATCCAAAAGATCAAAAAGACATAGAGTACCAATGGTGACCCGAGTGTGACAAAGGAGAGGTATATAAAGTGTATTCGAACGCTACTAGCCTTAATGGATATCTTCTCACCAATGTAATGACAAACACCAAAAGTGGAATACTCTACCATATTCCTAACAAAATCAGTTATTTTTTGAAAATAGCTCATAAGGTTCAATTGACCTCCCCATAACGGAGAACAAGACTAGAAAGTTATAAAAAAAAGTGGAAAGTATCCCTAAGCGCCTATATCAATAGAATTTATCGAGAAACTGCTGATAGAAATTATTGTCGAGAAGATCAAACAACATGTCGTGCATTCTATCTTCCATTTCTTTTTTGGTACTCACCTGAGATTTGAATCCAACCAACAGAATTTTAAGTTCGGGTTCAATCTTTTTCTCTAGGTCAGATAGGATGATGAAGTTCTTGGCATTGAAGTCAGTCATTGAAAACTCAAGTGATTTGACCGTCTTCCATAATTGGAAAATTAACTTGAGGTGCACGGATTCGGCATTTTCTAAATTGTCGATCTTATCTAATCCCAACTGTTGGATCCCACTTTCAAGGCTGACTCCTTCAAAGAATTTTCGATAATAGAACAAGCCGAAATTAGATCTGAAAACTTTACTGACATCCGTATAATAATTCGATTCCCTCTCGTACAATCTTCTGAATTTCTGAAGATTCTCTATGTTCTCTAATTCGCTGGTCGAAATGATCCTAAAGACCCTAAGAATTTCGCTTCCTTTCAACTTTCCTTTTAGAAGAATGAATTCACTGTTTGGAAAAATCTTTTCTGTCTCAATGATGTTTTCCAACTGTAAGCTGTCGTTCTGGTCTTCCGGCCACTCAAAATCCGATACTTGAAAGGGGTTGAGTTTTTTGACTATTTCACTTTCCTGAGTCCCGATTGGCGTCGGATCAGGTTCTGATTCAGTTTCCTCCTCTTCAGAATAGAAGTCTATGGGCAATTCAATGTCTATTAGGTTTTCTTCTGAAGCTTTCTCTTCAATTTCTTCGTCATCGACGATAATAGAGTCTGTTGATTCTTCAGAAGTTCCATTATCAGTGTTTTCGGCTATGTATTCTTTCTCCGGATCAACAGTTTCAAGGACATAAGGAAGTTCTTCTTGTTCAATAGAATTTTCTAAATCGTACAACTCCGTCTGGAGGTGCAGGGATTTGATCCTGCTATCGATATGCCAAGTCAATATTTCAATGGGCATATCTGCATTTTGGGCTTCAACAAAGAAAGACTGAATCACTTCGTCTCTGCTGGATTGTTCTATTTGGAGGGATTGAATTTCCTGGATAATCTTGTTACGAGCAAGTACCAATTTAGATTCTTCTTCTAATTGTGCTTTCCTCAACTTATTAGATTCAAATGTGAAGTATCTCTTCAGACCCAGTCTCAGACTTTCGATAATTTGCTGTTTGGATCCTATGGAAATTACATTGAATCCGGTGTTGGGAAATTGCTGTTTAATGTATTCCGTAGTGTGGGCCAGTATACCGTAATGGCCCAAAAGAATCACGAGATTATCAGCCCTATTTTCGAAAATATCGTCCGTAATGTAGTTTTTTAGAGATCGATTTGTCTTTTGTAAAGCACTTTTTACCGCATCGGGATGAAGTTGATAGGTAATCAAAAGTTTGACATACTTTCCTACTTTTTTCTGTTGCCAATTGGATAAGTTGGCCTCAAGTGCCCTCCTCAATTCAAACAGATCTATCTCCGATTCCTTGTATTCATAGCCCAATTCATCCAGCTCCTTTTCGAAACCCTTCGAAAACATTTTCAAAAATCCTCTATAACTGTATTGACGATTGCGAATTAGTCTATTGTGTTGTTTCTTTCCTGGTAAATGGTAGTGTATGGCAGAGTCCTCTAAACCTGTTTCAATAGTGATTACCTGCTGTTCATGGTTTTCAATATTCGACCACAGTATGCATTGAATCAGGGGGATTTTTAAACTCAACTCATCTCCTGATCTTGATTCAATAAAATTAGACAGTCTCACCAGATTTGGATCAGATTCTAGTGTAGAATAGACCACACAGTACTTTTCATCTTCTCCATTCGACTCTTGAGAGAAACCGGAAAAAATTTCCTCAAAAAATTGATCAGATTTGATCTCTCCCTCTATCGGTTTCTCAATAATCAAACCCATACTATGGTCTGAGCCATATGCATAGACGTCTAGATAATGAGATGATAGAAGTAAAATTTTCATAGGTAATTTTCCAAATGTGAATATAGTGGCTTTCAGGTTTTTTTTCGCATTAAATTTAGTTTTTTAATATAATTATTATCTTAATATAATGCTGAAAAAATGATTGTTTTAACCTATCTGACATGAAGAAATGATAGGTTTTCCGAGGTATAATTCAGTTTAAGAATTTAAAGTTTCTGTATTTTCCAAATCCTACCGTAATGATTGATGTTTTGAGCTTTTTCTCCTTTGTTCGGGCCAGTGCCACAATAGACATCAAATTTGTACGATTTGTCGATAAAGCTTCCTACGTCAGACCCAATTAAAAACCGGTACTCATAGGAAACCAACCTTCCCTTTGAATTTATCTGTGGTAGTTCAGCAACAAAAACTGATCCCAATTCGTGGAAATCAGTATCAACTGCTACACTTAAATTTTCAACGAGTTGAATGCCCAAAGCACTATTGATGGCTCTGTCATCAATCCTGTAATAACATTGATATGGATCGGAAGAAAATAGGCTGTCTAGAATATGGCTATGGGTAAAATAGTACTTCCGGAGCGCATCTAATCCATATCTTCGCAAAGGAGGCAATGTGTCATTCCGGCGTATCAGTTTATTTAAACTAACGAATGGATAGGCATTACTCTTTTCAAATACCAAGTATTTTTGATCCCCATTTTCCAGTTCAATCAATGCACTTCCTTGTAGATATAGCTGATACCTTTCAAAGTAGTTCCTCAAATACACTATTTCTCGCTGCTGGATGATGGAGTCAATAATTATGGAGTCAGACTTACCCAAGCCTGGAACGATTGTAGTATCAATGGTATAACTTAGTTCATTGGAAAATATCGGTACTTGGTAGATGGAGTCTTTAATTGTCGACGCATTGTACATGGGGGTATAGTATCCGGTAAATAAGGATGAATAACTCGAATCCCTTCCCGGCAAGAGAACGATGTTCTCATCTTCGAAAATTTCCAATAGCTTACACTCTACTCCGGAACTTAGTTCTCGCAATAATTCCTGTTCGGGACGATCAACTCGTTTTCTTAGTTTTTTTGCGAATTCGGCAATCTCTGGTGTAACAGTCAAGTCGATGGCACAGGGAATCTGAGTCCATATTTCCTCCGGACCATCTTGGATAAATCCATTGGGTAATCTGCTTATCTTTTCCAAATGATCTTCGTAGCAGCTAATAGTTTTTAGCTCTTCACGATGACAAGTCAATTCGACACCTGAAAGTAGAATCAATAGTATAATTCGTGACCTTAACATCTAAGTTTTTACTTCCCCCGAGAACTATGTTAATTTCTTAATGTTGTAAATATATTGTTTTAAATTCGTGTAAAATATTTGAGATGGCGGATAAGGCTAAGAAAGAGAATAAACTGAATATAGAATTACCGGAAGAATTAGCAGAGGGCATTTACGCAAACCTGGCTATAATAGCGCATTCGAACACAGAATTTGTCCTGGATTTTGTTCGTATGGTCCCCAATGTACCAAAGGCAAAAGTGAAGTCAAGAGTAATATTAACTCCTTTCCATGCTAAAAGGCTTATGATGGCTTTACAGGAAAATATTCGAAAATACGAGAAACAACACGGAACCATTGCTGCGGGAAACCCACAAGAAGCTCAACTGGCTCCTATGAGTTTCAATACTCCTAAAGCAGAAGCATAGATTTAAAGGTCAAATAGTGTCCCGTCGTTTTTCCTAATAGGAAATGGAATACCAAGATGGCGGTAAGCTTTTTCCATGGCTTCCCGGCCACGTGGAGTTCGCTTTATGAAGCCCTCCATGATCAAAAACGGTTCGTGTACTTCTTCGATGGTTCCGGATTCTTCACCGACAGCTGTAGCAATAGTATTTATACCAACTGGCCCTCCTTGAAATTTATGGATGATGGCTTCCAATATTCGATTGTCCATCTCGTCAAGCCCAAACTCATCAACTCTGAGGGCTTCGAGTGCAATTTTAGAAATCTTCTTATCGATCGTGCCATTGCCTTTTATTTGAGCAAAATCCCTGGTTCTTCGAAGCAATGCGTTGGCAATTCTCGGTGTCCCACGGCTTCTTCGGGCAATTTCCAAAGCTCCTTCTTCCTCTATAGGCACATTCAGAATTCCTGCGCTACGGATAATAATCCCACTTAAAGTTTCTATGTCGTAATAATCGAGCAGAAAACTTATGCCAAATCTCGCTCGCATAGGTGGCGTTAGTAATCCCATTCTCGTTGTTGCACCCACTAGAGTGAAAGGATTGATCTTTAATTGCACACTCCTGGCATTTGGACCTGTATCGATCATAATATCGATTCTATAATCCTCCATGGCACTATAGAGATATTCCTCTACAACATTATTCAAACGATGTATTTCATCGATGAAGAGTACATCTCCCTCTTGAAGATTGGTAAGCAAACCGGCTAGATCTCCTGGCTTTTCCAATACAGGACCCGAAGTAATTTTCAGATTAGTATTGAGCTCGTTAGCAATGATAAAAGAAAGTGTTGTTTTACCTAGTCCGGGAGGACCGTGCAGCAGGACATGGTCCAGCGCATCTCCTCTTAACTTTGCGGCCTGAATAAAAATTGATAAATTTTCTACGATGTTTTTTTGTCCCTTAAAGTCATTAAGTAACTTTGGCCTCAGTTCAATTTCTATTTTTTGCTCCTCATTACTTTGGGGTTCACCTTCAGGAGATAAAAGTGGATTTTTCATTGATTAAAAATGATAATGCCTAAAATTGACTCGTGCATATTATGCTTTAAGTATCACTCTAATATATAAAAATAGTACAGATAATGAATGGTAAAAAAATAACTATAGACGGTTCTAAACTAAATGTTCCTAATCACCCAATTATTCCATTTATCGAGGGAGATGGTATTGGAGCTGATATTTGGTATGCGGCTTCAAGAGTCCTAGAGGCGGCTGTAAACAAGGCCTATTCGGGAGATCGTTCCATTGTATGGAAAGAAGTATATGCTGGCCAGAAAGCTTATGATAATAGGGGAGAGTGGTTGCCTGAATCGACTTTGGATGATATCAAAGAGTACTTGGTTGCCATCAAAGGACCTTTGACAACACCTGTAGGTGGTGGAATAAGATCTTTGAATGTGGCCTTGAGACAAAAACTGGATTTGTATGCTTGTGTCAGGCCAGTGAGATGGTTCGAAGGTGTTCCTTCACCAGTAAAAGAACCAGGAAATACGGACATGGTTATTTTTAGAGAAAATACGGAAGACATCTATGCCGGAATAGAGTATCTACATGGTTCCGAAGAGGTAGAAAAGTTAAAGTCATTCTTGATTGACGAAATGGGTGTTCATCAAATAAGGTTCCCTGATACTGTATCTCTTGGTGTAAAACCAGTTTCTAAAGAGGGAACTCAACGATTGGTGAAGGCTGCTTTGGAATATGCTTTCCAATATAAACTTCCCTCATTGACCCTTGTCCACAAGGGTAATATTATGAAGTTTACGGAAGGTAAATTTAAAGAATGGGGTTACGAACTGGCCAAAACGGATTATGGTTCTCAAGATCTGGATGGCGGACCATGGCAAGTGGTCAATAAAGATGGTCATGAACTAATTATCAAAGATGTTATAGCAGATGCCTTCTTACAGCAGATTCTACTACGGCCCAAAGAGTACTCGGTAATAGCTACTTTAAACCTGAATGGAGATTATGTTTCTGATGCTTTGGCCGCTCAGGTAGGTGGTATAGGAATCGCTCCCGGAGCAAACATCAATTACGAGTCGGGAAGAGCTATTTTTGAGGCGACTCATGGTACGGCTCCTAAGTATGCGGGGCAAGATAAAGTCAACCCGAGTTCGGTTATTTTGTCTGGAGAAATGATGCTGCGATACCTCGGTTGGGACGAAGCGGCTGATTTGGTGGTTAAAGGAGTAGAGGGGGCAATCGAATCAAAAAGGGTTACCTACGATTTTCATAGACTCATGGATGGAGCTACCTTGTTAAAGTGCTCTGAGTTTGGCGAGGAAATCATAAAAAATATGGGTTAATTCCTAATCGTAAAAGAATATTTACAAATGCCTCCATTTGAATAAATGGAGGCATTGTTTTATATTAGATTGCCACACATAACCTAAAACCTTTGTATGAGAACATCACTTTTTAAGTGGTTGGTGGCTGCTGTGCTAACATTCTACCTTAATCCACTTATAGCCCAAATGGATTGCGCTGTCAATGCAGGGTCCGATGATCCAAATTACTGCCTGGGTCAGAATATGATTTTGTATGGAAATGTAAGTGGCAATATCGATTTGTCTACGGTCGAATGGGAATTGGTGGATAAACCCTTGGGTAGTAATGTTCAAATTGATAATCCTTTTTCTATTAATGCCGGTACCAGCCCAGCTGATGTCGTTGGAACTTATGTCTTTAGGCTTAGTGCAGAATGTAACCTGGGCCAAACCTTTCAGGAAGTTGTCTATATTGTAAATACCCTGCCTGAAGCAAATATTGAGCCCGTTAATGACTTAGGCTGTGTACCAGTCAACCATATTCTGCAAATACTTGGAAATGAACCTGGAGCTGGCGAGACAGTGTTGTGGGAAATAATCAGTGGCGAAGTAATTCTGTCTAGTTTTAACACTTATGACCCTGAAATGACCATTCTCTGTGGTTTTGGAGATAGGCTATATAGTGATACTAAAAGAGTCAAGTTAAGATATACAGTTAGTACCTCGAATGGATGTTCTGCAAGCGATATCATAGAGTTCGAGTATTACTCCTATGAAGAACCGGAACTGAGACATCGGCATCTGGATTGTGACAGCTGTTATCAGTTCATTATAGATCAATGCATGCATACTACGGATTATGAACTAAGTGTAATTGAGTCACCGGAAGGTTTCGAATATGATCCGGATAAGCTGAATGCTACCTATAGAATTTGTAATCCAATTATTGGGGATTATAAAATACAATTTGTTAATAACGGATTTTGTGGTACGGATACTTCCATACTGGAATTGTATATGAATGCCATGTTCTCTCCAGTCCTTTTCGAGGTTAAAGATTCCTCGATATTTCTTTGTGCTTCTGAGATAGAGCCAAGCGATACGATGATATTAATTCCTGATATAACTGACCCGGGATTGGATGCGGAATGGAGCCAGAGTTTTGGTAAACCAGTGGAAATCATTGACCCATCATTGTTGGTTTTAAAAATAACTGACTTATCACCCGGTTCATATTCATTTGCTTATAATCTCAAGGAGGAGAGTTATTGTCCCCAAGTCCTATTTGTCTATAGAATTAACATATTTGCTTCAACGGATTTCGTAATGACCAATGGTGGCAGAAGGGATGAACTAAGATTTTGTGCAGACCTAGTAGATGTTTCTGGTGCATTTGAATTAGATACTTTTCAGTTTTTGAAACAAAAGCATTACTTCGAATTGATTTCTTTTCCTGCAGGTTTTGATGACGAAGACAGTATAAAATTCGAAATAGTAGAAAATACGATTAGGAGACCAGAGGATGATTCTTTGTGCTTTTCAATGAATAATCGGGATTATGAAGGAGAATTTTTTTCTGACTATTTGGGCAAAAGTAATCTGTTTAGTTTGAAATGTACGGAAGTTACTAGACCTGGAATTTATACGATTAGTATAAGTGTTGAATATCCCTGTGCTGGCTGGATTCAACATCAATTGGACATTGAAGTAATTTTTAAAGATTCGTTAATGGCCAATGCCGGTACTGATATTATTGTGCCTTGTGGAGTAGATAGTGTTGAGCTAGCAGGAAACTTAAACAATGGCATTTGGTCTGTTCAAGAGGCACCCACTGGAGCTCCACCGGTAATTTTTGATGATCTTAACAGTAAAAATCCATTATTGACCAATTTGGTTCCCGGTGAATATGTTTTGAATTATACCGGTTATTTTGTGGATGGAGTGGGGTGTAATGGTCGTTGGGAAAGTGATCAGGTCCATGTCGTTATATCTGATTCAGTACCCATTGAATTCGACCTTGGCCCGGAGATAGTGTTATGCGCATCGGATCAATTTGAATTTTTTACTTCAGATTCATTGCCTTTTGGTTCATGGAGTCAGCTATCAGGTGATCCCGTGTTTTGGTCTGAAGAGGACGATCGAATAGTATTTCAAAATCTATCTGATCCAGGAGAATACAGTTTCTTATTTACCGCAGAAAATGGATGTGGATCTCAAAGTGATACACTTTTTATTGAGGTAATAGATGCTGCATTTTTAACTGCAGATATAATAACTCAGGATTCATGTATTAATTTTACGTCCAATTTTACTTTCCCTTTATTTTTGCAGGCGGAAGACCCCGGTAATGGAAATACAGGTACTTGGTCTTTTTTGGGAACGGGTACGGCCAATTTTTCCCCAAACTCGAACTCAACCAATGTAGAAGTGACGGTTTCCGGAGCTTCAACCAGAGATTTTCTCACATTTATATGGACAGTTGAAAACGAACAATGCCCTAATGTTGTGAGAGATACCGTGGTATTTAAACAAGATTTTTTGAGTTTTCCATTGGACTTATCTCCGTTTACGGATTGCTCTGCGAATTTTCCCGATACTGTCGAAGTGACTTTAGGGCCTTTGCCGGATGGCACGGACATTACATGGTCTTTGCAAAGTCAAATACCCAATGGAACACCACCTCAAATGCTGCAAGACGATCAGGATACAATACTGGTCGTATTCTTCGAAACAGGAGAATATTCCTTCATAATGAATGCTGTTTTTGATAGTGATTGTGGATATCAAGAAATCGCTGAGTCCAAAGTTGTCAAACTATCGGAGGTTCAGGCGGCGGCCTGGGCTGGAGAAGATCTAAGCATTTGTGCGGATAGCGCAGTATTTACATTATGCGGTCAACCTGAAGACTTACAAGGGATTTGGTCGATAGTTGAAGCGATTCCACAAAATCTCAGCTATGATATCGAATCTCCTGATAGTAATAAAACAACGATAAGCTTATCTGATCCCGGTAGGATTGTATTGGATTGGTCTGTTTTTGCGGAGGACCCTTCTTGTGGTATCTCCTCTTCTGATTTAGTGGAATTGGAGTATGTCGAGTTTGAGATAGCGGAGGATACCATTATTGTATGTGGAGATGAGCCAATTGTTATTAGCCGAACAGAGTATTTAGCGGATTCTGTGCTTTGGACCATCACGCCATCGGTTAATTTTGATCTTCGTCATTTACAAAATGGAGCAATCCTTATAGAGAATTTGCCCTATGGAGAATATGTTTTAAAAGGTGAACTGCAGTCTGTGGATTGCGGCCTCAGTGATAATATTTATATTCTAAAAGAAATAATACCCACTACGACCACAGACTCGGTATCATATTGTCTTTCTGCAATCAATAACGCAGAACTTCAGCTGCCTTATATTGAAAGTATAGAGGATGATTACAAGTTTGAAAATGTTGAATTGATAAGACGACCTGGAGCTTACCCAGGAGGAGATAGCATTATTTTGAATAGGCAGGACCAATTACTGAACTATAGAGGAATAAATCAGGAAGGGAAGTATGTTTTTCGATATGTTTTTTCGAATGGTGTTTGTGAAACAGTAATGATTTGGTCCGTTAACATTAGTGAACAAGTCTTTTTGAACTTTCCAGATACATTGGTGGTATGCGAAGGAGATGAGCTCAACTTGAATTTCGTGATTGATCCCAACGTTGAGTTCAATTGGTCTCCAGGAGATAATATTGATTTTTCTGATCCTGAAATTCCGATATGGAGCGGCGCTAATGATGAATGGTTATTCGTCAATTATAACATCCTAGGAGATACCGCTTGTAGTAATATGGATTCTGTTCGAATAGAAGTTCTAAACCTTCCATTATACGATCCTATTGTAGATACTAGTCTGTGTTTTGCCGATTCAATTTGCCTAGACCTCGGAGCAGATTCAGTATTGGGTATTGAGTGGTATGATATTGATGAGAATAGGAGTATTCAGACTGGAGATAGCCTGAAATTATGGATAGATCGAGATAGAAATATCGCCTTTCAATATGGATTTTTGGATGAGGGAAGTTGTACGATCTCGGATTCTATTCAAATACGTTTTCTCGATTTAAATGCAGAATTACCGGAAATACTGTACATCTGTGAACGTCCCATTGATACGATCCTGGCAATTGTGGTAGATTCCGAAGAGGAGTGGAGCTTTATTTGGCAGGATGATCCCAGCATAGAAGGGGTGACGGACAGTTCCGTTGTTCAGATTGTACCCGATCAGACCACGGACTATTTCGTAGAGTTGATGCACGAGTCCGGTTGTACCATTGATTTGAGTACTACGGTAGTAATTGCGGAATTTATAGATAGTTTAAGAGTTTTTGCCGATCCGGGGCAGATTCGACCAGGAGAGTCCACTCAATTGGTTGTTGTTCCCGGAAATGAAGCCTTAGAATATGACTGGAGTCCCGGTATATACTTATCGGATTCTACCATTTATAATCCGGTTGCTTCACCCGTTCGAACCATACGATATACGGTTACGGCAAGGCAGGGAATATGTGTAGATACGGCCAGCATTTTGATCGATGTGGTGAATGAATGTAAGCCTCCGCACATCTATATTCCTAATGCATTTACGCCTAATGGCGATTTGCTGAATGATACCTACAAGGTTATGACGGATCAAGCTGAGGAGTTTTACATTGCTATATACAATAGATGGGGAGAGAGGGTATTCGAAAGTCGCGACATCAATGAGGGCTGGGACGGCTATTATAATGGTAAAAAACTTAGTCCTGATGTATACGCCTATTATTTGCGAATTGGGTGCTATGGGGATCTGGAATATATTCACAAGGGAAATATCACAATCCTATATTGAAAGATAATGGCTTATTGGCTCATCAATGCTAGAAGAAATGCTTATCTTTTTGCATTGTTTTATCCTTCAATATTTGCCTTGTGAAAATCATCTTTTATCCCAGTATCATTATTGGTTTTCTTCTATTGTTGTCCTGTGAAAAGAAGCAGGAATTATCGGATCATCAACTTGTAGAGAATTATCTGATCGCTTATACTCGAGGAACAATTTCGTCTCAGGAAGCGCTGAAATATATTTTTAAGTCTTCTTTGCCTGGTGAGATAGAGGATTGGAACAAGTACTTTTCTATTTCTCCAAAAATTGAAGGTGATTGGGATGTTCTCGATGGCAATCAACTGGTTTTCGTTCCCAAAGAATCCTTTAAGAATGGAGAAAACTATACTGCCCATTTGAAATTGAGTGCTCTTAATTCGAATGAGTTCAAGAAAGATTTGGTCTTGCCTTTTCAAATCGTAAAGCAGTACTTAAATGTTGATCTGGAAGGAATTGAGGTCAAGGGAGATGAAAATTATCAGTACGTGCTGAATGCTACAAGTGCGGATAAGGTGGACGCAGAGAAATTGAGGGCTTGTATCTTTTCAGATAGCAAAGAAATAAGAATAAGTCCTTTGGGAGATCGACAGTTTAAAGTTATTGTCGAATATGATAATGACTTATCGGATAAGTCAAAGATAGAATGGAGCGGCAAGGCCATCAATGCAGAAGGGGAGGGTAGCATAAAAATGTTTGAAGTAGAAGATTTTAAGAAGTTTGGAGTTCTATTCGACCAATACATAGCCGCTTCGAACCAATTCAAATTGTATTTTTCCAGGCGATTGGACCCCAATCAAAATTTGTCTGGTATGATTCAGGTAGAAGGAAAACCAATCAATCCTGAAATTCGAGATAATATCATAGAGTTCTACCTAGATGATCAGTCTAATAAAGAGGAGATCAAAATCACTTGTTCGAAAGGAATACAAGCAATAACAGGAGAAAAACTTGCTTCGAATCTGAATTTTACCATTCAAACACCCATGGTAAAACCGGCAGCGGAGTTTGTAGATAAGAGCAATTATATACCCAGCTCACAAGAAGTAAAAATTCCCATTAGAACTAGAAATCTAAAGTCGATAGAAATTAAAATTATCGAAATTCCACAGGAAAATATACGTCATTATCTGGCTTGGAATAGTATTCAACACCATAACATGGATCAGATATTTCGTTTGGGAGTTCCAGTTTATGTAGAGGAGCTTGCTCTCAATCCTTTGGGAAAAAATACCGGAGAATGGGAACATTACGGCATCGATCTTACCGATAAGTTTAAAAGAACAGCGGGTTCATTATATGCCATAAGTCTTCACTTCGGACCACAAAATACACGCCTAATATGCGATGAGTCATTTAGAGAATTGGATCTAAGTTCGAGCCTTGATCTGGAGTTGAATAAGTGGGAAAAAAGTGCAAAAAGAGGCTATTACGATTACTATTCCTATGGAAGGAATGGATACTATTATCAATGGAGAGAAAGAGATGATCCATGTAAGATTAGTTATTATTTGAGAGGAAATGAAGAGATTCTCCAGGTTCAGGCCAGTGATATGGGAGTTATTGTAAAGCAGGGCGAAGACAATGTAAGCATTGCTGCAGTTGATCTGGTTTCTCTTGAACCAATTCAGAACGCCAAAGTGGAGTTGTTTAACTTTCAAGGGATAGAAATGTTCTCCGGAACTACGGATCATCAGGGCTTTAGTTCCTTTCAAAAAAGAGATCATGCTGCTGTTGCCTCCATTGAAAATAATGGACAAAAGGTCTTTTTATCTCTTCTTCAAGATAATGCCAATGATTTGTCTGCTTTTCCGATTTCCGGTACTTCAGGATCGAAAAGGGACTTATTCGTTTATACCAATCGAGGTGTATGGAGGCCGGGAGACAGTATTTATTTGAATTTGATGGTTAACGGAAGGACCTCAAACCTTCCAGCAGGTATCCCTCTTGTATTCGAGTTCTACGATCATAAAGGTGTACTTATAGACAGAGAAAAGCAGTTTCATGAAAAAGGAAAATACTTGTATTCGTTTTCTACAAAAACAGATCTGAATGCTAAGACCGGTAATTATCAGGCCAAACTAAAAGTAGGAGCAGAGCTAATCAATAAAACCATTCCTATCGAGACCGTTAAGCCCAACGATATTGAGATAAAATACACGATCAATAATGAACAAGATCGAATTATCAAGGACAATTCTTTTAAAGGCAAGGCAAAGTTGAGTTATTTGAACGGTTTCGTAGTCAAAGGAGCTAAAGTAGAGCTGAACAATTCGATCTCGAAGTGGAATAAGCCATTTCCGAAATGGGCAAATTACAGCTTTAGTTTGAACAAGGAACTCCCTGATAACATACCACTAAATGTCTCTTCTCTTGATGGTAACGGGGTACTGGAAGTCAATTCGAGCATGGACTTGAAGAAACTAATGTCTAGAAGTCGAATGCGCCTAGAAGCAAAAATAAACCTTCAGGGTGGAGGAGTTAATCAGGAAGTGCAGAGTTTTAGAATCGATCCATTCGAGCATTATGTCGGTATTCTAAAAAGGAAGGGTAGGGCCTGGCGAGGATGCCTGGATTTTGATAAGGGTCAGTTGGACTTGCCCATCGTTATCTTGAACAGAGACGGAGAATTAGCTCAGGGCAACAGGAATGTTCGGATAATTCTAAGAAAGCATCGCAAGTCGTGGTGGATGGATCAGTACAGCTTGTCACGACGATCGTATTATAAATCAAAATCGAGCTGGGAGGAATTAAGCAATCAGACGATAACAGTGAGAAATGGAAAAGCGGCTTTTCAACATCTCGAAGAAGAATTTGGAAGAGGTGTATTTGAGATAGTCTGTGAAGATATTGAAAGCGGGCATCAATCGTCCTATCACTACAATGTGTATTCGGATAATGCAAGAGCTGATGCGACGAATAGCCCAGATCAATTGTGGGTAGAACAAAGCAAAGATGAAAGCACGGTAGGAGAAGAAGTCATTTTGAAATTCCCTGAGTTCACTAAAGCAAGGGCTTTGATCAGTATCGAACAGGGAGATAGAATAATAGAGACTTTCTGGATGAAGCTTAGCCCTAATAACAGAGAATTGAGTGTATATCCAGACGAATCCTGGTATCCCGGAGTACATATACATATCTCATTGCTTCAGCCCTATGGCGAACAAAACAATGATCGGCCAACGAGAATGTATTCCGTTCAAAAACTTAAGGTACAGCAGCGGAAGATCGCATTGGAGCCGGTCCTGAAGCTACCAGAATCTGCTGAGGTTCAGAAAGCATTTGACATAGCAGTCTCGGAAAAGGGGGGCAAACCCATGCAGTATACACTGGCCGTAGTGGATGAGGGTCTGTTGAATTTGTCGGGATTCAAGACGCCGGATCCAAAAAAGCATTTTGAGGGACATATGGCACTGCAAGTTGGAACCTGGGATATTTATAAGTTGCTGATGAATAAGTTCAAAGGAAACTTTGCCGCCATTCTAAACATAGGGGGAGATGATGCCTATGAGGCTGATGTATTGGCGGATTTTAACAGATTTAAGCCTGTTCTTAAATTTTTTGGGCCTTATACTTTAAATAAAGGAGAAGTGGAGCGGCACAAAGTGGATCTAGGGAATTACGCCGGAAAAGTGAGGGTAATGTTGGTAGCATGTACGGATAAGGATTTTGCGAGCAAAGAGGAATTCATTCGGGTAAAAAGCCCACTTATGCTCCAGACTCAATTTCCTCGAAGTCTTAATCTAGAAGATGAACTCAGTCTACCGGTTACTGTATTCAGAGAGAATGAAAAAATCAAAAACGTTGTACTCAAAGTTAAGTCAGATGAATCAAGGGTCGAGCTAGTTAAACCTTCTGTGCAGATGAATTTTAAAGACAATCAGGACCTAACAAAAGTTCCAATCAAGGTGAAAGGGATCCCAGGAAAACTAAAATTCACGCTGAATGTTGAGGGCTCAGGAAAAAAGATGGAAGAAACGACAGACATCATGGTCAACTTCCCTAATGCTTATACCTCCATCACTGAAACCGCTTCCTTAAACGAAGGTGAAGAATGGAACAAAAAGATAGAAACATTGCCATTTCCCGATTATGCCAAGCACAAAATCATCGTTTCGGGTTTGAAATTACCTAAGATCACCGAGTACGCAGAGGATTTGATTCGCTATCCTTACGGATGCTTGGAGCAAACTGTTTCCGCGGGATTTTCACAATTATTTTTGGATGATATATTGGAGTTGACCCCGATTCAGAAACAGGATAGGGAGCGTTATGTTGGTGCGACAATTGCCAAACTCAAATCCTTCCAAAATTCACAAGGAAGATTTGCTACTTGGAGGTCCGGATCTTATTACCACAGCTGGTCAGAAATTTATACAGGGTATTTCATGCAAGAGGCTCGAAATAAAGGCTTTCAAGTTCCCAATGAAATGTGGAATTCATGGCTGAAAAAACAGCGGGATGTGGCTGAAAAATGGTCTGTGCATGAGGCTTCTAGTAAATGGATTCAGCTCAATGAAGAAATGATACAAGCTTATCGACTATTTGTCTTGGCTAAAGGTGGTAAACCGGTGATGAGTGCCATGAATCGATTGAGTAAGTCTATGAGTCCACAGCAATTGACCTTTATGTTGCTGGCAGGAGCTTATCAATTGGCCGGGTTTGACGAAAAAGCCAATCAACTGCTCAATACGGCGCTTGTGGAAAAGGAGAATTCGGCTTTTTCTTATTATACCTATGGAGGTTCGGGCCGGAATCTGGCCCTCATCGTTGACGTAATTTCTACATTTGAAAACAAGAAGGAATTGTTGGAAAAGTATTACTTCTATATGGTAGAAAAGTTAAACAATTCCTACTATGCTAATACTCAGACAAAGGCTCATGCCTTTTTGGCTTGCTCGCGATATCTCAATAAGAATAAAGCATCATTTCAAAATGAAATCCATTTCGAAGTGGATATAGATGGGACGAAAGAGGTTTATCGAAAATCGTATTGGGAACCTCTAAGAATAATATTGGATAAAGAGTTTTTCGATAAAGACATCGAGGTAAATAACCTTGGCAAATCGGATATTGTTGTAGATCACATCAAGCGTTTTGTTCCTCGAGAGAGGATAAAAAGGAATGAAAGTCAGGAAATTAGCATGAATGTGAGCTTGGCTAATACAAACCTGAATACATTGGGGTCTCCTTTAAAACTCAATGCTGCGGAGGAGCAAATGTACCGGGTTACTGTGACCAATACTGGTCCAATAGAACAAAAAAACCTGGCTCTAAATTTAAAGATGCCTTCCGGTTTTGAATTGATCAATCCCCGGGTTAATAAGACCGTTAAATTTCCGGACCAAGCTTCTTATGAACACCAGGATTATAGAGATGACAGGGTGTATACTTTTTTTAGTGTGGGTCCTAATGACTCGAAAACTTTCTATTTCAAAGCAACTGCTGCATTCGAAGGAAAGTTTGTGCAGCCGGCCATCGTGTGCGAACATATGTACAACGGAGATGTCAAAGCGATTGTGAAGTCCAATACGGTAATCATTGAGTAGAAAAAGGCGCCTGTATTATAGGTTTCTTGTGGTCCTTATAGTTTTATTTGGGCTTGTTTTCAGTGTTCGAGTACCGCTCAACTCTAGTCCTTTCTCTAAAGTATTGCTTTCGAAGGGTGGGCAGATGCTGGCGGCCAAAGTTGCGTTGGATGATCAATGGCGTTTTCCCCAGTACAGTGAAAACCCCGAAAAACTCTTTGTCTGTGTTAAAGAGTTTGAAGATTCGTACTTCCATTTTCATCCCGGATTTAATCCCATTTCTTTGATAAAGGCTTTTTACCTAAACATCAAAGAGGGTAAAATAGTCCGTGGCGGAAGTACCATAACCATGCAAGTAGTTAGAATGTCCAGGCAAAAGGGGAAGAGAAATTACTGGCAAAAAATATTGGAAATACTAGGAGCAGTGCAGCTAGAGCTTAAGATGTCCAAACGAAAGATATTTCATCACTGGTGTCAACTGGCTCCTTTTGGTGGTAATGTCATAGGTGCGGAAACAGCTGCTTGGAGATATTATGGCAGGGATCTTCATCAATTGAGCTGGGCAGAAACAGCCACACTTGCTGTTCTTCCTAATGCCCCAGCGCTAATTCATCCTGGAAAAAATAGAGAAGAACTTCTGATCAAGAGAAATGCCCTATTAAGAAAGTTGGCCAAAAAGAACTATTTCGATTCTAGTGAATTAAAATTGTATTTGGCAGAAGAAATTCCCGATAGACCAGTATTGATTCCTATTCAAGGACTTCACCTATTGAATTACTTGATTGAAAAATTTCCGGATCAAAATATTTTTAAAAGCACGATAGATCAAGAGATTAATCTTCGAATTCAAGGATTACTTGAAAATCAGCTCAATGCACTTCGCAATGATGGAATTAAGGCGGTTTCAGCCATGGTTGTTGATTCGCGTAATCGTGAACTGGTAGCGTATATTGGGAATTTGTCCGATCATGAGGGTAATTTTCGATTTTTGGATTTAAATCAAGCACCCAGAAGTTATGGAAGTTTGCTAAAGCCTTTTTTATACGGATACGCTCTGGATAAATCTTTTTTATTGCCAGAGGAATTAGTAGGAGATATTCCAACTATTATCGATGGATTTCAACCTCAAAATTTCGACAAAAAATTTCGTGGGGCCGTTCCATTGAACAATATGATCAATCTATCGCTCAATATTCCTGCAGTGCGAAGTCTAAATTTAGTGGGCTACAGAGCATTCTACGATCATCTAGCCAATCTAAAGTTGGATTATCTCAATAAGGGAGCAGAACACTATGGATTGTCCATCATATTAGGTGGCGGAGAGAGCAATTTATTCAGTCTGGTTCAGGCCTATCACGGAGTCAATGGTTCGTATCATAATGGCGACAGTAGCTTTAGTAATTTTAGAATAGAAGAGGGAGAAGAAGTCCGTCAGGGCAACTATTCATTGAGCTCGTTTGCGCTCAATCATATGGTCAAGGCGATGTCGGAGTTATCACGACCCGTGAGTCAAATGGGTTGGGAGCGCTTGGCTTCGCGAAGGAAAATAGCTTGGAAAACAGGCACTAGTTATGGATTCCGGGATGCTTGGACCATAGGTTTTGATGGTAGATATACTGTTGGAGTTTGGACTGGGAACGAAGATGGAGAATCCAGGGAAGGATTAACCGGAATTAACAAGGCCGCCCCTATCTTTTTCGATATCATGAATAGCCTGACTGATTCCGAGGAAATTGGTAAGGGGCAAGAATTCGAAAAGCATATTGAAATCTGTTCTGACTCTGGAAAGAAAGCTGGACCATTGTGCATAACAAAAGAAAGAATTTCGGTTGACCGATTATCAGAAAGATGGAAGGTATGTAATTATCATGTTGCAGGGAAGCATACTGAAGACGGATTTTGGAAGCCGCAATCTTGCCTCAAATCCGACGAACCCCGGGATACTATATTTCAGTTGCCATCATTGATAAGCCATTATTATAAGAAAGAAAATCCTAATTACTTTTTACTTCCGTCCATACATCAGGAATGTATTGGAGAGTCGGAAGCAAATTTAATCGACTTCATTTACCCCAGACCTCAAAGCAATATTGTTTTACCAGTTGAGTCTAATGGTGAGCGAAGACAATTGATCGCCGAACTCAGTTGCGGTTTAGAATCAGAAGTAGTTTTTTGGTTTCTGGATGGAAGGTATCTGGACCAAACAGCAGGTCAAGAACATCTCTTGAACATGTTGCCTCAACCGGGGGAACACGAACTTCAGGTTGTCGGAAAATCCGGAATTAGGAAAAAGCTTATATTTAATGTTGTGTGGCCTTAGTTTAATGGGTCAGTCATGCCTTTTTGTTAATTAATGATGAATTACCCATGAGCTTCGATATTTACCATGATGTTAGCATTAATTCTTCTTTAGAAAAAGTCTATGATGCCTTCAGTCTTCCTGCTGAGCTGATCAATTGGTGGCCCTTAGAATGTTCAGGAGAGAGAAAGCTGTCAGAGACATATCGCTTCTATTTTGGGCCGGAATACGACTGGAAGGGAGAGGTGATCAAGCTAGAAGAAAATAAGTCTTTTCATGTTAAAATGACCAGTTCTGATAAAGATTGGTCTACAACACAGTTTGGTTTTAACCTGGAAGAAACCAATGGAGAAGTACTAGCTAAGTTTTTCCATAAAGGCTGGCAGCAGTGCAACGCTCATTTCAGAAGATCCTCTTTTTGTTGGGCTCTTCTTCTAAATGGCTTAAAAGATTATGTAGAAAAAGGAATTATTATTCCCTTCGACGAAAGAAATTAGGCAGAAAAACTAGTTCCACAACCACATGTATCTGTGGCATTGGGATTGTTAAAGCTGAATCCTCGATTATCTAATCCTTCCAACCAGTCAATTTCCATTCCGGCCAGGTAAAGGCCATGAGATTTTTTGATGACTACTTTTAGGTCTTCGTTGATGCTATATAATTCATCTCCATCTTTTAGCTCATCAAAACCAAGAATATACTGGAAGCCAGAGCAGCCACCTCCTTTAACACCAATTCTAAGTACATACTCTTGAGCTATATTCTGATCTTCTTTGATCCTCAATAGTTGTTCAACTGCTTGTGGTGTTATATTAACAGGACATTTTTTTATAGTACTGGTAGTAGACATCTTTTCTTTAATTTGGTATTAAAACGCAAATAATAATCCTATAGTTCAATTCTTCGCCAGATTATTTTGACTCTAAATTACTACTAATTCATAACTTAGTGCAAAAATATTCATTTATGAATTCCTGGTGGTACCATGTTCTTGATCTATTGAAAATAGTTCTTCCGCTTCTGCTCTTTTACTTTTTGTTTACTAGGACTATAAAAAGCCAAAGCCGCAGTATCCGCAATATATTGCAATCAAAAATCAGTGAGCAGAGGTCTTCTCATCAGCTGAAACTCAGATTACAAGCCCTTGAGAGAATGGCACTCTATATAGAACGAATAGATCTGCAAAGCATGGTTTATCGTTTTCATCAAGCTAAGATGAGTGTTCGCGAACTTTATTATACCATGTTGATCGCATTACAAGAAGAATTAGAACACAATATTACTCAGCAACTTTATGTGTCGGACCGCTTATGGGAAATCATCAAGACGGTTAGAGATCATCAGATCAACCTGCTTAGCAATTTAAAAGAAGGACTGAATGACAATGATGAGGCGATTAAACTGATTGAGAAAATTAATTGGTACATTGGTTCTCAGAACGATGAAGCGCTGAACACAGCTCGTAAAGCTATTAAAGAAGAAACTAAAATACTTTTATGAATTTCCTGAGAGTTCTACTCCTTGTATTGCCCTTATTAACATGCTTATCCTGCAATAAGAATTTCAAAGGAAAAGAATTTTACTATCAATATGAGGAGGTTGAGGTAAACAATTCGACCCTGTCGGATCAAGAGCTGGAAAATTTAATCACACCCTACAGAAAGGAGCTTGAATCCAAAATGTCCAAAGTGATTGGATATGGTATTGTCCCTTTAAATAAAATGCAGCCAGAAGGTACTTTAGGCAATTTTATGACAGATTTACTTCTTGAGGAAGCAGAGGAGGAGCTAGAGGCAGAGATAGACTTGTGCGTCATGAATTATGGTGGAATTCGGGTCCCGGTTATTGATTCGGGAGAGATAACGCTGGGTGATGTGTACGAATTGATGCCATTCGATAATACCTTGGTTTTGTGCCAAGTGACAGGAGAACAGCTCATGGAATTGATGCGACATATGATGGGTATGGGAGGTTGGCCTGTTAGCAATGGGGTCCAGATTACCAAGGAGTCCGATCAGCTGGTCGTTTTGATCAATGGTAAACTGGTCAAGCCTGGAACGAGATACACCTTGCTTGCTAATGATTATATGGCTAACGGTGGTGATGGATGCAGTTTTATGGCTGACTGGGATAAGGAATATTTTGATTGGTTGATGAGGGATAAGATTATAGAACACATTGAAGAACTTCAGGCAGATAATGGAAAAGTTTATGCCGAGTTAAACGGAAGAATTATCATTTTCGAATAATAATACAACCAAATGAATCGAAGGACATTCTTACAAGATAGCGCGCAATACGGATTTGTTGTTGGGCTGGGTTTAGTCCCTGCGTCGCAGTTTCTGCGAACTGAAAAACTTGAAACATTGACGATTCTGCACACGAATGATGTTCACAGTAGAATAGATCCATTTCCTTCTGACCATCGAAGGTATCCATCGCAGGGTGGGGCGGTGTCTCGCAAAAAGCTTATTGATAAGATTCGATCGGAGAGAGATAATGTACTACTATTAGATGCCGGTGACATGATGCAAGGAACACCGTATTTTAACTTTTTCAATGGGAAGTTGGAGATAGAAGTAATGGATGAACTGGCTTATGATGCCGGGACGATTGGAAATCATGATTTCGATGCTGGGATCGAATTATTGGGAGAAAATATGAGAAATGCATCTTTTCCTTTGTTGAATTGCAATTATATATTGAAAGATACTCCCTTACATGATATTGTTTTACCCTATAAGATTATAAAAAAGGGAAAACTCAAAATTGGAATCACAGGAGTTGGTGTTGAGTTGGAAGGTTTGGTCCCTAGATCATTATACGGTAATGCGGAATACGCGGACCCTATAAAATCTGTAAATCGATACGCCGCAACATTGAAAAAGGATCACGATTGCGATCTTGTCATTCTATTATCTCATCTAGGCTTAGAATACAAAACCAATAAAATATCTGATATGAAACTCGCGGCCTTAACGGAGAATATAGATATTATCTTAGGGGGACACACCCATAGTTTTATGAGTGAACCTCGAACGGTAAAGAATAAAAATGCTCAAAATGTTCTGATCAATCAGGTGGGTTGGGCAGGTCTGATCTTAGGTCGAATAGATGTTGCTTTTAACTCCAGAAAAAAGCCTTTTAGCCTTCGTCAAATAAGCCATAAAAACATTGAAATTTAGGCGCCTTCAAAAATAATCTAGATATTATAACTTAATATATTGTTAATCATAAGGTTACATTGTTGTTTTGAAACTTTCACTAAAACCTAAAAACATAATTATATTTTTAAATATATAAGCTTTTGTAAGTCAGCGTTTCGCTATTTAATTTGCCAATAATGGCTCATACCGAAATATAATTCCTTGATTTTTTCAAATTTTATTTTGAATTAACTTATTGTAAGTTGTTGAAAAATAATGACTTAGTTTTTGACCTGATTTTAGTCAAATTTTTTTGTCAAAAAGGCGGAGAAATATTCTTTATAATTGAAAAAAAAATTGAATATTTGCAAGCCGTGATATGGAAAGAAAAAGTGATGCTTTTCGATTTTTTTCAGAATGTCTTTACGGGGTAAATGAATGAATAAGTTTAATTGAGTTTTTTGTGATTAAAGAAAAAGAGCATTTAGTCGCATGGCGAAGCTGTCTTCAGTTTATAGGCAGAAATGTCAGCGAGCAGGGTTATAAAACTTGGTTTGAACCGATTAAGCCGGTTTCCTTAATAAATGATATTCTTACCATACAAGTACCAAATAAGTTTTTCTACGAGTGGCTGGAAGAGCACTACGTAGCAGTATTGAGTACAGCGATAAAGGAGGCAATAGGGCCAAAGGCCTCATTGGAGTATCAGATATTGGTAGACGGAAAGAAATTACAGAAGGAAGAGAGCAAGATCGGAGCTAGTCAGAGGAATAAGATAATGGGATACGGTTCTAAGGAAATCAAGAATCCGTTTGTAATCCCAGGAATTAAGAGAATTAAGTTTAATTCGAACCTTAAAGAGGAATATACCTTCGAAAATTTCATCGAGGGGAGTTGTAATCGTTTAGCGAGATCAGCGGGAATGGCGATCGGTAAAAAGCCGGGTAATACGGCCTTTAACCCCTTGGTTATATTTGGAAATGTGGGTCTAGGAAAGACACATTTGGCTCAGGCCATAGGTAATGAAGTACTCAAACAAAGACCGAACAAAAGGGTAGTATATGTTAGTTCGGAGAAATTCACCAACCAAATCATCGAATCGATAAGAAATAATTCCGTTACGGATTTCGTCAACTTCTATCAACTGATGGATGTATTGATTGTAGACGATATTCAGTTTTTAGCGAATAAAGTAAAAACCCAAGAGATATTCTTTCACATTTTCAATCAACTGCAGCAGAACAATAAGCAGATCATACTGACCAGTGACAGAACACCAAACGAGATGGAGGGCATGGAAGCGAGGCTAATCAGCAGATTTAAGTGGGGACTTACGGCAGATGTTCAAGCCCCGGATTTAGAAACAAGAATGGCTATTTTTAGTCAGAAGGCCGAAAGAGCCGGAATTTATATCCCAGCGAATGTCGTTGAATACATATGTTATAACATAAAGGATAACATTAGAGAGCTAGAGGGAATTTTGGCAAGCCTCATTGCTCAAAGTGCGCTCAATGACAACGAGATCAATATTGACTTGGCAAAAAAAGTTTTGAAAAATTTTGTCAAGGAGACGAAGAAAGAAATTACAATAGATTTTATTCAGAGATTGGTGTCTTCTTTTTACAATGTTGAAATCAATCAGTTGAAAGATAAAACGAGAAAGCGGCATGTTGTAGTTGCACGCCAAACCTCGATGTACTTGGCTAAGAACTACACCAATATGTCTTTAAAATCAATAGGAGACTCCTTCGGTGGCAGGGATCATTCGACCGTAATTTATTCCATAAATACGGTACAAAGTTTGATGGATACTGATTCAAGTTATCAAGATGAGGTGCAGGATTTGGAAAAAAAATTACAACTTAGTTTTACTTACGCTTAAAATAATTGTTTTAAATACAAATTATAGCTAAATTTGCCATTCTTTGAAAAAATGGACTCACGATTAACGTATCGCGAGATACTCAGCAAAGGAATATTTTGGTGAGGTGGGTGAGTGGCTTAAACCAACAGTTTGCTAAACTGTCGTACTGAGAAATCGGTACCGGGGGTTCGAATCCCCCTCTCACCGCAGAAATATGAAGAAAATTGTTTCGGGGTGTAGCGCAGTCCGGTTAGCGCACCTGCTTTGGGAGCAGGGGGTCGCAGGTTCGAATCCTGCCACCCCGACAAAAAGAAGGTCATTGACGTAAGTTGGTGGCCTTTTTTGTTTTTGGGAAAGAGAAGGAAATGGAAGGAGAGAGAATGGACAAAAATCTTAGTAAGATGTTTATTGCCTTTTTTCATTAAAATTTGATCTCGGTATTTATTCGTCTAACATAACGTAATCCTTACTTTAATTGAAAAATTTTGAGGATCTCTAGCACTTACTATATCCCCAAGTCACACTTTGTAGTTCCAATTTTCCTCCGATACTTTTGAAATAATATAAGGTTCCCGTCCTATTATCGGCCTCATGCAAAAAAAGCTCAGGAGTGCCATCCAGATTGATGTCCAAGGCCCCTAGTAATCCGAAGTGGCTATATGCTATGATGTCTTTGGTTAAATCTTGAATCCATGTTTCACCAGACTCCAAGTCGGTTTTGATGAATTCAAGCGAAAAAATTGAATGGCCTTTCTCATTTTTTGTCCAGCTACATGCTATTCTGAACTTGAAATCATTGTTGCGCCATACTTCATACTCACTTTTAGATTCACCTTCTTTTACATAAACCGGAATTCTCTCTTTAAAAAGAAATCTTTTTCTATTACCTGTCTTAATTAAATTCTGGTCGCAAACGATTATTTCGTACTGGTTGGAGTCAACAGAAATGCTTTTATAACCTTCACCGGATGTAGAAATCGAAGGTTGAACCTCTTCAATTAAATACTGGTCTCCAATTCCTTTTATTCCATACCAGTTTCCTTTTTGGATACGATGACAGTCCTGGTATCTTAAAAATGCCGTATTCCCAAATCCAACATATTTTCCAAAGACATAACCTTTCTGGTCGGTATGTTCTCTTTTAACTTTAAGCCATGACAATTCTAAATTGAAATGATTCACAAAATAATCTTCGTCTTCTACCACAACTTCAATTAATTCCAGAAACTCACCATTTTGAATTTGACCAATAATGGAAGATGTAGTATCCGGTTGCTCTCTGAAGTTAAGGTTGTCCGCAAGGCATATTAAGTTTGTGGGTAGAATTTGAGCTGAGACATTAGTAATAATAATCAAAAGCACAATAGTAGCATGAAAATAAAGCTTCATATTATTTCTAATAATTTCGCAAGAATTACAATGTCGATAATAATGACAAGGCCATAGGCATTACTATAATCTTATAAGGGTGATCATACGGTCACATTCCGTAAACACATCTTCCCCTGCTTCAAAAAAACTGTCAAAATAACTTTCCTTTAAACAAATGGAATCTTGATCCAAGAACTCAATTTTCGGAGTGAAATAATATCCAGAAGGAAACCCGAAAAGTTCGGTGTCAGAGAAATATAGTAATAACTTTCTTTCTTGTGAATTGACAAACCATTCATGAACTAAAGAATCTTGATCACCACCGAAATAATCTCTGATAAAATAACAGGTATCTTTATTCCATTCACCATTATTGTACAATGTGTCTGAAGAATAACATTGCCAGCTATGGCTAAAGGACCAATTTCCTATAATGCTGTCACGCAACATTGAATCCTCTATATCTAACATATACACTTTTTCTTCTTTGCACGAAAAGAAGAAAAATATCATTAATATGATTACAAGTAAATTTCTCGTCATTGTATTCTTATAAATTGATAGTTTCTAGAATAAACTTGTTCATCATACTCATAAAAATTGTACCGCTCTAAGACCAATTCATCTTGACTAAATTTTTCGAAATTGAATTTCGTCAGATTCCCGTATTCCCCTAAGTATTCATTGTATGGAGTACCCATTTCTCCATCACTTAAGGGTTCCGCATACAATAACTCTTCACGCTCTTCATCAATCCACCAATGTGTATAGTACCATATCTCACTTGGAGTAGGTACGTTATCAATAAAAAACAGAACTTTTTTTCTTATGAAGAGCAAGTTGTCTTCTGAAAATTTATAGATAAAAGAATCCGATGTAGAATTGAAAAGTGTATCTCCACGATACCAATCAAACTCTGATTCTACCTCCCATTCTCCGATCATGATGTCATACGGATTCAAAACAACTTCCTTTTCTTCAGTGCACGCCGAGAAAAACAAAAATAAAGCAATTGTAACCAGTACATTTATTCTATTTGACATACGCTTTCTCCTCTTCTAAAACAAATTCCATTACTTAATAAATTTTTGTACATAATTAGTATTCGAATCAAGCCTCAATTCCAAAAAGTACACTCCTTTTGTTAGTGAAGAAACGTCTATGCTTTTCATATTGTGCCCCTCCGAAGCGTTTGTTGGAGTCGAAATTAATCGAACACCTGATGATGCAAAGACATTTATTTCGCAACTGGTCGCTCGACTAGTTTCAAATTCTATTTTCAATTCGCTTACCACTGGATTTGGGTAACAAACCATACTATTTTCATGTATTAAAGTTGGCTCCTCATGGTCTAAAGACCGTTGTTCTCCATCTATTTCATTCAAAATATCTGTAACGAATTTTTCTACTTCTTCTTTTTGGTCCTCATTAAATACATAATGAGTTGTTTCTCCATCATCCGATACAATGGGAACCAAAATGCGTAAGTCATCACAGAATTTATTCTGCACTCGTTGTCGATGACCCGAATCAAGACAAGACGGATTTGGTGAACCATTTTGGCTACAATTTCTACAGCATTCCTCTCCAAGCACTCTGAATTGGCTAGTTGTTCCACATCGAATCTCTTCAGCACATTGTTTTGAATTTGTATCACTATTTGATCCACAATCACGATTCAGTAACTTTGTAAAGAGAAAAGAATTAGGTCCTTGAATAAAATGAAGTAGCCTTTTACCATCCCTAATAACTCTACAATACGTAGCTTCGAAGCAATAATAACAACCTGATGCAGAAATTCCAGAAAATTGACCTGATCTCCTTTGGCCATCAACAATTTGATATGGAGTAGTTAAATTGTCAGGCAAGAATATTTCTAAGTCACATGTCTCTTCATTAAATCGTTCAATACAGCTATACTCATGTTCCTTTTGAATTTTTCCAAATATCGGACAATCACATTCCTCAGTATAACAGTCTATCCAGCCACAGTTGGTAGTTTCTCGAGTCCAAGGAATTTGAGGTGTTGAACCACAAGAGAACTCAACTGTACAATCGCTTTTCTTTTCTTCGTATGAGAAACTATTATCAACATACTCACTGGAAAATGACTTGGTACAACCGTGAATATCGGTTATGGTCACTCGGTAAATTCCTGGGGCAGCAACCGCACCTAAATTTTGGGACGTAAATCCATTATTCCATTCAAATTCGAATGGTCCGTCTCCTTCCAAGTCAGTAATAATGACCGATCCATAGTTATAATACTCGGTATAATATGGATTCGGAATTAATCCACTGTCATAATCATTTCGACAAAAGTCAGTAGCTTGTAAACTAGCCTCTATCTCGGGGAAGTTCTCTAAATCGACCGAATCAATTTGATAACACCCTTTTGAGTCTGTTACGGTCACCTTATACCTTCCATTAGGTTGTCCTGTAACAGTAGAGGAAGTTGAGCTATTGGAATCATCCCATTGATAGATATATCCTGAATTTCCACCAGTCACCTGTGCAATAACTGTTCCTCCATCGTCGGGACATCCTGGAATAGATTGCATCGAAATGATCATTTCAGGATATTCTCCGACTTCAATCGAATCATGCACTTCTCTATCACAGTCATCAACCAATGTCAACTGATAGATTCCAGGACTCAAATCTGTTCTATTTTGATAGCCCGGTCCACCAGGATTCCAATAAAATCGATACGGTGGTGTTCCTCCTTTTGGTTCACTCCATATCTTTCCTGTTTGCTGGAAAGGACAACTTTTTTCCGAGATCATATTTTCCAATGATAAAGGACCGTAATAGACCCGTTCTGGAACAAATAAGCATGTATCCCAAGAGCAATTAGTCCCTGCAGCAGTTACCGTTACACAGTAATCCCCTGTATATAGACTGTCATTTAATGAATAAGACATATTCTGATGCACAACTCCATTACTCCATTCGAAATCATATTGAATTGTATCTGTTCCTGCCATAAATATCCACGCGTAACCCGAAGGTAGATCATAACATGCTGAGTCTGATCCTGCCCAAAGATGGTTTTCAGGTCTATCGTTTCCTCTAAGAGTAAAAGTATCGCGTGCTTTACACCCCATGTCAGTAATGTAAGTAAGGTAGTACTGTCCCTCTCTGAGATTTTCCCACATGTAGTCATGCGTAAATGTTTGTGTAGGAGGAATAATAGTATTGTTCTCGTCTTCTAAATACTTGCTTTGTATGACTGAAGTGGGAGGGTCAATATCTATATCTACTGAATAACTACTGATCCATCCATCCTCTGCATCACAACTGGATGGATGTTGATACATTGCCTCTTTATTATGGTGACTCACCGTAAATGCAGGCTCAACTAAAAAACAATGAACTTGATCCCCACAACTGGCTCCAACACTAATAGTTAAACAGTATTCGCCTGCTTCAAGGCTATCAATGTCTTGTGTCATATCGCCATTACTCCAATGATACTGTAACGGCACGTTAGGATGTGTGCCATTCCAAACTGTTATATCAATTGAACCATCATGGTCGCAATCTTTTTCTATATCGGTCAGGTAATCAATTAACTCTATATCAGGGTCAATCGTCATAATCTCAAAGCTATGTTGTTCATAGCATTGATTACCTGGGTTTTGTGGGTCAACAAGGTTAATATTTACAGAATATATTCCTGGGTCTAATCCATATCTGGAAAGTTCCCTAGAGCCGTTATCCCAAATTACAGAGCAGAATGAGTTAATATCTAAATGAATTTCCCCTTCACCATTAATACGTCCAGAACAATGGTGCACAATAGTCGTATCAAATAAGAGGTTCGGACATCCAAATGTTATGCAGCTATCTATTAGACAACAAAATGCGTCTGTTAACTCAAAACAGTAAGTGCCGTAATCAAGGCCACTTCTATAGAAATCTGTATTGCCATCTGTCCATTCAATTTCATAGGGAGCAATTCCGCCTTCTGGATTTATATTGATCACACCTTGAGTTAGGAAACTGTATGATGAAGTTACTTCTGTATCTGCCAAACAAGTTGAATCACTTATAAGTTGTATTTCCGATTCACCCGCAACGGGACGGCGACCAGAACAGGTAATTGTCAGATAATGAATGGTGTCTATCCCATACGTCAGATTATCAGGATTGAGCCAGGTGGTATCTGAATTTCGATAGGGAACTTTTTTACACCCTGACAAACTACTTCCGTCAAAAGAAACTAATGTATTATTGTTTTTATCCTGGCCGTTAAAATAAAAACGTAGTTCATTTCTTGAAGTGTCTATATTGGTTATATTGAATTCATACGTCCATGTTTTTCTTGTATTATCAACAGTGCTATATGTCAGGTTGTTAATATTAAGATAAGGAACAGATAAACTCAAATCACTTAAAGATTCACTAGTTTCGACAGTAAGAATGTATAATATACCAAAAAAACTATTGTAATCTACCGATGAAACTATTCCATTTTGTGTCCATGTGAGACATTGAGATGCACAGCTCCACTCATTATCATAATAAAGTCCTCCTTGTTGATCTCGTAAAGTGACACTTTGGATATAAGGCTTCCAGTTATCTAGCTTTAAAGATTGATCTGTCCCATCTACATATGCTCCTCTAACATTAGTAACTCTTGTTTTCAAGGAGTACTCGCCATCTTCATATCTGCATTCAGTAGGACAATCACAGTATTTTTTCTGCCCATCGTCCATTACGTCGTCTTTGTGAATTCGCGTTGTCCAATCCGCATAATAAAAGTCATCCCAGGGTTGTGGACCATGAGAGAAACCATTATAAGCGACAGAATTAATGCCTGTAGTTGTCCAATTACCGAAGTTTGGTTTTGGGTGATTCTTCAAACTTGTATACAATCTTGCACCTAAGCTTATCTCTGATTCTTTGAAGAATCCTTTAATTAACTTATAATTCTGTTCCGATTCGCGTTTTAATAGCCATTCAACTTCATGTATGTCGAGCGCAGTGTTATATCTTTTTACACTTCTTCTTTCTCCTTGCATAATAGGTCGGGTGGCAATTCCGAAAGTTTGAGTTCCTGGATATTTTATTATTACTTTATTTGTGTCGCTTTGACAAAACAATCTTATATCATAGGTCGGATCATCATAATCAACTAGTTCAAAAGGATCATGGCTTACACTATCATGACGATTCGTTACTCCGGGGTTTGTGATTTTTAAGTCCAAATGTGGGTCATATGAACCTCCAGAACCCCCATGAGATGCAAAGGATTGGTGAGTAGGTACAAATACATTTACTAAAATTGTATCAAATTTTGTTGTGCCATTCGGGTTCATCCCAGCGTTGACTCTAACGTGACCAAATTTATTGCCAAATGCAAGAGTGTCCATCACACCATAATAAACAATAGCATAATCTCTGCTAGAAGCGTTTATCGGCTTAACCAGTTGCACTCTACCATGTTGCGGATGTGTAGAACCAGTATGATTTGTAAAACAATGCCCATAATGCCAGACAGCCTGAACGGAACTTACGGTTACACTTTTATACAGATTGTGCATTAAATTATTGTCCACCATCATATGCCGGAATTAATGCTTTCTCACCATTGAATCCGTAAATGGGGTTTACACCACTGGTATGACTTAAATGGACATTATAGTCTATCGCTCCGTGCCAATTATCACCCAGTTTTCTTGGACCAAAATCATCTGCAATCCTATTTGTCGGATATTCATGAGCCGCACCAATATTCAGGCTATTATCAAGAGGGAAGTAATATGGTCTTATTTGAGATTGGCAGACAACAAAGAGGCATAAAAAAAATAGAGATAATGTGTTTCTCATGGTTAAAAGTTTATTTTTTCATCGTAATCGAGGGAGTCGAAATACATTTGAATATCTTGCAAAATAAATGAGGGTGTGTTAACCGCTCGTTCCAAAGTCATGTGATAGACATATTTGGTTCTGGTTTTTGGATCAATTATGACATTTGTACCTGTATAGCCAGTATCCTCAATATTGTCGTATTTAGTGTCGTATACAATCCTGTTTCTATGATTAACAGGGTTTGTATTAATGGCGGAAGAATATTCATCGCTATCATTATGCACAAATTCTCCATAAATCTTTTGATTACTAACAAGATCAATTAGTTCAACACCTCTTGATTCATAAGGACTCATTTCGTGTCTATGTCCCTCCCCGTAGGTGAAAATCAGATTTTTGAGGTCGGGAGTGATATAAACAGTATTGATGTCATGATAAGGTGAAATATAGCTGACTACCTTGCTTCCAACAGTATCAAAGGCATTTACCGTACTTTCTACATTGAGCAATTTACCTTCTTCATCAAGAGCTATTAATTTACTAATTACTATGGTAAATTTGCCATTATACTGATGTTGGACGTCATAAAATGTCCTATACTTGGAAGTATGTTTTTTATAATTATCATTTTTCTTATTACTAAAATATTGGCTTAGGCCAGCACCATCTGCGGTAAAATGCTCATGCTCTATTAATGAGTATTCTTTTTTGGAATACGAGCCATCAGTCACGAATTTATAGCGTTTGGTTAGTTTATAATTTTCATCATAAAATTCCAATCTATCAGGATAATGTCTGTTAATAGTTTTTTCCTCACCTTGCAGAGTAATTTTGTACTTATCCTTTTTTCCAAATTGTAAAGACATGGTGGAATATTTCACCGACATATGCCATCTGGTCATTACTGAAAGCATCAATCGTTTGATAGGCATATTCAATTCTGCCAGGAAAGCTAAAGTAGTTAGAGACTCTTAAAATACGTCCCAAAAATACTTTTCTGATTCTATGATCATTGGGGATAAAAGGTTTTCCTACAAAAGAATCAAGGGGCCAGTCTTTCCAATCGATTTTCTTTTTTTTAATTTTCCTTTTTATTTCTTGCGCCTTTAATTCATAGTCTATATTGAAATAATGGCCGCCGGCACTGTCTTTTTTTGCTTGATATTCGGCACGTAATTGGGCTAACTCTTTTTCAGGGGTGAGTTCTTGATTGGATTTCTTGTTCTCTTGTGATGTGCAACTTAAAACGATGAATACAATCGCAAAACTCAAGACCATTAAATATTTATTTCTTCCCATTTCTCTTTTTATCAAAATATACGACAAAGCATTATCGGTTCGTCATTTCATTTGAATTTTATTCGCATTTACGTTTTGATTACTCGGTGTATGAAAAGTAGAGGGTATAAGTACATTTTCAATACAACCTAAATTTAGGAACTAATATTGACCTAAAAAATATAACCTTTGTTATACGCCAATATAGAATGACTTTTGCCCGAGTATTTTGATTAACAAGGACTTCCACCTCTAACTTTGATAACCTTAAATTCATTTTTGTTTGAAAAGAAAAAAAGAGGCACTACGATAACAAAACAATAATCACAGTGGATAGATCTTCAAATCCTCACCCAACCATTCTTGAAGTTTGGCATATATTTTTTCACGGTCCTGCTGCGAAAAATCAACAATCTTCGTTCCATGATGCCCGTTTTCTAATACCATTTTCAATGCATCCACATGAGGCTGAGGCTTAGGTGCGCAAGCGCCCCAGGGATCATTTCCACCATAGATATACAGTATACGATCTCCTTTTGATTCTACAAAGTCCCTTACGTTCTTTATATAATCGGGGTTGTATGATAAATCAATTCCTTTGGGTGCAAATCGATCATTCGACGAACTTTTAACGATTTGCAATAAATCTTTGACAGGGTTAAGATCGAAGCCGTAATACCCCAATTCTTTCATGTGCTGATAAAATGAAGGTAGGTAATAATAATAGCCTTCATCAGCATATAATTCTAGCCCAGGTGATTTATTTATATAATCAAATAATGTCTTTGAACCAGCGGTATCACTGGGAATCTCACTACAATTACCTCCGGACTGCCAGAAAGAAAAAGGAAATTCAAGTACCGCATATTCCAATGCCTCTTCCAAGGGAACCTCTACGAAAGTCATTTGATTTTCTTCGGCATATTGAGCTAATAATGGTAGAATCTCATCACGGTTGATCAAGACGTTTCTCTGAAATCGCAATGTTTTCTTTCGACATGTCTCATCTCCGACAGAATGGATCAGATCCCATGTTCGCGGATCTTCTAATCCGTTGATCAGCGGTGCAACATAAGGCACTACGACGTCAACGTCGTTGGGATATTTTGATTTGTAAATCAAGGCAGTTTCTCCTCCTTTACTAAATCCGGACGAAATCCATTTATTTTGATAGACTTCTTTTAATTTTTTGACAATTGAGTGATAATCTTCAACGGCATTATCATTGGTCAAGTGTTCCCAGGGTATTGAGTCCGGCCTAGACTCACCATACATTCGATACTCAACGATAATCTGATTTGCCCTTAATATTTTACTGAGTTCGGAGCTGCGATTAGTGGAAGAATATCCATCGGTAATCAATAGGGTAGGATTGTCAAAATCAACATGAGAGACATAAATATGATGCTTAAATGTTCCTATAGAAGGATCTGAATAATCATAGGGGCTGTTAATGACAAGGTGAAAGCACTCTTTGAAATGGTCTTTGACTCCCAGTTTTGTAATCTCTGCATCTTCAAACAAGGTTTTTAAATGATCTTCGAATGATGCCTTACTCGAGGTATCCTGTTTTTGTCTGCATGAGAATAGTAAAGAAATAAGTAGCAGTAAGTATAACGGTCTTATCCTTAGCATGGCAATTCAATTATGTTTTTCAATTCGAACTAATTGGTAACACGAGCATTAAATACACTTGATTCCCTATGCAATTTAAAATTAAACAAGAAGATTTTATATTTTTAAGATAATGAGTAAAGTCGTGAATATAGATGGATCTTTTATCGAGAATAATACCTCATACCCCACTTTAGTTTCTAGGCTTAAAACTGCATTTTCCAATAGTCAAGTTCTCATCCCGCAGCGACATCATCACGAATTTCCAAATCCTAAAGCGAATGCCGATACTACTTTGTTAATTATGCCGGCATGGCTCCCCGGTAATCATGCTGGAGTGAAACTAGTGACAGTGAGTCCGGAAAATCACCAGTTTGGACTTCCTTCTATTCAAGGAACCTACATCTATTTTGATTCTATAAATGGAGCTATTAAAGCTATAATTGATGCCAAAAGCTTGACAGTTTAAACGAACTGCTGCGACCTCTGCTTTGGCGACTTCTTTTTTATCACGACCAGATTCCCATTCCCTACTAATGCTTGGAACGGGGGCTTTAAGTGCCGAGTTGATCAAAGCTCATGCCTCTGTTAGACCCATCAAAGAGGTTTTTGTTTGGGGGCGTAGTTTTGAAAAGGCAAAATCAGTGGCGGCGCGATTAAAGGATCAGGAATTTTCGGTTTCTGCAGTAGCTACCATCGAAGAGAAGATTGGGGAGGTTTGTATTGTCTCATGCGCTACTTTATCACGAGAGGCCTTGGTAAACGGAGAGTATTTAAAAAAGGGTCAGCATATTGATCTTGTGGGATCCTATAAGCCGGATATGAGGGAGGCAGATGACCAGACCATAATCAAGTCTTCCGTATTTGTTGATACTTTTGACGGAGCTCTGAGTGAAAGTGGTGATATTGTTATCCCTATGAAAAGCGGAATTTTAAAGAAAGAAGATATCAGAGCTGACTTATTTCAATTATGTTCTAATCAGATTGAGGGTAGAAGGTCTATAGAGGAAATCACTGTTTTTAAATCGGTCGGTTATGCCCTGGAAGATCTAGTGGCTGCCGAGTACTATTATAATCAATTTACAAATGGATAAGGCCTATCAAAATTTACGTTCGAAAACTGAATTTCAAGCTCCAAAAGACTGGTTGAAAATTAAAACAATTGATATGCACACCGGTGGCGAACCATTGCGGGTTATCCTTGATGGTTTTCCTGATTTACAAGGAAATTCAGTGCTGGACTATAGGAGATATTGTAAAGAAAATTACGATCACTTGCGCACTGCCTTGATGTTTGAACCTCGTGGACACGCAGATATGTATGGCTGTATCCTGACGCCACCCAACGATGAAAGTGGAGATTTTGGAGTCATTTTCCTACACAATGAAGGCTATTCAACCATGTGCGGTCATGCCATTATCGCCATATCTACATTAGCCGTGAAAATGAATTGGGTTGATGTGCAAGACGGTGAAATAATATTGAATATAGATGCACCATGTGGCCGGATTAGGTCTTTTGTTGAAGTGGTCAATGGCAAGATTAGAGGGGTGCGATTTCACTGCGTTCCAAGCTTTGTTGTCGGTTTGGATCGCAAAGTTGAAGTGAAAACTTTGGGCACTGTTACTTATGACCTGGCCTACGGTGGGGCCTTTTATGCCTATGTGGATATGGCCAAAAACAATTTTGACTTCGACCTAACTCAAAACTCTTATCGACAATTGATCACGAATGGAATGGACATCAAGCATACTGTAATGGAACATGACACAGACATAGTGCACCCGTTTGAAGAGGATCTTAGCTTTCTTTACGGTACAATTTTTATAGATAACAAGAAGCAAGCTTCAGGTAATGACAGCCGCAACGTATGCATTTTCGCAGAGGGAGAAGTAGATCGTTGTCCAACTGGTTCAGGTGTTTCCGGAAGAATGGCAATACATCGAGCCAGAAAAGAAATTGACTTTGGTGATGTGATGTGCATCGAGAGTATCACCAATTCTGTATTTAAGGGCTCCATCGTTTCAGAAGAAGATTTTGGTAGCTTTAAAGCAGTTATACCTCAGGTGGAAGGTACAGCATTCATTACTGGCACTCACACATTTTTGATAGATCCATCGGACCCGATGAAAGAGGGATTTATCTTACGATAAGTAAGGTTGGCATTTATTCTGCAACCAGCGAATCTCATCTTCATTTAATTCCGGAGCCAGTTTCTCTAGCACAAACCGGTGGTATTTCGTTAACCATATTTTCTCTTCTTCGGTAAGTAATTCGAAATTGATCAGTTGAGCATCGATATAACAAAGTGTCAACGATTCATATCCTAGAAATACTCCAAAATTGGTTTCATTAACCACCTTGGAAAGTACAATATTCTCTATTCTAATGCCATACTCTCCCTCTACATAACAACCTGGTTCTATCGTTGTAAACTGCTGGGCTTCGTGCGGCGTCCTTCCCCTTTCAGTGGTGCAACCGGTCGTAAAACCTTGAGCCGGCTCGTGAACCATTCCAAAACTTCCTACGCCATGCCCTGTTCCGTGGGGATAATTCAGTCCATGCTTCCATAGATTTGCTCTGGCAAATGAGTCGATCTGAGATCCCGTAGTTCCCTTTGGAAATTGAAGCTGTTCTAAGGCAATAAGGCCTTTCAATACCATTGTATAGGATAGTTGAATATGTTCAGGGATAGGTCCTCCCAGCCAAACCGTTCTTGTAATATCGGTAGTACCATCTAGATACTGAGCCCCGCTATCAATCAGTAAAATGCCATTGTTTTCGACCATCTGTGCGCTTTCCTGTTGGGCCCTGTAATGGATGATAGCACCATTGCCCTTGTATCCCACAATGGCCGAAAAGGACTCTTCTATGTAATTGGCTTGCTGCTTGCGGAAATCTTCCAGTTTTCTGCCGATCTCATATTCCGAAATACTCCCCGTATCGAGATATTGTTCTAACCAGATATAGAATTTAGTTAGGGCAACACCGTCTTTGATCATGCATCGACGCATTCCTTCGATTTCTGTCGAATTCTTGATGGACTTCAAAGCTTTAACCAATGAGTTTCTATATAAAAAGCTGGCATTAGCTGCATTAAAGAAAGCGTAGTTCAATGATGCAGTATCCGTTACTACATTCTTATTGTCTGCAATCGAGATGAACTTGGGCAAAGCGTCCTGATAATCCTCAATATGAATCGACAAACTGTCCAAATCATTGATGAGTTCTTGAGAAAAGCGACGCTTATCTGCGAAAATATAGGAACTTGTTTTTCCGATCAATGCGTAAGCGATGACCACTGGGTTAAAATTGATATCTTTTGATCGAATATTAAACAGCCAGGCAATTTCATCTAGGGCTGAAAGAAAATAGAAATCAGCATCCTGATTCAATATTTCCTTTTGAACTTTCTCAAGTTTCGATGCTACTGTTTCTCCGCAAAAGTCTGTCGAATGTTTTGTAATAGTAGTATTGGGTAGTTCTGGCCTATCTTGCCAAATCTCTTCAGCGAAATGGGCTTCGTTTTGAAGTTGAATGTTTTTGGTTTGAGTAAATTTCAGTAAATAGTCGACTTGTTGTTTGGAAATTTGGAAATAATCTAGCCCAATTATTGCATTCTCATTCAGGAGTTCACACATCCAGGATACATGCTCCGGGGCATGTGGAATACTCTGTTTGAAAAGCACTACTTCATTATCCTTGCATTCTTCATCAAACTGTAAAAAATACCTTGAATCGGTCCAGAGTGCAGCTAAATCGGATGTGATAACCAGGGTTCCCGCCGAACCAGTAAATCCGGAGAAATATTCTCGAAGTTTCCAATGGGTGGAGACATATTCGGACTGATGGGGGTCGGTTGAAGGAATGATAAATGCATCTATATTTCTAGCTTTCATATAGTCGCGCAATGCCGCTATCCTTTTTGCAATCATATCTAGTACTTAATTGTTTGAATAAATCATTTCGGTCCATACATTTCTGTGATGGTTAAGGTAGGCGTTTCTTGATTAATATGTTGTGATAAGGGCGGTTTTGTTTTGCAATAAATTTTGGAAAAGAGGAATTTGGCAAGTTCTGCAATGTGAACAAGTTACCATGCCAAAGGCATCAGTTCTCAAGAATCTCTAGTTGCAAAGGCGTTTAAAGGTCTATAAGCGATTCTCAATTCACAGATAATTTATGAGCACTCACGGTCCAAACAGCCCAACTTGCAGATTAATTTTTCTTCCCGCGCTAAAAGTGATACCTTTCAAAGCTGGATATAGTAAGGGAAATCGATGAAAAAGTCGCTTCTAGTGGTATTGCATATTTTCTTTTGGATTATACTGATATTCCTCCTACTGACCATAATTGGTATGACTTATATGGTTTCGACCTCAGGTGAGTCTGAATCACTAAGTTTAGTGGGAATCTTGTTCGGAGTATTTCTTGTTCCTGCGATATTTTCTTTTTACTTTTTTTACACATTCCTTTTTAATAAACATCTCCAGGAGAAGAATATTAGGAACACTCTATTGTATGGCTTTATTCTGGTTTTTATCGCTGCCATTTTAGGGAATACTGTCCTTTATTTTTCGATGGACTTTACCTTGGCCTGTCATCGACAGTCGAATTTTATTTCGACGCCAATCATGATGTTTATTGGGATGGTATTTGGGACCATAGCATTGGTATTGAAGGGTTTTCTTACTTGGTACAAAGAGATTAAGTTGAAAGAGGAGTTGTTGGAAAAGAACCACAAGACAGAAATGGCACTGGTAAAATCCCAATTGGATCCGCATTTTTTATTTAATACGATCAATAATATCGATGTTCTAATATTAAGAGATCCGGAAGAAGCGTCGGACTATTTGAATAAGCTATCTGACATTATGCGTTTTATGCTATTCGACACCAAAACGGATAAAATACCGCTGACCAGTGAATTGGCTTACATCGAAAAATACATAGAACTTCAAAAAATAAGAACCTCCAACGCCAATTACGTCTCTTATCAGATCATAGGTGATCCGGGAGGCAAGTCAATTGCTCCTATGATTTTTATCCCATTTATTGAGAATGCATTCAAACATTCGAACAATAAGAAAATCGAAAATGCCATCACTATTGAAATAAATATATCACAGGATGGAATAGGCCTACTATGTGTGAACAAGTTTAGTCCCTTCCAAGAAAAGGGTAGAGATAGCCTGGGGTTGGGCAATGACTTGATTCAAAAACGACTCGAACTAATTTATCCTGAAAATCATACTTTGATGATCAATAAGGATCATGACGAATATCGAGTTCATTTAACGGTGTCCAATGAAAAAGTATAACTGTATCATTATAGAAGATGAACCTCTTGCACTAGAACGGACAAAGAATTTTGTCGAAAGAATCCCCTTTTTAAACCTTGCAGGCACCTTCGATAATGCGCTAGACGGTTTGGCTCACTTAAAAAGCCATCAAGTTGATCTTCTTTTTCTGGATATTAAAATGGATGAGCTGACCGGATTAGAACTTTTGGAAAGCAGTAACATTCAGAGTCAAGTGATATTCACCACAGCTTATCAGGAATATGCCTTAAAAGGTTATGAATTAAATATCACGGATTATCTCCTGAAGCCTTATACCTTCACTCGGTTTTTAGCTGCGGTGAACAAAGCTTATGAGAATTTATCCAAGTCTTCAATCCCATCCACTAAAGAATACATTTTTGTCAAAACGGGAAATTGCTTAGAGAAAGTGATATTGGATGATATTCTGTATATAGAAGGAATGAGAGATTACAGAAGAATACATACCATTTATAAGCGGATTATGACCTTGCAAAACTTCAAAGAGTTGGAGCAAGTTATACCAGCGAAAATGATTAGCAGAGTGCACAAATCCTACATGGTTGCTTTGAATAAAATTGAAAGTATCGAGCGCAATAGAATTAAAATTGCTGATCGATTAATTCCAATTTCCGCTACCTACAAGGAAGATCTGTTGAAGAGAATTGGTAATGAGTAAAGCGATCTACATTTATTGGAATTGCAAATCCAGGCGTCTTATCCGATAGAGTTTACTTCATGTTTCAAAGTGGATAATTAGAGTTTTGCAGATGGTACCGTCCATTTCACAAATTAAACTTGAGGCAACGTTCGATTTGATTGATTTTGAGGTAAAATTATCAATCTTACATAACAATGAAAATGTTGGACTCCGGAAAAATATTGGATAGAACGGCAAAATTTTGGTTCATTTTTTACACTAGTAGGTCAATGGATCTTTGCCGCATATATAGCCGTATACCATGGTTCTAAACTCATCAATAGAGGATTGCCAGGGATGGGAGAAACCCATATGCCCAACGGTTATATAGAAGGCGACCAATTGGGTAATATTATTTTGGCCATTCATCTTATTACAGCCATTGTCATTATAGGCGGTGGTCCGCTGCAGTTAGTGCCTCAAATTCGAAAACAATTTCCCAGGTTTCATCGGTGGTTGGGACGAACTTATTTGATCTTTGTCTTTTTTGCTGCCGTAGGAGGATTGTACCTTATATGGACACGGCCCATGCCATCATTTGGCAATATATATCAGAATATAGCCATAAGTATTGAGGCCACTTTAATAGTGCTGTTCGCCTTACTCACTGTGAATCATGCCAGAAAACGTAGAATTCCCATGCATCAAAAGTTTGCCCTCCGCCTATTTGTTGTAGCCAGTGGTGTGTGGTTTTTAAGGGTAGGGTACAATGCCTGGTTTTTTATCGAACACATGCTGGGGTTCGAATGGAAGTATTTTTTCGACTTTTGGTCCTTTGGCTCATTTATCATTCCTTTACTCATTGTAGAATTGTATCTGCATGCACAAAAAAATGAATCAATTCAGATGAGAACTGCTGCAGTCATCTTTATTTCGACAATGTTTATGGGACTGGGAATAGTGATAGCCACAATAAATATGTGGATGCCTCGAATAGCTGAATTGTTTTAGTTTCTATTTCATAAATCTGCACATAGAAATTTTTACTTTTATACGATAGAATTACAATCCAGACAGGAATTAACATAGGAGTATGATAGGACTGGAAACAGAAAGATTAATATTTCGACAATGGAATCGCAGTGATTTTGAAACGATAGCATCTTTTTTCAGTAGAGAAAATACTGCTAAATATGTTGGAGGTGTAAAAACAAGGGAAGAGGCATGGAGATTAATGGCGACCTATATAGGGCATTATGAACTCAAGGGATTTTCCTATTTGGCCGTCGACGATAAGGATACCAAAAGCCTAATTGGTACGATTGGTTTATGGAATTCGGATCCTTGGCCGGAACCTGAGCTGGGTTATTGGTTGTTGCCACAAGCTCAGGGTAAGGGTTACGGAATAGAAGCGGGAACTGCAGCTAGGGAATTTGCCCAAAAGACAATAAAACTTAAATCTTTGGTGAGCTATATTGATCCAAGCAATGAGAGTTCTATAAAACTTGCGGAGCATTTAGGTGCTCGCTACGATAAAACCATCGACTTATTGGACTTTGGTAAGCATGATGTTTATAGATATTGGTAAAGAGGTATCTTTTTTAAAAAGAATCATTTTTGATACTAATTTGGCTCCAATCGTTGAGCTATTTCAATGATCTATGTTCTAATATCGAATAGGCCACATATCGTTTTCAATTTTCCTATTCTTCCAAATTTCTAAGAATAGTTGTTCGCTATCAGGCTAATTTTGGTGTGGTTTTTGATACTCGTTATATGAGCGCTTTCCCTATATTGTTCTGAAAGTTATACGAAAGTTATATTCTTTATTTCACTTGAAGTCAAAAAAACAGAATATAATATTGACTTTGTGATTTCTTTTCTTTTATATTGTCGGCATCTATAGATGATTAGGCCTACAAACAAATTAACGCTTCATTTCTAAATATTACAATTATGAAAAAGATTATTTTTCTCTTCTCGGCATTTTATTTATGCATGACATTACCAACATGGAGTCAGAGCCCATTACCCACATTTTTGTATTCATTGGGTCTTGATTTTAATCATTACTCGATCGAACAGTCACCGCAAGATGATAGTTATGTAATTGCAGGAACTTTATTTCACCCCTCAGGAGATACGGAGATTCATTTGCTCAAAATAGACTTCAACGGATTTGTAGTTTGGGAAGTCACCGCCAATCCTGGATTCGATGATCGAGCATTGGATGTAGTGGTGGAACCTGGTTCGGCAGAAATTGTCGTAGTGGGATATACTGATCGAATTTCTTCCAATCCAAACATCTACATGGGTAGATGGGATGCAGGAGGTGGATTTATCAACGATTATGTGATAAATATCAATAATGCAGGGCCTTCATTTCCTTGTGCCGCTACAAATATTATCTATTCTCAGAGCACTGGGCAATATATCGTAGGTGGATTTTGGGCAGAGAATTTTAATTATCCACTAGTAGCACATAATTATTCGATACTCTTTAATGTTGATCCTAACTTGACTGCCGTTAATTGGGTAAGTCATTTTACCTCCTCATTAGCAGAGACGAACAGCTCTATCAATGATATTCTCGAAACCAGCACGGGAATTGTATTTGCTACAGGTAGTATGGGAATGGCTGGCGGTACTGAATCCCAAGGGGTTTTAGCCATGACCGTTGATCCCGGTTCAGGAGCCATGCTGCAAAATTTATCTTTCGAATCCACCAACTGGGAGCATGTCGGAGTTTCAGCGGTATACGATGATACTACTGATGAAGTATGGTTGATGTCGAATAATAGTTTGGTTCATAACCCTCAAATCAATTTGATCAGAGATGTTTCCGGATCGCCTTTCGTCGAGCCCAGTGTATCCTATTACCTTGAAATAGACAATACTTATGGTTCTTACAATGCTGCCGGATTTTCACTTTTACCACATTACGATCATCCACATGATGCCTTGGTGGCTACAGGTTATTTTAGAACAAAGGGACCTTCTGGTAATGATGCGACCATGTGGTATGTAGAATTTGAAAGATATGGCGGTGGACCACTTAGTTCAGGATTAGAATGGATGGCGCCCTCCGCTAATTTTCACACACATGGCGGAGGATTGTTTTCTACATTTTCAGGAGAACATCCATACATTTTCAATCAGGAAATCATGGTGTCCAATCTTCAGCCAAGCAGCAGTACAAGTCGTTATGTAGTGCTCACTCCAAGTGATCATTCTGGAAATTACGGTATAGATATAGTGCCAATGCCAGGGTATAGTGACTGCTTAGATCGATTTAATTGGGATCCAATACCACATCCTTTTAACTTGGTAAACGTAATGGATTATTCCAGTCCCCCTAATTTTACCACTAGTTTGGGTGTTTCTTCAGGGTTTAATTCTTATCAGAAAGAATGGTGTAAGGTCAAGCCAAGAGAAGATGACGAAAATAATTCTCAGCTAGGTATTAGCGAAATGATGAATATTACGATCAGTCCTAATCCAGCAAGAGAAAGAATAAGCATTATAATGACGGGTGGAGATTCTTCTGGCCAATTAACCATTAGGGACGTCGCAGGAAAATTGATCTATCAATCGAATGTAACGAGTAATACAGAGTACCAACTTGATTTGACAAATTATCAGCCTGGTTTATACTTTGTTCAATACCAAAATGGTGGCACCAATAATTTCGGAAAATTCGTAAAACAATAGGTTTTTTTTAATTGATCTAAACCATTCTATCCATATGCCGTTATAAAGATATAGGTGTGTTTGGGTTTTTTAATGGGGCTTAATCAAGTGCTAGCTTGGTTGAGCCCTTCTCTTTTGATGGAAATTTACACTTTATATAAAGGGAATGTGGTTTATGTTCTTATCGAAACTCTTTAGTATAGAATGATGCCCAGATGATTAATGAGTGTACAATATTTTTGTAGCAATATTTAACCTAAATTTTTTAAAGACTTTGTTTTAAATTCTACTAGGTAAATTATTTGGTTTAGAAATACTGAAAATCGATCCAAAGCAATTACTTTTGAAAGGAAAATTGAAAAGATAGGTTAAACTATTTTTGGTTGATTTTTATGAGCGGGATGTAGCTCAGCCCGGTTAGAGTGCACGTCTGGGGGGCGTGAGGTCGCTAGTTCGAATCTAGTCATCCCGACCAATCATTTAGGAGTTATGGATTTTTTCATAACTCCTTTTTCTTTTGGGAATAAATTTGGCATTACCCTTGACTCGCAATATTAAATAGTATTTAAAATGGGGGCTATTTTCTTAAATTCCTGTTATTCACTGAGAGAGATAGGTCTTGCATGGCTTATTTGTCGTTAATAGAGCCTATATTTAACAGTGAAATCTTAAAAACAGTACTATGAAGTCTATTAGCTTTTTTCTCGGTATCAGTTTACTTAGTTTGTTGTTGTTCTCTTGTGAAGTGGAGGATTCAGAAGATGTCAATCAGGACAGGATTTATGCTTCTTATGAGCTTTTTTACAATGAAAATACGGATAAAACCCTGGCATCAGCCAGATTTAGATTTGGCGGACCCACAGGGACAATTCTTGAATTGTCCTCACCGGCAGAAGTGACTTTTAATGGTGATATCTTGGATTACAACCAAATTCTTCTTGCTCATACGCGAGAATATGCGGGTCGCCTCCAAGGTGGTACTTTCGAATATACAGATGTTGATGGTGAGTTTTTTAGCAATACAGCGCCTTCTTACTCAGACATTGCTTTTCCTGCTGGTCTAGATTCCATTTCGCAATCTTCATCCTATGCCTTGGTGTGGGATGGCACTGCATTGGGAGCTGATGAAAGGGTAGGGGTTTTTGCAGGATCCTGGACTTTTGGAGACGACGCTTTGTTCTATACGGACACGGATGGAGCTACAGAAATTGTCATGGGTAAGGCACAGTTGGAGAATCTACCATTGGGACCGTCTACACTTTACATGGATAGAAGTACACAGGTTCCTGTTTCTCAGGGTACAGAAGTGGGTGGAGTAGTAACCTCCAAGTATAGGTGCACGAATAAAGTTGTACAGATAGTAAACTAAATAAGAAGAGCGGGTGATCTAAATCGATCACCCACTCATCAAACATTACAATAACTCCAAATCTGAAGATCGCCTTCTCGTCGATGTCAAATCGTAATCATTGACACTTTCAGAAATTTCATAACCTAGACGCAATCCTTCTTCGCAATCCATTCTTATATGAACACCCAAAGGAATTCTGGAAAAAGCGTTTTCTGCCGCCATATCACTTAAGGTGTTGAATGTTCGAGGTGCTCCCCTAAATTCTGTTCTACCTTCATGCGATCGATCCGTAAATGTTACATTGTCCCCAAAGAAATCAATGAATACACCGGCAGCCGCAGAAGCAAAGCAAGAGTGACCAGATGGATATCCAGGAAACGTAGGATTTGGCCATGGGATCAATCGATACAAATTAGTCTGGTAATTGGGATCGATGAAATCGTGAATGAACACACTAGGTCTCATAACCATATACTCATATTTGTACTTCCAGGTCGAAACAGCCGCATCGTTCAAAGAGAATCCCAGTTTCAGATACATGTGAAGTGCATCTTGCAGATTATAATTGAACTGTTCGATCAATTGGTTCGCAATAGCTACCTGTCTAGAAGGTGGGCCAAAGGTCAAACCACCCACATCATCACTCCAGAATTCAGCAATCCATAATTCTTCTGCGTCCTCATCTCTAGCTCTGTTATTGACGGTATACACTTCCATCATTTCAGCGTAGTAATCACTTCCCGGATTATTACTATACGGTATTGGGGCAACTGTACTGGTTTGATCCGGTTCTATGACAAAAGTTCTAACAGTCTCCCAGTATGGAAATAACGCTCTTTCCGGTTCCGCTGAAAAAGTCCAATAACCTGGTCCAGTTGGAGGCACATAAGAATCTGGTTGTGGGTCCAGAATTTGAGCTTCAGCTTCCACATCTGTCTTGGCAAAGTTGATGATGTCCTGCGCCACACGCGCTCCAAAGTTCTTCGAATCTCTGATCTCCTGGGCACTGTTGTTTCTTGAGAATCGATTTTCTAAAGTACTTTCGAGTTGATCGATCTCAGACTCCAAACCACTCGGCAAGTTGATAATAAAGTGATCGAATACGTCTGCGTAACAGGCATTTAAGGCCAGTTCAAAGTCCAGTCCCCTGCTGTTTCGATTATTAGAGACATTCAGACCTCTAATCTTGCCATCATTGGATTGAAAGCCGTTCATACCATCGACCGCAGTTTCGTAAGCTGCCAAATTAATGTAAGCAATTGCTCTGGCGGAAGCATTAGGTCTCATTCCGTCGGCATACCTTTCTAGCTCCAGAAATAATTCCATCCATTCCAATAAGACATCGGTGTCAAGGTTCTCTACGTCCGAGTCTCTGCCGTCTCGATCGCGGTCGTTACCTCCATTTCCACCTCCTTTAATCGCTTGTTCCTGAGTTGCCAATTCATTTTCTAAAGTGTCATCCTCAGAGCAACTAAAGACGATAAGCATTGCTAGCACTATCCAACAATAACTCACTACATTTCTCTTTTTCATAGTTACATGTTTTAAAAATTAAAGAATTGATGATCTGTTAAAAAATTTTCGAAAAGTAAACTCGTAACATAAAAGCCGATTTACTACTTGACCCAAGAGCATGGAAGAAGTACTCAAAAAAATTAACAATATTTTAAGGGGAGCTTAAAAACGAGTTAAAAGCAGGACTTGGATTAAACCTTTTGGAGCAGGAGTCCTTTAAGGTATCTGCCTTCGGAATGAAAGAGATTGACGGGGTGATCAGGTCCTTGACTCAACTTCTGAATTACTCTGAAATTCTGGCCCAATTCGAGTCCGGAAGAAACTATAGTATGATAGAAAAGTTGTTCGTCAATTACCTGACTACAAGAAAAAGTCATCAGGAGACCTTTGGGCTTTAATCGATTCATCCCCAATATATTTAGGCGCTTATAAGCCTGTACGGCATTGTGGCTTTTACGTCGGCTTTTGGCGAAGGCGGGAGGATCGAGTACTATGATGTCAAATGTTTCCTCAGTATTTCTCAAATAGTCCATGACATCATCAGTAATGCTTTGATGAGGATATTCCTGCATGGAGTTAAGAATAATGTTTTCCTCCAATTGCTCCATGGCCACCGAGGACGAATCAATGGAAGTCACATGATTGGCGCCGGCTTGAAGAGCATACAAACTAAAGCCTCCGTTATAGCAAAATGTATTCAATACAGTTTTTGACTCGGAAATACTCCCCAACAATTGTCTATTATTCTTTTGATCCAGAAAAAATCCTGTCTTTTGCCCTTTTTGAGCATCCGCAATAAATTGTATCCCATTTTCACTGATGACTTCGCGATCCTTGTCGCCATGAATGAGTCCATCCTCTTTTCGACCTCTGTTATCTGACTTGTCTTGAAGATAGATCGAATGTATGGGAAGGAGCTTCTGATTTAGTAGGGCTTGCTTAATTTTCTCTGAAGCCTTAACCATGCCGTAGCCGTGACATTGTACCACAGCCAGTCCCTTATAATAATCAACAATCAAACCCGAGAGTCCATCGCCTTCACCATTAATTATTCTCATGGCATTGTTATCAGCAGGATCGTAGAGCTTCAACTGAATCCTATAGTTAATGGCATCATCAATCTTGTGATTCCAAAACTTCTGGTCCAATTCCTTGTCCTGATCGCTAATAATTCTGACCGCGATACTTCCGGTATAATAATGACCAATACCAACAAATTTACCCTTTGAACTTACAACACGAACCTCATCTCCCTCTTCGGGAAAATCTTGTCTGGAATCGATGGCTCCCGAAAAAATCCAAGGGTGCCTTAAATAAATGATCCCATCTTTGTTCCTTCTAAGTTTAAGGTCTAACATATCTATTACAGTTCTACGATTTCCATTCCTTTCTTCGAATGCCGTTCAATCATGTCCAGTATTCTTTCAAAATACTTGGGCTCTCCAATGAAATCTTTATTGCCACAGTGAATATAGAGAATGTTATTCTCTGAACTCGAATTCATGTATTGTTCATATTGAGAAGCAATGCTCTCTAAATATTCTTCGCTGATACCCTGTTCGAATGATCTTCCGCGTTTCTTAATTTGTTCCACTAAGACATTAATTGGGCGATGAAGATAGACCATTAAATCGGGAGATGGTATCTGAGGGTCTAGAAGGTCGAATAGTTTTTTGAAGAGTTGAAATTCATTCTCATTGAGATTATTCTTGGCGAACAAAAGTGTCTTAGGAAAAATATAATCGGAGATGAAACCCTTTTTGAATAAATCGCCTTTTGAAAAGTGGTCTTCCATTTGTTTATATCGCTCTGCCATAAACCACAACTCCAGGGGAAGCGCGTGACGATCGGGATTCTGATAAAAGGTTTCAAGAAATTCATTTTCTTGAAATGCTTCCAGGATTAGACCATAATTAAAGTGATCCGCATACTTCGTGGCTAGGCTGGTTTTTCCGGTACCTATATTTCCCTCAAAGACGATAAATTCGAACAGCTCATCCTGCATGGGCTATCACTTTAACCTTGGACTGATCGGGACAGTTTTTAAGTAATTCGATACTTGTCTTGCCGAAAACTGGGTGTAGCATATCAGGCAAAATTTCACATAAAGGTTCGAGAACAAAATTTCTCAGATGCATTCTCTTGTGGGGTATTTGAAAATCTCTGGTAACATAAATTAACTCATCCGCATAGATTAAGTCGATATCTATAATTCTTGAATGCCATCTTTCAGAGTTGTACTCTCGACCTATTTCCTTCTCAATACCTTGAATGGTATCTTTAATTTCTTTGGGTTTCATGTCTGCATTTATCGCAATGACTGCGTTGTAATAATTCTCCTGGTTTTCCACTCCCCACGGTTCAGACTCATAGAATTGAGACTGCAGAATAATATCGCCAATCTCTTTTTTCAACTTATCGCATGCTTCCAATAAATTTTCCGTTTTGTTTCCAATATTCGAACCAAGGGAGAAAACTAAAAGCATTACATCAAAAGATTAAAAATCAAGAATTAATAGATCAATATTAATGACTAGTGTAAACAAATCATATTTTTTTGACTTCTTTATATTGTGAAATGAGAAGAAACTTTTTTTAACGCTGGTAATATCTATTATTAGAATGCGTTTATTGAATCTTAGTGCAGTTAAGAGATCGTAGATTTGCAAAATAATTGTCGATAGTATTAGGGTTGTTGGTTTTCATATGATGGTAAAATTCTAGATTAATGAAAGTAGTTGAATTAAAGATATCGGATCGGAAATCGAGACCTTATGTTGATCCAGCTCCGCCTTTTGCCCTTAAATTGGTCCGGGTGTTTTCAGCGACTTTGGGTCGAATCTTTCCAAGCTTATTAGCTCCTGTTTACCTAAAACTTTTCATGAGGCCACGAGTAATTGCCAAACATAAGTTTGAAGATGAGTTACTGAAAGATCTTCGCCGAGATGAAATGCGGTATGAGGGAAAGAAAATAAGAATTTATGAGTGGGAAATCAATGCTTCGGCTCCATGGGTAGTGCTATCTCATGGTTGGCAATCCAGAGGTACCGCGTTGAGGAATATGGTTCCAATCATGCATGAATTAGGATACAATGTTGTTGCATTTGACGGTCCAGCTCACGGGGAGTCTGAAGGGAAATACAGCAATATGTTGATTCAGTCTAGAGTGTTGGACCAATTGGTATCCAGATATCCTTCTGTAAGAGGAATTATCGGACACTCATTCGGAAATACAGTCGCTACCTATCTTTATTCGAATAGTAGAAAAGATGAATCCCTTGATTTTATGGTAGTCATCGCTTCACCTAATCGACTAATCCATGTATTTGAAGAATTTAAATCAGTAGTCGGAGCTCCGGAGAATTTGTATCGAGCCATTCTGCAGTTGGTCGAAAGCAAATTCGATGTTGAAGTTGAGGAACTGAATGTTCAGGACTTATTCGAACAGTGTAAAATAAATCACGGAATCATTGTGCACGACAAAAATGATCGAATTACCAAAATCGACAATGCCCGTCAGTTGCACAAAAAGAAACCCAACTTTACCTTGATAGAAACACAGGGTTTAGGCCATTTCTCTTTGGCCAAAAATAACCAAGTATTGGCTTTGGTTAAGAAAGAGTTAGAATCTCAACTTGTAAAACTCGACTAAGGTTACCTCGTTTTAATTTCTTCTAGAATAGAAAACATAATGAGCCAAAAGAAACCATGCTAAAATCATAATTACACCCCCTAGAGGTGTGATCGGTCCCATGATTTTGAGCCATTCGACCTGCCATATTTTATTCATTACGAGGAAGAAGATCGAAAAGGAAAACATAATACTACCGATCAAGATTAAGATAGAGACTAATTTCTTTTGCCTGAGATGGAGAAAATGCTCCGGTATCAAGGCGATGAGCACTAAGGCCAATCCGTGAAATCTTGCATATTCTACACCTGTCTTAAATGACTCAACCGATGAAGCGGGTACATAAGACTTCAAAGCATGTGCCGCAAAAGCGCCTAATATGATAGAAACTCCGGTTAGAAGTGCTCCGATTACGATAATATTCTTTGTTGCATTCATTATTTCAAGAGATTAGAGACCAGTCGATCGGTTCTTTATTGTTGCGAACAAGATAATCATTGGCCTGCGAAAAATGATGGTTGTCAAAAAAGGCTTTTCCTGCCAGGGGGCTGGGATGAACTGATTCTAAAATCAGATGCTTATTTCTGTCGATCAGTACTTTTTTGCTTTTGGCAAAGTTACCCCATAGAAGAAAAACCACCCCTTCTCTTCTTTCAGAAAGTTTAGATATTACTGCATCCGTAAATTCTTGCCAACCAATTTTTCTGTGTGAAGCTGGTTTATTTTTTTCTACAGTTAAGATAGCATTTAGCAGGAATACACCTTGATCAGCCCATGCGCTTAAATCGCCGTGTGCTGGAATAGGAACGCTCAGATCATTATTGATTTCCTTATAGATATTTTTCAGGGATGGGGGGACTCGCACTCCCTTTGGAACGCTAAAGCATAGCCCCATTGCCTCTCCCGGATTGTGATAAGGATCTTGTCCTAGGATGACCACTTTTACTTTATCGAAAGGCGTAGAATCAAATGCATTAAAAATGAGTTTGCCAGGAGGATAAATGATCTTTTTTTGGTGTATCGATTCAACCAAATGAGACTTAATTGTATGAAAATAAGGCTTTTCAAATTCATCTTTTAGCTCTTCGAGCCATGTGGGTTCAATATTTACTTTCATAGTTTTTAATCAACATTGGATCTAATCAACTTCAATTTGACCATGCATTATTCTCACAAATTTGGAATTTTTTCTAATAAAAAAAAGTTATATTGTCGAATAAACAGGATAGATCTCTTAAAATTCAAAGTCTATAAATTTAAAAGGATTTTATCCATTTAAATAACCCCAGTGAAACTTTTTTTGACCAACTGTTTACTGATTTGGTGTGTTTGTTTGAATGCGCAAGATGGTGTTTTTGCTTACGCTTATAATCCCGGCGGTGTCGCTGTTACTCTAGACTCCGAAAATTCTGAATTCTTTAAAAATAAAGTTCAAAGTACCCGAAATGTCCTGAATGATTTGATCGAGGCAAGAGGGGCTTTTAACATACCTCCACCCAAGTTAATTATGACCAATTCTGAACAGAAACCCGCATGGGTAGACTTGAGGAAAGGAGAAATCGTAATAGAGGAAAAAGCATTTGATCTATGTATGTCAATGGGGCAAGACTCGCTATCTGCACTTGCTGCTCTGTTGGGTCATGAACTAGTTCACTATTACGAAAACCATGATTGGACGGACCACTTCTTAAAATACTATGGAAAAGAAAGCGATGATGGCTTAGATCATAACTGGGAGGATCACCTTCGCTTGGAAATGGAAGCAGATCAACTGGGCGGATTTCTGTGTATCATGGCGGGGTATCACTCTTTGGGAGTGCTCCAAGAGCTACTTCCAAAAATCTATGAATCTTATCAACTGGATAAAACGAGTAATCAGTCGTATCCCTCACTACAGGAAAGGGTAAAAATTGCGGAATTAAGCGAAAAGAGGGTCAAAGAAATGAACCATATCTTTATGATGTCTAATTTTCTAACGGTTGCTGGCGAGTACGAGATGGCCAATCAATACTTGGACTATTTATTGGTTAGATCGAAATTTCAAAGTAGGGAGTTGTTCAATAATAAAGGAGTTCTGATGGCACTTTCTGCACTCTCATATTTTAGTGAGACTGAGATGCCCTTTATCATACCTCTGGAGTTGGATGTAGACTCCAGACTTTCTAGAAAATTTACGGACAAGACAGAAAGGAACAAGTATCTGGAACTGGCGGAAAAAGCCTTGAGAACCGCCATCAATCTAGATAAAGAGTATATTCAAGCTTATGTCAACCTGGCTTCTGTCCATATTTTGCAAGACAACTATTTTGATGCTGAATATTTATGTCAGAAAGTACTTCGAATGGCAGATGCCCATCAAAATGCGGTTGAACTTGCTCATGCTCACATTAATTTGGGAATTATTGAGTTCCTCAACGACAATCCTTCCGGTGCCGAAAACAGTTTTAAAAAAGCAATGGAAATTGATTTGGTTCCCCTGGCATCGCACAATATTAATGTATTAAATGGGATTGGTTCCGGCGATAAAAATGCCAAAACTGTAGCAAGTCTACGTATGGATAATGTTTCTCTAGATCAATTGTTCTCTAGAATAATGAGGGACGAAGAGAGGGCAGATTTACATATCAACTTGGAAGAGAATTCTGATTATTTTCAGATTGTTAAAAACCAAAGCAAAATTCACGTTCACTTTAACAATTTTGGGGAAGAAGGATATTATTTCTTCCAGGAAGGAAACAGATGCGACTTCAATGATGCCATAATCGAAAAAGGCAAAAGACAAGAGGAACTTGTCGATATTCTTGGCAAACCCAGCCACTCTATTCCAACACCCAATGGAAGAATTTGCGCTTATCTGGATGGTGGGCTTCAAATTCTTTATGATCAGAATAACTTGGTCGATTTAATTGTGGTGAAAAAAAGTGGTCCTTGAAAATAATGAGTAAAAATATACTGCACATTCTGGCTACCATGCTGTTTATCTATGTGCTTATCTTTCTTGGCTCCATTTTGCCATTCAAGTTGGGCTTTCTCAATCCGTTTAGTAAGAATCTGAACGATTACGATTTCACGGATTTGATTTATTGCAAGTTTAAGCCGGATAATCAATTCGATGATAGAATTGTCATTATTAATACTGGATCTCCTGATCGATCTGAAATTGCTCAAGCACTTGAACGTATAAACAGCTATCATCCAAAAGCAATTGGAGTAGATGTAATATTCGAAGGGGATAAGGATTTTATGAGTGATAGCACACTACAATCTGTCATAGACAGCCTTCCCAATTTGATTTTAGCGGATAAATTAGACCAATTAAAAGAGGAACCTGCTCCTCATTCCTGTAATGTTCGATTTTGTAAGTCTGACAATTTTGGCTTTGTCAATTTTGTAGCCAAACCGGATCACACCATTCGATATTATAGTCCAAAAGAAGAGATTAATGGTCTTCCAGTGGATGCTTTTGCTTCTGCTATTGTTAAGTTGGCAGCGAAACAGGAATACAATGCTTTGACGACGAGGCAAAAGGATGTAGAGCAAATTGATTTCCGAGGGAATATAGACAGCTATGTTCACCTGGATATCAGTCAAGTCCTTTTTGAAGCAGACCTATCTTCTACTATTAGAGATAAGATCGTGCTTCTTGGTTATTTGGGAGTTTCTGAAAGTAGTAACTCGGTTACGGATAAGTACTACTCACCAATGAATAAGAAAATGGCCATGAAAACGCTACCGGATATGTTCGGAGTGGTCATACATGCTAATATCATATCTTCCATTCTGGATGGTTCCTTTATCAATAGGGCAAGCAAACGCGTTTCGGGATTGATTTCTTTCTTAGTGATCTTACTTATGGTTATCATTTGCAGATATGTCTACTATAGGATTAATCCGGGCTATCATAAATTGATCCGTATGTTTCAGTTGTTAATGCTTTTCGCACTTTTCACTTTGGCAACAGTTCTGATGTATTTCTACAATTATAGATTAAATGTGGCTGTTGCACTAGCGGGAATTGCCTTGTCCTGGGATTGCGTAAAGATTTACGAATACATCTTTTTAAGACGTCAAAAGTTATTCAAACCAAAAGACAACAAATGATGAATCATTTATCCATTTTATTTCTAATGCTCAGTTTTATTTTTGGAACTTTTTCAATTCCCGAGTTGAATGCCCAGGAGGCTCAATTTAGAATCATTTCCTGCAGGGGTGATGTCAAAGTTCGCTTACCGGACGCCAAGGAATTAAAAATATATCCAGGCGACAAGTTACAGCCGGAAGGTGTCTTGTTGGTCGGTCAAAATGGATACTTAAAGTTAATCTGTAGAGACAAACCACATTACTTCGATGAGGAAGGAGAGTTTAAATTGTCAGAGTTGTATACTTCTTCCATGCAGCAAAGCATGAGTTTTACAGGCAAATTTTGGAGTTTTATTATGGAAGGTCTAAAAAACTCGGATAGCAAGGAAGATCTCGTGTCCTATCATAAGAATTATATGTCCGTTTCTGGTGGGGTTAAAGGATATTCAAATGGTAACGATAAAATTAGAATTATATCTCCATTAGCGGGTAAGTTGTCGAACGAGGGTTATAAAGTTGAGTGGAGTTCGAATAACGGGAATCCTTATACAATAAGTGTTGAAGACGCAAAAACGAGAGAAGAGATATTTCAAGTTCAAACTTCGAATTCGAAATATTCGATTAATAAAGGAGATATAGATTGGCAGGAAGGCAGTTCGTATTTCTTGAAAGTGTCGGATAGCGATGGGAACCAGGCTGAGATAAGCTTTAAATTCCAGAGTATCCAAGAAAGTAAAATTCAGGCGAAATTAGAAAGCTTAATTGATTATAAGGACTCAGGAGATTTAGAAAAGAAATGGATGAGGGCAGTAGTTCTAGAGATGCAAGACTATCGACACGAGGCAGAATTGACATATCAGGGTCTTTTAAGCGATTTTCCAGAAGATAAGTTGGTCAAAAAAATGTACAATTCCTTTTTAGCCAGAACGGATCAATTATCCAAATTGGTGGATTGATCTTTGGCTCACAACCGAATGAATATTATTGATATTTAAATTTTTACTATGAAGAATTTCTATTTTATGATTTTGATGTTTCTGGGGTCTACGGCCTTAATTTTTGCTCAAGAGGCGGAACCACCTGATGTGGATCTAGTCGAAGAGCAGATGGATGATAATGGGGGTGAAAGACAAGGCACTGGAGGAGGAGTGGTACTTGTTCAGGGGACTGGAGGTGCGAGTGGTGCTCAAAACATGGCAATTAAAATGAGAATGCCTTCGGAAGGCAAAATATTAAGAAAGAATTTTGAATTAATCTGGAATGGAAAAATCGGCCAGAGTTATATCCTCAAAATTGCGGAAAACGACTTTGTAAATTCTGAACCCTTACTGGAAGCTCAGGTCCAGGGTAGCAGTATGATGGTACCGCTGGAAGAAATTGCTGTAGTCGAAGGTAAAATGTACACCTTGCAATTATCAGAATTAAATGAAAGGACAAATGTTTCGAAAAAGGTATTTTTTGAGATCATCAGTCCAGCCTTTTACAAAGAGGTGGTAAAAGTGGCAGAAGGACTAGAAGATTTTCAAAGAGGGACCAAAGCGAAGCAGGTAGTGTTGAAGGCTGTCGGATTCGAACAAAACGGTCTGAATTATGACGCCATGAGAACCTACCAAACTTATATGTTCAACGATAGCGACGATATCATGCTTCGAAACATTAGAGATAAATTTATGAGAAGAAAAGGAATAGAACTATAAACGATTTAGAATATCGAGATAAATCTTAGTAGATCGGATGGAGGAGAGATACGGGCTTTCCTCCATTTCTTTTTTACTATCAAAACCATATTCTATCGCTTTGAGCATATTTTTTTCAAAGCCTTCCATATCATCGAGTATGACATGAGCACATGCCATATCAAAATAAGCCCAGGGATAATCGGACTGAATATTTTCACAGAAGTATTGGAAATGCTTTATGGATTCCTTGGCACGCTTCAATTTAAGTAACATCATAGCCAAATCAATACGCACAAATCGGTCATTGGGTTGGTCTTTAAGAAACTCCTCACATGCCTTGATGGCCTCATCATGCCTGGATAATTCGAATAAAATGGAAGGCCTCGTTCTTAGGGCTGCAAGATAGGTCGGATCACATTTCAAAGCATGGTCAATATACTCAAGTGCAGTGGAATGTTGGCCCGAAGAAAAAATGATAAAATCCTAGATTGTTCAACCAGGCACATTCACCGGGATCCAGAGAAAGCGCTTTTTTTGTATAGTTGATGGCCTGTTCCAGGTTACCCTTTGCCAAATAGGCAGCGGCCAGATTCGAATATGGGCTTGTGAAATCAGGAGAAATATTGATGGCAAGACTGGCCCAGTGTATGCTTTCGTCAAATTCCTTTTTCAAGATGTAAACATGACTCTTATTTGCGTATGGTAGGGCCCATTGTGGGCTGAGCTCTATCGCCTTATCCCACATATTCAAGGCTTCATCATAATTCTCAATGTTCATATTGAGAAGACCGAGTTCGTTATAGATAAAAGCAGAGCGATTTTCGAATTTTAAGGCATCTTCCAGTTGGTTAATGAGATCATTATAGGAATCCTTTTCAGATTGAAGCTTCTCCAGATTTAGGCGCTGAGCTACTACAGAAAAGTATATGGATTTGGTCTTCATCTGAGGAAATAAATAATGTACAGGACCTAGAAGCTCACTCGCTTTTTCCAAGTAATCCGCATATTTCAAGTAATTGGAATCATTATAGTCATATCTCTTTTTTAACTCGTTCAAGTCACTACCTAAGTATTGGTTGATGGCTTTCATGGCATTATCGCTTAGGGCAGCAATTAGATCACCTTTGATTATGTCTTGTTTATTCTGAAGTGATTGATCTTCTAAGATTAACTCATAATAATGGGTAGCTGAATTCTTTTCATTGAGCAAGATGCCAGAACTCAAGGCATCGTAGAATCGTTGTAATAAGCTGTCCGATGTTATAATTGATCCCTGTGGACTTTTGATCATTTCGTCGGCAATGGCATATTGTGCGGGGTCAATCTGCGCCAAAGCGGATTCATCCACATAAGAAAGTAATTGGTTTTTATCGCCGACAGTAACAGGGGTTTGCTGAACGTCTGTTAATTCTTCGTCAAAGCTATCTTCGAGATATCTCTGCAACTCCTTTAGATTTACTGCGAGATCTTGATCTGCATCAGCTAGCCCTGTTAAACCTTTTATCAAGAAGTAAGAAAACAAGCCTCTTCCTTCTCCCCATTGCTCACCTTCTATCGAGAATTCATTGGGTTGACAAGACATGATTTTGACCTCATCCGAGAACTGAGAAGTCAGTGCAGCCGCTGTGGCTTGAGGCCCTTTTACACCAGAACCGGCCAGTTTTCCCGATCGACAGGCGTCGGTGTATACTGTTACTTTAGATCTTTTCGCTTGGCTAAGAGTGTTAACGATTCTTTTGAGGTCATCAATTCTTAAAGAATTGATCTGGTAAATGGTATTGGGGGAGTCATAAACTAGTAGATGGCCTGGCTCATCAGCAAAAATGGTTTCAACATCCCCATGTCCGGAAAAATATATGATACTTTTATCTCCTTCCTGAGCTTCTTTGATCAGCCAATATAAAGCCTTGTGAACGTTTCCTCCCGTTGCATTCTGATCAATGAGGAGTTGTATGTTATCTTCTTGTACATTGCCTCCGGCTGGAGATATGAGATAATCATAAAATGCCTGTGCATCTCTATGGGCAAACCTCAGATCTGGAATCTCCGCATTTTCGTAATTGGAAATGCCTACGATGACTGCTCTAGCCGTCTTGGTTCTTCCGAACTGGCCAAAGACCTGATAAGGTAAGGACAATAATAGTAGTAAGACCAGTCGATAAAACATAATGGCAATTATTCTTCTTGAAATAAATATAATGCATAGTATCATCAATCTTTAAAAACTGCCCTCTAAATAATGTTTTTACTTATGATAAGTACGGTCTTAGAAGGATCTATACGAATAATTATTTCGTGAAGAATGCCAAATTTCGTAGATTTATTCTGCTTAGTTTTTATCCAAAAAATCAATTCCATATGGCTTTTCTGTTGTTTCTTTTGCTTTTAATAGAACCAACGAACATCTCCACCGAAAATATTCCAGAATCCAATAGTGCTGCCGAGGATGAATGCATCCAAATCCTGGCAAAACTGAAAAGGGCCAAGGGCCTAAATGTAGAGAATAAGCCCTTTATAAAGCTTGTCAATAATTTGCCAAACCCGGCATTTAAGTTGGCCATGGCTTCTACTGATGGGATCATTTATTTGGAAGAGCGTACATACCGTTTGTGCAAGACAGAGTTACAGGACGAATCCGAAGATGCCTTGGCTTTTATCATCGCCCATGAATTGGCCCATTACACAGAAAAGCATGTGGTTCGACATAGGTATACGGACAAGTTCAAGGAAATGGATCAAGATTCTAACTTTGTCAATCTCCTAAGTGAAAATGTAGAGGCGGAGCAGAATCAGAATACATTGGACAGCCTTATGGCCATTTATCGTGAAATTGCCACCCGCCATCAAATAAGAAATAACGAGGCAGAAGCTGATCTTGAGGCTGGTTTTACGGCTTATTTAGCTGGCTATCACACAAAAAAGGCCGGACCTGATTTTCTTCGTTTGGTTTACGAATCTTTCCCAGATATCAGCCGTTCGGATGATAAGTATGTTTCTCTGGATGAGAGAATTATGATAGCAGAGCGTGCAGGCCTTAAGTTGGATACTTTGATTGCTGTCTTCGAAGCTGGAAATTATCTGTCCATGATCAAAGAGTACGATTTGGCGCTCCAGTGCTATGAATACGTGTCTCGTTCATATCAAAGCAAGGAGTTGTTGAATAATATGGGCGTTTTGGCCTTGAAAAAAATGATGACTGAAATTGACCTTAGCTGGATGGATGTTGGATATATTTTACCGGTTAACATAGAGCTTGACTTGGTTCAATTCGATGTAGAGCCTGATATACCAACTAGCCCTGGTTTTAATTTTGATGTAGATCAGGATGGGTTTGTCAACTCGGTTGATTATCCTGAAGATGAAGCCTGGTTAGCGTCAGATTCGGATTTCGATGGAGAGATTAATTCATTCGAGTTGGCCAATCGTACTGATCCTTTTGACCCTTGTAGTTTCACTAATATGCCCAGTAAAAGAGATACGGTATTTGCCTTTTGGTCTGCCCTCGATTGTGATCAGGATGGCGAGACCAATCAATTCGAATTAGACAATGGTACGGATTTACTGGATCCTTGCAGCGTGACCAATCAAACAATACCTTCTAACACCATTGATAGAATTATTTGGGGTGTAGAAGATTGTGATGGCGATGGTTATTCTAATGAAGCTGAAGCCATAGATGGAACAGACCCATTCGATCCTTGCAGCAATATCGCTCCTTTTATTCCGGCTTCGGATTTGAAGCACGCCGATGTTTGGAATCTGGCCGATTGCGATCAAGACGGAGAAGAGAATCGCTTGGAGGTTAACAATGGGACGGCCCCCTTTGAGCCATGCAGTTTTACCAAAATTCCTGCTCGTTCCAATAAGGTCTATAAGACCTGGTCCATGATTGACTGTGATGGTGATGGAGACCCCAATGGATCTGAATTAAAAAATGATACTGACATTTTTGGCCCCTGTAGCACATCCAATCCTATCGTTCCCAGTGAATCGGGAAAGTATTACGAGCATTGGGCAAGTGCCGATTGCGATGGTGACGGAGAGCTTAATTCTAAAGAAGCAAAGGCGAGAACAAATCCCTTTGATGCCTGCAGTTATAGCAAGATACCCGCATTCGATGGCGAGATTTTCAATACCTGGCAATTCTTGGATTGCGATGGAGATGGATTGGATAATGGATGGGAGATTTATACCAATACTTTTGTTGTGAGCGAGTTGACTAGGGAACCCATAGAATACTTTAACGACGCCATTAGAATAGATCCGAAATTCGAAGTAGCTTATCTCAACAAGAGCATTTACTACTTTTTAGAGGATAAGGTCAAGAGGAAACAGTATCATTCACCAACGATATACGACGAAATGTTCTTGGCTAAGTCTACTTGTTTGGAGGCTAAGAATTTGGCGAATCACGTGCCCGGAATTTCAAGAAAGCTAAAGGCAGAAATTTACTTGATGTTGGCCATTATCACGCACAATCTGAACCAACAGGGGATGGTAAGCAATATGTCAAGTGATAAGGACTATATCTTCATTGCGCAGTCCTTGGATGAAGAGAATGATATCATCAAAAGAAATGCGAAGTATATAGTGAACCATGATTTTGAACCCATTCGAAAATACTATAATAGGGCTTCTTCTACCGATCCTTTGGAACAAGCTATTGAGGAAGAGATCTATTTCGCTTCAGAGAGTATGAGCTTGAAGGAGTTTTTAAGAAGCCAGGGGAACCAATGGGAAATGTCTGTGAACTTTGGTCGTAAAGCGGGCACTTTCTACGATATCATTACTCGTTTTTCAAGCAAGGAATTGGAAGAGCTAAACTACAGCCGTTTAGATCTGATAAAAGTAAACGCCGGTTTTGCCTTCAACGGAGAAAAGCCATCTAAGAGATACCATTTTGTCAAATCAAAAGAGAACTATAATAAAGCGACCGCTCGCAAGATTAAGTTGGGGGATACCCAAAAAAAGTTAGAGGAAAAATATGAGGGTTCAGCTCTACGCATTCAAGGGCATACGCGAGGACTCCTCTATCAGTATCCCAATATTATTTTCAACTTGGAAAAGAAGGGTTCGAAATATCGGGTCGATCATTGGGTGATGTTTCACAAGGACAAGGGTGAAGAGGAGCTCGAATGAAAATTTCCAATAATCGAATAGAATTGGGTTCAGTGGAAATGTTAAAAAAGGGAGGAATGAACACTTAGAACAATAAGAAAAAGTTAAAATCCATTAAATAAGGGGTTTTTTTGAAGACCCATATATATTTTTAGATATCATTAATTAAATCCTTTTGTCATGAAACTAATGAAGTTCACACTTTTTATCGGACTCACTTTATTACTTGCATCTTGCACCAAAGAATTTGGAACTACCAAGGTCACCTACACTAAAGCAACACCAATCTATAAGACAGCATCTGAAGTTAGAAATCAAGTGCTTAACTCTTCGGCTCCAACTATTGAGAACATCGGAAAAGTTTTTGTCGGAGAAAATTACTTGTTGATAGGAGATGAAAATAAGGGAATTCATATCATAGATAATTCGGATCAATCGAATCCTCAAGAAGTCAACTTCCTCAACATCCCAGGTAATTATGATTTTTATGTAGAGAACAATACACTTTACGCAAACAATTATTTCGACCTGGTTAAATTGGACATTTCAGACATGAGGAATGCTCGTGTTCTTCAGAGAAATGAGAGTGCTTTAATCAAGGATGAGAGTATCAAATTCGGAGGCGGAGACACTGAAAGTCTGCTAGTTGGTTTTGAATTCGAAAGAGTTACCGAAGAGGTGGATCATGACACTAAATTATGGGACTATATCTCTGACGGACAAAACACGATCTACTTTGATTATGCGGATGAGGTTATTCCTCCATCGAGTATACCTACGTCATTTGTAGGAAATAGTTCGGGACAATCGGGTACTACGAACAGATTTATTGTCAAAGAGGACAAAATGTATATTCTGACGGCCAGTGGTATTGACGAGTACAACGCTCAACTTGAAGAGCTTAAATCCACTAGAGTACCAGCTCAGGGATTGGAGACTATTTTTGAGAGAAATGATCACATTTATATCGGTTCACAATCGGCCATGTTGGTATATTCTGTAGAAAATGACCAATTGGTTCACAAGGGTACTTTCCGACATCAAATAGCTTGCGATCCTGTATTGCCAGTATCGGATGACATCGCTTATGTTACGACGAGAGCAGGTGGCACATGCCCGGGAGATGAGAACATCTTGTATGTGGTGTCGACTGATTTGAGAACTGGAAGCTTCAGTGAAGCTCAAATCATTAATATGCTCAATCCTTTTGGTATGGCGTTGTCGCAAGACATGCTTTTCGTGGCAGAGGGAGATAGAGGTTTGACGATTTTCGATGCAACGACAAGAAGTAATTTGAAAATGTTGAAAAGACATTCAAATATTGTCGCCTATGATGTATTACCTCATCCGACAAGAACAGATGTTATCCTCATTGCTAGTGGCGATAAGATCGATCAATATTTGATTGGAGCGGATGGAAAGGATTATGACTTTATGTCAAGTATCTCACTTTAATTTTAGCTTTGATATTTAGAATAAATAAAGGGCAAGTCATTCTAATATGTTTGGCTTGCTTTTGTTTTTCAGGCGTACCTGGATTGAAGGCCCAAGAAAAGTTCTTCACCAATTACAGCCTTATTCATACTAAAATTGGGGAGCGGTTAATCGGTCCAATAGTTGACCAAAACGAGGATCAGGTGGTCATTGAGAATATTCATTCTCATAAAAACCACATCTATAGAAAAGAGATCAAAAACATCTACCCGTCGGGAAGTAAGATAATGATGAGGAATGATGGGAAATTTGCCTTCATCAACTACTTTGGAATGGATATAAGAAATACATTCACCGGATACGGAAATCAATTCTATATCGACTATAATTTCTATTTCCTTGATAACTTTAGGATAGGAATGCTTGCTGGGGACCACAGCGAGAGAACGGATGCCCTTCCGTATACCATGTTTGGATATTCTTTTAGGTATGTTCATCCTTCGTCCAAACGCAGACCTTACGTATCGCTTTCCTATACTACCAATATTGACATAGAAGGAGACGACGATAAGATAAGAATAGTCAATTTAGGCTACGGCTTAGACTTACTGAATAGGAAAAAAGTAAAATTTGATATTGCGGCGGGAGTTAGTGGAAGGAGTAGATACACTCAAGACATCACGATAGATCGTGCTGGTAATCCTGTTGAATTTGAAAGAAACACTTATGCCATATCCGCTTATTTCGAATTCGGAATCAAATTCCGATTGACCAGTTTTGACTGGTAGAAATATTCGTAATTTTATACCCTCGATAATCAGAGGATAGTATAATGGAGATTTCTACTCAGTTTCTGAAAACGACGAAGACAGCACGTTATGTTTGTTACGGCAATCTGTCCGAACGAACCAAATACCTCTGGTTGGTTCTTCACGGCTCCAATATGCTCTGCGAACAAATGATCTATAAGTTTGCCGAGTTTAACCCGGAAGAACATTTCATCATTGCTCCAGAAGGACTTTCTCGATTCTACGGCAAGGGATTTGGTGGTGAAGTACTGGCAATCTGGATGACCAGTAGAGATCGATTGATGGAAATCGAGGATTTTTCAAACTATCTTTCGAAGTTGTGGGATCAATACGTTCTAAAATGTCCTAGTTCGGTTAAAAAGATCATATTAGGGTTTTCTCAAGGAGGTACTACCGCGTACCGCTGGTTGCACCGAAATAAGGTGGAAGTGGATCATTTAATAGTCTATTCCTGTTGGATCCCTGAGGACATTGAGCTAAATGAATCAATGACCGATCTAAGCGAGATCAAGACCATTTATACTTATGGATTACAGGACCAGTATCTAAGCGAGGATAGGGTAGAGGCACTTCGAGCAATCATTCGGAAAAATCAACTCGATCTGGAGTGGGAGGAGTATGAAGGAGATCATCGAGTTTCGAAAAAGCAATTGAAGTATTTATTTGAAGAGTACTTGAAAAAGGATTGAGATAAAAACTTAATTTTAATACCTATGAAAAATCCAATTGAATTATGCTAGCCCAATGCTCATTATTGAAGCTAATTATCATTATTCTATCACTATTAACACTCAAATCGCATGCTCAAGAGGGACGTGAATATAAAAGGTACCTAAAGGATTATAATCAATTAGTTGATATGATCATCCGAGAGCATCCAGATCCTTTTGCCGCGATTACCCGGGAAGAATTTGAGGATTTCACCTCTAATGCCAAGAAAGAGATTGTGTATGTAGAAAATGATGTACAGTTCTTCAGAATATGTCTATCGACTATTTCATTATTGAAAGATGGCCATTCAAGAGTCTTTTTACCCGAGACGATATTGAAAAAATGGGATAAAGAGGAGGGCTTCTTCCCTTTTATCATCCATCTTGACAATGACAATCGCTGTTATGTAATAAGAAGTTTTGAAGAAAAACCTTCGATTCCCGAGGGTGCTGAAATTTTATCAATCAATGGCCTTTCAATTCGGGAGTTTGTAGACAAAGTTGATCCATGGATATCTTATGAAGTAGAACCCTTTAGAAATGTCACTATTGAGAATGAGTTTGAATTGTATTTATACTTGGTTTTTGGGTCTACGAACAACTTAAAAATTCGTTTTCGACAGTTGAATGAAGAGGAGGTATCTATTCAAAATTTCACACAAAAGGAATGGAAGTCAAAACAAAAAAAATCGCCAATAAAAATAAAAAGACACTTTCTGGATGACAAGCCTCAACTTTATTACAACAAGGTTTCAGATGAAATAGGATATTTAAGAATTGCTTCCTTTCGGGTTTATAGCTATTATTCATTTGCTAAATTTTTGAAAGAAGTATTTAACGAAATTGAAAGGACTGAAGTTCGATCACTCATCATTGATCTTAGAGGCAATTTTGGGGGAAGGCCTGAAATGGCAATGTTGCTGTTGAACTGCATATCTGAATTGAACTTTGAAGATACAAGCTTACGTTTGGAAAAAGTTAATTCTAAGGAGAATAGGAAAATCAAAACTCTACAAGTGGACAGCATCGTTTCAAAAATAGATTCGGTTAGTGTCCATGATTTAAAGTATGATGAAGGAAGAGACTTAGCCATTATACTGAGAGATTCGAATGTCCCCGCGTTACCAAGAGATTCTTTTTTTCAGAACTATTGTTATAATGGAGAAACTTATCTCTTAACTGATCGCTGTACTTATTCTGCTTCCTCAACTTTTGCAGCTGCATTTCAGTGTTTTAATCTTGGAACCATCATTGGCGAAGCCACTGGAGGGACTAAGATTTTCCATGCATATTCAAGATATGAAGAACTCAAAAAAACTAGAATAGAAGTAAGAGTATCTACTACTAAATTTCTAACTGCTTGCTACAATGAAGAAAACCTTGCCATTCAGCCGGATATTGAGGTGAAGCCCACAATTCTGGATTTACTTCACAATAATGACTCGGTCCTGAATTTTACCCAGCAATTGATCAGGAGACAGAGAAAGAATAAATAATTTGACCTAGTTCGAGTTAAAGTCTTCAATTTTACTACGACACTTTTTACACACTCCAAGGTGTGTAACCACTTTGCTTGAGGGATTAATACCTGAAAGCGTCTTGTGGATTTCTCTGTCCGAAGGGCATTGGTGTGTCGTCCAGAGTTTCCATAATATACGGACGATACTAACGAGGCATACGATGATTAGAAATTCTAGCATAGGAGTTTTATATCAACTCTATTATAAGGAATATAGCTAAAATTAACACTTTTCGGTTTTATTTCTTGATCTGGGAAGGACGTAGGAATGAGGTAGAAAGACCTATTAAAACAATGTTATCTTTAAATCGTGATCAGGTGCTAAATAATTTCATTCACATCCTTTCTCTAAATCCCTAATCACAGACTTCACCATGTTTAGTTTGGAGAGCTGTCCATTGGATAAGGTTTTTACGATTCGATTCTCTTTCAGATTTAGGTCCTTGAAGATTTCCTCGGGCCCGTGTCCCTTATTGTATAGTGTTGCGACATCTTCAAAGAAGGACTCAAAATAATCCAATTTTTTGGCCAACTGTTGTTTGCCGTTTTCGAATTGAGGATTATGGCTGCAAAACATCGCTTTGAAATCAAGTTGTAGAACCTTCTTTAAGGATTGAATTTGTTCTGCCATGCTTTCATCCTTGAGAATATATCCGATATAGTTGTTGATGTACAAATCAGCTGAAAACAGCCACTTTTTATTCGGTTCATAAAGGGCCACCATATCGGGAGCATGCCCGGGTATTGGCACTATCTCAAAGCAGAAATTATCTGTTTTTATCTCTGAATCAAGCGGGTTTAAGTCATGAGAAGCTTTTCTATCACCCCATAACAGTTTTTGCGCTAAACTTAATTTGGGTGGCTTTTTCATTATTTCACAACAGCTTTTCGGAGCATATACCGGACACTGATGAATTTCCTTGATCCTGTCAATATTCCCGGTATGGTCTTCATGGTGGTGTGTGATAAAGATTTTCTTTACAGGTAGATTGCTAGTCTCTTTGACAATCCTTTTTCTCAACTTACTTTGGCCCGTGTCTATGAGCAGACCATCGACAAAGTAAATATGTGCAAACATCTTAGGAATTCCTATCAGACTACGTCCAAACTTGAGCCCAAGGACTTCATTGTATTTGAAAGTTTTATTGACGTGCATGATATTTTGGACTGAAAGGTTCTGGATAACAAGATAGGCATATAAATAAAGCCCTATCTTTTATTCAACCAAGAACCACCATTTTCGGTGGTAGGTTAAGATTAGGTGTGAAACTAGTAATGAAGTTTTTATCATAAAGGATTATAAAGAAAATGAAATATGGGAAGTTTTCATTTGTTATACATTGATTCAAAGGAACGACTTAGAAAGGGGGCAAATTTGAGCTACTACCTTTGGGCGAAGTAGTTTATTCTTATGTTCTTATGCGGAAATTTGATAATAAATGCTTTATGCAATAATAAATGACGAAAAAGCAGATAAGGATTAAAGTCTGCTTTTTTTCGTCATTTTTGAAAATATTATTGGGTATCTCTGAAATTAGCGTCTATAGAAAAATTTGTGCCATCTCCAGACCATGTTATTGTTATGGAGTTGTTTTTAATATCAGAAATCCTATACCAATATTCGCTATCTGTAATTCCTCCTCCAGTAACATTTTCTAGTTTCATAATTCCTTCTTCCTTATCTTCCCAATACCAGTTTCCTTCAGCACTTAAGGTTGTGTTTCCTAAGTAGAAAGTCTTTTGCTCATAGAAACCATCGGCATGGAAATATTGACTTATCCAAGAGCTGTCCACATCATGCCACCATTTATCATAGATTGAATCAATATCAACACTTGGACTTTCGTCAGAGCTACATGAAAAAATGAAAAACGAAATGAAGAGAAAAAATAGGATGTTTTTAACTTTTAAAGTTTTCATAATGTATTTGTTTATTTAAAAATATAAAATTAAAAATCTAATCAATTCAGATTTGCTTTTATCAAACTAAATTACAAATACCTCCACCTTTAAACCTCATTAGCTAATTCTCACACACCCCTAATTTTAGTTAAATTCATTGAAAATAAAGTGCAATACCAATTTTGACAATAAATCCTTCACCGAATCCAGTTTTAGTTGGAAATTAATGGCTTTATCCGATTAGCTAACTATAAAATTATAATTGCTCAGCTATATATGGGTTTATACCATCTAAAGAATTCCTTAATTGGATAAAATTGTCATGGAAGATGGAGTGTTTGTGACTTGATAAATCTTAGGTAAAGATCCAGATTCCAAACCAAGATTGTAATACAACGCATTGAATTTTATTAAAATTAAGTGCCAATTCCAGACCACTTTCTCTTGCTTTTTTGATATTAGTTTGCGAATAATAAAATTTTCTTCATCCATTATTATAAAAGTAAATTGGAATGGCCCGGTCACCATTAAATACAAAAAACAAAAAGCCAGTCATTCAAAATGACTGGCTTTTTGTTCTTGTGATCCCGGCAGGATTCGAACCTGCGACCTACTGATTAGAAGTCAGTTGCTCTATCCAACTGAGCTACGGAACCATTTCATTAAAATGAAAGGCAAAAGTACAAAGTAGAAATATTATTTGCAAACTAAGTTTTATTTAATTCTAAGCAGCGTTTTTTCAACTCAAGTGATTTTACCAATGTGGAATCTATCTAAAAGCCCCATTAGCGCATCTCGGATTAAAACTGATTTATTCAAGCAATCATTCTAAAATGATTATATTGAGTATGTCTATTATCGTTTATCTTTTAAAATTCTAAATTATGAAGTTAACTTTTACCATTTCCTTATTTTTCTTGATGAGCTTTTCACTCATGGCTCAGATGGCTAGCCTCCAGGTCATTCACAATTCTCCTGGGAATGCGGTTGATATTTGGATCGACGGCACTCAAGCAGTGACCGGACTGGACTTCGGAGCGGCCAGTTCTTATATGGACGTTACTGCTGGATCTGATATCGAAATCGGAGTGGCTCTATCTCCATCTACGGATGTTACGGATATTGTATACTCTACCATGGTTAATCTAACTGACGGTGAAGAGTATGTAGCTATGACCCAGGGAATGATGGGCAATATGATGAGACCCGCACAGATCAGTCTTTACGGTGGACGCTCTACTGCTCTAGCAGGTGGAGTTGAGTTAAAGATCATTCACGGCGCTTTGGATTTGGATGGAGTTGATATTGGCATACGCGGAGTAGCAAATAAACTGACCAACGACTTGGGATATTCTGAAGAGACCGCATATTTAGCCTTGCCTGCAGGTAATTATTTTGTTGATGTCTATGAAGCTGGGGCAGCTGTTCCTATTGTAACTTATAACCTCGATTTATCTTCATATGCGGCGACCGCTGGGATATTATTTGTATCCGGATATGCAGATCCTATGTCTGGTCCAGAAGTAGGGATGTTTATGGCCTTTCAAGATGGATCAGTGGTTGAATTTCCAACTGCTGAGCTAGGAACGCTTCAGATCATCAATAACTCGGTTAATTCTGTATTTGATATCTATATTGACGATAACCTTGCACTAGACAATTTTGTATTTCAGTCTGCTTCTAATACCATTGCTGTATTCGCTGGTAATGATTTTAAAGTAGATATCGCTCCAGAGAATAGTACATCGGTAGCAGATGCCTTTTACTCGGAAACTTTTGTTTTTGAGAATTTCAAAAACAATAAATTATTCATGGAGGGGATCCAAGGTGATATGAACACTCCATTTAGGTTGAATAATGCAGACGGTGCAACATTGAATTCTAGTGCATCGGATATGGTAGACCTCTACTTCCATCATGGAGTAACTGATGGACCAGCTCTGGATCTTGGTGTTAGAAATGGAGCTGTGCTGACATCCAACGTTGCATACGGAGAATCAGCTTTGTTTACCACTGACCCTATCAACTTCTTATTAGAGTTAATTCCAACTGGAACAACTGATGCATTCACAACGCACAATGCTCCATTAGCGGGAACCGATGGGCAGTCTTATTTAATTTATGCTTCAGGATTGGTGAATAATACCGACGCAACCAACGAATTTAATTTGGTTATCGTAACATCTCAAGGTCAGTCTTTTTACCTAGAGAAAGTTAAGTTTGCCAATGTTCAGATATTACACAATAGTCCTGCAGAAATGGTAGATGTTTATCTCAACGAGTTGAAACTGATCGATGCCTTCCAGTTTAGAACGGCAACTCCAGCTCTAGAGTTACTCTCTAACACGGATTATGAAATCGCTATTGCTCCTGCTGGAACAACGATTGATGACGCTATTTTCGAAACTACTTTTACACCTGCTGATGATGCCAATTATCTGGTAATGGCTGAAGGAGTAGTAGGAAGTACAGCAACACCGTTTAATGTAAAAGTTATTCCTAATTACAGATTCTTGTCAACGGATGACACGAAAGTAGACGTATTGGGTATTCACGGTTCTCCGGATGCTCCTGAAGTGGATATCCTAGCTAATGGAGGAGCTTTAATTGACAATTTGGACTACGGTGATGTAAGCAATTATATCAGCGTTGATCCATTGGATTATATACTATCTGTAACAGATGCGGATGACAATACGGACGTAATAGCGCGATATCAAGCAGATTTAACGATGGCAGCAGGATTGGCCATTACTGTTTATGCAAGCGGTTTAGTAAATGCAGATCCGGCATTCCACTTGTGGGCTTTGTTGTTGGATGGTAGTACATTCCCATTGCCTCTAGTGACGTCGAATGTGGAGCAATTAGGAGATGGAATACAACTTCGAGTAGGACCTAATCCGGCAAGTGAATACGGAATGGTGCATTTCACAGCGGAAATGGAAGTGAAGTCTATTGATCTCTTGACTTTCACAGGACAGACTTTAAGACACTACGAAACGGCAGAAATGACCAATGCGTCAGGTGCTTACAAATTTGATTTATCAGATGTTCAAGCTGGTAATTATATTGTTAAAATCAATACCAGTGATAAATCCTATACTTCTAAATTGGTTGTAGTAAGATAAATTATAATAGCATAAATATGAAGGTCCTCGTCGAATAAAGATGAGGGCCTTTTTTATATTATATACTATCTAAAGCCATCACAAGATAAGTGAGGAAGAAAGGAAGGGCTACCCAAAACCATTCAGGCTTAACAATTACAAGAGCTACTACGATCACCAAAGAAATGATGGTGATGATCCAGTTTAATCCTTTTGAAGACTTTTCAGCTGTCATAAATTCTTCTTTTATCTTTGTTTAAGATGCCCCAAAATTAAAAAAGTAAATGTTTTCACCCATGATTAAGATCAAAAATATTTGGCAAATCAATTTTTTAACTTCCAACACCTTTTTATCGTGATCTTATTTCTTGGACTTACTAAAGGGGGCTTGTCCCGATTAATCAATGAGCAAATAGAAAGCCAAAAACTGGAATTCAAAGGTTTGGTATTATATGTCTCCAACTTGATCCTTCACAAAATAGAGCTTGTAGACAATGTAATTCGAATTCGAATTGAGTCGGTTGTACAGATGAAAAGGAAACAGAGAAGTCTTTTTGATACAAAACTACAATTCGATCTTAGCCTGGCCCTTTATACAGGAGAAGAGGAGTGTTTTCCTTGGATTAAAGAACTAAACAATATTGTTTTTTGGAGTGAAAAAAAGAATAAATGGGCAGAATTCAAGTGGGTATGGTTATTAGAGAAATATGACTATGCAATCATTGATTTAGTCAATAAGAAAATTAGATCGAATGAAAAAGCGAATATTATTAACGTACTCGAAAAAGCAATTTTTCCTATTCAAGAGTTTTTAAAGTCCCAGTTTCAGATGAAATTGAGAGTTGAGGAGATATTGCTCCGAAGCATTATTGATAGGCATGAAGAATGGCAATTCGAATTAATGACGGGAGCCTCACTAATTCCGCTAGAAAAAACCATGTCGAAAATTGATAATTTTATATTGATCAATGGAAAGGATGATATATCAGCGAAAAGTTGGAATATTCTGGTGAACGAAGAAGTCCTTCTACTCTTACTTAAGAATTATTTGAACGAGTTAGAGATGGAGGGAAGAAAGGTGAAAATCGATCACAAAAATGTACGTATTGGAAGTTCCACCATCTTCCTGGATATGGTATTTAAACAAATGATGAACAGTAGGGTAGAGTTGTCCTTTGATGTGGCCAGTTTGCCAGGAGGAATTGAAATCATAGGAATGGATCTGGAGTCAGGCGGCGGAGCAAAAAAGAACAGACTGAAGAACTTTGTATACAAAAGACTGGGAAGGTGGATTGAGGATCGTTTCTTGAAGGATATGTTTTTCTCCTATCAACAAATAAGCAAAATAGTCATTAGTAACATTAAAGAACAAATCCCGGATGCTGGGCCTGAAACAGAAATAGATCGTTTCGAGATCGATTATATTTATTTAAAAGAAAAACAAGTAGATGCTCAATTTAGAGCAGCGGTAAGAATTCAAATCATCTAGATACAATAGATGTGATCGTAGACCTTCTGAAGATCCAATTCTGTAGCTCTTTGATGAATTACGCAGATACATCCGTTAATTCTTTTTCCTGAGATTTCCTGAAACTGCAGTTGATAAACCGTTGGTACATTGAAGATCATTTGAAGAATGTCTTCGGGAAAACTAGATTTATGGTATTTCCCTAGTACGAAGGCAATATAATCAGATTGAATGCTAGTTGCCGAGAGGCAGAAACTTCCCTTCTTAGAAAGTTTGCTGAATGGATCCATATCATTCACACAAAGCGGATGAGCATTGATCCTAGATTCCAAATCATTGAACAACTCTATTAAATGCTTTGGTGGAGCGGGGTAAACCGCCTCCTGTATGCGTTCATAAGATACCATTCGAAAGTTTTTACGCACAAACATCAAATACAGTACCATTTTTTTAAAAGGGGGATGGTAGGTCTTGAAGAAATCGCTTTATTCTTGAGATTTTTGATTCCTCCGCATATTCAAAATAAGCGCTTCACCATTTTTATTCATGGTCAATTCAAGCGTGTCTAAAGACTTTAAATCGTAGGCAATTTTCTTGGCATTGGCAGACCTCAAAGTATCTTCCAAGGAGATATAATCATCTCCTTGGGTATAAATTCCTTTTTCTATCGCACCAGTATTTCCTCTAAAAAAGTAATATTCCTCTCCTAGAAATAGGGAACATTGTTCCGCCTTGGCATGGATAAAAGTGCTGTCTCCCTGTTGGATAGAGTATCCGACCCAGGCCCCTTCCAGGTCATTTTTGCCACAAGACCATATCACTAGAAGGGCACCAAAAATAGCTGAGAAACGAAGGTAATTCACTATGAAAAGAATTGTCCCATTAACAAGAAAGTTCCTGCTCCACCTATAAACCCGATAAAGGCCAGCCAACTAATCTTTTTCAAATACCAAATAAAATCAATCTTTTCCATTCCCATCGCTGCAACACCTGCAGCTGAACCAATGATGAGCATCGATCCTCCAGTACCTGCTGAATAGGCGATAAAATGCCAGAGAGAATCGTCGAGCGGGAAACTGTACATCCCCATGGATGCTGCCACTAAGGGCACATTATCTATGATTGCACTCAGAACACCGAGAACTAATATCACAATATTTTGATTGGGTATGGCTTCTTGAAGTTGTTCGGCCAAATATTTCAGCAATCCGGAGTGATCACTAATGGCTACTGATTCTAAAGCTGCTACGGCCATTAAAATACCCAAGAAGAAAAGGATACTGCTCATCTCAATTCTTGATAAGGCGTTGTGCGCAGAATACAGATGCTTTCTTTCTTCGTCAAAATCTTCTTCCGGATGAATATATTCAGATACCATCCAAACAATACCGAGAGACAACATCATCCCAACATAGGGAGGTAAGTGCGTAATGGTCTTAAAGATAGGTACGAATACCAAAGCGGCAATACCTACGATCAACATGGTCTTACTACTTAGTAATTTTTCACTAGCAAAAGCTCTCTTATCATCCATGTCTGCAGATATCGTGATATTTCCTTGAAAAGGTTTTAACATCGAAGCTATAAAGAAAGGCAGGACCATACAGACCAAACTCGGTATAACCAAATGAGAAATAAGCCCCATGGTACTTACTTTTTTACCTATCCATAACATGGTCGTAGTTACATCACCAATCGGAGACCAAGCACCACCGGCGTTAGCGGCAATAACGGCCATACTTACAAACCAAAGACGTTCTGTTTTGTCCGGAACCAATCTTCGCAAAAGAGAAACCAATACAATGGTAGAAGCGAGATTGTCCAGTGTAGCGGATAGGAAGAAGGCTAGAATTCCCAATATCCACAGCATCTTTTTCTTATTAGAAGTCTTTATACGGTTGGTAATTACGGCAAATCCCTTGTGCAGGTCTATCAATTCGACGATGGTCATTGCACCGATAAGGAAAATCAATATTTCTGCAACCTTTCCTATATGGTGGAGTAGAGAAGAGTCCAGCGTTTCTATATGATGGCTTGCCCCAATTACGTCGAGACCACCCAGTGATATAAAGGCCCAACAAAGAGCTCCCATCACCAATGCCGGAACAGTCTTGTCCAGCTTTAACGGATGCTCAAAAACAATAAGCAGATATCCAATGATGAATGTAATTACGATAGCTGTAAGCATAGAGATCAATTGAAAAAATGAGACCAAAAATAAAAAATATACTTTGCTATACCATTTTATAAGTTTGATTTTAGGATTAATTATGAATTTAAAATTCGAATTCTCGTATTTTTGTATAAAACAAAGGGATGATTAGAATAGGAGAGACAGATTTAGGAGCGTTTCCATTGCTACTGGCACCGATGGAGGATGTCAGTGATCCGCCATTTCGAGCCTTGTGTAAACGCTATGGCTGCGATATGATGTATACGGAATTCATCTCAGTCGAGGGCTTGATAAGAGACGCCTCAAAAAGTGTACAGAAACTAGATATTTATCCTGAAGAAAGACCGATTGGAATTCAGATCTTCGGTGCAGAGATCGACAGCATGAGGAGGGCTGCGGAAATTGTTGAAGAGGCCAATCCCAATGTTTTGGATATCAATTATGGTTGCCCAGTGAAAAAAGTGGTCTGCAAAATGGCGGGAGCTGGAATTCTGCAAGATATTCCTAAGATGGTTGAGCTTACAAAAGCCATTGTGGAATCAACAAATCTCCCCGTTACCGTAAAGACTAGATTGGGCTGGGATGACAAGAGCATCAAGATCGTTGAGGTAGCCGAAAGGCTCCAAGACGTTGGTATAAAAGCGATTTCCATTCATGGAAGAACGCGGAAGCAAATGTATAAAGGAGAAGCGGATTGGACATGGATTGCCAAAGTGAAAGATAATCCTAGACTTCACATTCCCGTTTTTGGTAATGGAGATATCGATGGGCCGGAAAAGGCAGTTGAGTATAAGAACAAGTATGGTGTCGATGGGATCATGATAGGAAGAGGTAGCATTGGAAGACCTTGGATTTTTAGGGATATTAAACACTATATGGAGACCGGCGAAATTTTACCTCCTCCCAGCTTGGATGAAATTATTGCCATGGTAAAACAACACATCAGCCATTCCATTGAGTGGAAAGGTGAAAAATTGGGGGTTTTGGAGATGCGTCGCCATTACAGTCAATACTTTAGAGGCTTGCCCAGAGTCAAGGAATTTAGATCTCAGCTGGTAACATTGCACGATCCGCAAGCTATTTTTCAGGTATTAGATAATATGTCTGATCATTATTCCTCCATAAATTCTCTATCCTTCAGTGAAGCTTAATTCTGAAACTCATATCAGTAAGATTGATTTGGAAGAAGTTCTATTTCAAAAGGTGCATGCGCTTGCCTTAGAGAAAGGCATAGAGGTATATGTCATAGGAGGTTATGTAAGAGATCAAATTTTGGGAAGACCAACCAAGGATATAGATTTCGTCTGCGTGGGAAGCGGGATAGAATTGGCCAATATGGTCGCTCATGCATGCGATCCGAATATAAAGGTCTCCGTTTTCAAGCGATTTGGTACTGCCATGTTTAAGTGGCAGGGCTTAGAATTAGAATTTGTAGGTGCACGGAAAGAATCCTATCATTTTGATTCTAGAAAACCTGTAGTTGAAGACGGAAGTATTCAGGATGACCAGAATAGGAGGGACTTTACCATTAACGCCCTAGCCATTAGCCTGAATGAAGATTATGGTCAGCTTATTGATCCCTTTGAAGGCCTTAAAGATCTTGAGTTGAATTGCTTGAGAACTCCTTTGGAACCAGAAAAGACTTTTTCGGATGACCCACTAAGAATGATGCGTGCGATTAGATTTGCCACTCAACTCAATTTTAGGATAGACGATAATACCTTCGACGCAATCAGAACTCAGAAGGATCGAATCAATATTATTTCTAAGGAGAGAATAGCAGACGAACTCAATAAGATTGTTCTTTCTCCTAAGCCATCAATAGGATTTAAACTGTTGGAAGAATCAGGCATATTGGCTATTATTTTACCTGAAATTCAGCAACTCAAGGGCGTGGATATTATCGATGGAAAGGGGCACAAAGACAATTTTTATCATACCATCGAAGTATTGGATAACTTGGCTCGAAAGACGGATAAACTTTGGTTGAGGTGGTCCGCAATTTTACACGATGTGGCCAAACCCGCTACTAAACGATTTCATAAAGAACTGGGATGGACTTTTCATGGGCATGAAGTTCTAGGTGCTAAGTGGGTCCCTCGAATTTTTAAGCGGCTCAAGTTGCCTTTGGATCATAAGATGAAATACGTTCAAAAATTGGTTCGATTACATTTGAGACCGATCAGTTTGACGAAAGAAAATATTTCTGACTCTGCGATTAGAAGATTGTTGTTTGATGCTGGTGATGATCTCGAAGACCTCTTACTACTTTGTGAAGCCGATATCACCTCTAAAAACCCAAACAGGGTACAAAGATATAAGGCCAATTATCAATTGGTCCGCGAGCGCTTAAAGGTAGTTGAGGAAAAAGATCGAATTCGAAACTGGAAACCACCCATTGATGGTGATATCATTATGCGCACGTTTGGAATAGGGCCTTCGAAGCCAGTTGGGGTACTTAAAACTGCCATTCGTGAAGCCATACTGGATGGGAAAATAGCCAATCAATACGATCCAGCGTTCGAATACATGATGAAAATCGGTCAAGAAATGGGGCTATCCCCTCAAGAGAATTAAAACTTACTCAAAAAGCTCGTCATACTTGTTTCCTCCAGTATCTGATTTGTGTTTTCTCTGAACCAGAACCTCCTTCTCCTTGGTCTTTTCAATATCGTCAAATATATTGCTCTTACCTTCCTCAAGAAGTTGACTCTTGGTTTCTCCCAATAGGATAAGCGTACTTTCCTTCTCCCACTTCTCCAACATCTTAAGTCCTTCTTCTTCGAACACTCCATTCTGTAAGTCAATAGAATCCATGAAGGTAGAACTCAATTCCATGAAGCGCTCCATCTCACCAACTTTGTTCGCGACGTCATCGGCAATGACTTCCAAAGCTTGATCAAACATCGCCCTTTGATCTTTGTTACCAGTGATTACACTCATGGCAGATTTCATAGCAGAGTGAGAAGTTCTGATGGCTTTCCTTTCTTGCTCCTTTAGTTTAACCTGGTCTTTGGTGTCTTCCAGAAGGATTTCAGAGTTTTGATACATCTTGGTCAATACTCTGTAAAGAATTTCCATTCGAGTGTGAAGAGCCTGATACTTTCCGTTGGTCTCTTTTAGTCTAGCGGCTTTTCTAGTTGCCAACAACATTTGTTTTTCCCGTCCATCTCTTTTAGCAAGGCTTGCCATTTGCATACTCTGGTCCATTTCCTTCTTATTGCTGTTCATGAGATCTTGCATTTTTCTCATTTGACCTCGAAGCGAACCGATTTGCTTGCCCATCTTTTCAAGATTATTTTGCAGGTCGTCAACATAATTTTTAAGTACCCCGATAGGATCAATGGTGATGAAAATACCGGTTATCCATCGCATAACGGATTTATACATATAGCCGATGACCGCTCTGGCCTTAGGATCCAGAGCCATGTATATCAACAAACCAAGAACAACAGCCACTGCGGCAATGCCCAAACCTGTGGAGAGAAGACCGAGGATAAAACTGCCGAAAGTCATCACCACATACGCCAAACCTCCCAGAATGGCCAACAAAAAGATCGTTCCCGTAACTCCTTCGGGACGCTGCCAAAATGATTTTCTCTTTTGGGGATAATTAGGATTTGCCATATAATTTATATTACGTTTCTTATTAATTTAATATCAGATTCAATTTTAGAGATAACGGACTCGATGGTTTCATCGAATATCTTCTCTGTCAAAAAGATTTTTTCTTCCTCTGCACCTAGAGATTGTTTTATTTCTTCTTGCTCCTGATTATAGTCATTTATTTTGAGTTGCAATTCTTCTATTCTTTTCTTCAAGCTTTCCACCTCTTTTTCCAAAGACTCAATTCTTCTTTTTTGTCTTTCTATCTTAATTAACCTTCTATCCTCTACGCTTTGTTTAAAAACTTTTCTTTCTTTTTGAAGAACTTCCAGATAATATTGACTGGTTTCAAGCAAACTTGCTTTGTCTAAACCTACAGTACTAACGGTAGAAAAAGCAGATCTAAAAGCCAGTTCTTCTTCCATGGGAAGATTCTTCAATTTTTCAACTGCCTGAATAAATTCCAAATAATCAAAGCCCTGTAAATTACTTTTTTCTAGGGCATTAACTATAAAAGATAGGCTTTTTTCATCAGAATTCTCAGTGCGAAATAGCTCAATTAGATCCATTCTTATATTTCATTAAAATCAAATGGGAAAATAGAAAATAATTAACAATAATAGATGATTGTAAGATATTATTAGCATTAATATCGATCAAATGGAAAAAATTGGCCACCAACAATCGATTTGATAATGTCACATTCGACCCAATACTGCATTAAGTTTTTAGAGAAGTGGTCCCAGAATGGATCAGATTTTATTTAATTCTTATCTTGATTTAAATTAAAAATTCGAGATGGAAAAGTACACTATAAAAAACGCCAGAATCATCAATAGAGGCGAAGTAATAGAGGGAGATGTATTGGTGTCGGAAGGTCGAATTGAAAAAATTTCGCCGCAGATAGATTCTGCTACGAAAGAGATTGATGCTAGCGGGAATTATCTTATGCCTGGAATCATTGATGATCAAGTGCATTTTCGCGAACCCGGATTAACACACAAGGCGAATATATATACTGAGAGTAGGGCAGCTGTTGCGGGTGGAACGACCTCGTATATGGAAATGCCAAATACTAAGCCGTCGGCCATTACTCAGGAATTACTTCTAGATAAGTACGATATAGCCAAAACAAATTCTTGGTGCAATTACTCATTTTTCATGGGTGCATCCAACGATAATTATGAAGAGGTCATGAAAACAGACAAAAATGAAGTCTGTGGAGTTAAAATATTCATGGGCTCCAGTACTGGAAATATGTTGGTGGACGAAGAGCGCATTCTGGAATCCTATTTTCGTGATGTCGATTTTCTCATTGCTACTCACTGCGAAGACGAACCTAGGGTGCGCAAACAAATGGATCTATACAAAAATCAATTTGGACTGGATGCAGAGGCGGAATTGCATCCCAAAGTTCGAGATGTAGAAGCCTGCTATCTCTCTAGTTCTAAGGCGGTTGAAATGGCAAAAAAATATAAAACCAGGTTACATATTCTGCATATAAGCACGGCAAAAGAGTTGGAATTATTTGAAAAAGGCCCCATCAAAGACAAGCATATTACTTCGGAAGTTTGCGTTCATCATTTGAGCTATTCTGATGAGGATTATGCTATGTATGGAAATGGAATTAAATGCAATCCTGCGATAAAATCCGCTTCGGACCAAAAAGCACTCTGGAAAGCTCTGATGGATGACGTGCTCGATGTAGTGGCCACCGATCATGCGCCGCACACTTGGGAGGAAAAATCGAAAAGCTATTGGGATGCTCCTTCAGGGCTCCCTCTGGTTCAACACAGCCTTGCCATGATGTTACAACATTACCACAGGGGACGTATTAGTTTGGAGAAGATGGTAGAAAAGATGTGCCATGCTCCTGCGGAGCTTTTTGACATTGGAGACCGAGGTTATTTGGATGAAGGTAAGATGGCAGATATGGTTTTGTTTGATGAAAACCGAGTTTGGATGCCTAGAAAATCCAATATTCACTATAAATGCAATTGGAGCAACCTGGAAAACCATAAACTCAAAGGAAGGGTGTTGAAAACTTTTATCAATGGCCGTTTGGTCTATGATCATGGAAGTTTTCTTGGAGAGCCGAAAGGAATGCGATTAAAGTTTAATCGAAATTAATCTTTAGGTGCAGCGTTTACCCTAAAATACGGTTTAATTTATAGTGCCGTAGTGTTGATACTAGTATAAAATACAGCCATGAAGAGACCTTCGCGAAAATTTTAATTGAATTTGCAGCGAATTGGTCGCTCACAGCATCTTATAAATACAAACACAGCGCTTGCTGACAAATATGATCGGAAAGAAAAATGTACAAATCGTCCTCCTAGTATCGATTTTTAACCTGTGTTGCCTATTTCATTCTTTATTAGGTCAGGACGTTCACCAAAGTAATTATGCCTATGCGCCACATTGGCTTTCTCCGGCTACTGTGGGCATGTTCCAAGGAGATGTTAGATTCGGTGCTTCCTATCGCAGTCAGTTCAGTAATTTTATAGTGAAACCATATCAGACCCAACAAATTTTTGGTGAATATTCATTTAGTTCGGGATTCACAGAGGGAGATTGGTCGACCATAGGTGCCTGTATTTTTCGGGATCAGGCCGGTGATCTTGAAGTTCTACAGCAGGCCTTAAGCTTCACCTATGCTTATCATTTTGTAGTAGATAAGGATTATGAGAATGTAATTAGCTTGGGTGTACAATACTCTACAGCGAGAAGAGAACTTGATCGATCCAAGGCAATTTTTTCTAGTGATCTGAGAGGAAGCTCCAATAATTTCGATCGCAATAGGTTAGGAGATTTGGCTGGAAGTTCGAACGGATTGAGCTTTGGATTATCCGCCCAACATGTTTTACCCAATGAATCAATCTTGAGTTACGGTATGGCTTTTTATCATTCTAACTCTTCAGAGTGGGATGGATTGAGAACAGGAAATAACAAACCGAAAAGGTTTAATCTCTTCGCCAATGCGGTAGTTCCGGTGCACGATCAGTTGAGTTATTCTCTTGGAATTGTCACTAGTGTTGGCGGAAGTGCATTTGTGGCCATGCCCCAGTTCAGAATGATACATTCGATGGATAGAAAAAAGAGAGACGCTCTGATTCTGTATTACGGCTTGGGTTATAGGCTGCAGGATGCCCTGCAGTTTATGCTGGGTTTGGGCCTTTCCGGATGGGAAATAGGTGTTACCTACGATATGACCATTTCTCAAGCCGCTACCTATACCAATTATTATGGGGCCATTGAATTAGGCTTTTTAAAGACCATATTGATTCCAAAGGAACCCAATGTAAATCCATTTATTTTTTGTCCTAGACTCTAAAGTAATTGTAAATGAAATCGCTAATCACATTTTTATTTTTGGTTTCCCTGGTCTTATGCTCGGCACAGGAACTTCACACAACAGACAAGGATCTGCCCTGCCTCGACAAGCATTATAACCTTGTGGTACATGCCATTTATGACAGTTTGAGAACAACCCATACTATGGAAGCCCTGGATGGTGCAATATCAACGGCCAATAAATATTTTGCTCCTATTTGCGTCTCCTTTTCGAGATGCTTTAGTGACACAGTCTACAACTATAACTATAACAAACTTCTTCCAAGGAATGAACTCAGCGAAGTTGCCACGCTATACAATGACGACAATAGAATCAACTTATACTTACTTACTGATACTTTGCTAGAAGATTGGATAGGAGGACTTTGTGCAGGCAGTGTTGGCGGAGTTACCAATGCGGACATTTATCTCCGCGGACTTGGCGCTTTAACTCATGAACTTGGGCATTTTTTCGGTCTATCCCATACTTTTGAGGGTGGTGGTGTTGAGCTTGTAGATGGCTCTAATTGCGAAACAGCAGGGGATAGAATTTGTGATACCCCAGCAGATCCCTATGTCCAAGGAGATAATCACAAATACTTAGAAGGATGCATTTTCGTCTCGGAAAAAAAAGATGCCAATGGGGAATATTATCAACCCGATGTAGGCAATATCATGTCCTATTACGGTCAAGACTGCGGATTTACCCGGGGCCAATACTTAATGATGGCCAATGGAATTTTAAGCGCAAGTCAATTAAACTGGTAGGATATGAGAGCATTAATTATTTTCTTCGGCGCAATTCTGATACACAATTTATCTCTTGGACAGACCGCAGATGTTACGGCTGGTTGTAGTCCTTTAAAGGTGCAATTCGAAGCTTCGAATTTAAGCGATTATTACTGGGATTTTGGAGACAATGGAACCAGTTCGACAGATCAAAACCCAGAACATATTTTTACCAATCCCGGAGTGTACACTGTTCGGCTTTTTGAAGGTCCTTCAGGAGTAATAAAAGGCTTTTTAGAGATTACGGTCTATCCGGATCCGGTAATTGAAATTACAGGAGATCCTAGATCTGGTTGCAGTCCTCTGGAGGTAGACTTTAGTTCGAATGTAATTTTAGATCCGGCATTAAGTATTACGGGATATTTGTGGTCTTTCGGAGATGGGAATCAATCAACCTTGGCCAATCCCACCCATACTTATTCTAATTCCGGCAACTATGATGTTTTTCTGGAAATAACTACCAATCTCACCGAGTGCAATAAAACAGAATCTTTTATAGAATATATAGCGGTCGCCGGAGTTCAAGCAGGATTCAATATCAATAAGACAGGAGCCTGTGATGTTCCGGCTGATTTTACATTGGTCAATACCACGGAATTCGACGCTTCTTATGAATATAGATGGGATTTTGGTGATGGCAGAACTTCCAGTGACTACGATCCAGGCAGTATCACTTACGATAATGAAGGAAATTATACGATAGAATTATCGGTAACCAATAGTGAGGGCTGCACAAGTACTTATGAGATAGCCGTTTCAGTAGGACGTCCCAAAATAGATGTTGAGTTTCCCGAAATTGTATGCATTGGAGACACGATTGATTATGTCAATAACGGTTTGACCCGAAACTACCTTTGGAGTATGGATCCGGGTGGTATCATTTACGGTTCAAGGACAAAATCGCCAGTGATGATATTTAATACACCTGGAAACAAATCCATAGAACTGAGGACTTATGATGATGTCAATTGTATTGCGGACACTGTATTTATGGTGGAAGTAGAGGAGGTAGATGCCTCGTTTACATTAGACCCGATGAAGCGTTGTGAAGATCCGATTGAGATTACTGTTAGAGCCAATCGAGGCGATTATGAAGACTACAATTGGTATGACAGGCGTAATAGACGAACCTTGCCTAACGAAAGGCAAAATCAGTTCAGCTTTTCGGACAAAGTTCGAGATTCGCTGTATTGGCATATACCGGATACTAGTTTTATTGACCTGCTCATAGAAACTGAGAATGGATGTATCGGAGAAGACAGTATGATGTTCATTTTTTGCAAGCCCAACGCTCATTTTATACCGAATAGGACGAGAGGTTGCGCACCTTTGGAAGTTCTTTTCTCAGATGCTAGTGTTTCCAGGTCGGATATTATTAGTTACGAGTATTTATACGATACGGGAGACGGAGCAACATTTCAAACTCCTGATCCACATTCCTATATTTTTACTGATCCTGGAGAGTATTTTGTGAAGAATATTATTGTCAATGAAGACGGTTGTATCGATACCTCTGCCGGAGTATGGATTCTAGTTGGGGAACCGCTTTCTCCCGACTTTACCTTGGATAAAACCGAGATTTGTATCATGGATTCTATCACGGTCACCTTTAATAATACTGATGATCGAATTGATGCTTGGCACTTATACACCGATGACGGAAGATTTAATCATTGCTGGAAGAGTCCGACCGCAACACATCAATTTGTTAATACGCCTGGTGAATTTGATGTTACTGGAGTGGTTGAATACAATGGATGCTATAGTCAAATGGTTTTGACAGAAAAGATTGTAGTTCGTGGAGCCAAAGCAGACATGAACTATATGGTCAATTGCGATGACCCGTTCAATGTTATGTTTTCTGATACGAGCATTAATGCGGATCAATGGTTGTGGATTTTTGGGAATGATAGCATTTATAATCAAAGTGAGTTGGTGTATTCATTCGATACCACCGGAGATTATGAGGTGCGGCTCGAAGCTTTCGACACAGAAAGTGGATGTCCATTGACCTTCGAGGAAAAGACCATTCACATAAGAGATATAGAGGCCCATTTCGAACTGGATTCTATTGTATGTAATAATGAAGAATATAAACTAGATGCGTCAAATAGTGTAGATGTCGATACGGATTGTTGTAAAGGCTATCTGTGGTATCTTCCCACTCGCCGCCCTACGGAACTCGCCGATGATTTTATTGAGACTACATTTCCTAGTGGAAGTCATGAGGTTACTTTGGTCGTCGAGGACATCAATGGATGCACGGATACTTTAAGTAAAAAAACGAGATCGTTTGGTATTGATATCGACTTTGAAGTACCCGATATGATATGTTTGCCAGCTGAGATCATACCTGTAAATAATACCACTGCTGACACGACGATACGGTTTCATCAATGGCTGGATATTCATTTGGGTGAAGAACCGACATTAAATTTTGATAATTCCGACCTTCTCACGGATACGACGGTAGTCATTAATTTGACCGTTCAGGATGTGGTAGGATGTACTGAATTCCTTGAGAAAAAAATAAAAGTATACGAACCGGTTTCACGTATGATCGTTAACCCCTCCAGGTTTTTATGTATTGGGGATAGTTTGCGTTTCACGGCCATGGACTACACGGAGCAAGGATCATTTTTAAATTTTGATTGGGAACTGGATAATCATGGTGATTTTACGGGGCAGTCGCATTCTGTCTTAATGGATCAATCAGGAGAGTTTACTTTATCGCTTAATTATGAGGAAGATAGCAGTGGATGCTCTGGTATGCTATCGACAGAAATTAGAGTAGTTGATGTTCCCGAAGCCGCATTTGTCTCAGATGCAGATAGCCTGGAACCGCTTTGTCATCCCAGGATCATTAATTTCGATAATAACTCTATTCTGGATGGTCCTGGTTATTGGGCTTGGCGCTTAAGTGACGGCACGATTATTACCGAAGAGAATCCTTCTATTGGTTTTGTTAAGGGAGAACATGAGGTCGAATTGATTGTGTATTCCCAGTTTGGTTGCTCTGATACTACTTCCAGATCCTACGTTTTAGTAGGACCAGAAGGGGAGGCCATAGCAGATAAGGATACCATATGCATTGGTGATGAAATCACCTTCACAATGATCAATGATGTCGATGTAACCAATTTCGAATGGGATTTTGGAGACGGAACAACGGTAGAAAATGAAAACCCTATTACGCATCGGTTTGATAGAAAACAAAGTTCTACCGCGAGGTTGATTTTGAAAGCTGAAGATACGGGATGTGATTTGAGCATCGAAATTCCTTTGAATGTGGGAGATGTAAAAGCTGATTTTGAGTTATTGGATACTCTGAACTATTGCGAGGGCTTTGCCTTTTTTAATAACACCTCTGAAGGAGGAGCTTTTTTCGATTGGACATTTCCCAGCGGAGATCAGTTTTCAGAGGATCCGATAGGGGTAGAATTTCCGGAAGGCGGCACTTATGAGGTGCGATTGATCGCCTTTGATTCACTGATGAGCTGTACGGATACTTTGACGAAGGAGATAGATTTACCGGAAGTAGATAGAGTATATGCCGTCCCCAATATATTTACACCAAATGGTGATGATCACAATGATTTCTTTGAACCTGTTATTTTGAGATCTGATTTTCAAGATTTTATCGAAATCAAGACCTTTCAGATATACAACAGGTGGGGAAATCTGATTTATGACAATGATGACCCTATGAATGGCTGGGATGGAAAACATAAAGGAGTGGATGTGCCATCAGAAGTGTATGCCTATTATCTGTCTCTAGAATTGATAGGTTGTCAAATATTAAGTGAAAAAGGAAATGTTACATTAATCCGTTAGTGAAAACTCATTTCGAACATCAGGCAGCGCTTAGTAAAAATTTAATTCTAAGTTACTGTCAAATCAAACAAGTAAACAATATAAGATAAGAAAATTAAGATTTCTGCAGAATTATATTTCAACAAAATTTTTATTCTCTTTTTTTTAATTTGAAAAATCAAATTATTTTAAAAATATTTGATTGATTTGATAATGTTTTGTAATTTTAAAAGGTACTTATGTAGATGAGCTACAGGGAGAGTAATTGTGAAATTTATAAATCAATTTTTTTGTATGAATATTTCCTATAATGAATTAAGAGAGATCAAACACCGACTTCCTACAGGAAGTGTAAAGAAAATAGCCGAACAATTAGGTATTCAAGAGCAAACTGTTAGAAATTACTTTGGCGCTAGAAAATATCAAAATGGCAATGTTGTCTCTAGCCATATTCAGCCAGGTCCAAATGGTGGAATCGTTCACTTAGATGACACTAAAATACTGGATCTAGCCAGAGAAATTTTAGGAGAAATGGCGGTTTAAAAAAAATGACTCAATTAATTTTGAGTCATTTTTTTTTGTCCTATCCATTTTCGGTATTGCCATAGATTTCCATAGCAGGAAATAATTTGGTTGTGTTTGGTTTCGAATGCTTCCTCCATCCATGTGGGAAGTTTGGCGTTCATTTCGACGTGATTCACTTCCATCCAACGTTTAAATGGTAAGACCACGGATTGATGAAAGTCAACCGTGGCGATAATTCCCTCTGGAACGAGTACTAGATTAGTGGGCAGCTCGAAAAGAGGCCATTGTTCGGATATCATGGATAAAGAATAAGAAAACACCAATACGTCGAATTGACCAATCGATAATTCCGGTCCAAAACTGCCTTGGATTAATTCTATATTTTGATGGTCTTTAAGTTTTTTCTCGGCAATGGATAACATGTCCTTCGAAAGGTCAATCCCAACAATTTGAGCACTGGGAAATTGCTTACTCAGTTCCTGAAGAACATAACCAGTGCCGCAACCAACTTCAAGTATCCTAGAAGGATTCTTCTTAATTTTGGCTATATCTCGAACCAGAGATTTTCTCCCAAATAAAAAACTCCATCGAGTCAGATCGTAGATCTTGGAATGAAAAACGTAATATTTCTGTAAGGTCGTAAAACTAGACATCGCACCAATTATCAATTATTAATTATTAATTATTAATTCTTGACTCTTCCCAGCCATGTGCTGTCGTAAGTGCCCACGCGATCCATTTTTTCGCACTTTTCACTAATTCGATCTTCAAAATCTATTCGCAGTTTAACTGAATCCGGCAACCAGTCCAAGTTCTTAGAGGCAGATCGAAATAACACTTTAGCTCCTATGGTAGCGTGGCTAAAAAAAGCTCTCCATTCAGCAATCAAACCTTCGATATTGTTCTTAGCCAACCAATCCATATGATCCAGCAGGATGAAATGACTAAATCGCTCTGTAGTTTGATTACAGTACTCCTCAAGGGAATTGGTATTGATATGAATTCTATCAATCCTATTTCGAAGAACTTCAAAATTTTCTTCTTTCAAATATTCCGGGCATCGATCCTTTTCGTAGCTTCCCCTATAATAAACGCTATAAAAATAATTGTCTTTTATTGGCATATGATGAAATACCCTGTCTAAAGAAGCCCCTATATACCCACCATCATTGTCTTCGTATTCTTGAACAAAGAGTTCAGTCTGGCTTCTTGGCACTCCTGCTAGATTAAGCACCATTTGGCTGTGCAACAGGCGATTGATAATAGGAGAAAAAAGGCCGGTTCTTATCTCATTGTAAATCCTTAGCTGTTCTTCGAAACTCAAACTTCTAAGTAGCTTTTTTATTTTTTCATCCAGCTTTGGTTTAAGTTTCAAATATCGCGTGACTGCAAAAGCCAATACACCTGAGCTACCTCGATAGTAAAAGGTTTTTCGAATACCCCAATTTCTGAAATACTTGATTTTTCTATCCCAAAAATGGCGATATTCTTCTTCTAATAATGGACGTAGATCTCTTTTATAGTGAGTTGAAGCATCAGCCAAGCTTCCATCTCCAAAAAACTTAAACAGCAAATGGAAATCTCCATGCTTAATTAGCGCAATTTTCAGTGCTAAAACCGCATTTTGTCGATAATTCAGATCTACGCAATGGACTGCTTCTACATCATCTAGTAAATATTCTAATGCATTGCATCCCGCACTGGTAATCATAAGTATTTTACTTTTTTTCCCTAGGTTCAAAAGTCTCCTGTCACACTTTGGATCTTCCCAGCAAGTATTATAGATCAGACTATTTTGGTGGATTTGGTTGAACAAATAATTAGATATTCTACCCATGACTTAGTTATTGGCTTCCATGATTTCAAGTTCTTTCGATAGTTCTTTTTGCTTATTGGGGAGTGAAAACTCTTCCTGATAGTGTACTATTTTCCATTCCTTGTTATCATACTCTAGTGCAGTGAGATTTTCTACCCAATCACCGGAATTCAGATAGCGGATATCTTTCCCTTTAAAATTGAGGATTCTGTCTTGAGGGACATGGATATGACCGCATATTACCGTGTCGTATCCTTCTTCATAGGCAATTTCCGCCGCGACTTGCTCGAAGTTATTGATGTACTTGATAGCGCCCTTTACTCCTTCCTTGACCCTTTTAGAAAATGATCGCTTAGGTAAATTGAAGAAGCTGAATACTCTATTAATTTGATAATTCAACCAAATTAGGAAGTCGTAGCCCTTGCCGCCGAGCTGCGCTATCCATTTCGAATAGTTCACGGAATTATCGAATACATCTCCATGGAAAATCCATGTTTTTTTTCCGTCAATTGTCTTGATGATCTTATTTACAATTTTGAAGTTGGGCAAATCCATGGGTAGGAATTTCCTCAAGAACTCATCGTGATTTCCGGCGATATATATAATTTCTTTATCGTCCAGAGCTAGGGAAAGAATTCTTTGGAAGATTCTCATATGATCTTTGTGAAATCGTTTAGCCCTAAAATGCCAACCATCGATGATATCTCCATTTAAAATTAAACAGTCGGGATTGATGCTGTTCAAATAGGCGAGAAGCTCTTTTGCTTTGCAACCAAATGTTCCAATATGAGTATCAGAAATTATGGCAATACGTGGTTTTCTTCTTTCCAAAATTTCAGTTTAAATGATCTTTCAAAGGTATTCTCAATCACCCCCTAAATGGCCATTTATCGCATTAAGCATTTGGTATTTTTACACTAAGAAATAATTAAGCATTTAATCATATATCCGTTTTTCTTCATAAGAACTTAATGAATCTTTCAAAAGCTACAGCCTCCATGTTTGTTAGGGTCTCATAAATTAAAGCCCTAGAAATGTTACTTAATTTTATATACTCGTCATAGAGAAGGAGTAAATAATGACTCCATATGTTTAACCAAATCTAAATTTGAAATGTCAGAGAATTTATTACAAACATTAACTGAAACAATTTCTCCTAGCCTTATTTCCAAAATGGGTGGAATATTAGGTGAGCAGGAAGAAAGCGTATCAAAGGGTGTAGCCTCAGCAATACCATCTTTACTATCTAGTTTGGTGGATAAAGGTTCTACTGAGTCAGGAGCAAAAGGTTTATTGGATTTTTTGAGCTCTAATCAGTATGACGGTGGAATGTTGTCCAACTTATCCGGATTATTCGATGGAGCAGGCAGTACTTCCCTTATGGATCAGGGTTCAGGGATACTAGATATGTTAATGGGAAGCAAGAGCTCGGGTGTTATGGGTCTTCTTTCCAGTCTAAGCGGATTGAGCAGAAATTCTTCCAACGGTATTATGAAAATGTTGGCGCCAATCCTAATGAGTGTTATCGGAAAAAAAGTTTTGGGAGACGGGCTTGGTGCTTCCGGACTAATGAACTTACTATTGGGACAGAAAGATTTCTTAAAAGGAGCTTTACCTAAAGGTATGGGAAGCGCATTGGGTCTTTCTTCAGGTCTTGCCGGCCTAGTAGACAACGGTATGGATGCAATTGGAGATGCTGGAAGAAATATTGCTTCTGCAGCAAGATCTACTGCAAGTAGCGTGTCTGATTCAAGAAGAGAATCAAATTCAGGAAAATCTTCTTCAGGGAAGTGGTGGCCTTGGCTCATCGGCTTGTTGTTATTATTAGGTTTGCTATACTTAATCAGAGGTTGCGGTGGAACTGGAATTGATGCCGTAGATAATGTTGCAGATAAAGCAACAGAAGTAGTAGACGACGCTGCGAATAAAACTACTGAAGTAGTAGAAAATGTAGCAGATGCTACAGGCGATGCAGTAAAGTCTATAGGAAGTTTTATCAGTGACGCTACATTGAAGACTTTGAGCGGTATTAAGTTCGCAGCAGGATCAGTAGGTGAGCAGTTTTACAACTGGATTAAGATGGGAGGAGATGGAGAAAAGGCCTTTGCTTTCAAATACTTAAACTTTGCTACTGGAAAAGCTGAAATATCTGATGCAGGAAAAAGCGAGCTGGATAACTTCGCAAGAATCTTAGAAGAGATCAAGGATATTGACGTCGAAGTAAGCGGTCATACAGACAATACTGGTGATGAAAGTGCCAATGTTGCTTTATCTCAGAGTCGTGCTGATGCAATCAAAAATTACTTGGTTGGAAAGGGAATTTCTGCTGATAGAGTAAATGCAAAAGGATACGGATCATCTAAGCCTTTGGCCTCAAATGAAACAGAAGAGGGTAGGTTGAGCAATAGAAGATGTGAAGTTACAGTTATTTATTAAGGGAATTTTATAGATAATAAGTTATTTTTGGAAAAGAGATTCTGAAATAATAGTTATATGCCTTTAATAAAATTAGGAGATTATTTCACAACAAGCATATTTGACTAACTACTATTGAGCTTATACTTTTATTTTCAGAATTAAATAAGGGGAGTTCCGCCAGGAATTCCCCTCTTTTATTCACCTAAAAAACCACCGCCTAAGGCGGTAGGTTAGGGTTAAGAGCGAAGCTAGTAAAGAAGTTCTTATCTTGTAGTGATGCCAAAGAAGATAAGATATAGGAAGTTATCGCATAGTATATATCATTGCAACTATCATGTTGTATGGACACCGAAGTATAGATATAGGGTATTGGAAGGGATAGTTGCGGATGTATTGGAAGAAAAGATACAAGCAATATGTAAGTGGAAATCGGTGGAAGTAATAGAATTAAATATCCAGGATGATCATGTGCATTTGGTGTGTTCAGTTCCGCCAAAGTTGAGCATATCGAATTTCATGGGGATATTAAAAGGTAAGACGGCAGTAATGATGTTTAAGAACTATCCGAGTTTAAAGAAGAAGTTATATTGGGGAAATCATTTTTGGTCACGCGGATACTTTGTAAGCACGATAGGGATAGATGAAGATAAAGTGATAAGATATGTAAAATATCAGGAGAAAAATGATAGGAAGGAAGAGACAGACAATGATGAGTATAAATTGTTCTAAAGGAAAGGCCCTTTTAGGGCCAATTCAAAACTACCTCCTTTGGGGGTAGTAGTTTATTTGCTTGAATATCAAGGTAAAAAAGCCTCCATCTTGTTGCTAAGCTCCAGGATTTTTTCCGGGGCCTTCTTCTCGTGGTAATCGATCTTATAACCCTTGTACATCAGACTAATCTGCGGTAAATCCTTGAAGTCAGTCAAATATTCATGATCAAAATCTTGAAAATTGATCTCTTCAAAAGCTGTAATTAAATCCTTCATATCCTCTGTATTGATTGAATAAGATCTTTCTCCAATAATCTTGACATGAGCAATACCCTCGTAATTGATTTTAGTTGAGGGAAATATTTCTAAATGATAAGCGGGACAATATCCTCGACATCTTTCCTTAGAGAGAACGAGGATGGCCTCTTCATCACCATTTATGGTTGATTGTTGGATTGATTGATTCGAACATTGTGTGAGTACAACTGCTATCAAAGAATAAAAGAAAAAGGAATACAAGGTCATTTTACTGAAATTTAAATAGAAAAAGTGGCCCTATTTAGAGGACCACTTGCTAATAAAATATTCTCGATTTACTGCTTGATGACTTTTGCTAGGGCCACATTACCTCTATCCACAGCAATACTTAGCTGAGAAATTGATCTTGATCCAGCTAGATCAATTTCTATGGTAGCTCGCCGCTTTGTTATGTCTTTCTGATAAACCTTCAATCCTTCCTTAGAAACAATATTCAGTTTTAGGTCAGATCTCCAGTTCTTGATGAAGTAAGACACGACCATCTTATTTTCCGATTCGTTGTGGAATACACTCAATTGTACATCAGAGTTATCACTTGAAAGCCTATTGAAAAATGCTCCTACGCATTCATCGTATAACGCTTGACATAGTCCATCCCATTCAGATTCACAGCAGTAGGCATCTTCTTCTTGAACATAGGCTACACAATCTTCATCTTCCAATTCTTCTCCTGTCCAAAGATCGTATGCGATAACGATACAATCATCTTCCGGATCAACTCCTCCTCCATTGCTGTCGTTGCATTCGTCATATGCCATTTGACATAGATAATCGAACTCAACATCGCAGCAATACGAATCATTGGCAATTACTTCGCGATAGCAATCGTTGATTTCCAGAGGCTCACCTGTGAAATAATCAACCGCTTCAGCATCGCAATCACTTCCGTTGTCATCGGGCTCATCACAAGCATCTCCAATTCCATCTCCATCTGAATCCGTTTGATCAGGGTTGGCAACGTTAGGACAGTTGTCCTGTGCATCTGGAATACCGTCGTTATCGGAATCAACCGGAGGGCCGTCTCCGCCAGAACAAGAAGTAACATTGGAAGCGTTATTCGTCAATCCGCTTAAAGAACTTGATATATAGTTGTCCATTCTACTTGATTGCCCGGCGCTGAACATGTACATACAGGCGTCATTGGTATAATCCATGTAGTTCATGTGCATGTCAGTAGAACCACAACTGGATTCACCGGTATTTGGACAATCGTAATAAGCATCCCTGGCATCCGGGGTGTCAGCAACATCATCATCCGTGCTACAGCCATTTCCCCAGATATGATCCAATAGAAGATAATGACCCACCTCATGCGTGGTTGTTCTACCTAAATCATATGGAGAGTTAGGTGAAACTGTTCCACAACCTGAACCTGCTCCAAAAGCATTGGCATCAATCACTACGCCATCACCATTTCCACTACCTCCTAGAGGAGCATAACCCAAAACGCCAGTTCCGAACTGAACATATATGTTCAAGTAACCTGCCCAATCGGCATTGAAGTCTCCACTTGTCTTGTTAATAGTTACAGCGAGTTGACCATTGGAGAGCCCGAATCCTTGAGGGTGATTCTTGTCTGCAATACAGAACGTAACGCAAGTTTCTCCGTTACTTACCCCGGGAAAGTAACTTGAGGCATTTCCAGTCCATTTCGAAATATCGCTATTCGTTCCGTTGAAATCATTGTTGAGTATTTCAACTTGTGTCTTAGCCAATTCCACTAGACATGCCTGATCAGGATTGGAAACTCCCTGATAGTGTATGGCAACTGGAATTATTGGAGGTTTTGAGCACAATGCTCTTGAGCCTAATCCTCTACTTTCCAAGTTGGCCATTCGCTTGAACTTGTTTTCGTGAAATCTTTTGTAAGAGGGATCCTTGAGTAGCTTCTCCATATGCTCGTGGGTGCCACAAGATCTTTTCAATGCATGAGAAGGATTGAATCCCGAATCAGGATTGAACACATCTTCTTCCTGACATGCGTACATTCCCAGTAGTACCAGGGTAAAAACGAAAATTACTTTAATTTTTTTCATGATCCATTTTTCTTTAAATGATTGATTAATTTGTATGCATACATCTACTGGTATCGCAGGATTGATTTTCCCCCTATCTCAGATCAAAAAAATTTTAAAAAAATTAATTATTGTATCTTTTTTGATATATAAAACATTGACTATTTGAGAGTAATGTAGCATTGTGTCACTCTCATCTTTTTTTACTATATTTTGAGTTCGGCTTTAATTTTACTTCTCATTACAGAGTGGAAAACGATATTCAGTTAATTCGAAGAATTAAAGAAAACGACGAAGATGCGTTCGACAGTTTATTCCGTAGATACTACAAGTATCTTGTCGTCGTCGCATACCAATACATTAAAGACGATCACAAGGCCAAGGATATCGTACAGGATGTTTTTCACGATTTATGGAAACGAAGAAGTGGTTTGGAGATAGTAAATACAAAGGCTTTTTTGAGAAGGGCAGCAATCAATGGTTGTTTGGCCAATATGAGAAAAGGCAAAAGAATTTCTTTTGATACAGATGAGGTGAACTCAGATGGGTCTTCGAAAAACTATGTTGAAGAAGAGATTAATTTTAATGAGCTTAATCAGGTCGTTCGGAAGATCGTTGATCTGCTGCCAGAGCGATGCAGAGAAATTTTTGAATTGAGTAGATTTGAGCAGTTATCCCACAAGGAGATTGCACAGAGATTGGATATATCGGTTAAGACCATTGAAAATCAGATGACTAAGGCTTTAAAGATATTTCGAAGCCAACTAAAAGAACAAGGTTTGCTGGGTATTGTGATTTTAATCCTTCTATTCACATAGGGGTAAAAGCACTTAAATGCTACTAGTGAGTAGAGCAAACAGACATATTTATGGATAAGGACTATTACATATTACTCATTTATAAAGAGCTGAAGGATGAACTTTCAGATTCTGAACGAGGAGAATTGGACAACTTTCTTCGACAGAATCCTGAAAACAAAACCTTGAGAGACGATATTCATTTGAGCTGGATGCTCAGTCAAAAAGCCCCTGCTTTGGATGAAAATGCCATTGATGTAGAAAGGGATTTGAAAGAATTGAAGTCGAAATTACATCAGTCAAATCTGAGAATTGGAAAAGGAAAGCCTCCGGATGTATCATGGAGACGTCGTCTACTAGTTGCTGCGAGCATTGCCATCCCTCTCATTGTTGCTGGTATTTTCCTAATTCAGAATTTAGCTTCGGAATCAAGCAGTACGTACGTTGCAACAGATGTAATTAAAGTAATTGATCTTAAAGATGGTTCTAAAGTATGGCTCAATAAGAACAGTAGTTTAGAACTGGATTCTAAATTCAATAAAGAAAAACGAGAAGTAAAACTTCGAGGTGAGGCTTATTTTCAGGTGGCAAGAGACGAGAGTAAGACATTTACGGTTTCTGTTGATGATGTTGAGGTAATGGTGTTGGGAACCTCCTTTGGCGTTAAAGAAAATCAAGTGTCTTCAGATCATCCAGATTATGAACTTACTGTAAACGTAGTTTCCGGAAAAGTAAAAGTAAATGCTGGGAATCAATCGGTAGAGCTAGAGAAGAGTGAAAAAGCAAGCTATAAAAAGTCCGATGGAGAGTTGTCCAAACAAGACGTCCTGAATCAAAATGAATTGGCTTGGAAAACAGGGTCCTACGTGTATAAGAATGAACCTCTAGAATCCATTGTCAATCAACTAGAGGATTTGTTTGCAGTCAATATTGAAGTTGAAACTACAGCATTACGGCAATGCGGAATTTCAGTAGTGGTCAATTCGAATGACTTTCAAACGATATTAAAAAGAGTGGCCGATGCAGTTAATGGCAAGGTACAAGAAGAGGATAGCACAACATATCAAATTCGGGATGGGAGTTGCGATTAACTATAAAATCGCAGTGCTTGGAGTGTGCTTGCTCTGGTTCATACCCATGAATGAATTGCTAGCGCAGGAAAAGCGAGTTTCCGTCGATTTTCAGAATGAAAAGATAGAAGATATTTTGATTGAAATTGCCAGTAGCAATGGATATGACATCGTTTTTAATAACTCCTATTTTGATTCGAAAATAATCACCATACAGGTAAAAGATCAGCCGATTTCAAGTGTTTTGGAGAAAGTCTTAATAGGGACGGATGTAGATATTTCGATAAAGCGAAAAACTATATTTCTAGAAAAAATACGTCGATTGTACGGATTCGTCAAAGACAAAAAATCAAGTGAAGTCCTTATCAATGCAACCATTTTTGATCCAATCAGCGGTAAAGGCACTATTAGCAATGAGGCCGGGTATTTTTACTTTGAGCTTCCCTATGAAAATAATTTTATTGTAAGCTCCTATGTGGGATATCATCCCGACACCATATTTCTAGGAAATAATACCAGCCATCCTCTTGAGATAAAAATGGAAACCAATACCACTTTTGATGTTATTGTTGTCGCCAAAGACCAGCAAACCAAGAATATCGAACAGGCTTTGGGGAAAAAGGATCTGATGACGAATAAGGTCAAGACCCTATATGCCACTGGGGGAGAACCGGATGTTTTCCAGTATTTATTCACCAAACCCGGAATTGCTACCGGTCCTGACGGATTGGGTGGTGTGCATGTGAGGGGAAGTGATGTTAGTCATAATCTGTTTCTTTTCGATGGAGTGAAGGTGTATACTCCTTTTCACAGTTTAGGTTTATTCTCCATTTTTGATATCAATCAGTTAAAACACGCCAATTTTTACAAGTATGGCTTTCATCCCAAACATGGTGGAAACCTGGCTTCTGTTTTGGAATTGAATGCTAAAGAGGGAGATTATGAAAACTGGAATTCTCATGTCTCGTTCAGCACATTGGCCTCTCATGTTGGCGTGGATGGACCATTGGTTGAAGACAAATTGAGTTTGTCCGTTTATGCACGAAGAACACATCTCGACTTTTTGATCAAGGATAGGACTGAAAAAGAGAAGCAAGAAGATTTCGAAGAGGGGTATTCCAATCATTATTTCTACGATATCAATACCAAACTGCAATACAAAATAGGCTTGAATGATAGGCTCAGCCTAAGCGCGTACACGGGCAAGGATATATTTATGGATAAAACGGATGATTACTACATTGATGAATTTATCGAGATATCCGATACCTCAAGAAACGACATCGATTGGCAAAATCAGTTGGCCGTGTTAAAATGGAATCACCTCTACGGCAAGCGCTTATTTTCGAATCTCAGATTGAGTTATTCCAGTTTTAAATATCAAAGTGTATATCGGGACAAGTATTATCACAACGAATTCGGTTTTGAGGAATATTCTGAGTCGAATCTTGTCCAGTTTTTTTCTGGAATAAATGAATTGGGCCTTGATCTAGACTTCGAGTTTTTTCCCAATGACAAACATCAACTTTCCTTTGGTACTGGGCTTCACAGGGTCAACTACAAGCCCGGGGTAGGGCGGGACTCCTTGAATTCAATGTTGTCCGGAGGAATTCATGATTCGGATCAGTACAACTTTGATGATAATTTAGAAAATAGCTATTCGAGCGATGAGTTCCATGTTTACTTTCGAGATAAGTGGAATATAAGAAAGGACTTTTTTATTCTTTTAGGAGCCCGTTATTCTAAGTTCATGTCTGAAAACATCATCTACGACATCAGTTCGAATTTTGATATTATTCAGGCCAATGTTTTGTTGCATTGGACTTTGTTGGAGAACTTATCATGGACTTTGTCTTTTGACCGGATGGAACAACCCATTCATTTATTGTCCACGTCGAATATTGGTTTCCCTAACGATTTATGGCTGCCTTCAATAGAAAATATTGAACCGGAAGAATCCTTTCAAGTTAATATGGGGATTCAATACAGGCTTAGCGATAACATCAGCTTTAATTTGGATGGCTATGTCAAGCAAATGGATAATTTATTGCGATTCAAGGAATTCAGCGCAATACCATCCCTGTTTATTTTTAATTCTAATTTTTGGGAGGCTGAGGTAAGCTCGGGAGAGAGCAATTCCAGAGGGCTAGAGTTGGAGTCAATATATGAAGATGATGGCTTGAGGGCTTCTATAGGGCTTTCGTTTTCCAAAGCTGACCGAAAGTTTGAGGAATTCAATGACAATGGTGAGTTTCCTTATGCCTTTGATCAGCGCTTCAAAATATCTGCGAATATCTATAAAAAGATGGCTGATAATTTCTGGATCTACGGGAATTGGAGTTTTTTCAATGGATTGAATCAAACCCTATACAGCGATATTATTCCGTTTACTCCTCTGGAAAATTTTTGGCCGCCTCCGGAAGATAGAATATCCGATATCAATGGCTACCAACAGCCTGATGTATATCGCTTGGACTTAGGCATTATATGGAGAAAAGAATATAAAGCCTTTAAACATGAACTTCAGCTAGGGGTCCAGAATGTATTCAATAGGAAGAATACTATTTTTAGTTACTTCGAGGAAGACGAGTTTTTTCCCCAAGAAAGCGGGATTAAGAATATTGATGGTCTACCTATTCTTCCTTCGATCAGCTATAAATTATCCTTTTCTAAAGAAGAATAGAGGCTTATTCGATAATAGTGCATTCTTCAAATTCGGGCTGAATCTCCAGATATCTGGATAATCTTTCCAGGTCTTTTTTCTTTGTCGACCTCGATACTCCTGATTTCCAATCCACTCTAAAAGCTCGTTCCTCAATAAAACTATCTTTTTTCACTTCTTTGAGCAGATCAATCAGCTGAATGTCCTCTATATTTTCAAAGGCAATTTTGATCAACTGAATGGCTTTTTGATTCGGTTGATTATCCAGGGTGTTATTAGCAACCTCGGTTTTCAAACTATCAATGGTACTTCCCTGAATAACATTGATTTGCTTCATGACACTTAGCTCTCCTGCAATTTCCTTAAAATCTTCTACTTCCGCTTCGAGCTGATTTAACTGATCCAGACTAATGTCCTGGATATATCTGAGATTAAGCTCGTAGTCATCGAGATTGTACTTGACCATTTCTCGTTTTATAGAATCCAACTCTGAAGTATTAAGTTGTTTACCCACCAATTGCACGAAAATTTCCTTGTTTTCTTCCGCATTGATAACCTTCCATTCGAGCGCTTTCGGATTATTATAAAAGAACTCCTGGGCGAAGGAATCAATCGCCACTTTTTCCTGGTTCTCCTGGTAAAGATTGCGCAAAATCATAGCACTTGGAATAGCCACCAAGAAAACAATCAGGCTGATGATCCTCAGGGCTCTCTTTCTCTGTTCAGGAGACGCATGCTCCTTCATGGGAAACTTTAAGAGTTTCACGATGATATATGTGGCCAGAGCAACGAAAACGGCGTTCAAAAAGAACAGATAGAAAGAATTCAATGCGATAGTGGGATATCCCTTTGCAATCCCAAATCCACTTACACACAAAGGTGGCATCAAGGCAGTGGCTATAGCTACTCCTGGTATGGCATTGGAAACGTCTTTTCTCGATGTCGATATTATACCGGCAATTCCACCAAAAAATGCAACAAGGACATCCAAAGTAGTGGGTTTAGTTCTACTGATTATTTCAGGGGTCATGTCCCCGATAGGAGTGATGAGAAAATACAAACAACTAGTGATCAGTGATATGATGATGGACAAACCAAAATTGGTCATGGCCAGATTCAGTGTTTTTCTATCATTGATAGCCACTGACAAACCTACACCCAAGATTGGGGACATGAGGGGAGAAATTAGCATGGCACCGATAATAACCGCCGGTGAATTCAAGTCCAATCCCAATGAGGCGACCATGATGGAGCATATTAACAACCATGCATTGGCCTCCTTGATTTCGATATTTTTCTTTATTTCCGTGATTGTCCCATATACATCAGATGAGTCATCTATCTTGAAGTATTCCTGAAGACGATGTAAAAAGAATGTGTCTTTACTTTGGTCTGTAGATTCCGGATTAGTCGACATATTCTATTTCAATTTTACCATTCACTAATCTTATCGTTCTGTCACAGTTTTTTGCTAATTCTTGATCGTGTGTCACAATCAATATGGTCTGATTGTAATCATCTCTCATATTTAATAGTAAACTGTGGAGTTCTTTTCCTAGCGTGTCATCCAAATTACCCGTCGGTTCATCGGCAAGCAATATGGATGGTTTATTGATCATTGCTCGAGCCACCGCGATTCTCTGTTGTTCTCCTCCGGATAGTTGAGAAGGTTTATGACTCATTCTGTGATCTATCTGCAAATAGGTCATAAGCTCCCGAGCATCATTTTCGACAGCTTCTTTATCATTGGGTCTTGCTATTAAACCAGGAATCATCACATTCTCAATGGCCGTAAATTCCGGCAGCAAATGATGAAACTGAAATACAAAACCTATTTCCTTGTTCCTGAATACTGATAGCTGCTTTTTAGGCAATAGAAAAATATCTTGTCCATCGATTAAGACCCTTCCATTATCGGGTATTTCCAGGGATCCAATGATATGCATCAAAGTACTCTTGCCCGCTCCACTTCTCCCAACAATTCCGACGAATTCTCCTTTCTTCACCTGAAAATTTATTTTTTTCAGCACTTCTACCGATCCGTAAGATTTCTCAATGTTTTCGACGACAATCATGTTTTTTCTTTTTTTAAGGGATGTTTGGATCAGTAATTTGAAATAATTTTAAATTCCGTTATTATTGAGATAAGATTTAATTATTAGTTAGAATTAATTTACTTTTGATTTAAGAGGTAGCGGCTTGTTGAACCGTAAAAGTAATGAAGATACTTCAAATCTGTAAAAAAAATCCGTTTCCCGCACGCGACGGAGAGACAAAGGCGATTCATTCTCTGACCACTGGTCTTATGAACGAGGGTTGTGATATTGTCGTCCTCAGTTTTAATACTACTAAACATTACGTCGAGGAGAAGGAATATAAGAAAGCGCCTTATCCTATTTATACGGTCGATCTGAATAATAGAATCAATTATTTTAAGATAGCCTTGGATTTGATCAAGGGGAAATCTCCGAACTTTAGTCGTTTTCATTCTAAAGCAATGGAGGATGAAATCAGATCTTTGATTGGAAGATTTGATTTTGATCTTATTCAGCTAGAAGGATCGTATTTGGTTGGGTATATTCCGTTAATAAAGAGTTTGACGGAAGCACCGGTAGTGGTAAGAACACATAATGTCGAATTTCAAATTTGGGAAAGACTGAGCGATGGAGACGATGGATTTAAATCCTGGATTTATCGAATTTTCGCGAAAAAGATGAAGTACTTCGAGAAGAGCGGTTTGAGTAAAGCGGACGCCATCATACCGATTTCGATAGAAGACGAGAAAATATTTAAAAAAGAGGGCCTTAGAAAAAGCTTTTTTACCCTTCCAATGGGGGTTAACGGAGAGTTTGTCCCTATGAACTGGGAACCTAAGCCGTATTCAGTTGCTTTTCTGGGCAGCATGGATTGGGAGCCGAATATAGAAGGGATGCGATGGTTTAGAGATAAAGTGTGGCCGAAGGTTAAAAAGAAGGAGCCGAATGCTGAGTTTTATCTGGCAGGAAGGAACATGCCGGAGTGTTTTAGCCATGGTAAAACAAAGGGATTTAATGTAGTAGGTGAGGTAGAATGTGCTTCGCGATTTTTGAGTGACAAACAGCTCGTCGTCATTCCACTTTTATCCGGTAGCGGTATGAGAATTAAGGCCATCGAAGCTATGTCTTTAGGACTTCCCGTGATTTCGACTACAGTTGGAGTGGAAGGAATTCCGTACGTCGACGGAGAGCATTTGATCATTGCTGATTCGGCAAAAGAAATGGCAGAACAAATCTTATGGAGTTTTAAGAATACAGAGTATTTAACTGAAATGGGGTCGAAGGCGGAAATGATGATTCGACATGAATTCGATAATTACAAGTTGTCGGAAAAATTGAAGAATTTCTATCAAAAGAATCTATTGGAATGTTCTCACTAGAATATTTGTTCTTCTTCCTTTTATTTTTACTTATCTATACCTACCTTCTGTATCCCTGGTTGGCAACAAAATTGGCCCAGCGAGTTTCCGATAATCCCATAATATTTCAAAGAGATGAACTGCCTAAGGTGGCTATTTTGATGAGCGCTTTTAATGAAGAAAAAATTCTGGAAAAGAAGCTCTCCTCGGTTTATCATACCAAATATCCCAAAGAACTCATTTACTTTTATGTAGGATCCGACAATTCTACGGACAGCACCAATTCGATCCTGGAGGAATTTGGAAAACAGCAGGATAATTTTTTTTATTCGATTTATCAGGAGCGCAGAGGAAAAGCGAATGTTATTAATTCCTTGATGAATTCGGTGGAAGACGACATTGAGTTTGTCATTCTGACCGATGCCAATGTGATTTTTACCGAGGATTGTATCTATGAGATGATTAAAGATTTTAAGAATTCCAAGGTAGGACAAGTCGGCGCAAATGTGATCAATTACGATGTCAGCACGGACGATATTGGAGCCGAAGAAGAGTATTATATCGGAAGGGAAAATCGGCTCAAAAATGCAGAAGGCAAACTTTGGGGAGCATCGATGGGCGCTTTTGGAGCGTGCTATGCAATCCGAAAAAAGCTGATCCCGCAGATTCCGGCCAATTTTCTGATGGAGGATTTCTTTATCAGCTTGCATGTACTCAAAAATAATTCCCAAGCATTGCTCAATTTGAAAGCGAGAGTTTTAGAGGATATTCCGGGAACACTTTCTCAAGAGTTCAAAAGAAAAAAGCGAATTTCGGCGGGTAATTTTCAGAATCTTAGTCATTATTTATGGTCATTTATACAACGATTTTGGCCCCAGGGCTTTGTCTTTTTTTCGCATAAAATATTGAGGTGGGTTGGACCCTTTATTCTTATAGGTCTCGGTTTAACTCTCCTGGCCCTAGCACTTAAAGGAGGTATTTTTCGAATTTTATTCTATATATCCATTGTAGTATTCGCTTTAATCGTTTTGGATTATATTTTTCAGTCGAAAAAGATATACTTTAGACCTATCAGAGCACTGAGGTATTTTTTAATGATGAATGTGGCCCTTTTAATGGGATTTTTCGTTTTCCTTAAAGGAGTGAAAACTAATGCATGGCAACCAACCATTCGAAAATAAATCTGTTGTAGGCTATGGAGAAATTAATAAAAAGTATGGTATTGGAAGAAGTAAAAGAAATACGGCTTAATTCGATCGATGACGCCATTAAGGCAATAGCAAGAGGAGAAGTGATCATTGTAGTGGATGATGAGAACAGAGAAAACGAAGGTGATTTCGTTTGTGCTGCGGAAAAAGTTACGCCGGAGATCATCAATTTTATGGCGACCTACGGACGTGGGTTGATATGTGTTCCACTTACAGAATCAAGAGTAGAAGAGTTGGGCTTGAATATGATGGCACCTGAAAACACTTCTCATCATGAAACAGCCTTTACTGTATCGGTTGATTATATGGGTCAGGGATGCACTACGGGTATTTCAGCTACGGACAGAGCCATATGTGTCAAGGAATTGGCCAACCCAAATACGGATATCAAAAAATTTGCGAAACCCGGACATATTTTTCCACTCAAAGCCAAGAGTGGCGGAGTTTTACAGAGAATCGGTCACACTGAAGCCAGTATAGATTTGGCGAGCTTAGCAGGACTAGAACCGGCGGGACTTCTAGTCGAGATCCTGAACGCGGATGGTACAATGGCTCGATTGCCAGACTTGATGAAAATTGCTGGGGAGCATAATATGATCATTGTGAGCATCAAGGATTTGGTGGAGTATAGAATGAAAACGGAGCGATTGGTTTTCGAAACAAAATCATATCCATTGCAATTGGATGCCGGAGAATTCGAGTTATTGATATTCGATCAAGGAGATCACGGTAGACAGCATATTGCATTGAAGTATGGCTCTTGGACTCGTGAAGAGGCAGTGCCGGTTAGAGTGGAGTCTGTTAAACCCAATCAGGTTTTATTGAAATTTCTCGCGGGATCTATGGATGATCACATCAGAAACTCTCTGGACATCATGGTGTCGGAAGGGAAAGGATTGATGGTATTTGTGTTTCGATCAGATGATTACAAATCGCAAACTCAGATTGCGGATGAGATTCTCGAGCCGGATGTTGAAGCCATGTTGTCTCCTAGTGAGGTTCAAAAAGATATAGGAATTGGTGCTCAGATTGTGTTGAGTCAGAATATCAAGCAAATGAGATTGATCACCAATCATCCGGGACGCGAAGTTCCGGTATCTGGTTATGGATTGGATATAGTCGAAAAAATAGATCTTAGAAGCGTCTAAAACTGAGGACAGAAAACGAAATCATCTTCGTATTGTCCAATGTATCCAAAGCTTACTTCAAAGGCGTTGTGCCCCAGTTCGGAGCCGGAGGTAGAATTCATGTCGATATCATAGCTGAACCCTAGATTGAAACCCTTGATTTCAAACGCGACCAATGCTATCAAGCTTGAATTGCTTAAACTGTTTTCGGCAGCAGCCATTCTTAGCCAAGTTCCCAATTGAACCGCATTGTTAGAATAACTGCTCAAACGCAGTCTATAGTTCATACCGGCATTTAATCTCGAATAAGGACCCTGAAAAGCATAATTGGCTCTTGGGATCAAGCTAAATCGATCGGTCAAACCAATTTTCAAAGCCACATGAGTGGATATTCTACGGTAGCGAAGTGCATCAGCGGCAACATTGGGGTCGTCTTCATAGAAAGAAGCATTGGGCTCAAATACATTATGTATCGCTCCTCCAATGATTGTGCTAAATCGATCACTCCAATCCCCGGTGTACATTAGGCCAAGATTAAAATTGGTGTAGGCAAAGATGTTAGAAGGCAAGTTCTCTAAAGTTCCAAGGTTGTAAGCATCCACTCCGTTGAACTGATCACTGAAAAACAGATTCTGATAATTGATATTGGTTTGGCTGAAACTGATTTGGAAACCGGCCCTCAGGTATTGCTTGCTATTCCTAGCTAAGAATTTGTGATAGGCGAGTCCCATGGAAATCACATTGTTGTTGAGGTCAATCACTCCAATGTGATCGTTCATGAATGCCAACCCTATCCCGATATAATCCTTGCTCGCCACACCGATCGGCGAAGGCAACTTGATATCAAAATTAGCAGTAGTACTCGTATATGGTTTTTCCAGGATACCGCGCCATTGATCCCGATGAAGTAAAACTGCTCGGTACTTACCGGGCAAAAAACCAGTATTGGCCGGACTCAAAATCTGAGGTGAAGCGAAATATTGAGTAAAATGATGATCCTGGGCGAATCCTCCAATCGAAGTAACGAAAAGCAAAAAGCACAAAAGGTATCTTACCATTATCTTCATTTTTCTGTTCAGTTAACAGTACGTTTTATAACTACTAATTAAAGGAAATTATTTTCACGCATCCAGTCATCATTGTAAATTTTGCCAATGTATCTGGTGCCGTGATCGTGAAAGATGACTACGACAACATCTTCCGGAGTAAGCCTGTCTTTTAACTGCATCAGACCAGCAACAGCTGATCCTGCACTATAGCCCAGAAGAAGCCCTTCTTCCATAGCAAGGCGTCTCGCCATAACGGCTCCATCCTTATCCGTTACCTTTTCTATATAATCTATCTTGTCAAAATCGTAATTTTCCGGAATGATATCTTCACCAATTCCCTCGGTAATATAGGAGTAGATCTCATTCGGATCTATTTCGCCGGTCTCGTGGTATTTTTTGAGTGCACTTCCGAAAGTATCAATTCCCCATATCTGGACATTTTCGTTTTGTTCCTTTAGATATTGAGCTGTTCCTGATATCGTTCCACCTGTGCCTATTCCCACCACCAAATGCGTGATTTTACCTTCCGTTTGTTCCCAGATTTCAGGGCCTGTACTGGAATAATGTGCCGCTCGATTCGATAAGTTATCGTATTGATTACACCAAAAGCTATTTGGTGTTTCTTTATCTATTCTAGCTGCAACACTATAATATGAGTCCGGATGATCAGGTTCCACATTGGTAGGGCATACAACGACTTCAGCTCCTAAAGCTCGCAGAATATCAATTTTCTCTTTAGACTGTTTATCGGCCATGGTAAAGATACACTTGTAGCCTTTGATTGCTGCAGCAAGTGCTAGGCCCATTCCCGTATTACCACTTGTACATTCTATAATAGTTCCATTGGGCTTTAATTTTCCTTCTTTTTCTGCATCCTCAATCATTCTCAAAGCCATCCTATCCTTAATGGAGTGGCCCGGATTAAAAGTCTCTACTTTACCGAGCACCAGAGCCGGACATCCTTCGACAACACTATTGAGTTTGACCAATGGAGTGTTTCCGATGGTCTCAAGAATATTATTACAATACTTCATTCATCACTGTTTTTTAAAGAATTCAACCGCAATATTGAATCTCTTTTCTTTTAGGCCCAATTTCTCTTGAACCAATTCGGTCACAATAATAAGGTTTTGCGCACGCATTTTTGCAGGAATTGCACCTACAACTCTGCAGTAGACCGTTTTTTCTGTTCCTTTATGATATAATTTAACCACTGTGCCTATGTCTACTCCATCAAATAAGACAAAAGTGGGTTGATCCTCAGTGCCTTCCTGGACAAAAGCTGCGCCAGAATTTTGATTGGCATTTTTTCCTTTGCCCAAAAACCAAAACTCATCTTCCAGGCTGGTGGTAGGGATTATTTCCGCCTCCGTTTCTGTGGATTCTTCATTGTTCGAATGGTCAACTGCCGTTTTCCAATAACCGAGACTAATGATCTGGTCAATGGCAATATTCCCTTCTGCAATATCATTTTGCTTCAGGAGGCATTCCTTCTCCGTATCAAAAACCCGTTTGGACAAATGGAATAAATTATCTCCAGGCTTGATCTTATAGCATAATATGGGTTCGTTGCTCTTTGATCGGAACCCGTCCGTATTGCAGTAATAATCAATATGATTACGCTCCACCGGAACTTTGATATTGTCTCCGGAAGCAATGAGATAATGTTGGAGATTATTGTGCTTTACTAAAGTTTGGAGTTCTACACCGTATTTCTTCGAAATGGAATATAGTGTCTCCTGGTCATTGATGTGATGATTAAAGAAAATCTGATTGCTGGTATCAACTTGTAACCAAATGGTATCATTGGCCAAGGTACCTGCTGTAGTCGCCAAAAGGCATAGCAACAACCCTAAGGTTTCCCTAAAAAGTTTATTCATGAGTAGCCCAATTTTTTATTTGATCTATGTCCTGTTCGAATTGATTGTAGTTTTCTCCAAGCAGCAGAACGATTAAGTATCGCTCATATTACATAAATCATTAATACCACAAAGGTATATAAATGAATAATTAAAAATGAATAATTAAAAATTAAACTCAAAGGTTTGATAGAAATGGGATAACCAATTCCTCGACTTGCCAAAACCCCAACCCGCCAAAACGCCAATGCCCCAAAACGCAAACACGCCAAAACCCCAACCCGCCAAGAAAATATTATTAATATCTACAGACGGTGAGATCGCGAATTGTATTATCTTCAAGACTGTACAAATAGAAATAGATGAAGTCATTGGCCATTATTCCTGCTAGATATGATTCGACCCGGTTTCCTGGCAAACCGCTCGTATTGATCTCCGGCAAACCGATGATATATTGGGTATATCAACAGTGTTTGCGGGCTGGATTCAATGAAGTTGTGGTGGCTACCGATGATCAAAGGATAGTTGAAGCGGTGAGCTCATTTGGTGGGAAAGTACAGATGACAAGAGCGGACCATCCTTCAGGCACCTCGCGATGTATGGAGGTTTCTGCCAGTCTTGCTCAATACGATATAGTGATCAATGTGCAAGGCGATGAACCACTAGTAGACCCAATGGACTTAAACAGATTAATAAGATCGATAGAATTGGGCGCTTCAATTGCCAGTTTGTACGAACAAATTTCAGCTGACGAAGCCGACAATCCCAATAATGTCAAAGTGGTTCTGGATAAGGATATGAACGCCTTATACTTTTCAAGAAGTTTGATTCCTTATCCCAGGGTAGGAGGGGAGCAGGTGCCTTATAAAAAGCATGTTGGTGTCTATGCTTTCAATCGTTCAGTTCTGGAATCACTGAGTGAATTACCGACTGGAACCTTATCGGAAATAGAATCCCTGGAGCAGCTCAACTGGATGGAAGAAGGCTTTCGAATCAAGATGTTCTTAACGGAGATGAAGAATATTGGCGTGGATACTCCTGAAGATTTGGAAGAGTTGCAGAATAGAATAGACGCTGGGGAGATTAGTTTGGGGTAGTTATCAGTTATCAGTTGTTAGTTACTTGTGATCAGAAATGTCTCGTCCCAAAATACGCTAACGCGCCAAAACGCCAAAACGCCAACAAACCAAGATATTTTCACCCCTGTACATTAGTATTACTCCCAATAAAGCATTGATTAGAAGCGATTTCTACGCACCAGCGACCATTTTCAATTATTAATTATTAATTTTTCATTATTAATTAAACCCCCGTTGGTGCTAAATCCAGAAAAATCTCGCAGAGCATACATCGTACACTTCCACCTCCAATGTTCTCAATAGTAGAGATATCAAAGTATAATATTTTGCAGTGTTTTTCTATCGTACTGATTTGATTAGAGTTCAGGCTGAAGTAGGCCGAAGAAGACATGAGCATATACGGTTCACCATTTCTGTTTCGAACTTCAAGCATATTACCGGCGAAAGAATTGAGTTGATTGAAATCTATTTCTACCACTTCTTTTCCGTTGTTTCTCAAAGAATCAATCACTACATCCTTACTCTCATCCAGTATACTATCGCTACAAACTACGGCAACATCGGTACCAATGGCCATCAATACATTGGTGTGGTATATGGCAATTCCCTCTTCGTTCAATGCGTGAAACACCATAGGACGATAGTTGAACTTTTGACAGAAATGCTCTATGGCGAGTTGGTGGGTTCTATCGCTCAAGCAAGCGTAGGCGATTTTATTTACTCTATCCAGCACCATACTTCCCGTACCTTCCAGGTAAATATTGTTGACTTCAAAATGTTGAAATTCTTCCAGCTTGTTGACAAAAAACAGTTCCTTCAGATGTTGGACGATTTCGGGTCTTCTTTCCGTTCGTCGATTCTTTGCGTACATGGGCCAGGTGCAAACAACATTATTGGCATGAGTACTCAGCCAATTATTGGGGAAAATAGCATCCGGATTCTTTGGCTCTTGAACGTCTTGAACCACATGAACCGTTATATCGTGCTCCAACATTTTAGTCACCATTCGATCAAACTCCTCGATCGCTTTTTTAGAAATGTCATCATTGTCGGAGGCGTTTTTTTGAAAAGTATTATTTCCAGCGGTCTCTGTATTGAATCCGAAATTGGCCGGACGAATCATTAATACTTGATCAGGAGATTGATTCATTTTCATTAAGATTTAAAGAAGAGCTGGTAAAGCTAAGCCGAAAACTTGTTTTCAACAAGAAGCGGGACGGAAAATAAAAGCTCAGAGGATAATTTAATACTCGTCATCAGTAAAATCTCAATGCATTGAGGCAACCCGGCCAAGAGAATTTTCGTATTCCCTATGGATTTCATTTGAGTGACCTAATTATGAGAATTTATATTCTTATGGTCATGAACAATTGCTTCTTGGTGGTTTTATTCTCTTGATTTTCGATGTGAATGAACGAGGATTTCCACCGGAAGTAGTCTTAGATCTTAATAATGTCACAGCCAGATGATAATGCAATTGACCAGTTCTTCGTTTAATTAAGTATTTAAACCTATATAACCATGTTCTTAAATATCCTTATCAAAATTCCTATCCAAATAATTCTGTTTTTAAGTGCTCTTGCTGGATTCTTCATTTCCTGCGATTCCGAAGACATTAGTGAGACGTTTGTTACGGAAGATTTCGTTGGAACCTGTTGGACCCATTCTCAAGAAGAGGATGCGTCGGGGAGAGAGCTCACTTATAGACCTTGTGATTATGATAGTTTTCCAATTTCCAGATACAGAGCTCAATACACCTTTTTTGAAGACAACAGCTGTGAATATTTGGTGTTACACGCCGCTGATGCCCATTACTTATCCATCGGTAGATGGGAATACGATACCGAATCCTTCGAACTTCTGGTACTGGACAGTATGGATAATGAAGTGGTTAAGTATGAGTTGATTGAGCTGGAGGAGGATAGGATGATACTTCAGCATATCGAATAAAAAGTGTTTGTTTTGAAAAACCAGTGCTATGCGAGCACTGGTCCATTTTTTATTCGAATATCAATTCAGGATACCCCAAATCTCCTTACATTTTATGGAATTGTTTTCTGATTAGTTCTTCTCCGTTTTCAAAATAGATGAAATAATTGCCCTGGATAAGAGTGCTAACATCGATTTTCAAAGTTGGAGAAAACACCTGTTGAGACTTCAATACACTTCTTCCCGATTCATCGATGATATTAAATCTAAGTTGGTCACCATCAGAAAGTTCAGGAGTATTGTCGAATTCAATACTTAAAAGATCTCTAACTGGATTTGGGAAAATAGCCACCTGTAAGATCTCTTCGTCTTGTACGGTTGTTCCAACTCCACAAAGAGCATTAGAAGAAGGTAAAACTACATTGTCAGATAGACTAAATCGGTCGCTTAGATCTTCCAAATCTATCTCTTGCTGATCGAAAGTAATGGTATAAGCTGCCTCGCCAGAATAATTATTGATCATGACATAGTAATACTTGCTTTTTTCCAATGGGATAGGTGCCAGAAAATTATCATCACCTTCGTTACAACCCTGAAATTCTATCTTATCTTCCGAACCTTCCTTGAGGCCAGTCGCTCCTAAACAATCAATTGAATTCCAGACCGATGATCCGGCATTGGCCCCGGAAGACATAAAGCGAACTTCATATAAATCTTCTATAGAATTGGCAATATCCCTTGATTCAAAAACTATAAAATCGAGATCGTCAAGAGGATCATCGGGAGTAATTGTAAAAGTCCATTCTACCGCTTCTTTTGATTTAAAAACCAACCAAAGTGGTCTGTTGCTGATCAGTACAGCATCGAGCTTATGAGCAGAATTGATTTCTTCAGAAACCACATCCAATGCCGTCACACCCTGAACATTAATTTGTTCAAATGAACATAAGGGAAGTGCATTGGCGACATCATTTGATCGAATTAATTCTTGAGAAAAACAAGTGTGAATGAAGAATAATAAAAGTACTGTAAAACAAATGTTTGTGTTCATCGTGATGAGTTTTAAAATTTATACAATGGCGTAAATATCTAAATTTTTTTTGCAAAAGTTTGTTTTTTTTCAAAATTTAATTTCTAGTTTTATCCTAGATTTTTTTAACCTAACACTCATGATTATGAGCCCAATGAGACTGCTTTGCGCAAGCATTACTTTAGTATTTTCTGTTTTATTTTCCTTCGCTAACAACAATCCAAAAAATCCAATTTCTCCTGTTGGAGATACGGAAGGAGTACTTACTCCAGATTGTAGTTTAACTGCTTCAGTTGACTTTTTAGACTGTGACGAACTTAAAATTTCCTGGAGCGAATCTGGCAATCCGATGTCTGTTGAGATCAGGGTTTTGGTTGGCGGACAGGAGCAAGATGTCATTCAAACTTATGGCAATGCATATTCTATTTATTATTTGCAGAATATGACTTTGCAGATAAGACCTTTTGTCTTTGCACCGGCTGAGCCCTGTCCTTGGCAGGACTTGACGATACCGACCAATCCGTACAATACTTGTGATAATTGTATACAGGCCTATATGCCTACAGCTTTTAGAATTATCCCTATTCAAGATGGATCTTGTCAAAATTTCCTTGTTGTTTACGACGGTTTAACCAATATTCAAATAAGTGGAGTATTGGATCAACAGACACAGACTTCGTTAAATTTCACTTTCAATCCCGCTAATGACATCATTACGGTTTTAAACCCTATATCGCCTTATTCTATTTATAGCTTTGATTTTTCTTTTGTCAACGTCAATGATGGAAGTTACTGCCAATCATCTTTAGCTGTAAATACAGGCAATTGCGATGGAACAGAGATAGATTTGGCCTTAACAGTAACAGGAAATAACTCTGGATTATCCATGAGTGTCGATCATGAATTAGAAGTCAATGTATACAATCAGTCCAACGAGTTTGTTGATCCCGTTTTTGTCACTATCTTCTTGCCGACTCAGGTAAGCGCTGGTATCAATCCGGTATGGTTACCTGCTGGTCCGGGAGAATATGTCACCGCAGTTAACATTCTGCCCAATGAAACCCTTTCTATCCCTTTTAATTTTAACAGCACACAACTCGGTCAGTTTGAAATAATCGCTGAAATATCAGATATGAATGGCCTGGATGATCTGGATTCTTATCCCGATGATGATGCCACCAATGATGTTTACCTCGGAGACAACATCATCGATCAAAATGGAAAAAATGGAGAAGACGAAGATGATCACGATAAATACTTCGCTAATTTTACTCAGGATTATTATGATCTAGCCTTGACCATTACTTCTCCTACTATAGAAGTAGTGGCGGGTAATACGGTGACCTATACGGTTAATGTATACAACCAGGGAACTGTCGCAGTAGATCATCCTGAGATAGCCATACAAATCCCTGAACTCTGCATCATGGAGGGAGGACCTGAATTTGAACAAGCTTTTGGTCAGAAGTTCTTCTACACCCTTGAACAAAATATTGCTCCGGGAGCTCAAGCCAGTTTTAGCTTTGATGTAGTCACTTATCCGGACGATAATACAGGAAATGTTGTTACTGAGGCCATTGCAGAAATTAAGTCTTTCAAGGACTTTGCCAACGCACCTGGAATGGAACTGACTGATGATACCGACTCTCAGCCAGATGATATACTCAATGATGATATTTTTGGCGGCAATGATATTATAGATGGATCGAATAATGATGAAGATGATCATGATCAGGAAGAGTTGACCATTGAGACTTTGGCGGCTGATCTTCCCAGTCTTGTTTGTGGGCAGACTTACACACCAACAGACCTGGCTAATAATATCAGGGTAGCAATAGCTGTTGGTCAAGTTGTTTGGATAAATGATTTCCCTATGAAGGTGGCAACCATCGCTTCAGGTGGAAGTTCTTTGCTTTATTCGGGTTCAGCGTATATGTCAGTGCCATTCCTGCACGAGGAAAGTAAATTGATGGTAAATTTCACTGGTCTGGAAGTTGCTGAATTGAATGGAGAATATCACGCCTTCGGAGGAGTTGTAAATGGGAAGGAAATGCCTAATCGGCTTTTAGAAAATCTGCAGAATTTTCCAGTTTTTTCATGTACCCCGTCAAATGAACAGGAAAATGGTGGAGATGATGATCCTAGAGATAGGCAGTATGATTCTGATGGATATGATCAGTGGGGGTTTGATGAAAATGGAAACTTTAGAAAACCTCCTTATCCTGGATGGGAAGAAGGAGATCCATATGATGAAGATTATGATCCTAACGGTTTTGATAAAGACGGCAATCATAGAAGTGGTGGAAAGTATGATGAATGTGGGTGTGATCAAATGGGATTTGATCGAAATGGTGTGAAATGTGAGGAAGACTGTCATGGTTGTCCATATTATTGGATAGATCCTGAAGCCTGTGAAACTGAAGAAGGGGTCACTTTCTTCAATGATATTGATGATTTTGATCAGGAAGTGGAAGATAGTAAGGATGAAATTACCACGGATCTTGAAGATGAGATTGATTTTCGAAGAAATTCTTGTGAGCAAATAAGAGTTCTTATGAATCCTATTATTCAGCAACATGACGCTGTACAGATCAAGGGAGAGCAAGAAGAGTATTTTATAGAAGGAATGAACGAAAACTTCCATTCTCCTCCCGAACGTTTTGCATCTCAATCAAGTACAAGAAAACAATCGTTGATAGATTTACAGAATTATCATGTTGAACTGTACGAGTGCGATCTTGAACTTTCAAAATTGAAAGATCGCTTAGACTTCCTTGAAAATATGAGTCCCGAACAAGAACAGGATTTAAAGGATGCTATGGAAATAGCCATAAAACAATTCACTCAGGAACAAGTGGATCGGTATTCCGATGATGAAGAATTTGAACAATGGAAACTGGACTTTATTAATAAGTGGGTAGATCAACAAATGAATGAGGATGTAGTATTCATTCATTATCCTAGTTTCAATACAACATATGCCAATACAGCATCTTTGAATGGCGAAGTATTCGCCTTACATCCTGAAGATATATTGATGGAATATCTCAACGGACATAAAGACATTTATGGAGTAGACCGTAATTATTTGACCCAATACTTTGCTCTACAACAAGCCTATGGACAGGAGGATGCAGTGATAAATGGAAATAATTATAACCTTGTTTATCAGCCTTTCCAAATAGAAGATGAGCCGAGAAACGGAGTTTTTAGATATGTTTTTATTGATGATGTTGAGATAACACCAACAACTGCGAAAGTAAGTGCAATAGCTTCTATTACTGAAAATAAGATGGGGCAGACGATTTTTTTCGAAGCAAATAATATTCCCATTCTACCATCAGGATTTGATCTCAGTTCTCCATTAGCACAGGGTGATATGATTAAGTTGGAGTTGGCCCAGAATACGGCGATTCAGTTTAACAACACGACAAGGATTAATTTATTATCTAAAAATGATGGTCATGTTGAAGGAACTTTTATCACTTTTAACTGTGACGGTTTTGACGAGATTGTTATTAACGGAAATGCTCAACTATGTGAATCATATTTTATTGAGTTGAATGAGGATTATGAGCCTACTGGAAATGACGTATTTACTACTAATTTCAAAGCAGGTCCGATTAAAGGTTGGAACGAGTTTATTGCTGAAATAGACATGGGTAATTTTGCTATAAAAGACCTCGAGAATGTACGTTTTTCATTGGATCATTTGGTTCTCGATCATAGTGAGACGGAGACACATGGAAGTTTTAGCCCTCCTGGAAATTCTGGTAAAAATTATGGCCCAGACTGGCAAGGCATTTTTATTAAAGACATCAGTGTGGTTGTTGAAAAAGAAATGAGGGCAACCGGTGACTTAACGGAAATATCCGGTCAAGATATTGTTATTGACGGGGCAGGTTTTTCTGGAAGAGTAGAATATAACGACCCAATATTAGAAATGGATGAGTCTGATATTGATGGTTGGGGTCTTTCTATAGAGTCTTTTTATTTAGACATCTTATCTCATCAAATGAATCAGAGTGGGGTGGGGATAACAGGAAAACTGGATTTACCCTTATTTGAAGATAAGTCAGAAAACCATTTTCAATATGATGCTGGAATAGGTTTTAACAAACACTTTGTTTTTAGCGCAAGACTTCCTCAAAATCCAGCCTTAAAAGTTCCTATATTGGCTGGCAATGTTTTGCTTACATCTCCTACAGGAGCAACACTTTCGTATAAGAATGGAGCCTTTCTTGCCGATGCAACTATTGCAGGAAAGTTGTCAATATCAAAGAATAAAGGAGAAGACGGATCACCGACTGATGTGAGTATCTCGGGTATTACTCTTCCAACATTACACTTAAGTAACCACGTACCTCCGTATATTGGAATTTCTGGGGATTTCGGAGATCCAGAAGTAGCAGTTGACATAGCGGGATTCAGGTTGACATTGAACGAGATAATGTTTGGTGAAGATGACAATGGAGACCAAAAATTGGGATTTGATCTGGGGCTGAATATATTAAAAAGTGATGTCGCTTCATTGAGAACAACAACTGGTATAGCAGTTACTGGTTCTTTAGATAGGAGCAGTAGGCATCGTTGGGAATTTAAAAAGTTTTCTATTGATAACGTGCAAGTTAGAGGTAACTTTTCAAAATTCGAAGGCATTAGAGGCGAATTGAATTGGTTTGAGGAAGGAGATGAAGGATTTGAGGGAGAGGGCTTGGCTGGATTAGTAAGCGTTGGAGGAATACAATTAGCCGAAAATTCTAACTTTAGTTTAGGTCTTAGCTTAGGCCTAATAAGTGGCAGGTCATCTACTGGAGTAGATTACTATCTTTTCGATCTGGGAATTGATAAAGATTATCGTGGAAACATTCCTTACAAGGAAGGAATCAACTTAACAGAACTTAATGTTATGTATGCCAAAAATCTATTGAGAGCTCCATTCCCTAACAATAATAACCAAACAGGATTAAATCAGCCAGGATATTCATTGGCAAATACATTATCTGGATACAGCTTTACGGTAAATGACGGTGCAACAAGTTTTAATGGCTCAATTGGTTTAGCTTCTAGTTTAAAAAAAATCACTATTTAATTTTTATGGTTCATTTGGTATGTCAATAGATGGGGAAGGTGATGTACAAAGTGTTAGTATAGGAGGGGCTATTAGAGCGTTTTCTGATCCAATAAAAAGTGATGATCCTAATGAAGTAACAGAGTATGCAAGGAAATTTAGTGGAAGAATTAATATTGACATTAATTCTGAGGGAGTAGAAAGCAAGCGGTGATTTAGGAGTTGCCATGCAGGTAACCAAATTGGAAATTTTAGGTACTATTCCTTTTGGCTTTGGTTTTAGGAATTCGGGTGGTTACTATTTTAAGTTTGGTGAACCGGAACCCGATTTTTGATAATATAGGTGCTGCCAATGGATTAGAGATCGATATGCCCGATAAACCTGGGGTTTCAACAACCATTTCCGGTTCTGCATATTTTCATATGGGGACATATGGTTTAGGGGTAATTCCTCCTCTACCTCCTGAGTTTTATGCAGCTGAACAGGGTACATCATTGCTTGATGCTGAAAGCCAATATGCTACTGGTGCGGGAGTCCTATTTGGAGCTAAGGCTAAAATAACTAGAACATGGGGTAAGTGCGGTCTAGCTTGTTTAGAAGCAGAAGCAGGAGCAGGATTTGATGTAGCTTTAGTTCAAACTGATGGATTATTCTGCTTCAATAGTAGCGGATTGACTGGAGGAGGTGTTGGATTAAGGACGGATAGTAAACAGGGTCAAATTGGAGTGGATGGATGGTATGCAGCAGGGCAAGTTTATGCTTTAGTAAGAGGAAGAGCTAAAGCTCTGGGAATTACTGTTCTTGAGGTATTTGCTGGTTTAGCGCTACAAGCTAAATTGCCAAATCCGTTTTTATGCGCGTGGTATATTTACTGCCGGGTATAAACCCATTATAGGTGATGACAAAACAATCACTGTAGAGTTGGAACTTGGGGGAAGAATGTCAGGTGGTTGGAGGCGATCCGGCAACAGTTGAGTTTCTAAAATTTATAGAGTTTTCCAATCCTTTTGATAAGCAAATTGATGTCTATCCGGGCATATATCCTACTCTTTATTTGAAATACAAAAGGAAACAAAATGTATACATCAATGGGAGAGACGTATATTGTAGAATTAGTGGAGGACAAGGCGGAATTAAAAAGTGGTGATGACACTTGGAAGTATACTACGGCCAACGGTTTAAAGATTGAGGCTGCAGGTGGACTTGAGGAACATGGCAAAGTAGTTGAATTAGATTATCCAGGATTTATGCCAGAGGATCAAGAAATTGTTTTTAGTGCCGATTTCAAGGTGACTTATCCGGACGGTACTGAAGAAACCAAAACAGAAACAGTTTCATTCTTTACTAAAAGTTTACCCAATAGATTAGCCACATCAAATATTTCCTCCGTTTTCCCAATTCCAGGAATGGCTAATTTTTATAAACAAGAATATAACAATCCTTTTCCATATTAAATTGAGAAGGTGGAGAAGTGACTTGTTTGGAAGTTCTTTGGAAAACCCTGAGGGGCATACAACCATGACGATAACAGGTGATGGTGAACACTATCGGGTAGACGTTTCTTTTGACTATAGTGAGAATATGATCAATATTGTTGATTTTGATCCTACCATTTTGACAGGAGGTAAGAATTATCAATGGAATTTTAGATTATGAAGTGAATGAGGAAAAGCACTTGTTATTTTCTGGGTGTTTTCGAGTAAGTCATTATAATACTTTTGATGAAAAAAATTCAATCATTAATTCTAGATCAACTAGACGATGCAACAGCTCTTGAATCAAATAATGGGATGATTGAGTTTGAGTTAGAAGAAGGGTTTGGTAGGTATGAAATTTTAAAGCGTTGGGTATATTTTGGAGCACCTACTCCTGATGCCAATATACCAGAATGTGCAGATTATACTGCTTTGGAGAATGGTCTTCAGTTTCATGGTTGGAGTGACTTGTTTGATGTCAAAAGAAATCCATTGGAAGATGATGCTACGGATTATATTGTTCGGCAAAATCCTGAACCTTTAAAAAAGGTTGAGAATAATCATCCATTGGACTTTGCTCAAATAATTGCCACAGGGAATGGAAATAGGGCCGGATTTGAGTACAAATATGATAAACTGCCGAATGCGGTTACAAGCCGATGGAGTGAAGTGGATTTGACTGGGCAGAAAATAGTGCTAACCTTAATAAGTTCAATGGTAAAAGACAGAGATGCTCTTTGCGAGATTTTTGACTGTGAGTACTATTTCCGATACAACAGTCAAAGCGGCGGTAATATTCCTTATCAAGTCTTACAAGACCAAGCTCTTGGCTTGGGAGGAGGGCCTCTATTGCGTAATCCGGGCAGAAACCATTCCAAATATATAGATGATAGGGCAGGTTATTTTGGTGCAGAAAGGTTTCTAAGTGAATGTGCGGTTAGACCGACCTACAACATCAGCGGTTGTCCATTAAGTGTACGAGCGAGCTATGACCCGGGAGTTACAAAATTAAGCACTGGAACAAATATAGAATTAGTCATTGAATAAAAATCTAAATATACATCATGAAAGGAAAATTATTAATCAGTTTGGCTTGCATGCTATTTATCTTTTGCGGCTTGGTTCAGGCTCAAGAAAAGCCGGATTCTGTTAGCTATATTATGTATTCTAAGTATACCTCGCAAGGAATAAAACTGCGTTGGATGCCAACGAATATGGAGGCTATGCTGAATGGGGTAGAAAATGGATTTGATCTTTACCGATCTGAAATAGATTTTGCTCAGGACTTTGATTCCGTTCAGTACATTCAGAGCACAGTTCAAATTGCAACGATTTATACCAAACCGGAGAGCTATTTTGAAAATCATTCAGATTCCATGTTACAGGCTCTAGGAAAAGCACTTTACATGGATGAAACTCAATATTCTACAGATAGTCTTCATCCTCTGTTAATTAAAGAAGAACAAGACAGAGAACAAGAAATTAGGGAAATGATGAGTGGATTTGTAACCGACTATGATTATTCCGCTGCCCTTGATGCAGGATGGGCTTATACGGACATTAATTTACAGCCTAACCATAATTATGTGTATTCTTTGATACCTAAAGGGCAAGCTGCTGATACTGTTTATTCAATGAATCATCAGTTTACTAGTTTCTTTGACAATAATGTGGATGTTACTGGTTTTGAATTCACTAATGACGGGAAGAAAATTTCACTTTATTGGGACAAAGAGCAGAACGAGGAATACATTGCTTATGATGTCTTTAAAAAAGATGTAGCAGGTATTTATCAAAAACTCAATGAGCAGCCAATACCCACTCCTAGTTATGAACATCTGGCCAGAGCTAAAAATATGTATTATGATGAGGCAGAAGAATATTTTACGCCCTATTACTATAAGGTCAGAGGAAAAGATCGATTTGGTGATTTTGGTCCTTATAGCGAAGAGTTGGAGGTCGTTGTTTTACCGCCACCAATTCAACTTTATCCTAGAATCGACACGACCTATGAGAGTTCTATGAATGTGATTGAATTGGAGTGGAGTATCGATGAGAGCAAGTCCGATTCTATACTAGGTTTTCAATTATTTCGAAGAACAATAGGAGAAGATGAATTTGTACGTATTTCTGATAGTCTGATGGCGCCTACTCAGATTACTTTTTCGGATACCGTTCCTGACTTTAATGTGTATAAATATAAGTTAGTAGCTACGGATTTATACGGTTATGAGCAGGAGAGCTTTGTCAAATCCGGATATTCTCACGATTCTATTCCACCTCCTGCGGTGGATAGTTTTTGGGTAGAATTTGATAAACAAAAAGAACAGGGAATTCTGCGCTGGACTTCTGTTGATGCTGATGATTTAAAGGGATATAGAATCTTGACAAGTTATAAAGCAGAAGGACCATGGTTCTCTGTAGTAGATACAGTAGTGATTGATACTTTCTTAATCTATGATCAAGAAATGAATGTAGAGCGGAGCAATCTTTATCTTAAGATTGTGGCGGTAGATGACAATAGTAATAGAAGTGATGCTTTGGAATTAGCAACAGATTATCCGGATAAAGCCAATCCTGGAAGCCCTTTCTTTAAATTGGAAAGGACAACGGGAGATTCCTTGGTATTTATTGGTAATAGTGGTGTTTCGGATGATGTGGAGTTTTTATTGTTGGAAAGAAGGGCAAGAGATGAAATAGAGTGGACGGTCGTAGATACTATTTTTCAATTGGACTCTACCGAAATACAAGTGGTCGATACAACCATGGAACAAGGACCTATTTATTACTATCAATTGGTAGCAGTAGACGAGGCCTTCAATAGAGGAGAAAGTGAAGAAGTAAAGGGATTCAAAACATTTACTGAAGGCGATTCTATTATTGGAAATCTACAGCATAAATATAATAACTACGAATTCTATATTCCGCACAGAGACTTTAAGGTTTTATTTAGTATGGATGAAGATCCAGAAAGAATAGAAGGCTTTGTTGTTTATAGGAAAGTAAACGATTTAATAGAAAGAATGCAACTGAGTGATCCTACAGGCGTATATGGAAGCCATATGATGGCGTTTGCGGCTATTTCAAAAGATGAGTGTCATTTTAAAACGAATAATCCATTGGGGATACCAATAGTTGAAATGTCTATTCCAGCTTCTGATGATAGGATTACGGCTTCAGAATTTAAGATAACGGTAATGTACAAAGGAGGAATAGAATCAGCACTTTCTCCATCCATCATTTTCGATAATAATTAAAAACTACAATAATGAATTACACACTAAAAATATATTCAATTTTTAAAATAATAGCTATCATTCTGTGTCTCGGTTGTAATCTTGCGACGGCACAAACTCCCGAATACTACTCTGTTATAGATGATGCGGCGGGCTTTCAAACCGATAATTCGGTTGAAGAAATGAAAGATTATGCAGGCATGATTTTGCAGGATCATGTTGCACAGTTGGGAGACTTAAGAATCTACAGTTATGCCTTTTATGTTCATGACGAAAGCAAATCTGATTGGGATATTGCTAGTTCTATGAACAGAGCCAAAGATTTGGTAAAGCAAGTCGCAAATTCTGACCATTATCTAATAATAGGGAAGTCTTCCGGACCTAACGCGATATGTAAGGATTTTCATGTATCACTTAATATGCCTGACATTCACAATGGATGTATTGATAGAGGATACTATGTCCAACTTGCCAAGGAAATAGAGAATACTATAAGGTCTAATTATTCAGGAAATTATGAAGACTATGTCATAGCAGAAAAGGCAGGACTTAACGTTTTTGGAGGTTTTCTAGATGAAGCTGATGAATGCTGTCCTACAGGAGTTTGTAACTTTGATTGTGATGTAAACGGAATTAATTTACTTGATATATTCGATTACCACTATGAAAATTCTACCGTAGACATCCCATTGCCCAATATAGAGAATGTAGGTCAAGAATTTGGTACCGTAACAGATTTTTACGGTTTGGAAGATCCATTGGGTTTGGTCATTAACCATTTGAAATTTTGTGGGACTCTAAAAACCCATGTTGTAATAAGTGATGTCGGAAATCCCTGCGCGTTAAAATTAATCGACGATTTAAAAGAATCCACTGGTCTGCTATATTATATTGAGATTGTAGATGACCAGACTTATGTAGAGTGGTACCGAGTAAACGGAACAGAAAATAAGCTTCGAGATGAGGTTTTATTTGGTAATGGGAGCGACCCTAAGGTTATAGTTTCTCATGTAATGGAGAATATTAGAGCAATATCTGAGGACCCTGTTTATACTCTCAGTGAGGGCAGTAATACACATAAATCTCTGGAACATGGCCCATTATATTTTGGGCCAAGGGCAGGTTGGGTTGATGGTATCACTAAGGATTTTGTGGCATGGTTCAACAGAGAAAAAAATCAATCTTTGGGCAGTGACTTTTGGAGAATAATGGATGAATTCTGGAAGTCCAAACCTTCTATTTTCCCACCTTCTTCTTGGGATCAAAGGGACAATAGAACTAATTATCTTTGGGATTTTCCTGGTTTTTTATGTGGGGCAATAGAGATAGGGGCTAAAGAAGTAGAAGGTGTTTTTGAAACTATTGTAGGTTTTAAGGATTTTCTAATGCAGGTTTGGGAAGAGGAGTACAGGGATAATATTAGAAAGTCTATCTCGGAATTTGACCTTTACGAATTTGTTACAGAGTCCATTTCAGGTGCTTTTGCTGATGAATTGGCTTGTTATGACCGTCATTGTGTTGGAGTAAATGCATTAGAACATGGACATGACAAGAACAGTCAATTAGAATTTGCTTTTACTAATGCTCGTGACGCTTTACTAACCGAACCCGGACAATACTGTACTGGTCAGATAATCATTAAGGTCGTTGTCTTATTTAAAGATATATCCTCTGGGGCTGGAGGTCTTGCTAAACTTGTAAATGGTTTTGCCAAGAATATTAAAAGTAAAGGTATAATTAAAACGCGCACTTATGACGGATCAGCAGTATTTCGAAAGCAAACCAGAATAATTTCCAACAATGGTGACTATAAATTATATGCTTCACAAAAAGCAAAGGCTTTGGAGCTGGATGATTTGGCATGGGATAAAGTTAATGATAAACCAGTTCTCAATGAAGCCTTTACATATAACGACGGCTTTCAGAGCAAATTTGGTGAAGTAACTGCTAAATTACCTGAGTCTGGCAATGCATTTTGGGATGAATTTGACGAGGTTTTTCCTAGTCGAAAAGGAATAGAAGATGATTTTGATTTTGCTCCTGGAAAAAAAGGAGATAAGTTCTTTGATGATTTGCATAAATCTTGTCCAATTGGTGGGAATTTTGGGAGATCTGCTAATAAATCGGAGGACTGTTTTCATGAATTTTTAAAGAACAATCCTAAGGGCATTAATGCGTGGGATGCAATACTTAAATTATCTGACTATAGGAGGTTGACCGATAAGTTGGAAGCAGTTAATGACTTTGTTTCAAATAAAGGAATTGATCATGCTTTGGTGAAATTGGAAGTAAATAGTCTGCCAGATTTTGAGAGAGATTTGATTAGAGGATTTGAAATATCTAATGGAACTAAACCTTATCCTTTACTAGCGAACACAGGAGATATAAGCACTAATGGTGCTTTACATGGTTCTTTTCAAAATGGGCAGTTTGTTCCGGTAGGGAATGCTCAACCTAATGGTTTCATGGACTTTGTGGCTTTACCAGATGGACAAATTCTTTTAGGCACGAAGCATACTTATTTATCTCAGGGGGCGGATGTTTTAGCAGCAGGAACTGTGAAACTTGCTAATGGTGTGGTTAAAGATATTACTAACTTGTCAGGTCATTATGTTCCTACACCAGGGGACGGAATGAATTTTTTACGAGTTTTTAAAGATCAAGGAGTAGACATCGATAATTCATTCTTATCAATGTATAATGCGGACGGTACTATTTTTAAGCAAGTTGCGCCAAGTGCTAATGTTAGAAAACTTTATGAATAATGGCGATAATTAGTAAGATAAAGTTCGGAGAAGATGAATACATTTATCCGGTAATCTTCAATTACTTTCACCCATTTCTTGTTCGGTTTGGAGCAAAGAATGAAATTGACTATTTAACAACAGATACTTTTGAGTTAAAAGAAATTCATTTGAAAAAATTCGCTGTTGTTGTAAAGTTTGCATTAGTGGAATTACTTGAAGAGTGTTATCAAGAACCTTCTCATAAAAATAGATCTAAACACCCTGGAAGGTTTGAGAAAATATATGTTGATGACGTGAAATATGTAGTAGATTACCGTAAAGATTACATTGGAAAGATTCTATATGGTTTAAATTATTTGTTGAACTGGACAACTAAACATATTGCGTCTGGGAGTGCAGAAGAAGAGTGAGTTAAGCCAGTTGTTTTCTAAGCCCTTGTTTTAGAATAAAGGCATCAAGGAAGTCGATGACAGATTGTTTGAGATCATCATCGAGGGTCTGAGTTTTAATAAAGTAATTGAGGAGTTCGTTAACATTGATTTGATTATGGGCTTTTCGTTTGGTTAACCACAGACTAGTTGGTCAATGGATATGTCAAGCGCTTGCGCCATCTTATTGCCGATTTCATTGCTGGTGATACCCGTGTGGAAAAAGTAGGAAACGACATTTTTGAGTTTTTCAGGAATTTTGAGATTGAATTGGACAATAATGCTTTACAGAGATTAAACATTCGTAAAGATGATTTGTACAGAAGTTGGGGCGAGAACTTTTAGGGACGTTGAACATAACTGAGTGTTTTTTATACATGTTGAGTGTGTTTTTTGGTAATGAATTTATTATCTTTTAACAACAGTTTCATTAAAGTAATCCCCAATTGAGAATCGGTATGTTCCGGAAGGAAGTTGTTCTAGTGTTATCAAATTTCTTCCATTTGTTAAACTTTTTTCGTAAACCAAGCTGCCAGAAACATCAAAGACCTTCAATGTGACTGGGCGGGCAACAGGCATTTCAATAAACAATGATCTTAAAAATGGATTGGGGTAAAAACTAAAGTTCGTCGTTATGGATTCTCCATTATTTGTAACCGGAACACACTCACAATCTTCATTGATTTGCTCGTTTTTTTCTGAAATAGCTGGATCGTTGCATGGTGCACCTATTTGGTCCATGCTAAAAGCACAAAGCTGAGTGTGGTCTCCCTCCCAAGGTAATTCTGGATTTTCTGAAGCATTGAATTCATCAAGAGAACAAACAAAATCAGGAAAACAACCACTGAATGAATTTTGATCGATAAGTAAAGTAGATAAATAGGGTAGAGAAGACAACTCTTCAGGAATACTACCACTTAAAAAATCATTACCTGAAAGATCTATTTCTATGATTGAATCCAGTTCTAATAACTCTCTAGGGAAAGGTCCAGAAAAATCATTATCAGAAATATCAAAATACTTCAAACTTGTTAATTCACTAAATTCTTGAGGAAGAAGACTTTCAAGGGATTGTACTTCCAAGTTTAAAGTTTCAAGTTTTTTTAGTCTTCCAAATTCAGGCGGAATCATACCTTCTAATTCGTTCCAACTTAAATCGACATAAGTAAGGTTTTCAAGTAATCCTATCTCCTGAATTAATTCACCAGATATATAATTGGTGTTTAAATCTAAATGTACCAATTCTTCTAAATTACCTATTTCCTCAGGAATCATACCTTCTAATGAATTGAAGCTTAATTCTATCTTCTCCACACAACCCGAGCTATTGAGGGTTACTCCATGCCAGTAATTTAAGGCTTCGCTTAGATCCCAAGAAGAGACCCAATTCGGTCCATCCGTAGAATTATACAATGCCACCAACGCCAAAGAATCACGTTGGCGATCACATTGAGCAGAACTATCAAAAGCAAAGAAAACCAGTATGATAAAAAGGAATAAGTTTTTCATTTAATGTGTTTTTAATGTTCTGAGATGTATAAAGATACCATTTTCGTGTAAATATTTACCGGTTACTTATAATGATCAGTTATGGCCTGGTATGGTACCGTATCTAAATAGAATTATTTCTTCATTAAAACCTTGTCTATGCCACCATCCATTTTTACATAATACAGACCTGAGCGCAAATGTGTTAGGGAAATCTCATTTTTGCCTAGGCTTAAAAATTGATAATATACTAGTTGCCCCAATTGATTGTAGATCTCTATTTTTTGAACATTTGAATTGGGCAAATCAATGATTATCTTATCTGAAAATGGATTGGGGTACGCTACGATATTAGAATAATCGTGTTCATTATTACTATTGGGAACTGCGCACTGACAGTCTTCATTAATTTGTTCATCGCTTGTGCTTGGATCGCCATCGTTACAAGGAGCGCCGATTTGATCTAGCCCATCTTCGCAAAAAGGATCTAGATCTCCTTCCCATGGTAAAAGAGGGTTTAATTTTAAATCAGAGTAGGAGATATCGCAGATGAATTCGGGAATACAACCGGAAAGATTATTGTTGCTCAAGTTCAAATTAGTTAGTTTGTCCAGATAACTCAGGGATAAAGGCAGTCCAGTAATCTGATTACTACGAAGATTAAGAATTACTAAATTTTGTAAATTTCCTAACTCATAGGGTATTGTCTCAATTACATTTGACCAGAGATCAAGTTCTTCTAAATTCAGTAAATTTTCAATTTCAGGAGGAATTGATTCAATTTGATTGTGGGACAAGCCTAATATTTTCAATGATTCTAATTCTGTGAAAGGTATCGGAACAGTAGTTAATTCATTCGTATTAAATGAGAGCTCTTCCAGTTTCGTCAAATTTGCAAAACTTTGAGGCACAGGCTCAACCAAATCATTATTTCCAAGACGTAGGCTAATAAGATTGACTAAATTTCCGATACTATCTGGAATAGTTCCCGTAATATTGTTTTGCGCTAAACTTAAATTCTCTAAAGAAGGTATTCGAAGTACTTCAACTGGGAATGTTCCATCCAAGTTACATACAGAAAGATTTAAATTATTTAAACTTGTCAAGTCTCCCAAACAGGTAGGAAGAGGTTGGTAAATATCATTCCAGGATAATTCTAAACTTGTTAATTCTCTAAGTTGACAGATGTCATTTGGTATAGTGCCCAAAAGTCGATTGGAATTCAATCGAATTCTTTCAACACATCCGGAATTACTAAGAAAAACACCAGACCAATTATCCAAAGGTCGACTTAGATCCCATGAACTGTTCCAATTTCGACCGTTTAATGAATTATAGAATTCCACCAAAGCCAAAGAATCCCGCTGACGATCACATTGTGCTGAACCATCAAAAGCGAAGAATACCAGTATGATAAAAAGGAAAAAGTTTTTCATTTAATGTTTTGTGATGAATAATGATGCATTTTTTCATCGGCTGCATTTCGGCCGAATCGAAGAACAATTATTTATACTATTGATTGTTAACTAGAATACAACAAGATTCTGACTCTGAATAATGGTCTTATCCTTTTTCAGATGAACGATGTACATACCGGAATTCAGATTTGATATATCCAATATCTTTTCAAATTGAGTTCTTTTGTAAACGGTACCACCCAATAAATCTGTAATCTCTATGCTCATATCATTAGAAATAGGACCCGTGTATGAGATGATCAATGGGGCATTGTTCGTTGTAGGATTTGGGAATAGAGAAAACATTGTTTCTTCTACTAATTCCTCATTACTGGTAACCAGATTAATCAGTTTGCAGATTTTGTCAACACCATGGTCGTTAATTGCATTGAGGCAAACCTCAATTTCACTATGTATCGGAGGAAATTGATGAATAAATTCATTCTGCTGATTTGTTCTGTCGTCTCCCAATTCCCATACCAGAGTATGAGGATCATTGGTTGATATGTCCTCGAACCTTACAATATTGTCGCTTATCAAAGTATAGTTAAAATCTGCAACAGGGCGAAGACCATAATTTAAATGCACCAATCTGCACAATTTACTGTCACCTTCTTGGTTAGTCGTAGTCAAACACACTTCATAGGTTCCGGCCCCTGGAAAACCAAAAGACGGATGCTGTTCATTGGACGTGCCAAGATCAGCGAACTCCCAAAACCAGTTGTCCACATTAAATAGACTGTTGTCTTCAAACTCAACTGTAAATTCATCAGTATTATTAAAATCAAATAAGGCAATAGGTCTATTAACATTGTTTTGTATATAATCGGTATAACTCGATTCAAAATGTTTTACAACTTCTGCGTTATTCTGAATCAGATTCCTATTTGGACAAGGGTGCGGTATCTCATATTTAACGTTTAGCGCTATTTTTTCTTTTAGAGTTTCACCTTGCAATACCTTAGATTTTGAAAAACGAGAAATCATCCTTCTATCAAAAGTTTCAGACTCATTGGTACATTCTGTCCATGGCACACCATCAATTTCAGTTCCATCGAAAATAAAAGAATGCGGTGTACCATTTTCGTAACCATTTCCGCCTAAAGATAAAAATCTTCCATTTAGAAGATCAGTATAGGCTTCAGGAAAACTTTGCTCAAAGGGCATCCCAGGTACAAATTCTGCAGAGAAATAATTAATCAAACTAAATTCATCCATGGATATTGTGCTTAAAATAGGCACGTCAGCAGTCACACCACCATTACTTTTACAGGAAGTTACCCCATTTGCATAAGAATAGGCTACTCCAGTTTCCGGTATAGATCCTACATATGTGAATTCGGCACAAGCTCCAATATCGGGGTCAGAATATGCTCCCCAAAACATAGTATCCCAGTCTTGTTCGGATTTATTCGTTACCTGATAATCAAAGAAAATACTCTGGTCTACTACGGAATTACCAGTTTCATATAGGTAAGCTAGCTGGTGCACTTCCGCTCCTATTTCACTCTTATAGCCATAGCTACTGCCATATTCATCTGAATAAGCACACCACCAAGCCTTATCTCCATTAACCAAGGGATAATCACCTTCGTAAACATTATAAATGCCATCATTATTTCTATCAAAAAAAGGAGCCAAAGGACCATTGTAATTATCCGGAAAACTACTCGAGTGTATAGAACTAAAATCGGCATTGGAAGCCACAGGCCATCCCAATAAATTTTCTGACGGTGTTTCATCAATAATTCCGTTATCTTCCCAGTCTGATATATGTGCATCAATTTCATCTCGTGTTATCGGGAATACTTTTTGAAAAATGTTTAGAAGGAGATTTTCAGAAAAACTGCGGTCGAGCACTCCAGTCGTAAACCTTTGGTATTGAGGAGGAAACTCTGAGGAATGGACCACGCAATGAGTAAGACGACCGGTTACTTCAGTAGTTAACCATAGTCCTGCACCATACATAAGTGGAACATTCTCATGCCCTTTAATATAAAAATGACTACCATTTTCATTGGCAGCAATCCACCCTGCCGCTGAAATGTTCGCAGATATCCTATCATTTTCCGCGACTACATCAAATTCTTGAGCTTGAGTAAAGTATGAAAATAAAATCAAAAGTGTAAGAGTGAAGATTCTTTTCATTGTCATGTGTTTGTATACTGAGTAAAAAATAAAGATACAGTCTAAGGTAGAAAATATGGATGAATGTAGTCGCTTTTTTATTAAAAATAAATAATTTTTAATTGACTACCCCTTCAACAATGCCTCCCTCTTCAACTCCTCTGCCAATTCCTTCCCCAACCATCCGTCGATAACAAAATGAATCAGATAGAGTAGGGGTGTTAATACCACAGCGACGATGAACTTATAGGCATAGTTTAATAGTGCGATGGAGAGAAATAGACTCATGCTCCATTTTTGAGGTCCTAGGACAAAGGCAATGTATAGAACTATGAAGGAGTCAATAAACTGAGATACCAAGGTACTTCCGGTGGCCCTTAGCCACAAATGCTTATCTCCCGTAGCCTTCTTGATTCTTTGAAATACAAAAACATCAATGAATTGTCCTACCAGAAATGCGACCAGAGATCCGAAGATGATCCACAGACTTTGACCGAATACGGATTGATAGGCCAACTGCATGTTGTCGACTCCTTTATCTTGATTGACGGTAACCCACCAGTCTGCAGGGCTAAGATTGATGGCGAAGAAGATGTTCAGAAAGGCATAGCAGATGAGTAAAACGGCCAGGTAGGATGCGATTTTAACCCCTGATTTACCAAAATACTCGTTGATGATATCGGTGAAAATAAAAACTATGGGCCAGAGAATTACTCCTGCTGTGAAGTTCAGCGAACCAGTATTGCCAAAAAGGTTCCAGTTCCAAGGTTCTAGGCCCAAGGATTCCTCTAGAGAGAAGATTTTAACCCCTATAAATTCGGCAACTAAGGCATTGCAAATAAAAAATGCCAATAAAAACAGATATAGCAGCTTAGATTTATCAAATAATTGGATATTTGCCATCACTTTTGAACAATTCTTAGGATTTAAGCTTAGTCAAATATAAAGTTTTAAAAATAATGGCTCGGATCTCGATCAACTTAAAGGAAGGAACCATAGCTCGTCAGAAGAAGCATATCGTTGGGATAGACTTGGGAACGACGAATAGTTTGGTGGCCTACATGAAGGAGGGCAGGCCGATCACTATACAGAGTAAAACTGGTAGCAGCCTGGTACCGTCCATCGTGCATTGGACGGAGCAGGGAAAATTTGTCGTTGGAGATGAAGCCAGAAAATTTCTTCTAACTGAACCGGAAAACACTGTTTTCTCGGTGAAGCGCTTGCTGGGAAGGAGTTTTACAGATTTGGAAAAACCAGAGGAGAAATACCCATATCTATTGTACAACGACGACGAAAATGCCCTGGTGAAAATCAAGTTGAGATCGAATTATTCTAACCCTATCCAGATTTCTTCGGAGATATTGAAAGAATTAAAAGCGCAAGCCGAAACCTTACTAAGTGCGGAAATAGAAAAAGCAGTAATTACGGTTCCTGCCTACTTTAATGACTCTCAAAGGCAAGCGACCAGAGATGCCGGTAAGTTGGCCGGTCTGGAGGTTTTGCGGATCATTAATGAACCTACAGCTGCAGCTCTTGCGTATGGCTTAAATAAAGCTGCCGATGGACAAAGAATCGCTGTTTATGATTTGGGTGGAGGAACATTCGACCTTTCCATATTAGATATCAATGATGGAATTTTTGAAGTGCTCAGTACTCATGGCAATACTTATCTGGGAGGAGATGATTTCGATCAAAAGATTGTAGATTATTGGATTGGGCAATACAACTTTGAGGAAGTTGTCATGTCTGAGTTAAGACTGTTGGCGGAAGAAGCTAAAAAGACTTTGAGCTCCAAAAATGCATTCCAATCGACCTATCGCAAAGATTCAATAAGTATCAGTAGAGGAGTTTTCGAAGATCTCATCAGGCCTTTGATCGAAGACACTTTGGAATCAGCTAAAAAAGCGTTGAAGGATGCTCAAATAGGGAAGGAGGATCTGACCCATGTCGTAATGGTGGGAGGATCTACCCGAGTACCTTTAGTCAATAAGTTGGTTGGCGATTTTTTTGGCATCGAACCTGAAACTTCATTGAATCCGGATGAGGTAGTGGCCTTGGGTGCGGCAATCCAGGCGGATATTCTTGCTGGTAATAGAAAGGATTTATTGTTGCTCGATGTAACACCACTTTCTTTGGGTATAGAGACAATTGGTGGTCTGATGGATGTATTAATTCCAAGAAATACAACGATACCTACTCGTTTGGCCAGACAGTATACTACCTCGGTTGATGGTCAGAAGAATTTGAAGATTGCCGTGTATCAGGGAGAGAGAAACCTGGTTTCAGATAACAGAAAGCTAGGAGAGTTTATCCTCAAAGATATCCCACCTATGGCGGCTGGAATCCCTAAAATAGAGGTTCAATTTTTACTCGATGCAAATGGTATTCTTAAAGTCAATGCCAAAGAGTTGCGATCAGGAACAGAACAATCTCTCGAAATCAAATCAGCCTATGGGATCTCAGAAGTAGAGATGGCCAAAATGCTGAAGGAGTCGATCACCCATGCCAGTGAAGATATGAAACAAAAGGCATTGATTGAAGCCAGGGTTGAGGCGCAGAATATTGTTCAATCAACCGATAAATTCTTAGTTCAGAATCAGTCATGGTTGGAAGAAGGTCAAGTCAGAACACTAGAGGAAATGAAGGAAGAATTGAAGAAGCAAATTGAATCTGGAGATAAAGACACTATTCATGCTTCGATGGAGCAGTTAACGGAGTATTCCAAACCCTTAGCACATCTGGCGCTCGAGAAGAGTATTGCTCAAGCTGTAAAAGGAAAGAAGATTGATAATTAAAAATCACTGTTGTCCGGTTAAATGTCGGACAGGATTAAAATTAGTGATATTTAGTTGATTATCAATGGTGGATATTATAGATTTAAAATGATAGCCGCTGATATTAAGCTGAACTAAATAGATTAGGGATATTTTGTTTTCTGCGTAAGTTATTGATTAGAGCCTTGTCTGGATTTTCCAGGAACTTGAATATGTGAATATAGGACATCAGATGAAGTCTTATCATGGAACTAAGGTTAGAATAGGCCCACTTTCTTTTCAGCTTAGATTTTAGGTATTTGATCAATAGATCAGCAATCAAGACACACCACACCTGTATTTTAATGGCGTTTTCATTGTCTCCCAAAAAGTATTGTAGAGGATAAGCTTGTTTTATTCTTTTAAATAACAATTCTATTTGCCATCTGTGCTTGTAAATTAACGTGATTGTTTGAGCTTGAAAAACGATGTTATTGGTGATAAAATAGAAGATCTTATCTTTTTTAGGATCATAGTAAGTGATTAGTCTGGCCTTAGTTCTTGTAACATCATTATGAGAGGTATGTCCCAATATGATTTGTTCATCAGCGATAATGCCCATTTTTCTTTGTTCATCAGTTAATTGAAATTGATCAGTTACTTCAAACTTGGCGTCCTTTCTCATTCTAGTTACCCATGTCACCTGTTCAGTAGTCCATAAATCGTATTGATAATAATTGAGATATCCCTTGTCGAATACTATGATTGATCCTTGTGGTAGTTTCATGTTTTTTATAAAAGTTACATCATGAGAAGCTGCTGAAGTCATCTTAATTAAACAGGGTACATCATGATCTGCTTTAATAAGGGTATGCACCTTCATTCCTCCTTTTCGTCTTCCGTTAGCTGGAGTATTTCCAGCACTCTTTAAAATCTCTTTGAATAAAGTTATAGTAGTTGAATCAGCAATATAAAGCTTAGAAAACCAAGATTCTTTAAATCGGCTGTCCGGTAAACTTTTGTGTAAACGATCATACAAATCCATATATATCTTCTCAAATACTTGTGCATTCCTAGCCCTATTGGCATCTGAAAGCGTACTCCTTCTAGGGCAGTAACTCATGCCGAGGTGATTTAATTTAAGAAAACAGGCCTGCATCCCCGTTGTCACCTCACGCAATGAAGTGCATTTATGAAAAATGCAATATAACATCGTTGTTAAATGATGGTAGGTAGTAAACTTCTTGGTGTAATGGTCAGACTTATACTTCTTCGCTAGTCGGTAGATTTCTGATTTATTTATTAAACTAATCAGCTGAGAAAATATCGGCTGTCCGGTAAAATTTAGATCTTTGTTCATATTGACTAAAATTTGAGTGTAGGAACTACAAATTTCGTCATCCGCAGGAGATTCTTAACTCTCCTGCTCATTTTTTACCGGACAGTAGTGATTAAAAATGAATAATTAATAATGATTTGTTTTTTTCCTAATACCTAATACCGATAAAAAGAATTGAACCTCTTCCAATCCATTTTTTGGTCCAGTTGATGACCTAATTCCTTAAAGAAAGAATGCGAAGTGATGGCATGTAGATGCCTGAATTGACTGATGTACAAGGCTTGGTATTCGATATTGGATATTTTTTGTTGATCCAGGCAGTATTTGATTCCTTTTGGAAAGATATAATAGGGTAGAGCCTTGAGTAATGATTGACAGAGTGTATTCACTAATTCCGAATATTGATCATCTTCAGAGAAAGAATGGTATTCAATAAAGGCGATGATGCAGAAAAGAAAACCATTCAGGACCAAAGGATTTTTTTTGCCTGGGTACTCTTCAATCCAAGGTCCGAAAGGACTATCGAGTAATACTCCACCTCGATCTACCGGATGTAAACAAGCCTGCAGGAATTGTTGAGCGTATGTTAAGTGCTTGGGTTCATTGGTGTATTCATATAGTCGAATCATGGTTGAGCAAGCCATCGCCTGGGTTATTCCGGAATACCACTGATCGTTTGTGTCGTATCTGGAATTCTTTTGATTATAAATCAGAATTCTCCCGAATTCTTTTGGTTCTGAAATGTTTATGAGTTCATGGGCATTGATTAAGAAAGCATTAAGTGCGGGCTGATCTTTATCCTGGATATACTCATTCCAATTGGCCAGAGCCCAATAAGCCGGAAACAATGGATTGAGTATTTCTCCGGGTACATCACAGTTGGTTAATGCTATACTATTAGCGTCAAACTTCAATGAGGCACGAAGTTGTTCAAGTTTTTCGAAGTGTTGAAAGGAGTGATATTTGCTGTTGTATTTCCACTGGTAAGAATCGGTATATTGATCGATTTGATGTTCCAGATCCTTGTTTTTCTCTCGGAAACGGTATATCACAGACCAAAATCTCAGCCATGCTGTATGATAGTAATAATTCAGGCTCTTATAGCGCATTGCCCAGTATTTTGATCAATTGAAAGAGTTCTTTGATCTTGTTACGGTATAACCATAAGCCTACTAAGATCAACAATAAAGATGCCATGAAGTGGGTGATAAGTAGGGTATATGGATTGGATAGGTCACTAAAGGCGAAATTGAGTAAGTATGATAAGCCAGTTAATACAATTGGGTACAGAATTAAATTAAGACTTAGCTGTTTGGAAAGATAGCTTTGAGCCAAGTATACCAGAAAAACCAAACTAGAAAAAAGTGTAGCGATAAAAAAGCAGATAACAAGGATTCTTAAACTGAAGAAACTACCAACAATGATGGCTAGCAGAAGCATAACATTTTTGATATTTCCCATCTTTCTCAACATGTCGTTATCTGGAATAGAGAGAAGAATATTCGAAAAAAGTAGATGGTAGTTGATGATATTGGCTAAGGCAAACCATCTAACCGCTATATGGGCTGATTCCCAGTTATTTCCTAAAATGAGAACAATCAATTCTCTGGAATAAATGGCAATGAAAATTAACATAGGAACCTGGATAATCTGAATTAAGATGAACATTTGGGATAAGATGCTCACTCTTTCCTTTTGATCCAATCGAAACACCTGTGGCAAAAGTGTTTCAAAGGCTTTTCCGGACAGTAATTCGACCGGTTTGGAAAACAATTGATAGGACTTACTGTAATAGGCCAGATTGGCCGTTCCCATTTGGATTCCGATGAGAATGTTATCAATGTATTGGACAATAATTTCGAAACTCTGATAGATGCCCATTGTCTTGAAGTCCTTGATCAATTGCTCCGTTCTAAGCATTTTGAGTTGCTTGAATCGAATGGAGTAATAGAACAGCATGAGCAATAGATAATTCAGCAAATACCTGGTAGCGAGAGCTAGAAGTTCAAAGCCATAATAAGCCATGATCAATGCAATTAAACCACTTATGACGGCTGCGCCCAGTCTATAGTTGGATATTTTCTTATAGTCCGCCTTTAATTCTAAGCCTATTTGCTTATACGCCCAAAAACCAAAACACTCCAGCCCAATTAGAACGAGGACAATGCTTAAAAACAACTCAAAAGAAAGTGCATGGACCAAACAAAGTACGGCACAAAGGATTAAAGCAATGAGCTCAAATACCCTGAGGAACTTTTGATACAGCCTTCCTGTAGACCGAAGAGAATCCAGAGCTGAATCGGATTGAATAAGATGGTGCTTAAGTACAAAATACAAAAGTGCATTGTAAATGCTGGGTAGAGCGACAATCAAGGCAAAACTACCGAAGTGAATAGGATTGATCAAGCGAGCCAATAGAATTCCAAAAATCAAATTGACTAGAACTAGGGATGCCGATCCAAATATATTCCATGCAATGGAACGAAGCATTTCAATAATGTTTACTATTGAAGTGTTTTTAAAACTATTTTAATGCCTGCTGAGAAAACATTGATCGCCATTGACTTCATCTTTTTTCTGATAATCAAGCCTTTGTTTTCTACAATCAATATAGTTTTTAAATCACTTCAGAATTTTTTTAATTTGTAAAAGTAAAAATAAGGATTATGATACCCGAGAATGAAATCATTCTAGCCAGTGTATCCTCCATCGAAGGTAGGAAGATAAAGAAATATTTAGGTTTGGTAGCAAGTGAAACCATTATTGGTTCGAACATTGTCAAAGACTTTTTTACTTCGATGAGAGATATCGTCGGAGGTCGAACGCAGAGTTTCGAGAATGTTCTTCGCGAGGCAAAAAATACTGCTATTGAAGAGCTGAAATACAATGCTCTGGATATGGGAGCGAATGCTGTTCTCGGAGTAAAGATGGACGTCGAACCCATAGGAACCAATAGTTTGATGATATTGGTCTCAGTGATTGGAACAGCGGTAGTCACTGAATAAATGCATGTACTTCAGATACCTTCTTGGTTTCCGAGGACGGACAACCCTTTTCACGGAGATTTCATTTATGATTTTTTTCAATCCCTAATTCGGTACGGAGGGGGAGATATTCAGTATGGAGCAATACTGGCAGAGTCCTATCAATATTACTATAAGAATCTGATCAATCTATCATCCGCATTTACACTCTCAGATAAGATTAGAGTAATCAGTAACAAAGGGAAATTCTTACCTGTTTCTTCGAATGTTGGACTTTGGGCTTATCAGCAACAAATCAGGCAATTGTACAAGGAATATGTGCGACAACATGGAACGCCTGACTTAATTCATGCTCATATTTATCCCGCAGCTTTGGCGGCCACCTCTCTTACAGTCGTCATTCCCATTGTCTATACAGAGCAATCAAGTGCTCTTCTCTCAAAGAAAAAAGGAGATGAAAAAGTATTAGGTCGAATAAGGAGAGCAGCGGAAAAGACTGATTGTACTGTAGCGATTAGTTCAAAAATGGAAGAGGCTCTCAGACCACATGCCAATCGACTTATTCGCTTCTTTAACCCTGTGGAGACTGATGAATTTGTTCTTCATCATGACAAGAATAATGATGTTTTTAGATGGGTTGCCACAGGTTTTCTGCTTAAACACAAAGGGTTTCAGGATGTATTGGAGGCGTTTAGAATATTGCTTAGGACCAAGACCTCTTATTCTTCCATTGAACTACACATCATTGGGGATGGACCTGAAGAGTCTAACTTAAAGCAGCTAGTAAAATTATTGGAACTTAGTGAAAATGTATTTTTCCACGGATCCAAATCCAAAGACTATATCGCCAAAAAATTAGGCAGTTACCACGCCTTTGTGATGGGCTCTCACTATGAACCCTTTGGTATTGTTGTGCCGGAAGCACTTTCTTGTGGACTTCCTGTTGTTGCTACTTCCAGCGGAGGACCGGACGATGTTATTACGGATCCTAGTTTAGGCAGAATAGTAGAACCGGGAAATATAGAACAAATGGCGGAAAATATGATTGAAGTGGTCAATAACTATGAGAATTTTGACCCAACTCATATTCGAGAATACACGATAAAAAACTACAGCCAAAAATGTTTTGTAGAGAGAATGGAGGGACTTTATCAAAGCATGATCGTCAAGTAAGTAAAACAGTCCTCTTATAGTTTTCCTTCTAAAGATTCTAGCAAAATTAGCTTTGATAACTTAACATCACTTTCAAATCTCTTCAGTAATGGCATTATGGCTGTTGCAGGCATATCTTTAAAGAAGTATTCTTCCCAACTCAATCCCTCTCTTTCTGAGAAATCTCTGGCGTAAAGCGGTAAATCTTCCTTGTTTAATTTGATTTCATTTTGTTCTGCAATCTCTAGGGACTTATTCGTAGTGATCAACATTTGGGTCTTCAGGTCTCGGGCATTTCCCGCTTCAATAAAGATTGTATTAACATGATCGGCATTCATTTTATCCTTTAATGTACCATCTTTCTTGGTTCCATGCTTTTCCCGTAATCCCATGATTAAATCCTCCAATTGAGTGATCAACCCATTATAGTAATGGTTGATGGAATCTTTACTGCTTATGAATTGAGCCGATCCTGCACGATCTATTCTTTCCGAAAGCTGAGCCGATATTTTCTCTTCCTGCTCAATTCGACGAATAAGTTCTTGAAAATCCTTACTCTTAACCCGTTCTAAGGATTCCGACACATCCTTTTGTGCCTCCTTATATTCCTCCGTGTCTTCCAAGGTTTGGGCTTCACATCGAACCCAAAAAATCGAAAACAAAATCAATATGCCAATTGCCAACTTCAAACCCCAAAACCTAACACCTAACACCAAAAACCTAACACCTAAATCCTATTATCTATTTCCTACCCCTTAATCTTCTTAACAATTTGCTTGATCTCCTGCTCATTCGCTCTGGGGTAAATCAAAAGAGCGTCTTTTTCATCCACAACAATGTACTCCTTGAGCCCCTTGATCACAACGATTTTCTCACTATCGGTTCGAATTAAGGACGCTTCGGTATCGAATAGGTAGGTCTTATCTCCGAGTATGACACAACTCTGTTCGTCTTTAGTCATATAATGGTGCAGACTATCCCAGGTTCCAAGATCGCTCCATCCAATACTAGCCGGGATGGTCCATATTTTGGAGTATCGCTCTAATATGGCGTAATCCACAGAAATAGATTCTGTATTGGGATAGACTTTGTCAATGTATTCTTGCTCTTCAGCGCCACCAAATTTTGATAAATCTTCGCTCAAGACCTCAAGGATACCTGGAGAACACTGCTTAAATGCCTCAAGGATCGTTTGTACATTCCAAACAAACATACCAGCATTCCATAGGAAGTTTCCTGAGTCGCAGTAGGCCTTGGCTACTTCAGCATTCGGTTTTTCTTTGAATTGTTTAACCTCATAAAGTAGTTGATCATCCAATGATTCTCCTTTTTCAATATAACCATAGCCAGTATCAGGTCTTGTCGGTTCTATTCCCAATGTTATGATTGCATCAGAATTATCACTCAGTTCGAATGCCTGACCAAGCAAGGATCTATAGCGATCCTCTTTTAAAATGACATGATCTGAGGGAAGAATGGCAAAATTGGCGTTTTTATCCAGAGCCGCAATATGCAAAGCGGTGTACGCAACACTAGGAGCAGTATTGTTCATAGCCGGTTCGCATAGAATATTATTATCCGGGATTTGACCCAACTGCTCCTTTACCAAAGATTGGTATTTTCTATTGGTAACTATAAGAATTTTGTCCGGGCCGTCAACCAGGGGCAAGACGCGTTCATAGGTCATTTGAAGCAAGGATTTTCCTACACCCAGAATGTCTAAAAACTGCTTTGGTCTTTCCGCTGTACTTGCTGGCCAAAATCTGGATCCCACTCCTCCGGCCATGATCGCTATATAGTTCATCTGGTTAGTTTTATGCAGCTCAAAGATAATCGATTAAATCTTCAAGTCTCTGGTCCCAATTATAATACTTTGTTAAATGATCATTCTCTAAACGCCTTATTACCTTATTGGTTTTCCACTGTTCAAAATACCCGTTTAAGAAAGCGTCGAACGCTGATTCATTGAAGGAATTGGTAGCAAATATTTTTCCGCACTTTAGTTCGTTAAAATAGTGGTGCAGATCAGGGTCCAGTTGACCATTAATCCAACAGATAATAGGCCGGTGGACACCCAACAAATCATATAATTTTCCTGTAACAACTCCACTGTATTCTTCAGAGGAATAACTGAATAGAATATTGACATTACTGTTGGCTTGAATATCTCTGGATTCTTCCAATGAAAGCAAATCATGCATGACCGAAATATCTTCCAATCGAAATTCCCGAATATTGCTTTCCCAGATGGATCTATCCTTACCGGCATAACAAAGCTGTATTAGATTTCTATTTTGTGGTTGTTGATCGAGCCAATTAGAGAAATTCACAAAGAATTGATGGAGCTCGTAAAAACTGTAAATGGATCCTGTGTAAGAGATGGTAAATTTCTCAGAGTGTTTGGGAAGGGTTTTGGTGTACTCATTAATGCCATTTGGGATCACCTTTACTTCCTTCTTCAGTTCGGATTCCATTTTTTGGGCTATCCCATTGGAGACGGTGAAAATTTTATCCGCTCGTCCAAGTATCTTTCTAAAATATGCAATTCTTCGTTCTTTGGAGATGTAGTTCTTAATATCATATCTGAGATAATGATCGCGCATATCAGCTACCCAAATCAGATGCGGAAACTTCTTTTTAAGATAGTAGGCGGTGAGCATATCACTGAGTGGTCGATAGCTTGTGTAAAGATATTGGATTGGATATTTCTTGATCAATCGTACCGCTTGTCGATATGCTTTTACGGAATAATATCCACCGCCCTCACCTAATGTCATGGCTCCAACGGGAGATTCCAGGTAATAAAATGCAGGGCTGAAACGACCAAATTCACTCGAAAGAGGATTTCCATGTACTTGACGGAAGAATTTTTTCTTTATCCAGCGATAGTCGTAATTCGGTATGGATATGATTTGTTCGAATTTAGACAAGTCATATGTTTGCTGGTTGGGAATAACCTGATTGCCGGCTTGCAAAACATGTGTCTTGAATCCTCGATCCACAAGTCCTGATAAGAATGGAAAAGTTCGGTTAACGCAAACCGAACCCATTGGAGGAAAATAATACATGATAGCCAATAGATCTTGCTCCTTCATGAAATCCTTTTGTTCTCAGGTCCACTAAGGTAAATAATTAAAAATGAATAGTTAAAAATGAAAAATGGCGCTAAACGTATAGAAAGGCCTCCTATTCAGAGCATTATGCAATGCAAAACTATAATGCAGGACAAAAAAATTCCCTCGTTAGGTGACAAGTTTAGCTATAGTAATATAGAATTTTGAAACATGAACTTTGACCACAAATCATGTTCTTATTCGAACCCCAATTAGTGAATTATCTTAATTCCTAGTTCAACGAACTAAAAGTCTTCCTCTTATTCAATGGAAATTTATGCGTGTATTGATCGACAGATTTTCTATAAAAGGAAAGAAGGTATTTTTCGTCGAATTTTTCTTCGATGAGCTTTCTACCATTCCACCCCATAATTTCTCTTTCTATGCTGTTCAATTGGACCATTTCAATCATTTTATCAGCCAAGTCCAGATGATCTTTTACATTGACCAATAAACCATTATAATGATCGATTACAACTTCTCTACAACCTATATTGTCGGTTGTGATGATTGGTCGAGCCATGGATGAAGCTTCAAGCAATGATCGAGGAGTGCCTTCTCGGTAGTAAGAGGGAAGAACCACACAATTGCAATCCGCCAAATAAGGTCTCACATCTTTGGTTTTACCCAGATAATGGATAACACCTTCCTTCTGCCAAAGGTGGATTTTTTCAGAGGATATCATATGTGGATTGGAAACATCCAAAAACCCTAAAACATCAAATTGAACATTGGGCATTTTCTTTTTGACCAATCTGGCTGCGAGAACATATTCTTCTATCCCCTTATCCCAAATAAGTCTACCGGAATACAAGAACTTAAAGGTTTTATTTTCCGGTTCGGGTCTGGGTGCAAAATGCGTGGGATTGATACCTTCTCCTGGCAGTAATTCAGAGTTTTTCTCCGTGCAAATTCCAAGTTCCATGAATTCTTTTCGATCGTCCTGATTCACAAACCAGATAGATTCGGTAAATCGCGTCGCCAATTTGTAGAGAAACACAGTCAGTGAGTTCAAAAGATTTTTCTTCAAAAAGGTAAATCCTGCCCCGGAAACCACAGAAATTGTCTTTTTTCTTGCTAAGCGTGCGGCCAGAACTCCTATGGTATTTGGTTTAACCGTATAATGAAAGATCAGACTTAAGGGTAACTTCCTGTATATTTTAAAAAGTTGAAAGAATAAACTCCAACTTTCGAAGAGGCTAATACTTTTATTGCTGGTGTCTATATCAATATGGTGAAATCCCTCTAAAAGAAGGAAGTGTGTGAATTCATCTCTGGGCGCAATGGTGTATACTTCGTAGCCTTTAGACTGGAAGTATTTCATAATACCCAGCCTAAGATTATACAAATACCAGCTGCTGTTGCTCACAAAAGCTATGGAGTAAGTTTTTTTCATCTATACTTACCGGTTGTTGGTCTCATCTTAGGATGACTCTTTTCAAAAAAGTCACATTAAATGAAAGTAAAATATCTACAAATTTATTTTGCTTTTTTTCTTTCGTGCTCTTTTAGCAATATTTTTCTTAACCTAAGATTTTTTGGGGTGACTTCAACGTACTCGTCTTTTTCTATGTATTCCATTAATTGTTCCAGTGACATCTGATAAGGTGGAGCTAATTTTACCTTGTCATCAGCCCCTGAAGATCTCATATTGGTCAATTTTTTCGTCTTCGTTACATTGACGACGAGGTCATTCTCACGGGTGTGTTCTCCAATGATTTGACCCTCGTATACTTCATTGCCAGGACTGAGAAAGAATGTTCCTCGATCCTTGAGTTTGTCCAATGCATAAGCTATCGTGGTTCCACCTTCAAGCACAATCAATGAGCCTTTATTTCTCCTTGGAATATCACCTTTCCAGGCTTCGAATGCTTTAAATCTATGCGTCATAATGGCCTCACCAGCAGAAACATTCATCACAGATGTTCGAAGACCGATGATTCCTCTTGATGGAATGAGAAACTCCAGGTGCATGATATCTCCACGAGGTTCCATATTGAGCAATTCACCTTTTCTCTGACTAATCATTTCAATGATTTTACCAGAAGCCGGTTCCGGTAAGTCAATGGTCAATTCTTCTACCGGCTCGTGCTTGATCCCATCAATATTTTTGATGATGACCTGAGGTTTTCCTACTTGCAATTCGAAACCTTCTCTTCTCATTGTCTCGATAAGTACAGAAAGGTGCATTATTCCTCTGCCATAAACATTAAAAGCGTCCGGAGAGTCGGTTTCCTCTATTCTGAGTGCAAGATTCTTTTCTGTTTCCTTGTACAATCGGTCCCTCAAGTGTCTGGATGTCACATAATCTCCCTCTTTACCGAAAAAAGGAGAGTCGTTGACTGTAAAAAGCATGCTCATAGTTGGTTCGTCGATAGCGATTCTCGGCATCGCTTCCGGATGCTCCGCATCTGCTAATGTATCCCCAATCTCAAACCCTTCAATTCCTATGATTGCACAAAGATCTCCTGCTTCCACCTCTTCGACATTCTCACGACCCATTCCGGAAAAACTCTGAATGTCTTTTATTTTACAATTCTTCGCCGATCCGTCTTTCTGAAGGAGAACGATAGGCTTTTTCTTTACTAACTTTCCTCTGTGAACTCTACCAATTGCAACCCTTCCTGTAAAGGTCGAATAGTCAATTGAGGTAATTTGCATTTGAAAGTGCCCTTCATTTTTGGCAGGTGCTGGGATGGTGTCAATAATACTATCTAATAAATGGGCAACATCATTGGTCTGCTTTTCAGGGTCCGGACCCATCCATCCGTGTTTGGCCGAACCATAAATTGTAAGGAAATCCAATTGATCCTCGTCAGCATCCAAGTTGAACATTAGATCAAATACCTCCTCCTGGACCTCATATGGTCGACAGTTTTCTTTATCTACTTTATTGACTACTACAATGGGTTTTTTGCCTAAAGCAAGCGCCTTGCTCAAAACGTATCTGGTTTGAGGCATAACTCCTTCAAATGCGTCCACAAGTAATAGTACACCATCAGCCATATTCAGTACCCTTTCGACCTCTCCTCCAAAGTCGGCGTGACCTGGAGTATCAATGATGTTGATCTTAACATCCTTGTATCGAATCGAGACATTTTTAGAGACGATGGTTATTCCTCGTTCTCTTTCTAAATCATTGTTGTCTAAAACAAGAGATTTATTGTCCTGATGATCGATGGTATTGCTGAATGCAAGAATTTTATCAACAAGCGTTGTTTTCCCATGATCAACATGCGCTATAATCGCTATATTTCTAAGATTCATATAATAACTAATTTAAAAGAGAACCTACTTTTTTAACCATTTCTGCTGCTCTGGCAGAATATCCATATTCATTGTCATACCAACCATTAATCTTAACAAGGTTTCCGTGTACATATGTAAGAAATGGATCGTACAAACAACTAGATGTGCTACCAACTATATCTGAACTGACCAATTCGTCTGTGAGATAAGTTAAGATCCCACTCATTTCTTTCTTAGAATACTCCAAGAATAGTGCATTGACTTCTTCGACGGTAGTTTCCTTTTTAAGAACAGCGGTAAAATCTGTAATCGAACCAGAAGCCACGGGCACTCGCATAGCCATACCATCCAGTTTTCCATCCAACTCCGGAATAATTTTGGTTACTGCTTTTGCAGCTCCAGTAGTGGTTGGAATAATAGACTGAGCTGCTGCCCTTGCCCTTCTCAAATCTTTATGAGGTCCATCTTGCAAGTTCTGAGTAGAAGTATAAGCATGAACAGTTGTTAGAAAGCCATTCTCTATACCAAAATGATCGTTCAATATTTTGCACATGGGAGAAAGGCAATTCGTTGTACAAGAAGCATTGGAAACTACGATGTCCGAGGCGGATAACTCGTCATCATTGACCCCAATAACATACATCTTTATTCCATCGCCTTTGGGTGGAGCGGATAAAACTACTCTTTTAGCACCGGCTTCAATATGCCAACCTGCTTTTTCTTTTGTGTTGAAAATTCCAGTTGACTCTAATACAACATCTATTTGCATTTCCTTCCAAGGCAAATTCTTCGGATCTCTTTCAGAGAGTACTTGAAAGGAATCACCATTTACAGTGATGGTGTTTTCGTCATATTGCACTACGTACGGAAGTGTTCCTTGGACAGAGTCATATTTAAGTAAATGTGCCAAAGTTTTCGTGTCGCTAAGATCATTAATCGCCACAATATCAATGCCTTCTATATTAAGCATATTTCTATAGCTCAAGCGTCCAATCCTTCCAAAACCATTAATCGCTACTCGAATTTTACCCATGTCAAAATTATTTAAGCTGCAAAAGTACTTCAAAAAATCACAAATATCAGCTTGGTTTACTACTTTAATTATGATTTAAATTAGATTCGGGATTCCTTTAAATTTGCAGTTCATAATAGATCGATATGTCTTCATCATTACTTCTTGCTGTTTTGATTGCCTATTTCCTGATACTATTTTTTATTTCGAGAAGTAAATCCAAGGATAATCAGATCGGAGATTTCTACAATGCGGGTAAATCTGCACCTTGGTTTGTAGTGGCCTTTGGAATGATTGGAGCGAGTTTGTCGGGTGTAACTTTTATATCAGTACCGGGCTGGGTAGCTGATAGATCGTTGTCCTATATGCAAATGGTTTTCGGTTATTTTTTGGGTTATTTGATCATAGCTCATATTCTCTTGCCCCTTTATTATAGATCAAATGTGATTTCCATATACAGTATTCTAGAAAAGGGCCTAGGTGAAACTGGAAGAAAGACCGGAGCTGTTTTCTTTCTAATTTCTAGAATATTAGGGGCTTCTCTGCGCCTTTATTTGGTGATTATCGTCTTGCAGAATTTTGTTTTCGATAGTATGGGCATCCCATTCTATATTACGACGGCCATTGCGATAGCCTTGGTTTGGACTTATACCTACAAGTCGGGTATCAAAACAGTGATCTGGACGGATTTACTTCAGACGGCATCAATGCTCATCGTGCTTGTGGTTGTTATTGTAAAGTTGAGCTCTTTTCTGGATATCTCATTTTTCGAATTTCCTCAATTCATCCGTCAATCGGAATATGGTCAAATGTTTTTCTTTGAAAATGGTTGGAGCGATAAAATGAATTTCTTCAAACAGATATTGGCCGGTATGTTTATAACCATTGTTATGACTGGCCTGGATCAAGATATGATGCAAAAGAATTTGAGCTGTCGAAATCTGGGTGAGGCCAAGAAAAACATGATCAGCTTTAGCCTTGTGTTGATACTGATTAATTTCCTCTTTTTATCTCTAGGAATGTTGTTATTGGCCTATATGCAATCGATTGGAATAGAAACACCGCAAAGAATGGTTGACGGGTCTATGAAACCCGTAACAGATTTAATTTTTCCGACCCTAGCCATCGAACATTTAGGGCCTGTAATTGGAATATTATTTTTTATTGGTCTAATTGCTGCGGCATACAGTTCGGCTGATTCTGCACTCACTTCATTGACCACCTCATTTTGTGTCGACATCCTTAAAATGAATGAAAAGGAGGATGTGGAAGAACAAAATTATAGGAGGAAAAGAAGGCTTGTTCATATCGGATTTAGTGTTGTGATTTACTTTTCGATTATCGTATTTTATTTGGTCAATAGCCAGGCAGTTATTGCAGCGTTATTTAAGCTGGCAGCCTATACCTATGGACCACTATTGGGAATGTTCCTTTTTGTATTGGTATTTAAAAAAGTAAAAATTGATCATTCCTTCATTGCCGTGGTTGCCGTAATAAGTCCAATCTTATCTTTTCTATTGGATAAAAATTCCAGCACCCTTTTTTGGGGGTATAAATTCGACTTTGAGATCATCATCGTCAACGGTTTGATTTGCTTTTTGGGACTATACTTGGTTCACTTTTGGCAAAAGAAACGGACATCAATTATCGAATGATATTGTAGAAATTGTATCTTGAAAATGCTCCAATAATGTTTTGGATTATTATCAACTATTGTACGAAATGTTTATGCCGCTCCTACAGAGCTAAAATACATTCTTAAAATTGTCTTGTCTAGTGGAATTTCGCCACGATGTGGCTACCCTTAGAGTCTATCGCAGATTATATTAAGCCAGGAATAAAATCAAAGTGATATTAAAAGCTTTACGGCTAGCTCCATAGGAGCGAAATGAGCATAGCACCGGATTGAAACAGGATTGAGCTCCGTAGGTGCGGAATGTTTCTAACTAGGTCTCAGATAAAAGACATAGGCTTAATATATATGTCGCTCCAATGGAGCTATAATGTATTATAGGTATTGTCATGCCTAGAGGAATTTCACCGCGAAGTGTCTGCGGAGATTAAAAGGTGCCTGGAATAAAATCGCAGTATTATTAAAAGCTTTACGACTAGCTCCATAGGAGCGAAATCAGCGTAGCACTGGATTGAAACAGAAATGAGCTCCGTAGGAGCGGATTGCTTCTGACAAGGTCTCATATAAAAGACATAGGCTTAATATATATGTCGCTCTAATGAAGCTATAATGTATTATGGGTATTATTATGCCTAGAGGAATTTCACCGCGAAGTGTCTGCGGAGATTAATTGGAGATTCTAAGGTGCCAGGAATAAAATTAATGTGTTATTAATAGCTTTGAAGATTAGCTCCATAGGAGCGAAATGAGCATAGCACGGGATTGAATTAGAAATGAGCTCTGTAGGAGCGGAATAGTACCACAGCGCTGTTAATCTAAGATCTATTATTTACGATCATCTAAAACATAATTAGCCCAATTGTTCAAGAAAAATCAGGCAATGTTAATAGAGAAAATAGCCTTAGCAGAGCGAATTCACACGCAGAATATTATAAACGCTTGATATAAGCATTCGAAAAACCTAATTCTTTTATTGCCACTAGAGCCTTTTCAGCATCTGTTCTGGAGTAGAATCGACCAGACATATATTTATACATTCCATTCTCCTCTCTAATCTCGATTTTTTGAATGCCATTTAAACCCAAGTCTTCTAGGTCTTTTTCTTGGCTTAAGGCCAGTAATTGAATGGTGTACAGCTCTGTCTCGTTTTTCAATGCCACCGTTTTCGTTTGGACTTCATCAATTGTATCGGAAGATACATATTCGACACTATCAATGGGAATCTGGATCTCCGACTCCTTCATGTGCTTTATATAATTGGAAATGGCTCGAAAAATACAATCTGACATCAGTTGGATTCCCTCTTCGGAATGCAAAAATTCACTTTCAGATTGATTGGTGAGAAAACCAGATTCTACCAGAACGCTTGGCATTGAGGTGGCTCTCAAGACTACAAATCCCGCTTCTTTTACCCCTCTACTTTTTCTATTGGCGTGTTGTGCAAATTCCTGTTCGATTAATTGAGCCAATAAGATGCTCTGTTCGCGATAGGCGGTTTGGAACACCGTTAGAAAAATATGGGCTTCCAGAGAATTTGGGTCAAAACCATCATAACTCGTCTGATGGTCTTGCTCTAATAGTATTGAAGCGTTTTCTCTTTTCGCAACTTCAAAATGCTCTTTTTCCTTGTGCAACCCAATCACATAGCTTTCCGTCCCATGGGTCCCACTATGACTGATGGCATTGCAATGTATGGACAAAAAGATATCCGCATCGTTTTTGTTGGCGATTGCAGCTCTTTCGTAAAGGGGGACGAATTTGTCTTCCGTCCGGGTTAGCAAAACTTGGATATTGGGAATGTTTTCTTTGAGTTTACCAGCCAATTTCTTTGACAGTCGGAGCACTATCTCCTTTTCTATTGATCCATGCCCCGAACAACCATGATCTTTCCCTCCGTGACCAGGATCCAGAACGACGAGAAAGCTGTCTCGCAAATCAGATGGGGTAGGATTCTGAGCCTGACATGTTAAAGAAACACAATTTACGATAACAGCAAGTATTAAAATTTTGTTATCGTAAAATAATTTATTCCATCTTTGCATAATAAGTTTGAACTTTCTTTTTAGTTGAGTCACTTGATCTTTAACGGACTTAAAGTTACAAGCTTATTTGTTGATGAAAATATTTTTAATCTGAATCGAATTATCTTTTTATTGATTTTTGCCGCAGGACTTTGGTCCGGGCAATCACTGGCCCAAGTGGAACCGAAAGAGAGTCTTCTTGTAGCGGAGAGGGACAGCCTGGTCGGTGATCAATTACAAAGTGATTCTTTAGATACTCCTGTCGATACTGTTTTTCAGGGAACTATTCAGTTGTCGGAAAGTAGTTTTGATGCTCCGGTAGTATACACGGCGAGGGATAGTATGTACTTCGATGTGCTGCGCAAGCAGTTGCATTTATATGGAGATGCCGCCTTGAATTATACGAGTATTTCTCTCAAAGCTGATCACATTGTCTACCATTGGGAGAGTGGTTTAATGGAGGCTTTTCACAAGGTGGATTCTACAGGTCGAAAGGAAGGAATTCCTGAATTCAAAGATGGCGATCAGAGTTTTATCGCGGATCGAATGAAGTACAACTTTAAAACCAACAAGGGCTTGGTTTACGATGTTATCTCCAAGGAAGGAGATATGTTTATTCGAGGATCTAAGACCAAGTTTAGCAGAGAGAAGAAGGATACGATTGTAGAAGATATCATTTACTCATCGAATGCTGTATTTACCACTTGCAATCATGAGACTCCGCATTTTGGGATTAGAAGCGGAAGACAAAAAATTGTTCCGAACAAGGAGGTGATCATAGGGCCTTCTGTACTTGAAATTCAAGGCGTACCAACCCCGCTATTTTTACCTTTTGGATTTTTCCCAATTACGACCAAGAGGACGGCAGGATTGATCATTCCAACGGATTATACCTACAACGACAACTGGGGGTACGGTATAGAGGATGTTGGATTCTATTATCCCTTCAATGAATACATTGATGCTACGATATTTTCGAAATTGTACTTTAACGGGACTTGGGGGAGCAGGCTGGATGTCAACTATAACAAGAGATACAAGTACACCGGAGGTCTTAATATAGAGTATAATCGAATCAAAAATGAGATATCGGGTACTACAAATACCTTGATAGAGAATTCTTATAGTTTTAATTGGAGCCACAATCAGTCGCCCCAGGCTCATCCGACATTTAGCATAGGCGGAAATTTGAGTTTGTCCGGGAATAGAAATAACCAGTTGAATAATTTTGATTTTAGATCACAAACGGAAAATACGATTTCGAGTAATCTGAGATTTACGAAGAAATTTCCTTATTCACCTTTTTCACTTAATGTGAACTTGAGCAATACCCAAAATGTGAATACCAGGCAGTTGGACTTGACTTTCCCTTCCGTTCGTCTGCAAATGAATAAGATCTTTCCATTCGAAAAAAAGGAAAGAGTAGGGTCGCCGAAATGGTATGAGGACATCTATCTGGACTATAATTTATCAGCCAGTAATTCTGTAAGAACCACAGATACTACTTTGTTTGAGCCGGAGACATTGGATAAACTCGAATACGGAGTTCAGCATACGGCCAGCACCGGTAAGTCGGTCCGATTGTTCAAATATTTTTCTCTGAACCCAAGCGTCAGTTATCGAGAGATTTGGAACTTTCAGGGTTTGGAAAAACAAGTATCGGAAATGGATACCCTCATTCGCGATACCATTTTTGATGAAATTACGAAAGAGATACTTTCCATTTCAGAAACACGAGATACCATTACTGAAATCACTGATAATAGAATTCAGGACTTTAATGCATTCCGTGATCTGGACTTTGGAGTGAGTTTGAATACTAAGATTTTTGGCACCTGGTTGATGGATAAAGGATGGCTCAGAGGTTTAAGGCATACATTTAGTCCGAATTTTAGTTTTTCTTACAAACCCGCCCTAGGGAATTTTGAAGATACTTATATCAAGCAGTATACTACGCCTCTAAGTAAGGATACGGTCGAATACAATATCACCGATCAGTTTGCCTATCAACGGGTCAATGCGCGTGAGCAGATGACTTTAAGCTATGGAATTTCGGATATTTTTGAAGGAAAACGCTTTGTAAAGCAGGATTCTGTCGTTGAGAAATTCAATATCATCAAAAGAATGAGTTTTGGAGGGACCTATGATTTTCTGGCCGATTCTTTGAACTTCAGCGATCCGAGTTTTAATCTTTCAACTCCAATTTTTAATATGATTACCCTGCAGTTCGGATGGTCATGGAGTTTGTATGAACAAGATGAAAATGGTAGAAATATCAATCAATTCTATAGAGATACAGAGGGCAAACTGTTGCGATCCTTAGGAGGTAGTTTGCGGCTCAATACTAATTTCAGTATACCTCAATTGCAAAAATTGTTCAAGGGGAGATCGGCAGCAGCGGAAGATGATGAAGCAGGAAAAAGAACCAATGAATTATGGGATTTGATCACCTCATTAAGATTTAGACACGGTTTTAGATTTAATTTTGATCAACGTTCAGATAAAGTGGTAGGGAGTGTACAAAATCACACTTTCAATGTCAATGGAAATATTCCTCTTACGGATAATTGGAATATTAATGTGGGCAATGTCGGATGGGATTTTTTAAGTGAAAGAATTACTTATCCGGATATAGGATTTAGTCGAGATCTTCATTGCTGGGAAATGAACTTAAACTGGCAACCCTCAGTAGGAGCTTATCGATTCACGATTAAAGTTAAACCTGGAACATTGGAGTTCTTAGAGTTGCCGTATAACAGAAATCCATACGAAACATTCTAGGGACAGTTATCGGTTATTAGTGATCTGTTGTTAGTGACGGTAAAAGTTGTCAATACTAATTCATATAACTGATCACTGATCATAAATCACGAATCCTACTCATATTCATCTAGGCAAATCATTGGTATTTTTGTAATTTCGTTTAAATGAGGCTTCATTTGTTTTCTAGTCACAAGGTGCTCCTGGCATTGATTTTAATCATAGTCCTTCCTGCGCTATTCTGGAATCTCGGAGATCAAATTCTCATCGAAGATGAATCAATCCGTGGACTGGTCGCTCAAGAAATGATATTGAACGACAACTACGTCAGTCCTACATTAAATAGTGAGTTCTATTATAAAAAGCCACCGCTGTTCAATTGGCTGATCGTGCTGTCGTATAAATTGTTTGGAGAGGTTAATGAATGGAGTGTAAGGTTTCCCGCTGTATTTTCTCTTCTGTTATTTTCTATTCTTGTGTATAGGATTGGGAAGAAATTCACCAATACCAGTGTTGCTATTTTTTCTGCTTTGGCTCTATTAACCAATGGTAGAATCTTATTCTATGACTCTATGTTGGGCCTTATTGATATCAGCTTTTCTTTGACGATATTTCTATTGTTCCTTTCCATTTTTCATTTCTCGAGGAAGGAGAAATGGCTGAGCATGTTTCTAGTGAGTTATGGACTGATGACCATTGCTTTCTTTTTTAAGGGACTTCCCGCCATTGTATTTCAGGGCTTGACCTTGTTATCATGGTTGATCTATTCCCACCAATGGAGAAAACTATTCTCATGGCAACATCTTGTGGGTGCAATAATTCCTTTGGCAAGTATTGGTCTTTATTTATCGGTCTACGCTTCGATCAACGATCCAATGAATCTTTTGCAAATCATCTTTGCTGAATCTTCTAAGGCTACTGCATTGGAGCACTCATTACTCAAGGGCGTAGAGCATTTTTTCTTGTTTCCATTGGACCTTATCTATCATTTTTTACCTTGGTCTCTTTTGTTTCTTCTTTTCTTCCGACGTTCAGCGAGGGCGTTCATTCGCAAAAACTCTTTTTTGAGTTTTTGCCTTGTTGTTTTCTTAGCAAATATCTGGGTTTACTGGATCTCTCCCAGAGTATTTCCGAGATATCTCTTTATGTTTCTTCCTTTGCTGTTTTATCCTGGCTTTCAGCTTTACCAGTTATATAAGGACAGAATGGATAGACCAGTAAAAATAATGGAGATGGTTTTTCTGGTCGTTTTGATTTTGGCTCCTGTTCTCATCCCTGTGATGAGCTTTATTCAGATTCCGGAAATGACATCAATTCAAACAACAGTTGTAATCTTGGGAGCCTTGTGTCTTGTTTATCTGGCTTTTTGTTATTGGAAAAGACCTGAGCTTAGGGTTCTCTCCTTGGTAGGTTTTCTGTTGGTGATTCGAATATTGTTCAATGCATTTGTGATTCCCGAACGAGCCAATAACCAAAGAAAAATGGTCTTGAGAGAAACGACCAGCAATCTGGGTGAGCAATATAAGGATGAGGAAATAGCCATCATAGGTAAAGAAGATACCTATCATACTTATTCATATTATACCAATTCATTTTACCTGAGCAAGAATAGAGAGACGGCCATACGCAGAGTAGATCGAAGTGAAATTCAAGCGGGGAAGTATTACATATTGGATCCCTTTTTAGATAGGGTAGAGGAGTATAGTGTATTGGATTCTTTTCCCATTCGCCATCAGAATACCTATTTCTATTTAGTGAAGAAGTAAAAATCGAGGGGTGAGCCAAGATCATTCCCAACTCACCCCAACGAAGCTTATTGAATTCAGAAATTAATTACCAAAGAATACTTTGTGCTGTATGGAAGTTGAACTATTCTTAATCGTGACGAAATAAATGCCTGAAGCTATATTTCTCAATTGAAGTATACCGTTAGAACCTGATATGACATCTTTCTTTATGATATTACCTTTGGCATTTGAAACAACCACCTCATACGGCTCTTTAGAATCTGGAAGCTCTAAATTGATATCCAAACCGCTTTCGATAGCATCATAAGTGATGATTTTCGTTTCCGGAATTGTGTAATCACTGAGTCTTTTTTTGTCATCATCATCGAATATAATGCCGCCACAATCTAGATCCTCTGTACAATCAGCAACATCTGTTATTTGTGATCCGTCAGGGAAGCAAATAAAGGCTTCTCCACCCGTGTTGTTATTGAAAATTACTTCGACATTGTTCACGCAAATTTTCAAACATTCACATTCTGTACTCAAACAATCCCATAACCTGTGATCGTCACAAGGAACATAAGGTGGCTCGCATCCACATACATTTATTTTGTAGTGATAGGCTAGCGAATTCTCATAACAGAATCCTATCCACTCACACTCAATTCCGCATGGCCAATAAGATAGGCATGCAGTGTAGCAGTCGCCATCTTCAATGGTATTTGCTCTAAAAGTGTAGGTGACTGAGCTGCCATTATCTACCATGCCCAAGACATCAATATTAGGCCCAAAATTTTGTAGAAAGGCTTCATCCTCATTGCAAAAACTACAAAAATCACTGCCATCCCGTATAGGACATTTATTAAAGGTCAAAGTAAAGGTTTCTCCACATTCCACATTGATCTCGGAACAGTATTCTGTATCACTTAGGTGATATATGAAAGGACAGTCTGAGCAATCGGTCTGGGCGAATAAAATTGTTGAAATGAAAACTAGAATAGAAAAGGCTAAATACTTTTTCATGCTATTTAATTTTAGATGTTAAATGAAAAAATGTTGTACAGGCCTGTCTATCTATAGATGATACCAATATATATCAAAAGGAGTGCAATGTCAATATTAAAGTCTAATAAATATCTGTAAATCAGTATTTAGTATATAACATTTATATAACTTTGAAATAAAGTCCCGAGTCAAAATTTCAGGGTTGAAGATTGACCTTTGATAGGCCCTCGACTAGGAATTGATGAATTCCTTAAATCTCTTCATTTTCTAATCCATTAATAGAATTCCTTACCAGAGAAAAATAACTGATATATACAAAAAGAATGCCTTGTAAGGCCCACCTAAGCAATAACAAGAATAACGCCAAGGATTCCCCCCACCAACAATTATTAATTATTCATTTTTAATCACTACTGTCCGGTAAAAAATGAGCAGGAGAGTTAAGAATCTCCTGCGGATGACGAAATTTGTAGTTCCTACACTCAAATTTTAGTCAATATGAACAAAGATCTAAATTTTACCGGACAGCCGATATTTTCTCAGCTGATTAGTTTAATAAATAAATCAGAAATCTACCGACTAGCGAAGAAGTATAAGTCTGACCATTACACCAAGAAGTTTACTACCTACCATCATTTAACAACGATGTTATATTGCATTTTTCATAAATGCACTTCATTGCGTGAGGTGACAACGGGGATGCAGGCCTGTTTTCTTAAATTAAATCACCTCGGCATGAGTTACTGCCCTAGAAGGAGTACGCTTTCAGATGCCAATAGGGCTAGGAATGCACAAGTATTTGAGAAGATATATATGGATTTGTATGATCGTTTACACAAAAGTTTACCGGACAGCCGATTTAAAGAATCTTGGTTTTCTAAGCTTTATATTGCTGATTCAACTACTATAACTTTATTCAAAGAGATTTTAAAGAGTGCTGGAAATACTCCAGCTAACGGAAGACGAAAAGGAGGAATGAAGGTGCATACCCTTATTAAAGCAGATCATGATGTACCCTGTTTAATTAAGATGACTTCAGCAGCTTCTCATGATGTAACTTTTATAAAAAACATGAAACTACCACAAGGATCAATCATAGTATTCGACAAGGGATATCTCAATTATTATCAATACGATTTATGGACTACTGAACAGGTGACATGGGTAACTAGAATGAGAAAGGACGCCAAGTTTGAAGTAACTGATCAATTTCAATTAACTGATGAACAAAGAAAAATGGGCATTATCGCTGATGAACAAATCATATTGGGACATACCTCTCATAATGATGTTACAAGAACTAAGGCCAGACTAATCACTTACTATGATCCTAAAAAAGATAAGATCTTCTATTTTATCACCAATAACATCGTTTTTCAAGCTCAAACAATCACGTTAATTTACAAGCACAGATGGCAAATAGAATTGTTATTTAAAAGAATAAAACAAGCTTATCCTCTACAATACTTTTTGGGAGACAATGAAAACGCCATTAAAATACAGGTGTGGTGTGTCTTGATTGCTGATCTATTGATCAAATACCTAAAATCTAAGCTGAAAAGAAAGTGGGCCTATTCTAACCTTAGTTCCATGATAAGACTTCATCTGATGTCCTATATTCACATATTCAAGTTCCTGGAAAATCCAGACAAGGCTCTAATCAATAACTTACGCAGAAAACAAAATATCCCTAATCTATTTAGTTCAGCTTAATATCAGCGGCTATCATTTTAAATCTATAATATCCACCATTGATAATCAACTAAATATCACTAATTTTAATCCTGTCCGACATTTAACCGGACAACAGTGATTTTTAATTATCAATTATTAATTCTCTACCCTTTGCTTGCACATCCATTGTGCGTTCGACCATCAACCTCAATCACTATGGAATGATTAAAATGGGCTTCCGGCATATACTCCTTGCTACAATCCCCAGGAGTTATGGTGATCTTTATCTTACTCTCAGAATCTGCAGTACGAAGCGCAGTTTCCCAAACATGAGAATCACCTTCTTTAACAGGATCTACATATGGATAATCCAAATAGCTGTCCGTGAAATTGTCCTGAAATCTGATCATATCGTCAAAAGGATTGATCTGCAATCTATATTTTTCCTTGTAAGTAGATATAACTCCAAATGGTAGAGGTTCAAGCAAGCACTCCTCAGGAATTTTCATTCTCGCATCGTAGAGTTGGGTTAATTCGATATAGGCGTTTCCGTTTTCGTCTTCTTTAGAATATCCCTTGAAGCTACCGTAGCCAGGTTGTAGTCTGGGTAGTCCTAGTTTTCGAAACTCGTCATATGCGTTCTGTGACTTGTCTCTAACTTTAATTTTTTCATTGGACTGGCATGGCATGAAATATCCTTCGTGCGCCAACTCAATAATTCCCTCAAAACTTTCTAGTTCATCGGAGTTAGAAGATTTTTTATCGTCACCACCAGTTCCATTCTGACAAGAGAATAAAAAAGAGGCTAAAAGCAAGCAAAAGAAAAAACTATATACTGAAGACTTCATATTTTGATTTTTTTTGAAAATCAAAGATAAAGATCAATTTCCATCTTTTGAACTGAATTTGGTCATTAACAGATCTTTTAAGTTTTCGAATGTTCGGTAAGATGTAATATTTTTCTATATTCCATACGGTTAAAATACCCGATGTACTATGAAAAAAATATGTGAAGAATGTAAAGGAGAATTTCATGGTCGCTCCGATGCGAGATTTTGTTCCGATGACTGTAGAAGTACTTTTCACAATCGGAAAAATTACCAGGACAACAAGTTAAAGCGCGAAATCAACAAGATTCTATGGTCCAACCGGCAGATCTTGAAAAAGATCAATCCGGATGGAAAGAAGAGTGTATTAAAGAGTAAGGTCCAGGAACGCGGATTTAATTTTAATTACTACACCAATGAATACCGGACCAAATCGGGAAATTTATATAAGTTTTGTTACGACTATGGTTACATGGAACTAAGAAATGACTATCTTTCCATTGTTCAACGACAGGAATATGTCGACTGATTTTATTTTAATACACTAAATGCTTTTAATATGTTGTTGTATTGGCTTGCAATAGGTTTGATCGCTGGTTTTATAGCTAAATCAATTACACCTCAAGCGGAGAAAGGAGGCTGGCTCTCGACATTAGTAATTGGTTTGGCTGGTTCGGTTTTAGGCGGATTGGTTTTCGGGATTCTTGGCCTTCAAAGTAGTACTTTTATAGGTTCTTTAATTACGGCAGTAATTGGTGCCTTAGTGGTATTATACCTCTATTATAAGTACTACGTGGCCAGAAATAGAGATTGAATAATTTCAAATTGCTTGATGGTCAAAATTATTTTGTTCTTGTGTTGAAAAGTCCTTTTAAAACCCCGTCGCCATTCTTGGTCGTATTGTGGGTTCTTTTCCTGTTAACAGCTTGCAGACAAGGTTCGGATTCAAAATTGAAGCCAGACAATGTTGTTGAATCTAGCAAATACCTGGTTGAGACATTTACTGATGGAGTATTGATTAGCGCTCATCGAGGTGGTAAAGCGCTGCTAAATTACCCTGAGAATTGTCTGGAGACAATGAAGTTGCTTCATTCTCAAAAAATCAACATGTTCGAAATTGATATTCGCACCTCTTCTGACGGACAGTTGGTTCTAATGCATGACAAGAGTTTGGATCGAACAACGGATGCTACTGATTTGGTGAGCCGTTATTCTTTGGAAGAATTAAAGAATACTCCATTGGTCGATGACTACGGGAACAAAACGAATTTTACCATTCCTTCACTTCAAGAAGTCTTGGATTGGATGAAGAATGTCGATGCTGTGATCCAGTTAGATCTAAAATCTGTTGATCACAATTTACTTGCACAATACATTAACAAGGAATACTTAAAGAACAAAATTATCTTAATTGCGTACGACCTAAAACAGGCGAAAAAATTACATAAAAACTTTCCAGATTTTATGATTTCTGTATCTATGAGGAATGATAGGGAGTTTCAGGAGCATATAACAAGCGGAATTCCACATCGTCAAATGTTGGCATTCACGGGAACCAGACTTTCTTCTCCGGAACTTTATAAGAAAATTAGATCGAAAGGCATTAAGACCATCCTGGGAACGCTGGGTAACCTTGATAAAAGAGTGGCCTCGCGTGGTCCGGAATTATATCTGGAATATGTCGATTTGGGCATTGATATTTTAGCTACAGATCGCCCTCTTGCGGCCAGGCATGTAACCATGCATTTAAAGCGCTCCGGTGAATAAGGATATCTCGATTATATTCTTGACCATGTTCATAGACCTTTTGGGTTTTGGACTCATTATCCCAATCCTTCCTATCTATAGTGAGGATTTAGGAGCTTCAGGGTGGATGATTGGTATTATCGTTGCTTCCTATTCGATTATGCAATTTGTTTTTGCTCCACTATGGGGGTCTTTGAGTGATAGATTAGGGAGAAAACCGGTCCTTATGATGAGCGTTGGGGTTACGGTTCTGGCTTATTTATTCTTTGCCAATGCGACCACCTTGTTACTGCTGTTACTTTCTAGAGCTTTTTCCGGAGTAGGTAGCGCCAATATTTCAGTAGCACAAGCATATATTAGCGATGTTACACCTCCAGAAGGTAGGGCGAAAGCCTTTGGAATAATAGGAGTGGCTTTTGGGCTGGGATTCATTTTTGGACCACCAATCGGTGGTTATTTGAAGGAATTTTATGGAATTAAATCCCTAGGTTATACTGCAGCCTGCCTTGCATTTTTGAATTTGACAGTCATTTATTTATTCATTAATGAATCTAATAAATATCGAACCAAGGGTGCAATTAAAATAGAAAACCCTTTTTCCAAAACCTTGAAAGCACTGACTCTTCCTACAGCTTCCGAACTCCTGACCATCACCTTAATTTATGTTTCTGGTTTTTCAATGATGCATATCACGGCTTCTTTGCTTTGGAGTAACCAATACGGTTGTAGCGAAGCAGAAATAGGCTATATATTCGCTTTTATTGGTTTTGCTGTTGTCCTAGTACAAGGTGGTGCTGTAGGTCCGGTCTCTAAAAGATGGGGTGAGCGAGCCATGTTAAAAGTAGGGACAATATTAATGGCTATTGGTCTGGGATCCATGCCATTTGTTCCAGGAAGTTTATTTATGCCTTTGATGTTTTTATCCCTGGTTTTCATTGCTTTGGGTAATGGATTTGTCTCTCCTGCGATCCAATCGATCTTATCACAGACGGTTTCTGAAAAAGAGCAGGGCATGATCATGGGAGCCAATCAGAGTTTGTCTTCCCTGGGTAGAATTTTAGGCCCAATTATAGGTGCGAGTTTTTATGATTGGGATTTTAGATATCCCTATGTATTATCTGCCGTATTAATGATTGTTTGCTGGTATTTAAGTCGAAAATTAAGTTGAACCACCAGTCCTTAGATCATATATAGGGCGATTCCTACTAGATTTTTTTATATTGTTTTTCAGAAAAATTTTGAACTGATGAAGACTGCAATTGTAAACCTAATTTTTTTATTCCTTTCAGCTGTGATCATTGCCCAACCCATTTATCAGGCCTCGGATTACGGTGGAATAGGAGATAGTTTGGACTTCAGTGGTGCCGCTACAGATTCCGTCTATATCAATCCAATATTAGATATAACAGGAGAGCAGGTGACTTGGGATTTTTCAGATTTAACTGTTGTCGATCAATTTTCGACGACCGTTGAAAGCAAAGAGGAAAGCGGCTATCAGTCGGGGTTTTTATTAACCTGTACTTTAGTCAGCGGAGATCCATTCGAATGCAACCGTTTTTGGAGCCAGGAAGTGGATTATGCCATTCCGGTTGATGGAGCAGCCTTTGGAGGACAGTTTTCGGATATCAAGATTTTCAGAAAACTCCAGGATAATTTACTCACGGAAGCAATCATTGGTTTATCCATAGACAATCAAGGCATGGCAGCCCAATTGGGTTTCCCTTATACTCAAATTGATACAGTATTGGAATTTCCTCTGGAATATGGAAAGAGTTTTTCCGCACCCTCTGCTTTTGACATGGACTTTTCAGTGTTTCAATTCCCTTTCGCCTATTTTCATAAGCAAGAGAGAAATAGCACCGTAGATGCATACGGAACTTTAATTACGCCCTATAAAACTTACAACGATGTTCTTAGGCTGACAACGGAAATCGTTTATGACGACGTAATTGATTTTAATGGTCAGATGATTCCCCTGCCAAGGGTGGAATACGTTTACGAATGGTATGAGCAGAGTGAAAAGGCTCCTATTCTAGAAGTTCGGGCGGATGTTCCGAGGTTCGGAGGTCCATTCAGTATTGCTTCGGTAAGATATTTGGACAGTTTGAGATGCTTTGATCCTATTCCATTGTTTAATCCTGATGCTCTTATGGTCGAATTAGTGGATGGAGAAGCAACGATTCAGTTTGCCAATCGAAGTAGGTTTGCAGAAGATTTTACCTGGGATTTTGGTGATGGCAATGGTTCGACTGACGAATTTCCAAGTCATACGTATACTGCGGAAGGTATGTATACAGTTACTTTGACGGCTTGCAATGAGATTTGCGATCCGCCAATTTGCAATGATTTCTCCGTTCAAGTACAAGTTACTGAACCGACCTCCAGTGATGAGAATAGTTTAAGTGACATCGATTTTGTTTATGATGCCAGTTCTGAGTCTTTAAGCTTAACTTCTTGGGAGAGAATCGAAGAATTGAAGATTTACACGAATTTGGGTGTTGAAATAATGGCAAGGAATTCAGCGGAACTATCAAATTCGATCGATGTTTCCTTACTTAATCAAGGAGTTTATTATTTAAGTATAAAGGATAAGGAGGGTAGGATGGTATCCAAATCTTGGCTGAAACATTAGAAACGCTCTTACTAAAAAAGAATAGCTTTTTTACTTTCCCAATAGCGGTAATTTCTTAAGACGGTGATATTGAAGCGCCATATTAATGCATTCTTTTAGTTCTTTTACGGGAAGCTTGTCTTCCATGTCGAAGATAATGGCTCTGTTCTTTTCATATTCGAACAAATCTCCAAAAACTTGTTTGAAGGTTGGAACCAGCTTGGTTGTGCAACTAAAATACATGGCGTATTGATGAGGATTTCTGGACTTCCAGTCAATTCTAAGTGTACTTCCCTTCTTCGTGAGGTAGCTCGGCTCGCCCCATTTTAAAGTCTCAGTAATTTCTTTTATCGAATCACTTTCCGATGCAACCTCCAGAATCAAATTCCTTAAATGCTCAAGCTTTTTTCTCGCTTCCTCAGGATAGGATAGAAACTTTACAGACACTTCAGGATTCCTATCAATACTCAAATTTTCCATTTTTAATTTTTCATTATTAATTGTCTATTGATTTCTTCCATTTTATTTTAACTGCTGATATCTTCTCCAATTCTAATCTAACATCCGACAAAATCTCAAATCCATTTTTCAGATAAAACCCAAGCGGAAAACGATAATCCTCGCCATTCAGCTTTTTACCTGGATCCCGATCAATAACCCATCCGTTGAGTTCAATTTCTTTTTCTTTGGCTTGATCCAGCATTTGGGTGCCAATACCCTTACCGTGATAGGCAGAATCCAAGATTAAAACGAACCATTTCTCGTCCCTCCTTATAAAATCAAAATACCAGGCTATTATCTTTCCTTTATCATTTAAAAGAAGCATATGGCAGGGGTCTTCTTTTCCAGCCAAATAATTCTCAAAATCACTTAGCTCATTATGACATATTTTCTTAGGATATTCTCGATTCCATAGTTCATGAATCTCATTCTTTTGTAGAGGATTCAATTGACTTAATATAATTAACTCCATTGTTTTAGGTCAATAGCCAAGGTGCGCAAATATTCTTGAATTCAAGTTGGTCAACTAAACCATGATTTCGCCAATTTCTCAGCGGCATGATCATCATCTATTCTGAAGTACTCGTTTTTTTGTGCATCATAACGATAGTGCTTCTCGTATTCTTTCCAATTCACAGCGATATCGCGAATGCTTTCAAGAATATAGTAAGCTTCTTCGTCTGTCATTATAGGATGAATTGACATTCGAACCCAGCCTGGTTTATCCGCTTGGCAATGTTCATCCAATTTGCTAACAATCGAATCGGATACATTCTTATTAATATCCAGAAGATAATGTCCGTAAGTTCCTGCACAAGCACAGCCCCCTCGGGTTTGCACCCCAAACTTATCGCACAATATTTTTACCACAAGATTATAATGAGCATCTTCAATCATAAAAGAGAAAATACCAAGTCTTTCTTTCACCTCTGGTGCTAACAGGATTACTCCATCTATATTCAGTAATCCATCCCATAGGATATCAATCAGTTCTTCTTCCCGCTCCTTGATATTTTGCGTTCCCATCTTATCTTTCAACTGCATGGCCAACGCTGCCTTAATGGTTTGTAAGAAGGGAGGAGTTCCTCCATCTTCTCTCAACTCGATAGCATCTAAGTACTTGTGCTCTCCCCAAGGGTTAGTCCACAATACTGTTCCGCCTCCCGGATGATCTGGGATTTTATTGGTGTACAATTCTTCGTTAAATATCAAAACTCCGCAAGATCCCGGTCCTCCTAAGAATTTGTGCGGGCTAAAATATATCGCGTCCAAACGTTGTTTCTCATTTTCAGGATTCATGTTGACGTCCACATAAGGAGCAGAGCAGGCAAAATCCACAAAACAATAACCTCCATGCTCATGCATCAATTCTGCAACTTCGTGATAGGGGTTGAAAATTCCCGTGACATTCGAACAGGAAGTGATAGCAGCAATTTTTACTTTTCGCTCTTGATACTTTTCCAGGATGGCCTCCAAATGCTCAAAACAAAACAGTCCATCACTGTCTGGTGCCAAGACAACGACCTCAGCAACTGTCTCCAACCAACTGGTTTGATTGCTGTGGTGCTCCATGTGGCTTACTATGATGAGCGGCTTTTCCTCTTGTGAGAATTCAATTTGATCCTTGTATTTCTCGTGAATTTTCAGTCCAAGAATACGTTGTAGCTTGTTGATAGCTCCTGTCATTCCTGAACCACAGCATATCAATACATCTTTATCTGAAGCGCCTACATGGTTTTTAATAATTTTTCGAGCCTCGTGGTAGGCATGGGTCATGACACTTCCCATGAAGGAGGTTTCCGTATGTGTATTCGCAACAAAGGGTCCAATGTCATCAAGAATTTTTTCTTCGATTGGCCTGTACAACCTACCGCTGGCGGTCCAATCGGCATAAACCATTCTATTGCCATCGGTATGAAATACTTCTTGAACAACCTGTCTTCTAAACGGGGCGAAAAACTCCTCCATTTTGGACAAAGCTTTCGTATCAGATTTAATTCCGAATTGCATTGACATCTTTAATTATTTTTAATTCTATTCTTAACTTTTTCTACCAGTGTATTGGCTTTTTCTTCTGTTTCACTCTCCGAATATATTCTAATAATTGGTTCTGTATTCGATTTTCTCATATGAACCCAGCCTTCATCAAAATATATCTTTAATCCGTCAATGGTATCCCGCTTAAACTGGGAGAAATCATCGCTTAAAGTTGATAAGAGTGCCTCTAAGTCAACTCCTTCAACACCAATTTTATCTTTGACCATATAATAGTCCTTGTACTTGGCTCGAATCTCTGAGGCTGAACAGTTGGCACTGGCCATATAACTAAGGAAAAGGGCAGCCCCGGCAAGAGCGTCTCTCCCGTAGTGAAGTTCCGGTAAAATTATTCCTCCGTTTCCTTCCCCTCCAATTTTGGCTTTGACCTCTTTCATCTTACTTACAACATTGACCTCACCAACCGCACTGCTATAATATTCTACCTGATGCTTTTCGCAAACGTCTTGAAGTGCTATACTCGAACTCAAATTGGATACGGTGGGACTTTTTTCTTTGGATAAAATATAATCTGCTATGCTCACCAAAGAATACTCTTCACCTAGAAAGGATCCATTCTCATCTAAAAAAGCTATTCTATCCACATCGGGATCAACTACTATAGCCAAATCGACATTGTTTTCCTTCGCTATTCTAAAAGTATCTGAGAGATTTGCAGGTATTGGTTCTGGAGTGTGTACAAAGTCCCCAGTCATTTCACTATTGATAGAAATCACCTTGCAGTTTAATCTCTCCAATAAAGGTACAATGGAGATCGCTCCGGTAGAATTAATAGAGTCAACGAGAACGCTATAGTTTTTTTCTCTGATTTTTTCGACTTCAACCAAGTCCAAATCAAGTATTTCATCAATATGACGGCTGATCGCTCCACTATCTCTAATTATTTTCCCAATTTCATCTACCGAGCTGAAGGAGAACTGGTTTTTAGCAATGATGTCTAAAAGGGCAGCTCCATCATCGGCGGAGATAAACTCACCCCTATCATTGAGGAGCTTTAATGCGTTCCATTCTTTTGGGTTATGGCTGGCTGTGAGAATGATCCCTCCTTGTGCTCTGTGATAGGGAACTGCCATTTCTACTGAAGGTGTTGTAGATAATGAACAGTCTACGACGTCAATTCCCTGGGCAATGAGCGTATTGATAACTAGTTGCTGCACCACAGGACCAGAAATTCGGGCGTCCCTTCCAATAACTACTTTGACATTATCATATTTCCTCTTGAGAAATTCTCCAAAAGCCGCAGAACTCTCAACAATATCAATTGGAGTGAGATTCGATCCAACACTTCCACCTATAGTTCCTCTTATACCAGATATGGATTTGATTAACGCCATTGAATAGATTTTATATTGAGTTACATTTATTAATAGAATACACCGATAAATATAGAGTTTTAAAACAAAAGAAAGGAATAAGAATTTGCTTATTCCAAGTTTCAATGCAGCATATCAAAATAAAATTCCGTTATAGATGAGGAAAGATATTAATTGTAATTTTAAAGAGAATGCCTATATTTGGCATTATTTATGTAAGAGTTCCTAAAGAAAGGGGAAATAGGTGCTATTGCTATGAGGAAGTATTTATTCTTTTTATTGATCGTCGCATCAATTTTTGGGTGCGAGCATGAGATACCGTTGGCCGGTATCGATTTATTGCTTTTGGAGCAAATCCGAAAGTCTTCGCCGACAGGAAGTGCGGATTATTACGTTTTACCGGATTCTGATGACTATGCCAATATACCTCAGGATTCCAAAAATCCATTGACCGCAGAAAAAGTCACCTTAGGTAAATTTTTATTCCACGAAACAGGTATTGCATTAAGAGCGGAAAAAGAGTCCAATATGGGAACTTATTCTTGTTCTAGCTGTCATTTGGCCTCCAGAGGATTTAAACCTGGAAGAGTTCAGGGAATTGCCGATGGTGGTATTGGTTTTGGCTTTGATGGAGAAGGTCGAACTAAAAGCAATGAATACGATGAGTTTCAGATAGATGCACAAGCAATTAGGCCTTTGAGTGTTGTAAATTCTGCGTTTGTTAGTAACACGTTTTGGAATGGTCAATTCGGTGCAGGTGGAGTTAATGAGGGAACTGAGCACCTTTGGGGTGAAAGTATAGAATCTACTGAAGTCAATCATACCGGTCTATCTGGAATAGAAGCTCAGAATATAGAAGGCCTGGAAGTACACAGAATGTTTGTCGATAAGCAGATCGCTACCGATTTGGGATATAAAAACCATTTTGACGAGGCTTTTCCCGAAATTGTAGATGATTCTCTTAGATATTCTAACTTCACGGCTTCTTTGGCTATCAGCGCTTACTTGAGAACAATCTTGTCGAATAAGGCTCCATTCCAGGAGTATTTGAAATACGATTATATTACCAGGTCATTAACTACGGAAGAAAAAGAAGGAGCCCTTCTGTTTTTTGGAAAAGCCGGATGCGTGCGTTGTCATAATGGTCCTTCATTCAGTGCGATGGAGTTTTATGCCGTGGGTGTAAAAGACCTATATGAACAGCCTGGGACTTTTGCTACAGCTCTGGATGATAAGAGATATTTAGGTAGGGGTGGATTTACTGAAAGAGCAGAGGACATGTTTAAATTCAAAGTACCTCATCTTTATAATCTAAAAAGAAACGGAGCTTATTTCCACGGAAGTAGTAAGTCATCGGTAAGAGATGTGGTGGAATATTTCAATATTGGTATACCTGAGAATGATTTGGTGCCTAGCGAACAAATTAGCCAGTATTTTCAGCCATTGGGTATGACCGAGGATGAAGTGGATAAATTGACACTTTTCCTTGAGAAATCACTATATGATCCGGCTCTTGAAAGATACATTCCGGAAGAATTACCATCCGGCAATTGTTTTCCGAATGCCGATCCTCAATCTATAATTGATTTGGGCTGTGACTAAAAAAACATTCATCTATTCATTTTGCATTTTTTGGGTTCTAATATTTATTAGTCATTCATGTTATTATGACAATGCGGAAGAACTTTACGGTGTTCCGGACTGTGATTTAACCGAAGTGGGCTATGATGTGGATGTAGAACCTCTTCTCAGATTATTCTGTTACGAGTGCCATGATAATGCCAGTAGGTTGGGGGGGATAACACTTGAAGGTTATAATAATGTCCTTCCTTACGTGAATAATGCCTCTCTCCTAGGATCCGTGAAACATCAAAGTGGTTACTCTCCAATGCCTCAGGATCAACCTAAAATTCCAGAGTGCGACATTGTTATCATCGAGCAGTGGATTGAAGAAGGCGCTCAGGATAATTGATAATTAATAATTAAAAATGAATAATTGAAGGGAGTGGATAATTAATAATGAAATATTGATAACTTCCATTATCCATTATCCATTATCCATTATCCATTATCCATTATCCATTATCCATTATCCATTATCCATTATCCATTATTCTCTGAATTCCTTGGGTTTCACCAGCGTAAATACTCTAGAAATATTGAAGCCAAAGTGAATGTCACCATCAAAAAATACTCCTGTATTTTCAGCTATAAAACCCTTTTCTATCATCGAAGTTGAGTTGGTGAGATGCAATTGAAAAACATGGCCTCCGGTTTCTATATCGCATCCGATAGCTATCGAATTATTGAAGTCATTGGCCAGTCCATTCTTGTCAGCAATGATATATTCTCCATTCAATGTTACTCGTGAAGAGAGTTTGATGCGAGTCCCGATACCCAAAGCGAGGATATCATTTTTTTCTTCCAGGGTTTCGACCAAGTTTCTATGAACCAAACTTGGCGTCAATTGCAGCGTGAAGCCAGGAGAGAACTTCCTAGACAAGAGAACCTGCCATGTGTAGGATAGTCTCGAACTAAAAAAGTTATCTCTGTCCGGATCTGCAAATGGTATTGTTTCGATGGCCATACTAGTAAATAATGAAAGAGAAATTGGAGAATTTTCAGCTCCTGTTTTTTGTCTTACCAATTTGTATTTTAGAAAGCCGTCAAGAGTCTTTTCGAAACTACTTCTACCTATTCCCGCCATAAACCTATCCGTAACACCATATTCCAATCCTAGTCTTACGGTAGATTGGTCCAGTCCAAAAAACTCGTCTATCCCAGAATTGACAAAACCGAATCGATGGGAAATTCGAAAATCCAAGACACCGGCATGTACATTTTCAATGGATTGCAGATTGATAATACGTGTGGTTTTAAAAGCATAACCAACAATATTTGACTCTTCCTCTTCGTCGATCAGAGATAAAAGATCATCCTGTGCGTACTGTTTGGTGCAACAAAAACACAGTAAAATGGCCAATAATGTGTAGATAGTTTTCATTCCCGTTAGTCCAGTCATTAAAAAAAACTTTAAGATAACTAAAACAGAGAAAATAGCGCTGATCAGATCGACTAGTTTGTTGCGAATATCGGAGATCTTTTTATCTGCAGGGTAATAGAATTAGCATCAAATGTTTACGAAGTAATGATCTAAATAGCTGAAGAAAATGACATCTTAAAGACAGGATAAAACTTAATCTTAGCTTTTATACTCTAAATATAATTCTAAAGCAGTAATTTAGACTCAAACCGTTAATTTCTTAACTAGACATATTATCGATGAAATTTTTCGCTACTTTATTCATGTCCTTTACCTTATCCGTTTTATTCGCACAAGAAATTGGGGATACATTACGAGTTCAGGCATTCAATTTTAACAGTACTACAAGAGATACAGTATTGTCCTTTCCTGATGATCCAAGCTTAACTTACGAAAAAGTCATTCTCAAGTATACCATGAGATGTACAGATGCATTGGTATCTACAGGATCCCAGAGGAATTTAGGCTGTGGAGAATGGGACTATTCTTGTAATACCTATTTGGTGGATTCCAGTACAATAGAGGAAGTGCCGGCTTCAATCTCGAGCCATTTTATAACTAATTTTAACGGCACTGAATTTCCGTATAAATCGACGCCTGTATATGATTATTTTCGAGAAGAACAGACAGTTGTTAATTCTATTAATGTTCTTGATGAGACTGAATATGCCGTAACGGAAAATACTCAAGTTATTGCAGATGTCTTACCTACAGAGAGACCAGCCGCAAAGTCCTATTTTTTGTTGACACAAACTGAGTTGTCGGAGGCCGGTATTGGAAATATTGATGGTGTTCTTTTGAACATTGATGCTCCTGGAGGAGAGGCGAAGTATATGAAAATCAAGCTAAAGCATTCCACATTGACTGAGTTAAGCGGAGTGAAAGTTGATGACACCGGATTTACGGAAGTTTATCATTCAGACAGTGATTTTAGAAACAGTGGAGACATAAGGCTTCATTTTCATACTCCGTTCACATGGGATGGAGGCCATAGTATACTGATGCAAGTTGAATTTTCCAATGGACCGGATGTGAGTTCCGGAACCCTTACCCATTTGTCTGCGGAAGACTCGGGATTCGAATCTACTCTTTTAGCTACGGATCAGCAACATGTTCTGATCACATCTACTGATTATATTGAGGCGAACAATTATAAAGGAGTAAGTGGAAGTCAAAATAGAACCGTTGAGGCCTGGATTAAGACTTCCACAAGAAAGAATGCGGAAATATGCAGTTGGGGAAGCAATGTGGCCAATGAAAAATGGGTGTTCAGATTGAATGATAGTGGACAATTACGTGTGGAAAATGCGAATGGCGGGACGGTGTCTACAGGCACTGTAGATGATGGAGAATGGCACCATGTGGCCTGTGTTTTAGATGGGAATAACTTGCGCAATATTCAATTTTATATTGACGGGCAACTCGATGTAAATTCTTCAATAGGAACAACAGATATTAATACCAACGCGGATGGTTTAAATGTCCGCATTAGCCGAGGAGTAAATAATCGGTATTTGGATGCCGAAATTGACGAAATTCGAATATGGGATACCAATCTATCAGGGAATACGATTCAGGATTGGATGAGACTTAAAGCAGATGCATCTCACCCAAATTATGATAACCTCCAGTTGTATTATTCTTTTGATCAAACAGGCGAGGAAATAGTCGATGAGTCGCCTTTTGGTAGAAATGCGAGTGTGGTAGGAAATGTTTATCGAGTTACAGAAAGGGATGGCGCACAACTCTTTAAAGAATTTAGAAAATCTCCAAATCGACCTTATATAAGATTTTATGACGGTAATTTCGATGTTGATGAGACTGTTGTGACTGTGGAAAGACCATTTCAAAAAGATATTCGATATTATTTTATTGAAAGAAGCATAGACCCTCAACCGTCTAATGAAGCTTTTCACGATGTTATCCTCACTACTGATCCGGCAGAAATTTGGGAGCCTGTTGAGAGAGTATTTAATGCTTTGACTGGCGATTTTATCGAAGATAGAGTATTGACACAGGATGATAATCTCAGCATTACAGATCTAAATTATACTCGCAGATTTCCGATGTACCACGAGTTGGTCTCCTTTGTAACACCTTATGGAATTGGTTTGGATTTTGGTGAAGAAGGTAAATCCTGGTACCTGGACATGACCGATTATGCCCATCTGTTCCAAGGAAATAGAAGATTGCTGATGACACTAGGAGGACAATGGCAAGAAGAAATGGATTTGGAATTCCAGATGAAGGTGGGAACTCCACCAAGAGATGTTGTTCAATATCAACAATTGTGGCAAGCTACCAACCGTACAGGTTCAGCTAGAATAAATGATATTGTAAATGGAGTGCGATTTCAACCTGTTACTATTGACCTAAGTGATGAAGCTGAGTTCTTTAAAATGAAATCCTCCATTACTGGTCATGGTGCTGAGGGTGAATTCCATCAGAATGGTGGCACGGTTAGACATAAAATAGCCATTGATGGTTTTGAAATTCTAGATTGGTCGGTGACGCAAGAATGTTCATTTAATCCCATTTATCCTCAGGGTGGAACCTGGGTATACGACAGACAAGGTTGGTGCCCTGGAGAAAGGAGTAGATTACAAGAGGAGAATATTTCAGATTATATCAGACCTGGATTTAGTACAGAATTCGATTATTACACTTCTAATCCGCAAGTAGTCAATGGTGACTATAGATACCAAGTTGCCCATCAGTTGATTGGCTATGGCCCTGCCAACCATTCCTTGGATGCTTCGGTTGTCGAGATAATGGCGCCAAATAACTCTGCAGAATTCACACGTATTGGAACCATATGTGCTAATCCAATTGTGGTGATCCGGAATACGGGTAGTACAACTCTTGAGGAATTGACGATAGAATATTGGATCAATGACGCCAGTGAAAAGCAAAGTTATACCTGGACCGGAGATTTGGAGTTCATGGAAAGCGAAGAAGTGACAATCCCTTCGGAAAAAGAATTATGGTTCAATTTACAGGAAGATGGCAATCGGTTTTTTGTCGAGATATCTAATCCGAATGGAGGGAATGATGAGTATAGTCACAACAATACTTTGCTGTCCAATTTTGACTTGCCTGAGATATATTCTAACGATATCACCATCGACTTTAGAACGAATAGCAGGCCAAATGAAAATGCGTATTTCATATTGGACGAAAACGGAGATCAAATTGCTTCGAATGTACTACCTGCCGCAAATACTTTGTATTCGGATGATCACGATTTGGAAGATGGGTGTTATAAGCTCATTGTTAGAGATATAGGGCATGATGGAGTAGAATGGTGGGCCAATCCCAATCAGGGAGCCGGCTGGGTCAGAATTAGAGATAGAGAATCGAATCAGACCTTGACTTTCAATCCGGATTTCGGAGGAGGATTCGAATTTAGTTTTTCTACGGAATTTGTTTTGTCTGCTGAGGAACTAGATTATGTAACAAGCCTTAAGATTAGTCCAAATCCGACCAGCGATATGTGCATCTTAAGTGGTAAAGAACTGAATAGGGTAGAGACCCATTTGGTGAATATGGAAGGCAAAAAAGTTCAGGGCAATTTATTGTACCGTAACAGTGAAAGTATTGCTTATGATGTTTCTGGACTGCAGCCTGGAGTATATTTTTTAGTTGTTCGAAGAGATGATAATATTACAACCACACGTAAATTTATCGTACGCTAATCAATCTAATAAAAAGACCTAAAGATCAAGGGAAATATAATTTCCTTGATCTTATATTCGAGTTCATTTTTAGTTAAAGTGTAATTCATTCTTTTGAATTAAATTACATCTTAAATTGCGTAGAATGGCTGAATGGTTTCAATCCTGGTTTGACTCTGAATATTATCACATACTATATCGCGACAGAGACTATACTGAAGCGGAAAGATTTATTCAAAATCTTTTTAAATATTTTCACTTCGAAGACTCTAAAAGAGTACTTGATTTGGCCTGTGGCAAAGGAAGACACTCCAAGACCATGAATGAATTGGGGCATTTTGTTACGGGGGTTGATCTTTCAAAAAATAGTATAGATTCAGCGAAAAGGTTTTCGAATGACACTTTAGAGTTTTACGAACACGACATGCGCCAGGTTTTCAGGGAGAATTTCTACGATCTGGTCGTAAACCTATTTACTAGTTTTGGTTATTTCGATGATCCTATTGAAAATGAAAAAGTATTGAATAATGTCCATGTTAACTTAAAACCCCGAGGGATATTTGTACTGGATTACTTAAATCCCGGTTATGTCAAAAAAGGATTGGTAGCTAAAACAACAAAATCTATTGATGGAATAAACTTTGAGATAACTAAGAAAATAGAGGATAGTGTAGTGTATAAAAACATATCTTTTAAAGTAAATGGTAAAGACCATCATCATCAGGAAAGAGTGCGATTATTTGATCAGCGGGATTTTATGAACATGTTCGAAAGACAAAATTTTAAATTACTGGAGTGTTGGGGGAACTATGATTTAGACGAATATGAATTATTTTCTCCAAGACAAATATTTCTGTTGGAAGTTGAAAGCTAGTTATGGAATGGGATAAGCTTGTTTTTTTTGCAATCAATGGGGTAGATTTTCCTGACCTAATCGAACATTTTTTTGTCCTTTCGAGGAATAAATATTTTTGGACCCCTCTGTACATATTTTTGATCAGCTATATAGTCATTCGATTCAAGAAGCAGTCCTGGTTATACCTCATCGCCATAGCTTTTTGTATAGTCCTCTGTGATGGTATTAGCAGTAAATTGATCAAACCAGAAGTAGAGAGATTGAGGCCGTGTAAGGCCTATCCTGAACTGGTTGAAACCAGAGTACATTGTGGAAGTGGATATAGTTTCCCCAGTTCACATGCAACCAACCATTTTGGACTTTCGGTTTTACTTATATTCCTATTGAGTCCTTTGGCTAAAAAATACATCATTGGATTTATTCTATGGGCCAGCTTGGTGTCATTTTCTCAAGTTTACGTTGGCGTGCATTATCCTATTGATGTTCTTACCGGCGCTTTTCTTGGTTCCTTAATTGGTTTTGGAATTGCGCAAATGATATTAGCTTTGCGTAAAAGAATATACTCTTGACGGAATCAAATATACTTCTTGTCACATCTGTGCTTCTCGGAGGAACCTTGGCCTTTTTTTTAGAAAGTAGAAAGGAATGGTGGGAAACATGGAGACCCATGATCATCAGTTTTGGAGGTGCCTTTTTATTGGGAATTACGGTAATGGTTATTTTCCCGGATGTTTTTGGCTCTAATTCGAATAGAGGAGGAATCTCTCTTTCTTACTACGTTCTCATAGGATTTTTGATCCAAATAATCTTGGAAACGATTTCAGGAGGAATTGAGCACGGACATGTCCACTCACATCAACATGAACATGGTTTGTCCATTGGCAAGGCGGTCACAGTGATGCTTGGTCTATCCTTACATTCTGTATTAGAGGGGATGCCGATCACAGGCCTCTCTCATCATGCCGCACATCAACACTCATATGTTTGGGGTATTTTCGTTCATAAATTTCCTGCTGCTTTTGCCCTGATGGCCTTTTTACTGGATAGTCGTTTAAGTAAATTAAAAGTTTGGATCATTCTCATTATTTTTTCTCTGATGACTCCTCTAGGTTCTGCACTGGGAAGTTTTCTTATGGATTATGGTTTTTCGACGGATATTTATCCGATACTTTTGGCATTGGTGGCGGGGTCATTTTTGCACATTGCGACCATAGTTTTATTCGAATTTAATGATGTAGAAGGACATCAATTTTCTTATAAGAGATTGGTTCTGATTCTTCTGGGATTGCTTTTGGCTGGAGTAATATGACATGAGAAAATTATACATAGTAAATCTCATTGGAGTACTAATACTAGGGCTTTTTCATTTACCTTATTGGCTACTGGGCGAGAATTCTTTTGTTCTTGTTCACGATAATTTGGATTGTGAATTTGTCTATCTCACCTTGCTTAAAGACGCCGGGCTCCTCTTTGGATTTTCTGTTTTGCCTGAAGTAGAACAGGTAATGTTGGGACTGCCAAGGGTGTATTTTCACTCTGAATTTAGTTTTATAAGGCTTATGTATTATTTCTTTGACCCTCTGACGGCATATGTGCTGAATTCATGGGTGGTTAGAATCATCGGTTTTGTGGGGATGAGTTTATTCATCAAAGATCTCTACAAAGATGTGCCATACTCTGTCTTATTTTTATTCTCACTCGCCTATGCTTCCCTTAGTATTTACAGCTTGTATGGGTTGACCATTATGGGACTGCCTTTGATCTTTTGGGCTGGAAAAAACCTTATGGAAAACCGAAAGCTTTGGGCAAGTCTTATTGTGTTTTTACTTTTTCCATTCTATGCACATTTTGCAATGATTGCTCCATTTGTTCTTTGCGCTTTGGTAGTTGTCGGTCTATATCGTAGCAGAATAGAGCATAGTGCAGTTCATCAAAAGTTCATTTTTGGTATTGCACTTTTGACGGTAAGTTTTATCGCGGCCAACTTTCTAAGCATTTCCAATTTTTTAACAAATACAGAACTATCTCATCGCACAGAATGGCAATTGCCCGTAAAAGGACCAATGGGGACTGTAAAAGAGATCTTTCGAACATTCTTCTTTAGTCAATACCACGGTTCACCATTCATTGCATGGCCAATTTTTTTGGCCTTTCTTTGGACTCTTTTTAAGGGTAATTTTAGAAACAAGCGTGCGCTTCATTTAATCATTGCCCTCTTTATAATTTGTGTTTTTCATGGAATATATTCCTATTTCGCCTATGCCCTAAGAAATGTGGCACACATATTTACTTCGTTTCAGTTTAATAGGTTCACCATGCTAATACCCATGTTATGGATGACTATCCTGATCTTATGGTATATGAATTCTACCCTAAACGAAAAGGGAAAGAAACTCATGGTCTTTTTAGTGTTGATTATGGTATTGGGCAGATTCACTGAATTGAAGATGAACTACAAATTGCTGTTTAAAATGCCCAATCATGAAAATGTGATCGGTTATCAGGATTTTTTCTCCAGCCATATTTTCGATGAAATAGACCAATACATTGCAAAGGATAAATCCTCATATCGAATAGCTAATTTGGGAATACCGCCTGCAGTTGCTCAATATAATGGATTCTACACCATAGATTCTTATCAAAATAATTATCCGCTGACCTACAAGGAACGCTTCCGTAATATCATAGGAAACGAATTGGCAAAGAGTGATAAAATGAAGGCTTCTTTTGAAAATTGGGGCAGTTATTGCTACATTATGAGTGCTGAACTATATGATCATTGCAGGTATTCATGTCAGAAGTCTGATTCTGCCGAGATCGTTAATTTAGAACTTAATATTGGTGAGATGAAGGCCATGGGTACTGAATATCTTATTTCCGCGGTGGAGATCAGAAATTACTTAGAACTTGAATTGAGTTTTGAGGGATTGTTTGGAAAACCTGAAGATCACTGGAGTATTTATTTATATCGCTTATGAGTGATTCAAAAGTCGACATCAGTATTGTCATTCCTCTGTATAATGAAATGGAGGTTTTTGATAGCTTGATCGAACGCTTGGATAAGCTAATGGGAGGTCATTTCCTGACTTTTGAAGTAATTCTAGTCGATGATGGTAGCACCGATGGAACCAAAGACAAAGTGCTGAATTTAGCCAGAAAAAGAGCACCTTATAATGCCGTTATTTTATCGAGAAACTTCGGACATCAGAGAGCATTAAGTGCAGGCCTTGAACACTGTAGCGCTCAAATAGCCATTTATATTTTGGATGCCGACTTACAGGATCCGCCAGAGTTGTTCGATGAGTTTTATGGTAAATTGAAAGAGGGCTATGATGTGATTTATGCAATTCGAAAAACGAGGAAGGAGTCCTGGATAAAGCGCGTTTTATACAAGACATACTATCTATTGCTGAGCAAGATGTCTGCGACTTATATACCCTTGAATTCGGGTGATTTTTCGCTGATTTCAAAACGGGTTTGTGATGAGTTGGTTGCGATGAATGAAGAAAGTAGATTTTTGAGAGGCATGAGGAGTTGGGTTGGCTTCAAGCAAATTGGTCTTGAGTATGATAGGGAAGCTCGACACTCTGGTGAATCCAAATATTCCTTCAGGAAATTATTAAAATTGGCCATGGACGGATTCTTTAACTTTAGTGAAGTCCCCGTCAAATTAATCACTTATTTGGGCATAACCACGGTCACGATTAGTCTTATATATTTAGTTTATACCCTGGTTAGACGCTTTTATTTTGATATTGTTCCCGAAGGATTCACTGGGCTTTTACTGGCCATAATCCTATTTGGTGGGGTACAATTGATTTGTCTAGGTGTTCTAGGGGAATATATTGTTCGAATATTTTTTGAAGTGAAGAAAAGGCCCTTGTACGTCATTGATAATATTGTGAAAAATAGGGAAGAGACTGATGGATAGGTCCTACTACGAAAAATATCACGAGCTTGAAAAGGGACATTGGTGGTTCAGAGCTCGTAAAGAAATTCTAGAAGACCTGTTACAAAGAGATATCCTTCCGAGATTAAGAGAAAACCCGAAAATACTAAATGCCGGTGCCGCTACAGGAGTAAGCTCCCTGATGTTGTCCGAATACGGTGCATTGACTTCATTGGAACTGGATCAATCAAGTTGTGACTTTATGAAAGAGGAATACGATTTGGATGTGGTGTGTAGCGGTTTGGAGAAAACACCATTTCCGGACAAGCATTTTGACCTAATATGTGCTTTTGATGTCATCGAGCATATTAAGGATCACGAACAATCTGTAAAGGAGATGAAAAGAATACTAAAACCTGGAGGAAAGATATTCTTGACTGTTCCGGCCTTTCAATTTCTCTGGAGCGATCACGACGAGATAAACCATCATTTCCGCAGATATACTTTGAAAAATATCCGTGCATTAATTAAGAAAGAGGAATTAGAAATTCAGAGATCAAGTTACTTCAACACTATTCTTTTTCCACCTATAGCGTTAACCAGAATTTTAGGTAAAATAAGGCCCTATAAAACACTTAAGTCGGATTTTGAACGCTATAATACGGATGGTATTGGGAATAAGATACTCTTCGGGATATTTCGTTTGGAAAAGAAGATGTTCAGGTTTATTTCCGGATTTCCTTTTGGTGTTTCTATTTTTCTAATCGTTGACAAAAAGGAAGGGAGGTGACATGCTGAGTAAACTGAGTTGCTTTGAGTACACTTCCGGAAAACATAGAGTGAGATCCTTGGACTTTTTAAGGGGTATGGCCATTATTTTGGTATTATTCAGGCACCATGCCTTTTTTCAACCTTTGCGCAATGCCGGTTGGATCGGTGTAGATCTCTTTTTCGTTTTAAGCGGATATCTTATCGCACAGTTGTTATTTGAGGAGTACAAAAGAAACAACAGCATCAATATTGGTCGATTTCTTATAAGGAGAGGTTTTAAGATATATCCTGTTTTCTATTTGGCCATATTGCTCACCGTTATCTTGGAATTGATAAAAGGCAGTCCACCTCAGAGCTACGATATTCTATCGGAGATCTTCTTTTTACAAAACTACCTGGGGAATTACTGGAGTCACACCTGGTCATTGGCAGTAGAAGAGCATTTTTATATTGTCTTGCCTTTATTTTTAAGTGTCCTTATTCGCTACAAAGGAATGGAAAAAAGGAATTTATGGCTGGTGGTATCATTGATACTTTTTATTTCTGTATTCATTTTGAGGCTGATAAATGCCGAAACGACCTATTCACATAAGACCCATCTTTTTCCTACCCATCTCAGAATTGATAGTTTGTTTGGCGGTGTCTTAATGGCTTACTGGTATTGCTTTTACAGAGATGACTTTAATATCTTCTTCAAGAAGTGGAGTAGGACTTTACTGTTTTTTAGTATCCCAATTCTTTTATCTACAACCTTCATCAGGCTTGAAACGGTTTTCATGCATACCGCAGGATTAAGTCTTCTGATTTTTTCATTTGTTTCGATTCTGGGTTTCTTTTTGTCGAATGAAAGCATTGAGGAAAAACTGAATAAACTGTTTGGAAAGAGATGGGTAAATGCAATATCCAATATTGGAATAAGTTCTTATGCATGCTATGTCTTCCATATGTTCGTTATCAAATATTTCCTACCAATTTTTGATTTTATCGGCTTTAATTGGCCCATTCGGATTGACTTTGTGATTTACTTTTTTACCAGCCTTTGGATAGGATGGATGGTGACGAAGTACTTGGATAGACCAATTTTATCGTTTAGGAATCGCTCTTTTCCTCGAGTCTGAGTATAGCTCTGGATGGGGAAATTCAATGACGCACCTATGGCGCTCTATCTGTTCTATAATGATTGGCTAGCCAGATCACGCTTCTATGGAGCTCGATCAATTTGACTATCCAAAAAAAGCCACATGGTGGCGATATCTCACAGCACCAAATTAGTGATGAAATCAATGGAGCTCCATAGGAGCGCAATTCAATCCAGCAACAAAGACTGAATTCAAGGATAAAACCAATCAAAGATGAATAGTGAAAAAGAGATACACCGGACGAACGTCATCAAATCAATACCTAACAAGCCACATAGTGGCGATATCCCAATAAAACCAAATCAGTGATGAAATCAATAAAGCTCCATAGGAGCGACATGTTCACCCAACCCATTTCATCAATTCCTCATACATTTTGTGAGTGGGCAATCCCATAACATTAGCATAAGATCCTTTGATTCTCTCAACTTTTACCCATCCAATCCAATCTTGAATGCCATAAGCTCCGGCCTTGTCTAGAGCATTATATTTTTCGACATAATATTCGATTTCATGCTCATTAATTTTGGCAATGCTTACTACCGTCTTATCCGAGAAACTAATGGATCGATGCTTGTCACTAATGCAAACCCCCGTAATGACATCATGATTTCTGCCTGATATTCTTGCTAAAAAAGATGCGGCTTCTTCATTATTTCTAGGTTTGCCCAGAATTTCTCCGTCCAATATCACCACACTATCTGCGGTAATCAACAATTCGTCATCAGCCAATGCAATGGCATCAGCTTTTAGCTTAGCTAAATATTCCGGAGCTTCATGAAGTGGAAGATCCTCAGGGATGATCTCTTCGACGTCAGCAATTCTAACCTCAAAATCTATATCCATCCTTTGCATCAGCTCCTTACGCCTCGGGGATTGACTTCCCAGGATTAGTTTTTTCTTAAATTCAAGCATTTGATTATACTTTCATGATGTAAATGAGAAAAATACCGGAGAACATGACATACTTTGACCATTGACTAACCAGGTGATAATGTTTTTTTCCGGTAGCTATTCGAAGCAAATATTCACAGTAAATCACCGGTGCCATGATCAACACTACTAAATAGCTCAATCTCCAAAACAAGGCTTCTCTAAAGAAAATAATGGCCAAATACATGAGAAGAATGAACACGCAAATATTGACAAAACTCGCTACGTTCTTAGAGAATGGAATGCCATATGATATCGGTAATGTGTGACAATGATTCGCCATATCACCTTCGATGTCTTCAATGTCCTTAACGATCTCTCGAAAGACCGAAGTTAAAAAGGCAAACACAGAAAAGATTCCGAACTGAAATGCTATATCTTTAAAATCATAGAAGTCCTGTTTCATCAATTCAAGTATAGCTTTGCGCTCCGCGAAGGCCACTATGATGGCTACAAAGGAGCAGAAAAGGCCTACAAAAATATTTCCACCAAGAGCGGTTCTTTTCAAGACCTTGCTGTACAACCAAAGGGAAATAACCGCACCGAAATATAGAATTGCCAGAAACAAGTTATTGACATGCCAAGCGAGATAGACGGCCAGAATGGTTCCTGAAAGGAGAACCAAAAAATAGAAGCGCATCGCTTTTCTCAAGCTTAAGTGCTTACCTATTGTCTGACGATCAGGCTTATTGATGCGATCGATATTGTAATCGTAGATATCGTTGATAATGAAGCCACCAGCTGCTATGATTACCGTTGAAAGCACTAGAAGGAAGAAATGAAAATTGTCCAAAATAGGTAAGTAGCTTTCGTCCATCAATTTTGGAACCAGGAAGAAATACTGTAAGAAATACTGAAGAATAGCAATCATGGCCAAGTTTTTCCACCGCACCAGCCGCATAAAAACTTGCACCTCCCTCAGGATTCTGCGTATTACCATATTCCTCTCAGCTTAAAGACTTTCTCCAGAATATCTCTAACACAACCTTGTCCACCAGCATAAGGTGAGATATAAGTGGCGGCATTTTTTGCTTCAATAATAGCATCTGAAGGACAACAACCGAGACCAACTCTGTCTATGACTGGAACATCGGGTCTATCATCTCCAATATACAATGTTCTCTGATTGTCCTTTATTTTACCTTCTTTTAGCAACTCTTCATAAAGACTAATCTTGTCATAAACTCCGCTGTAATATTGATCAACTCCGAGATTCTCAAAACGCTTTTTGACACCTGGACAACTCCCTCCGGTAATGATAACCACCTGGAATCCATTTTTAGTAGCCGTCTTTAGGGCTAAACCATCTCGAACATTCATTGTTCTAAGAAGACCCCCCTCTTCATTTACCAAAAGATTACCGTCTGTAAACACCCCATCTACATCGAAAATGAAAGTGTCGATCTCTTTAAACCGTTCAAGTATATTCAATATCTCAACATTTAGTTGTTATCTCTCCATTCATGTACCCATTGAGCCTGAATCATCTCTAGATGTCCCTCATTGCAATCCTCTCGTTTGCCTTCGAAATTGGCAATTTCCAATATCCAATCCAGTAGATCGGTAAATCTAATTCTATAAATTCGAGACTCATCAAAATCATCTCCAAAACGATCATATAGCTTCATCGCTATATCTTCATGGTCTTTCCAATTAATCGGAAAATCGTCTATATCCTTAAAGCTCATTTTTTTCTCTTTTTAGTGTTCGTGACCAATGATATTTGATTGATCAGGTATTTCAATTTCAATTACTGCATCCTCACTTAGTATAACACATTGACAGGCCAATCTAGATTCCAATCTCGGATTGATCGCCCTATCAATGAAGTCCTCCTCTTTATCGGATATTTCCTCTAAATCATCTATTCCTTCGTTTACATATATGTGGCAAGTACTACAAGCGCAGACTCCTCCACAATTGTGATTCAAGTGAATATCATGATCCTCTGTCACCTCAAGTATTGTAAGGCCTTCTTCGACATTATCTATCAGCTTCTCGTCAATACTCGTATCCTCAAATGTAAATTTAATTTTTGCCATGCACTTTTATCTTAACAATTGTCGTTTGATTTCGGTTATAAATGTTGTCTTTAATTTTCACAATAATAATGACTATTATTCAGTAATAAAATAGAATTGATTTATGTTTACAATGTCGATATATTTAATAGATGAAAGCTACAGATCAGATAGAATCGGATAAGCGCTTCAAGTTTCTCTCTCTTAAAGTATATACTTCCACAGAATGGCTTGCAGACAACAAGAAGAAGTACAGACAAGTATTTGACCATTCGGAAGTTAGCTTTATTTATGCAGAGTTGTGCTTGGCCAATAAGTTTTTCGATAGAGAGGAGTGGACAGTAGATGTCGAACTGAGATGCTATAATTCGAAAAAGAATCAACAGATATGTGAATTAAGGTACAATAAAGTAGTACCTAAGACACAACAGTCAATATATATAAGAGAAGGTTGGGGAAACAAACAGAAGGCATCCTTCTGGAAAAAAGGTACTTATTATTGGGAAGTTTGGATCGATAATAAGAAGATCGCAACCAAGTATTTCTACATAGAAGAATCAGACCTAAAGACTTCTGATGCGGGCAGTCAGTTGGCCGATCGATATGCGACTGTTCGATCAATACGTCTTTTTGAAGGTTCATTCGACGATACTCCTCATGAGGATAGGAAATATCTTAAAGTGTTTAATGCCGAGGAGACTTCTTATATCTATGCCGAAATAGAATTGAACAATACCAATAGACGAAGGAAGTGGCACTGCGAACTTTTTGTCAAGTTCTATAATTCCGCTAGAGAATTAAAAGGGCAAGTTGTCAAACTGGTCAGAGTTCAAGGAGGAGATGAAGGCATCTACATTAATGCGGGATGGGGAGCTTCTAAACCAGGAAGTTGGCGCGAGGGCAAGTACACTGCAGAATTCGTGTTTATGGATCAGTTGATAGCCATTTGCAGTTTTGAAGTGAGCAATTATGCCCTGGCAGGAGATGCGAAGTTGTTGCTGCCGGGATGGCCAAATTTTTTGCTCCCAGGTTCAAGTGAAAATCTTGCTGAGCTCGGTGATTGGCAAGGAAAGTTGGATGAACTTATTGGGCTGAATGAAATCAAAGAAAAAGTTGAAGAACACAGGCAATACATAGAATTTTTAAAACTCAGACATTCGAAAGGAATCAAGGAAAACCGACCTATAGATATTCACTCCGTTTTTATAGGTAATCCCGGTACTGGAAAGACCACCGTAGCTAAAATGATTGGTAAGTTGTATCACAGCATGGGCTTACTGTCTAAAGGGCATGTACATGAGGTTGATCGCGTGGATCTGGTTGGAGAGTACATTGGTCAAACGGCACCCAAGGTTAAGGAGGCGATAGAAAGTGCTAGGGGAGGAGTTTTGTTCATTGATGAAGCTTATTCCTTAGCAAGGAAAAATGATGACGCCAAAGATTTTGGAAAGGAGGTCATTGAAATTCTGATCAAGGAATTATCTAATGGAGTAGGGGATTTAGCCGTTATTGTTGCTGGTTATCCGGAAGAGATGAAATATTTTTTGGATTCGAATCCAGGCTTGAAATCAAGATTCAAGCATTTCTTCGAATTCAGAGATTATTTGCCGGAGGAGTTATTTGAAATTGGGATTCATTTGGCCAACAAGGAGAGTATTAGTCTTAGCGCTGGGGCTAAAACAGTGCTCAGAGAGCAAATCACCAAAGCTTTCCGAAAAAGGGATAAAAGTTTTGGAAATGCCCGTTATGTTGAGGATTTAATTGAAAAATCCAAGATTAATTTGGGATTGCGTGTGATGCGGTCTGAAGATCCTAAGAATTTGACCAAAAGAGAACTTAAGCTGGTTCTGAAGGAAGATGTTCTTAAAACTACCACACAGATTGCTAAGCCTAAGCTAAAACTTCCAATTGATCATCAGGAGTTAGCAGAAGCAAGAGCGGAGCTGCATGAGATGATCGGCATGGATGCTGTTAAAAAGGCAGTTGAAGAGACCATTCAACTTGTTCAATATCATCTGAAAAGAGGTGAAGACGTGTTAAATCACTTTAATCTTCATACACTATTTATCGGTAACCCGGGAACGGGTAAAACTACTGTTGCGAGGATATTGGCGAGAATCTATAGTGCGCTAGGAATTATAGAACGAGGTACACTGTATGAGACGGATCGTCAAGGACTGGTGGCAGGTTATGTTGGACAAACAGCCTTAAAGACGAACAAAGTCATTCAAAATGCTTTGGGCGGGGTACTTTTCATCGATGAAGCCTACGCTTTGACCCAGAGTCATGCATCTGGTACCAATGATTTTGGAGCTGAAGTTATTCAGACCTTGATCAAACAAATGGAAGATAAAAAAGGAGAGTTTTTCTTATTTGCTGCTGGATATCCTTTTAATATGGAGCAGTTCTTAAATTCCAACCCAGGATTTAAGTCTCGATTTGATCAGTTGTTGTACTTCGAAGATTACAGTCAATCTGAGCTTTTGGAAATATTCAAATTTCGAATCAAAAAAGCAGGTTATCAAATTGAGAATGAAGCCTTGGATCTCGTTAAAGAGGAGATACGGAAGCTGCATTTGGCCCGAGATCAATACTTCGGTAATGCCAGAAGAATAAGACAGATGGTGGAGCAAATCATTAAAAATCACAATATAAGGGTGTCTTTGGAAGATGGTCAGGGAGATGGTAGAATCATTATTTCTGATATCTATTATGATAGGAAGAATCCTTCAGATTGGAAATCCAAAAGAGAAAATATTGGATTTAGATCTTCAAGTGACGAGTGAAGTCCTTAAAACTGATAGGGTTTCTTCCAAAATGAAATCAATTTGTGGTTCTTGGGTTCGATAATTTCATGGGTGTTTAGTCCAATGAGGCCTAAATCGTAAAGGTCAATACTCCAGTCAATTCTGGAATCCGCTATAATTTCTTTCCATGCTCGATTCATGTCACTATTCCAATAGATGTCATCAAATACTATGATGCTATTATTGTTCGCCTCTGAAATCCACTTGAAATACCTAATAGTGGCTTCTCCGCTGTGATTTCCGTCTACAAATACCAAATCGAAATTCCTGTCTTTCAGAGTCTGTGGCAGTGTTTCTTCGAAATTCCCAATCCGGATTTCGGCATTATTCAATTTGAGCTTTTTGAGCACTGATTGGGCTTTAGCGCCCAGTTCAGGACATCCCTCAAGACCAATGAAGGAACTCTTTCTGTTGGTGCCAGATAAATATCCACTCGAGACACCTAGATTGGAGCCTATTTCAAGAATACTTTTTCGATTAAAATGGCGAACTATTTTGCTTAGTAATTGTCCTTTTTTTCTCCCCGAACTACTGTTCTGATATATTTTACGAACCTGCTTTCTGCTTGTCTGCATCCCCGGACTAAGGCTACCAGCACCAAAATCCGTGACATCAATAAATCGCCGATCATTGCGATACGCCTCTTCTATAGGAATCAGATCGCCATAGATATAAAACGATCTTCGGTCCTGAATAACTTCCTTAAAAAAAGTATAAATGAATTCGTTATGGGCTCTGTAGATATTCTTTGATTCCCAATAGAACTGGAGGTATTTCCTCGCTCTCCACAATATCAGTTTTAAAAATGAACCCATTTAGATGAAAATCAAAAAAATAACGAATTTATTAAAGATCCGAAATTAGGCTTCTATTCCCATTTATTTTTCTTCGCTTCTTGATCAACTCTTTTATGTAGAAAATGGACTCGTTGGTGAGCACAGATGGTAGTTTCATGAATTCTAGCATCGCGGCTTTTGTTAGGGATTCTCTTCGATTAAAACATTAATAGAAACAAAGTCTGAAATTGATTTGATCCCTTGTAAGCGGAAATTTTAAACCTGAAAAAGCCGTATATTGCAGGCTCATAAAATGAAAATCACAAAGATGACCAGTTCAGCAAGGATCTACATTAAGCTTCTTTTAATTGTTTGTATAATACTACCATTAAAAAGCCTGGTGGCTCAGATAGAATTTGAGGATAGGACTGAAGATATTTTTATAGATGAGATATTTGGCGTTTTACCCATCTGTGTTAGTGATCTCAACGGGGATTATTTGGATGATATCGCCTTTTCTCCTGGAGGAACATCTTTGATGATTGCATACCAGTTGGAAGGGGGAGAATTTCACATGCAGGATTACGGACCACTTCCTGATGGTGCCGGTAGCTTATGGTCTTTTATAGCGTCGGATATTAACCAGGATGGCTGGAACGAGCTCATCGTGGGCTTTGGTCAAAAACTCTACGTTTTCAACAATCAATTAGAGAATAATCAGTGGAATTTCGAAGAAGTAGATGATCAGATCTTCTGTCAAAATTTGAGTTCGGCAGACTATGATGCTGATGGCTATGTAGATATTTTTGTTTGTAACGATGTTGGATATAATAGGATCTATTCTGCCAGTGATCAAAGTAGCGATCTGCAGTTGAAAGTAAACATGGATCAAAATACGGATTATATAGCTGGAGGAAATTACGGATCAGCATTTTCCGATATCGATGGGGACTGTGATTTAGATCTGTATTTGGCCAAGTGCAAACAAGGCGAAACAGACCCAACTAGCCCGGATAGAATTAATTTACTCTATCGCAATGATGGAGGAATTCTAGTGGAAGAGACAGCAGACCTAGGAATTTCTATAAACTCTCAAAGTTGGACGGGTACTTTTGGTGATTTGGACAATGACTTAGACTTGGATCTTGTTGTCACCAACCACTCGGAGCATAACATGATCCTGTTGAATGATGGCTCTGGTGTCTTTACTGAGGTCTCTCCACAGGGATTTAGAACTACAAGATTTAGTTTGCAGTCAATTCTTCGTGATTTGGATAATAATGGCTATCTCGATATCATCATTACGGGTACTGAGCATGGAATTTTCATGAATAATGGAGACATGACCTTCACAGAAAAAGATATGAGCGAATTCACAAGTGATATGCTCTCATGCGCTGTCGGAGACTTTAATGCGGACGGTTTTATCGATATCTACGGATCCAGTGGCCAGGTCTTTGTTTTACCATCCAATTTACCAGATAGAATATATTTCAACAAGGGTAATGATAACAACTTTGTTGGGTTCAACCTGAGAGGAAGTGATACACACATCAATGCCATTGGAGCAAAGGTGACCTTATATGCTGAAGGCGAAGCAAAGTTTGTACGAGAAGTAAATTCCGGAGACTCCTATGGTATTGGCAATAGCTTAAGTGTACACTTTGGTTTAGGTGATATAGAAGTAATAGATTCAATAAGGATTGATTGGTCCTCTTCCAATTGTGGGACCATATATCATGACTTAGATGTCAATCAGTATCATCTTATTTCTGAAGATTGTGGTTTGATTGAGGTGATCCCTCATGCTGGCCCGACTCGCAGGATTGATCTTTGTTCAGGAGATCATATTTTAATTTCTGCTCCGGAAGGCCCATATTCTTATGAGTGGAATACCGGTGATACTACAAGACAATTGTTGATCGAAGAGGAAGGGTTCTATCAGGCTACCATTACCGATGTAAACAACTCTTGTCAGTCCTTTACACAGACTATTTTTGTCGATCTGGATCCGGAACTAAATCAAAATATCAAAGTAGGCGCTAATGGAGCATGTAACTTCTGCGCAGGAGAAATGGTCGAGATATGCTTGGATGAGACTAGATATGATGTCGAGTGGAATACGGGTGAGACAGATCGATGCATATTTGCAGACGCATCCGGAGATTACTTTGCCAAAATTATTGGCCCTTGTGCGGATGTGTATTCCGATACTGCTTCTATGGTGTTCCACGAGTATACCAAACCCACAAGCACGTCGATGATCTTTGATGATGTGAACAATACATTAGAGAATATAGCGGACGGAGATAATATCATTTGGTACAGGGACTCTCTTGGTATGGATTCAATAGGAGAGGGGAGTAGAATTGTACTGGAGCAGATTTTCAATGATACAACGGTTTATGCTCGCACGAGTGGCCCGGTACAAGGACCTGTTCAAATGGGAGGGAAGCCCGATCGATCTGGAGCAGGAGGAGAGAATTTCCCCGCTTTCCCAGGACCCTTGGAGTTTAATGTCTATAAGTCATTTCATTTGCTTTCGGTGGATGTGTATGGTTTTGAAGCTAATACTCAGGTCGATTTACTGATTCGTGATCGAGATGTCAATGTTCTCCTTTGGCAAGAAGTTGTGTTGGATACAGGCTGGAATACCATTGATTTGGATATCTATATTGAGCCGGGCAACAACTATCAAATGAACTTCCAGGGAGATCCCAGTGCTTATGTAAATAGAGGTGGGGTTCAGTATCCATATCCAATTGGTGATGGCCTAGGTGAGGTCACTTCCGGTGTGTTTACTGATACAGAGTACTTTTATTTCTATAACTGGAAAGTCAGGGAATACGATCTGGAATGCTCCAGTGAACTAGTGCCGTTTATCTTTCTTATCTCGTCGAATCAGGAATTAGAGAAGAATAGTTTTTCACTACATCCTAATCCCGCTTCATCCAGGGCTAGCTTATTGATGAGTAATGAGATGAATGCTGAACTAGAGATTTATGATGTTACGGGTAAAAGGGTGATGAGTAAGTCGGAACTGAGTAACGGAGTCGAGATCGACTTGAGCGCTTTATCTGCCGGATTGTATATTGTACAGCTCAAAGATCAATCCGGATCAATTCAAGGTACAAGTAAATTGATCATCGCTGAATAAAATACTAGAATAATATTTTATTGCTGTTGAGGATAGTTGTCATCCCATTCCTTGACATGTGGGACTCCTAGCTTATTTAAGCTCTTTGCTACTACCATTGAAACGGTGGCATCCCCTGTAACATTGATCATTGTTCGACACATGTCCAATGGCCTATCGACCGCAAATATCAATGCGATACCGGCTGGGTTCACACCAATAGATTCCAATACGATAATGAGCATTAGAATGCCTGCGCCTGGAACTGCCGCACTTCCAATCGATGCTAAGGTAGCGGTGATAATGATTGTGATTTGATCACCAAAACTTAAGTCATTTCCGAATACCTGTGCAATGAAAACGGCAGCAACCGCCTGATACAGGCTTGTTCCATCCATATTGATCGTAGCACCAACGGGACAGACAAAACTGGTGACTTCTCTATCTACTCCGAGGTGTTCTTCGACCCTTTCCATCGTTACAGGAAGAGTTGCTGCGCTCGAACTGGTCGAAAACGCAACCAACTGAGCAGGAATGATTTCTTTGATAAACTTGATAGGATTGTATTTAACGTAGAATTTTAGAATGCTTGGATAGATCACATAGGCCATTAGTCCAAGTCCAATGAGTACGCATAATGAGTATACTCCAAGAGCAGCAAAAACGTCGGCCGAAGGAGATTCTACAACCAAAGCGGCAAGCAGTGCCAGAACGCCATATGGAGCGAACAGCATGACCAAATCAATCATTTTTAGAATTACCTCATTAAAAGCATCAAAGAATTTTCTGACGGATTCTGATTTTTCTCTTGGTATGAGAATAATGCCAATTCCGAAGAAGATCACAAAAAAGATAACTTGCAGCATGTTGCCATTACTGGAGGCAGCTTTGAAGATATTATCAGGAACAATATCTACCAGTGGTTGTAAGGGGGATTGATTTTTCGCGGAACTCGCCAATTCCAATTTTTCAGAAGTCTTCCCTTCAAATGAAGTACTGAGCTTTTCTTTAGTAGATTGCTCTATAAAATTTCCAGGTTGAATTGTATTAACGATAATCAGACCAATGGAAACAGCAATGATGGTGGTCATCACATACAATCCCAGGGTTCGAATTCCCATTTTGGACAGATTAGCAATATCCTTGAGTCCGGAGATACCGACCAGAAGACTAGATATGATTAAAGGAATAGCCAATAACTTGAGCAGGTTGATAAAGATCGTTCCAAAAGGCTTTATCCAATCCACTACAAAAGTTTTACCCCAGGAGAATTGCACGGTTATCAAACCAATAACAACTCCCAGAACCATACCAATGATTATCTTCCAATGCAGTGCTAAACCCTTCATACTATTGTTTTCATTTACTCAATAATACGAAAAATATGACAGACGTAAACCACCTTTCGCCGTAGTCATGTCACTTCACACCAAGCTGCTCTATGATATTTGATTCTCGTAACTATCCCTAACTACTCGGGTTTTGGAGATGCTGTCGTGCCAACCCACAGGTGTACTTCCTAAAAAAGAAAACTGTTCAAATGGAATAAATCTGCATAAAGTTCGACCAACGATGTTCCAAAAACTTGGTTTATATCCATTGATGGTTACAACCTTCGTTTTCGTCAAAAATTTCGCAGGAGTCTTTTGAAAGAAATGTTCAAAAATCACCCAATATGCCGGCATTAGTAGATACAGCAGAAGTAATAATGGTGAATCACTGGTTTCCAAATAAAACCCTAGTGAAAAACTCTCTGATAATAAATAGATCACGAAAAATATAAAGGCGTACATTCCAATTGTGTCAAGAATATAATTGAGGAATCTAATTCCGGAATCGGCCAAATGTGCATCCGGATATTCATGATGATCTATCTCGTCAAAAACATTGTCTATAGTGGGCATATCTCAAGTTTTATTAGGTTGTTCAACTACAAGGTAACCAATTAATCCGTGAAACTCCAAATGTTTCAGTTCATAGTCGCTTGGTTACCTTGTCATGTAAAGAACAATGCAGCTAATTTGTCTATGTTAAGTTGATCTAATAGATCACTTAAATGGATCACTATACTTTTCATCTTCGAGAATCTCCTCGTCCGTCTAAATGCTAGAACAGACTAATTACTGAATACCCTACCAGATAATTCTAAGAGTTGGATACGATGGACCAATTGGGATTGGTTTATTGCTATTGTTTATCTCCTTGCTAGTGGATGAGTGAAGAGATTTTCGGTATAAAAATAATCATACCAATAATCATAGCTGCCAATGCACTCACAAGCACACCTGCGGCGGATAGATCCTTGATCTTTTTGATTTTCTCATGTTTTTCGGGAGAGATGAAGTCCGCAATGTTTTCTATGGTCGAATTGATAATTTCCAGTGCAATAACAGAACCAATGGCTAAAATAATTGCAATCCATTCGACTTTAGATACATTGAAAAAGAAGCCGGCAACAACGACCACCAGGGCGGCAAATAAATGAATTCTGGCATTGTGTTCTTCTCGGATAAGAATGCTTAATCCATTGACAGCGTACTTAAAGCTTTTCAGTCGTTTGGTTAATGAGAATTTTTCCTTTTGCATGACGATTAATGATATGTCCTGTACGAGAATAGAAGATCAGATCATGTTGATTATTCAATGACTTCCTTATCGTAGCTATTCTATTCAACTTCAAGTGTACAGGTATTCTTTTAAATAATCCAGTTCTTCTAAAACAAAACTCAAAAAACAAATGGCATCTACTACAGACGCCATTTGTTTCTCTTTTAATTTATTCACCTAAAAAACCACCGCCTAAGGCGGTAGGTTAGGGTTAAGAGCGAAGCTAGTAAAGAAGTTCTTATCTTGTAGTGATGCCAAAGAAGATAAGATATAGGAAGTTATCGCATAGTATATATCATTGCAACTATCATGTTGTATGGACACCGAAGTATAGATATAGGGTATTGGAAGGGATAGTTGCGGATGTATTGGAAGAAAAGATACAAGCAATATGTAAGTGGAAATCGGTGGAAGTAATAGAATTAAATATCCAGGATGATCATGTGCATTTGGTGTGTTCAGTTCCGCCAAAGTTGAGCATATCGAATTTCATGGGGATATTAAAAGGTAAGACGGCAGTAATGATGTTTAAGAACTATCCGAGTTTAAAGAAGAAGTTATATTGGGGAAATCATTTTTGGTCACGCGGATACTTTGTAAGCACGATAGGGATAGATGAAGATAAAGTGATAAGATATGTAAAATATCAGGAGAAAAATGATAGGAAGGAAGAGACAGACAATGATGAGTATAAATTGTTCTAAAGGAAAGGCCCTTTTAGGGCCAATTCAAAACTACCTCCTTTGGGGGTAGTAGTTTATTTTGAATGGAATACAAACTCCACACTTGAATTATCTCAGTTTGACAAACTTCTTTAGAATAGCTTCTTGTTGCTCTTGATCCTGTAAGGATATAAAATAGATGCCTTCTGCAAGCTGTCCAATATCTATGGTAGTAATAGATGCTGAAGCCTCAATATTCCTCTGAATTAATAATTTACCTACGGCATTGTAGAGTCTGATATTGGCGTCTTTGGTTTCAATATTTCTCATATCAAGATTGATAAAATCATATGCCGGATTGGGATAAATTTCTAACCCCTCTTGAGCATAAAAATCATCCGATTCGGTTGTGGTTCCGTCGTTATTGGCATCAAAAGTTTCTGTTCGAAACTGGAAGTCACCAACTCCATTGGGTATTCTAGCAAATGAAACATCCGTTTGCTGTTCATCAAAATCCACTTGATCTATTATTTCCTCAACAGCATTGGCAAGTATGAGCATTTCACCACCTGCAGAAAGCTTAAAGTTGGCATGTAATTCTTCATCTGTCGTTTGCTCCTCATCATCATCTGCCCAAATGATCAAGTAATCATCTGCATCAATAATGGTATTTTCCGGGAACTCCCATTTCGTTATTTCCCCTTCATCATCCGACAAAAAATAACCGGACAAATCTACAGCTTCATCTCCTTTATTGTACAACTCAATCCAGTCGTCGAACTCACCCATATTGTCTTCAACTGCGCTGTCATTGGAAGCCATAAACTCATTGATTACTACATCTTCAGGAGCGCCAATCGAAGCTTGAACCTGATAGATGAAAACATCGTGCTCGGCACCCTCTGGGTAATAACTCGCAGTAGAAAAACCGTCATCCTTAATGGCTTCTACGTAATACCTCACATAATTGCCATGAGAGAATCCGGGAATACTAGCACCATAAATTCCATCTCCGGATAATAGATCGTTGTGCATACCATCGTCGAACATTTCAATTCGATCAAAGGCACCGTCTAGAGCCAAACCATAGTAGAGAATGACTTTTTGAGCGCTTGATTCAACTTGAACTCTTACCTCGACCTCTTCTTGTGATCTCGGTGGTATCCCAAGTCCTGAAGGACTCTCCATTACCAAGTCTGAGATTTCCAGTCCTTCACGATTAATCTCTGAGTAACTCGATAAGAAATCAATACGATTACTAACAAATGCCTTTAAATCAATTATTCCATTGAGAAACTCATTGTATGAGTATAGAGCTTTTGGGTCATCTTGAACCCTTTGATCCAAAATGCTTGCAAACTCATCTATTCTGTTGTGAACATCTTCCTCAACAAAGTATTCTTTCAAAATTGTCCTGACATGGGCCAAATAACGCTGTCGCACTTCAGTGTTTTGAAGGAGCCTGTTAAGAAGAGGAAAATCGGGATCATCTTCATGATAAAATGGATCCCAGCTTACATATCGGGTGGACATAACCGAATTGCCATCTACCTCCATGGGTATAATTCGATCGGTTGCATTATCCCAGTAAACATAGTAGTCCATCCCACCTTTATGAATATAACTGTCATCATCAGAAAAAATATTCTCCTGAGCCAAGAACCACATCGCTCTATCAATGTCAAAATGATCTTTCAGTTCATCATAAAGATCTTCTATCGCAGCGCTGTTTAGAATGAAACAAACATCTATCAAATCCTGCCAGGGATCATCTTTAGAAGTCTTCTTTAGGGTATAGTTTTCGTTGTAGTCCGTGGAGTCTGGCCCATTGTAATTGAGCGTTGAAACCCCAGTTCCAAAGGCTCCTCCTCCGCCTGCGCCACCGCCGCCTTCTACATCGTCAGGTGTTACGGCTCGCCATCTAGTTCCATCATTATCGGTAAACCACTCTTGGATATAGGTACCTTCGATTTGCTGAATATTGTTGTAAGGCCCCCAAGATTGTCCATTGATATATAGATCAACAAAGCAACCCTTTAAAGCAGGGGTGAATGATCTGGAAATATCGTAATACAATACTTCTCTCATGCCCGACTGATCATCGAAGGCACAGTTAAGATTCAGATTGTCATAACCCATTAAATCTTGATTCTTCAATTCATCTATTTCTATCTTAAATGACTTTTTCTCCGACTCATTTCTAAAATCAGAGGTTTGGCCCTTTATGCTTACAACTACACTGTCCAAAACTTCGGTGTCGTTGAAAGTAAGAGTTCCTATTAATGAAATACCAGGAGTGCCTCGTCGTCCTCCTTCACCATCCATCAACTCAAACCAATCAGGCTCTGTCAGTGTTATTTCCAATTTGTTTACCTGATTGACATCGTAAAAACCTTCAGTTGGATTCCCACCATAAATTAATCTTCCATCATCGGTAATTTTTACTTCTTGAGGCTGAGCAAGAAGAAAGAGCGGTGTCAAGAATAAAATAGTCAGAATTGATCTCATATTCATAATGAATTTTGTTTAGTTTGATGAATTGTAATGTTACTTACTGAAACCCATGTTGGTATTGAATTTAACAAAGTTCAGTCACCTACGATTTTAAAGCTGTTTTTTATCGCATTAATATTGCCCTCTTCTTATTAGACTCCTTTTTCGGATGAAACCTTCGCAGAAAGTTAATTAAATGAAATCAAACTCCTTAAAGCGCGCTTTCCCAGTATCGATCTAATAATTGGATTGAGCTGTCAGAATAAAAGACCCCTGGTATTTTGACTTGTACTAGGTTCTCATGGATATTTTTACTTTTCAAGATTAATTAATTAGAAAATTCTGGTGGAGCGGCACAAGCCCATCCAATTTCACTCTCACTACTTAGTGATTTTAGGGATAAGGTTAATCAAACTGATAACGAACATAGTTTTATGATACATACTAATATTAGAGCTTCATAGAAATTCCAACTCTTTTTGATTATTTCAGGCTAACCCTCTTGATGCCTAAATAATCACTTAAACTTGGATCAACTAATAAAACCTCCGTTGTGACAGAACTTCTAATTTCGTTATAATCATGGTCCTTAAAAAATGAGCTCTTAAAAAATTGATGCAAATCCATTCCTATTATATTGAGCTGTCCGATATTGTGTTTTGCTTGAATTTGAGATTCTAAACCGTTTTGTCTAATTAAATAATTGACGATCGAATTGAACATTGCAGAGTAACCTACATAGTTTGCTTTTTTAGAGTGAATTAATCTATTGGGGTCATTAGAACATTGTTTGGTAGTAAAAGTCAATTCTGTGATCGTAATTTTATTAGCAATTCGTGCAATGTTGTGTATATCAATTGTGCAATTGGCAGATTCAAGTTCAATCTTTTCGATTAAACTTTTATCTGTTATCTTGATTTCTTGCCGACTACCCATTTCATTATAACTGATAAGAGATCGATAGATAACTCCACGAAGCAAAATCAAGAGTAGAACTAAAATAACAACTAATTTCAGGGTTTTCTTCATTGAATTACTTTATTCCATCCTGGCCTTCCACTTCGCCAAGATGTCTTTTTCTCTGTTCATAAAAGAACGTTCTCCAGTAAGGATATTGTCTCTTCTTTCCTGAGAAACAGCCTCCGAATACCACCAATCCCTAGTATCTGCAACGGTTTCTGATAGTGGTCTGAACTGGAGACCCGATTTTATCGCCTTGCTGTTATCACTCTTCGACATACCTGCGTATTTGGGTAATTGGATGACCCATGGTTGTATGCCGATGATTTCGTTTTCTTTGAGGAATTTAATATCGTCAACTTGAATAAAGTTGACTGGAGAGTTGTAGCTGGCATGTATTCCATAAGCAAAGGCATTGGTGGTCATGTCGAAGCCTGGTCCCGAACCGTTATATATGCCTGTTGCTTTGTTTTCTGCTAGCCTAATCATCCATTCTGCAAGATCTCTTACATCGATATATTGCACTACTTCACGGCTCTTTCCGGGAAGGAGTATATCTCCACCTTTTTCTATTCTTGCCAACCAATAGGGAAAGCGGTCTGTCCGATCACCAGGACCTACAATAAGCGTTGGTCTCACGATGATAGACCGGTCTTGTCCAAAATGGTCCATCGCAGCCATTTCAGAAGTGGCCTTCATCACCCCGTATTCATAGGTGAATTTTTCGTCTTCCGTAACATCATCAGGAACTTTGGTGACCAGAGATCGGGTTTCAGAGAAGTCATTGCCTATAAAAGGATAATACACGCTAATGGAGGAAGTATACATATACAGCTCAGCCTGATCCTTTAGTAGTTTAGCAGTATCTTCAGTCCATTGCGTTTTGCGTCCGGAGTTATCGATAACAACATCCCATTTACCATTCTTAAGGGCTTTCAAATTGTTTTCTCTATCGCCGACCAATTTTTCGACTTGATCAAAGAGTTCGGGATGTACTTTCGGAGTCGTTTTTCCTCTGGTGAAAATGCTTACTTCATGACCTCGACCAAGAGCATATGCAATTTGATGAGGCCCTAGGAAACTGGTACCTCCCAATATGAGAATTTTTAACTTTTTATCACTTTTTTTAAGATTAAGTAGATGTTTTATTGGGCTAGTATGTAACATTGGTGTTAGTCCTAAGGCCATGCCCATTCCTAGAAATTCTCTTCTGCTTTTAGTCATTTTCTATGTTTTAATGATGTTCGCACTAATTCCACTGATTTAATAATGGAATTCTATTCTTCCTAAGATTGGAAAACTAAGTCGAATCGCCATTATTTTTCGGCGTACTTTTCTTAATTCTCGTCGAATGGCCCTTAGATTAGGTAAATCAAAGGATTAGAATTGTTAAGAATGCTTGGATCAAGTGATAGCAAATTGTACCGTGAGTACAGTATTACATCAATTTGATCTCTCCATTGGTTCGAATGTAAATGATACTTTCGCTATCACCTTTGTTCTGTATCTGATGGACAGATTCTCCTTCAGAACCAAAATAACTAGTGGGATCTAAAATAGCTTGATCAGTGGTATTTGGCATCTGATAATTGAGGTCTCCTTGGATAATGATAGCGTGAAAAATATCGCCGTAACTCTTTAATATTCCCTCAAATCCCGGAGCTAACTTTACAAAGAGTCCTTTCAAATTATCGCCCTTTTGACTCTCCCAAAGAAAACTCAACTTGGCCTTATTCTCTGGTGCTATCCAACTTGTTTTACCACTATCCAACCAAACCACATTGGATGCATCTACATTTACTGGTCGTTCTCTATTGTCAAAAGCTTCATCAATGGGCATGACCAAATATGGTCCGCTGTCTATTTCTACATACGCGATGTTCTCTTCACCTTTTGCCGAAGTAATATGCGTTTCACCTTGTGGTTGAGTCCAAAAGCTTCCCGGTTTCATCCACATATTGACAGCATCAGGGTCATCATTGTGGACAAGACCTTTAATGACCACCGCTCGATAGGTTACATTGTGAATATGAGGAGGTGATGAGAAACCATCGACAAATTTAGCAAGAAAGCCGGTAGCTACTTCAGCTTTTCTGTCTCCCCAAATGGTCCCTGCCTGAGGGCTTTTGTCACCTCTGGCCGGATTTAACTTTTCCCAAATTATGTCAGAACTAAGGATAACTTTATTAGTGGGATTCTCAATTTTTTCTACGGGCTTTTTCTTTTCATCCTTTTCTTCTGTGTTACAAGAAAATAAAAGTCCAAAAATGAGTACCAAACAAGCAATTCGTCTTATCATTTAAATTTCTTTAGTAAAGCTTGAGCCTAAAATTTTCATAAATCTAATAATCGCCGGTGGTAATTAATTTGACCGAGATGATAAGAAAGGTGGGTAAGCAGATGCACCAGGAAATAATACGTCGAGGTCTCTTGCTTTAATACCATGAGGGGATACTCTTGCTCCAGCTGATCCTCACTGATCTTATCCAAACTTTGATGAATCATGGCTCTGGTATTGTCAATTTCCTGGAGTAATTCTGTCCTTGGGACATTTTTAGAAGAAAATTCCAGATCTCTATGTCGAATATATCCAGTTTCACCAAGTTGAGCCCCAATAAACCAATTGAGATTACCGATGAGATGTAAACATAAATTTCCAGCAGAATTACTGATGTCTTTATCTACTATCCATAAATTATTTTCAGATTGATAAGACTCCATTTCTTTGCTCAATCTTTTGAGATCTCTATCAAACAAAGATTTTAAGGTTTCCTGTAACATCCTATTTTGTTTTTAATTCTACATACTGGATCTTATGATTCCTAGCAAATATACACTCAGACCTTTTTAAAGTCCGAAATTGGCGCTGAGCATACCCTCAACTTCTCGAGCTAGATCGTAATCACATTCGAAAACAGCCATGGTATCTTCATGACTTCTTTGGTCTTCCGAGATAATTTCAACAGTGTATTTAAAATTACCAGGTTGCCCAGCTAATTCTTGCATTTTTTGTATGATTTCTCCTATCATGAGAAAAAGTTTTAGTCTATTTCAGAGATGCCTTGAATATAGGGAATAAACGGCAATTGTTTATTCATATTCTACCAATTCGCCCACATCTTCAGCTTTTTCTCGACCCAATTTGGTTAATAGTTTTTTACTAGTTAATGTATTTGAAAGTGAATGTGGTCGTCGTGTCTCACAGCTCGACATCCTTGGAAACGAATTTTATCACTTTTCAAATTCATTCGATCTTTTAGATGAGGTTCAATGAACAGTTTTTCTGTCATTTCTTCATTGATAATAAGATCTATTAGTCGCTTAGTATTTTGTTTATCAAATTCTAAATCATTACGACTACCTAAGGTAAGATATTGAGTGTAGTCATATTGCCAATAACCTTTCGATTTACAGTTTTTAGTTTGATTAAATTCAGTATTAAGAGGAGGTACGAATTTTCCATATCCTGAATTGGCTGGTTTATAATTACCTGGTTTATCATCCAAGGTATAATAAAAAGATAAATCAACTTTTCTTCCATCATTATGGCTCAGATGTGGAAGTAGGGGAAAACCATCGATAAAAGGAAAATTGGCATCCAGATAAGAGACTTTGAGACTTTTATTATAGGTATTAATTTCATATCCTATCCGGATCAATTGTTGTTTAAGTTCAGGTTTGACATAATGTCTATTGAGTAAAGGAGTAATAATATTATGTGGGATCAAATTCCCAGATTTAGAAAGTGGTAAAGGCACTCTACCACAAAGATTAGCAAGAAATGGTATAATAAAAAGGGTAACAAAAAAGTAAGATGCTAAGAAAACCCCAACTCTCATCAATATGGGTTTCTTTTTTTCCATTAAACGGAATAGTCCGAAACATAGCATCCATAATAATCCACCAACTTGGGTGATAAGAGTTAGAAAAAAAACTATAGCAATATGTACTATTATTTTCAAGATCAATTCTTGTTTTTCAAGCTTTACTTGTCATCATTGATATTTATTAATGTACGAAAATGACTTCATGCCAACAAAATTTGATCATAGCTTTTTAGTAACCAATACAATCGAAAGGCTGCATCCATACTAAGACGCAGCCCCGATTTTAATAATGGATTAAGCATTAACAGCACTTGGAAGTGTTGCAATTTTGTCTAAATGCAATGTTATTATCGAATCGTGCTAATTTCATTGCATTGACTGAAAATCCCGGTCTAATGATCTCGATATTCGACATATCTCTTCGTGCACTTACGGAAAACATCAAGGAGTCATTCTTGCTGCATGGAATCCATTTGAACGGACCAACGACTGCAAAATCACCAGGATTAATGTCATTAACCTTTTGAACTGGTGTTTGTAATGGCATGAAATCCTGAGGCCAGCATAGTTCTTCTTTTTCTTTTCCGCAGCAATTCGGAGTATTTTTAAATCCTCTTATTTCTGCTGGCGTATCCTCCTGACCACGATTTCTGACGATAACATAAGCGTAATTAACCTCTCCCGGAACAGGAATTTGATTCACATTACCGTTGTCCGGTTGATGTCTATTCCAAATATCAGGTGTATTGCAAATATCTTCCGAGTATTGGTATTCACCATTTCTTCCGTCATCGATGTAAAGATCATATACCGGTGGCAAACCTTTAAAGGCATTTTGCTTTTCGAAAGCCCATCGAATAACTTTATGAACCACTCGTCCTATGTGACATTCAAAATCCACCGTAACTCTGTCGGATTGCATCATAACATTGGCCCAATTTTCCGGTGAATTACTATTGGTAACCGGTGTAAGCAATCCCACTGAATAGAAAATAAGGTAGGCCGTGTATCGCGCTGCCCATTCCCTTGTGCAAAGGTCTGCGCTGTCTCCACCTAAAGCTTGGTAAAGCCTAAAATGACATGAAGACAGGATTTGCTCACTTCCATATCCACCATCATCATTGGCTCCATACCATCCCCAACCGGCGGCCGTGGTGCGATCGTGGCGACGGTCAATTCCAGGATTTGAAATGGTCAACCAAGGAAAGGTCATGAATCGATCCGGATCAATTGACCTTGGATCCATAAGTACAGCAGCTAAGCTGTCTCCCACACTGTGACAAAAACCCAGATTAGGTGAGTGTACATTGTCCCAAAGTACAGCATGCCCAAACTCGTGAAGTGTAATCCGTTTACTCAAAGAAATTCCAACATTGGTCCCGGCTTGCATCAGGCCATAGTGGAAACCTCCTGAACCATCTCCTCCGGCGTTTCCCGGAGCACAAGCATTAACACAGCCAAAGAATCCATTGTGATCGACTGGAACAGGGAAAGTTGTTCCGTCAAAGTAAACAGACATGTCAAAACCCATACCTGCTACCAATCTAAACAAGTAGTCATTGTGTACGTAGGCATTGACTGCAGCAAATTCTTCCGTTGGAACATCGTAGTTAAAATTATTGGAAGAACTAGGATTGGTATTCGTTGGAGGGGTAAGATCTGCCAATTCTACATATTCTCCACTCAAGGCATAAGGAGGGACCAGAGAATTGAGATTCGCAATAGCTCTTGGACTTCTGATATTATTGAGTGTCGCAAGTGAAGAGGTAGGTACAATAGATATATCACCTGTCATTGCGCTAGGGGCATCATCATAAACAAATCCTCCCAGATTATCGGCAAATACCCTTACATACAATACACTCCCCGTATTGTTCTCAACGAACATACGCCAGTGAATAACCCCCCAAGGCATATTGGTTGAAAACATGATTTCAGTCGCGCTGTAGAATGCTCCTTCTTTAATTTCCTTACCGAGCTCAGGAATTCTAAGATGAGGAAGCTCTCTAAAGATTCCTACGTTTTCCAAATCATCCATTCTACTCTTTTTCTCTTCATGATGGCTGTGTTGACGCTCTTCCTCTTTGTACTGATAGATGATGGGCTTCTGGGTGTTAATCTCAATCTTAAATTTGTAATTGGAAGGATCAATGTTCAGCACTCTTAGTCTTTGAATATTTCTATCGACGTCTAGGACCTTAGAGATGAAATCAGGACTTATTTTTTCTCTGGGTTCTGATATTTCAAGATTTTGCATTTTTGACAATACCTCTTGATCGTATCCTTTGGAGCTCATGGACCAAATTCCATAAGTTTCACTTTCATAGGTGAGATTAATTCCGTGATCCCAAACGGGAATTCCTTGATAGTATAACTGGTATAAAGTGGTGCTTACCCCATTCAGGGTTCTGGATACCGAAGGCATAAAATACAGGGTTTCACCTGATTTTACTCTTTTAGAACTATCTGAATAGAATGAAATATCACCTTCAAATTCCTTGCGCAAAAATTCGCCAAGATTTCTTTTCCCTTTTTGATTTCCCACAAATTGGGGGCTTGAATAAAACTGTTCTCTTTTCATAATTTCCGTGTTTTAATTATTTTGGTTTATAACTTTTTATGCCCGATTCGCGCGAGCCTTATAAGAACCAATTTATCGTACAGATAGAATAGAGTACAGGGTCGATAGACTAGGATTCGATAGGTAAACCACCCTATATGAGCGGTGGGTTTGACGAATAGATGAAGCGCTTCAAAAGGATTATGAAAGGAATTTATTCTTCACTTGGTATCCCATGAGCCAAGTGAAGAATCTGACAAAAATATCTTCTTGTGTATCTGCAATAACTTGCTTCTATAATTCTAACTTTTCGTCATCAACTACCAGATATAATATTCAGTAGGGAAAATTTGTGATCGAATAGCTTCTTGAGTGTAACATTGACGATTTTATGCCCAACTGCTCCACAAGCCAAATACATTGACCAAACCTAGAACAAGTTCGAATATGATACCCTGAGTTATCTTTTTATTAGGTTTTCCATCCTTGCTCATACTTATCAATCGTCCTACCATGAATCCCAGAAATATTAAGGCTCCAATGATATGTGACGATAGTGCTAATTGAGGAATCAGTATACTAAGTAATACAATAATTCCAGCTATTAGCATTAATGAACCGATCCCTCTCATTTCATTCAGTAAGTCGACGTCTTCAGCCAACTTAATACCGGAATTCTTTAAATATGCCATAATAGGATTGCTCATTCTTGATATTCCGACAAAGACTAACAAAAGGCCTGAAAGGGATAAGATGATGATTTTGATGATGTCCATTTTAATTTTATTTCAGTTAATAATTACCCAAAACTAAAATGGCCTTGTGACAACCCTATGTCAGGGGTTTAATGTAATCTTCAAAATATTTCTGAATGGTCATATCATGGGGAGTGAATGTCTCGTCTTTGGGAAGTATTTTTTCGATACAATCGATTCGAAATGCCCTGAAATCATTCCTCAACCGACAATAAGCTATGAGTAAAAAATTTCCATTGATACTATAAATGGCAAAGGGTTCTATGTTTCTGGAAGTTCGTTTTTTTTCGGAAGAAAAATAATCGATTTTCAATACTTGATAGTTGATTAGAGCAGATTGGATCAACATCAAATTATCACTCGATCTCTCTTGTTGGTTGTTTCCACCAAAGTATATTCGATCGGCCAATAAATCGGCATTCCCTTTTTGCGAGTATCGCAGGATCGACTTTATTTTTTCAATGGCACGAGAAGCACTTTTTACTAGGGATAAATCCTTGTTCTTAATGATAAGTTGCTCCAAGGTGATAAGCGCATTGGCTTCATCTTCGGTAAATATCACTGGTGGAAGATGATAGCCTTCCATGATGGAATATCCTTTGCCTTCCTCGGTTATGATCGGTATCCCGGACTTTTCCAGGGCGCGAATATCTCTGTATATCGTTCTAACGCTAACATTATGCCTTTGGGCGAGCTGATGTGCCGTAACAATTCTTTTGGATTGTAGCTGGGTGATGATGGCCGTTAATCTCGATAGTCGCGGTTTTTCTTTTTCCTCCATTAGTGCACGGTCGCATTTGTGATAATGATGTTCTCTATGCGCAACTGATCATCTGTAATCCTGGATATTTAGCTTAACAAAGAGTATTTGATTAATAATTTTCCATTTTCCTTCCATTTGATCCAGGCCTTTCCATTGACTTCAAAATCATCAGTCAACAAAAGCACATTCATCCAATTCTGCCGTATTTTTATAGGTTTCATGAAGCTGTAGGGTTGATTTACTAATCCGGCATGATCTAATGGTTTTATATGAATCTGTTGTGTCTTTTCATTGAGCAATTCGACACTATTTACGCTCAGCAAAAATTCAGGCCAGTACATAAATTTTCCACTTTTCTTTTTAACATAAGCGGTTCGTTCATTTATCTTATTGACTTCGACTTCAAGGAAATCTTCCGTAACAGAAATGACTTTAAAATAGAGCAGGTCATAGTCCAGTTTCAAATGCTGTGGAACTAAGTAGGGTGGTGCGGTAGCAATTTCAACACCACCATACTGACTTGGCTTAAAGCTGGAACTGTCCAAAGGGAAATGTTCCAAAGCAGATTTTTCTAAATTAATATCCCCGTAAAAGAAAAGGGTCTTGTTGTCAAATCTTTTAGGAGCAAACATACCCAAGCCCATGTGATTCTTTAGTTGGAAAGGAGATTTTGTAGTAGGGGATATACCTGCAGTTTCCCCTTTTAATATCATTTGATTGGGAACAGTCGGTGTTGTCTGTTGCTGTTTTTCACGCCTTGGTTTCACCTTAGTGTAATAGTTCCAGGTAAAATAGGCCAAGAAAATGACTAGGATTATACCCAAAGTCTTATTGATGTTGACGATGATATTGCGCGAGAGTCTGGAAGCGGCGAACAATGAAGCCAATAAAGCAAAAAATGAACTAATCACCCCATAACCCAATACAATGGCTCCTCCGGCAAGTCCTTGATTTTTGCCTGCATCAATTATTCCGGCATAGATTACTCCAAGAAAAAAGAAAACGATAATAACCAATAAGTAGAGCAACAGGCTATATGGCTTTAATAAATCTCTCATATCAATAGCTTATGATTTTTTCGATATTTTCACCAGCCTTGATGACGATAGTATAATTGCCGGAATTTCCCTTATGAGGACCAAGTGTAACAATTTTTACATCATAAGTACCGGGATTTAGAATGAATTTGCGTGGATTGCTTTTTGTTGATCGATAGGTTCTACCACCAGCTACATTTTTACCAGTTGCGGATTCGTGAAAGTTAACCGTTGCATCTATTAGTTCACCATTTGTCGTTTGCACACCAATCATAGCAACGCCGCTTTCAAAATCCTGCCTTATTGAAGTGGTTTCTTTAGGTTTGACTTCGACGTTTTTGATCAGTTTTTTTACCGAAGTACCTTTAACCTGAAGAATCAGAATATCTAAATCATAAATTCCAGGATTTACCTCTAGATCAAGGGTTCTACCATAAGTTCTACCCTGAGCGACATGCTGACTGGTACCTGCTTGAACTACTCTTACGGTTGCATCCCAAGATTCACCATTGTTGAGTGTAGATACCTCTATAACTCCGCTATCGAAACTGATGTCCTTGTGCTTAACATCTCCTTCATTCATTTCAACGATAAAGCTGGTCGCGCCCACATCGCTGTTTTCAAGAGGTTTTACTTCAATCAAATACTTTCCCGGAGGTAGATAAACCAATGCCGTATCTTGATAAGTTCTGGCTCCGTCGATATCCCTTTTGGACAGAACATCTTTTACTTTGACCCAAGCATCAACGGCTTGACCATTCTTAAAAGCAAAAACAGAAAAGTTACCCTCCGGTTCATCTACAGTTTGATTAGTGGCTTCTGTCAATACATTTCCTAATCCTTCAGTATTATTGGCATCGTAGTAGTTTCCGTCTCCTGCATTAGCTGCGCAAATAAGCTGTCCTTTTTCTCCTTCCTTAAGACCAAATCCTACAATATGTAACTTAAAGTTTATACCTTCTGCCTTGGCAGCAGTCACTACTTTACAGAGATCGCCATCACAGGATTCAATACCATCTGTGATTAAAATAATAGTAGCTTTCGTTTTTGATTCTTTGAGAGAATTAATGGCCATGATGGCACTTCGAGCCAAGGGTGTTTTACCGATTGCATTAATTCCTTTAACGGTATTGATTACCCTTTCTTTTGAATCATTGGATAGCTTATGAATGTATTCTATGTCATTACAATCTCCTTTTGTGCGATGACCATAGGCAATCAAACCTATGTTCTGTTGATCTGGCAAATTCATCACCGTCGTGGACAATACTTCAGAGGCGATTTCTTTTTTCGTCTTACCTTCCAATTGTCCCCACATGGAACCACTGGCATCATAAATAAATAGAATTGGCGAAGTCTGCTCTTGAGCATGTAAACTGAAAAGAGAGCAAAGAAAAATGATAATTAGGGGTAATTTTTTCATTTTGGTCGATTTAGCGTTCTAAGAATGAACAATTTTAATCATAATCCAACAAAATAACTAGGAAAATAGGCTATTCAGGGCCCGATAGTGAAGCCTTTTGGTTAGTATTCTCGGAGCACGATCACTAACTCCAATCCCATAGAATGATATTCCATTCATCGAGATGGTCCCTGAAAGTATGCACAGTTTTAAACCCTATTTTTTCATGAGCTTTAATGGAGGGTAAATTGCTAGAAGAAACACCCGTGATGCAATAGTCATAGTAGTTCGAAAATTGCTCCTTGTGTTTCTGATATAACTTCGTAAATATGCCCTGCCTTCTATATCCTGATTGTATGCAGATTTGACCCATGACGTAGTAATTCAGTTCACTGAGTTTTCTCCCTTCATACTCTATTCTTTCTATCATTTCGAATAATGGTAAAAGGACCGAGATAAGATCTTTAAATTCTTTCGGCATCACGAGGGCGTATCCCACGACTTCATTATTTACTTTAGCTATTACCTGCTTGGTCTGAGCGTTCATTTTTTCAAGGTCCTCAAAACGATGTACTGCAGTGACAAACCCATTTTGAATCTTCAACTGATCAGGTAATTTATCTACATGATTTTCTCTCTGAATTTTAAGTATTTCTTGTATTTCTGAAGGATGTCGTGCAAGTGTTATTTCCATATTAGTCAGATTGGTCATTAGTCATTCATTACTAATTAATTTACAACCTAATTTACGATAAGGAAATTCAATAAACCCTTTCCCTGCAGCCTAAAAAATAAAATAAGAATCTAATTATTTCGCCATGCTCAAATGTTCATAGTAATTCTTTTCCTCAACTACCTCACTTAAATACTGAACAAACTCGAATTGATTACCATCGGCATCGGCAAAGTAATCTCTAATTCTGTATTTCTCTATTTGCTTTGGATAATCCCTTTTGTATCCTCCCAATAAAAGATTTTCGGCAATCTCATTGATATTTTGAACGACGAATCCAACGTGATTTATTCCGATTCGATCATAACTATTTCTGCTTGTTGAGGCTGTTTTGATGGCTTGGTTAATGGCGATGTAAGTTTGGTCATCACCCAAGTGTACCCACTCTCGCAATTCATTACCACCGCCTCTTATTTTGAAATGTGGAAAAGCAGTTTGAAAAAACTTGATGGCCTCTTGAAGATTATTTACTGTAATGTTAATGTGCTCTAAATAAATGTTTTGTCCTTTCATCGTATTTATCATTTTAATTTATGACAAATTTCGAGAGTATAATCATACTAGAAAATGAGCTTTTGTACAGAAATGCACCTGTACTATGGTTCAGGTATGAATAGCTATAAAGAAAGAAATTCTATAACAGTCCCCTTTTTAATGCCAGATCAACGGCTTCAGTACGGGTCTTGGCGTTGAGCTTGGCTAGGATAGATGTTACGTGAAATTTTACAGTGCGTTCAGCTATATAAAGCTGTTCTCCTATTTGTCCATTCGTATATCCTATCTTGATCTGAGTCAGCACCTCTAGTTCGCGTTTGGTCAAAGGGGATTTAGGGTAAATTGATTCCCTTTCTTTTCCTGGGATTTCCTCATGCTTCTCAATCTCATTCTGTAATTGAAGCAATTGTTCTTGCATTTCTTTTGCACTTCGCAAAGCTCTGTCAAGTTTTCTATCATTACTATCTGAACTACTTAAATCTTCAATTAATTCCTTGATTTGAGGAAGAAATATTCTCTTTAGGACATGAAATGTACTTGGGTGTGAATCCCTTGTTGAGTCGCTGTAGGATTGTTGAAGCCGAGTGCGCTGAATTGCAACACCAATCAATTCACTAATCGTATTGAGAATCGTCAATTCCTTTTCATTCAATTCTCTGCTTTCTTCGCTTAGCAGGTTCAATAACCCCACTTTTTGATCATTGATGATGATAGGAATGCTTGCATGAAACTTTAATCCCTTGGTTCCTGTATTGACATCTTTTAATCTTGTACAAGTAATTTCACTGATGTTTGTTGCCTGGTCAATATCATCCGTTAAGTACTGCTGTATACAATAACACGGTCCTGCCAATCGCTCAGGATATTTGGTCAAGGCTGGGGGAAGGTTGTAAGAACAGGCCAAATAGACCGATTGATTGTCCGCTTCTGTGAGCCAAATCCAGCCCGTTTTCAGACCTAGGATTTCTACTGTCTTCTCCAATGACTTGCGCAGAGCAGAGGGAAGTGAAAACTCCTTGTTGAGGTGGTTGGCGATCTCATATACATGCGAAAAATACTCTTTGTCTATCATAGTAATTTACTAAGATAAAAAGTGTTAGCTATTGAACCTGCTCACTGTTTTATGTTTTCGTCCTAATTATGGTTTATCAGCTATTATTTCAGGATTTATCCACCCTTGGCTAATAATTTGAGTCTTGACCATTGCCAGATGTACCGCTTTTTTTGCCAATATTCTGGTCGAATCAAGTATCGGAAGCGAAGAGTTTTGCTCATTGATAATCAAAGGAATCTCTGTACATCCTAAAACCACACACTCCGCTCCTTTATTTTTTAAGTCTTCAATGACTTGGACAAAGTATTCCACCGTTTCGGATTTAAATATACCTTGACAAAGCTCATCAAAAATTGCATTATTGATTCTATCTCTCGCTTCCGGATCCGGGATTAAAGCTTGCAAACCATTACGAGCGAAGGCTTCCGAATATACAGTACCTGTCATTGTCCACTTGGCACCTAGTAAACCAACCTTTTTCCAATTATTATCTATGATTTCCTGACAGACGACATCTGCGATATGAAGTCCGGGTAAAGGAAGGGTATTGATGATTTTTTCAAGTACGATGTGCCCGGTATTGTCGGGACAGATAAAGAAATTGGCTCCACTCTTTGCAAGCTCTAACACACCATGACTCAAGTGTTTCGCTACTTCTTCATGATGGTCAGATTCCCATGCATCCATACTTAGTCCCATGGGTATTGCGCTCAATACAATATTGGGATGCATGTGTGGTCCCATTAATCTTGCTCCCTCTCTACAGGCTGTGATAAAACACAATGCTCCCCCCTCGTAACTATGAACACAAATACCTATTTTCTTGGACATAATTCGTTTCGAAATTTTAAAATGAACAATGCTAATTTTTCAAAAATAAAAGATTATTAATGTTCTGTCCAGATAATTTAAACCCCTGTACTTTTCCAGCCGAATCAAAAAAGAAATCAATTTTGCCAAAGGAGCTGTTTTTTCCATAAAAACTGGTTTGGGAGAATGTATCGAGAGTTGTTGTGCCATGAATGGGGTGCTTTGCTGCTAAGTTATTGTCAATTACTTCTATTTCATAGAAAACATCATGCTCTTTATTCTTGTATGTTCCAGTAAATTGATTCATGTCAATATCATGATCCTTTGAGCTTGTCACATCAATGCGTTTCGCTGGATATGTAAAATCTGCCCATCTTAGATCGAATCCATAATCCTTAAAGATAATCTTAGAAAAGGCCCAAGGTCCTTTGAAGGATTTTTTATCGATTCTAGGAAGATATGCTTTGTACTCAGTTCCGAAAACTTGAAGGTATAAGGAATCATTTTTATCAATAATATCGTAGTAATTTCCAGGATGCAACTCATAGGTTCCTACATAAGCAGCCAAGTCTTTTGATGTCCCACTCTCCCTAGACTCGACGATAAAATCTATCAACAATGTTTCGAGTACATTATAGACGATTTCATAACCGGAGAAGCCTCCGTTATTAGCTAAAAACACCAATGATAAACGATGTTTTGGCACATGTAGAACATATGAGCGATAACTCTCTGTTCCACCTCCGTGAAACAAAATGTCGACCCCTTTGTAGTTTTCCGACTGTAATCCCATACCATATTCAATCACCTTACCCGAATTTAAAGCAGTCGGTTCTTGCATCCTCCTCAAATGTTTCCTAAAGGGGCTGTCGGTGTTGATGAAATTTTGAGACCATTTGATCAGATCATTTAGACTTGTATAAATTCCCGAAGATCCCTTTGTACCCAATTTCGCAGGATTATTGACATAAACATTGTTGGTAGGAGAATAAGAATAAGCTTTTTTGGGAATGATCCTGTAATCCGCTACAACTTGGCTTTCAAACATGCCCAACTTATCAAATACCTTTAGTTTTAGTTGTTCGTCGAAAGCTTTCTCGCCAATGCGTTCGATGATTTGAGAAAGCAGCACATATCCAGTATTATTATATTGGTAATCATCTCCGGGAGTAAAATTAAGCTGCTTAATATTGAGTAACATAATCAGGATCTCATCAAAAGTCATATCATCCATGCCTTTGAGTTGAGCCAATTCATCAACATTGGGTAAGCCATGCGTGTGGTTGGTCAATTGTTGAATAGTAATTTTGTGAGGTAGCTTGCTTAATTCGGGTAAGTATATTCTGATATCATCTTGAAAGGAAAGTTTCCCCTCTTCTTCTAAAATCAAGGCTAATAAGCTGGTAAACTGTTTGGAGTTGGAAGCAATATTGAACACAGTATTTTCTCTAACCGGAATTCGATGTTCGATATTAGCCAAACCGGCAGTTTTCTTATACACAACTTTTCCATTCTTTATTATTGCAAAGGCACCACCTGCAATTTCGTCATCATAATGGGATGTGAAAATAGAATCAACTTTTTCTAATACCGCGCTATTTTGAGTTTGGGCAACAGCACCAATTGCGTGAGTGATGATTAGAACTCCTAGAAAGATTTTTTTAATTATACTTTTCATTTGTGTCAAATATTTTATTCGAATACAAACTAAAAGCACAACAAGGAATATATCGTTCGAGAATAGAAAGTCGAACCAATTCTTTTGATAGAAAAAGGTTCGATTAAAAGTCGAACTCGTCTATTTAACTGATAATCTGTACTTTGAGGGGGTAGTGGAGCTGAACTTCCTGAAAGCGGTATTGAAGGAAGATTTTGAATTAAAACCTACTTCATACATGATTTGCTGAATGTTTAAATCGCTATTGCGTAACAGATTTTGTGCTTCTCGTATTCTGTAGGAATTAATGAAGTCGAAGAAATGTTTGCCTGAAATTCTATTAATGAGGAAAGAGAGTTGTTTTTCTGGAATATTGGTTTGTTGTGCTAATTTTTGCAAGGTTAATGTTTCTTCAAGAAAGGGTTTTTGGCGATCCATATAATCGTATAATCTCTGTATTTCCTCTTCGTGTTCTTCTTTATTTTCTACGGAAGTATTGTCTATTGGTTTAATATTTTGATCAATGCCCAAAAATAAATCAGGATTTCTCATCGTCTTGATTACAAACCAACAGATAACGGCCAATCCAAATAAAGAGATGCCTAAATTCAGTAATGGAATATCTTGATAATCATAGAATCTCCGGGAAATGGACCTAAGCATCACAAAGGAATTACCCACCAGAAAGAGAATGGATACGGTCATTAACCATTGATAGGTTTTATTTTGAAGAGAATAATTTTCATGGTGCAATCGGTTGTACTTTTTAAGAGAATAAAAAATGGCAATGATATAAATGTAATACTGTATTTGAGCCAATATACCATACCAACGATAACTCCGATCCGACAGGCCAGTTATTGCAAATAGAATAAGAAAACCAAAGAACGGAATGGTGTGGAGTAATTGCTTAGCATCCGGTTTGATATTGCTGTAACAGATCGTTTGAACGTAGAGATAAAACAAAGGCATTTGCAATAAAACTGAAGACACCCTTAAAACATTCATCTGCTGATATTCCGAATAAAAATTTTGTAAGAACAAGGCAGAAATATCAAAGGAAGTAACCAATAGAAACAACGCAAAAAAAGCATTGGGAATCTTATTCTTTTTTCCGGATGTGAGCAAGAATATGGATAATAGTATTAATAGAAATACCGTAATTAGACCAATGTCATCAATTATATTCATCATTAAACTACAGCTGTAAGACTGACGAAGCGCAATATAATCGACGAAAGGAGCTTATTCACAATTTTAGCCCTGGAAACCTTCAGTTTTTTTGTCCAGTATTTTCTTTAATATGTCTGCTTTGCTGGCCATATATGAATCGGTTAACCACATACCGAGTTTTGAGTTTTTGAAATGAATAATAACATTGGCTTTTTTACAAGAATCCGCATCGGGAAAAAAAGGAGCTCCGTTAAATATCCAAGTAAGGGTGCGTAACCAACTGGCCAGTCGGGGAAACCAGATTTTATTTAGTTCGATCGACTGTAAATCCTGGTATGAGTAGAATCCGGTATTTTGTTCAGTGCGTTCATCGATCAATTGAAATCCATTGTCTCGAAGTTGGAATTCAATTCTTGGGCTTTTCTTCAGGATGATAATTTCACTCATAGTTTTTCGCATTTCCGGTCGCACCCTACAATTTAATGATAAAATTGATCGAATCAAAAAGTTATACGCTAATGTCGACCAACATTTTGCTATCATTTGCTACGCATTGAAATGGAATTTGCGTTGAGAAGCGAGCGTTTAGCTAAAATATTTATCAAAACACTCACACAACAAGGATCATAAATCATAATTGAGCTATGATCTCTTTACTCACTCCTTGAGCAATTAAATCTGATAAAATTTGCTTGATTAGGATCCCCCTATTCGAAGGTCTTATATTTCCTTGTTCATTGATTTGATATCCGCCTTCCCGGCTGTGCTCATCCTTACCGGCATGGTGAAGTGCCACAACTTTCCACTCTTGATTAAAAACTGGTGAGCCGCTTGATCCGGGTTTGGTATCCGCTATATAAAATAGATATTGTTTCCACTTGCTAATGATGTTGTCTGGAAGCGCAATTTTCATAGACTTGCCATCGGGATGTTGAATAATGTTCACTCTTTCGCCATTGCTTGGCTCTAGGAATTTTTCAAGTGTCAGATGGCCCCATTTGGACAGATCGGAATCAGGATCTTTTATCTTGACCAGAGAATAATCCAAATTATCAAAAGGACTAGTCTTAAAAAATGTCGTATCCAAGTAGTATTCTTTAGTTGGTCGTGGGATCCCATTACCATCCACTTGATAGTTAAAAATAACCTTAGCGTTACTGGCGATATGTGCAGTCTCTAGAATATGGTGATTGGTTAACAAATAGCCACCTCTCAAGATGAAACCGGTTCCGGACTTTCCTCTTGAAGTAAGGACTTTACAAACGCTCTTTGAGGCCTTAATTGCTTTGTATAACCAATTGATTTCAAATAGTTCTTCTCGCCCCATTATTTTCTCGAAGTCCAGGGTGTTAACGGTAGACAAGTTGGTATTGATTTTCTTTAAAATGGAACGGGTAGCCTTGATTTGATCATTCTCCGGTATATCATCAATAAAATCCAACAAGGCGTAGTTTATTTTATTTACGGCAAGTTGATAGTTTTCTTCTCCTATCACTCCTTTTTGTCTATCCTTGACCACTCTTCTGTATCTTCCGGATTGGTGTACAACATTGTTGTGTAAGTCAGAAGATATTTCCTTTGCTATTTTTTCGAGCTCATTAATTGCAACATCTATTTTTCCTTCCATCAACAGAGATTTCAATGTGCTCATATAAACCTGTTCCACGGGTTGCATTGGATTTCTTTCCGTAGCCCGTAAGAATAGATTTTTTAGATCTTCCCTATTAGGATATTCGTTAATAACTACTTGAACCAGCTCTTCAACTTTATCTCTTTTATCAGCTTCTTTTAGAATATAATACCAGTTATCAATAGGGACATCCTTGAAGTTTATCGTTCCTAATCTTATACCCGCCATATCCACAATTCGATAAGATTGTTCCCTATTAGGATAAAGTTGTGCTAAGATTTGATTGAGTTGAGTCAGTTGGTCATTCCAAGGCATAGGTATTATCGATTAAAAGTTAAAAATGTTGGTTCATAGTTTAGCATGATGAGGATACATTCATATCCAGATGATATGACCCACTATCGTTTGTGGTCATATTGCTTAAATTATGAAGACAGGTGATCCACCTTGCTTATATTCTTTCTAGAACCAAAATTAAAGAGGAAAAAAAGTCAGTGGATATAACTTTTGTTATAGGAATCAAAGAACTATAATTAATAGGGTAAGGGAACCCCCTCTAATTCTTCCTCGCCATGGTCATTTCTCTTTTACCAGGAGGACCAGGCAGTGCAATCACCTCAAAACCTGCTGACCTCAGGTTTCTTTTGACATATCCTTTGGCGCAATAGGTGACTAAGAAACCGCCATCTTCCAACATCTCAAACATCTTTTCAAAAATGCTCGTTTCCCAGAGTTCACTTTGAGTATTAGGAGCGAAGGCATCAAAATAGATGCATGAATATTGGCTTTCAGGAATAAAATCCTGGAGTTTTGTATGGTACTTATGCAAGAAAAATTGAGGAGTTATCTCCATATGAGAATTCCATGGTGCGTCATGTATTTTTTCGAAAATTGATCTGGTATTGTCTCCTAGAAAGTCAGGATAGTTAAGTGAGTTTATCACAGCTGTATCAACGGGGTGGGATTCTACACTATCGTAGATGATGCTTAAATTTTTTTCAATGCTCTCTAAGCAACTTAGAAAGGCATTTAATCCGGTACCAAAACCCATTTCAAAAATCCGAATTTTTTCGGTTTTTGCCATGCATTTATACAATCCTTGCCGAATGAAAACATGTTTCGATTCCTGAATGGCACCGTGAACGGAATGATAAAGATCACCCCAGATTTCAGATCTTAATGTATGAGAATGATCCTTGGTTCGGACAATTTCCATCCCGATGCGCTAAACAGACAGAATCCTGTCTTTAGAACATGAATGGGAATACTGCTTCTAAGAAGCTGGAAATCTTGAAGTTATTAGGACATCCAACTCCACGATTACAAGAACTCATTACAAAAAGTAATGCTGCAAAAATGAAAGTGTTGGATTTATTTATTTTAAGCTTTTTCATCTAACTAATTTTATAAGGAAACGCATAGCAATGCAAAATTGTTATTTGTTGTTAAAAAAAGCAAGAGAAACTGCATTTTTATCTGCATCCTATATATGAATTAATTGCATATTTGCAGGATGAAAGTTCATGTAATTGCCATTGGAGGAAGTATTATGCATAGCCTGGCCATACAGTTGCACTTGCTGGGATATGCGATAACAGGTAGCGACGATATCATTTATGATCCGGCCAGAACACGTTTATCAGAGTATGGTCTCCTGCCCGACAAAGAGGGTTGGTTTCCTGAAAAGATATCAAAAGACATAGATTTGATTGTCCTGGGAAAGCATGCTCATTCTGATAATCCGGAACTGATCAGAGCACAAGAATTAGGTATTACAGTGAAGAGCTTTCCGGAATTCGTTCATGAGAGAAGTTTGGATAAGAAGCGTATCGCCGTTGCAGGAAGCCATGGCAAGACGACAGTAACTGCCATGCTTATGACACTTTTTAAAGAAGCCAATCGAGAATTTGACTATTTGGTTGGAGCCAAGTTGGAAAATTTTAGTCGATCCTTTAAGTTAACGGCTTCAGCTCCTTATATTATTCTCGAAGCCGATGAGTATCCTACTTCTAGCTTGGATTCGAGTCCGAAGTTTGTCCATTACAGACCTCAGATCACTATTATCACTGGTATAGCCTGGGATCATATGAATGCTTTCCCAACGGAGTCCATATATATTGATCAGTTTAGGGCATATCTGAATACACTCAAACCGGATGCCAAGGTAATCTACAATGAAGAGGATGAAGTCTTATCTAAGCTAATCAGTGAGTGCGGTCACATTGATCCCTATCCCTATAATTGCTTGGATTATGCTGTTCGGAATGGGAAGTTCTTTCTTGTAGATGATAATAAGGAGTGGGGATTGGAGGTGATCGGACGACACAATATGCAGAACATGACAGCGGTCTCAAAGGTGGCTGACATCCTACAAATGGATAAGGCAGTCTTTTATGAATCCATGTCCAAATTTAGCACTGCTAGCAAGAGACTAGAGAAAATAGTAGATCAGAAGGACCGCTTGGGGTTTGTTGATTTTGCTCATGCGCCTTCTAAAGTCAATGCTTCCATCAATGCGGTGAAGTCAGCATTCCCGGAAAGGAAAACCATTGCCGTCATTGAGTTGCATACCTATTCGAGCCTAAACAAAGATTTTTTGTCGAATTATCGCGACAAAACCAATGATGCCGATACGCTATTGATATACTACAGTCCGAAAACATTGGAGATCAAAAGACTCCCGGTGTTGTCTGCTGAGATAATTAGGGAAGAAATGGGAAGAGATGATATAGAGGTATTTACTTCCTCGGATAAATTGTACGAACATCTATCTGAAATGGATTATAACAATACGAATTTATTGATGATGAGTTCGGGTTCCTTTGGAAAATCTGATGTTCGGGATTGGTTGGTTAAATTGTTGGCATAGTCGACAATAGCATGTATTTTTAGGTTTTTTTATATCAAAAATGAGTATGGCTAGAAAATTGTCACTGAGAGATGCGCTTAGAGAGGGAATGAGCGAGGAAATGAGAAGAGACGAATCAGTTTTTCTCATGGGAGAGGAAGTCGCGGAATACAATGGCGCTTACAAAGTAAGTAAGGGCATGTTGGATGAGTTTGGTTCGAAGCGTGTCATCGATACACCCATAGCCGAATTGGGATTTGCAGGAATAGGCGTAGGTGCGGCTATGAATGGCTTAAGACCTATTGTAGAATTCATGACCTGGAATTTTGCTGTTTTGGCCTTCGATCAGATTGTCAATAATGCAGCCAAGACTTTGAGTCAATCAGCTGGTCAATTTCAATGTCCCATTGTTTTCAGAGGACCGAGTGGATCTGCAGGACAATTGGCTCAACAACACAGTCAGACTTTTGAGTCATGGATGGCCAACACGCCCGGATTAAAAGTGGTTTCTTGTATTGATCCTGCTGATGCCAAAGGATTAATTAAGTCGGCCATTAGAGACAATGATCCCGTCTGTATGATGGAGTCCGAGTTGTTGTATGGATTTGAGGGCGAAGTTCCAGAGGAGGAATATCTTACGCCAATAGGAAAAGCAGCCGTTCGAAGAGAAGGAACAGACGTTACTTTGGTGAGTTACAATAAAATGATGATCCCCACACTTCAGGCCGCAGAAGAGCTAGCTAAGGAAGGGATAAGTGCTGAAGTAATAGATTTGCGAACCATTCGACCTTTAGATTATGAAACCTTGGTCAATTCGATCAAGAAGACAAATAGAATGGTTGTGGTTGATGAGAGCTGGCCCTATGGTGCAATTTCAGCTGAGGTAACTTATCGAATGCAAAAATATGCATTTGACTACCTGGATGCACCGGTAACAAGAGTCAATGCTGCGGATACTTCTTTGCCTTATGCAGGCGTTTTTGTGGAAGAGTATTTGCCGAACCCTGAAAAAATTATCAAGGCGGTAAAGGAAGTTAGTTACAGATAAAATTTTTAAAACGATGAGTACAACTACAGTAAGCGAGATTGACGTATTTATTGATAATCTTCGCAGAAAAAACCCAGGACAACCAGAATTTTTACAGGCTGTTGATGAAGTAGTCGAATCAGTTTTCCCCTACATAAGGAAGCATAAAAAGTACGCCGATTTCAATATTTTACAAAGAGTAGCAGAGCCAGATCGCGTTATTTCTTTTAAGATAGAATGGGTAAATGATAAGAATGAGATAGAAGTTAATAGAGGATATAGAGTTCAATTCAATAATGCCATTGGACCATATAAAGGTGGCTTACGTTTTCATCCAACTGTAAACGAGAGCATCCTTAAGTTTTTGGGATTTGAACAAATCTTTAAAAATAGTTTGACAGGACTTCCTATGGGAGGTGGAAAAGGAGGATCTGATTTTGATCCTAAAGGAAAATCTGACGGCGAAGTAATGAGATTTTGCCAGGCTTTCATGATGGAGTTATCAAGATACATTGGACCCAATATCGATGTTCCAGCTGGTGATATAGGAGTTGGGGCTCGAGAGATCGGATTTTTATACGGACGTTATAAGAAGATCAAAGGAGAACATACTGGCGTTTTGACGGGCAAATCAAGAAGCTATGGCGGAAGCTTAATCCGTCCTGAGGCCACCGGATATGGCTGTGTTTATTTCTTGGAGGAAATGTTGAAGGAGGCTGGCAAGAAGGTCGAAGGTTTAAAAGCGGTTATTTCCGGTTCCGGTAATGTTGCTCAATTTGCCGCAGAGAAAGTCTTGGATTTAGGAGGAACAGTACTTACGATGAGTGATTCCGGAGGATTTGTGTTTGATCCTAATGGTATTGATAGAGAGAAGCTCGAATGGATCAAGGCCTTGAAGAATGAGCGAAGAGGAAGAATCAAGGAATACGCAGATGAATTCAAGGTGTTATATAGTGAAGGGCAGAATCCTTGGTCTGTACCTTGCGATGTTGCGCTGCCGTGTGCTACTCAAAATGAATTGGATGAGCAAGACGCTAAGCATTTGATTAAAAACGATTGTATTGCTGTCGCTGAAGGAGCAAACATGCCTTGTACGGCGGAAGCCATCAATCTATTCAGAAAAAACAACATTGCATTCGCTCCTGGTAAAGCAAGTAATGCCGGTGGGGTAGCAACAAGTGGTCTTGAAATGGCACAGAATGCAACCCATTCTTTTTGGACTGCTGAAGAAGTAGATCAAAAATTACATGGTATCATGAAAAGTATCCATGAACAGTGTAAGGTCTACGGCACGGAAAATGGAAGAATAGATTATGTAAACGGGGCGAACATCGCCGGTTTCGTGAAAGTCGCTGATGCGATGATCGATCAAGGAATTTGACTTTAAGACATTAATTATATGGCGTATAATCCACAGCGATTCGAACAAAAGTGGAGAGACTATTGGGAACAGAATCAAGTTTCCAAGGTAGAAATTGACTCGAATAAGAAGAAGTTCTACTGTCTGGATATGTTTCCGTATCCAAGTGGTAAAGGTTTACATGTTGGGCATCCTTTAGGTTATATCACGAGTGATATCATATCCAGATACAAGAAAATGTGCGGATATAATGTCCTTCATCCGATGGGATATGATGCCTTTGGATTGCCGGCAGAGCAATTTGCCATTCAAACAGGGGTTCATCCGGCAGATTCTACTGAAAAGAATATCGAGCGATATACGGAACAGCTCAAGATGTTGGGTTTGAATTATGACTGGAGCAGATCAATCAAGACCTGTGATCCGGAGTACTACAAGTGGACCCAGTGGATTTTCAGTCAGATGTTCGAGCACTATTATGATATAGCAGAGGATAAAGCCAAACCGATTCAGGCCTTAGCCGAACACTTTAATCGGCAGGGGACAGATTCTTTGAATGCCTATGGCGCTAAAGAACACAGCTTCAGTGCCGCGGAGTGGTCCGCATTTTCCGATTTGGAAAAGCAGGATGTTTTGATGAACTACAGGTTGGCTTATCGAAACATTGCCTACGTCAATTGGTGTGAAGAACTTAAAACTGTATTGGCCAATGATGAGGTAAAGGATGGATTATCAGAACGTGGGGGTTTTCCGGTTATCAAGAAACCCATGGAGCAATGGTCGTTGAGAACTTCTGCTTATGCGGATAGATTGCTCAACGGACTTAAAGAGCTTGAATGGAGCACGGCATTGAAGATAATGCAGGAAAATTGGATCGGTAAGTCTACGGGTGCTAGGATAGAATTTGCCATTGATCAATTTGACGATAAGCTTGAAATATACACCACTCGTCCGGACACCATTTTTGGTGCTAGCTTTATGGTAATGGCACCTGAGTTGGAATTGGTAGGAAAGATTAGCTCACCGGCACAAAAGAGGGTAGTAGAGGATTATATCAAATATGTTGGTTCTCGATCTGAAAGAGAGAGGATGAGCGAGCACAATGATATGTCCGGTGTTTTTACCGGGGCCTATTCTATCCATCCTATTAATGGGGAAAAGATTCCAATTTACATCAGCGAATATGTTTTGAAAGATTATGGTACCGGAGCCATAATGGCGGTACCGGATGGTGATGAAAGAGACAAGCGTTTTGCCAGTAAGTTTGGTCTTCCAATTCCTCAAATACAAGAAGAAAAAGAAGGTAAAACTGTTGCTGTTAATTCCCAATTCTTGGATGGTTTGGAGAAGGAGTCAGCCATTGAGAAAATGATTGAATACCTTGAAAAAGAGGGCTTAGGGAAGGCAGAGGTAAGGTACAAGTTGAGGGATGCGAACTTTTCTCGACAGCGATATTGGGGAGAACCATTTCCCATAGCATATGGAGATGATGGATTGATTCAATTGATTTCTACCGATGAACTGCCGGTAGAACTTCCGGATACCGAAGACTTTTTACCCTCTTCTGACGGACATTCTCCTTTGGCTAAGGTAAAATCTTGGGTTGAATACAATGGTGCGAGTAGAGAAACTGATACAATGCCGGGTTATGCCGGGTCATCATGGTATTATTTCAGATACATGGATCCTAATAATTCGGAAAGCTTTGCTTCCGAAGAAGCAAAAAATTATTGGGGTGATGTCGACTTGTATATCGGGGGTGCTGAACACGCCGTTGGACATTTGTTGTATGCCAGAATGTGGTGTAAATTTCTCTACGATATAGGTCATTCGCCCATTGATGAGCCATTTAGAAAACTGGTAAATCAAGGGATGATTCAAGGTAGATCCAGTTTTGTATATCGAGCTAATGAGAATTTTGCTGAGGGCTTTTTGAGAAAATTATTACAAAAGAACATTTCTTCTTTTGAGTCGAATGTATTAATCGAAGGCGAAGATGGTCACACCTTTAGTGCGGACTTTGCCTGTACATTATCTAAGGTAGTAATAGAGTTAAAGTCTGTGGTTGATCTTCAACGCTACTTTAACAAAAGAAAGAAATCGATTGAAGGAGCCGGATACATATTTTTGCCTATTTCAATTGAGGAGGTTTTCTATAACTACCATACTCCTGAGGTGCTCTTAGATAAGATTACCGGTGCTACAAAAAGCCAGGATATTCTTGAATACTGCTGCAATACTGCACTATTTGTATCGAGAGATATGGTTGAAGAAGAAAGATTGGTTTCGCGATTGCATGTAGACATAAGCATGGTAGAACATGGGGATAAGTTGGATATGAAGGCTTTTGGTGAGACCAGAAAAGACCTGAATCAAGTCGTATTTATTACCAATGAAAAAGATGAATACATCTGTGGTCATCAGATTGAAAAGATGTCAAAATCAAAATTCAATGTGGTCAACCCGGATGATGTAGTAGCCAAATACGGAACGGATTGTTTTAGGCTTTACGAGATGTTCTTGGGGCCGATTGAGCAGTCTAAACCCTGGGATACGCAAAATATAGGCGGAGTGAGTAAATTCCTCAACAAGTTCTACGCGCTCTTTTACGATCAAGACGACAACTTGAAGGATTTGTCTGATGACGAACCGAGCAAAGAGGAATTGAAAGTTCTTCATTGTTTATTGAAAAAATTGCAAGAGGATCTGGAAAGATTGAGTATGAATACCTGCGTTTCAGCCATGATGATTGCGGTTAATGATTTGATGGCCATCAAGTCCAACAATAAGGCAATAATGGAGAAGATGTGTCTTGCATTGGCTCCTTTTGCACCACATTTGGCAGAAGAATTATGGCAGTTTGCTTTGGGCAATTCAGATACGGTAATGAATGCCAGCTTCCCGGATTTTAATCCTCAATATCTAGTGGAATCAACAATAGAATATCCACTTTGTATCAATGGCAAGAAGAGAGCTGTCGCAGAATTCGATAGAAATACTTCTCGAGAAGACCTGGAAAAAGCCGCTCTCGAGCTAGAAAGTCTTCATAAATGGTTGGAAAACAAGAATGTCGTTAAAGTCATTGTTGTACCCAATCGGATGATCAATGTAGTTGTCAAGTAAATACAACATAGCCTTAATGTAAAAAAGGGAACTAATTGATCTGGATTCACTTTAATATGAATGTGTTTAAATAAAATAATAATATGGGCATTTTTAGTTTTTTGAAAGACGAATTCATTGAAGTAATTGATTGGAAAGAAGATTCATCGGATGTGATGATGTGGAAATTTCCCGATCGAGACAGTGAGATTAAGTACGGTGCCCAGTTGACGGTTAGAGAAACTCAAGAGGCCATCTTTTTGAATGAAGGGACCTTTGCAGATCAATTCGAACCTGGTCGATATGAACTGATTACGGAAAATATTCCAGTCCTCACAACATTGAGGAGCTGGGAAATGGGGTTTAAGTCTCCTTTTAAAGCGGATGTATATTTTTTCAGTAAAAAACTATTTACTAATCTTAAGTGGGGAACAGCTAATCCGATTATTCTAAAGGACCCTAATTTCAAACAGGTTAGAATTAAGGCTTTCGGAGTATATTTTATTCGGATCAATGACATTCAGAAGTTTTACAAAGAGTTTGCCGGCACGAAATCCATCGTAAAAGTAGAGGAATTGGAAGAGGCTTTAAGGCCGGTTATCGCTCCTAAATTTGCGGAAGCATTGGCTGAAGCTGAGATTCCTGTTATGGACCTTGCTTCCAAGTATTCCGAGCTAGGTGAGATTATTAAACCCATTATTCAGGAAGAATTAACAGGCTTAGGCATCGAATTGGTAAAATTCCAGGTATCAAGTACCTCACTTCCTAAAGAAGTAGAGGAGTTTTACGATAAAATGACCAATATGAATATGGTCGACGATATGAATAAATTCAGGGACTTCCAAAGTTCTAATGCCATTGAAAAGGCAGCCGAAAATCCCGGTGGCGGAGCGAGTGAAGGAATTGGCATGGGAATGGGCTTCGGTATGGCCACAATGATGCAAGGTGGAAATAATGGCAATAATAACAGTGCCCAACCTACAGAGTCCAAAGAGGATATCATTGGTTTGATCAAAGAATTGGGTAAACTCAAAGAAGAGGGAATTTTGACCGAAGAAGAGTTCGAAACCAAAAAGAAAGAACTGTTGAGTAGAATTTAACATGGATAAAATCTACTGGGAAAATGGACATCTCGAAGAGCTTGATCAACTACAAGCCCACTTCGAAGATTGCCCAAGCTGTGGAAACCACTTGGTCTATTCTGCCGAGAAGAAAAAAATTCATTGCAGTTATTGCGGGTATCTTGAAGATGCCAATCCGGAGAGTGATAAAGTCATTGAAAATGAACTTAAGGTGGCTTTAGATAAGCTTAAGGGCTTTGAGCCGTCCTATGTCGATGATTACGGATACCAATGTGGGAATTGTGGCGCTAATTTCATAATAGAAAAGGATGTTGTAAGCTTGAATTGTGGGTTTTGTTCATCTCAAAGCGTTAACAAGACAGCCATAGCCAAGAAATTCATTAATCCCATTGGCATCATCCCTTTTTATATCAGTTCGCAAGAGGCAAGTAAAGCATTTAAGAAGTGGATCAATCAAGGCTGGTTTCATCCTTCTAAGTTAAGGTCCCATTCTACCATGGAAAACCTTCATGGTATCTACATTCCTTTTTGGACCTTCGACGCCAAAACGAACTCTGTTTGGAGCGGCCAAGCTGGACATTATTATTATGTCAGCGAACGTGTTCGAATCAATGGTAGAATGCAAACCCAACAAGTGAGGAAAGTACGATGGGAATCAAGAAATGGGAGATTAGACCATTTCTTTGATGACGTTACGATTTCCGGGAGTAATAAAATCAATAGAGAACTCCTTTCACGGGTTTTACCATATCGCCTGAATGAAGTGGTCAACTTCGACCATAGACTTCTATTAGGCTGGGAAACAGAAGTTTATGATGTAGAGCTAGATGAAGCTTATCAGTTGTCAGATCAGGTTATGGACTACAAACTACGCCATATGTGTTCAGCTCAATTGGGTGGTGATGTACAGAGGAACCTTCACGTGGTTAGTACCAAAACGGACCAAACCTTTAAGTTGTTAGTTTTGCCGGTATGGCTGAGTGCCTATAAATACAATAACAAAATTTATCATTTTGTAATCAATGGACAGACGGGTAGGGTATACGGGAAAAAACCGCTTTCTTGGGTCAAGATTGGATTTTTAATCCTGCTTTTTGTCCTTTTCATAGTAGGGGTATATTTCTTGAGAAAAAGTGAAATACTAATGTCTACAAATTGATTTACTTCATTTATATTGGAGGAGAAAGAAACATAATCAATGACTAAAGAAGGCATTCAAATATTTGTAACAGGGGGAACTTTTGACAAAGCCTATAACTTCATTACCGGTGAACTCTATTTTCAGGACACCCATCTTAAAGAGATGTTTCGAAGAGGTAGGTGTACACTTAAGACTGATGTAAAGACCCTGATGATGGTCGATAGTCTGGAAATGACAGATACCGACAGAGAGATCATTATCCGAAGCTGTGAGAGAAGTAAATTTGAGCACATTGTGATAACTCATGGTACGGATACGATGGTACAAACAGCAAAAGTATTGACGGAGGCCAAGCTTGATAAGACGATAGTATTGACAGGAGCAATGATTCCTTACGCTTTTGGTGATTCCAGCGATGGATTTTTCAATTTGGGAGCTGCTATTGCATTTGCGCAAGCATTGGATAGAGGGGTGTATGTTGCGATGAATGGAAGATACTTTAAGGCCAATGAGGTAGAGAAGAATAGGAAAACCGGTTTTTTCGAATATATATAATAGAGATTGATGGAATACTTAGGACTAGCTTTTGAAATAATATTCTTTGGAATTGGACTGTATGTCTATATGATCGCTAGGGGATTGGTGAAGGTAGAAGATCCATCATTAAAAAAGCAATTCGACTTGTTAAAGGAGAGATATGGAACCTTGATACGCATACTGGCATTGGCACTTTGTGCGGTCATGTTTCTGAATATCGTTTTGCACATACAGGCTTTATGGAATTCGTAGAGTATAAAAACTTTGCAGAATTAGATATTCGATCGGGAAGTATCATTTCTGTCACGGCTAAAGTCGATTTGATCAAACCTGCCTATCAATTGTTAATAGATTTTGGCCCGGAAATAGGAACGAAAAAGTCTTCAGCCCAATTGATGGAGAATTACACACCCGATGACTTATTGGGAAAACAAATTCTCGCTGTGGTCAATTTTCGTCCGCGTCAAATAGCTGATTTCATGTCCGAAGTTTTGGTCTTGGCCTTGTTGAATGAAGAGGGGAAAGACGCCGTATTAATCGTACCTGATAAGGAGCAGACAAATGGTAGAAGATTGTTCTGAACTTAAAAGAGGGATTCTTGATTATTATGCCTTGAAATTCCTAAATTAGCTTCTTTTAGTATTTCTTATAGCAATTAAAATCAACATGAGATATATCATAATTTTACTAATTAGTTTCTGTTTTACGATGTCCTTCTCACAGGAACAGGATAGTTTCTATCAAGTGGATGTCATTCAGAAAATAGAGATTGAAACCCCTACAGAAAATTGGGTGAAATATCTCGATTCGATTTATTTGAATGGAGACGATTATTTGTTTTGTACGGTTGTAATTAATGATAATAGATATCCTTTCTCTGGAATTCGATACGCCAAAAACCTAACCAACTTGTCCAGAAGTAAAAAATCTTCTTTCGAAATCAAATTGGATTTAGTAGATAAAACGCAGCACCACAATGGTTATAGTGATATAGTGTTAAGTGAAGCTTTAAGAGATCCTTCGATGGTTCGTGAAGTGCTATACATGGAAATGGCTAGAAAATTCATGCACGCTTCTAAAGCTAATTATGCAGTCTTAACGATCAATAATCAAAGCTTTGGTGTGATGACGAACATAGAAGCGGTTAACGATGATTTCATCAATAAGCGCTTTGGAGATGCGGATGGGACACTGATTTCTGCTGGTGCACAAAATGCGGAAAAGTCTAAAGAAATGTCTGACGTATGCTTGAAGGAGGTTGGAGCGAGTTTGTTGAATGAAAAATCACCACTCTGTTATTTTAATGATTTCCAATTGATTTCAGACGGAGGATGGGATGATCTAATGGAATTAACCTTTGCATTGGATAATGATGCGCTTACGGCTGACGAACTGAACGATATCATTAATGTTGATCAACTACTCTGGTATTTGGCTTTAAATAACCTAACCGTTAATCTCAAATCTTACATCGGAGCCAATAGTGGGAATTATTATCTGTACAGAAATCCTGAAGGTCAATTTTATATCTTTCCTTGGGCTGTTCATCTTTCGTTTGGAAGTTTTAAGAATACTGGAACAGGCTCGGATTTGAGTATAGAAAAACTACAGAAGTTTAGCCCTTACAGTTATTCTAATGACAGTCAAAAACCTCTCGTCAGTAAGGTGATGTCGTATAAGGAAAATGAAATGAAGTACAAGGCTTTTTATCATGAATTATACAGTGAGTTTTTAAAGTCGGGCTGGTACAGTGATAGAATTGATCAATTGCAGACGGTGATCAAGAATGAAAGGTTCAAGGAAGGGAAGAATTATTATGATTATGAGCAATTTCTAAATAGCAAGACAGAGGTCACCGGTAAGGTTAGCAAGATCCCTGGAATCAGTTCCTTTCTCAAGAGTAGAAGAAGTTATTTAAAGACAGTAGATCTCAATACGGACTTGGCTCCAAAAATCACTGATATCAGTTTTAAAACAAGAGATGAATTATCTTCGAATAGAATAGAAGACTATACAATGTATGTCAGATTGAAGGGTTTTCCTAAGCGAGTGCATCTTTACTATAAATTAGATAATAAAGATAGTTATGAGCACATGCTTCTCAAAGATGACGGATCAAAGCCTGATAAAAAGGCCAAAGACAAAGTTTATTCTATTAAGGTACCAGGAGAGGGTTCTTCAAGCATGGATTACTACATAAAAACGGAAAATATTAAGATGGAGGCATATTATCCTGCTAATTATACGTTTGAAAAGTACAATATCGATCTAGAGGAAATTAATAAGTGATCAAAAATCTAAATAATCTGTTGTACAAAGGGTATCGGCTCTTATTCGTTATCACCGCCCTGCCTCTTTTAAGCGGTGCTCAGGATGATGGTTTTTACTCCATTCAACAAGTCAACGAGATTGAATTAGAATTCTATCACGAGTATTGGAATAATAAGCTTACCCACTATAAGAAGAAGTACTCCAAGAAGAGGGTACCGGCCCAGATTACAATAAATGGGATTAAATATGATTCTGTTGGAGTACGATATAAAGGCAATAGTTCTTTCTACAGCACACTAAAGAAGGAAGAGAAAAAACTTCCGTTCAATATTGATTCCGATAAGTTCATTGACGGACAGCACTTCATTGGTAAAATAGAAAAACTTAAACTCTCCAATATCTTTAGCGATCCATCGTATGTTAGGGAAATCTTGGCATATAGAATTGCCAGAGATTACATGATTGCTCCCAGAGCTAATTTCGCTCAATTAAAAATTAACGATGAGTCGGTAGGTTTGTATACCAGTACGGAGTCGATCGATGGGCATTTTCTGAAGAAGAATTTCGGATATAAGGAAGGAGACTTCATTAAGTGTGATCCTGAGTGGCATGAACCACACCCGCGAGGTTGTGAACGTGGGCAGAATGCTTCACTAGAGTACTTAGGGGATGATTCTGACTGCTACAAGCCTTATTACGAAAGTAAAAGTGATACAGGCAAGGAATGGAAGCATCTGATTGAGCTTACTAAAGCTTTAAAAGGGCGTTCAGAAAAGATTTCTGAATTGATCAATGTGGATGCATGCTTGTGGATGCATGCCTTCAATACCGTCTTTGTAAACCTGGACAGTTATACGGGTAGGTTCTGTCATAATTATTATCTCTTTAGGGATTCCTTTGGTGTTTTTCAGCCCCTTATATGGGACATGAATATGGCATTTGGAGGTTTCCGCTTTTCGGATGATTTAAAGCCCTTAAATCCGGAGGAAATGATGAATTTGTCGGTGTTTTTGCATGTCAATAACCCTGAGAGACCACTTATCAAAGAATTGCTTATTGACAAGGATACAAGATTGATTTATTTGGATCATGTGCGAACCATGTACGAGGATTGGATCGCCAATGAAAGGTATGTGTCTTATATGGATAGTATTTCCATTGCAGCAAATACTCACATTCTTAACGATAAAAACGGCCTCTATGAACCGACCAATTATAAAACTTATTTTGAAAAGGATTACAACAATGCCGGAATAATGGTCCCTGGATTGATAGAATTGATGAGGGGAAGAAAGGACTATTTGGCCGAACATCCAATGGTGAATATCATTCCTCCTGAAATTACTGAGGTAAAAGCTGATAAAAGCGAAAAGATCACGCTTCAGGCTAAAATAGCGAAGGCATCTAAGGTGAAGGTGTTCTATAGATCTGAAAAAGGAGCTCCATACCAAGTAAAAGAGATTTTTCCTTCAGAGGATGAGTCTGAAGAACTAAATTGGGAGTTAAATGAGGAGTTCGAAAAGGAGGATTTTTCCGATTACTATATTGTGGCATTCTCCGAAAAATCAGCCAAAGTTTTACCTAAATATGGTGCATTCAAACCCTTTTCCATCAATGATTAAGGAAGAATAATTATTTTCCTAGAGCGTCATTTTTTTTCATCACTTTCTGCTCCATATCCGCCCTGTACTGTTCTAATAGTTCGCTTATTCTCGGTTCTTTTATAGAGAGTATTCTTGCAGCTAGTATACCTGCATTTTTGGCACCGTTGAGCGCTACAGTAGCGACAGGAATACCGTTGGGCATTTGAAGAATAGAAAGGATCGAGTCCCAACCATCAATAGAGTTTCTAGACTTAATAGGAACTCCTATAACAGGTAAATTGGTCAAGGATGCTACCATTCCCGGTAGATGGGCCGCACCTCCGGCTCCGGCAATAATAACATCATAGCCCTTTTCCTGAGCCCCTTGAGCAAATTCACTCATCCATATCGGTGTACGATGTGCGGAAACGATAGCCACATCATTCGAGATATTCATCGAATTGAGAAAATCAATGGCTTCTTGCATGATGGGCAAGTCCGAATCACTACCCATTATTACTGCTACCTTACTCATGACATATTACTTTTATTTGATGGTTTAATTTTTGCGCTTCTTCAAACAAACGAGCCTTATCATCTCCAACCATGGTTACATGTCCCATTTTTCTATAGGGTTTTGTGATTTCCTTCCCATAGAGATGAACTTTAGCCGCAGGATGCTGGTAGGCTAAATCGAGATTGACATATTTTGCTTTTCCTTGATATCCGGGTTCACCAAGTAAATTGAACATAATGGCATTAGGATGCATCATTTCAGTATTGCCCAGTGGTAGATCTAGCAATACTCTTGCATGCTGTTCGAATTGAGAGCTATAACAAGCCTCAATGGTCCAATGCCCGCTGTTATGTGTTCTAGGAGCGCATTCGTTGATTAATATCTCTCCTTCATTTGTGAGAAAGAATTCTATCGCAAGCAGACCATGAAAGTTGAGCTTTTCAACCAGACTCATGGCAATGGATTTTACATTATCCGCTGCTTTCTTATCAATTACTGCTGGTGATGCTACATATTCTACAAGATTTGCCTTGGGGTTAAAGATCATTTCTACAGGGGAATAAGTTTTTGTCTCTCCGGCTAATGATCTCACGATGATGATGGCTAGTTCTTTGTAAATTTTGACTTTTTCCTCGACCACACTCGGTGCATCGAATGCATGTACTAAATCTTCTTCTGAGTTAATAATTTGAACTCCTTTGCCATCATATCCTCCTGTTCGGGTCTTATGGACGAATGGATACTGTATTTCTCCGGTATTTATTCTCTCTTTAAGCGTTTTAAGATCGTCTACAAGCGCGTATTTGGAAGTTGGTAAGCCATTGTCCCGATAGAATGACTTCTGAAGCCCTTTATCCTTGATAATATTTAAAGAATGTGGATTGGGGATGACTATTTGATCTTTATTTGTGTGTATTTCTTCGAGGGCCGCAACGGATACATTCTCTATCTCTATGCTAAGGACATCTTTGTTTTGTGAGAATTGAAGGACTTCTTGTTTGGACTGAATACTTCCTTCAAAGAAATTGGTATGGATAGATTTTAGGGGTGCTGCGGAATGATCCATAAAATAAAAATCACCATTGAATGGAATACTTGCTTGAAGTAACATTCTTCCCAACTGTCCGCCTCCTAGAATACCAATTTTTTTCATATGATTTTTTGCATTAAGATGAATGCAAAATTACTAATGCTTTTACAATAAATAAAAAAAGGGGATGCAAAAGCATCCCCTTTCAAGTCATATTAATCTTTCACAAATTTTTATTTGCTACTGATCATCTTATTAGTTGCACTATACTCTCCAGCCTCAACTGTGTAGTACAATACACCTGTTACGTTAAGATTGATGTTGTGAGTGTTATACCCTTTAACACCATCCACGTTATTATTGTAGATAACCTTTCCAGTTACGTCGTAAACATTGATTTCAGCACTCAAAGCCTCAGGAAGGTTGAAAGAAATCATTGTGTTACCAACGAATGGGTTAGGTTGATTTTGATAAAGAACGAAATCAGCATTACCATTATCGAAAGTCAATACGATATCACTGATATCTCCATCTCTACTGTAAGCTTCAGACTTAACCATATCAGAGTTGATAGCCAATGCTTCACTCAATGATACATTCTCAACAGCTTTGAAAGTGATTGCAAAGTTCATATCTGAACCAGAGTATGCATCCCAGCTCGTAGCAACACTGTTAGCTTGTACATTGAAGTTAGCAGCATCTCCTTGAACAGAAACTACTTCTAAACCTTTAGCAGCAATTGTCATTTGATATCCAAGAACATCAGTAGCAATTGTGAAAGGAACAGTAATTTCAGAACCAGCAGTTACGATAGCGTCAGCAACTTTAACAGAAACTGTACCGTTAGATCTGCTATTGATATTGAAGCTTCCATCAACATCACCAGTCTTTACAGCGATGAAGTTTACATCATCAGCAGTACCAACGTGGTCGTGAGTGAATACTGTAGAGTATCCAGTAGTCAATGGATTGTCAATCATATTAGTAGTAGCAGGAATCATAGTCCATACAGGAGTATTCCACTCAGAGATTGCATTCAAGATCATTTGTCTCATAGTAACGATGTCGAAAGCAGATATTCTCATATCATTGTTAACATCAGCAGCTATGAACTGATCAGCAGAAGTAAATGGATTGCTAGTCAAGATATGTTGTCTTGTCAAGATAATATCCAAAGTATTGATTCCTTCAGAAGCGTCTCCGTTAAGAGCAGCTTGAATGTCATAAGTCTCATCTACAAACATGTTATAGAAAGTATACTCACCGTTAGCACCAGTTTGAGTGTTGATACCATTAACAGATACATCAACTCCTTCTAAAGGCTGTCCTGCAGGAGTTGAAACAACACCTGAGATAGAAGCAGCAGCTCTAGAACCTCTACATCCAGTCAATACGATTTTCTGAGTACAAACTTCGATGTCACCAGTACACCAGTCCATGATCTCCCAAGTTCTTTCGATCTTGTCATCATCAGAATCAATAACTGGTCCTCTTGAATCAAATGGTCCAAGAACAGCAACGATGTTACAAGTATCAGTTACACTTACACTTGGCTCACCAGTATCAGCTGGATCAGGATTAGTGTTCTCTAAACCATCACAGTCAACTGTTACGTCATCTGGACATACATAATCCCACTTAGGCAATACAACAGTGATATCTTGGCTACAAGTAGTAATGTTTCCACCACAGTCTCTAGCATACCAAGTTCTTGTCAAAGTACCACCACAGTAAAGGTCTCCAGTAGTCTCAACCCAACAAGAATCAAGATCACACTCATCTTCGAATTCAGCAGAACCCAATGCAGCTTCAGAGATATCATCACCACACTCAACTTCTACGTCAGCAGGTACGAAAGTACATCTAGCAGGATTTTTGTCTTCAACAACAACGATCATCCAGCAGTATCCAGCGTCTCTCTCATCACAGTTAGAAGGACAAGCATCATCCAATGCTCTCAACCAAACAACTTGCTCACCTTTGTCTCCACAATCGAAAGTCAAACAGTCTCTATAACCACTTGTTGGTGGGTTATTGTGAGTAGAAGGATCATACAAACCTCCTTTAGCAATACCTAACTCTACCTCAGCAGTACAGTTATCTGAAGAACCATCTTCAATAGCATCAACACAAATTTCTGCGAAACCATCCGCATTTCTAGAAGTACAATTACCTCTTCTTCTTCCGTAAGTTAAAGTCAAGTTAGAAGAGTCATCACAAACCGCGACAGGTGGAACATCATCGTAAATTACAACACAAACTGTTTTAGAAACAGAGTTTCCACAACAATCTCGGATAGAATAAACTGCGATGTAGTTATTACAAGTTAAATCATCATATCTTCCTTGAGCATCAGTAGGCAATAAATCATCACCACTATCTACAGCACAATCAGCATTATTATCTTGATACATAACAACTGACCAAGAAACGTCACCACAGTTATCATCTAAACTGTCTGGCTCAGGAGCCTCGAAGTTATTGATAACACAACCTCTACTTGGGTTCCAACCTCTAATAGTAGAAATTCCCAATTTAAGAGTGTCAGGAAGTGAATATGTAGGATCTTCCTCATCAACTACTTTAATAGTTTGCTCGTGAGTGTAGATACCAGAACCAGTCTGAGCATCATACTTACACCAGTCTAAAACTTCCCATCTTCTCAAGATTTTATAACAAGCATCTTCACACTGAATGAATTCTGCATCATAATATCTAGTAGCCAATTGAGCACAGTTGTCAGAAACTTCAGGCTCACCTAAAGCATCAGGACTAGTATCCGCATCAGCACAATCCAATGTTACATCATCAGGCCATGTGATTGATGGAGGAGTTTGATCAACAAATGTCAATCTCTGAGCACAAGTAGTAGAGTTACCAGACATATCAGTTACAGTCCATGTTCTGTCAATGTAACCAACGTGACAAGCATTCAAAGTCTCAATGTCAGAGTAAGTCTTAGTCATCATTTGAGTACCACAGTTGTCATTGCTGAACGGATAACCGTATCTACTGTTTTCGTTAGTAGCTCCCTGTCCATATGCCTCATTTACATTAGCAGGAGTAGGATCAACATCACAACTCAAAGTAAGGTCAAGAATAACACACGATGGCTTCTTCTTGTCCTCAATGTCTACTGTTCCCCAGCATTGGATTACTCCATTTGCATCTAGAATCTCAGCATAAACACTAGTGTTTTTGTAAGAACAGTCTACCCAGATCTCATTCCATCTAGGATTTGAATCAGTTGGATCGATGTCTGCTCCAGTAGCAGGATCAATACCAACCCACATCCCATTCTGGCGTAGTCTAATCCAATTAGCTCCGCAAGAAGAAGGATCTTCCAGGATCATGTCTGCTGTAATAGCAGTTGGTCTTCCGTTAGGAAAATCGTTTAATCCCAGAACAACGTTATCGTTGCAAGCGCATCCCTGTGCATTCATTGAAAATGAAGACAACACAGCTAGAGCAGCAACCACCAACGTTTTTCCAAAAAAGGCAGCATTTTGGAAAATAGCCCTCTTTGGACTCCAAGGGGTTAAGTTAACTTTCATAATAGCTTCAATTTTAATTAATAATAAGTTTTTCAATCATTATAGTTTTCAAGAACGCATATAATAAATCATAGTCAAACGTTCTCGTCTTGTACCAAAAATTACTAAAACATGAAATTTAAACCGCGCTTTTGGGGGGGAAATTCGCGATTTTGAGCATTTTAATTTTCTCTAAGTTCCTAAAACTATGCAATTAAGTTTAATTAAACTAATTTCAGCACCATTTTGAAACTTATAAAGTCTTAAATTACCATATAAATGGTATTATCTACTCACAAAAACAGATAATTCTAGGCGTAAATATAAGTACATGTTTGTAAACGCAAAGATTATTTTTGTTTTTTTTTCAAAATTACCATGTATAATTCAATGTTTAAATGAAAATGATACGTAATAATTTGTTGTTTGTTAGGTTTTTAGTGCAACTAAATGTCAGTAGTTCTTTGATATTATTAAAATTAATGTTGTATGTGGTGGTTGTATCATATCTGGTATATTATCTTATGAACAATTTACCAGAGCCAAATTTTCCCGGATTATACGTTTTAGTTAGTGTTTTAATTATTATTCCATTTTGTCGTGTATTCATTTGGAATCATATCGAAACCTATAAATCTTTAATTAATCAGCTCTATTCTTCTGAACAGGTTTGGATTGGTCTAACCATTTTTGGTTGGCTCGCAAGTCTGATCTTGGGTTTTGCAATTATTTTGTTATTGAAGTTTTTTGGTTTGGCCTTCGTGATCAATACTAAAATCGCAATCGGCATAGCACTAATGCTTTTGTCTCTCAATGCTGTCATCCAATTTTGTTCTACTCTTTTTATTTCGATCAACAGTAATTCTTCCACTTGGCTGTATCTTCTGGTTATTCCATTAAGTATTCCAATTTTCAGTAGTACATTAGCGGTATGGAAAAAACGATCTGTTCTAACTCCGATGTCCATCGATTCGTCATGGTTAAATGAAGAGGTCTGGTTGTTCGGTATCTTTATATTGTTTACAGCGGTTTCCTATTTGTTGTTTAGTGTAATTTGGAAAACATAGTTTATGTGGGGAAAAAATTATTTGCTTAAAGCCATAGGAGCGGTTCTTGCAGTTTATGTACTGGTATATGGATTAGGAACTTCTCTGGGTTCTGGCATAAGTTCCTTGAGTAATTATCAATTGAACGAAGACAATAATTATTCTTTAGTCGCCAATATATATAACGTCGAATCTGATGCTGAACAACTTCGAGGATTTCTCAAGTTTTCAAAAGATCAGTGGCTAGAAGCCAAATCATTAGACAGGATAGATGAAGACGCACTTGAAATGAATTTTGATATTGCTGGAATTCCTGACGGATTTGCTCCAAAGGCGGACGCTTCAATAATCATTTCCGGTTCGGAACGAGGAGTGGCGGTTTTACCCAGAGCCTTGAATGTCGAGTTTGCGAAAGATTCTTCGACACCTACTATTTTACAATCGGGACCTCAGCTGAAAGCGGTGGATAATATGACTTTCCCTTATCGCAATATTTTGAAGGAATCCATTAGGAATTTGTTTTATCATGTGCCCATGTGGTTTGCCATGATTATTCTGGGAGCCATAGCCGCGGTATATAGTATAATGTATTTGCGCAGCAACCAACTACTCACTGATTTAAAAGTAGAAGCCCTGATATTAGTTGCATTTATTTTAGGAGTCCTTGGTTTGATCACCGGATCAATTTGGGCTAAAAATACATGGGGAACCTTTTGGACCAATGATGTGAAATTAAATATGTCGGCCGTGGTGGTCATGATGTACGGGACCTTTCTCATTTTGAGAAGAGTAATACCTGATAAGGACAGAATGAGAAGAATAAGTTCTGCCTATAATATTTTTTGTTTTGTTTCTATGATACCACTTCTTTTCGTCGTCCCTCGTATTCAAGACTCACTTCATCCTGGAAATGGTGGAAATCCGGGTTTTGGCGGCGAAGATCTCGATGGCACCATGAGACTGGTATTTTATCCGGCCGTAATAGCCTGGACTTTAATGTTCCTGTGGGTTTCGAATCTATGGTATAGAACGGCTAAAATCAATTTATTTTTAAACGGCAATTCGAATGAGGAAAAAAAATCTCCAATTCGTCATAATTGATATTTTTTTCACTTAAAATTGCGTAATCTTTTATCATAAAAGTGATTATGATCTTGCAAAATATTTTTTTGAACATGGGCTTACTTCAGTTCTTTTTTGCATCTAAATACTTTAGTGTTATCGCAGTCGTTTTGGCGATTTTTATAGGCATAATTATCTTTTTATTGATACTTGAACGAAGAATTAGAAAGATAGAAAATAGGATTGAAAATGGCCAATATTAGTTTTTTTAAAAATGTAGAACGAAATTTTGATCGCGCCGCAAGATTTACAGATTTACATAGCGGTTTACTTGCTCAGATAAAAGTATGTAACTCCGTTTACCAGGTGCAGTTTCCAGTAAAAATTGGAGACGAATACAGGGTTGTAGAAGCGTATAGAGTCCAACACTCTCATCACCGCATGCCTACCAAAGGTGGTATCAGATATAGCCAACATGTCAATCGCGACGAAGTGATGGCATTGGCGGCCTTGATGACCTATAAATGTGCTATAGTGGACGTTCCGTTTGGTGGGGCGAAAGGTGGAATAAAGATTGACACATCTACCCTCGATGAAAATCAACTGCAAGCCATCACGAGAAGGTATACCACGGAGCTTATTCGAAAAAAATTCATCGGCCCCGGTATTGATGTTCCAGCACCGGATTATGGTACAGGAGCAAGGGAAATGGCTTGGATATTGGATACTTATCAGGCGTTTCATCACGGTGAAGTAGATGCAGTGGCATGTGTTACCGGAAAACCGCTAAATCAAAATGGAATCAGAGGGAGAACGGAAGCTACAGGTCGCGGAGTGTTCTATGGAATACGCGAAGCTTTAATGAATGCTGACGACATAAAACACTTGGGATTAAGCCCAGGTATCGAAGGTAAGACAATGATCATTCAAGGTTTGGGTAATGTGGGATATCATACCGGAAGAATATCAACAAATGAAGGTGGTGCTATTGTAATTGGTGTGGCCGAGTACGAAGGTAGTATCTATAAAGAGGACGGAATCGATATAGAGGAATTGAAAGCATATCGAGATGAGCATGGTTCTATTTTAGGATTCCCAGGAAGTACCACTTTGAAAGATAATAAGGCAGTGATGGAAATGGAGTGCGATATTCTCGTTCCAGCTGCTCTGGAAAATCAAATCACCATAGAGAACGCCGATCGAATAAAGGCGAAAATCGTTGCTGAAGCGGCCAACGGTCCTGTTACTCCTGAGGCAGAAGATATTTTACTCAAGAAAGGTATCATCGTTATTCCGGATATGTATGTCAACGCTGGTGGTGTTACAGTTTCTTATTTCGAATGGTTAAAAAATCTATCTCACATCAGATTTGGTAGAATGGATAAGCGATTCAATCAGAACACTTATACCAATTTGGTTAATCTTATAGAGGACTTAACCGGTAAAAGAATTGACGAAAAGGAAAAGACGCTCTTGACCAAAGGAGCGGATGAAATCGACTTGGTTAGATCAGGACTGGAAGAAACTATGGTAAATGCTTACAGAGTTATTCGAGAGACCAAGCTGGGTAATAGCGAAATTGAATCATTGCGTACAGCGGCATTCGTGACTGCCCTGAATAAGATCAAAAGCGATTATTTATCACTGGGTATATTTCCATAAGAAATTTCGGCAAAGTATAAAGAAGAGACGATCGGGATCATTAACAAATATTTATTTTAATTTCTTAGTACTTCCTAAAATAATTTGATATTCTTTTCTGTTATTCGTAGTATTACGAAATTTTAATTCGTTTAGCCCCGAAAATCTTTTTATTAAGAAATTAAAATATAATTATGCCTAAGATTAAGTTAGACAAGCTAGACTTAAAAATCCTTAAAATACTTCAAGAGAACTCGAAAATCACCAACCTGGACCTATCAAGAAAAATTGGCCTTTCTCCAGCCCCGACTTTGGAGAGAGTAAAGAAGTTAGAATCAAATGATGTCATCGTTAGTTATCATGCTGAGGTTAATCCTGAAGCAATTGACTTGAATGTACAGACCTTTGTTCTTGTTTCTTTGGCATGGAAAAAGGAAAAGGCACTCAATCAATTCTTGAAGAAAATCCAGAAGATAGAAGAAATTACCGAGGGCTATATCATCACGGGTGAAGGAGACTTTTTATTGAAAATCATTTGTAAAGATATTCCTACTTACGAGCAATTGCTCTTCAAAACATTGTCTCAAATCGAGGAAATTGAGCGCTTGAAGACATTGATGACACTTTCTAATGTCAAGAATTCCAAAGTATTGCCTTATAATTACTAAAGCGTAAATCTCTATTTTCATATGAGAAATAGAGATTCCGTCCTGTGGAAAATATCCAGTGATAAAAGACATACTTCCTACTTATTAGGAAGTATGCATGTTTCTTTTTCGCATTTTCCAAAAAACAGAAATCAGGCTCTTGATTTAATCTCTAAATCAGATATTTTTCTGGCAGAAACAGAATTGGATGTACAACCTGATTTAAATTTAAACGTAGATTGGTCTAACTTTCTGGCTTCGAATACATTGAGGAAATGGAAAAAAATCATAGCCTCCAGACATGGATTGGACATTGATCTTTTTCTGGCTTTTCCACCATTATTGCTCTACAATCTTCTCATTATTAAAGACCTTAATTTAGATGTAGATATGGCTATGGATCAGTTTTTATGGAATCAAGCTCAATCCACCGGCCTAACTTGTGAAGGAATTCTCAGTGCTTCTGAACACTACAGAATTCTGAGGGAAATCGACCTTGATGATCAATTATCCTGGTTAAAAAAATATCTTAACAGCTATTCGAGAAGTAGAAGAAAAGCGAGGAACTTATTCGACTTATATGGCAAACAGAAAATCCATTCGATTTACTCGAAAACATTAAAGTCATTAGGAAAGCATAGAAGAATATTGCTTACTGATAGGAATGAAAAGATGAGCTCGAAGATCCTCAGAAAAATGAATGACCATTCAGTATTTGCCGTGGTGGGAGCTGCCCATCTCTCTGGTGGAAATGGAGTATTACATTTACTCAATAAAAATCCAGATATTAGAATTCAAGCAATATAATTACAGGAAAAGAAAAGAACATAATTCGAACAAGATGTCAAATAAAAAGCAAAAAATCATTTTTGAAGTTAGTCTGGGAGACGATAAAATTCCTGAGCGAATCGATTGGATTCAGAATTCGAATAGCCAAGAGGCAAAGGCAATTCTTGTCAGTATTTTTGAGAGAAACTCAAGGGAAACCCTTAGAATGGATCTTTGGACTAAGGATATGCAAATGCAGGAAATGGACCGGTTGATGTTCTATACATTGCGGTCTTTAGCTGATTCCTATCACAAGGCGACAAACAATAGCGAACTCGCGGAAGATCTCAGGAATTTCTCTACTTATTTCGGAGAAAAAACAGAGATACTTAAAAAGCCGCCTTCAAATTAGTTAATCCTTAAAAAATGTTATAATATTGCGCTTCGGTGAGTTGCGCACGGTCAGCTCCCTTTGAACTCCCCCAGGTGCGAAAGCAAGCAAGGGTAAAAGGTTGTAGCGACTAGGTGTGTCTTCTCACCTTTCTTTCTTTTATAAATCATTTCCGCAATGCGTTTTTTCATCGATACGGCAAATTTGGATCAAATAGCTCAAGCAAAAGAATTGGGTATTTTAGACGGTGTTACCACTAATCCTAGCCTGATGGCAAAAGAGGGCATCAGCGGTGCTGAAACCATTAAGGCGCACTACGTAAAAATTGCCAACCTCGTAGATGGGGATGTTTCTGCAGAAGTTATTGCTACAGATTTTGAAGGGATGATCAGAGAAGGCGAAGCACTAGCCGAACTCGCACCAAATATTGTCGTTAAAGTACCAATGATAGAGGATGGAGTCAAGGCTATTTCTTACTTCACTAGTAAGGGGATTAGAACGAATTGCACACTTGTTTTTTCAGCTGGACAAGCTATTTTGGCCGCTAAGGCAGGAGCGAGTTATTTGTCTCCTTTCATTGGTAGAATAGACGATATCAACTGGAATGGAATAGCCCTCATCGAAGAAATAGCAGAGATATATGCGATTCAGGGATACGAGACGGAAATACTAGCAGCTTCTATTCGATCCGCTCGACATATTGTTGAGGCTGCTAAGGCCGGTGCCGATATTGTGACTTGCCCTTTGACAAGCATCATGGGACTATTGAAACATCCTCTTACGGATATTGGTTTGGCCAAATTTTTGGCAGATCACAACAAATCTAATGCTTAAGTTTATTTCCAGTTTTTGACCAACCAGTCAAGAGTTTCTACAATCATTTGGTCAACAATTTTCTTTGGATTAGGATGAAAACTTCCTTTAGGTCTATTGGCTAAAAGCGCTTGGATGCTAATGGCTTCATGACCTAACAATTTGGACATGGCATAGATACCCGCAGTTTCCATTTCCAGGTTCTGTGCTCCAAGTTCCTTGACCAAAGGCTTGAAATCAGGAAATACATTATTTATTCGAATGCTTCTATTCTGAGGACCGTAAAAACCAGGCATCGTCATGGTGACCGACTTCTTCCACGAGGAAAACAGATCGGAAAGGGTTTGGCCTGCTTCTACAAAATAATAGTCCAGCTCATACTTGCTGCTTTTCGTAATTTCATTGTGGGTATAAAACTGACATAAACCGTCAAAACCATAGGCGCATTTTGAAAATACTATATCTCCTAATTCGAGTTTTGTCTCTTCTTCAATAATTCCGGAAGTGCCCAGTCTAACAAAGGATAATTGCTGTAAGTCATCTTTAATTCTTCGCGTAGCAAAATCAACATTAAACAGGGCATCGATTTCGTTGAATACAATATCTACATTATCTGTTCCAATGCCGGTTGAAATCACAGTCAAATCCAGGCCTTTGTAGGTCCCAACAGCACTGTGAAACTCTCTTTTTTTAGATTCGAAAAGAATGCGATCAAAGTACTTCGTTAGCTCAACCACTCTATCGGGATCACCGACCGTAATGATGAGTGGGCTTAGGACACCGGGAGGAATATTTAAGTGATAAACTGATCCGTCAGGGTTGATGATGAGTTCGGAGTCCGTCAAGTATTCGGCCATATCGATTTAATTGCAAGAAATGAAAATAGTAGGAGTGCGGATCGTATTACTTATGTTTCCGCTTAGGTCCTCAATATAAATATCATATACCATAGTATCGATTGGATAATCTGGTCGCACTGTACAGGGAACATCGCCGTCCTCAAAAATACAACAAACAGACCCTGTTCTAACGGTGATATCTCCTTCTATACCTCTTGTTCCAGATGCGTTCAACTGAGGTATTCTGAAATCATAAGTAAAGCCCGTCCTCGAATCAACCACATACACCTTGCTCGTATCCGTGCTATTGAAGCCAAAATCTCCATCCCCATCAACAAAACCAATGGTGATGAGTATAGAATCAAAATCCGGAATAAAACTTTGTGCAAGCGAGTTTTTAGACATGGAAATTAGCTGGATCTCTGGTTTTTCGTCGAACTCCAATGCTTGAGTGCATGAACCCGCGATAAGAAGTAGGAAGAAATAATAACTTATTTTATTCATTATTAGCGATTAATGCAATATTCGATGTAATCTTAACGAACTAATATTAAATTTAGTTTTAAATTTCAATGTCTCAAATTTTCGTCCTTTAATTTATTCTTTGGTTTGATGAGAGAAACAGCTCTGGAATTATTTAGGCACCAGTCAAGGGAGAATGAATATTATTCAAATTTCTTGAGACATTTGAATTGTGATAGCGGGACAATAATGGAGTTAGAAGACATTCCTTTTTTTCCTATTCGTTTCTTCAAAAACTATGAGATCAAAACCGGAAAATGGTCTCATCAAAGAGTTTTTCAAAGCAGTGGTACAACAGGAAGCGTTCAAAGTCAACACTTTATAAAAGACGAGCATGCATATCACGCCAATGCAATCGGTATTTTTGAAGAATTTTATGGAGACATAAAAAACTATTGTTTTTTGGCCCTTTTGCCCGGTTATATAGAGCGCGGAAATTCTTCCTTAATCAGCATGGTTCAGCAATTTATTATTCGAAGTGGAGATGAGGACTCTGGTTTCTATTTGAATAATTTTGAGGAACTGAACAACATGTTGCATAAAAAAATAAAAAGCGGACAAAAGACCATTTTATGGGGAGTAAGTCATGCTTTGATGGACTTTGGAGAGACCTATTCTCTTCCTGAAAACGAAATAATAGTGATGGAAACTGGTGGGATGAAAGGCAAGAGAAAAGAACTTCCAAAGGAAGAATTACACGCCTTCCTGAGAGAGCATTTGAAGACCGATAAAATTCACAGTGAATACGGAATGACGGAGTTGCAATCTCAGTTATATTCGAAAGAAAATGGGGTATTTAAGCTACATGACCGGATGGAAGTATTCATACGACCCATTGATGATCCATTGGGAAAACCCCTTATCAATAGGAGGGGCAGAGTTGATATCGTAGATCTTTCCAATAAGGATACCTGCAGTTTTATAGCCACAGATGATTTGGGTATAAAAAATGATAAAAACGAGTTGATTATCATCGGAAGAATGGATAATTCCGATATTAGAGGTTGTAACTTATTATACCAATAATTCATACTACATGTCCGCAATTATGATAGACGGTCGTTTGATGGCCAGAGAAATTCGAAAAGATCTAAGAAAAAAGGTCCGCAAGATCGTGGATTCTGGAAAAAGAGCACCTAAATTGGATGTGATCATGGTCGGTGATAATCCAGCAAGTGCAGCATATGTTCGAAATAAAATTCGGTCATGTGAAAAAACAGGAATTACCAGTCAAATGCACCACTTCGAAGAAAGCGTAACGGAAGATGAGCTATTGAGTAAAATAGATGAAATCAATCGAGATCCGGATACGGACGGATTGATTGTTCAGCTGCCATTGCCAGCACATATCGATGAGGATAAGGTTACATTAAAGATTGTTCCGGAGAAAGATGTGGATGGTTTTCATCCTCAGAATATAGGTAGAATGGCTCTCGGATTTCCGGCTTACATTCCTGCCACGCCTAAGGGCATACTCAATATCTTCAATCGATATGAGATCGATACGCAGGGTAAACACTGTGTGGTGATTGGAAGAAGTGCTATTGTAGGAACGCCGATGAGTATCTTAATGTCCAGAAAAAATAGCCCCGGCAATGCTACCGTTACATTAACCCATAGTAGAACCAAAGATCTGGCGGAAATAACGAAGCAAGCAGATATCATTATTGCAGCGATAGGTCGTCCCAATTTTGTCACTGGAGATATGGTCAAACCCGGTGCGGTTATCATAGATGTAGGAATTAATAGGGTAGAGGATCAATCCGTTGAGAAACAATATAGGTTGGTGGGTGATGTCGACTATGATTCTTGTACAGAAATAGCTTCCTTTATTACTCCAGTACCAGGTGGTGTGGGTCAATTGACGGTTACATCTCTTTTGGAGAACACATTGTTATCCTATCAAAAAGCAGTATACTCCTAGACTTATGGTTGGTCTTCGATTAGCATGTTCGGCAGAACATCAGGATGTGATCATGGCTCTATTGGATGAATTGAGTCCGGTTGGAAGTTCTACGGAAGATTATGGTTTAATGGTGTATTTTGAAGAGGCACCCAAAATGACAAAAGTCAAAGAGCTCTGCGGTGATCATGTCACTGGCATCGAATTAGATCAAATAGAAGAAGTTAACTGGAATGAAGTGTGGGAGTCAAATTTTCAGCCGGTTGAAATCCAGGATTTCTGTAGAATTAGAGCTGATTTTCATGACGAACTATCCAGTCAATTTCAACATGAGATAACCATCAATCCCAGAATGTCTTTTGGAACCGGTCATCATGAGACAACGAGTATGATGATTGTTGAAATGAAAGACTTTGATTTTGAATCCAAAGAAGTCCTTGACTTTGGAACGGGAACCGGTATCCTAGGCATATTGGCGTCTAAATTGGGCGCCAAATGGATATGGGCCAACGACATCGAATCAAATGCGGTCGAAAATGCTCGTGAAAATGCACTGAGCAATGATGTTCATAATATGTCAACTGAAGAAGGAGGCATCGAACTATTCGAAAATAAAAAATTTGATGTCATTTTAGCCAATATAAATCGCCAGGTCCTGTTGAATACTTCAGAGGATTTAAAGAAACTCCTTAAACCAAAAGCTAAACTATTGATATCCGGTATCCTGAACAAGGATTTAAATCTGGTTGATGAAGAATATAAAAGTAATGGATTCGAAAAAATTAAAGTTTCCCGTATGGGAGAATGGACGGCTGTGCTTTATGAGTAGAATATTGAGATTATCACTTGTCCTTTCGATTTTCCTGAGTACCATAAATACTTATGCTCAAAATGAACCCCATTTCTCAGAGGAACCAGCCGCTTTCATAGAGGAGCTAAAAGAGTTCTTTGCTAGTACAGAGAATAAGGACTTAAAGAAAACTTTTCAGGAGCTAAGTGCATGGATGCCTGGATTAGAATTGACTGAAGTAGCTTCGATAAGTGCATTTTGTAATAAAATGCACAGTCTGAAATTCAACGCATATCCTTATTACAATGATTATTTTCAGGCACTTGGAGTAATTTATGGCTCGAATATGCCTGGATTTGCAAAGACTTGGCAAAAGGCCGCAGAGGATGCAATTGATGCGGTGGATAATAATCGATATCGCGATGTCAGTAATTTTTTCAAGTTTTCAAAGACATTCTTTTTAGAGAAAAAAGTAGTGGACTCTAAAGCGGGTGCCAACTGGTTTGTAACAGATAAACAACCAAAATTTTCATTGTCGGAAGAAGGAGATTTGTTGCTGACTTTTAAAGACATCGATGTGTCGGCATCGAGAAAGAAGGACAGTTTGATCATCTATAATACTTCGGGAGTATTCAATATTAAGGAAAAGATATGGAAAGGCCAGGGAGGAAAGATCTCTTGGTGGAGATATGGTCAAGACGATGTGTACTGCGAATTAGACAGCTTCACGATCGATATGAAAAGACCTTTGTTTGAAATCAACAAGGTGAAATTCTACCATCCAGAATTATTTCCGGGCCGTGCCCTGGAAGGGAAAATTCAGGATAAGGTTTATTCCATTGAGGACGATACTACAGGTATCTATCCCAAGTTCGACGGGAGAGAAGGTAATGTGAATTTGGATAAATTGGTCTCCGGAATTGAGTTGAAGGGGTCATTTAGTTTGCACGGGACTACCATATACATTGCGAAAACAGAAGGACAATCCAAAGCAACTTTAAGGGTAGTAAAAAACCAGAGTACCGACTATTTCAATGCCAGTGCTGATCGATTTAAAATCGGTCCTGGAAGAGTGTTCACCAGATCTGCCAATATTCTAATTCCCATAGGAACAGATCACAGCATTACGCATCCTGCGGTCAGTTTGGACTACAAGACAGAGACGGAACAATTGAAATTGGGTTTAGGGGAAGGACTTCAGGCGCAAAGCCCGTATTTCAACACCTACCATGGTTATAACTTTTCCGCCAGTGACATGATTTACGATATTCCAAATGATACCATATTTATTGGAAAGAAGAGCTTGGGTCTTGGAAAGGTACAAAGTGAAATCATTTTCGAATCACCTAGATTTTTTAAGCAATCGGAATATTTGAGGGTTCAAAATATCGGATCAGTCAATCCTTTGGCTAGATTAAATCAATTGGTAGGCGATTTCCAAACCAGAAGTCTGGATCTTGCCTCGGTGATTGACGCGATCAATCCCAATCTAAATGAACAGAGTATTCAGTCTTTGCTTGCTGATTTGGTCAAATTGGGTTTCATCGAGTACAATGCTGCACAAAAAACAATTCTCGTTAAGAATAAGACTTTGCATTATGCCGAGGCGGCCAAACAAAACACAGATTATGACAATTTTCGTATAGAATCGGATAGCAAAAATGAAAATGGAATTTTGCAATTGAAGAACAATGATCTTTTGTTGTCAGGAGTAAAATATGTGAGTTTCAGCGATAGCCAAAAAGTAGCCATCAAACCGTTTTTTAACGAAATTACACTCCAGAGAGGCAATCAACTTAAAATGCATGGGAAGTTGTTTGCAGGATATTCTACTTTAGAAGGATTGGATTTTTTCTACAATTATCCCGAGCATAAAATAACCCTTGATTCTGTCAAGTATTTTCAATTGTTCATTCCAACGGGCAACAAAATCAATGGTGGAGAAGATGAGGCGATCGCCTTAAATTCGAGGATAGAATCTATGTCTGCCGTGTTGCGCGTAGATGCCCCAAACAATAAATCCAGTCTGGTCAATATTCCAATCTTTCCCTCACTACACAGTAGAGGAAAGAGCTACGTTTACTACGACGATAAGAGTATTAGAGGCGGTTTATATACCAGAGATAGCTTTTACTTTCAATTGGATGAATTCGATATTGATGGTTTGGATCAATTGGACAGTAATGAAGTAGTATTCAATGGAGAACTCTTTACCAAGGACATCATTGAACCCTTCAGAGATAGTCTTATCGTTCGGGAAGATCTGTCCCTTGGTTTGGTAGCGGAAACTCCATCTGATGGTTATGTGCTGTATCGAGATAAAGGAAATTACAAGGGCCAAATAGATTTGAGTAACCAAGGGCTTTTAGGTAAGGGTGAAGTGAGTTATTTGAAGTCTCAGGTCAATTCGGAGGATATCGTTTTCCTTCCCAAACAAATGACGGCTTCTGCGGATGAGTTTAATCTCGAGGGTGTAGAGAAGGAATCGGAAGAAATACCAAAGGTGAAAGGTATTGATGTAAGGCTTAACTGGAAGCCATATCAGGACAGTATGTATATCAATAGTGAGGAGGCTCCATTTGCCTTATACGAAAAAGCTTTACATCAATTCAAGGGTGCATTAATCTATACTCCGGGCGGATTGAAAGGAGATGGTCTTTTGGATTGGAGTAAAGGTTCAATTCGATCTGAATTGGTGAATTTTGGCTATGATTCAGCCCAATCTGACACCTTAGATTTGAATATTCGCGCGGCCGCAGGAGAAAAACTGGCGTTTGACTCGAAGAACTTGAATGGGGAGCTGGATTTCAGTAAAAATTATGGAAAGTTCCTGGGCAATAGCGATGAAATCAACACTCGAATGCCGGCCAATCAGTTCAAAACCAATTTCAATGACTTTGATTGGGACATGAATAAGAGTTTGGTCATTTTCAAAGATCAAAAGGGTGGTGATGGCGTATTCGTATCTACTCATGAAGAAATGGATTCTCTGGATATCGTGGGAAAAAGAGCGAGATACGATCTGCAGACCAACGAGTTGACCATAAAGGATGCTCCAGTTGTAAGAGTTGCTGATGCTTTGATTTACCCCGTTGATTCGACCATTATAGTGAGGGAAAATGCAAGAATAGATACACTCTACAATGCCATTATTGTAGCGGATACCATAAACCAATATCATGAAATTAAGAAAGCCAAGGTCTTATTGCAGGGCAAGAAGGACTACAAGGCATCCGGATATTACCAATACAATATAGCTGGGAAAAATCAGGAAGTTTTGTTCGACAATATTGTTGGTGCACGCGTGGGCAAGGGAAGCCGTTCTGAAAAACGGACAGAGACCAGGGCCAGTGGAAGCATCGCGGCAGATGATAATTTTTACATAGACAATAAGACACTTTACCAGGGGTCCATTCAACTGGAAGCACAAAGACAGGCGCTTAAGTTCAGCGGTTTCGCGAGATTTGACATTCCCACTTTGAGGTCCGATTCTACCTGGTTTTCGGTAGATTTCATCGGGGATAAAAATAATCTGATTTTGAGTTATGATACGCCTAAAACGCTAGAGGGATATCCCGTAGAAACAGGAATTTTCCTGAATAAGGAGTCTTCGTTTGTTTATCCGGCTGTGATGACTTCTCTTTACTCAAGACAAGATAGACCACTCATCGATATGCAGGGAGTAGTGGACTATATTCCCGAGAAAAAGATCCTTAGAATGGGAGATTCCATTGTGGTTTTATCCGCTGAAACCAGAGGAAACTTAATGGAATTTGATGAAACGACTGCTGGGGTAAAGGCCAGAGGACAGTTTCATCTTTGCGAAGAGACACCGCTCGTCGAAGTCGAAGCCTATGGCATCATGAGAACTGAAGACAAGCCCGTTGTTTTTGACTCTTTGGGTTTCGCTACATTGGAAAGTGAAAGTTCTTTTGAAGTCATGGGAGGAATTAACTTTTTTATTCCTGATCCATTGAAAAAGCATATCATAAAGGATATTTCTGCAGTTCTTGTGGCTGCGTTGGATGAAAAGTACAACGATGTATTCTATGATGAGGTGGCCTACAATTTTGTAAAAGAAGATCAGGACATTCCTAAGTTCAGCGAACAATTATTGCTGGGCAATATGGTTATTCCTGATAAGTATAATAATTTCGATGTGGTAATAGGGAAAACACCCTTGCAGTGGGTTCCTGATTATCAGTCTTTCATCAGTACCAAAAAGAACAATCCTTTTATAAGTATAGACAAACTGGGCATTCACAAAAAATTCGAGAGCTATGTAGAATTTAAAATGCCGTCTAATGGAGATGACCGAGCTTATCTTTATTTCGAACTCCCGAACAACAACTTCTATTTTTTCGGGATGAAGGACGCAACACTTTTCACGGTGAGCAACAATCCGATCTACAATGACAAAGTAGATGAGCTCAAGGGGAAAGAAAAGAATATTAAGGTAGATAAGGGAATTGATTTGGAAGTTGTACTTGCAGATCAGGCTACTGCCAAAAGATTTGTCGCCAGAGTGAAGGATCGGCAATAAGTTTTTGCGCGTTTTACATTATTTTGTTATCTTTTGAACCAAAATTATGTTCTTGTCATAAGAATATGATTTTTCCAGTATTTCTGTGAAACAAAAAAATTATACAGATGAAAAAAATATACATCCTTTTTATTTTTTCTCTTGCTTTTGGTTCTTCATGGTCTCAGCTTCCGAATGGAAGTGTAGCACCGGATTTTACGGTGACGGATGTCCATGGTCAGAGCCACCATCTGTACACCTATCTGGAAGAAGGTAAAACGGTCTTCCTCGATTTTTTTGCGACTTGGTGTGGTTACTGTTGGAATCATCATCAGGGAGGAGCTTTTGAAGGGCTTTACGATAAATACGGTCCTAACGGAACCAATGAGATCATGGTGATCATGATAGAAGTGGACTCCAGGACCAATGTGAATTGTTTGCATGGACCTTCAGGATGTAATTATGGAACTCATGGAGATTGGGTGACCGGAACATCTTATCCGGTTGCAGATGATCCTGCACTCAATAATTTATACAACATTAGCTACTTTCCTACCATTTACGGTATTTGTCCCAATAAAATCTTGACGGAAGTGGGTCAGCAATCAGAGAATGGATATTACAGTTGGTACCAGTCCAATTGTGAATTGAAGCTCGATTTGGTCAACATAGAAAACGCCAAATGTCATGAGTCATTGGATGGTGAGATCCAGGTAGAAGCCACTGGTGGAACTGAATCTTATACTTATACTTGGAGTAATGGAGATAATGGTGCTACAGCTAAGAATTTAGCAGCTGGAGAATACTACTGTTCGGTTTTCGATGGTGGAAGAACAGTTGTAGGTGGGCCATATTTTGTGGAAGATCCTGAAGAATTGGTCTTTTCATATTTCCTGACTGAGAGTCCAAGTTGTGATAACGGAAATACGGGTAGTGTAATGTTCGACATAGAAGGAGGAACGCCAAATTATCAAGTTTTGTGGAACGATGGAGTAGAAGCCTATTCCAGAGCGGGACTTGAACCGGGCAATTACAGTATCACGGTAGAGGACAAGAACGGTTGTTCACTATATAAGGAGGATATCAATTTCGTTGGAATTGAAATACCTGTACCAGGAATATCTTCTGACACCTCGGTTTGTGAGGAAACAATCATTGAAATATCGGTTCAAGAAGAAGGTACTTATGAGTGGAGCACGGGCGAGTCTACACAGAGTATTGAAATAGATGTTTTAAATACGGAAACCTATTATGTTACGGTGACTTATCCTAGCGGTTGCGTAGCGGAGGACTCAGTTTACGTGGATGCCTTGGAGTTGCCCATTTATGGAGGTGTAAAGGAAGTTATGATGAATTGTCAGGATAATACGCTCTTAATCGCACCTGACGACAACGAGGTTCCTAGCTTTAGTTATTCATGGGAGTCCTTGGATGGATCTGATCTCAGTGGTATAAATACCAATCAATACACTTTACAAGTAGAAAATCCAGGTGTATATCAGGTTACGGTTATAGACAATGTTACAGGATGCAGTGGTAGCTCTATCGTCGAAGTAGAGCCCGACGAAAACCTACCTAAAATAGCATACACCGTTGACGGTGAGATTACTTGTATCAATAATGAAGTTGAAATTAATGCCAATGGGTCTTCTCAAGGATCTGCATTTCAATTTACTTGGTCATCGGTAGGAGAAAATCACCCTATAGCTAATGCAAATACCCTTAATCCGACTATTACTAGGCCGGGAACCTATAATTTGACCATCATTAATACGGATCACGACTGCGATAACTCAAAAAATATTGAAGTAGGTCTGGGTGTGGTGAAGGCGCCGGACATTAGCATAGGGTATAGAATTAATGGTAGTGAACTCCAATTCTATAATGCATCAAAATTCGGATCGGATCATTATAATTGGTATCTGCCGAATGGTCAAATGAGCTCAGAAACCGAACCAATTATTGACCTTAATTCAATAGGAGATAATATGGTTACTGTCTGTCTTGAAACGGATAATATCTGTGGGTTAACGGAAATGAGATGTCAAACATTGGATCTTCTCGATAATAGTCATTACTTCAAAGGCAAGATTGTGGATCAGTTCGGTGATGGCTTGAGAAACGTTGATGTCGACGGCAATGGCGATATTTTAACAACTGGATCTTCTGGAGTTTATAATTTCACGAATTTGGCCTTTAACGGAGATGTAATGGTGAGACCTGATATTCAAAACTATCAGTTAAATGATGTCAACGAACAGGACTTGGCCAAGCTTCTTTCCGTCCTTCTTGGAGAGAGCAGTTTTGATTCGGAGTATATCGAGTATGCAGCAGATATCAATGAAGATGGTAGGTTGACTACAGCGGATTTGATATTGATGAAGCAATATTTACTCTATCACACTCAAGAGCACAATGTGAGTTCTTGGACGGTTAGAGATAAGCAATGTGTAGAAGGAGCCAATAAGGACTTCGGGTTGGATTGTAATCCTTATATAGAATTGAAGTTGCTTCAATCTTCTCATGATAACAATGACTTTGTTGCAATCCAGAAAGGAGATTTATCCTCTGTTGGAAATGGTAATTTATTCTTGGGAAGTAGAAAAAATGCAGGAGATATTAAAGACAGTAAGGATGGTACTTGGTTGGTTCCATTGGTGTCGAATAAAGTGCTTAGTGTCGAATTGGAAAACGTCGGTATTACGGATAAAATCCTCTTAAATGGTCAGGCATTGAATGCAGAAGACATGTCAAGAGAAGCAGGCGTACTAAAAATAGTAAAGATCTTCAATAATGATCGCAGTCATGCTGAACTTAAAATCATTGAAAGAAAAGCTGATGCAGTTAACTTGAGTAGTGCCAATTTGATCGATCTTGAAGTATTTCCGAATCCGGTGCGCGATAAGGCAGAAGTTTACTTTGAGAGCACCGTTAATACACTTTCCGGTTGGAAATTGTTCCATGGCACCAGTATGAAAATGGTGGCCAATGGACAACAAGAAATGGTATCAGGCTTGAATAATTGGGGAATCAATACCAGTCAATTAAGCTCAGGAGTATACCATTTGATATTGAACCATCAGGGCAATTTGATCAGCCAAAAAATTGTGGTTCAAGACTAAAGAATAATTTTCTAAAATTGTAAAATAAAGCTAGGTCTGTGGATATGATTTCTGCAGACCTATTTTTTTAAAGAGTAAGCGATGAACTTGTTAATTCATGATGAAAATCCTAGCAAAAGAAAAATAGCTCAGGCAGTTGAAGTGCTCAACAACGACGGAGTAATTGTTTATCCAACAGATACCATATATGCCTTTGGCTGTAGTCTCTATTCTAAAAAAGCATTGGAGCGCATCTGTCGACTAAAAGGAATAGACATCAAGAAATCACGGTTTTCCATCATTTGCGAAAATCTAAGTCAAGTATCCCAGTACACCCGAAATTTGAGCGACGAACATTTCAAAATCATTAAATCTCATACTCCCGGACCTTATACCTTCATCCTGAAGGGAAACAATCAAATACCTAAAATTTTCTTAAATCGGCGAAAAAATATTGGAATTCGGATACAACAAACTAAACTTGTGCAGTTAATACTCGGAGATTTAGGTCATCCTCTTCTTTCAACAAGTCTAAAGAACGATGATGAGATTTCGGAATATTGGACAGACCCTGTTGAAATCGAGGAAAAATTTGGACGCCAAGTGGATTTATATATTAATTCAGGAAGCGGTGGCCATGTTCCTTCTACCGTCATCGATTTAACCGGAGATACTCCGGTTTTAGTAAGAGAGGGATTGGGAAGTGTGGATTCTTTCGATTTTCGGGACTGATAATAAAGAGATTATTGATGATCGTCGATATTTTGAACAATACTGTCGATCAATATTTTTGTAAGATCTTTTTATGAGTACATTTTGGAATCAGGTCCTTGTGACTTATACTTTTATTTTATATTTGGGGCTCAAAGCGAATAAACCATGAAATATATTTTTACTGCTATTATTGTTTTCATTGCTGTCATGTGTATGGCACAAAATGCCTCAATTCGAGGAAATGTCTATGACAGCGAAACAGGAGAGCCCATCATCTTCGGAAACGTGCTGATTCAAGGGACTACCAAGGGTGCTGTAACCGATGATAACGGCTTCTTTGTTGTTTCTAATCTGGACGAAGGAAAATATAGTTTACTTTTTAGATACTTGGGTTACGATAGTTTGGTCGTTGAGGTTTCTCTTCGAAAAGACCAGATTTTTTACGACAAATTCTATATGAATCCATCCGGGTTACAGCTTCAGACGGTCAATGTAACTGGGAGAAAGGAAATCGCACAAAATGAGGTTACCATTTCCAAACTCAGTGTGAGTAGTGAGGAGATAAAGCTTCTTCCCGCCACTGGAGGTGAGCCTGACATAGCACAATATCTACCTGTTCTACCTGGGGTTATTTTTACTGGGGACCAGGGAGGTCAATTGTATATTAGGGGTGGAACGCCAATACAGAACAAAATTTTAATGGATGGAATGACCATCTATAATCCTTTTCACTCGATTGGATTCTTCTCAGTATTCGAGACAGAGGCTATAAGAAATATCGATGTTTACACCGCTGGATTTGGTTCGGAATACGGAAGTAGAACATCGGCTATTGTAGATATCACAACGAGAGATGGAAATGCCAATAGATTTGGTGGATTGGTATCCTTGAGTCCTTTTCAGGGTAAAGTACTTTTGGAAGGCCCTTTGCTAAAATTGGATAAAGAATCAGGTCGAAGTGTATCTTATCTTGTAACTGGTAAGAAGTCTATTATTCAAGAGACTTCCAAAACACTTTATGAGTACGCTTCGGACTCTCTAGGTCTACCATTCGAACATCAGGATATCTATGCTAAGATGTCCTTTAATGGTGGAAATGGTAGCCAATTGGACGTTTTCGGATTTAATTTTACCGATGATGTAAACTTTGATCAAGTCGCGCAAATTGACTGGAACAGTAGTGGGGGAGGACTGAACTTCTCACTGATCCCAAGAGCTAATAATATGGTTGTGAATGGAAAATTCAACTTTTCAGGATATGAGATCGGTATCGATGAAGGAGATGGCAACACAAGAAATAGCTCCATTAATAGCTTCGAAATAGGTCTTGACTTCAATTCTTTTGGTAATAATCGAGAGATCAATTACGGATTCGAATTGGCGGGAATCAATACGGATTTCCAATTTGTGAATTTTAGCGGAATTGATGTTGGGAGTGAGCAAAATACTAATGAGATAGGTGCCTTCATCAATTATCGTCAAGTTATCGGCGGATTGGTGATCGAACCTGGTGTGAGGTTTCAATATTACAACGCTCAAGGTATTTCGAGAGCGGAACCAAGACTGGGTATAAAGTATAATATCAGTGATAATTTGAGAATCAAAGCAGGAGGTGGATTCTATAGCCAAAACCTATTGAGTACATCTAATGACAGAGATGTAGTGAACTTGTTTTACGGTATTTTAACCGGACCGGAAGAGGAGTTATTCGAACCGGGTACCAATAACGCATTAAGCAATAATTTACAACTTTCTAAGCACGCAGTTATTGGGTTGGAAATTGATCTAGGCAAATTTACTACGGTCAATATTGAGCCCTATATCAAGGACTTTTCACAGATCATTAACCTCAACAGAAACAAGAGATCTCCGGATGAGAGAGATTATATTACAGAGGTTGGAGATGCAAGAGGTATTGATTTTAGCTTGAAGCACGATGCCGGAGACCTTTACATTTGGACCACTTATTCTTTAGGAATGGTGGAGAGAGACAATGGTGATCAAACCTATTACACCAATTTTGATAGAAGACACAATGCCAATATTTTGGTGAGTTATTCTTATGGTTTGGAAAATCAGTGGGAAGCAAGTGCAAGGTGGAATTTGGGTTCAGGATTTCCATTTACTTTGACTCAAGGTTTTTATGGAAGCAATCAGTTTGAAGATGGTGTCAATTCCGATGTAGAAACTGAGAATCCTGACTTAGGTATTATTTACGACGAGAAGATCAATGGAGGAAGGCTTCCTTACTACCACAGACTTGATTTGACATTGAAGAGAAAATTCAAATTCAGCAAGTATACTTCTATGGATATCATAGCAAGTGTTACCAATGCTTACGACAGGGATAACATCTTCTTTTTTGATCGAATAGAATACGAGAGGGTAGATCAGTTGCCTATCATTCCTAGTTTAGGGGTGACATTCAGATTCTAGTGTCAAGTCAAGCGTTAATCTTGGGAGTTATTGCATTTAGAAAGCTGAGTTTCTATGTTTTTAGGCGATATGAAGAATTCCTTCTGACCGTTTAAATCTTGTAATATATAGTTGATTACATTGGCTATTTCCACATCGTTGAGTTTTGGAATTCCTACCATTGGATTATTATAAGTCCTGCCATTAACTTGTATAGTATCATTGATGCCATATCGAATTATGCAGGCCAGGGAATTGATATTTTCAGTGAGGTAATCGGATTGAGCAACTGGAGGGTACAGGGATTTCAGGCCTTGGCCATCTTGCATATGACAGCTTGAGCAGTAGAACTCATATAAATTTTTCCCTTGAGATCCTTGGTCGAAAATGCTGCAAGAATTTACAGTAAAAAAGATAAGGCTTAGACCTAGAAATGGAATGAATAAAGCGCGCATTAATTCGAATTATCCATCTCCTTCAGTAATCGATCTATTTTCAATTTAAACTGATCGACGGATTCAGGATCTGTGCCATCTCCAACGGCTCGGATGTGATGATCCGAGTCAACTAATATTAACGCACCACTATGGTCAAATCCTCCGGGAGCATCTGTCGAGTCTATGGCTATAAGAAAAAAGCCTTCAACAATATCGTAAATATGATCCTGGTCGCCGGTGCATAAATGCCACTGATCCGAATCTATTTCAAGCTTTTCAGCATAGTCCTTCAACCGGGGAACACTATCTCTGATATAATCTATACTAATAGATAAAAACTTAAGACGATCTTCATCGCTGAATTGTTCTGCCAATCTCAATTCCTGTTGTTTCACTTTAGGGCAAATTGTAGGACAAGAAGTGAAAAAATCATCTACGACATAGATATGACTTTGCAAACTACTCTTGTTAACGGATCTTCCCTCCTGATCGACCAAGTCAAAATCCGGAACCGTATAGAGTATGGTATCTGTTCCCACGTACTCATGCCTGCCCATAAAAGGAAGCGGTCCCGACTCTTGCGGTGGAGCACAAGATCCAATGAGTATTAGGGAGAAAAAAAGAAATTGACTGAGTCTATTGATCGTTTTTGTTCTCATGATACGAATTACTTTTTTCCAGACTGCTTAACATTAAATTCCTGACATTAGATATGCTGATTTTTTCATCCAATAGATATGCTTTTCCGTTTTCTCCTTTGGCCTTCTTTTTATCGAATTCATGCATCCAATCCCACATCGCTTTTTCCGATTTCTTGAGATCACTTAGAATCTGGTTCAATTGAAGAGAATCATCGGAGCTCATGGATGGGGTGTCCTTGATTAATTTGTTGGCCTTCTTAATCTCCTTTCTAATATTACTCATTTTAGGCATTACGTCATCATGGATTTCCATGACTTCATCATACAACACATCCAATTCGGTTTTTTCTTGTTTACATGATAGAGTAAATAGAAATGAAGAGAGGAGGGCAACACATAGAAAGATAAAATGGGATTCTTTTCTCATAGCTTTATATTTCGATTGCGAATTAACAAAAAAGATCAATTTTATGGCATTTTTTGATGTAAAATTGATGGCATATCCTCAATTTGTCTGATATTGAACTTGGATTCATGTATAAGAACAAAAGATATATTCTATGGTTTCGAAATGACCTGCGACTTCATGATAATGAAGCCCTGACAGAGGCTGTTCAAACCGGTGCCGAAATATATCCCGTTTTTGTTTTCGAAGACAAATGGTTCGAAGAAAAAAGTCCTTTTGGATTTAGAAGAATTGGTCAACTCCGAAAGAAGTTTATTGTAGAATGTGTAGAGCAGTTATCTCAATCTCTTCAAGAAATAGGACTATCTCTGATCATCAGAAAAGGGAATACGGTTCAAGAAATATTTGAACTAGCTCGTGAAGTAGAAAGTAAGTGTGTTTTATGCAATCGGGAAAGAACAACAGATGAAGTATTAATCCAAGAAAGCTTGGAGAGAAAGCTCTGGACAATTGGTCAGGAGCTTCGTTATTTCCGCGGAAAAATGTTGCTTTACACGGCTGATCTTCCCTTTCCCGTGACTCATGTTCCCGATAATTTTACCAACTTCAGAAAGGAAGTAGAACAGTTCGTGCCGATTCGAGAGCCATTTCCAAGTCCTAGTGAAGATCAAGTCGTACGACCGATGGTCAGACTTGAGGTTGGCACTATTCCCGGTATTTCTATTCGCTCCGAATCCTTAAAAGGAGGAGAGCATGAAGCATTGAAAAGGTTGGAGTACTTCAAAGAAGAGTTGCTGCAGTATTGCCCCAATTCTGGTTATTCTAAACCGCATCTGTCGCCTTATTTATCCCAAGGGTGTCTTTCTTCAAAATTGGTTTACTATCAGCTAAAAAACGCTTTTAGGGGTAAGAATAAGGACTTTTTGAAATTGGATGTAGTTCAGGATTTGCTGCTAAGGGATTATATGAGGCTTATTGGCAAAAAATATGGCGACCTAATATTCCACAAGTCCGGGATAAAAAAGAATAATGAAATTGCAGGATCAAGATCTGAAGAAAAAATTGCGAGCTTAATTAGTGCCAGAACCGATGACGAATTTGTAAACGCCATTCTTAGTCAATTGAAAGCAACGGGTTTTGTTCCTAGATTTGCCCGGGAGTACTTCGCCAGATACCTGATAGAAATTTTACAATTAGACTGGCGTATAGGTGCTGAGCTTTTCGAAGAGTATTTGCTGGATTATGACCCTTGTAGTAATTGGGTCAATTGGCAATTATTAGCCGGTCAAGGACCTGAGGGAAAGAAAGACCAAATGGCTCAACTCGATTATTTAAGAAAGAAATATGATCCAAATGGAATATATTTCAGCGAATGGAGTCAGCCGCAAAATAGCAGTTCGGTCTAAGTGTAGACAGTCTAAATATAATTCTTAAATTAGCTTTTTTTTCAAATTTATATGACATGGAAGATAAGAGGCCTAGATTAGGGTTTTGGGAAATATGGAACATGAGTTTCGGTTTTCTGGGTATTCAATTCGGATTTGCTCTTCAAGGTGGCTTCATGTCTAGAATATTTCAAACCATGGGAGCGGCAAAAGATGATCTTCCGCTCTATTGGTTGGCAGCTCCTTTGACCGGCCTGATTGTTCAACCCATCATTGGATATCTAAGTGACCGCACCTGGTCGACCCGTTTTGGAAGGAGAAGACCCTATTTTTTGATCGGAGCATTGTTGTCTAGTGCAGTACTGATATTTGTACCTCATTCTCCAGTATTATGGGTGGCCGCCGGATGTCTATGGCTCCTGGACGCGAGCATTAATATTAGCATGGAACCATTCAGGGCTTTGGTGGCGGATAAACTTCCTGATTCCCAGCGATCTTATGGGTTTGTAGTTCAAACCTTTATTATTGGAATTGGAACCTGGGTTGCCAGTAACTTGCCTTGGTTTATCAGTCAACTCGGTGTTTCTACTGTGGCACCGGATGGAGTAGTGCCCAATAACGTTAAGTTGGCCTTTGCAATTGGTGGCTTGGTTTTCTTGATTAGTATTTTATACACCGTTTTCACGACCTCCGAATATCCTCCGGATGATATGGAGGCTTTCCTAAAGGAAAAAGAAGAGAGCAAGGGCTTCCTAAAAGGAGTCGGCGAGATTTTCAACAATATATTTTCGATGCCGCGGACCATGCTGAAGTTGGGAGTGGTTCAATTCTTCTCTTGGTTTGCTTTTTTTACGATGTGGTCTATGGCGACGCCTGCATTGACAGAACATGTTTTCTCATCCCCTAAACCCAATCCGGAATCATTTTTACAAAATAATACTCAAGAAGCGCTTGTAACTGCAGAGAATGCCTTTAACCATGCCGCTGATTTGGTTGGTTCCGCAATGGGCATATACGGCCTGAGCTCTATGGCTTTTGCACTGCTTTTGGTTCTATATACCAGTAGAAAAACCATCAATAGAAAGTATGTTCACATGACTAGTCTGCTTATCGGTGGATTGGGCTTTTTAATGATGTTCTATACAAAGTCCTATATTGGCCTTAGTTTGTGCTTTGTTTGTATCGGAATTTCTTGGGGAAGTATTTTATCCATGCCCTATGCCATGCTTTCAAGTTCTGTAAATCCCAAAAAGATGGGAATCATGATGGGTATATTTAATATGTTTATCGTAATCCCGCAGATTTTTGCTAGTATTGGAGGAATTAATTTCTTTAGCAATCTATTGGGTAGCCAAACGATCAACGCCATGATTTTGGCAGGTATTTCTCTGGTAGTTGCAGGTTTGTCGAATTTCTTGATTACGGAGAGGTCGGCAATACGCTACACCCCTTCATAGTATAGAACATTTAAGGTCAGGAGTTAAAAGAGTTGGAATAATGGCAGAATTGGATTTAATAATCTTTGATTTAGACGGGGTAATTGTGGATACTGCGCGATACCATTTTCTGTCCTGGCAGTTTATAGCGAAGAAACTAGATATAGATTTTAATGAAGAGCACAACGAAGACCTAAAGGGCGTAAGTAGAAAGCGCTCTTTGGATAAAATACTAGCATTGGGAGGGCAAGAACTGGGCGATGAGGAGAAATTGGAATTGATGGAAATCAAGAACAATATCTATCGAAATTACATTTCGGAAATGGGTAGAGAAGAAATACTTCCTGGAATACTGAATTTATTGGAAGAAATTAAATTGAGTCCAATTCGATGTGCATTGGGGTCGGCCAGTAAGAATGCGCGAATGGTATTAGAAAACCTGAATTTGATGCACTATTTTGATTGCATTGTAGATGGAAATGATGTCGAAAAGGCCAAACCTGATCCACAAGTATTTACGAGCAGTGCAGACTTTTTGGAAACCCCATATCCAAATGTGACAGTCATAGAAGACTCTATCTCAGGAATTCAAGCTGCGAATTCAGTAAATATGTTTAGTATAGGAGTGGGCTCTCCAAGCAATTTGGGGGAAGCCAATTGGGTGATAGAAGGATTTTCTAATATTGGATTAACCAAAATTGATGAAAAATTTAAGATGCATCAATCGGAATTGATCAAAATTAACTTGAACAATTAGATGAAAGAATATATCGTACATGATGAGTGGTCCATCATTGAAGAGGGATTTCGTCCGGAGTGGAATAAAGTATCGGAAAGTATTTTTAGTATAGGTAATGGCAAATTTGGACAAAGAGCGAATTTTGAAGAATACTTTTCAGGTAGTACTCTAGAAGGTAATTACATCTCCGGGATTTATTACCCGGATAAGACCAAGGTGGGATGGTGGAAGAACGGCTATCCGGAATACTTTGCTAAGGTTTTGAATGCTCCCAATTGGACCGGTGTCAAATGCAGCTTGAATGGAGAAAAACTAGACTTAGCCAAAGTAAAAGTTTCGAATTTTAAGTCGGAATTGAACATGAGAGAGGGTTTGCTTGGGAAACAGCTTCGTGTGGAGTTGTCGGAGGGCGCAATTTTAGATATCGAAAGCGAGCGTTTTGTATCGATGCATAGCGACGAGGTGGCCGCGATGCAATATATATTGAGCTCAGTCAATGCAAGTGGCCAACTAGAAATCATACTCGATATTGATGGTGATATTTCTAATGCAGATTCCAATTATGAGGAGAAATTTTGGAATCTAATTGATTCTTCTGCCGAGCAAGCATATCTGTGCATGGAGACGAAGAAGACTGCTTTTCGAGTTGCTGAAGGCCTCAGATTAGCTTTAGAACACAACGGTAATCCTGTAGATATTCAAGCTGCAACTGTAATTGAAGAAGATAAAAGAATAGGGTATAAGTTTACGATCAATATTTCTCCGGGAGATAAAATCAGAATACACAAGTTTGTATCTGTTTGCTCATCCTTATACTATGACTCTGATAACTTGATTCAAGCCTGCATTACCACGGTTGACCAGGCCGCTGAGTCCGGATATCTGGATTTATTGGAAGATCACAAATTGGAATGGGCTAGGAAATGGGAAGAAGGAGATATCAAGATTGATGGAGACCTAAAAGCTCAACAGGGCATTCGTTTCAATATTTTTCAATTGCATCAAACCTACTCTGGAAGAGATAAGCGATTGAATATCGGCCCGAAGGGACTCACTGGCGAAAAGTATGGAGGTTCTACTTATTGGGATACCGAAGCCTATTGTCTTCCTTTTTATATGTCCACTGCTCCCAAAGAAGTGTCCTTGAATCTGTTAAAGTACAGATATGCACAATTGGACAAAGCCATCGAAAACGCAGAGAAATTGGGATTCAAAAATGGAGCTGCCCTTTATCCTATGGTCACCATGAACGGTGAGGAATGCCATAATGAGTGGGAGATTACGTTCGAAGAAATTCATAGAAATGGTGCTATTGCTTATGCCATCTTTAATTATATCAGATATTTTGACGATCACCGTTATCTCTGGGAAGGAGGATTAGAGGTATTACTAGCCATTTCTAGATTTTGGTATCAAAGAGCCAATTTCTCCTCTGAAAAAAACCAATATGTCATTTTGGGTGTCACGGGTCCGAATGAATACGAGAACAACGTAAACAATAATTGGTATACGAATAGAATCGCTTCCTGGTGCTTGGAATACACGCTAGAGTGTATCGACTTATTACGAGATGAGGATAAAGCCCGATTAGAATCTCTTTTAAGTGCAAATGACTTCACGAATGCTGAAGGAGAGGAATGGAATAAGTTGATACGGAATATGTATTATCCAGAGGACGAGACCAGGGGAATTTTTCTTCAACAAGATGGTTTTTTCGACAAGGAAATCGCTCCAATAGCTAATATCCCGATCGAAGAGCGACCGATACATGAGCATTGGAGTTGGGACCGTATTTTGCGTTCCTGTTATATCAAGCAAGCGGATGTCTTGCAGGGCCTTTGGTTTTTAGAGCATCTCTACTCAGTAGAGGAATTAAAGCGAAATTTTGATTTCTACGAACCCTTAACCGTACATGAATCCTCTCTTTCTTCATGTATTCACTCCATACAGGCAGGATTAATTGGTGATCATGATAAGGCTTATCAGTTTTATCTCAATTCCTCCAGACTAGATTTAGATGATTATAATAATGATACTTGCGATGGTCTGCATATAACAAGTATGGGCGGTACCTGGATGACGATTGTATATGGATTTGCCGGTATGCGAATCAAGAACAACAAACTTTACTTTAATCCACAGTTGCCCAAGGATTGGGAATCACTGAGTTTTAATATGTTGTTTCGAGGAGCCAAATTATCGATCAGCCTTGGTAAGGAATCCATGGAAATAATCAACTCATCAGATAGGGATGTCTTGTTCATGTTAGGAGAGAAGGAGTTTAAGTCAGAGGCTGGTAATAAAATGATAGTAACGTATGCATAAATTTATTGTATTCCTACTTATTTCTGTTCTAATCTACTCATGTGGTACGAATGAGAGAAAAGTAGATCAAAGCAGTCCTTCGAATTTATTGAACCTCGAACTTTTCAAGCCAGTCGGTTTGAATGTAGAATCTACGGAAGTACATTTAAAAGATTACGTCATTGACATTGAACTAATAGACTCCATTAAGTATAAGAATGAATCAATAGCAATTCTCGATGATTTTAGGATAAAGCTCGATAATCCTGAAAATCTGATGGATGTGGTTGAGGTGTATATTGGAGATCAGGTTCTTGCTTTGCCTGTTAAAGCTTCAACCAAGCAAAAAGTCAATTACTCATTTGATATCAAAGGCCTGGACATAGATCAGTTACAAATTAAGGGTGAAATGAATGCCTGGAATCCCAATGCTAATGAATTCGATAAAGAAGGAACGGTTTACTCAACCGAGTTTTTTCTAGAACCTGGTCACTATCAATACCTGCTAATTGCGGATGGAAAGGATATGTTGGATACACAGAATGAACGAAAGGCTAGCAATAATCATGGTGGCCTCAATTCTTTGCTCGAAGTCAAGGGTAAAGAAGTTCAAAAACTCGGTATCGATGTAGTGTCTTATGATAAAGAGAACGTAGTAATCTCGAAACTGCCCAATACAGAATATTTGATTCTATGGGAAAATATGAAGATATCACCTGAACTAGAGGATGAAGGAGTCAAGGTGATTATACCAAGTTTGGCAAAGGCTCAAAAACGATCTCATCTTCGGGCTTATGCCTTCAATGAAGATGGAATTTCTAACGAATTGCTCATCCCTTTGGAGAATGGTAAGATAATCACAGAGGCCAATTCCTTAAAAAGATCAGATTTTTACAATGCGATCGTGTATAACGTATTTCTGGATAGATTTTATAATGGGAATACTGACAATGATTGGAAAAATCCGGAAGAAGATATTCACCCAAAAGCCAATTATCACGGCGGAGATGTAGCTGGAGCTACTGCGAAGTTAAAGGATGGATATTTTGATAGTCTGTCCGTGAATACAATATGGATATCGCCTGTAGTTAAGAATTCAAGAGGAGCATGGGGAAAGTATCCGGAGCCGGAGACCAGATTTTCAGCCTACCACGGATATTGGCCGGTTTCATTTACGCAAGTGGATGATCGCCTAACTAATTCGCATGAATTAAAGGAGATGGTGCAGACAGCTCATTCCTTGAATAAGAATGTACTTCTCGATTTCGTAGCCAATCACGTTCATCAGGAACACCCATTCTATCAAGAACATCCGGAGGTAGCTACATCTCTTTATTTGCCGGATGGAACGATGAATACAGAAAAATGGGATGAGCATAGGCTTACGACCTGGTTCGATACGTTTATGCCCAGCTTGGATCTAACTCGTCCCGAAGTATATACCATGTTGTCAGATTCAGCAGTTTACTGGATTCAAGAATATGGTTTTGATGGCTTTAGGCATGATGCCACGAAGCATGTCCCGATGGTATTTTGGAGAGAATTGACCCGCAAACTTAAAACAGCCGGTTTTAAGACGGCCCAATCCCCTCTCTATCAATTAGGAGAGACATATGGAACAACAGAATTAATCGGCTCATATCTCAGCAATGGATTGCTGGATGCTCAATTCGATTTCAACTTATATGACGCGATGGTTGCGGGTCTGTTAGGAGTTCAACCCATGAGCAAAATTGGTGAGGAGATCGAAAAAAGCATGAAATACTATGGAGATCACCACCTGATGGGAAATATTACCGGTAATCAGGATAGGGCTCGATTTATTTCTTATGCTTCTGGCGATCTGAGATTAGATCAGGATTCGAAATGGGAGGGCTGGAATAGACATGTGGGAATTAAGGATAGTACCGCCTATAAATCGTCCTTGATGCTTAATGCACTAGTAGCTACTGTACCTGGTATACCCGTCATTTTTTATGGGGATGAAATTGGAATGAGTGGAGGCAATGACCCAGATAATAGGAAAATGATGCGCTTTGATGACTGGAATAAATACGAAACGGAATTGTATAATCAAACATGCAGACTACTGCATTTCAGGTCAAACTCAATGCCCATGATTTACGGAAGTTTTGAGGTGGTCGAAGCCAGTGATGATGTCCTAGTCTATGAAAGAAAATATTTGGATCAGATCAATACCGTAATTATCAATAAAGGAGATAAGCCTCATAGAATCCGGTTGAATGAGGAGATTAACGCTTCTCTATTTGAATCTTCGATCGAAAATGGTATGGCCAATATTCCCGGAAGATCATGTGAAATCTTTTACAATAAACGATGACTAAAATGAACAATAAGTTTTTGATTTATTTATGCTACCTGAGTCTATTTACTCTTGTTATGGCATGCACTACGGAAGACTCTAAAGTTGAAGAAGTGGCTATTGTAGAATCTCCTTTAGTAGTAGAAAATGTGAAGTCATTTATTGATGATGCGACCATATACGAAGTCAATTTAAGGCAATATACTGAGGAGGGAAGTTTTAGTGCATTTGAAAAACATTTACCACGATTGAAAGAATTAGGTGTCAAAATACTTTGGTTAATGCCCCTTCAGGAAATTGGCAAGAAAAATAGAAAGGGATCAATGGGGAGCTACTATTCTATCAGCGATTATCGAAAAGTTAGTCCCGATCACGGCACTCAAGAGGATCTATTGAGCCTTGTCGAGTCCATCCACGAGCATGAAATGATTGTGATCTTGGACTGGGTCGGTAATCATACTGCATGGGATCATTATTGGACAGAGGGACACCCGGAGTTTTATTCTAAAGACTCTACAGGTAACTTCCGACCACCGGTTCCTGATTGGTCGGACGTGATCCAACTGAACTATGATAACCAGGAAATGCGGGACAGCATGATTGCTAATATGATGTATTGGATAGATGAGATGAATTTCGATGGTTTTAGGTGTGATGTGGCTGGAATGGTTCCTCTGGATTTCTGGCAGAGTCTAAGAGTAGAATTGGATCGAAGAGGCAAGTATTTTCTATTGGCGGAGGCGGAAAAAGATGAATTGCACGATAAAGCTTTTCACATGTCTTATGGATGGCATTTGCATCATATCATGAATCAGGTAACAAAAGGCGAATTTCCACTGGATAGTATTATCGCCTATTTCGATCATCAGCGGGAATCAGGTAGGGATTCTATCTTGAAGATGATGTTTACTAGTAATCACGATGAGAATTCCTGGAATGGAACGGTGGAGGAAAGGATGGGGGAGAATTACGGCAATATGATGGTCTTTAGTTTTACAATACCTGGAATGCCGCTGATTTATTCGGGACAAGAAGCAGGGCTCAATAAGCGACTGGAATTCTTTGAGAAGGATCAGATCAATTGGAAGTTTGATACAAGCTATGCAACCATCTACCGCGACCTTGTTGATCTAAAGAAAAATAATCCTGTGTTGGCTGCTAGTAACATTAAAAGCTCTATCCAATTCTTAGAGACAGTCGATCCTAATTTATTGGTTTATACCAGACTGGACCAAGAGAGTAAACAAGAAAAAATGCTGGTTATTTTAAATTTTGGCGACGAAGCTGTTCAATATGATTTACCCGAATCTCTACAAGACAAGAATTGGAAGATATGGAATGGAGGAGAGATAGCAGGTAATCAGTTAACTGTTGAAGAAAATTCATATTTGGTGCTGGTTGATAAGTAGATACGAATAGCTTTTGTTAGAATTTTCTCATAAACTTATTGCGATCAAGCTATGGAGTTAATTCTAATATCTTTCTGAATAGGTACTAGTTGAATTTAATTCTAGTATTATTATTCTTGTACCCAAGAAGTAAAATCTGCAGTAATTGGATTTAAGCTCAAAAGCGTGATCGATAGAAATGGTGTTTTTTGTTTTGGAAACTATGACTTCTTTGTTAAGAAATTGTAAATTACCTTGGGTAAAAACTTATCACAATCTTTTAATGTTACCCAGCTAGTAAATATTAATATTTCTATGTTTCGTTCGATCCTAAGTTTGTTTTCGATTCCTTCTGTCCTTGCTTTCATCGTTTTGAGTTTCTCTCATATTGAAATAAGTGCACAGCAAATATCCAGTGATCCACAATTGCCGGTTCAAGATGGAGCGGTTACGGTTTTCTTCGATGCCAATCAATGTAGTTGTCCTCTGGAGGGACAGTCTGTGGATTTGTATGCCCATACTGGAGTAATTCTACAAGGGAGTAATTCGTGGTCCAATGTCATTGGGAACTGGGGAGATAATAATGTTCAACCCATGCTAGAGAATTTGGGAGGTGGAATGTATCAACTGCAAATTGAATCGAGCATCACTAATTTTTATGGTTTGCAAAATCAATCCGTATCTCAATTAGCCTTTGTATTCAGAAATGCAACAGGAACAGAACAAACGGCAGATTTGTTTTTAGATGTTTTCGCCAATGATGGCTTGAACATTTTATCACCTTCTAACAATAGCATACATGGTATCAATGAACCTATTTCAATTAGGATTATAGCACTGGGAGCGGACAGTATTCATTATTCTTCTGATAATATCTCTGCAACTGTAATTGGAAATGAAGTAAATACCGAAATAAGCTATAATATTTCTGGTGATAAGATAATTGATATACTCGCATTTAATGGACCGGACGTTCTACAATCAACTTTGAATCTTTACATCGCAAATGAGACAAGAGATATAGTCTTATCCGATGGTAGCAAGAGAGATGGTATAGAGTATTTTGAAGATTCGAAAACTACACGATTTATGTTGGAAGCCCCCAATAAAAATTTTGTTTTTCTGATTGGAGATTTTAATGATTGGACAGCGAGTGAAGATGATCAAATGAATTATGATCCTTCACGGCAACTTTTCTGGATTGATAAAACAGATCTTAACGAAAGAGAAGAATACGCTTATCAGTATTTTATCGATGGAGAAATTAGAGTTGCGGATCCATATACAGAAAAAGTTTTGGATCCTTCGAATGATCAGTTTATCTCCAATAATGTGTATCCAGATCTTAAACCTTATCCTGTCAATAAGACGACAGGAATAGTTTCAACAATTACCTTGAATGAAGAACCTTTTGATTGGCGGTATGACAATTATACCAGACCAAAAGCTGAGGAATTGGTAATATATGAGTTGCTAATGCGAGAATTTCTGGATTCCCATAATTATTTGGACTTGATCGATACCTTAGATTATTTAAAGTCCTTAGGTATCAATGCCATCGAGTTTATGCCTGTAAATGAATTCGAAGGTAATAGTAGTTGGGGCTACAATACTTCATTTCATATGGCATTGGATAAATACTACGGCACTAAGGAGGATTTCAAAATGTTGATTGACGAGTGTCATCGTCGCGGTATAGCCGTAATACTTGATATAGTTTTAAATCATACCTATAGCCAGAATCCCATGGTTCAAATGTATTGGAATTCTGAATTGAGCAGGCCGGCTGCAAATAATCCCTGGTTCAATGAACTATCCCCAAATCAAACATTTTCATTTGGTTACGATATGAATCACGATAGGGGGAGAACACGTGCGTACAGCAAAGATGTGCTTGCTTATTGGATCGAAGAATACCACATCGACGGCTATCGACTAGACTTTACCAAAGGGTTAACGCAAAGACCCGGAGATGGTGGCTTCTTTGATCAGAATCGAATCAATCTCCTCAAGGAATACGCGGATCATGTTTGGAGTATTGATGACCAGTCATATGTTATTCTAGAGCATTTTGGTCCTCAAAATGAAGAAATGCAATTGGCCGCTCATGGTATGATGCTCTGGGGAAATCACAATCACAACTTTTCTCAAGTGGCGATGGGTTATCCATCTGAGTCTAATTTTATAGGGATGGACTTCAGAGAGAGGGGCTTTAGCGAACCATTGCTTATTCCTTATATGGAGAGTCATGATGAAGAGCGACAGATGTTCAAAACTCAAATGTGGGGAAATACAAATGGTACTTATGATCCAAAGGATTTTGATACTGCTATAGAGAGATCTAAAATGGCTGCGCTACTTTATTTTACTGTTCCAGGTCCTAAATTGATTTGGATGTTCGGTGAATTCGGTTTTGATATCAGCATCGATGATCCCTGTAGAATTTGTGAAAAGCCTGTCTTCTGGTCTGAGGCTAGCAATCCTAAAAGGCAGGAATTGAAAATGCATTATCAACAGTTATTAAACCTTAGAGACAGTCTGGATATTTTCCATACCAATGATTTTGATATCGATGCTGGATCCATAGTTAAGCACGTTGTGCTAAGAAATGGACAGCAAAGAATAATAGCTATTGCCAATACGGGTACTGAAAGCTCGTTGGCTTTTGTAAATGTTGAATTGGAAGGAGAATGGTATGAGTATTTTGGACAACAACAATTTGAATTTCCAGAACCTTTAAGACAAATATTTTTACAGCCTGGAGAATTCAGATTATACTCGAATTTCCAAATTTCAGAAGTAGTTGAAAGACCAGTTGGACCAATTTCATTTGGACCCAATCCGGGCATGGGAGAGATCGAAATATTTTATTCGGATTATCCTGTCACAGCAAAAGTGTACAATATGATTGGCCAAATGATTGCAGAAGACGAATCTCAGAACAAACTGGACTTTTCATTTCTCGCCTCTGGCACGTATTGGATAGTATTAGAGCTCTTTGATGGAAGTAAGATCGAATTTCAATATGTCAAGATTTGATTCAATCGTATTTCGAATTCGCTAAAAGTTCAATACTATTGGGTTTTGCGGTTTCTTATTGTTAATCCTCATTGTTGTTCTATCCTTTAATTGCGAGATTTATTGGAATCAGAGACTGTCTAAATCATTAGAATTTTTGCTTGGCAAGTAAAGTAGTACGTCTTTTAAGTAAACATCATGAAAATCATCAAATTCGTTTTAATAGTTTTAAGTTTTGCATCGATTGAACTGTGTGCTCAAGATGAAATCCGGATTGAGCCGCCCCATTGGTGGAGTGGGATGGAGAATTCAAACCTACAACTCTTGGTTCGAGGAGATAGCATTGGATATAAAGAGCTGGTCCCTCAATCAAAGAATTTGAAAATAAACAATTACCACTATGGCGATAGCCCAAACTACTTGTTCATAGATTTGGATTTAAGTGCAACTCCGGACGGTACCTATTCGATCCAGCTTCTTAAGAAAAATGAAATAGTAGGTAAAATAGACTATGTACTAAAAGAAAGAGAATGGGGAGCAGAAAAGATCAAAGGATTTGATCATGAAGATGTCATTTACTTAATTACTCCTGATCGATTTTCGAATGGAGATGAATCCAATGACAGCTTCGGAAATCTAAGAGAAATTGATGTCGACCGATCTCTAAACTTCACTCGACATGGTGGCGATATTAGGGGGATTATTAATCAATTGGATTATATCAGGGATATGGGATTTACCGCATTATGGTCCAGTCCTTTGCTCATCAATGATATGCCAAAGTGGTCCTATCACGGTTATGCCATAACAGATTATTATAGGGTTGATCCTAGATTTGGAACAATGGAAGAGTACATCGAATTGGCAGACAGTTGTCGATCGAAAGGAATCAAGTTGATCATGGACCAAGTTGCCAATCATTGCGGAAAATATCACTGGTGGATGCAAGATTTACCGTTTAAAGATTGGGTGAATAACACCGATGTTTATGTGCAAACCAATCATCGCAGAACCACCAATCAAGACCCTTATGCATCTGATTATGATAGGGACAAAATGGTAAAAGGTTGGTTTGTTCCAAATATGCCCGACTTGAATCAGGAAAATCCTTTTTTAGCCAATTATATCATTCAAAATTCTATATGGTGGATTGAGACATTGGGTTTAGGCGGAATTAGACAGGATACTTACCCTTATCCGGACAAGAATTTTATGTCGAATTGGGCTGGAGCCATAATGGAAGAATATCCGCAATTCAGTATTGTTGGGGAGGAATGGAGTTATAATCCTTTGCTCATCGCTTATTGGTTGAGTGAGGCCAATAACAGAGATGGATATCAATCAAATTTAAGCCACGCAATGGATTTTGCCATGCAGCAATTTATAGTCGATGGGCTCAAAGAAAAAGAATCATGGGATAATGGCTTAGTGAAAATTTATGAGGGCCTGGCCAATGATTTTCATTATTCACAACCGGAAAACCTGCTATTGTTTGGGGACAATCATGATATGGACAGAATTCATACTCAGCTCGGGGAAGATATTAATTTGACCAAAATGGCCCTTGCACTAATCATCATGATGCCTCGTGTTCCTCAGATTTATTATGGTACTGAAATACTGATGACCAATTCGGATTCTTTAGGCAACCATGGGGTCATTCGATCCGATATGCCCGGAGGATGGACGATGGACTCAGTCAGTGCATTTACGGGTTCGGGTCTATCAGATGAGCAAAAAGATATGCAGCTATTTCTTAAGAAACTATTGAACTTTCGACTAGAATCTGACATCCTTAAAAAGGGAAGTACTGTCCACTTTGCACCGGAACAAGGAGTTTATGCTTTAGCAAGAATCATGGAGGACGAAATAGTGCTGTTAATTATCAATAAGAGTGACGATGTTATAGATATAAAATCCGATAGATTTGATGAAATTCTGAACAAAAAGAAGGTTGTAATGGATATCATAAATGATAAGTCGAAAAATAAGTCTTTGGGCGAAATAAAAATATCACCAAAGGATTTTAAAATATTAAAAATAGACTTAATTTAAGTTGTTTTTCAGGGATTCATTGATTACATGCTCAGCATTCTTTTAAACATATATTTATTTTATTAAAAGATATATGTAAAAATTCTTACCTTTAATAAGAACACATGCTTTACTCAATTTGACACTTTGGTTTCCAAGATTTTAAGGTATTTATGATTAGAGAAATTATTGTTCGACAACTCTTACAATAAGGTAGAACGTCATTTTTAAATTTACTCAAATGAAAATTTTAAACCTAGTTTACTTATTTATTTTTATTCTTTTTTTAGTTGCTTGTAAAGATGATTCTGAAGATATCACTGGCACTTTAATAGAAGAAATTCAGACTGATGATAGACAACGTGTAGCGACTAATTTTCAGGTAATTACACCCTGCGAGGCTTTTGAAATAACTTTTTATATTGATCAAAGTTGTGTAGGAACAGATTATGAAAATGGAGTTCTTGAAGCCATTAATGAATATAATGACCTAGATTTGACACTTCGTTATATTCCTGCAGCATCAGCTACTGGAGCAGACCTAATTTTTAATTGTGTCGATGGAGACTGGTGCGCATTCGGAATTGGTTCTACTCCTTCCCCTTTGGATGGAGGTGTAACCACAACATTTTCTTCAGGAGGTCAGATGGGAGGTGAAGTAACTTTTTCCACGAATTGGGAATATTGTCCTTGCACTGATTGGAGCAATTGTGAATTTGCGGAAATTCCAGCATGTGCTTTTAAGAGGGCAGCAATGAGAGCAATCGGCCAAACTCTAGGAATGCTTGATAACGATGCTAATAATGGAGTCCACGTACCATATACCCCTAATGGGAATCAATCGTCAAATGTTCATGGTACGAGTTCAATATTTAATGATTTACTTTATTCTATGCTAAGTGAGAATTGCGAATATTGTCAGGAATGCGAATTTAATTGGGCAGATGTATTGGCTTTAGCTTATTTGTATGGTTGTCCAGCAACCAATAATGTTAATGTATCTGCAACAGGTGTTTTAAATCCAGGCAGTACTATTGATGTTACAAGTACTCCATCTGGAGAGACTGCTTATACGGTTTGGGCTATTTATGAAGGAATACCGACCAGATTCTTTGTACATGAGCAGTGTGGCGATCAGCCATTAACAACTCAATATACTTTGGAGAATGACCCTCTTATGGAATGCCAAGTCGAATTTTTCGTTGAACGATGCAATAGTTATGATAAAGCTTCTGAATATAGTCTAGGAAATGTTAGTTTGATTTTCCCTTCAATTGACGATGCTTATCCTCAACTTGGTGAGACAGTGCCTATTAAAACTTACTGTAACGGGCAAGCAGATTATTCCGTAAGATTAAGGTATGAGTTATATGGTCAAGTGCAATACCAACATGTCACTTATGTCAATTGCGATAGTTCCAGTGATACACCAGTGGAGTTATGGTCTAATCCTGATTTAGCCTATTCTACGGTCACCATTGAAGGAATAAGAAATGGAGTAATCTTGGGAACCAAGGACTTCACTATTTTTCCGTAAAAAAATTATATAATAGGGCCAAAGTTGTTCTTCGGAATAGAGCTTGTAGTTTTAATTTACAAATGTGAGGAAGTTTAGGTTGGAACTTCCTCATTTTTTATGAATAGGTATTTCATACATTTCTAAACAGAACAGTGTTCAGGATATTCATTATAAATGAATCCATATTCTTGCACAATTTGTTAGATTTTCAGATAAATCAAAATATTACGCTTCACTTCGTTCCAGAAGAAGGAATAAATGCTTCAACAAGATTATTGGAGGACGAAATAGTGTTATTAATTATCAATAAGAGTAACGATGTTATAGATATAAAATTTGATAGATTTGATGAAATTTTATACAAAAAGAAGGTGGTTCTGGATATCATAAATGATAAGTCGAAGAATAAGTCTATGGGCGAAATAAAAATATCACCAAAGGATTTTAAAATATTAAAAATTTATTAACTTGAAACTTAAATAGGATTAAAGTAGGGTTAGTCAAAAATCGCTTTGAAAACCTTACTGTATCAAGGCCACTCAGTTTTTTAGCTTGCACGATATGATGTAGCAGTATTCCAACAATAGAAAACAATTGTATTAGTTAAATTTTATATATGAACAAGTTATTATTTAAGCTTATTGGCGTGTTATTTCTGGCTTCGGCCTTAATTTTTACTTCATGTGATGATGATGAGCCTTCGGTAGATGCAGGAGGTGATGGAACATTTAATGTGAATGATGGTTTTTATCTGACGAAAGTTGGATCTAATCCCGATTTTAATGGACTTCTATCTACGGAGCAAGTAGAGGAAGGTACAAGTTTTGATCCTGTAGATCTCGCAGGCTTTTATGGTGGATTTAAGTACTTAACTGTTGGATCTTACAGTCTTGTTCAAATTACGGACAAAGAAGCTGTTGATACTATTGGTGGAACTTCAGAAGTATTGAGTGATGTGGATCAGTCTGAATGTGATTTCAATGATTATACTGTAATTACTACTGCTGACGGTGGTTCTTTTACGGTGGATACTGAAGGGTTTTACAAGGTAACTTACAGTGTCTCCGCTGCAGAAATGGTATTGCACAAAATCGAACAAGTAAATTTAAGAGGAGGAGCATTAGATGATGGTCCAGAGATAGAAATTCCTGGTATGGTTAACGCAGATGGAGGTTCATGGAGTCTTGCAGATGTTGTAATTAGATCTTCAAATAACTTTAAATTGAGATACAATTGCAGGTGGAAAATAGATAGAAGAATTGATGATTCGCAAGCAAGTTCGGAGACCAATGGTTATATTTTATTTACCAATTTTGGTGGTACTCCTGATAATCTTACAGCAGGTGGTGCCAACATAGTTGTAGATGAGGATGGTACTTACACGGTTAATATTGCTTGGGATCCTATCGATGGGTTCACAATGACTTTAGATAGAACTGGAGATGCTCCTGAATTGAGCTTTGTTCCGGAAGACTGGCAATGGGGATTGATCGGATCAGCAACTTCAAATGGTTGGGATGCGGATCGGAAATTCATGTATAAATTCGATGAAGGAACGAGTACGCATACTTGGCACGGTGTATTTACATTAGTTCAAGATGGAGAGTTCAAAATGAGATCGGATGAAAATTGGACCAATGAATTAGGCGGTGCATTAGCTCCGGATGGTATGGAAACTGTAATGACAAGAGGAGATAATATTCCTTCTCCTGGTGCTGGAAGTTATTACATCGTTATTAAAACAGATGATGATGGAACCACATGGAAGGTGACTATGACTGATATCGGTTGGGGAATTATTGGAGATGGATCTCCTGCTAACGGTTGGGATCCTGATCTTGACTTGACAGCTGATGATGTAGACGGTTTTGCTACTCCTGGAATAACAACGTATAGTTTATCCGGTATGTTCACAGCAGCAGGTACGTATAAATTCAGAGCGAATGATGATTGGGCCTTTAATATTGGAGGCGATCCAGCTGATTTGACTTTCGACGGTAATAATCTGGCTGTTGCCGAAGATGGCGAGTATGACGTTGTATTGACTTTCGATGGAACGAAATACAGTGTTACTGTAACTAAGAGATAATTTTCGTTGGCAATTTGTCTTTAGTGAGGCGAATTGCCATTTTTCTAATTTCCCATTTAGAATATGAATTTAAAAACGAACAATTTGCATATAACCCATAACTCCAAAATATATATACCAATTTTAAAAAAACGTTTTCTGAGTTTTATCCTTCTTTGTTTGGGGATACTAAGTTTTTCATATGCGCAAAACTTCTCGGGAAGGGTTACTGAACCTTCTAGTGATATTGGACTTCCGGGTGTAAGTATATTGTTGCTCAATTCGAATCCTCCCATTGGAACAAACAGTGATTTCGAGGGTAATTTTGATATTAATGCAAATATCGGTGATACGCTCAAATTTAGCTACGTTGGATACTCTAATCAACTCATAGTTTTATCTGATCGAGCATTTTTAAATATTGAACTAAGTGAAGAATCCGAATTACTTAAGGAAGTAGTTGTTGTTGGATACGGAGCTGTCAAAAAGGAGGATTTAACTGGTGTCGTGGCAAAGATAGATGCTAAAAAATTTAATAAAGGAGTAGTCACAGCTCCGGCAGATCTCCTGAACGGTAAAGTGGCAGGTCTTCAAATATCAAATAATGCTGAGCCCGGAGGACAATCAAGAATTAGGTTGAGAGGTGCGACTTCGATAGATGCCCAAAGTGCTCCACTTTTTGTGATCGATGGTGTGCCCTTGGATGATCAAGAAAATCTTTCGAACCGAAACCCGCTTAATTTTATCAATCCAAATGATATTTTAGATATTACCGTGTTGAAGGATGCATCGGCAGCAGCAATCTATGGATCCCGTGGCGCAAATGGGGTTATAATAGTTACTACTAAATCAGGGAGTGAGGGAAAACCAAAATTATCTTATAGTAATTTTTATTCTGTATCCCAGTTAGCAGAAAATCCTGAGGTGTTTAATGCGGCTAATTATCGTAACGCAGTGAATTCAAAATCACCAATAAATGAGAGGTTTTTAGGAGATGCCAACACGGACTGGATTGAGGAGATCACCCAAAATGCGGTCAGTAATGAACACCAATTATCGGTTTCCGGAGGTCTAAATAAAAATAGCTTAAAGTATTATGTTTCTCTCGCTACCAGGGATTTAAATGGTGTATTAAAAACCTCTTCCAACACTAATCAAACTGCTGCTGCCAATATTTCTACTAAATTGTTCGATGACCTGATAGAACTCGATTTTAGAACCAGAAATACTTGGATGAATGATCGATTTGCTCCAGATGTCATGAATGCAGCGAGAAACTTTGATCCTACTCAACCTGTAAGGGATGAAGAAAGTCCCTTTGGAGGTTATTTTCAATGGAATAATGATTTAGCAGTAAATAATCCAGTAGCAACACTTTTTTTGTGGGACGAACGAGGTAAAGCCTTCCGGACACTGAATAATTTAAAGTTTAAACTTAATATCCCTTGGATAAAGGGGTTATCCTATAATTTTAATGGAGCCATTGACCGGACTGATGGAGAGAAAAGCATTTTAAAATATTCCGAACTCAAAGAACAAGAGGCAAACGATAGAAATGGTTTTTTACATCTTGAAGATGAGGAATTGAGTAGCGATCTAATTGAAAACTATTTGCGGTATAATATTCCTATTAAAAATGACGACTATCGAGTAGATGTTATTGCCGGTCATTCTTGGCAGGAATTCTCAAAAGAAAATCGATGGGAGTTTGGTAATGGCTTAATGGTTGCCGACAATGATCAAGGCTTTATTTACACTGAAGACATAAAGCAAGATTCATTTATTGAGTCCAATCGATTAGCATCTTTTTACGGAAGAACTAATATGGCATTCAAAAATAGGTATCTGCTAACTGCCTCAGTAAGAGCAGATGGATCTTCTAGATTTTCCCCTTCAAATCGATGGGGATATTTTGGCTCAGCAGCTTTGGGATGGAGAGTACTAGAAGAAGACTTCGCATCAGGATTGAGAGATATTTTTACGAATTTGAAAGTGAGGTTAAGCTATGGAATAACAGGAAATGAGGACATTGGAAATTTTCTATTCTCCACCTTTTATTTCCCTGGCACCAGTGATGCAGCCTATCAGTTTGGGGATGATTATGTAACTACTTTAAGAGCTACCGGTGTAGATCCCACAATTAAATGGGAAAGAACATCTTCGTTTAACCTTGGTGTTGATTTTGGTTTTTGGAATAATAGACTGAGTGGTTCTGTAGACGTTTATAATAAGTACACAGATGATCTCTTATTTACTATAGCTGCGCCGGCTTTTACGAATCTTTCTGATCGTATTATCACCAATATAGGTGAGATGGAGAATAGAGGGATTGAGTTATCGCTAAATGGAGTAGTTGTAGATAAAGAAAAGTTCGATTGGTCTTTGAATTTTAATATCGCTCATAATCAAAATGAAATAACAAAACTGGATAACAACGAAAATGAGGATTTTGGTGGTTATGAACGGGGCGGTATTACAGGAGATGTTGGTCAGACTATTCAAGGATTAAGAGTAGGGAATAGCATTAATACTTTTCGCACTTACAGGCATAAAAGGGATGCAGCTGGCAATCCATTGCCAGACACTGAAGATCATAATGGAGATGGTATAGCTAATTTATTGGATATTTACGAAGATTTGAATGGCGATGGTTTGATCAATGACCAAGATTTATATTATGGAGAGTCAGCAGATCCTGATGTGATGATGGGAGTAACTTCCTTAATGTCTATTGGTGATTTTGATTTTTCATTTACTGTTCGGTCTAATTTAGGGGCACATGTATACAATAATGTTGCCTCAAGTACTGGATACTTTGACTTTATATCGGACCAGTCTCGGGTGAACAATAATCTTGATCCCAGTGCATTTGAAAATAACTTCACGGAAAGACAACTGAAGTCTGATGTTTATATTGAGAACGCTAATTTCGTAAGATTGGACAATGCAACTCTAGGGTATAATTTTAAGAATATTAAATTCTTAGAAAACCTTCAATTGTACGTCACAGGACAAAATTTACTAACAATAACTGGTTATTCCGGATTGGATCCTGAGACGCCGCTTTTTGGAGGACAAAATGGAGATACGGTTGGAATAGATAATAATTTATACCCTACGGCACGCACGGTTTTATTTGGTCTTCGAGCTTCATTTAAATGATATTAACGATGAAAAGATTACTATTATTTTTATTGTCGAGTATTATACTATTATGTATTAGTTGTACGGATTTGGAGGTTCTGCCTGTAGATGGAGCTACTGAATTCCAAATATTTCAAGATGTTAGCGCTTATCGATCATATTTAGCTAAGTCATATGCAGCTTATTCTCATACCGGGCAGGATGGCCCTGCAGGAGATGCGGACATTTCTATTGTGAGCGATGAGGGATTTACGTCTTATATTCGGTCCTACTGGAAAGCGCAAGAATGCACCACGGATGAAGCAGTGGTGGGGTGGTCAGATGCAGGCATCCGAGATTTGCATGAGCATAGCTGGACCTCAGAAAATCAGTTCGTAAGAGTACTTTACTATCGAATAGCCTTTATAGTTTCCATCTGCAATGACTTTATCAAACAAGCCTCCGAAGAGCGTTTAGATGTGAACGGAATTCAAGATAAAGATGCGGTACGTTTGATGAGAGCTGAAGCTCGGTTTCTAAGAGCAATGGCTTACTGGCATGCTTTGGATTTGTTCAGAAATGTTCCGGTGCTTACAGAAATTAGTACAGAATTACCCGTACAATCTTCTCCTCTTGAACTTTTCACTTTTCTAGAAGGTGAATTGAACGAGATTGAACCTCTACTCACTGACCCTAGGGCCAACGACTACGGGAGAGCGGATCGAACAGCCGTTTGGATGCTGCAAGCCAAATTGTACCTTAATGCGGAAGTTTATTTAGGTGAGTCAAGATATGATGAATGTTTAACTGCCTGTAATAAGGTTATTTCTGCGGGGTATGAACTGGATGAAAATTATCAACACTTATTCTTGGCAGATAATCATTTATCCAATGAGATCATTTTTGCTCTTATAGCTGATGGAAAGCAGGCCCAAAATTGGGGCAACACTACTTTTCTTGTACAAGCTGCTATCGGGGGTAATATGATAGCCGAAGATTACGGAGTAACGGGTAGTGGTTGGGCTGGATTAAGAACTACTTCGGCCTTGGTAGGAAGGTTTCCAGACGTTAGTGGAGATACAGATCAAAGAGCCATTTTCTTTACTAATGGACAATTTTTGGAAATTAATGATATTGCGACGTTTGAAGATGGATATGCCGTTCCTAAGTATAAGAACTTAACTAGAGATGGCGTTTCTGGTAGTGATGTCACCCATGCAGATATCGATTATCCGATGTTTCGATTAGCGGATGCCTATTTGATGTATGCTGAGGCTGTGCTTAGAGGTGGTTCAGGAGGTTCAAGGGCAGAGGCGGTTTCTTATATCAACGACTTAAGGGAAAGAGCATACGGAAATTCAGATGGTAATATTTCTGATGCAGATCTTGACCTTCCATTTATCCTAGATGAAAGATCAAGAGAATTGTATTGGGAAGCTACAAGAAGAGTGGATTTAATTCGGTTTGGAGAATACACAGATCAAGGAATATGGCCATGGAAAGGTGGAGTCAAAGAAGGTATGTTGACAGAAGCTTTCAGAAATATCTTCCCCATTCCAGCCTCTGACTTAACGGCTAATCCCAATTTGGATCAAAATGATGGGTATTAGAACAAAGGTATAGCCGGTCTGGCGTTGAGAATTTTAAGATAATTCTATTTCTTCGATGAGTTTAGAATAGTGCTCAACTATTCTTTTCTCTTCGAATTTCTCTTCGACCATTTTCCTTCCGTATAAGCCCATTGAACTTATTTCATAATGTGATAGTTCATGGATAGTCTGAAGCTTTTCGACAATGGAATCAGAACTCTTCACTGTTAATAGATGTCCATTTTTGTCATTTTCCACTGTTTGTCGACAACCTGGAACATCAGTAACTAGAATTGGCCGTCCCGTTGACATGGCTTCAAGAATCGCTCTTGGCAAGCCTTCTCGGTAGGAAGGAAGAATTACAACGTGGGCTTCTTGATAAAATGGTCTTGTATCTTCCACCTTTCCATGATAAAAGATGTTTTCCAGTGCTGTGTGTTTTTGGAATTTTTCCTTGGTGATAGCGGCTGGGTTCTGGTGGTCAATTGCACCGACTAAATGAAGCTCATAATCATCTTTATTCAGTTGGACAAAGGCCTTGAGCAACTCTGTGATTCCTTTATCGATCAACATTCGACCAACAAAAAGTACCTTTAGTTTATCTTGTCTTGGAGGAACATTTTGATAGGCAAAGTAATCTGAATTGATGCCTGAACCAGGAATAATTTTGGCTTTTGTCGCTGTGATCAACTTTAGATTTAGAAATTCAGCTTGATCATCTTCATTTTGGAAAACAACAAAATTGGCATTGCGCAAAGCAATTCTGTAAAGCGTTTTGGCGATTCGATTAATGATTCCTTTTCTAATAAAAGAATATCCCAAACCTGTCATTGTATTGATTACCGGTATTCTTCCGGAAGCAAGAGAACCGTAGATAACCGGTTTTATGGTAAAATTCATTACCAAATCAACTTTGTGGTCTTTAAAAATCCTCTTAAACTCAAACACTAATCCTAAATCCTCAATCGGATTTATTCCTTTCCTGCTTAAGCGTTGTAGTGGTACAAAAGTAGCTCCAGAACTCTCTATCATGCTAGTATCGTAATCTTTTGGAGCAATAGCAATTACCTTATAGGCATTGCCAACCAGATTACGAACTAAGCCTAATCTAAAATTAACTATATTCCAACTTGAATTAACAACAATGGCAATAGTTTTTAATTTCGCCATAAATCACTATCTAGAGTACTGATTTAAAAAATCTAAATTTAGGAATTGAGCTGCAAGAAATGGAATTTAACTGGATAATTGGTTTGCTTTATTTAATTCCCATTTTTCTTGTGGTCTACTTTTTTCTTCGTTCTCGCAAGAATTGGGACCCTGTCTTAAAGAAACAGTTCATTGTAGGATTATCCACTAAACTTGTTGGGAGTATACTCTTTGTGCTGGTATATCGATATCACTTTCAAGGAGGGGATACTTTTATGTATTTTAGGAATATTCAGAGTTTGAATGCGGTTTTTTTTGAGTCGCCTTTGAGTTATTTAGAGCTAGTTCTAAAATCTCAAGTATACAATCCGGAAGATTACATTGGCCAAGGGTTTAACAAGTATTGGGATGTGTCCGGAGTTTGGGCAGTGATACGAATTGGTAGTTTTTTGTCATTTCTTGGATTGAATAATTTCTTAGGCACTTCTTTATTGTTTGCTTGTTTTTCCTTCTTGGGTTTGTGGTTTCTTTTTCTTGCTCTAAAAGAAAAATATCCGGGCGCTCAAAAATTCATATTTATTGCACTTTTCATGGTTCCAAGTTTTATTTTTTGGACTTCAGGATTAATGAAGGAATCCTTGCTTTTCGGTGCTCTTGGTTTTTTTCTATATGTAGTGCTTAAAAAAGAACGGAACGAAAAAGCCAAGCAAATTCCTATATTCGTCTTGTTTTTACTTTCCTTGTACATTCTCGTTCACATTAAGCAATACATCTTTTACGTGGTTTTTTTAGGCTTTGTTTTGTACGTATTCCTTCAATGGTTAAGGAACAAAAACCTTATTCCTCTCAAACAGCTGTTCCCAATTATGCTCATCGCATTTGTTTGTTCATTTCTTCTTATTCAGCACCGCTTTGTTCCGGTGGATTGGTTGAGCTATGCCGAGGACTTCTATGTTTATAATATGGAAAGAAGTCAGCAAGGTGAAGATCTCATCAACAATACGGGAAGTGATGATTTCAGTCTTATTTCGGTGATAATAAGAGCACCAAAAGCATTTGTATCAGGGATTATTCAACCTTACTTTTGGAATTGTAGGAATTATCTGGAATACCTAGCTTCAGCAGAAGGGATAATTATATTCATATCTTTGCTAGCTGGGTTGCGATACGGAATAATGCATTTTAGAATTAGACAAAGTGAGTTCAATTGGGATGGCTTTCAGCTATTTTGTGTTTTCTGTGGTTTATTGTTACTTGTTGGTATAAGTTTAGTCACACCTAATATCGGTTCTCTGGTGAGATATAGAACCGTCGCATTTCTGTTTTTCATAATTCCATGTGCAATAGCATGGTCCAAAAAGACTAAAGAAATCTAGATATGAGGTATGCTGGAATGACATCATGGGATTTGATATTGACTCCAATATACCTGCTTTTGTTCTATGTCATTGCTACCATAATAGTAAGGATTAAGTACAGGGGAACTGAGCACGCTAAGTATTTTTATTGGGGGTTGAGCTTGAAATTCCTGGGTGCTATAGCTTTTGCTTGCGTTTACCAGTTCTATTATGGGGGAGGAGATACTTTCCGGTATTTTGCCAATTCCACAACCTTATACGAATTGGCTTTTGAGGATACCTCGCGATTCTTGTCTTATATGAGTCAAACAAGCATCCCAAGGGGCACATACGAAGACCTGGACGGAATTACAAATATGTTTAGCAGTTCCAATACATTTATGGTGACTCGTTTTGCGACGTTTTTCGGTTTCTTCTCAGGAATGACTTACTTGCCGGTAACGCTATTTTTCAGCTTTTTATCATTTTGTGGAATTTGGATGTTTTATATAACTCTATGCGAAATCTATCCAACAGTTCCTCGAAAGTATTTGGCTATGCCATTATTCTTTATTCCTTCTTTTTTCTTTTGGGGATCATCCATCATGCAGGACTCCATTGTTGTTGGTTTTTTGGGAGTATTGATTTATTCTTCTTATAACATTCTGGTAAGATGGAGATGGAGGCCAATTAATTTGCTACTATTTGTCATTTCCTTTTATATCCTTGTTAATGTAAAAGAATACGTCATCATTGCATTTATGCCTTCATTACTCATATGGATTGTATTCAGTTGGCAGCGAAACGTAAAGAATAAAAGGTTAAAACTGGTCATGAGGCCTTTCATACTTGTCCTGATTCTAGTAGGCTTTTTTGTATTGTTACCAGCCTTTAGCCGACTTTCAGAGACGTATAGCCTAGACAATATATTAGAAGAAGCACAAATTACAGCTGAATATATTCACAGGGTATCTGTGAGAAGTGGAGGATCGGCTTATGACTTGAATATAGAATATACACCTTTGGGAATGATTCGTGTTTTCCCAAGTGCGGTTAATGTAAGCCTTTTTAGACCGTATTTGTGGGAAGTTAAAAATCCAGTCATGTTGATCAGTGGATTGGAGTCTTTGTTCTTTTTGCTAGCTACGATTTGGTTGTTTTTTCGAATTGGATTTTTGGGCCTTATTCGATCAGTATATCAAGATCCTTTTCTGTTTTCGGCCCTGATATTTGCGGTATTCTTTTCTTTTGCAGTAGGTGCTACGACTTTAAACTTCGGGTCTTTGGCCAGATATAAAATACCGATGATGCCTTTTTATTGTTTGATTTTGATCCTGAGTTACTATAAATACATGCTTACGCAAAGAGCTCATCGAATAGCTCCTTCCATTGCGGGAGCACAGAATTAATGGAGTAGTGATGCTCTATTTTTCTTCTTGCCTCTTTGCCATATTTTTCACGTAAACCGACATTGCTTATTAGAGTGCTTAAATACTTTTCCCATTCTTGTAGTTCATCCGCCAAATATCCATTTTGCTCATGGTCTACGATATGAGCATTTACTCCCACCGGAGAAACAATAGCGGGAATACCTAATGCCATGTATTGTATGGCTTTAAAGCCGCATTTTCCCTTTGACCAAGCATCTTCTATCAAAGGCATTATTCCTATATCGAATTGACTTAGATCCTTAATTTCATTTTCATTTGTCCATTGAATGTATTCGAAACTACTCAATGGTAATTCTGGGTTTTTATTGGAGATCACCTTGAATTTAAAATTATGTTTCTGTTCAAGCTTTTGCAATATGGGTATGATTAAATCCAAATACTTCATGGTAGAATGACTTCCAGTCCATCCAATTACATTAGTCCCATTACTATTTTTGGTTTTCAGACTATATTTATTTTCTGTATCTACAACTGTGGGAATAATGATTACTTTTTTTGTATACCCCTCAGCATATTCAGCCAGATAATCGTTTCCTGATATTACTAAATCAGCCCAACCACATATAATGGATACTTTGGAATAAGATTTTACAAATTTCACTATGGAACTGCTGCGCTCATCGGGAATCCAAATGGCATCATCAAAATCATATATGAGTTTTTTCCTGAGGATTTTCTTTAATATCCATTCGAAAATAGGTGGTCCAATAGGCGCAACTCCTCTCTGGATAAAAATAACCGGATATGATTTTAAGATAAAAAGTAGTAGAAATCTACGAATGAAATCAATAAGGATTAATACAGTCTTTTGAACTATTTTCCCGGATTGATAAATGTATTGAAAACTCTTATCCGAATAGAACGGAAATACATCGACCTTTACCCCATACTTCTTCCAGTAAGGAATATATTGTTCGACACGAAATCTTTGACTGGGAGCAGTGCCCAATGGATAAGTGGCCAAATAGGCTATTTTTCTCATTGCAATAGCTCTTCGTAGATATTTTTATAGAAACTTACTCCCTTATCGAGAGAGTAATAATCTTGAGCAAATGATCGTAATTCTTCCTTCGAAGATTGAAAGGGTATTGTATTAAGTTCTTTGGTAAGTACTTCTTTTTCTACACTGGACAAGACTACTCCTGAGTTAGGATACTTAGATATTATTCTTTCGACATCACCAACTCCAGTGATGGAAATACATGGAATTCCAGAAGCCCAATATTCACCAAGTTTTGTAGGACTTCTTCCTATGTTAGAAAACCCGTTGCCGTAGAAAATAAGTCCGACATCGCCAGCCATCAAATACTTATGCACTTTAGGGAAGGGTACGGATAAAATTGAAATAGACTGGGGATCTATATTATGGTCGCGAAGGTAGGTTTGTACATTTTCCGGATTGGATCTGGACAAAATAACGAAGTGAGAATTAGGATACAGTTCCTGAAAGATATGGAAAATCTTAAAAGGGATTTCAATATTATAATTTCCACCAAGAGATCCACTATATATTAAAACTTTACTATCAACGGGTATATTCAAGCTTTTTCGAATTTCCTTCCTAATACTAATGTGGTATTCAGGAAAAATATCAAAATTGACACAAGTAGGGATGACTCCAATTTTAGAAGAAGAGATTGAATGTTCCTCTACAATACTATCACGACCGCTTAAAGTTAGCGAGACAATCTTATTCGCTCTTTTAAAGAACTTTCGTTCCTTCTTTTTAAAATATTGATAAATAGGCCTGTATATCCATGAACTCCAAGCTCCACTTTCCAATTTTTCATCTGGCCAAAATCCCCTCATATCGAATATAAAAGGCAGATTCAATCTAGAATTGAGCTTTTCTCCTACTAATGTAGGAATATATCCACGACAATGTACAACTCTAATGCTATGATCCTTAATTATCCGATTAGCCTGTCTTAGTAAACTCCTATAATCAATTAGTGTAGATATTACCGGAGGGCGCTTGTGATATTGGACAGGATACCAGGAAACACCGCTTGCCTTGATTTTTCTTGAATTCTATCTCTGTTCTTAAGATAAAGGTCTTTTTTTTCTGCACTGACGATATGGATGTTATAATCCAGTTTTGCCAGATCAAGCATATAACTGAGCACTTGTGATTCTCCAAGCGTATCAGTCATTCCTGTATACGACAGATATAGAATATTTGTTCGCATTACAGATCCCTATTTTTCTTTTTGAACCCCTCTCGATCCACTAAGTAATGCAATCGTCTTAGTGCCTTTTGGAATAGGTTGTACTTGCCTTTATTGGCATGAGGGAAGGGTCTATTCGGTACTGGTTTCCCTAAGAACTGACACAATTTTTCCCAACCATCTCCATTTTCCCAATTTAGTTCTAGAAAGTCATTAGGTCGAGATTTAAAGTATTCTCGAACTGATTTATTATGCAAAAGATAACGCTCCAACCAAACATCCTCATTGCCTAAGGGATAATGATTCCCTTGTCCATAAATTTCTGCAAACAATGGTGTACCCTTATCCTTATAATGATTTTTACAACTATTCAGCCATTTCTCAGAACTTCGAACGGTGAGAATGAATTTACTGTTTGGATAATGTGCATCAAGTTTTTCATAAAACATAGGCCATGGCATATCGCGAAACGCATCATGAGCATTTACAACGGTATCAATATTGTCCCATTGATCATGCTTGATAGCGCTAAATAGTGCATCTTGCTTTCCTATTGAATCATATCCTAGCGTAATTAATGCGGTCTCAAGAGTAGTACTGCCAGTTTTTGTGAAATCCTAATCCAAATATTTTCATATTACATCGTATTTTTCATCCATTCTTTAATTATAGGGTGGGGCATAAATTCATATAATTCCTCAGTCGGTAATCTGTATTTTGACTTCAACTTCGCCTCAATGATATGTGGCATCTTTGTTGATTTGTTTTGGTTGACTCTTTTGTGTATTGGATATTTTTCGAAAGATGATGATTCATCAACATCGAGGAAAGCAAATACACGGTTCAGCATAGCTTCGGGTTCTTGACTGATTGATTCATAAAATTCAATGTGAACTTGATCCTCCGGAAATACCGAATACCATCTTTTTAAGTTAAGAAGGTAATTTCCTCTTTGAACGACTGATTCACTATCTATCATTTCTATAAATTCGTTCAAGTCAACATCTTCTTCTCTTCGTCCTTGGTGGCGAATCAAGTCCATGTACATTTGTGACCAAGCTCTGTCGACCGGATTGCGCAGCAAGAACAGGATTTTACAATTCGGATTGTAATTCCTGATTTCCTTAATGGATTCAGTAGAAATTATGGAATACGCAGGAGTTACCTCTCCTTTTAATTTGTTTCCAGCATGAATAAAATGATAGAGATACCATTTCAATCCTTTCCACCTAAATGCATCGAAAAAATGCACTTCTTTTCTATTTGGTGGCAGGAAGATATCGTCGTGAATTCTAAACATTTTATCTAACCAAGAAGTCGCACTCTTTTGCATTCCGGCTACAAGAAAGTCCGGGAACAATTTTTTTGTATCGGGTTTTTTTTTGGTAAAATATAACCAAGCACGGAACATTTCCCATCTGGCCTTAGACCAAAGTCCAAGTCTTCTCAGTTGATAAAGAAAGCGATTAGTAAAACTTCCCTTGTTTCTGGATTGAAGAATACGTGTTTTGAGATTGTTCATGATTGGATGGTATTCAGTATTTTCTTAACCTGAGCCTCTAAAGTGAATCGATTTTCATAGTCCTTGATAAGAACATCAGGGTCCAAACTTTTTTTATTCTCAATGACATCCGTTAGTTTTTGATACAAATCCTGACTATTTGCTCTTTCAAATAAAAAGCCATTAACATTATCGTTGATTATTTCTGGTAAACCACCAGTATTTGAGGCAAGAATAGTGCTTCCTTGCATAAGGGCTTCCACAGCTACATTTCCGAATCCTTCATGGATACTAGGAATGCAGACTAGGTCTGCAAGTTCTAAATATGATAATAATAGTTCGTTGTCTACAAAGCCAGTGATATGAATCCGATCAGATAATCCTCTTTCTTGAATCTCGGATTGTAGTTTTTCATGGAGTTCACCACCCCCTACAATAATTACTTTTAACTTGTCAATATCTTTTTTTAAGATATAATGCTGCACTGAATTAATGAAGAAAGAGTGTCCTTTAGTGGAGTGTAACCTTCCGGGGATAACAACGATGTAATCTGATTTAATTATCCCATTAGCATTCATGTGTATAAGAGCCTGACTTTGATCAAGCTTTTTTCGTGGGATAGCATTGTGGATGACATGACCATTTTTAATGGTCATATTTTCAGAAACATTATCTTCAACGGCTTTGGAAATAAAAATATGTCCGGCGTCGTATTTTCCGGATAAAACCTTCGTCCCCTGGTGAAATAGTTTTTTAAACAAAGTATTATTTGGGTTAGCCTCAAATTGCATTGATCTATGATAGCACCAAAGGGAATACTTTTTACCCGTGAATATTTTATTTAGTCGACAAAGTAGGTGACAGATAGGAAGAATGCTCAGTACAACATTTGGCTGAAGAGATGTAAGTACTTTATCTAGTGATCTCAGTGCGTTAGGGATTTGTGGAAAAGACTTGGCTCCAAAAGGAGTGATATTTTCGATATTTAAAATATGTATTCGATCCTTAGGAATATTCAATTGGTCAATGAGTTGAACTTGATTCGTGAGAATGATAATCGAAACATCAATACCGTCTGAATATAGTTTATTGAGTTGATTTACTGTTTGAAATTCAGCACCTCCAGGATGAAGTGAGGGGATAAAATAACAAATCTTTGGCATACTCCTAGTGCGAGAGTTTTTTGATCAGATTATTGATCATTACAGATCGAAAAGCAAGTTTGAATAAATCAATCCGTTCACTCTTTACAGATTCTCGATAAGATTTGATGATCGAATTAGGTAAAATTTTTCGCAAATTGTTTTTCAGAGATTTCTTCTTAGACTTTAACTGAAAGTGAGTGTTCTCTATTAGGAAGTCAGGAAGTTTATTCCCTAATACATTTTTCATTGATTGACTCAACAAGTGTTCCATGATATATTCTTGGGCACCTTTAAGCATTAAAATTCGACTCTTATGACCAATTACGTTTAACTCCGCAGTAGGTAGTGACAGTAAATGATCCTTAAGTGCATAACTAAATAACCGCTTTTGTGAACGTTGGTTTTCCGAAAATCTTCTCGTTAATAAAACGATTTCCTTGTTGAGAAAAGGATTGACGGACTCCGCAAAGGCCTGTTTAACTCCACTCAAACTTGCTTGGACCGTGGGAATATTTTGATATGAAAATAATCTATCCCGCCAATCTTCCAAAGTCTCGTTATTTCTTCTTTCTAAATAGTCGATCCTTTTTAATGGTGCCAGACCAAAACCCTCCAATGTAGCAACATTATCAAATATTGATAGTCCATGCAAGCTTTGAAGAATTCTTACAATTTTTTTCATCATTTACAAATTGCCTGCCACCAAAAACCTCATCACCTCTGATATTGGTGTCGAATTGAGAGTGAAATGATCGCCAAATTTTAGAATCCGTCCAAATATCCCGTATAGTGATCCACTCGCGCTTCGGATAGCGATATGTATAAGGATAAAAAGTCTTCAAAGTTTAAAGAGCAACGATCGGTATGTATATCCAAAAAGGTGTTTTGAATGTTCAAGTTTGTTGCTACCTGTTTAGCGAGGTATACATCTCCTTTTTTTAAGGATTTTTTGCTTTCCAGGCCCCAGGTAAAACTTCGAATATCTTTATTCTTGTGATATTTACTAGTCAAAGAGGCAACAACCCTGCTGTCCATACCTCCTGATAAAGTAAGAAACGATCGCGCTGAAAAGTTGGCCCTTCGAAAAATGTCGTCCAACTTTTCGTTCAGCTCGGTGGATAGATTATCATCGCTTTCCAACTTGTCACTAAATTCGAATAATTCACATGACATATTATGTGTTCCATTGAGTTTATCGTATTGGAAATGCCCATTGGGAGGCATGGCTTGTATTCTTATGTCCCAACTTATTCCCGGACCTGTTGTTCCAGTAGATATCATCCAGGAAATAGCCTGGTCATTACATTGAAAATCACTCAAAACGGAAATGATCATGAATTGTGAGGTCGAAACTACTAATTCATTTTCGTCACAGTAGTACCAAATTGTCCTCGATGCCAGAGTATCACTGAAAACACTTACTTTGTTCGAATTACTTCTTAATAGAAAAGTGAAGTTTTCCGGAAGCTCAGCTTCCATATTCCACCAGTTGGAATTCAAATCACTAAATGCACCTGATACCATGGAGAATCCTTCTCTAAAAATGAATTCAGAAGGGTCTGATTGATATATTATCTCGTGATCGTTATAATCACTTATTGGAGAAGAGGATTCATTTGGATTGATTTGATTTAGCCTAGACAATAGTTCATTTTGTCTTTTTTCACCATGAGATTTTTTAGAGTATTTGTAGAAAAGGTAAGCCATTTATGACCAGAAGTTAATGATACTGGAAATAGATTCTTTTTCTTTAATGATTCGAATAGTGTCTGATTTAAGTGAGTATCCAATGACCTTAGGAAATGGCCGGCTGCAATGTCTTGACCAAAGTGAAAAAGTATTGGCACCGATATCTGAAACGATCAGAATATCACCAGGAAAGATTTCGGGTAATCGTATATTCCTTGTTAAAAAGTCACCTCCAAAACAGAGTGGTCCGCCAATTTGATAATTTTCTTCTCTAGAATCCTTGATGGAGAAGTCTTGACCACTGAGTATGAATTTATGGTGTTTTTCCTTGGTTGATGAATATATTTCTCTCAAGAATATATCTGCACCAGCATGCACGATAGCCGTTTTCGGATCAAAATCTTTTTTAAACATATTCTACCCTGGATGCCAGCCATGCGGAGTGAGCATGAACAAACCTACCAAATTCTGTCACTATTGTAAATTCATCAAATAAACTTGGGTAATTCTGATCAATAGATTTTGCTAGATCTTCCATACCCTGAATTTTATCGGCCTGATAATCAACAGGAAAGCCACCACCAATATCCAATGTTGTAATTGGACTCAACTGACTGGATTTTCTATGATCATTTACTTCCCGAGCAATCGCAAGAATCTCACCTATGGCTTGAACTAAAGCGTTTGGATTCTTCATTTGGGATCCAATATGAATATGAAGGGTTCTTACGAAATCATCTTTCGTCAAGTAATTTAAGATTTCCTCCTTTTTAGATAAAGGAACGCCAAATTTAGAAAGTTTATCGGAAACACTAAGTTCAGTAGGGGAATCACTATCTACGATTGGATTGATCCGAAGA
>CBDDLT010000014.1:0-95705 GCA_965230755.1 Saprospiraceae bacterium | reverse complement strand
GAATGCTCTTATATCTGAATTCTCTGAAAATTATACGTTTTGGAGCACCTTTTAAGGTTTTCGAAAAGATCAAATTGAAGGAGTATGTCGAATTTTCATCATTCTCTTTATTCACCGTTTTCGGGAAACAATTAGTGATGAGAATAGATGGGTTTATGGTAACATTGATGTTTACCGTGGGGCTCAACGGAGAGTATCGTATTGCAGCTTTTATGGCAGGAATAATACTTGTGCCTTTTAATTCGATTGCGAGCTTGATGGCACCTATGATATCGAAGGCCTGGAAGAATTCTGATCTGAGAGAAATCAATAAAATGTATGCGGACAGCTCAAAACATTCTCTGATAGTAGGGCTTTTCTTCTTCCTGTTGATTTACTTCAACATAGATCCATTGCTAAAACTCATGCCTAGAGGTGACGAACTGACTTATCTCAAGCAAATATTCTTGATCATCGCCTCCGCTCGATTGTTTGATTTGGCATCTGGTGTCAATGATCAGATTATTGCATATTCAAAGCATTTCAAGTTTAATTTTTATGTACTTTTTTTACTTGGCGCATCTAATGTAGTTCTCAATCTTTTTCTCGCCAATCATTATGGTTTTTTAGGAATTGCGATGGCGACTTCTATTTCACTAATATTATTTAATGCGGTTAAAATGATCTTCATTTATCTGAAATTTGGACTGCAGCCCATACGCCTTGAAAGCTTCAAACTATTGTTCATTTTTCTTGTTGTATATATGGTTTCATCGGTGACTCCGGCAATGGAAAATCCGTTTTTAGATGGGCTTCTAAACTGTGCGATTGTAGCCGTTTTATTTTTACCTTTGGTTTTCATTTTTAAAATATCGAATTCTTGGAATCAATTGTTCCTGGAAAGAGTTAAAAAAGTATTTGGATGACATATAATTATTTGATACTTGAGATAGAAGACAAGATTGCAATGGTGACAATCAATCGACCTAAAGCACTTAATGCCATTAACAGGGATCTTATGTTGGAATTGGGCAGATTGTTTTCAGAGGATCTGAAAGAACAGGATGTGCAAGGCGTTATCGTAACTGGTTCTGGTGAGAAGGCATTTGTCGCAGGAGCGGATATAAAAGGTTTTTCAGGGTACAGTGTCGAGGAAGGTGCTCAATTGGCTAGGGAAGGTCACGATGCTTATCAGGCCATAGAAGAATTTAAAGCCCCGGTTATAGCCGTAGTTAACGGATACGCCTTGGGCGGAGGTTGTGAGTTAGCGATGGCATGTCATATGAGAATTGCAGAAGAAAATGCACGATTTGGACAACCGGAGGTCAATCTGGGGTTGATTCCGGGTTATGGTGGTACTCAGCGTCTACCGAGATTGGTGGGAAGAGCTAAGGCCATAGAACTATTGGTTACCGGTGATATGGTTAAGGCGGAAGAAGCGGTTAGGATAGGACTGGCTAATCATGTTGTTCCTAAAGGAGAAGGTATGAGCAAGGCTTTGAAAATTCTTGGAAAGGTTAAGTCAAAAGCTCCTTTGGCTGTACAAGAAATTATACGTTGTGTAAATGCCTTTGATCGGGATGGCGAAGATGGTTTTGATCTGGAAGTTAAAAGATTTGGTTGGTGCTTCGGTACGGAAGACTTCAAGGAAGGAACAAGTGCTTTTATGGAGAAGCGCGAAGCCCATTTCACAGGACAATAAAATAAATAACACCTTCATAAATGTCGCAATATCATGATTGAGACCGATATATTAATTATAGGGGCTGGCCCTACGGGATTGTTTACAGTTTTTGAGGCGGGACTATTGAAACTCAGGTGCCATCTTATCGATGCGTTACCTCAAGTTGGAGGTCAACTTTCCGAAATCTATCCTAAAAAACCTATTTATGATATTCCCGGATTCCCGGAAATTTTAGCGGGAGATTTAGTCGATAACTTAATGAAACAAATAGAACCATTCAATCCTGGCTTTACTTTAGGTGAAAGGGCAGAAACCCTGGAGAAGTTAGATGATGGTTCATTTAAAGTAACGACCAGCGATGGAACCGAACATTGGGCTCCGGTAGTTGCTATAGCTGGTGGGCTTGGTAGCTTTGAGCCTAGAAAGCCTCCGATTGATCGCATTCCCGAGTTTGAAAACAAAGGGGTGCACTATATAATCAGAGATCCGAACTATTTCGAAGGAAGAAGAGTTCTAGTTGCTGGAGGAGGTGATAGTGCATTGGATTGGACAATATACTTAGCAGATATCGTGGAAGAGTTGACATTGGTTCACCGAAGGGAAAAATTTAGAGGAGCATTGGATTCGGTCGAGAAAGTAAAAGAGTTGGCAGATCAGGGAAAAATAGAACTTTTGACAAGTGCTCAGGTCGTTGACTTAGATGGGGATGGAAAATTAGAAAGAGTAGCAGTTGATCAAGGTTCGAATGGAGAGTTTTGGAAAGAGGTGGATGACTTTATTCCCTTGTTTGGTTTGACGCCTAAATTGGGGCCAATGGGAGACTGGGGTTTGGATATAGAAAAAAATGCAATAAAGGTTAATACTTTTGATTATCAAACGAATATCGACGGTGTTTTCGCAATAGGAGATATCAATACTTATCCGGGAAAACTCAAATTAATTCTTTGTGGATTCCATGAGGCGACTTTGATGTGCCAATCTGCTTATAAAATTATTCACCCGGATAAAAAGATCTCATTTAAGTACACCACTGTAAGTGGAGTAACTGGTTTCGAATCATGACAGAAGATAAAACAATCAAAATTAAGTTAATAGACAGACAGGGTTGCGAACTGGATTTGGAGGCACCTACCGATATGAATTTCAACTTGATGGAAATTTGTAAAGCCTATGATTTACCTGTTAAAGGAACTTGTGGTGGTATGGCGCTTTGCTCTACTTGTCATATCTATGTTTTATCAGATCATGTTTTAGAACCACCTACTGAAGATGAAGAAGATATGCTGGACCAGGCATTTTTTGTTAAGGAAAATAGTCGATTGGGTTGTCAATTGAAGATATCTGATGAGCTGGACGGACTCAAAGTTCAGTTGGCTCCGGAAACAGAGTAGTGATGAATATGAACTCTCGTATTTTTCTTAGCTTTATGACAAATATTGTACTTAATGGCTATTAATATTGCCCTCCATATTAAAGATTTGTTATACGATAATGGCTCTGTGACCATTGCAGATTTAGGCACCATTATTTCTGAGTATCACTCAGCCGAATTGAATCACGCGGAAGCAAAAATCTATCCACCTGGATACAAATATATATTCGAAGCCAAACTTAGTGAGAGCGATGGCGTTCTCGAAAAAACCTTGTCAGAAGAATATCAACTTAGCAAGGATCAAATAGGACATCTATTATCCAGATATACCGATCAAATTAAGTTACATCTCAAAGAGGGCAAGCAGGTTCTTTTTAAAGGTATTGGGCAATTGGTGTTGAACAATAATAAATTGGAGCTCATTGCCAATGATTCAACTACGGATCCACATTCCGAATTCTTGCCGGTAATTGATCTAAAACCGGTGAGAAGAGCAGAGGCTATAAAATTGAAGCCAGTCGAAACCAAAAAGAAAAAGGATAGCAGAACGACAAGAAAAGAAACCAGTTCGTTAGGTACTACTATTGATTCGAAAAAAGTTGAAGCTCCTAAACCAAAAAAAACAACAAGCCTTTCGCAAGTGAAACCAGCAGTGGAGAAATCCGGGACGCAAAAGAATATTGAAAAACCCAAGGAAGCAAAGCCCAATAAATCAAAGGGGAATTTCACAAAAGTACTTTTGGTCTCATTGCTCCTTGGATTTATTCTTGCTTTAGTTGGTGGCTGGTTCTATTTAAAAGATGGATCTTCGAAAACAGATGAGCTCAGTCAAAACTCAACGGAAATAGTCGATTCGAGTGATCAAGAGAATAAAGAAGAAAACTCGTCTAGTTCTGACGAACCCAAAGTCGAGCAGTCCGGATCGTCCAATAGTCCGGCGGTTACAGCATCAAAAGATTGCGCGGTGATCGTAGGTGTTTTTGGCGATGTCAATAATATTTCGCGTCTAAAAACTATTATAGAATCGGGTGGATATAGGGTTTTTGAAAAAGGACTAAAAACGGGTAGCACCCAATTGGGCATTTTTACCAACTGCGATAATTATAATCAAGAATTAAAATTTGCCAGAGACAAGATTGATGGCAAAGCTTTCTTTAAGAAATTGAATTAATGTTAGACTTCAATGCTATTCCTAAAATTAAGAATGCCGATTCCGGGAATTTTCTTCTGATCGCTGGTCCCTGTGCGATTGAAAATCGAGCGATGGCTTTTTCTATCGCTGAAACATTAGTAGATATATGTGATCGATTGAAAATCCCATTCATTTTTAAGGGTTCTTATAGAAAAGCCAATCGATCACGATTGGATTCATTCCATGGGATTGGTGACGAAATAGCCCTGCAAATATTGAAAGACGTTGGTGAAGAATTCGATATTCCAACTACTACAGATATTCACAAAGATGAAGAAGCGGAAATGGCAGCTGCTTACGTTGACGTTTTGCAGATACCGGCATTCCTTTGTCGTCAGACCAGTTTGTTATTGGCAGCAGCCAAGACAGGTAAAGTAGTCAATGTTAAAAAAGGTCAATTCATGAGTCCTGAATCCATGCGATTTGCAAGGGATAAGGTTCGAAGCGAATCCAATGAATTGATAATGCTAACTGAAAGGGGTACCATGTTTGGATATGGAGATTTAGTGGTTGATTTTAGGGGTTTTAGAGTATTCAATGATTTAGATGTTGTGAGCATCATGGATTGTACGCATAGTTTGCAACAGCCTAATCAATCCAGTGGAGTAACTGGTGGAAGACCAGAATTAATTGAGACCATGGCGAAAGCTGCTCTTGCCGTTGGAGCGGATGGGTTATTTATTGAAACGCACCATGATCCTAGCACTGCTCTTTCTGATGGCGCAAATATGCTCGCCTTGGATAAAATTGAGAACTTATTGATCAATTGCCTGAAGATTAGTCAGGCTGTTAAATCTTAGCACTATGAATTGTTATGTTCGATGGATAATTAATTCGATCCTTGTTGCGATGGCATTATTGGCTGTTAATATAGAGCTCGAAGCGCAGAATAATAAATACATCTACAGGCATTTTGAGAGTAAAGGAGTGGATAAAGTTGCTTTCGATACACCGGCTCAACTAGAGTTTAAGAAATGGGAAAGCGATAATTTTTTATTTGAATATCATGTAAAAGTAGGCAATGTCGCAAGGAATATGTACTTGTCATTGCTGAAGACAAATCGCTATAACCTACAGTTGGAAAAAACCAATCAGGAACTTCTGGCATTTGTGGAGAAAGCGGCTTTTAGAATATTTTCTTCTTCCAGCGGCCAAGCAGAGGAGAATATCGTGCTCACTGTATATTATCCTGAAGAATTTGATGTTTCGAATAACGAACTTCAACGCAGATAAAAGTTTTCTTCATGGAAGAAACTGAAGAACAAGAAGTCATTTTTATTGAAATCCAGATAGATCCCGAGCGGATCAACAATCAAGACGAACTCCAAAAAAGATTATATTCAAAACTGAAGAAGTTGGGGTGGAAGAAGTCCTTCTATTTTCACTATTTACATCGTAAATCTCTTGACGCACGCAAAAAAGTGCCGGTATTTAGATTGAGGTATAAAGTGTTCCGAGATCTGAAAGACATTCCATGTTCTGAAGTTTTTGCCTGGAATTATACGGATGTGAGTTCTGCAGAAGAGGTATTTATCGTTGGGGCGGGACCGGCAGGATATTTCGCAGCATTAGAATTGATTCGAAATGGAATTAAGCCCATTATTTTGGAACGAGGGAAAAATGTACGAGATAGAAGAAGGGATTTAAGGCAAATTCAGCAATTCGATACGGTGAATCCTGATTCGAACTACTGCTTTGGTGAGGGTGGGGCAGGCACCTACTCTGACGGAAAGCTGTATACTCGAAGTCAGAAAAGAGGTAGGATTGAGTCTATTCTCAGTGGTTTGGTGGCTCATGGCGCTTCGAATGAGATATTGTACGAGGCGCATCCACATATCGGTAGTAATAAATTGCCTGGAATTATTGCGAATATTCGAGATACTATTCTTCAGGCGGGTGGAGAGATTCTTTTTGGAGAAAGAGTGGTGGAAATGATTCGGGATGATTCCGGGATTAAAGCGTTAAAGACGAATAAGGGCAATGAATTCTCAGCAAAGCGGGTAATATTGGCAACTGGCCATAGTGCAAGAGATGTATATTATATGCTAGACCAAATCTCGGTCAAGCTAGAATTTAAACCTTTCGCCCTTGGGGTTAGGATTGAACATCCACAAGGTTTCATCGATAAAAGTCAGTTGAATATGGAGAAGAGGCACCCCAATATCATGGCAGCCTCTTATAAGCTAGTCTGTCAAGTAGACGATCATGGTGTTTATTCTTTTTGCATGTGTCCTGGAGGACTTATTGTTCCTGCTGCTACAAGAGAAGGTGAAATTGTCGTCAACGGAATGTCTCTTTCGAAACGCGACAGTCCTTTTGCCAATTCAGGCATGGTAGTAGAAGTTAAGGAGGAGGATTTAACAGATATAAAATGTGATCATGAATGGGAAAAAGGCATAAAATTTCAGCAAAGCGTTGAGCAAAAACTATTCGAATATGGTGATGGATCACAAAAAGGGCCGGCTCAGCTGGTTAGGGATTTTATAGACGGAAAGGAGAGCAGAAATGAGGATCTCCCCAAATGCAGTTATATCCCTGGAATTTATTCTGCCCCCCTACATTTACTTCTTCCCCAATTTATAAGCTCGAGATTAAGAGAGGCGCTATTGAAGTTCAATAGGAAAATGCCTGGGTATATCTCTAAACAAGCACTTTTAGTGGCAGTTGAAAGTCGAACTAGCAGTCCGGTTAGAATTCCCAGAGATCGGAACTATGAATCTTTCGATGTTAAAGGATTGTACCCTTGTGGTGAAGGAGCAGGATATGCGGGAGGTATAATCTCTGCTGCTTTGGATGGTCAGAATGTGGCCAAATCAATTGCTTCTGAGATGATTTAGGATGGAATCTAGAACAATTAACTTATATTGCCTATTTAAAGACGGCATTTAATTGTATTCATTACCCTAGCTTTTAGTACACACTGATTAGGAATAAGTAGAGAAAACATTGGAAAAGACCATTGGTAGAAAATGGTTTTGGAGCATCCTTTGTTTTCGTTAATTACAAAATCAAATGAATGAAGGACATTGTTGACTTAATAGGCAGAATTTTGATCGCGGCAATTTTTCTTTTTGAGGCTTATGACACACTTGCACATTGGGCTTCAACTAAGGAAACATTGACAGCGTATTCTATTCTATGGAGACAGGATTTGTTGATTGGGCTGGCAGGATTTGTATTGCTTTTGGGTGGTATATTGCTTTTGATAGGATATCGCGTTGGATTTGGAGCCATTTTATTAATGGCTTATTGGGTCCCGGTGACATTCATCATTTATAGTTTTTGGGATGACCCCATCGAATTGAGAAGAGTAAATTCCATTTCATTCATGAGAAACATGGCCATTGTAGGCGGACTTTGTATGTTGATTTCACATGGAAGTGGGAAATACAGTGTCAAGAGACTGATAAAAGTGCTTAGAATAAGTAGTAAGGACTTGTAGAACTAGCTACAACTTTCCTCCACAATTATTGCAGTAATTCGCCCCGTATTCATGATCATCCTTGGCGCAGTAAGCACATGCCTGGGTGCTGATCTCTTTTTCTTCTGAATTCTGCTGGGCTATCTCCGCACCGACAATACCGGTGGGAACGGCGATGACCGCATAACCTAGGATCATCATTATAGCAGCAATAAATTGTCCAAAATTGGTGGAAGGCGCTATGTCTCCATATCCAACAGTAGTCAAGGTAACCACTGCCCAATAAATACTGCGCGGAATACTGGTAAATCCGGAATCTTGATTGCTCTCAATGACATACATCAAGGATCCCATAAAAGTGGTTACCATTAAAACGAAAAGAAGGAAAATGGTGATTTTTCTTCTACTCTTTCTCAAGGCAATAATTAAGTTATTGCCCTCTACAACGAACTGGGCTAACTTGAATATTCTAAATACCCGCAATAATCGAAGTGCTCTTATCGTCAGAAGGTAATGACCGCCAGCAAATATTAAACCTATAAAAGCCGGTAGAATAGATAGTAAGTCAATAATTCCAAAAAAGCTAAAAATATAACCAGCCGGTCTCTTAGATGAAATTATTCTCATTATGTATTCAATGCTAAATATGATGGTGAAAATCCATTCAAGAATGATGAGCAGTCTTTCATTATTCTCATGAATAATTGGAACACTATCAACTAATACAACAAATACACTCAGAAGGATAATGATCAAGAGGACAATATCAAATATTTTTCCTGCCCTCGTGTCCGCCTCGAATATGATTTCATGCATTTTTTCTAAAACTGCACCCTCTCCAAATCTCATAGTTTAAACCCTAGCTTGAATAGTACTTCTCAATAATAACTAAAATCAGGCCAAAATAGAATATTTCAACAGTAGAATTTTCTCAAGGCCCATGTTAGAAGGTAGATGGATTTCTCTATTGTCTCCACAAAATTAATTCATTACGTATTATAAAATTAATTAATTAACTTTGATTCAGTTTATTAATGCGGTATGTTGAAGCTTTCCATTGTAGAAGAAATTCCTGTATTAGAGGAGTTGTTCACAGAGTATCTAAAAAAATCTAATAAGGTAGATCTTTTTGAAATACAAAAAGATAACGCCGATGAAGAACATCCGGATATGGTTGTTCTCGATACATCAAATTATAACTGGGAAGATATTCTAGAGAAAGGAGTTAATAATGGTAGGACCATATTGGTGAGTTCTTTCAATATCTGTCATGCTCCAAGAGCCAATAATTTAGGGGCTTTTGGTTTTTTATTGAGGCCGTTTAGTTTGGATGAATTAGACATTGTTTTTGAGAGATTTTTTCAGGATTCGAAAAGACTTATCTCGAAACCCCAGACTTCTACATCAAAGACCGGTGTAAATCTTTTAGGGATTAACAGTAGTGAGGGTATTTCTGTGGTCAAGGAGGCAGAAATTCTGAGAATAGAAGCGGACAAGAATTATTCGGTTGTACACTTATTGACAGGAGAACGGATTATCTGTTCTAAACCTTTGAAGCATTTTGAGCATCAATTGAGCCCAGAGCTCTTTGTGAGGGTTCATAAAAGTCATATGGTCAATATTGGGAAAGTCAAATGGATTGAAACCATGGCGGGAAGTAAAATGAGATTGGAAAATGGAGATGAAATTCCAGTATCCAGAAGGAAGAAGTCCACTCTTATCAGTAATTTACAAATTATATAAAAAATACATATGTAATAGTTTCTGTAAACAAATGGTTTATAGATCGATTTTTAAGTATTTTATTTTTATTTTTGCTCCCTGTCAGAACCAAACTATTGCTAAGCTAGTAGTATGGAGTATAATTATGCTATGAAAGACTGACAATTGGTCGTACAATCTTATATTGTATGACCTTTTAAATTTATGCAATGAGGAAACTGTCTTCAGAGGACACTGGTATTAAATATTCGTTTTGGTCGAATCTTTTTAACAAACCGGCCATAGCCCTATATTACCTAGAGGATTGGCTGGAAGAGGATACGTCTGATGAGGATAGCGTTGTAGAACGGAATGAGGCTAGTTTCTGGATGTCCTTAATAGAACAGGACTTTGACTTTCTAAGTACCCAAATAGATCGAAATGAAGGAAAATTCGAAATTCCCTATACTGGAATTCAGAATTTGTTTCGTGCATTTTTGTCGTCAGAGAAAAGAAGGAAGTTAAGCTCAATAGATCCCGTAAATATCAATTTAAAGAGTTTAACAGAGTCTTTACTGTCACACTACTTACTCTCTAAAATTGAGTTTAACGCAGCCCGGTATAAGAATTCCAAAAGAATCATTTTTAAAGCCCTTGAACTAAGGAAATCCTCACAGTATTTTGAATCCGATCGAAACAACTTCTTATTGGGGCTCCTATATAGCCTCCTGGTTGAGATTGACTTAAGAGAATCAGATCAATTCTCGGCAGATGAATGGATTAGAAAGCTTAAAAATATTGTCAAAGAATTTGATTTAGAAGCTTTGAAAAAGAGGCTAGTATATCTTCAGCTATTGATATACAAATCTAAAAACAGGAATTCTGAGGCGATCAAGTTATGGTCTATTGAAAGTGCGAAAGAGTGGGGGACATTAACCGACGAATTGATCATTTGTCATTTACTCATTATTCAAAAGTCCAAAAGTGAAAAAAAGGCGGAGGAATTTTATCGGGAGTTGGCTCAGAACTTTGAATTTAGATATGTACATCACTTCTATAATCTGTATATAGAGGGACGAATTAGTTCTACAGAATCATTTGAAATTTTAGAGGATGTCTTGCCATATGAGAATGAAGATTTACTAAGTCAGTTTAAATGGAGTCAAACAGAGAAAATTGAGTTCTTAGAATTTACGAGGAACTCTGGCAGGCTGCGTTCTAGAGTTAGTGATATAGTTGCGGATTCTTTTAGAAGCGATCAAAGGCCTTTGAATTTGAAGGAATCCGTTTTATTTCAGAAATCTAACACCACCTGGCTTATTCTTCTGGAAAAAATTCAATTAGATCATATGCGGTCTAATGGTGAATTGGGTCAAAACTATTTCCATCAGATTGGCAAGTTTTTTCAATTGCTTAGAATGGCTTATCGCGGAGACGAGATCTCTTCCAATGAATTCATTGATTCTGTGGGTATGTTCTGTAATTGGAATCAAACCATTCAGTTGAATTATTCAAAAAAGGATTGGCGCAAGGATCAAATGTTACCGGGGACTTACTTATTGGTTTGCTGGTATCTAATAATTATAGCCCTTGATCTAAACTTGACCAGAGTTAATAGCTTTTATACTTTATCTACCAAGCATAATAAACTAGATGTTGAATTCGATTTCCATTTTGATGATCTTTCTCTGGATCAGATGAAATATATAGAGTCGAATATATTTAACGCTAGAGATCAATTGAACTATGAAATTGAAGATCTTATGGCCCGTGAGGACCGGATTAAAATTGATTTTAATGTCGTTCGAATCAAGGGAAAATCCAATCTCCAAATGGCAACTTGAGATGACATCTTCTCTTTAAAGATCACATGAATCATAATTCCATAAACGACTGATAATCAAATAATTGTATTTTTTAATTTAAATAAATTGTTTATATATTGAAATATGGTATTTGTAAATAATTTGTAAATCAGTTGATTACATAAATTAAGTGCTTGTTATTGAAGATTTGCTGGATTAATTTTAAAAACTAAAAATGTCCTAATTTGGATGATTATATGCCTTTAGATAATTAATTTATTCCGTTTAAATACTATTTTTTAGTAGGCTATTAGATGCAGGTATATTTGTAATGTAGTTTTCTCATTGCATTCCGAACTCCTACATTTATTCCCTTTCTTTCCCCTAACTCTAAAATGTAGGAGTTTCTTTTTTCTCTCGAGTAGATAAGAAACAATTAATTACTAGCGGCAAAGGCAAAAGATTGATGGAGAATAAAAAAAAGCCTGATGCAATTGCACCAGGCTCTATTAATTTTTTGATACGTATAAATTCTAGTTGCTGTTAGGGCTAAGCATATTACCTTCTTTTACTGGTAATGCTTTTGGCTCTTCAACTTTAAGAACTTCACCTTTAATAGTTAAGGTAATTGGCTCTTCACTTGCGTTGGTTGTCAAGCGAACAGTTTTTCTGAAGTTTCCAACTCTCTTAGTGTCGTATCGCACTTTGATTTCGTCAGATTCTCCAGGAAGGATTGGTTTCTTTGGCCATTCGGGAACAGTACATCCACAAGAGCCTTTTGCGTTCTTGATGATAAGTGGTGCTTGACCGCTATTTGTAAACTTAAAGTAGCGATAAGGCTCTGCTCCTTGATCGATAGTTCCGTAATCAATTACTACCTCTTCAAACTCGATATTTGGCATAGCTTCAGTAGAAACAACGCTTTCTTCCTGAGCAAAAAGGGCAATAGATCCCGCAAAAATTAATAGGAGACTTAGAATTATTTTGTTCATAATTTGTTATTTTAAAATTTCATGATTCAAAAATAGAAGAAAGCTACATATTTTCCTGTTAATGAGCTGTTAATTTAATCAAAGTTTAATTAAAGATTATTTAAGTCTACTTCAAGATTTATGCCAGGAAAATTAGCGAAAGAGTATGAAATAATATTTGATTTTCGTATAATTGAAAACTAGAGTTCAAAATTTCTTTTGGTTTTACCAAAAAATACTGATTTTACAACCGTTTTGTCTTCCCGATCATTTCAGGAGGGCTTTCTCATAAAAATATGTGTGATAAATGGAAGGAATCCTGAGTTATGCTCCCCTTGACTTTGTTGAAAATGACAACATAAAAGAAGTATTAAGGGATTTTTGGGTGTGTTGTGTGAGTAGAGAGGCAAGTCTTCTCTCCAGAAAGGAGGTGCTCACTGGTAAGGCCAAGTTTGGTATCACTGGTGATGGGAAGGAGGTGCCACAGGTTGCCATGGCTCGGGCATGGGCTAAAGGAGATTTCCGTGCGGGTTACTACCGGGACCAAACTTTACTTTTTGCTTTGGGCTTGTGCACCGTTGAAGAGTATTTTGCCCAACTCTACGCAGATGTGGACAATGACCCTTTTTCAAGAGGTAGACAGATGAATAGCCATTTTGCTACAGCTTTAAATGATAAAGATGGCAATTGGTTGCGGCATACGGATAACTATAATATTTCTGCCGATATATCACCAACGGCTGGACAAATGGCCAGGAGTTTAGGACTTGCAATGGCATCTAGCTTTTATAGAAATGATTCGTCTCAGGACTCAGAAGGCAAATTTTCACATGAAGGAAATGAAGTATGCTTTTGTACTATCGGAGATGCAAGTACTTCGGAAGGCGTGTTCTGGGAAACAGTCAATGCGGCTTGTGTCACACGAGTGCCACTGGCAATTTCTGTGTGGGATGACGGCTATGGAATTTCCGTTCCGATTGATTATCAGACGACGAAGAAGAGTATAAGCAAGGCCTTGAAAGGCTTTAAGCTGAACAATAAAGGAGAGGGGATGCATATATACCGGGCAAAAGCCTGGGATTATCCTTCTCTTGTGGAAATGTACGTTACCGGGATTGCGCAAATGCGACAAGATCATGTGCCGGCACTGTTTCATGTAAATGAGGTCACCCAGCCTCAGGGGCATTCCACTTCAGGATCCCATGAGAGATACAAATCCGAGGATAGAATGCTGTTCGAAAAGAATAGGGATTGTATTCAAGTAATGCAAGATTGGATAATAGACAATGGATTGGCCGAAGTAGAAAAAGTTCTAGAGATAAGAGAACATGCCATTCAGTACGCGAGAAATGCGAAGAAAAATGCCTGGAACGCCTTTCAAAAAAGAATTTCAGAGCAATGGGATCAACTCAAGAATCTTTGTGGAAATCTTCAGGGTGCCGTAACTGATCCTCAAATTCAATCTCTGTGTGATGAAGTGCGCGGGTTATTGTCGCCTGGTTATGCTGATTTAATCAAGTTGGGAAGAAAAATTTACCTGGCAGGAAAAGCGAATTTCGAAAACGAGGTAGAGCCAATTCGATTATGGGCAGAGGAAAACCTTGGCAATACAAAGAGAGAATATGCTGAACATCTATATCTGGATGGAAAGAATAGTGCTCTAAACATACCAGTAGTTGCTCCTGAATATGGAGAAGAGGTCGAATCAAAGAGTGGGTATACTATTTTGAATGAGTTTTTTGATTATGCCCTTAAAGAGTATCCTGAGTTTGTTGCTTTCGGTGAAGATGTAGGGCAAATAGGAGATGTGAACCAGGGATTTGCTGGTCTTCAGGACAAGTATGGTGAAAAGAAAGTGTTTGATACTGGAATCCGGGAGTGGACCATCATTGGACAAGCCATAGGATTGAGTATGAGAGGTATTCGTCCATTGGCAGAAATTCAGTATTTGGATTATCTTATTTATGCCTTATCTCCGCTTTCGGATGACCTTGCTACATTGCGATACCGGTCAGCAGGAATACAACAAGCGCCGGCGATTATCAGAACAAGAGGGCATCGGTTGGAAGGAATTTGGCACGCGGGATCCCCTCTCGGGATGATTCTGAATTCTCTTAGAGGAATGCATGTTTTAGTGCCCCGTAATATGACGGTTGCAGCTGGTTTCTATAATACCCTGTTGAAGTCCAAAGAGCCAGGCCTTGTGATCGAATCATTGAATGGTTATCGACTCAAGGAGGCAAAGCCAATCAATATAGGTGAGTATACCACTCCTTTAGGAAGACCGGAAATTTTATCTGAAGGGACTGATATCACTTTGGTTACTTATGGGTCCCTGGTTAGGGTTGCCCAAAGAGCTGTTGATTTCTTGTCGGAGAACTTTGGCTATTCTGTAGATTTAATTGACGTTCAATCTCTAATTCCTTTTGATTTAGAAGGGATGATAGGGGAGTCGGTCAAGAAAACCAATAGGCTCCTAATTGTCGATGAGGATGTGCCTGGTGGTGGAAGTGCTTATATATTGCAGCAGCTTATGGAAAAGCAAAAAATATTTTTCCACTTGGATTCGGAACCAGTTATGCTTACAGCAGCTGAACATAGACCACCTTTCGGCTCTGATGGAGATTATTTTTGTAAGCCGAATATGGAAGACATTGTGGAGAAGGCGCTATACGTCCTGTCGATTTAATTCTTTTTCTTTTTGAAAAAGATTGTATCTTACATATTTTAATTTCTTTTTAAGTAATAGCCTAAAGTTTGTCTAAGCATTTAGTTATCATACCAACCTACAATGAGAAAGAAAATATCGAAGATATGATCATGGCGGTCATGAATTTATCTCGATCTTTTGACTTGCTTATTGTTGATGACGGTTCGCCCGATGGTACTGGTGATATTGTGAAAGAGTTAATGCCCAAGTACAATGGCCGATTGAAATTAAGAGAAAGATCTGGAAAACTTGGACTGGGAACGGCTTATTTGTTGGGCTTTAATGTCGGTATCGAAGAGGGTTACTCCTATATATATGAAATGGATGCAGATTTTTCCCACGATCCCAATGATCTCATGAGGTTGAGCGAAATATTGGAGTCGAATGAGGCGGATGTTGTCGTGGGTTCACGTTATATTAAAGGAGGTAAGTTGGTGAACTGGCCCTGGACAAGGATTCTGCTCTCTTATGGAGCTAGCTTATATGTTCGCCTGATCACCGGTCTTCCAGTTAAAGATCCTACTGCTGGATTCATAGGCTACAAAGCGGAGGTTCTCAAAAAGATCAATTTTGATAAGATCGAATCAATCGGTTATGCCTTCCAAATTGAGATGAAATATTCGGCCTGGAAAAACAAGGCTGTTCTTAAGGAAATTCCCATCAGTTTTAAGGACAGAGAAAAAGGTGTTTCCAAAATGTCAGGCGATATTATCAGAGAAGCGGCCAAAAGTGTTCTTAGGATAAAGAACAAGTAATTTTAACTATCCGGGGTTTTTGCCCCTTTATTTTTCAAGTTTTTTTGCGGTAAGATAGTTTAACAAACTGTAAATCAGCTGGATAATGCATTGTCCTAATGCACTTGTTCAGAATGAAATTTTTTGTTGTGTAAAATTATGGTGGCGATTTATGGGGATTTCAGGCAATAAATGGAGATTTATTTCTATTTTTGGTCAAGATTAATCTAAAAAAGGGAGATTTGAGACTCATCGGTGAATTCCGGGCCAAAATAGACTCCAAGGGAAGATTTAGACTTCCTTCGGATCTCTTAGAGCAACTCGAGCAAGAAGAGGGCTTTAAGTTTGTGGTTTCCAGAGGATACGAGGAGTATATCAATCTTTATCCTGAAAATGTTTGGGATGAAATACTTGATGAATATGAAAAAGGACTAGATCCGTTTGATCCTGATGATACAAGAACCTTGCGAAAAATATACGCCGGTTCGAAAAGGGTTGAAACAGATTCAAGTTCTAGAATTTCACTGCCTGTTTTTTTGCAAGAATATGCTTTGCTGAATAAAGATATAGTGCTTTTGTGCATGTCGAACAGGGTTGAAATTTGGTCACAAGAACAGTTCGATAAAAACAATAAGTTGACGCCTTCCGAATTTGAGATTTCTGCGCGAGAAGCAGCAAGAAAAAGAGAACGCAGAAGGAATGGAGAATGAATTCTATCATGATCCGGTTTTACTTAAGGAGAGTGTCAGCGAACTTATAGGGGATCGAAGTTCGGGTGTATTTGTAGATACTACATTTGGAGGAGGAGGCCACTCTGTTCAAATCTTAAAGTCTATAAATTCTGATGCGCACTTATTTGCGTTTGATCAGGACCGCGATGCGTTAAGCAATAATATTGATGATGGAAGATTGACTTTGATTCAGTCGAATTTCAGATACCTAAGTAATTTTCTTGATTACTATGGGGTGGGGCAAGTAGATGGAATACTGGCCGACCTCGGTGTCTCGTCATATCAATTCGATAAAGAGGAAAGAGGGTTCAGTATAAGAGGTAATGCAGAATTGGATATGAGAATGAATGAATCTTCGAAGTCATTGCGTGCATCGGATGTATTGAATGCATATTCTCAAGCCCAATTACAGAAATTATTTACAGAATACGGGGGGGTAAAGTTTGCAAGGAGTCTTTCTGTTCGAATAGTAGAGCAGAGGAAAAGATCTCCATTTGTTAGGTCTCAGGATCTCATAGCTTGCATTATGGATGTGTCAAAGCAGAAGGCAAAAGTCAAAGAATTGGCTCAGGTCTTTCAGGCTTTGCGGATCGAAGTCAACGATGAGGTAGGGGCTCTGCAGGACTTTCTCTTGTCGTCGGCAAAAAGTATTAACCTGGGAGGGCGATTGGTGGTCATATCCTATCATTCCCTCGAAGATCGATTGGTGAAACGCTTTTTGCATAATGGCAATTTTACCAGTATTCCTGAAAAAGATGATTTCGGCAATATACTCAGGGCTTTTGATCCAAAAACGAAAAAGCCCATTGTGCCGGATGAAGAAGAAATAAAATTGAACTCCAGATCGAGGAGTGCTAAGATGAGAATAGGAATTAAAAGATAGAAATGAAGTCGTGGATTAGAATATTACTGGGAGACAGCCTTTTTCAATGGTTTTCGGCCAACTTAGTTTGGGTAGGTTACCTAATAATTCTATTGACCTTCGTTGTGATCAATTCTTATTCCGGCGTGAAAAAATGCAAAAAGAAGTTGGCTCTTGAAGAGTTGAATAAAGAGTTGCGATGGGAGTATTTCGAATTGCAAGCTCATTATACCAAATTAAAAAGTAGAAAAGAGGTGGTGCCGTCTGACTATTCTGATTATGTCAATGTACACTACATCATAGAGTGAAAATTATTAGTTGATGCAAAGACTTTCTATAAAGGATGAAATGACCAGAAACATGGTTGTCGTGATGACAGGCCTGTTGATCGCTGCTGGTCTCATCATTTATAAAGTCGTTGATCTAAAATTGAACAAGGACGAGTTCGTCAGTATTAATCATTTCCGTCAAAGTGAAGTCCCCGCCTACCGTGGCAATATTTTCGATTGCAATATGGAGTTGTTGGCAACATCCCTCCCGTTCTATAAGGCGAGTTTAGATTTAGGGTCGAATGCGATAGATGAGCGAGTATTCAGGAAAAATCTGGATTCTCTATCCATTTGTCTCGGTCAATATATGGGTGTAGATCCGGCAAAACTCAAGCGCAGCCTTCAGGAAAAAAGAAAAAAGAAGTCGAGGTATTTTAAGATCTCTGATGCCATGAGCTACAGAGATTATTTGAAAGTAAAGAAATTTCCCTTCCTCCGGGAAGGAAGATTTAAAGGTGGATTCAGAACTGATTACTACTTCGATCGCATGCATCCATTTGGCGAGTTAGCCAGAAGGACGATTGGATTTGAAGGAAAAAATGGCATCCAGGATGTTGGTTTGGAAAGAGAATTTGATGATGTTTTGAACGGCGAAGAGGGTTTACGCACCGAACAACGTCTCCATGAAGATCTTTGGGTTCCAAGCAGTGACAAGAACATAGTAGAACCAAAAGCCGGATTAAATCTGATCACAACGATAGATATCAATATTCAAGAGGTTTTACACAACGAACTAGAAAAAGCCCTTCTTTATCACAAGGCAGAAAAGGGTACAGCTGTATTGATGGAGGTGGCCACCGGTGATATTAAAGGCATGGCGAGTCTGACCGAAATCAAAGAGGGTAAGTATCGCGAGATTCTCAACTTGAGTGTTCAAGATGGCGGAGATCCGGGTTCTACTTTTAAAGCTGCATCATTACTCGCTTTATTAGACGATGGAAAAAGAAATATTCATGATGTGGTCCCAAGCCTTGGAGGTAAGTTCGTCGTTCACAAGCAAGAAATTAAGGATTCATCAAAACCACAGTCTGATTCTATCAGTTTACTAGAGGCTTTTGCCAAGTCTTCGAATGCAGTCATTTCTTCTCAAGTATATTGGAACTATGGTCAAGAGGCGGATCAATTCATCGAAAAGCTGTACGATTTTGGATTGAATGAAAAAATGAATTTACCGATCGAAGATGAGGTCGTTCCTTATATCAAACACCCTAAGAAGAATAAAAAGGATTGGTATGGCAACTCCTTGGCCATGATCGCCTATGGTTATGAAATGAGATTGTCTCCACTTCAAGTATTGCAGTTTTATAATGGCGTAGCCAATGACGGTGTTCTGATGAAAGCCAGATTGGTTAAGTCCATTGTCGACGATCAGTTTAAAGTTGTCAAAGAAAATGTGCCCCAAATTCTAAAAAATGAAATGGCGGGATCGAATGCCATACTAGATCTACAAACTGCATTGCGCGAGGTCGCGATCAGTGGAACAGCAAGCCATAATAAGCTTCCGACAGTTTGTGATTTTTCCGGTAAAACAGGTACAACACAATTGAATTATTCAAGAAGGAACTTGGGAGAAACTATGCAATACTCCGGGTCTTTCGTAGGCTATTTTCCTAGTGAAAACCCAAAATACTCATTGATGGTTTCGATCGTCAATCCTAGAAAGAAAGGATATTACGGTGCTCAAATAGCATTGCCAGCGTTCAAGAGAATTCTGAATTTGGTGATGAGTTCTGAGCCTGAAATGATGACACCAGTTGATACCTTGATTGAGAAGCCCATCCTGGCGCAACTCAATGCCGGTGATAAAGTGGGTGAGGACGAAGATTATGCAGTAATAGCGCAGTATCTCAAAGGATTTCAAAATTATATCAATTCGACCTCGGAAGAAGAGGAGGAAGAGCCATCGGAATTAATCGTTCCTGATGTTAGACATATGGGGCTGCGAGATGCGCTATACCAACTGGAAAATAGAGGCTTAAAGGTAGTAGTTGTTGGAATTGGTAAAGTATACAAACAAAGTATACGTCCCGGAACTAAAGTCAATGGTCAAACGGTGAAAATCTTTTTGACATGAGCTCATCGACGCGCAAAATATCGATGCAGACTTTGGTGGCTGCTATCCAGGCCAAAGAAATAAGAGGGGACTTCAAGGATCTCCACATCGCTAAGATTAGCCAGGATTCCAGAGCAGTCAATGCGTCTTCAATTTTTGTGGCCATAAGTGGTACAAGGACAGATGGCCATCTCTATATTGACAAGGCCATTAATAATGGTGTTCGAATGGTCGTTTTGGAGGAATTTCCCGAGGAAATGACAGATGGTGTGTGCTATATCCGGGTTCAAAATAGTGCTAAGGCCTATGCTCAATTGGCTGGAGCTTTCTATGCTTATCCGGATCGGGATATGACTTTGACAGGTGTGACTGGTACCAACGGAAAAACAAGCATAGCCAGTTTTTTATATCAATTGTTCTCGTCACTAGGTTATATAGTGGGCTTAATATCGACGATAGAAATTAGGATTGGAGATACAATTTATGAATCCACTCACACTACGCCTGATGCTGAGGTACTTCGAAGTTGGATGTATAAAATGAGAGAGGAAGGGTGTTCGCACGTCTTCATGGAAGTGTCATCACATTCACTGGTACAACATCGAGTGTTCAACCTCGACTTTAATCTTGCCGTGTTCACCAATTTGAGCCATGATCACCTGGATTATCACGGTAGTTTTAAGGCTTATCGGGATGCTAAGAAGATGCTATTTGATGACTTGTCGAAGCTTGCTATTGCCTTGGTTAACAAAGATGACAAGAATGGAGATGTGATGATCCAGAATTGTCAGGCTTCCAAGAAGAGATACGGAATCAAGAATATGGCAGATTTCAAGGGCTTGGTCGTAGATAATAGATTGGAGGGCTTACAGTTGAAATTCAATGGACAGGAGTTCTACACCAAAGTCGCCGGCTATTATAATGCTGAAAATCTATTGGCTACTTATGCTTCAGCCATTTTGCTAGGGGAAGATCACCAAGAAATTATACAGAAAATATCCAGCTTGCTGCCGGTCGATGGTAGAATGGATATCGTTCGAAACCCGGGCAGAAATATAACCGGAATAGTGGATTATGCCCATACTCCGGATGCATTGAAAGAACTTTTAGCTACGGTAAGATCTTCGATGAACTATGGTCAATTAATTACCATAGTAGGTTGTGGTGGAGATAGAGATAAGAAGAAAAGACCCCTTATGGCGAAGATCTCTTGTGAGTTGAGTGATCAAACGATTTTGACGTCGGATAATCCAAGGACAGAGGATCCGAATAAGATATTAGAAGATATGTTGATGGGAGTGACTGAGGACTGTAATGCAAGTCTTCTAAGCATTGTAGACAGGAAGCAGGCGATTCGAACGGCCTGCCGCCTGGCTACAGAAAATGATGTGATAGTGGTGGCCGGAAAAGGCCATGAAAATTATCAGGAAATCAATGGAGAGCGGTTTCCTTTTAATGATAAAGAAATATTGGAAAAAGAATTTACGATGATGCATCACAAGAATTAGTTTATTAGAGGATCGGCTGCTGACGGCGGGTGTTTGGTTCTATAACTGAAGCACTCAACGGAGACTTCTCATCCGCTGTCGGCTGATTTTTTAGTAGAATTCTGAGATGTATGTGATTGATGAGCTATGTTATACCATTTGTTTGACTATTTGGAGAAGTACTACCAGCTGACGGGGGCCAGTCTCTTTGGGTATATTACCTTTAGAGCACTCTTCGCTCTTATCCTGTCCTTGCTGATTTCGCTTTTCTTTGGTAATAGCATCATCCGATTACTCAGATCTTATCAAATAGGAGAAACGGTGAGAGACCTCGGTCTTGAGGGCCAGAAAGAAAAAGAGGGTACGCCGACAATGGGTGGAATCATCATTGTACTAGCTATTCTAATACCATGCTTACTGCTAGCAAGACTTGATAATGTATATATCCTATTGATGTTATTGGCCACGACATGGATGGCCATCATTGGGTTTATCGATGATTACATCAAAGTATTTAGAAAAAAGAAAGACGGGCTGAAAGCCAAGTTCAAGATCATTGGTCAGGTAGGTCTGGGAATCATCGTTGGATTCACTTTCCTGATTAACCAGGACGTTTCTGTTAGGGTAGATAAATCTTATGCACTTGAGAAGGAATATGAGATCGTAAAAGAATTGCCACCAAAAGAAGATGGCAAACAGGATGTCTACGTAAAATGTAATTTGACCAATCTTCCATTCATTAAGTACAACAGTTTTGATTACACGGATGTATTGAAGTTTTTCGGCTTGGAGTCTCCATTTTGGATTTGGTTATTCTTCATTCCTTTCGTGATCTTCCTAGTGACTGCCGTTTCGAATGCGAGCAATTTGACCGATGGTTTGGACGGCTTGTTGACGGGTGTTGCGGGTATCATTGGTGGAGTATTAGCGGTATTCGCTTATGTGAGTAGTAACTCGATCATGGCTGATTACCTGAACATACTCTTTTTACCGAACACTGAGGAGCTGGTGATCTTCACTGCTTGTTTCCTCGGCGCCTGTATTGGATTCTTATGGTATAATTCCTATCCGGCTAAAGTATTTATGGGTGATACAGGGTCTTTGACCATTGGAGGTATTATTGCAGCCTTGATGATCATTTTGAGAAAGGAATTATTGATTCCACTATTATGCGGAGTGTTCTTGGCGGAGAGTCTTTCGGTAATCCTACAAGTGAGTTACTTCAAATATACCAAGAAAAAAACAGGGGAAGGCAAGCGACTCATTCTCATGTCTCCTTTGCATCATCACTATCAGAAGAAAGGCATTCACGAAGCAAAAATCGTTGCCCGATTCTGGATAGTTGGTTTATTATTAGCGGCATTGGCCATCATCACATTAAAAATCCGGTAAATCATGATCACTGCAGCTAAATATAGACGAAATTGGTATAGCTACCTGGAAGGGGATAAGCAGATATGGTCCATTTTACTGGTACTTAGCCTGGTTTCGATCCCGGTCGTATTATCGTCGATACACAGTTTGTCTGATGCCGGCAATCAAAGCCCATTTATTTTCTTGCTCAAACAATTGAGGAATATCTCCATGGGATTAGTGGCCGCTATTCTGGTTTATAGAATACCCATTAAGTGGTTCAATACTTTTGCAGCCGCCATTTGGGTATCCTCCTTGGTACTTTTACTGTATACGGGTTTGTTTGGTCCTGAAATCAATTCGGCTAGACGATGGGTGGAGATTCCATTGATAGGATTGTCTTTCCAGGCCTCAGACTATGCAAAAATTGCGTTGATCATCCTCATTGCTCAAAGAATTGCCAGCACGCAATTGAATATCAAGAAGCTATCCGAAATCACCTGGCCAATATTGGTGCCGGTATTGATTACACTGGTTCTGATAGCTCCTTTCGATATGTCCAATGCGCTTTTATTATTCATGGTAGTATTTACTATGATGTTTGTAGGTAGGATCAATCTTAAGTTGGTATTTGCCACGGTTTTATTCGGTATTTTCACTTGCCTGGGTATCTATTTCTTAGGTAATACCTATCCGAGCTCCATTCGATCCAGCACATGGGAAGCGAGAATTACCAACTTCATGGAAGACACTCCTAATTATCAGATTAGAATGCGTCAACAGGCTGTTTCCAACGGAGGATTTTGGGGAGTAGGACCTGGTAAGAGCTTGAATAAAAATTATTACAACTCTCCGTTCACGGATTTCATCTATGCCGTGATCTGTGAGGAATTCGGATTTATAGGTGCGATCTTCATCCTGTTCATTTACCTGTGGTTTTTCTGGCGGGTATTTCTACTGGTGATGCGAAAGAACCGGGCATTCGGAGCCTTGTTGGCTTTTGGCTTGGGGACTTTGATCGTATATCAAGCATTTTTGAATATGATGGTGACGCTAAACTTATTACCGTCTACCGGATTACCGCTACCCATGATTAGTCTGGGAGGAACGTCGAACTTATTTACTGGAATTGCATTTGGGATTATTCTAAGTGTGAGCAGGATAGCATATAGAGAAGAAGCAAATATTGAAATCAAACTGAATGAAAGTGATCATTAGCACGGGAGGAACAGGAGGCCATATTTTTCCTGCTATAGCTGTAGCGGATGAAATTAGAAGGAGAGATCCTGCTAGTGATATTCTCTTCGTGGGTGCTTTGGATCGAATGGAAATGCAAAAAGTGCCCAATGCAGGGTATGAAATCATAGGATTGCCGGTACAGGGCTTTCTGAGAAAGACGGATTTAAGAAACCTAAAAAGAGCGTACAAGTTTGGTATCAGCTTGTTCAAGTCACGTAGAATTTTAAGACAATTTAAACCCAATCTGATCATAGGATTTGGTGCATTTGCCAGTGCTCCTATATTAATGGCATCATATTTTAGTTCCATACCTCGATTTATTCATGAGCAAAATGCCTTTCCCGGTGTCGTGAATAGAATGATGGCTTCATCGGTACGGAAAATATTTGCTGCCTACGAAAGTGTCTTTCGATTCTTCCCCAAAGAGAAAGTCATGATCGTAGGAAATCCGGTTCGAAAAGAAAGTCAAACATTCGACCGATCACAAGCACTTCAGCATTTTGAACTAGAAGAAGACAAGAAGATTGTGCTAATCACTGGTGGAAGCCTTGGTGCTAGAACATTGAACGAGTCAATACTGCAAAACCTTACTGTAATCCAAGATAGAAAAGATGTTCAATGGATACTTCAATGTGGTGATCGTTACTTCAAGGAAATCAATGCAAACCACACGAATTTGCCCGATAACCTCATCGTAAGACCCTTTATTGATAAGATGGCTTGGGCGATACAATTGTCAGATTTGGTCTGTGCAAGAGCTGGTGCTTTGACGGTATCCGAGTTGGCGTACTATGAAAAAGCTTCGATACTGATCCCTTCACCCAATGTAGCGGAAGATCACCAAATGAAGAATGCTCAGGCACTGGAAGAAGTGAGGGCTTGTCGAATAGTCAAAGACACTGATTCTATAAAGAAACTGACAGGAGAGATTTTGACATTGCTTGATGAGGAGCAAGAATTAGAGGCCTTGAGTATGAATGTGAAGCAGTTCTCCTCCACGGACGCACAGAAGAAAATAGTAGATGAACTTTTAAATATTGTCCGAGATGAAAAATAAGATACTTAAAAGTTTGATAGGCATAACGCTCTTTTGGGCAATCGCACTCTTAGTGTCCAGTTGGGGCTTGCGCGATCAAAACTTCGATAACAAGATTGAGATTTCGATCAACGATCTCAAAGAACACCAACAGTCCATCATTGACAATGATTATGTCAATGAGCTGATCATTCACAAAACAGGCAATGGACTGAACTCAAGAAATCACATATCCAATGAGGAGGTTTTAGAATTTGAAGGAATTCTAAACGATGATCCTTTCATTCGAACCGCAAAGATATATTACGACCAGTCCGGAGTATTGCATTTCGACTTGCAAACCAAGGAACCAATAGCCAGAGTCATCGACAGGATGGGCAAGAACTATTACATCACATTTAGAGGGAACATTGTTCCATTTAGCTATAGCTTCAGCCCTAGGGTAGTAGTCATAACAGGCTATTTACCCGAATTGTCCGATGAAAACTGGAGTAAACTGGTCGAGGTCATTCGAGTACTGGATTCGAATGAATTCATCAAAGCACAAATGGAATCAATATTTATTACTAAAGGAGCTGAAATGGTCATGACACCTAAAGTGGGTGACTTTAGAATCAAATTTGGAAAAATGGAATATGCAAGCGAGAAGTTCAAGAAACTTCAGAGCTTCTACGAAGAGACTTACAATAAAATAGATTGGAGTAAATACAGTGATATCGTACTGGACTACGAGAAACAGATCATTCTGAAGAAAGAGAAAAATAGAGCATAATTACTTAACTGAAATAAATAATTAATCACAATGAGCCACGATGTAATTTTTGCCCTAGACATAGGGACGACAAAAGTCTGCATGATTGCAGGACGGAAAAACGAGTATGGAAGAGTTGAAATTTTAGGAGTAGGTCATGTACCCTCTAAAGGAGTCATGAGAGGAGTAGTATCCAATCTTGAAAAGACAACTCAAAGCATTCTTGAGGCAAAGGCGGCATGTGAAAAAGCTGCGGGATGTGTGGCTAAAGAAGTTCACGTCGGAATTGCCGGAAGGAATATCCATAGTACGATCAAAAAAGGGTTGCTTACTCGAAAAGACTATCACAATGAGATTAGTGAAGAAGATGTAAGGCAACTGATTAATGACATGAATCGAATGACGCTTCCTCCGGGAGACAAGATTCTGCACATTATTCCTCAGGAGTATACCGTGGATAATGAGCGTGGAGTCCAGGATCCGGTTGGAATGGCAGGGGTTCGATTAGAAGGTGATTTTCATATCATCACTGCACAGAACAGTATTTCTAAGAACATTCACAAGTGTGTGACCAAAGCGGGAATGACAGTGAGTGATTTAATCCTGGAGCCGATTGCCAGTTCTGCAGCCATTCTCTCTGAAGAAGAGAAGGAAGGCGGTGTGGCACTGCTCGATGTAGGTGGTGGAACCGCTGATCTGGTCATTTACCACGAAGGAATCTTGAGATCCGCGGTGGTGATTCCTTTCGGAGGAAATATCATCAGCGAGGATATCAAGCAGGGTTGCAAGGTGATGAAAGAAGATGCCGAAAAACTTAAAGTGAAGTTCGGAAAGGCATTGGCTTCTGAGGTAGTTGGAAACCGCTACATTGCTATCAAGGGTCTGAATGGAAGAGATCCCAAGGAAATTTCGGAGAAGAATTTGGCCCATATCATTGAGGCCCGAGCGACAGAGATCATCGAGTTCGCGCTAAGACATATTGAATCTTCTGGCTTCGAAGACAAACTAATAGGAGGATTGGTCATTACGGGTGGAGGATCTTTGTTGAGCTACTTCAAGGAGCTGACGGAGTATCAAACCGGAATATCTACGCGCATTGGAATGCCAATCGATATTTTGGCTCACGGATATTCTCAGGAGATCTGTCATCCTAAGTACTCTACCGTTTTAGGTTTGTTACTACACGGTATTTCTAAGCACGAATCCATGAATCCGTCAAGCTATGCGGAAAACTTGGAAGAGGCTGAAGAAAAGATCGAGACTGAAGAGGACATGGAAAGTGCGGAATCAAGAGAGACTAAAGAGAATCTATGGAAACAATTTAGGACCTTCTTTGGAGCACAATCCGACACCGAAATTTAATCACTTAAAATTTAAAAATTATGAAGACTAATATAAAATTCGATTTGCCACAGAATGAGGGTAATATCATTAAGGTTATTGGAGTAGGTGGAGGTGGAAACAATGCAGTAAAATACATGTTCGAGCAAGGTATCCTAGGAGTAGACTTTGCCATTTGTAATACAGATAGACAAGCTTTGATGAACAGTTCTATTCCAGTAAAGATCCAGTTGGGACCTGAATTGACGGAGGGTAAAGGAGCTGGAAACAAACCTGAAGTAGGTAGACAGGCTTGCTTAGAATCTATCGAAGATGTCAAGAGCTTTTTAGCAACAGACACCAAGATGTTATTCATTACTGCAGGAATGGGTGGTGGAACCGGTACTGGTGCTGCTCCGGTCATTGCTAAGGCAGCCAAAGAAATGGGCATATTGACCATCGGTATTGTAACCAAGCCTTTCGGTTTCGAAGGAAAGAAAAGAAGAGAACATGGTGACAATGGTATCGCTGATCTAAGAAACAGTGTAGATACCTTGATCGTCATTTCCAATGATAAATTGAATGAGCTATTTCCTGATCTCAGCTTAAGAGATGCTTTTGGAAAGGCAGATGATATTTTGGCCATTGCCGCTAAGGGAATTGCTGAAATCATTACCAAAGAGGGATATGTCAATGTTGATTTCAACGATGTGGATACCGTGATGAGAGACAGCGGAGTTGCGGTTATGGGTACGGCAACTGCTTCCGGAGAGGATCGGGTTGAAAAGGCAGTCAACCTAGCTTTGAAATCTCCTTTACTAGAAAACAACGATATCAATGGAGCACAATCCATTCTTCTGAATATTACTACGGGAAGCAGTGATGTGACGACGGAGGAGTTGTTCTCCATCATGAACAAAGTTCAGGAGGCTGCAGGTGATACGGACCTTATCTGGGGTAACTGTTATGATCAGGGTCTTGGAGATGCTTTGTCCGTAACCATCATTGCGACTGGTTTTGGTAAGAAGGCTGAGGCCAAGCAGACAGAAGAGGTAGAGTCTGTAGTGAAGCAAGTAGAAAAGAGGAACGTTGTTCAGTTGGACGATGCCGACAACAACTTTTTCGAATTGGAGGAATCTACTGCGGGTCGTGTATTTGAGTTCGAACCTGGAACAGGAGGTTCCGGAACAAGAGTAGAATTCAAGACTCAAGATGATTCTAGTGCTACTGCGGAGAAAACAGTGTTGAGCAAGCGCAATATGAAGCGTACGGCCATTGATCCGTCGAAACTGGACAATGAGAGCTTGTACGAGTTCGAGAATGTTCCTGCTTACAAGAGAAAGGAAGTTGTATTGGAAGATCAGGTAAGATCTGATGATGCGATGTCAGGAATGGCTGTGTCGGGAAAAAATGAGGAAAAGATCATTTACCGAAATTCCTTCTTGCATGATAATGTAGATTAATAATAAGTATATAAGTAGTTAAGTATATTATTTTTCGTTTTGAATGCTAATTAGCATGAGAAACACGCCTTTACGGCTTGTTGTGAAAACAAAGGCGACTTTAATTGGAACAGGGGTCAATGTATTTTGATCCCTGTTTTTTTGTTGGTGTATAACAAAAGTTATAACAACGAGCTCCTGAAAAATTCTAAACTTTGGTAGAATAGTAGATTTACCAGAAATGAAATACAATTCTGATTTTATCAATGAAGTGTAAGCGAAAGGTTAATTAGAGAATAATTGACATGAAAATTAATATTTCAAGATTTGAAATTCCTAAAATCTTTGGAGTCATTGCAGGGAGTCTATCGCTATTTCGAATGCTTAATTACATTATAGAATTTAGGATTGCTGAAACCATGAAAATGATAATAGAGCAGTATGATAAACTGCTTTATCTTATTGAATGGCTCTTTAAATGTCCTCTTGAATGGCTGGAGAAACAGTTTGATTTTACCTTACCCGAATGGTGGCCTCACTTTTTGATTCTTTGGTTATTATTGGGAACCATAGCATTAAGGGCATCAAAAGAGGTGAACAAAAGAGATTTGGATGCAAGTGGAGACAAGGAGGACGAAGAAAACTTAAGTATCCAGGGAATTCTAGCAGATGCGGTTCAGGTATTTTTGGGTGGATTTACTCTGATCGGTTTAATACTATTATGGCTAGTCAATGGTAGTCTTTATGGACGCAAAAATAACGGAGTAAGATATTCCCCATTTAGAGTTTTGATTATTGAAGCATTAATTACTATTGGTGTAACAGTTGGTTTCCTGATCTTAAATGCGTTTGGATTCTGAATTTTTATGGATTAAAAAATTCTTCCACCCCAGCGATCAACTGGAGTGGATGGAATACATACTTTAAAATCTATTATCTAAGGTGTGTTTAAATCCAAACTATTCATTTTTGTAAGTGACCCATTGCGGCTCCCTTTGCTGCAACTTATCCTTGTTGACTTTCTTTTGCTTTCTTACGGAATTAAAATACTTGAAAAGAGTTGGTAGTTTTTTTTCTTTTTTCATTGTTTTCAGTTTAAAATTTTCATCATAAATCCAAGGTTCACTTCGCTATTTTCTCCATTCATCGAAGCTTGAAATCCAGGTTATTTACATCAAATGAATAAAGCTTCCATGCTTGCAATAATAACTAAATGTAAAACATGCAAAGCATTTACAATTATTAGTAATGCTAATATATTAAGAATGTTCACTAATTTTTGAATTTTTTTTGGGAAAGTAGGGAGAGAGCTTGGATTTAGGGGGTGGGGTTTAGCTTGTAAGTCGGATTTATGATGAGATCAGTTTAGGAGATGTGAAGGCTGTAATTAGGAGTTTTGGGATCTCCTGTCTTTAGTTTGAATGGTAGTGTATAACAAAAGTTATATATGCTATTTCTTTGATTGTGCTTATATTAAGGGTCCCAAAAAGTGCCAATTTCTTAGTTATTGACGTAGGCTTAAGTGAAGGAAGAAGTTTCCTGTTTATAAACGTTTAATCCGTTTATAAACGTGTAGTACAAAAACTAATAAAAAGTAATGTGGTATTGTTGCTGATATAAACATGTTATGGCTAAGCAAAAAAATTAGAATTGGAAATCGAAAAATCATATGCCTTATTAGTTAATGTCGATGAGACTATCTTACTATTAAATCCATATTGCGAGAAATACGGATTCGAAATCAAATTCATAGACCTCCAAGAACTGGAAAAAATCTATGGTTCATTGTTTGGACTAAAGAATACAGAAAGGCCGCTGTTGATGGGAGTTAATACAAAATCTAAGAAATTGGTATCTGTTTCTCATGAATTCTGGAATAGATTTAGAAAACATCACGTTTTCAGCAATTACGAATACCATGAAGAAGGAGGCTTTTACTTTTTGATAAAAAACAAAAGTAGTAAAGGAGTTAAGTTAGATGATTTTGAGCATTTCCAATATTTCAATCGGCATTTAATTAATACTCTAAGGTTATTCAAAACAGGAGATGTAGGATCACCTTTTGACTTTTTCAAATCAGATAATTCATATCATATTGGGCAATCTGGTCACAAAGTAATTGGACTATTTAAATGGGGAATTAAATACAAAATTGATGCGACGGAAATTAATGATATAATGACTATGTTGAATTTAAGATTAACAAGTAATGAAATCTCAAACATAGCTACTAAATATTTTATGAATTGCTTTGAGACGCATGACTATGAAATTAAACTAATAAACAGTATGATTGCTTTTGAATCTCTTTTTAATAGGGGAAAAGATCAATTACGTCATATTATTGCTCGACATACTGCAGTTTTAATTTCTGAAACTCAGAAAGAATTCGAAACTATCTATATCGAAATGAAGAAACTCTACGATCTAAGAAGTTCATTAGTACATAACGGTCAAGTATCTCCAAAAAGTTTAAAGCCATTTGGAACTTTAAGAGAGGCGGTAATTATATTAATGAACTACCTTAGAAAAGTGTTGGTGAAATGCTATCAGTTTCAAGGTAATAAAGATGACTTGTTCAGTAAATTAAACATAGTTGGTGTTAAATGAATGCCTAGCCATAACAATAGATACCACAGCATATCCTCCTTCGTCGGAGACGCAGGGTATCATCATCCGTTATAGCCAATTAAACAAATTAAAACTATGGAAAGAAAGCATCAAGTATTTGTTTCATCAACATATAGAGATTTAATAGAAGAAAGACAACATGTAATTCATGCACTCTTGGAATTAGATTGTATTCCATCTGGAATGGAGCTGTTTCCCGCAACTGATGAAGATGCATGGACTTTAATTAAAGAGGTTATCGAAAGCTGTGATTATTATTTATTAATAGTTGGTGGAAAATATGGTAGCACAAATAAGAAAGGAGTTAGTTATACTGAAATGGAATTTGATTATGCTTCATCTATAAATAAACCAATTATGTTTTTTCTACACGAGGATATTGATTCTCTAACTGGAGCAAAAATTGAAAAAAAAGAAGAAGCTCAAAATAAATTAAAGCAATTTCGAGATAAAGCACAAAAGAAGCATTGTAAATACTGGAAAAACGCAGAGGATTTAGGTGGCAAGATATCAAGAAGTTTAGTTCAGCTTAGAAAGAAGCATCCTTCAGATGGTTGGATTCCGGGAAAATATGCTGCAGATGAAAAATTGTTTAGAAAACTTGAAGAACTTAGATCCAGAATATTCGAACTAGAAAAAGAAAATATTGCTCAAATTGAAGAAGCACCCAAAAGTGCTGAAAGCCTTGCGAAAGGCAATGAAACATACTCTTATACAAATGTATTTAGAGTAAATGACAAAGTAAAAAAGATTCAAGTTTCTGCGACTTGGGACACTTTGTTTTCATATGCTGGAAGCAAAATGATTGGTGAATGTACTGAACAGGAATTCCTTGATAAAATTAGACTGGCTTATTGGCACTCAGTAATTGATGATATGGAAGATACAAACTCATTTAATGATATTATAATACCTCATGTAGTGTTTGATGCTATAAAAATACAATTGCAAGCCCTTGGGTTGATAACACATGGTACAAAGAAAAGAACGGTTGCCGATAATAGTACTTATTGGAAGCTCACTTCATATGGCGAGAAATACCTACTTCAAATTAGTGCAATAAGAACAGGAAAATAATTGGCTATAACAATATGTATAATAGCATATCTCTCCTTCGTCGAGAGACGCTCCATATAATCATCCGTTATCTGTAATCTGTGTTTAGTGATACAAGAAATTGACAAAGTAATAAGTGATTAAGTTGTATTTGAAATTAGGAAAAAACTAAATATAGATTTAGAACCAAAAGCTCTATGTCATTCGAAATTTAAAGAATTAGCAGAAAGAATAGATTACGAACACTAACAAGAAACGATGACAGCATGCCCTTTAGGATACGCAACATGTCACAGAACCGTTTGCATCAACACGCTCCAAAATATTTAACTAAAAATAACCTCATATTTCACCTAACCAACAAGCCCTACAACCATCATATCAAACCAAAACCAAAGCATAATTCATTCAACTAAAGAATACAAATACTCAACAACCATATCTCCATAATACCTTCAATAGCATCCTAATACAAAAATCATACTTTGGCTCTGATTAATTCTGCTTAACCTAATCGCTAAGCACTCCTAAGCTGTTCTTGCAGACGACAACAAAGAAGTCATCCTTTCAAGCTGGTCAACGGTAAAATAAGGAGATACCGTACTCACTCCAATATCATCACTTCCACTGTGTATACCATTGGTCTTTGCTGGTATGCTACCACCACGCAACCAAGGGCCACCACTTACTCCACCGGTCAATCCATCGCCATCCTTGGTGACGGCTCCAGCACTTTGTGAAATAAAGGAACCTGTCTGATACATCATGCGGATTTCCGGGTTGTTCTTTTGAACTGGGTAGCCAAAAGTGGTCCAATTGGTCTCACGAGTATTTTTCTCATCAGCGAGTACTGGTATGGCTTTGATGAGTGATTCGATACTTTTTTTGTATTGGTTGTTGCCCAGAATTACTGCACCGAGATCATAAGCGCGATTGGGTTTGGCAGAATTCCACCCTGGATCAACGTACCAAGCCGTACCCTTGCCTCCTGGGATTTGAGGGAAGCATCCAAAGAGCTTACCCTTTACATCAGTCTTATCCAGCATGGCCGGAATAAAGAGAATATCCGTGGCAGGTCCGGCAGCTGCGTCAAGAACATGCGCTGCGGTAAAAATTGAGCTGGTACCGGTATCGACGTAGGACGCTGAAGCGGTATATGCAACTCCATTGCGGTTATAGAAGAGTCTTCCAATGCTCTGGTAGGGATATTTCGGTAAATCTTCCAGGCTAACAAATTTAGCGTCGGATGCCCATAAGGCGGTCCGATCTTCCGCAACTGCACTGCGGATTCGTTCTGGGGTCCATAATTCAAAAATGCTGTTTGACATGAGGATTAAGTTTTATTAATAAATGTTTTGTGCGCTTGATGATGATGCACCATCATCACAATGATTCAAAGTTCAGGATCAAAAAACAAGTTTTTTGAAAAAATGTCATGGAAGACTATCTGGATGCTATAAGAGATAAATTGAAGGGTATAAGGAGTAATGAGATTATGGATATTATGGATTGATTTTAACAATTAAAATTTCTCTAAGCGGTGAAAATTATCTTTCAAAATCCATCTTTCGGAGTCCCAGAATGTCTATATTCCCATATCTGTCGTTAAAAGCAATAGTAATATTGTGACCGAGTGCCGTTAAACACATCATATTAAAACAAAAGCAAAACCAAAGAATGAAGCATTTAGCTGGTATACTGGTTTTTATTCTGTTGTCCATATTAGGGTGGGGGCAGTCCAATTGTGACAGCCTGCTAAGCTTGAAGTATGAGTTTGAAGGCAATGTGTTCGATGATAGTGGGAATGGGCATGATGGCAGCCTTCGCGGAAGTGCAATCACCAATGGTTTTTTGGAAACGCCAAGGGACAATCAGAGTGCATTGGTCATTCCGGTAGCGGCGATTAATGGAGCAGTGGATTTTACCCTTTCTTTTCGCTTGTATTTTGATGAATTCAATCGGAATCCTACGATCAATGGATGGCCTCCGAACAATACCATCATTAGTGGTTGGTCTGTGGTAAACAATGCCTTTAACTTCTCTTATCAAGAGTGGACGAATAGGATGTCCGTGGGATTCGATGGGACTGTTTTTGAGTTTAATCTGTTTTTTCCTCTGCAGGAAAGGACTTGGTACTGTATGTCTATCCTGAGGAAGGACAATATCATGAGAATCTATATTGATGGGGTACAAGTCAACGCCGATGAGATCGTCTCTAATAATCCGGTCAATTTGCTTCCAAGCGGTTTTGTGGTAGGACAGGATCAGGATTGTCTAAGCGGCTGCTTCGAGGCCAATCATTCTATGAATGGAAGGCTGGATAATTTTAGGATATATACTAGAGCGCTGGCGGTGCAGGAATTGGAGCTATTCTGTATCAAGCAACCAGTAGATGTTACGATCTGTGAAGGGGAAATACACGAGGGATATTCGGCAACCGGATCCTATGAAGATACTTATGTGGATATCAATGGTTGTGATAGTATCAGACTGCTCAACTTGACGGTGTTGGAGACGGAAAGGACCAATCTGATGGCCAGTATTTGTGAAGGAGAAGATTTTGAGGGATATGCGATGAGCGGTATATATTTGGATACTTTTCCTGCTATCACGGGTTGTGACAGTGTCCGAACTTTGGACTTAACGGTGTTGGAGACCATAAGGACTGATTTGGTGACCAGTATTTGTGATGGAGATAACTTCGAGGGCTATACTCTTTCGGGAATTTATCCGGATACCATGTCAGCCTTCAATGGATGCGACAGTATCCGAACGCTTAATCTTACAGTATTGGAAAACCCTAGCTCCTATTGGGTTCAAGATATTTGCGAAGGAAAGGACTTTGAGGGCTATCAGGCGAGTGGAATATATTTAGATACCTTCCCGGCTTTTAACGGTTGCGACAGTATCCGCACATTGGAGTTAACGGTTATTCCCATTGATCGGACCAATGTTGTTTCCAGTATATGTGAAGGAGAGAATTTTGAGGGATATACCAATAGTGGAGTATTTGTCGACACACTAACTTCCCAATTTGGCTGCGATAGTATTCGCACACTGGATTTGACCGTACTAGAAATTCCAAGAACTGATTTATTGGCCAGTATCTGTGATGGAGAAGAGTATGAAGGATACAGCTTATCTGGAATTTACCCTGACACATTCTTGGCCTACAATGGTTGCGATAGCATTCGAACTTTGGACTTGACTGTATTGGATGTCATGCGATCCAACGTCGAGGCGACCATCTGCAAAGGAGAAAACTACAAGGGATATACCAGTACAGGCATATACATAGATACTTTTCTTGCTCAGAATGGTTGTGATAGTATAGAGACGATTGATCTATCTGTGATAACGAGCATGAGTTATAGGGAGGTAAGAAGTATATGTCACGGTGAGTCCTACAAGGGCTATGAAGAGACCGGCATCTTTGTAGACACTATTTTTGTCGTGAATAATTGCGACAGCATTAATACTTTGGAATTATCTGTCCAATCCGTCTTCATCCCCAATGCTTTTTCTCCGAACGAGGACGGTATGAATGACGAGTTTCAAGTTTATGCCAACGAAGAAGATTATCGTCTCATCAGTTGTCAAATCTACAATCGATGGGGAGCCTTGGTTTACGAAGAAAATGATCTAAGACTCAATGATTCTGCCAATTGGTGGGATGGAACATCGAATGGAAATGAATTGGAAACGGGGGTTTATGTTTACTATATGGAGCTCGAGTGTATGGGAAGAACAATCGTTCTCAAAGGCGATGTGGCTTTGGTGAGGTAAGAGATCAATCGCGCAGTTCCATTTTCAAGACGACTTGCTATTGATTCGTTTTTGGTGTATTTTTACATCAAAATAATATTTATGCCTCGACAAAGTATTTCCTTCACAAAGCCCAACGACGACTGGTTAAAAGCTCAAGTAGAAAGCAATGAGTATTCAAGCAAAAGTGAGCTTGTAAATGACCTGATTCGACAAGCTAGAAATCAGCAAATACAGATTGATTGGTTGAAGTCCAAGTTAGAAAGAGCGGAAAAAAGCGGATTCACAACTGATGGCAAGGAAGATATCCTGAGACAGTCCAAGTCCATGCTCAATGGCTAATTATCGATTGAGTAATGAGGCTAAAGCCGATCTTATTAGGATACATCAATATGGAGTGAAGATGTTTGGGCATGTACAAGCCGACAAATATATCAATTCTCTTTTCGAACATTTTGATCGAATTGCCGAACGGCCCTATTCCTTTCTTTCTGTTGATTATGTCAAAAAAGGATACCGTCGATGTGTATGTGGATCTGATAGCATATACTTTAAAGTGCATCAAAATACGGTAGATATCATGGCCATTGTTGGTCGACAGGATCTAGAGAGTATTCTCTAATGAGATTTTCTAAAAAAGTATCAAGTAATTTTTTAACGACAAAAACTCCTAATCCCTAATCCCTAATCCCTATATCCTAATCCCAACAATACCTTATCTTTATGCAAACTTAAAATTGAAACAATCATATTTTTAGTCATCACCATATGATCAATCGAAAAGCAATGAAACAAGTCCTGGTACTATCTTTCTTGTGTTGGGGTATTACTGGTTTTTCTCAAAGTAGAATTCTAACAGACGGGAGATTTGACGATTGGACAGAGTATCCAGTGGCCTACTCTGATGCGACGGGAGATGGTCGATTCTTGGGTGCGGATTTTCAGCAATTGTTCATGCACAACGATGAGGATTATCTATTCTTCCTTCTTGAAGTGGGTTTTGAGTTAGATCTTCAAGAATCCAGTGACATCGTGCTTTATTTAGATACCGATGACAATGCGAACACGGGTTTCTCTTTTCGAGGAATCGGTGCTGAGCTGGTCTATTCATTCACTAATCGATCGGGAACTTTCTATGGTCGGAATCGCTCGACCAGGGTGTTTCATGACGATATCGGATTGATCACGGCCCCAACGGTCACTTCAGATCGATTCGAAATAGCCATTAATAGGAATAGTATTATTTCGGGTGAGGCTTTATTTGCAGGTGATATCATGAATGTTATTTTCAGTGATAACTCGAGTAATGGAGATGTATTGCCGGCGCAAAACGAGGAGCTGAAATTTCGCTTTTCTAGCGCGAATATTGAGCCGTTACCAGAATATTCCCTAGGAAAGCAAGATGCTTCTAACTTAAGAATCATGTCCTATAATGTCTTGCGAGACGGCTTGTTTGTCTCTTCAAGATTCAGTGCGTTTCAAAGGATCTTTAAGGCCATCCAACCTGATATCATTGGGTTTCAGGAAATTTATCAGAATTCATCCGCTCAAGTAGCCAATCGAATAGAAATGATGTTGCCCTCTGGTCCCGATGAAGAATGGTACCATGCCATGGAAGGACCGGATTGTCATATTATCAGCAGATATCCTGTTCTCGAAAGTGCTTTGATTCCAGGTCATAACCAGGGATCCGGAAACGGGGCTTTCCTGATTGATTTGCCAGATTTGGAAGAGCATATGCTGGTCATTGTTGCTCATCCACCTTGTTGTGAAAATGACACAGGAAGACAAATCGAAGTAGACCAAATGATGCAATTTCTAAGAGAGGCAAAAGATGGAACGGGCCCAATTCCACTAGAACAGGATGCTCCAATTATCATACTGGGCGATATGAATTTCGTAGGGGATAGCCGACAATTAGAAACTCTAATCACCGGAGATATTTCGAATGAGTTTTCTTACGGACCTGATTTTAGCCCAGACTGGGATGGTAATGACTTAATAGATGCTCATCCGTATTCGACTGGTGTTCCATTTTCCTTCACCTGGTATGATGAGGGGAGCAGTTTTACGCCGGGAAGACTTGATTTTATGATTTACAGTGGTTCTAACCTCGAACTGAAAAACAGCTATACTTTATTTACTCCAGGTCTGTCGCAGGATAGTCTGGATGTTTATGATATTTGGTCCAATGATGTGGTATTTGCTTCGGATCACCTTCCGGTTGTTGCCGATTTCGAATTGAGACGCTTATCGAACCAAGATCTAATAACTGCTAATAAGGAAATAGAACTAATCCAACTAAGCCCTAATCCTTCAGCGGGCATTTTTTGGATTCAGGCTGGTTATCAAGACGCATTTTCGAACTTGATTCAAGAAGTTACCGTTCTAGATGCTGATGGCAAGACCGTTTTGTATAGTGATCAAATGGTGAATTCCTTGGACCTATCGCATTTGTCCTATGGAAATTATTTTGTCGAGTTCTTGATCGATAATCAAAAATATATTCAACAAGTTACATTGTTGAAGTAGAGAAAATATTCCAATCAATTCATGACTAAAGGAATCAAATATTCATTCAGGGCTGAAATGTGGAAGTATTCCGGAAAGGGTGGATGGCATTTTTTCTCCTTGCCCGAGACCATCTCTTCTGAAATCAGAGCATATTTTAAGTCGGAAGAAGAGGGTTGGGGTAGAATGAAAGCTACAGCAAAGATTGGAACGACCGAATGGAAGACAGCCATATGGTTTGACACAAAACAAAATACCTATTTGCTTCCAGTAAAAGGGGAAATTCGAAGAAAGGAGAATATAGCTGCCGGAGATGAGGCTGAGCTTGTTGTTTGGATTTGAATTCTAAGAACTATTTTGAATGCCTTGTGGATTTCTATTAAATTTATTAATGATGAGTACATTTGATGATTGACGGGGTCAATTCTAAGAGTCATGAAACGAGATTTTCGTTTCTATTCTATTGATAAATTGAAAATTGCATGATGAAGCTTCTATTACTGGTCTTTACATTTTTATACTTCGACGGTCCTTCACATGATATTCAAGTTGCTTTTTTCAAAATTCACTCCGTGGATAAAAGCATTCACCTTGAATTAGTATTCGAAAAAGAAGATATTCTGCAAAGTTTAAATACTGAAGGATACAAATATTCAAATAAGAATCTTCAAAACTACGTCGTAGAGCATTTTTCTATGAAGATGAACAAGAAGGATGTGAACATTGATTTCGAAGTAGTCCAAATTGAAAACAAACATGTTACAATCAAAGGAAAAGTAACTAAGTCTGCGAACCGGATCACATCAATGGAAATTCAAAATTCATGTCTCTTGGATATCGAGGATCATTCCAATATCATCGAATTGAGGATCAATGATCAAGAAAGAGATTTTCTTATGAATAAAGCGAGAACCCAAATCAAGGTTGAATTTTAAAAAACTACAGTAATGCTTAATTTTTATCGAATGAAAAAGAGTTTAATTCTAGCATTAATTTTTATTGTCCAATGTCAAAGTTTTCTCACGGCTCAGGATCAGCCCAATGTGCTTCTGATCATAGCAGATGACTTGGGAATTGATGCGATAGAGGGATTCGAATCTGATGTTGCCAATTTTCCGAATACTCCCAACCTGGATATGTTAAGACAAGAGGGTATCAGTTACCTCAATACTTGGGCTACTCCACAATGTACTCCTACCAGGGCAAGTATCATGAGTGGTAAATATGGAATTAATACAGGCGTTATGACACCTCCTGGTAATTTAGAAATAGAAGATGAATCTATCTTGAACTATTTGAAGAGGAATACCAATGGTCTGTACAATACTGCTGTTGTCGGTAAATGGCATATTTCCAGACCTATCGACCTGAATCATCCTCTGGAGCATGGAGCAGACTATTATGAGGGCATTATCGATGGCACCATCGATGATTATTATGACTGGGAAAAAGCCAGAGATGGGCAACTTGTGCAGATCAATGAATACGTCACGACCCACCTTACCGATTTGGCCATCGATTGGATAACGGATCAAGATCAGCCTTGGTTTTTGTGGTTGGCACATTACGCTCCTCATAGCCCGTTTCAGCTTCCTCCGGATGGGCTGTATTCTGTCAATAATCCAACTTCAGATCGGCAATTATACAATGCATCAATAGAAGCCCTCGATCATGAGATTGGTCGCTTACTGGACAGCATGGATCAAGCTACAAGACAAAATACATTGGTAGTATTTATCGGAGATAACGGTACCCCGGGTGGTGTTTCCAGGGGATATCCCAGTGGTCATAGCAAGGGTTCGATGTACGAGGGTGGCTTGAGAGTCCCTATGATCATTAGCGGAGCTGGGGTTACGAGGACTGGTGCTAGGGAATATGGCCTTACGCAAGTGAATGATCTGTATGCCACGTTTATTGAAGCTTGTTCGAATGATCTAGAGGGTGGAATTTACAACAGTTACAGTATTCTGGAATCCTTCACAGAGGAAAATTCTATCCAAAGAAATTATGTTTATTCAGATTACGAAGATGGAGGTACACTATTCTGGGCCATAAGAAATGAGCAGTATAAACTGATACAAGATGATCAAGGTAATAAAGAATTTTACCGAATAGATGAAAACCTGGAAGAGACAGAAAACCTCATGCTCAATCTCAATCCCGCAGAAGCAGCTATTCTAGAAGAACTAGAAGAAGAGGCGGAGGCCATTAGAAACGGATGGTCTTGTAAGGATTTAATTCTAAACGGTCAGGAGGTGACCATTGATGATTGCGATTCGGATTGTGGAGAAGTGGACGTTTTGAGTAATACCAATATTGGCTGTTGCGCGATGCCGGAAGAACCCAGTGTCTATCACGAATGGCAAGTAGATAATACGAGGCATATTTATTCTAACGGTTTTCCCAACCATGACTACTGCTATAATCCTATCAATGTTCCTGAACAATCCTATCATTATTTTAGAGTGCCCATTGAACCCACATTGGCCAAGGAAGCAACGAACATTGTGAGAGATAATGGAAGGCCTGCTCGACACTTTGGAGTAGCGATGAATGGAGTGTTTTTCTCTCCGGCGCCAGGTACACCTTTTATTTATGTCAATAAAATAACGGGTGAATTCAATTGGGATTGGGTTTTCGAACCCACCAATAATCAAGGAGACGGCATGGATCAAGTAAGACTGGATTGTGCAACTGCCCATACCAATGCTTCAGGATATCATTATCATGGCGAGATGGTAGAGTATTTAGAGAACGAGCAACCGGGCATTACTACTGCTACTATGCTCAATGAAGTTTATCAGGTAGGTTGGGCTGCCGATGGGCATCCTGTCATTTATAAATTTGGTCCTGATCAGAATGGCAATATGAAAGAGCTTCTTCCAAGTTTTCGATTGAAAGATGGAGAAAGACCCGGTGATGGTATCGAGGCTCCGTGTGGTCCATATACGGGTAAATATACCGTGGACTATGAGTACGTACCTGGCTTGGGAGATCTGGATGAATGCAATGGCATCGCTTCTACTATCACTTTAGAAACCGCATTGGGGACAGAGACATTTGATTATTTTTACGTAGTGACGGCTTCATTTCCTGAGGTGGGTAGATGTTTGAAAGGAAGTGTTAGTCCGGATTTTGAAAACTCGGCCGACCCTATAGAAGGAATCGATGAGGATGGAGATGGATTTTTATCTCAGTTCGAATGCGATGATTCCAATGCTCAAATTAATCCTGCGCAGGAAGAAATACCTTATAATGGATGGGATGACGACTGCGATCCGGAGACCTTAGATGATGATTTGGACCAGGATGGATTTGTGTTGGCCGATGATTGTGACGACCAAGATCCTGAGATTAATCCGGATGCGGAGGAGATTCCCAATAACGGAATTGATGAGGATTGTGATGGAAGTGACTTGATCACCTCAGTATTCGAAATCAATGACACAAAAATCAGTCTGTATCCCAATCCCGTTTCTGAGCGCTTGCATATATTGGTGGATGGAAATCTTGACCACGGGATTCGAATTTTCAACATGGATCGCAAGCTCATTATATCAAATTCAAATAGTCCATCGTCGGTGAATGTATCTAATCTTCCAACAGGATTGTATATTATCGAATTTGAGGAGGTACAGAGCAAGAAAAGAGTACTGAAGAAAATCCTGGTGGTTAATTAAAGCAATTAGAAAGAGTTGGTTTTCTAAAATAATTATAGATCTTATATCATTATAAATTAGGTAGCCAATAATTTATGATGAAAGAGTTTATTACCCTTATACTATTTATTGGGTCTCTCAGCCTGCACAGTCAAGAAATAAAAGTCCAATTCATTCTGAGAAAATGTGATAGCGGTCGCTTGGATTATGATCAAAGAAACGTGGTGGTTTCTAAAAAAGACCATCCGATTGCTGTCAATCCATTAGTCAACAAAGGCAAATTTGAGTTGGAAGGATTAGAAGTTGGAGTGTATAATCTTTCTTTTACCAACGCTTATGGACAGCGCATAGAGAAAAAAAATGAAATAATCTCTACTGCGACCCAAGAAATAGAAATCTGTACGGATTATTTTGAAGAAACAAAGGATGTTACTTTTTTCGGTCAATTTAGGAAAAAGGATACCCTGGTAATGTACTATCATTCCAGTGGATGTTGGCATGATGACAAAGAAAAATATGCATTTCGTTATAAAGCAGGTAAACTTCATGTAGATTACTTTGTGGATGAAAAAAAAATATTGTCAAAACTGCTTACTAAATACGACTTATTGAAATTCGAAAATTTTGAAAAAAAGCTACGATATTTGGAAATAGCAATGAATGGATGTGACACATATGATAATTATAATTTTGAGTTGAATGGTAGGAGTTACTCTGTAAACGACGCAAGTTGTTATTGGAATGGATATTCTAAACTTAAGAGTGATGTTTTGGGTATTAAATAATTATCCAATAAAACGGAGAATTTATAGAAGAGATTAAATTTTACTGAGCTTAATCTATGCAGGGATCAATACGATTGGTCCCTGTTTTTATTGTAGGATATGCCTATAACTAAAGTTATATACAGCAAGCCTCAAATCCTACGTAAGTTTTCGGTCTAAAGAATATGGATTCTATTCTTTGAGATTTTTCTGAGAATCAAAAAAGAACAATATGACCAGTGCTGAAAGATCGAAATTGATGGATATGATCAGTAGAGGTGAAATAGAGAACACCTTGGACGAACTGCTTTCCATTGAAATCAATGAAAGCAACAGAAACGAAGTGGTCATTACTGCATCAAGGTATGAAAGGATGCAAAAACAAAAAAGACTGGGCATTTTATCTTTCGAACAATCCAATTTGACCGAAAATCAAATCATTGCGCACCTGATTGAATTGATCGATCACATTGAAGATCCCGAGTTTCCGGAAGAAAAATCCCTTGATGCTACCAATCCTACTAGACCGATTATATGGAAGTATGTGACTGCTCTTGCCGTCATTCTTGGAATAATTGCCAATCTCTCCGCTATAGGTGAATTTATTAGGGATACTTTTTTCGGTGGAGGTACGGCCGAACATCAGTTGACCGTATATGTCACAGATACTGAGGGGAATGCAGTTCTTCAACATAAAGGAGTACTTAATACTTATTTAGGCAACCGTCCGCTGCGGGAAACCATAGGAGCGAATGGAAGAACGAATTTTGGAGATATCTTACCAAAACACGTTGGAGATTCCTTTACCATTGGTTTTATGGCAGAGGGCTGGGAACTTGTCGATAAAAATAACAGATTTAAATTCGATGGAAAGCCTATTTCACTTAAGGTGAAAAGAGATGACAGTTTGGGGATGATTAAGGGTGAAGTTATGACGCGTGATGGAAAAGATTTTATCAGTGGTGCATTGGTGCGAATCAATAATGATACAACAGTACTTAGCGATGAACTAGGTGTATTTAAGATTCTACTACCTCCTTATTTACGAATAACAAATCCCAAAGGAAATTATGAGTTGACGGTATCTAAGGAAGGATACCAAACCGCAAATGACTACTATTTTCCTGGAGCAAATATTGAAATTCGACTAAAAAAATAACTGATGAAAAAGCTTTTATTCTTACTCATTCTCTCAATGATTTTGTCCGTTTTAACCTTAGAGGGACAGCAGATCAATGGCATCATTTATTACCATAACAGTGGCGGAAAGCGTGCAAGTGGAGTTGAAATAAATGCCTTTGGGTGCAATAAAGTGTATTCCAAAGGTGGTATGTTTATTCTTCCTTGTCCGGGTAAAGTGGCGGGACAAGAAGTATCTTTGGTCGTAGGTAACACAGACGATGAGGGTAGAAGTATTGAAGTGGTCAATGATCACCAACTAGAATGGTTGAGATGGCCGGATAAAATGGACCACAATCCCATTAAAATCATCGTATGTTTTACCGGTCAGCGTGATAAAGCTGCACTTAGATATTATAATATTATGTTGGACAATTATAATGCAGATTACGAACATCGTTTGAAGTTCTTGGAGTCCAAGCTAAAAGCTAGTGGACTTAGTGATGATGATCGTAAGATGCTTATGTTTCAAATGGCTGAGCTTAAAATGGACAGGGAGCATACCTTGAAAGACTTTGAGACAAAAGCCCAATTGATCGCAAGCATCAATCAAGATCAAGCCTCGGATGAAATTAAAATGGCTATTCATAATTTAGAACGGGAACAAAACTTGAATACATCTCTTAATTTACTGGAAGAGGTCAATTTGGATGAAACTTACCAAAGCGAAGTAAATATAGCTCCGGAACTAAGATCAAAGCACTACAGTGACTTGGGAACTGAATATGCAAGGAACAATATGTTCCCCGAAGCCAAAGAGACTTTTAAGGAATATGAAAAATTGTTTCCCGATAATAGCAATGTCCATAAAAATTGGACAACCTATTATACTTTGAAAAATCAAAATTCAAAAGCGATCAATCATCTTCAACAGGCTGTAGAAATGGGTTATAAAGATCTTGATTGGTTACAATCGGAAGGTAGCATTGAAAATCTGCGAAACGAAGAAGAATTCAAAGACATCATTAAAAAGTTGGAAGAGCATCAGAAAATTAAGAGCAATTAATAGAATTCCGCCTTAAGCTTCTCTTAGAATCAGACAAAGGAGGTTAATGATAATGGAAAGACTTGAAATTGATAGAAAACAATAGCTTTAGGGATCCCCAAGAGATATTTTACTGATTCTTCCTAGTTCTTCCCCCATTTGTTGCAGGTATTTCTGTGTGTTGTGCATTGCATCATGAAGATCTCTGGCTAGTGAAACAACTGATTTCTGATATACGAGCTTAGAATCTTGTTCGCCAAGATCTTCAATGATACCGGCTATTATACCACAGGGTGTAGAGTGCCGTTCGCTCAATTCAATGACATTCCCAACAACCTTACCCTGAAATGAGCTTCGATCTATTTTGCCTTCACCGGTGATAACCAAATCGGCCTGTTTTATCCCTGTTTCCAGTCCTGTAATATCAGATATCATCTTAAATCCATTCATTAATTGGGCACCCAATAATCCAACCAATGATGCTCCTACTGCACCTGCAGCACCTATCCCAGAGATTTGGGATACATCTTTACCAATTATAGATTTTAAAACCTCAGCATAATTTTTCAATCCGTCATCCAGCACGCCCAGCTCGTTATCTAAAGCTCCTTTTTGAGAGGCATAAACATAAGCTGCACCATTAGGACCATGCATCGGGTTGCTTACATCGCAGAGTACATTGATTGCTATGTTTGAAAAATCAAAGATTGTATCATTTCGTATACTTTTGATCTTGTTTAAATTCTTACCTATTGGATCCAACTCATGTGATTGGTCATCTAAAAAACTAAATCCTAGGGCCTGAGCGATGCCAATACCTGCATCGTTGGTAGCACTTCCTCCGATGAACAGGTATATTTTTTTGAAACCACTTTTTATTGCATGCCTGACCATGATTCCAGTGCCTTTCGTTGATGTTAACATAGGGTTTCTTTCGGATTCCTCAAGTAAGACCAAGCCGCTGGCGCTGGCCATTTCAATGAATGCAGTGTCTTGTGAGTAATAATACTCTGCTTCGATCATTCGACCCAAGGGATCTATAGTTTGCAGTTTTTGAGGAATCAGTTGTAGATAGGATTGCAGCACATCAATTGACCCATCACCACCATCTGCCATGGGATGGCTTGAGATTTCAAATTTACTTCCGGAATTTAGCAGGCCTTCACTAAGAGCTTGGCATATTTCCGACGCAGAAAGTGAGCCTTTGAATTTGTCTGGACAAAGTAAAACTTTCATTGGTTATTAATATTACATGCAAATCTTGAACTGATATTCTAAGGTCTTTACGCCTAAGAAAATATTTGAGGAAGATAAGCACATAAGGCCAATATGAATACAAAAAACCCGATCAGAATATAACTTTCTTTGCAATTGAAATCAGCTAAACTAAATTTTGGTCTCTCTAATTCCATTGCATTATTCTGAGTCTCTGTTGAGAAGTAACTCACTAAATATGCGATAACAACGGTGAAGAAGAACCCGGTAAAGTTCAGCCATATCCAAAATATTGAAATTCCGGGATCAAAACCAATGATATCCTGCATGGTCTTAGAAAAGATAAGATTTATGAGTACTGAAAAGATAATGCCCAGCTTCATTCCCAATGAACTTACTTTCTTCGAGAAGATGGCCAATATAAAAGTCGCCAGAACGGGGCCGTAAAACACCGAGCCTATGGCGTTGATGATTTCGATAACCGGACTGTCGCTACCTCCAAAGAGAAATGCCGCACCGATGCAAAATTACACCCCAGAAAACAACCATGTATTTGGAATACCTCATATAATTATCTTCGTTGACTACTCCCTGCCTTTTTAATATATCCTCAACGGTTACGGCTGATAGCGAATTGATAGTAGAGCTGAGCGAAGACATAGCTGCCGACATAATTCCGATCATTAATAAACCGATCAAACCATGCGGAAGATATTTCAAGATAAAGACGGGCATCATAAGATCTGCTTTAATGCCACTTTTTGCATACTCCTCAGGAAAATGTCTTTCGGTTAGACCTTGTATATCGCTTAGGAAATCGGGTGTATTCATAACCAAAGATCCGATGATTAAGCCCATGATACAATAGACCAACACCACTGGAAAACGCAACAATCCGTTGGCCAATAACATCTTTTTAATCGTTCCTTCATTCTTGGCAGAAAGCATTCTTTGAGCCTAGGTCTGATCGCAGCCATAATAGGACACGTATAGAAAGAAACCTCCTATGATCATAGGAAAAATTCCGTAGTCTTCGCCTTCCTTTAATCCCCAATTGAAGTCAATTACATGCAATCGACTGGGGTCGTAGCTGATGATTTCACCGGTTTGAGATAAATTGGACCAGCCGTAAATTAGACATACGATCAGGCCTACAAATAGAATGATCATTTGGATGGCATCTCCCCAAACAACGGCCTTCATTCCACCTTGCCAAGAATAAAATTATAGTAATTACACTAATGATTAGGATGGTTATCCCAAAATCCAGATCGAGTACAGCCTGTAAAATAAAGGCAATTGCATAGACCATCACACCGGTACTCAAGGCCCGATTGATTTGGAAGACTACGCTCAAAATCATACGGGTAGAATAATCAAACCGCCTTTCCGCATATTCATAAATGCTGACTATTCCTGCGCGAAACAATGGAGGAATGACTACAAGCATAATGAACAACATCGCTATAGGTACTGCCATTTCAAAGGTCAACCACTTCAAGCCACCGTTGAGTTTTAAGCCTACAAATGCCGGTGCTGATATGAAACTAATGGCCGAGAGCTGAGTAGCCATGGTAGACAGACTGAGAGGGAACCAACCCAACGAGTTGCCGCCCAAAAAATAATCCTTAGACGATTCATTTTTCTTAAAAAAGAAACCTAGAAAAATAAAACCAATAAGGTAAGCGAATATGATGATGTAGTCAAGGATATTCATACGTTCTTATTTATGTGGTTATTTAGAAGAAACCAGCACTCATTAGATAATTTTTTAAGCCCAATCATGACAGTTTAGCTTTTAAGCTTGCTTTAATACTAGAATTCCATTCTCTTTGGAGCATGCTGAATAATAGCAAATCAACCCTGTTGCCATTGCGATCATCCGTCAGGAAATTACGCAAAACGCCTTCTTGAATGCATCCTATATTCTTTAAGGAATGAACACTCCGAAGATTATGTCCATGAACACCAAATCCTATCCTCTCAAGACCAAGGGTGTTAAAAATAAAATCAAACAACAAAAATTTACAATGCTTATTTAGCTTCGTTCCCCAGTAATCTTTACCTATCCAAGTATGTCCCATTTTAATCGTACCAAGTCGATGGTGATAGTCATAAAGGCGGGTCATCCCAGCATATTCATTCCTTCGTTTATCGAATATCACAAAGGGGTATTCCTTGTTTTGTTGGCGATGATCGACTGCAGTCAGGCAGTAATCAGTAAAGACGGCAGTTCCCAAGCCATTTTCTAAGAAATAAGTCCAGACTTCTTCATTTTGTGCCGCTTTTTGGAGTTTTTCGATATGTCGAACTTCCAACGGAACTATTTTTATCATTTCGTTTTCAAAAACATAATTCTGATCAAAGTCGAATGGATGAATTAGCATGTCGCAATGTATTTTACAGAATTCATTCTTACTGTTCCAATTCGATTGAAATACTTTAAGTTTTGTTCCTTTGAATACCATTCCAGACATACCAATTCTATCATGTGGTACAATTTAAATGTATATAACTGGAAGCTGTCCATGAAAAATTATTACCTCCATAGCCTTGGGTTAATGATTCGACAACATGCTTTTGTGATTCGAAATATTCGAAAAATCCCAGTTTATGAATAAGCGTATTTAAATCGGACTTGACTTGCTGGGCGATATCGTTATACCCATAGTTGATCAGACCTTTATGTATCATCCAATTCATCTGTGGCCAAACAGGACCTCGCCAGTACCGTTTAGAATCAAATAAGGGGCTATCGACATCAAAACTGGGACAGAGATAATAGCCCCTACTTGATAATTTTTGAAGGTATTCTTTCAGTATGAGAGCTTTGGCATCGTCTGGAATATCGGCAAACAAAGGTATCAATCCTCCAATTTCACGATGTTTCATTTTTTTCTCGTTTCGGAGGTCATAGGCGACATAAAAACCTAATTCATCATCCCAGAATTTTTTATCATAATTTGAGATGCTGAGTTTTTGCCATTCTTTTACCTCTCCGGCATCCAAATCCAAATCATTGGCGATTTCTATAAGACTGTCATTGGATTTCAGCAAAATGGCATTCATCATATTGTCCTGGATAAGAAATGGACTTTCCTCTGCTATTTGTTTTCCGTCATAGTGATGTTTTTTGCCAAGTTCCAATAAGTAAACGTACCTATCGTATTGATCTTGAGTGGGTCTTTCATCGGCATGGGCAATAGAAGTGTCACGCCTATGGTAATTTGGGATCGAACCTGTTGCTATCTCGATTTGATTGAGGGCTTCATCCCATAGAGGAGAGTTATCCCTTCCAGATTCCCAAGGATGGTAGATGAAGAATAGACCTTCGTTGAAGGGATCTCTATAGTTATAGAGAAAGCGATGATAACGAATCAATTTTGGATAGTTAATTCTTACAAAATCCTTCACATCCTCATCGTGCCAATGATTTTGTAATATATCTCTAAGGATGAACCCAAAAACCGCTGGTTGAGTTATTCCTGAGGACTTGGGATAGCTAGGGGCTCCCTTATTGATATTGCTATTCCAAAAGTCGTAGTTGGGGAAGTAGGTTTTTTTCTTTTTCACTGTGAAATAGAATATGGGGAAGCATTCCATTTTCCCATTGACCGGAAAACATTTTTCCGATCTCGGTAAGGGCCATTTTGATATTATAAGTAGAGGTTCCCAAAGCGACAAATCCGGAATCCCACATCCACTGAAAGGGATACAACATAGAACTTGGTACAGTAAATCCGTCTCTCCAGTTGTTCTGAATTATTCTTTTCGCCTTATCCAAATCTCTCAATACCTCTAATTTTATTCAAAGAACCAAAAATATAGAAAGGAAAGCACAGAACTCTCCTTTCTAAAATCTGAAGAAATCATTTGACTAAAAATCAAACAGTGCTCGTACGAATATTCTCCTTGGTAGAATCGGTCTTCCGACAAAGAAATTGCCTCCTGATACTTGGCTATTACCCTGTCTTGGAGATCCTTCAGTGACACCATCCGCATCCAACAAATTGAATACAGAAACACCCAATCTCATGCTCTCGTTCTGCTCTCCTAGACCAAAAGTATATCCTGCGTCCAATCGAACAATATTAAATCCGTCCAATTCTACGCTGTTGCTATTGTTAGCATACTTGCTGCCCAAGAAATTAGAACTCAAATTAGCGTCAAATCCACCTTTGTCATAGCTCAATCCGACCATTCCCATCACGTTTAGGAATTCTGGCTATGCTATTTCCTTCTTGCTCCTCATTGCCTTCTACTTCTGTGAATTCATGATCTTGCCAAGTAAAATTACCGTAGGCATTCAAGCCACTGGAAATGTTATAGTTCAAATTTGCTTCAAAACCTATTGTCTGCGTGCTTTGTAATTGAATGAGCTCTGTTATTCCGCCTTGACCGTCGTTCACTATATCGACGTTTCTTCTATCGCTAAGTGCATTGTAGAAAAAGGCAGCAGTACCGGCCAATCTATTGCTTGCGTATTTAGCTCCTAGTTCACCTTGAATAACGGTTTCGGTCTCATAAGACTGAACTGCACCTCCGTCGAACTTCAACGATCTCAATTGTGGGAAGAAATACCCTCTACTGGCGTTGGCATAAAGATTCACGCTCTTGTTCAGTCGGTAAAGACCGCCGATTACCACAGCTACGTCCGAGGCATCAACAATCCCTTTATTGAAGTTATTCGAGCCAACTCCATTTTCAAGACTGACATTTCCGATCGCTCTTTCCCATCTCAGTCCTATATCAAGATCGAATCTGTCCCATTTGATTTCATCAGCAACGTAAATTGCAGTCTTCGTGCTTTCCAAAGTCTTATTGGCTGTTTGTCGTCCTGAGCCTTCGACGTATCCACTTTGAAGAGTGTGAAATGCTATTGCCCATTCCATCCATGTAAGAAACGCTAACCGCTCTTGGAGAATTAGAAAAATCACCCAACACATTGTGGATCCAATTATTATCCAATGCCTTAGTGTTGGCCAAAAATGTTCCGATAGTAAAATTGTGATTGTTGATGGTCTTGGTGAGGTTGATTTCTCCAACCAATTCCTCCATGTCTCTTTGTCTATCCAAAACTCTATTTTCAAATAACAGGTCTCCGCTGGCTAGATCAGCCCCATTAATCAGCATAAGTGAATGTAGCATCCACTGGCAATCCTCTGTCGTCCAAATAGGAGTCCTGTGGTTCTGGAGTATTGTGATCGCCGTCTCCATCTAAGAAAAGATTAAACCAATGCTCGTATGATGCAGCCTTGGTCTTAACGGACAAATCTCCAGTCATTACCGAATTCGTGCTTTAATTCACCCATGATGAATTGTCCATTGGTGGTCACGCCGTCACCAATAGGGGACTTAAATCTGCCAAACGGAGTATCAAAGGAGAAATCCTTTAACTGACTGGACAGCATTGTGTATACCGTTTCACCATCATTTCCTGTTGGTCTTTCTCTCTCGTCATTAGAATTATCCCAATGGATAAGGAAGATAGAACTGAACATTATCGTCTATTTTTTGCATGCTAATGACCAAAGCGCTATTTCCATCATTGAAAAGTTTTTTGATATTTCCTCTTATCTGATATCCTCTTGTTGGTAAACCTGTTTCCAAAGGCCCTTCATCATATCTATAGAATCCGGAGAAAGCATAATAAAGTCCATTGCCCATTGGACCTGAAGTAAGAAAATCCGTTTTGATTCTTCCACCTTCTGCCCACTCCAGCTGTATCTTATTGTCCGGATCATTCCCTCCTCTTATGGATTGATAGTTTACTATACCAGCTACGCTTCCAGCACCTTGCAAAGTAGCGGATCCACCTCTTACAAACTCAAGACTTCTAAGTCCAATGTCATTTCTAAAATAAACATCGTGTGCAGATGAATTCAATCCGAACGTGCTCAATACTGGAATTCCATCAATATTCAAGGGAGTAAAAGCGTATTGACCACCGGAAGGAAATCCTCTTACAAACAAGTTGGTAGCGACTTCACCTCCACCTCCTTCAGCAGTAATTCCTGGGATAGTTCTCAATATATCGGCTTGAGAGTTAGCAGTTAGCCTGGCCAACTGTTCTCCACTCAAGACAGTTAAGGACATTGGGGAATTCATTTGTGTCCTACCTGTAAATGTACCTGTTACCACCACCTCGTCCAGGGCGAGATGATCTTCACTCAAAGTAATCGCGTCCAGCATTTGCTCTTCTCCCTGAAGATTTAGGGATATGGTCCTGTATCCGATGTAGCTAATTCTAAGGGTATTATCTCCATCTGGAATACTAATGCTATACTTCCCGTCTATGTCTGTAATGGTACCTTGATCCGTACCGACAAGCATAACACTTGCCCCAATTACCGGATCACCGTCAGGGTCCATAACGGTTCCTGATACCATATTTTGAGAAATTAGACCAGAAGTGAATAGTAAACTTAGGCATGCTGTCGAGAATATAATTCTTAGATAGTATAATTTTTTCATAATTAAGTTTTGATAATAATAATGGCCTGCAAAAATTAAATTGATCAATGTCGATAGAGCAATTTTAAATGAATTGCCTTAAAATATTCAATAGAAAACTACCGAAAATTGATACTATACTGTAATTTGGATTATAATTTAATGATATATGAGGCCGGAGTTTGAAAAAATTCAACCAAAATCGTCACATTCTTTTATGGCGAGAGTGGTCAAAAGGGATAAAAGACCCTTGCTTTCCCAAGCTTGGCATTATCATCCTGAGATAGAGATTTGCTATACCGCGAGGAGTCAAGGACTAAAGTATGTAGGGAATGGTATTTTTCCTTATAAAGAACGGGATTTGGTTGTATTGGGGTCGAATTTACCTCATGGATTCACTACCGTAAAAAAATCTGAGCAGTTCGTTATTCAATTCAACCAAGAATTTTTAGGGCGTGATTTCTTTAATGTCGTAGAATTAGAACGTATCAAGGACTTACTGCACATGTCAAGAAGTGGTCTGGTTCTAAAAGGTGCAGAACTCGAAAAAGCGGAGGATTTGATATATCAGATATACAACGCTGAAAATACAGGAATGGAGCAGTTGCTGTTGTTATTACAATTTCTGGACTATCTCTCCAAGTGTTCCAATCTGGTCTCCTTGTGTTCTGAAAAATATACTTCCTCCATTAGCGTGAAGAAGCTGAACGACATCAAAGCAATTTTTGATTATATAGAAAACAACTTCCAGAAAGACATTACGATTCAATCAGCGAGTAGGGTAGTCAACTTAACTGAATCCGCATTTTATAAATTTATCAAACGCCACACCAACAAAAAATTCACAGTAATACTGAATGAGTTTCGAATCGATCATTCCTCTAAGTTGTTGGTCAGTAGTGATCTTCCAATATCGGAGATCTCATTTAAGAGTGGATATAACAACCTGTCTTATTTCAATCGCATCTTTAAGCAGAGTTATAATATGACACCGCGTCAATTCCGCAAGAAGTATCGAAGGAATGAGAGAAAGCAAGATTCTGAACATCGATACCACCAAGTCTGATTAATGCCATTTCTCTTACAGAAATAAAAATAGGGAATTGTGCGTTCCACTTTATTAAGCATTTTTGAAGAAATAATAGTATATTATATTCGATTCTATATGTAAAACTCTTGAAACATGAAAAAAACTTTAACCTGCCTTTTGGTATTTTTCGTTGTGCTGAACGGAAATAGTCAGAATTACTACTCAAAAATACTCGCTTCTCAAGATCAGATTGATAAAGGTGGAATTACCCAATTCAATAACAGAAATCTAATTATCTCTGATGAGCGATGTGAAGAATTTTCTTATCACTGCGGATATATTTTAGAAGTGGATGATGATGGCTCTATTTCCTATACCCATGAATTAGGCGAAATTGATATTTACGATAGCTCTTTCTCTTCGAATGAAGACCGATTGACCATTACTGGTCGGAAGAATTTTCTGTCTTTTTGGATTATTCAATTGGACAAGAACTTAAATGAGATTAAGAGAAAAACACATAATGTATCTACCAATTTATGGATTTTCGATATGGTAGAATACGCTGGGCATTTCGTCGTTGCTGCATATGATTTTGGTATTGGTATGGGTAATTATCCCAGATTGTATTGGCTGGATACTATGAATTTAGAAATTCAACATGCTTTTATCGATGATCAGCTTGAAGGAGCAAGATTCTTAGGGTTGGCCGTAGATAGCGAAAATAAGCTCAGAGTGTTTAATCAGAGAAATGATGGACAATATATTCTGACGTTTGATGAAAATTATACGCTTCTCGATGAATGGGAGAGCCCGGAAATAGGAAGATTCGGGTATCAGGGATTTGAAGTCATTTCTGATGATAAGATTATTCTCGGCGCGCAAGAAGAAAGACACATTAAGTGCTACGATTCAAATGGTCAGTTGAGCTGGCAAAAGGATATCGCATCCTCGTTAGGAGTACCTGATCTTTATATAAGGCAGTTTAAGCAAGTATCCAATGGCGATATTATGATCTGTGGATCCTTTAGGAGGAATAATATGAACCATGCTTTTATTTATCGGATTTCTGAAGACGGAGAAGAACGATTTGCTAGGATTTATAGTGTCGAAGGATGGAAAGGGGGGCTTCTTAAGGACTTTGTAGAAATTTCCGAAGAGGAGTTCTTGTTCTCAGGGACCATTCGATACAATGTCGCAACGACCTCTAACACACAAAATCATCACTGGGTTGTCAAGACGGATGAAAATGGATGTGTGGATGAGGATTGTGGAGGAGAACTTGTGGTGAATTCTTTTGAAGTGAGTAAGGCAGGAATCAAAATATATCCAAACCCGGCATCTTCTTATCTAGAATTGGGTGGTATTGAATGGGGACAATTTTTTCAATACTCCATATTCGATATCAGTGGCAGAAAAGTTCTTCATGACAATACCAATGACAATACCATTGATATTAGTTCATTGAGCAATGGTGCCTACTTCTTGAATGTGAGCACCGATAAGGGAAGTTTTGTAGAAAAGCTTTTTAAGATCGATTAAACGATCGGTGTATAAGGGATTCAATATATCACTGAAATATGTATATTAGTTGGAAGATGTAGACGCCCAATTTTAATGAGTTCCGTTTTCTTAATTGGAACTTCAATCATAGAATTAAAAGATCTGCTATGAACTGCTTAAAGTTTATTTTGTCTCTCACTCTTATATATATTCTAAGTAATTGTACTAAAACTCAAAATCAAGAGGAATCAAGTAGCTATGTGGAGTTGACGGATTCGATTAAGATGAGCTTGGTTGATGAGATTGAGTCTATGGCAGAATTAGATCAGAAATACAGGAAGGTGATTTCTTTAGGTACGATGGACGAAGAGCTCTTGAAAAAAGATGCGGAAATGAGAAAAACTTCATCCATTGAGGAATACATGGCATTTTCGAAAACGGTGGAGAAGACATTGACCGATGGCCAAATTGATTCTCTGTGGGAATTACAGCATGCCTTAGATTATCAAAACTATGTAGATCTTAAGTCTTTGATCTCCAATTATGGATATCCATCGGAGCAAAGATTAGGAATAGAAAGGGATTTGATGTATCCTATTTTATTGCATCCTCCTAGCGAAGTAGGCCCCCAAAACTACCTGGATGAAATGATTCAATTACTAATGCCAGAAGTAGAGGAAGAAAGATTAAGCCCGAACAAATATGCAAGTTTTGTCGACAATATCAAAACTAAAATCTTAAATCAAACCCAACTCTACGGGACGAATAAGTCATTTAATACCTCAACTATGAGTGTGGGACTGCCCATAATTGATAATCTCGAAGAAACCAATAAGCGTAGAACCGAAATAGGACTTCCTGAATTAAAAGATGGGGAATATGAACTGGAAATGGATTAGCAGTCGTAATTATATTCCAGGTCTAGCTTAGAATTAGTCATCCAAATTCTAATCTACCCATTCCGCAACAAACAAATTCGTCGCTCTGGTGCCACCATTATTTCTATTCGAAGAAAAAACCAGATGTTTTCCACTGTAGGAGAACATAGGAAACGAATCAAAGGTCTCGTCATATGTAATTTGCTTGAGTCCTGTACCATCCAAATTGATCATATAAAGATTGAATGGGAATCCTCTTTGGCTGGTATGATTCGAACTGAAAATTACTTTTTCTCCGCTGGGATGAAAGAATGGAGCCCAATTCGCTTTTCCCAGATTCGTTATTTGTTGTAGCTCTGAGCCATCCACATTACATACGAAAAGCTCCATTTCCGTAGGTTGTACGAGGCCTTCCTTGAGCAAACTAGTGTATTCTTCTTTTGCCTCATCCGTTTGAGGTCTGGAGGCCCTAAATATTAATTTCTTTCCATCTGGACTGAAAAAAGCACCGCCATCGTAGCCTAAACCACTGGTCACTTGCTTTTTATTAGAGCCATCTATATCCATCGTCCATAACTCCAAGTCACCACTTCTATCAGAAGTGAAAACGATCTTATCTCCTTGGGGCGATACGGTTGCTTCGGCATCGTATCCATCTCTTTCCGTTAGTCGTTGAACAATATTACCTTCCAAGTCAGATACGAATATATCATAGCCGGGGTAAATAGGCCAGACATATTTACCCGATTCTCTACCTGGTTCAGGCGGACAATTCTCTCCAGCCAAATGCGTGGAAGCATATAGTACCGTGCTATCCCCTGGCATGAAATAAGAACAAGTAGTACGACCTTTTCCGGTACTAATCATTTTGGGAATTTTTGCACCGACAGCTTCGATAGAAGGAAGTAAAAATATCTGATCACATTCCGTTCCCCACTCTGGATTATTAGCCTGAAAAATCAATTGATCATCTTCAAAACTCCAATACGCCTCAGCATTATCTCCGCCAAAGGTTAGTTGACGTAGATTTTTAAGATGCACCTCTTGTTCTTTTCTCAAGGTATCCGCTGTTGGTGCTTCATTATTTGTTTCAGACTCCGCAACATTAGTTTTTTCAGAATTGTTACATGCGAGGAATACTAAAACTGATAGAATGATGACTAAATGACTTATTTTCATTAAACTTGATTTTTTGTAAATCTACTAAAGAAAATCACAAATCAATTTAAAAGATACGATAACAATGCGCATTTCACTACTGACTTTTTTACTGTGTTCTACTTTAGCTACTTGCTGGACGCAAGACAATAATCATTTCGAAAGAGATAGATTGGAGAGTATCATTGAATTTTTGGCATCTGATGACATGGAAGGTCGTGAGACCGGTACACGAGGAGAAAAAATGGCGGCAAATTTCATTGAAACCATGATGCAATACAATGGAATAAAAGGGGGAGGGGAGAATGATCATTATTTCCAGAGCTTCAAAGTGGTGAGAAGGAATCCGCATGAACCTCATGCCGATGGCAAGGAGATCAATGGACTCAATGTATTGGGATTTATAGATAAGAACGCAGAAAAAACTATTGTGCTTGGTGCTCATTACGACCACCTTGGCTATGGTCCTGAAGGATCCTTGTACGTAGGTGAGCCAATGATTCACAATGGAGCTGATGATAATGCCAGTGGTGTTGCCGGTTTGTTGGAGTTGGGAAGGGTTTTAAAGGATAAAAAGCTAAACCATAATATTCTATTATTGGCATTTTCCGGAGAGGAAAAAGGACTTTTAGGGTCGAATTTTTTCACCAAGAATCCTACTATAGATCTTGATGAGATCAGCTTCATGGTCAATATGGATATGATTGGTAGACTGAATGAGGAAAATAAACTGGCGATATACGGAGCCGGTACGACCAACTCTTTCCGACCTGTTATTGATGAGATGGAGCACGATTTTCAGTTGAAAATAGAAGACAGTGGCTCTGGACCCAGTGATCACGCTTCCTTTTATTACTCCGATGTTCCGGTATTGTCTTTTTTCACAGGGCAGCATGAGGACTATCACAAGCCTTCTGATGACGAACACCTGATTAATTACGATGGGCTGATTTCTATACTAGACTATATACTTGAGCTTATCCTTGAATTGGATGAGGAGCAGAGCTTTGATTTTGTGAAGACAGCGGATTCTTCTTCTGATTTGCCCAAATTCAAAGTGACATTGGGAGTGATGCCGGATTACTTATTTTCGGGAAAAGGAATGCGAATTGACGGAGTCAGAGAAGGTAAAACTGCTTCGGTTGCTGGATTGGAAAAAGGAGATGTGGTGGTTAAGATGGGTGATCTGATTATCGTAGATATGATGAGTTATATGAAAGCCCTTGGTGCATTCGAACCTGGATCTAGTGCGGAAGTTACGGTCATTCGAGAAGGAAAGGAATTGGTCAAGAAGGTGACTTTCCAGTAGTTAGAGCTGCTTGGAAAAGTTCTTTGAGTCGAATGGATTCATGTTCCCAATTCAATTGCTCCATTGCTTTTTTTGAGTTTTCCTTAATATGAAGATATTCCTCTTCATTTGTTTGCTCAATTATTTTGATGAATGTAGTTCTATCCATTTTATCGAGCAGTCGAAAGCATTGATACTCGTTTTGCAAATGCTGATATTCCGGAAAGGCCATATGAATAGCTGGTAGACCAGCGGCCAGATAATCAAAGGTCCTGTTGGCCAGAGATAAGAAATAACTCTTGCTTCGATCATCTAGTATGTTTAATCCCCACGTAGCTTGACGCGTTAATTCCGGCAGGTTTTCCGGATCAATAAATCCATAGAATTTAATCCTATCCCGTGCCGAAGATTTTGAGGCTTGCGAAATAAGTGCTTGTTCAAGATCCCCATTTCCAATGATCCACAGATGCCAAGCCTCCAGGTATTCCATTGACTCAATAATGAATTCGAGGCCTCTTCCTTCATTCAACATGCCTTGGTAGAGCAGTATTTTTTTGTCATAATTATTATGGTTGATGTGAACTTTGGGTTTACTACTTAAATTTCGAATTATCTGAAAAGGAACTTTATTTCGATCACTTAAAATACCGGCTATAGTAGGAGCAACAGCAATATTCAGCAAGGCATGTTTCGAGCCCCAGCTTTCTAATGCTCTCCATATTTTACGCTTCATTGGACTTTTGTCTAATTCCGGAACCTGGTCAAATAGTTCATGCGCGTCGTATATCAGTTTTTTTCCAAAGATGATTTTGTATAAAATAGCTGGTAACAGAGTATCGCAATCGACGGAATAGATGATTTGAGGTCGGGTTCTCAGGAGGTATAAAAAGCTGTAAATGGCATAAGATAAGTAGAATAGCACACCAGAATTAAATGGTAATTTCAATAGATGAACTTTTCTATCAGATAATTCTAAATGATCATTCGGATAGATTTTTCTGCCTACTAGTTCGACATCAAATCCCATTTCGGCTAAAACCAAAGAGATTTTCTTCATTCTTTGATCTTGTCGAATATTATTGCTAACCAGTATGCTTATTCTCATCTTGTCTGACATAGCCAAATTCGTTCCAAGTCGGTACTCAGTATTTTAGCGTCTATCAACTTACTGATCTCTGAAAGCACCTTTTCCTTAAGATCAATATCAAATTCCGCCAATAGCATTTCCAAAATCTGGGGTTCCTGACTTACCTGATCTAAAACATAGGTTTTAATCGAATTAGTATCCCAATTTGTTATTTGGCATACACTGCATTGGCCACATACGGTATCATTGTCCTCGCCAAAGTAGTTTAATATGAAATTTTGCAAACAAATATCGGATTGGGCATACTCAATCATTTTTTCCAACCGATGTTGATGCTTTTCCTTGAGCAATTGATAAAGCTTTCGATCTATTCTTATATTTTCTTTTGGGATTCGATCGGTAAGAAAGCTGAGTTTTGGTTCTGCATTGGACATTTGATAATCTATATATCCGTGTAGTTTAAGCTTTCGAAGTTCTGCTCTGCATTCTTGTTTTCCAATCCCCAACCATTGTGTGAGCTTATTGATCTTGAGTTCGACGGAATACAAACTAACCCCTTCATGGATTCTGAAAATGACTTGAACGATCTCCTTTTGAATTTCTGTTGCTCTTCTATATAAATGGTGAGGTGATGGAATATACACTGTTTCCTTGGCGCCTGAACTCAATGATATCAACATGTTCTTTTCGAGCCACTTTAATCCGTTGACCAAGGTGTTCTTGTCGATAGATAGCCTTTCCATGATCTTCACCACGGGAAGGGTGAATGTCTGATCCAAACCCTCTCCATAAGGAAGATGCAGTACAGTGCACAGCGTATTGTATATATCTTTGATTAGATCGATCGGTGGAAATTGTTGTTCCACTTGTTTGCGCAGTTTGAGAATATCGCTTTGATTCCACAAGAGGATGGCTTGAGAAGGATGGCCGTCACGACCCGCTCTACCTGCCTCTTGATAGTACGATTCTAAACTTTCCGGAATATCGATGTGGATGACCTTGCGAACATTGCTCTTGTCAATACCCATGCCAAAGGCATTGGTGCAAACCATGATTTGATCACTTGAATTGATCCATTGTTCTTGTTTCTTTCTTCTGTCTTCGGGTAGTAGTCCGGCGTGATAAAAATCAGCGTTCAAGCCACGATGTTGAAGAAAATTGGCCACCTTAACTGTTTTTCCCCTGTTTCGAACATAAATAAGAGACGAGGCGTCAGATTCTTGCAGTATTTCTAAAAGCCGTACTTCTTTTATTGTGGTGCTTTCATTCTTAAATGAAATATTTTTTCGGGCGAAAGATCCTCTATATACATTGGATTTAGAGGCGTCGAAACCAAGTTTGTCCTGGATGTCTTCGACAACCTGATCCGTAGCTGTAGCGGTAAGAGCGATCATAGGTGCATCCGGATGAACTTCCCTTAGGCTTGACAATTCCAAATAGGAAGGTCTGAAGTCATATCCCCATTGAGAAATACAATGAGCCTCATCGACGGCTATAAGCGAAACTTTCATCCGCTTGATTCGTTCCAGGGTCAAATTATTCTTCATTCTCTCGGGAGATAAGTATAGCAACTTGATTTCTCCGTATATACAGTTATCCAGTATGCGATCTATCGTCTTATAATGAAGACCACTGTGAATGGATTCAGCTTGAATGCCCCTTTTCTTGAGTTGCTCAACCTGGTCTTGCATTAAGGCTATCAATGGAGAAATTACCAAGGTAATTCCCGGCAAAGCCAGAGCAGGAATTTGGTAACAGATGGACTTCCCACCACCAGTTGGCAATAAGGCAAGTGTGTCATTACTGCCGAGAATACTGCTTATTATTTGGTCTTGAAGAGGTCTAAAACTGGTATAACCCCAATATTCCAGAAGCAGCTTTTTCGTTTTGACATTAGTTTTTGACGTCATTAATGATAATCTCGTCGAATAAAATCAGCAATTATCAGCATTTGTTTTTATCATTGTTCGTGAATTTAACTAAACGATTAAAATAATGAAGAAATTTGTATTTGCATTTATTGCTGTAGTAGTTTTCGGCTTCAATGCGTCATTTGCTCAAGGACCGGATAATTGGTTCAACAAAGACAGAAATGAAGACGGTGTTACTGGAGTTTCTACCGAAAAAGCATACCAGTTACTAAAAGGTAAAAAATCTACACCTGTTATTGTCGCTATCATCGATAGTGGAGTAGACTTAGAGCACGAAGATTTGTCTGATATTATTTGGGTCAATGAAGATGAGATTCCGAATAACGGTAAGGACGATGATAAGAACGGATACGTTGATGATGTTTATGGATGGAATTTCTTAGGTGGAGCAAACGGAGAAAATCTTAATGCTGCCAATTTAGAAATCACAAGACTTTATCGTCACTACAAGAAGAAATTTGCTAATGCAAATGTCAAAGATCTCAATGGTTCTCAGAAGAAAGAGTACAAGAGATGGATGGGCATTAAAGAGGCTTTCGAAAAGAAAAGAGATGAGTTGCAAGGTAATGTAGATAGAGCCACAGCTTATTTTGATAATTTAGAAGCTGGTATAAAGATGTTTGAAAAGAAAGGAATGGAACTTAATATGGAAAATGTTGAGGCACTTCCTGATTCTAAAGAAGATATCAAAAAAGCATTGACAAGAGCTTTGAACAGAGATATGGATCTTTCTCAACTTGATGAGATGAGAGAAGGTACATTGAATTATTACAACGGAAGCTTGAATCATCACTACAATGCCGATTTTAATCCTCAAACCATAGTTGGTGACAATGAAAATGATTTGTACGAGACAGGATATGGTAACAATGATGCAGAAGGACCAGACGCTGGTCACGGAACTCATGTTGCTGGTATTGTAGCAGCTATCAGAGGTAATGATGTTGGAATGGATGGAATTGCGGACAATGTAAAAATTATGTCTATCAGAGCGGTTCCAGATGGTGATGAAAGAGACAAAGATGTGGCTAACTCAATTCGTTATGCTGTAGACAATGGTGCCAAAGTCATCAATATGAGTTTTGGTAAAGGATACGGATGGAACAAAAAAGTAGTTGATGAGGCGGTTAAATATGCTGAGAAAAACGATGTTCTATTGGTACACGCGGCAGGAAACAGTTCTCAAGACAACGATGTTGCAGACAACTTCCCTAATGATGTATACAAGAAGAAATTCTTATTCTTTAAGAAATCAGCTAAGAACTGGATAGAAGTTGGAGCTTTCTCTTGGAAACCAGGTGAAGATATGGTTGCTTCGTTCTCTAACTATGGTAAAAAACAAGTTGATCTTTTCGCTCCTGGATACCAGATTTATTCTACAGTTCCTCAGAGTGATTATGCAACGTATAGTGGGACATCTATGGCTTCTCCCGTAGTTGCCGGTGTTGCGAGTTTATTGAGATCTTACTATCCTGAGTTATCTGCAAAGAAAGTAAAGAAGATTTTGTTGAAATCTTCAGTAAAATTAGATAACAAAGTAAAACTTCCAGGTGATCCTGCAATCCTAGTTCCTTTTGAAAGTTTGTCAAAAACAGGAGGTGTAGTGAACGCTTATGAAGCGGTAAAAATGGCGATGTAATAGTACATCAATACATAAAATATAAGCAAAAGGGTCTGGATTTATCCAGACCCTTTTTATTTTCAGTACATCCCAGTTTGAAGTTTTGATGCCTTTTCATATTCAAATTGCTATAATTCCCTTAATTTCCATTTCATAGATGTAGTAGAATGGATAGAAAAGGATTTTTGAAATGTTCTCTGGCCGGTGCCATGGCTTATGGTCTGTCTTCATGTTCCAAGAGCGAAACGAAAAAAACAGAGCATCGATTTAAGCAAGAGTACTACTGGAAGATGTTAACCACCTGGCCGCCTAATTTTCCCATACTCGGTGAGGCATGTGAAATGTTTGCTCATAATGTAGAGATGATGTCCGGTGGCCGAATGAAAATCAAGGTATTTGGTGCTGGTGAACTTGTTCCTGCCTTGGAGAGTTTCGAAGCTGTAAAAATTGGCGTAGCGGAAATAGGAAATGGAGCCTCGTATTACTGGGCGGGCAAGATTCCAAGTGCTCAATTTTTTGCTGCGGTGCCTTTTGGAATGAATGCACAGATGTTGAACAGCTGGTTACTGGCTGGTGGAGGAATGGAGTTGTGGGAAGAAGTCTATCAAAATCATAATTTGTTGCCCCTGCTCGGTGGAAACACCGGTATGCAAATGGGAGGATGGTTCAACAAATCCATCGATTCTATTCAGGACTTAAAGGGATTAAAGATCCGTATGCCCGGTCTCGGAGGAAAAGTCATATCCAGGGCTGGAGCCACTTCTGTTCTGGTTGCAGGAGGGGAAATATATACCAATCTCGAACGAGGGATCATTGATGCCACGGAATGGTTAGGACCGTATCATGATTACTTAATGGGCTTCCATAAAATTGCGAAATATTACTACACTCCGGGATGGCATGAAAGCGGAACAAGCTTGGAGTATATTGTGAACAAAGAAAAATTCGATGAACTAGAGGAAGATTTACAAGCCATCATTAGAGCCGCTTCTAATATATCCAATCAATACGTCTTGTCAAGTTTTGAATATTACAATGCACAATACTTACAAAAAATAAGAGAAGAAGGAGAGGTCCAGATCAAAAAATGGCCCCGGGAAGTCATGAGTCTGCTCAAAGAAACTGCTCAAAAAGTGATCAAAGAAGAATCGGAAAAAAGTGAGATGAGTGCCAAGATTTATCAGTCTTATATGAAATTCATGGACGATGCCAAGGAGTGGTCTGAACTCTCAGAGCAAGCCTATTTCGAAGCGATGAATAGCCAATAGGAGATCAAAAAAAATGAAATTTTATTGTACTAATTGCAAATTCCAGATATATTTGTTCAAGAATTGGCTCTAATTTGGGAGTCAAAATGAATAAAAATGTATGACATTTAGATTGAATAATATTACTACAAACACAAACTGGTGGTGGTACTTTTTAGAACGAAAATTCTGAGAAGCCACTATTGCTATTTGTATAAAAAAATATTTAAGCCTGCTTCTTGCAGGCTTTTTTTTTGCCCTAAATGAAGGAATATGAAGTACAAAATATATACAGATTACACAAAACTACTCGCAGATATGCATACTCCGGTAGGGGTGTACAATAAGTTGCGGGACGTCTTTCCGAATGCCTTGTTGCTGGAAGGTGCGGACTACCACGATAGAACGGACGATAAAAGTATTATTTGTTTGGACCCGATTGCTGGCTTTGAGGCTAAGGACAAAAACTATGAGATAACTTATCCTGATGCTTCAGTTGTACGATCAGAAAAGAGTGAATACAATGAAGTATTTGATGCATTTAAGCATTTTCTAAATCAATTTGAAGTTCAGGAATCAGATCTTCCACAGAATATAATCGGACTGTGGGGCTTTTCTTCATTCGAAAGTGTACAATACTTCGAAGATGTTCACTTCAATAAGCCTTCGAACGAATTAAAAGACAATCCGGATCTTAAATATCAGCTCTTTAGATATGTTCTGGTTTTTGATCATTTCAAAAAAGAACTTTACATCACCCAGAATGAGATCGATCAACCCATTGAATCAAGACAGGGATTAAACCAAGTCATTAGAATAATTCAATCCAATAAGATTTCGAACTTCCAATTCAATGCAGTAGGAGAAGAAAATGCGAATATCAGTGATGATGACTTCAGAAGAATGGTAGATAGAGGAGTGAATCATTGTAAAATTGGGGATTGCTTTCAAGTGGTTCTTTCAAGGGCCTTTAGTCAAAGATTCACAGGAGATGATTTTACGCTTTATCGATGTTTGAGAAGCTTAAATCCTTCTCCTTATCTCTTCTATCTGGACTACATGGACTATAAGATTTTCGGATCATCCCCTGAAGCTCAGTTACAAGTCAGCGAAGGCAAAGCCTATGTTAATCCAATAGCCGGAACGGTCAGAAGAGGTAAGAATCAAAAAGAAGATCAGCTCAGAGCTGAATCCTTAAAGAAGAACTTAAAAGAACTTTCGGAACACATAATGCTGGTCGATTTGGCGAGAAATGATCTGAGCAAGAGTTCGGAGGAAGTGGAGGTTGAAGCCTTGACGGAGATTCAGTACTTCTCTCAAGTGATTCATATGGTGAGCAAAGTGAGAGGGAATTTATTCGAAGACAAGAAGGGAATAGATGTTTATGCCGATAGTTTTCCTGCTGGTACACTGAGTGGTGCGCCTAAATTTAAAGCCATGGAAATCATCGCCAACAATGAAGTGGACCCAAGGAATTTTTATGGTGGTTCTGTAGGCTTCCTAGGTTTTGATGGTTCAGTTAATCAAGCCATTATCATCAGATCCATCTTAAGTAAGAATAATCAGTTGGTCTATCAGGCGGGGGCAGGAGTAGTTTCGGAGAGTTCCGCGGAAGGTGAATTACAAGAAGTTAATAATAAATTGGCCGCAATTCGTATGGCCATTTCTAAAGCGAACGAGTTATGAGAATATTGGTTCTAGATAATTACGACAGTTTTACCTATAATTTGGTGCACATCCTAAGAAAGGAGAACTGCGAAGTAGAAGTACGTAGAAATGACAAGATAAGCCCTGATGAATGTCAATCCTGTGATGCCTTGATTCTATCTCCAGGGCCGGGAATTCCTAGAAACGCCGGCAATCTAATGCCTATCATCAAGCGATGTTCGGGTTCGATTCCTATTCTGGGAATTTGCTTGGGGCATCAGGCCATAGCGGAATATCTGGGCGCAAGACTTGTCAATCTCCAGGAGATTTATCACGGCATACAATCTGAAATTCAATTGATCAATCAGGATAATGAGCTTCTTACCGGTGTAGGCGATCGTTTTCAGGCTGGAAGATATCACTCTTGGGCCGTCGATCCACAAAGCTTGAACCATCAAATAGAAGTTTCTGCAAAATCTGAAGATGGTTGCATTATGGCTCTGCAAAATAAGGAACATAAGCTTTACGGCCTTCAGTTTCACCCCGAGAGCATTATGACTCCAAAAGGCCATGTTTTCATTGAGAATTTCATCTCAATCGCTAAAAGAGAATCGCTATGAAAGATATATTAAGAAGATTGTATAATCAGGAATTTTTAAGTAGAGCCGAAGCTAAGAAAGTATTGGGCCAGATCTCCGAGTCCAAATTCCATCCATATCAAATTTGTTCTTTTTTGACCGTTTTTAAAATGAGGAATATTACGGTGGAAGAGTTGAGTGGTTTCAGAGATTGCTTACGCGAGAGATGCATCGGTATTGATCTTTCAGATTTTGATGCCATTGACCTTTGTGGGACTGGTGGGGATGGAAAAGACACTTTCAACATCAGTACATTATCTTCTTTTGTTGTCGCAGGAGCCGGATATAAAGTTGCCAAGCATGGAAACTACAGTGTCAGTTCCGTCTGTGGATCTTCAGATGTATTAGAACATTTGGGCTATCAATTCACATCAGATGAAGATAAGCTCAAACAACAAATAGAGGAATGTGGAATTACTTTTCTACATGCACCGCTTTTTCATCCAGCGATGAAAGAAGTAGCTCCCGTACGAAAAAATTTAGGAGTTCGAACTTTTTTCAATATGCTGGGGCCCATGGTCAATCCTTCCAATCCTAAGAGACAATTGGTTGGTGTTTTTTCCTTAGAGCTCCAACGATATTACAAATACATTTACGAACAAGAGGATTTCTCTTATCGAATAGTACATTCCTTAGATGGATATGATGAAATCAGCCTTACGGATAAAGTCAAAATCGTCAGTCCGGAGCGAGAGTATCTATTGGATCCTCATGAAGTAAACGGTTACTACTTAGATCAAGAATCACTTTTTGGTGGAACAAATGTGAGAGAGGCAGCCAAGATTTTTACTGATGTATTGGAAGGCAATGGAACGGAAGCACAGAAAGCTGTAGTAACGTCCAATGCGGCAATAGCCATCCAATGCTACAATCCGGGACATTCTTTCCAAGACTCCTATGCTGAGGCGAGAGAATCCTTAGAAAACGGTAACGCACATAAAGCATTAAAAAAACTATTATTATGAATATTCTGGAAAAGATCATCGAGAATAAGACGAAATCAATTCGACAATCGAAGGAGTTTGTTTCCATTAAGCGTCTGGAGATGAGTATCTTCTTCGATTCTGAAGTCGTATCAATGACCAGATACTTAAAGAGAGCAGATCGAGTTGGGATTATATCGGAAATTAAGAGAAGTTCTCCTAGTGCGGGAATAATCCGCGAAGAGGTAGATGTTGAAAAGTTGAGCATTTCATATATGCAGTCCGGCGCTTCAGCCATATCTGTATTGACCGAAGAGAATTTCTTTTCAGGCAGTCGTAAGGACTTAGAAACAGTACGCAGGTATAATTTCTGTCCCATCTTACGTAAAGATTTCATTATAGACGAGTATCAAATTATTGAGACCAAGAGTTGGGGAGCGGATTGTGTTCTTTTAATCGCAGCTTGTCTGAGTCCAAGCAAGTGTAAATCTCTGGCAAAACTGGCCAAGGATATCGGCCTTGAAGTACTCTTAGAAGTGCATAACGAACAGGAGATTGCAAGCCATGTCAATGCGTATGTGGATTTGATTGGTGTAAACAATCGAAATCTGGAAAACTTCGATATCGAGATTGAAAACAGCATAAGGCTTTCCGAGTTTTTGCCTGATGGCTTGGTCAAAATAAGTGAGAGCGGAATCAGAAGAGCAGAAGATATACGCTTACTAAAGGAAAATGGATATGACGGATTCTTGATAGGAGGGCATTTTATGTCGAAAAGCGAGCCCGCTAAGGCTTGTAAGGAATTAATCGAAGACTATAAATCTTTGGCCAATGAAAATTAAGATATGTGGATTAAAGTATCCGAATAACATAAGGTATATAGAAAACTTAAGACCTGATTTTATGGGCTTCATATTCTATGCTCAATCGACTCGAATGATTGGGGAGAATACGCTATTAGCCTTGGATAAATTGGACCAATCAATCAAAAAAGTGGGAGTGTTCGTGAATGAACCCATTGATAGACTGATAAGATTAGCAAAGAAATTTTCTTTGGATTATGTCCAACTTCACGGACATGAGTCGAGAGATTATGTCAAGAAAGTTTATCACGAAGGAATAGCAATCATCAAAGCACTGCAGGTTGATCCATCATTAGCCTGGAATGTTCTTCGAAACTATACAAACTATGTCGATTTTTTTCTCTTCGATACTGCTTCAAAGAATTATGGTGGTAGCGGAAGACAATTCGATTGGGAATTACTGAAAAACTACAAGGAGGATAAACCGTTTTTTCTCAGCGGAGGAATCGGGGTAAAAGATTTAGATACTATCAAAGAGATGGAAATATCCCATTTGTATGGGGTTGATCTCAATAGTTGTTTAGAAACGAGCCCGGGATTGAAGAATCCAGCGCTCGTAGAATTGGCCATTAAAAAGATAAGAGATGAAAGATAAGTTTTCGATCGACGAGAAGGGATTTTTTGGAGAATTTGGTGGTGCATTCATCCCCGAGATTCTTTATCCCAATATTCGCGAATTGCAGGAAAGTTACCTGGATCTTATGGGTAGTGAAGAATTCAAAAAGCGGTTTAACGCGCTGCTCCAAGATTATGTTGGACGACCAACACCATTGTACTTCGCGACTAGACTAAGTGAATATTACAATACTTCGATCTATCTAAAAAGAGAGGATTTATGTCATACCGGAGCGCATAAGATCAACAATACCCTTGGACAGATCCTTATTGCCCAAAGATTGGGAAAAAATCGAATTATAGCGGAGACGGGAGCAGGCCAACACGGCGTGGCAACGGCTACCGTTTGTGCGCTAATGGGTCTGAAATGCATAGTATACATGGGTAGCAAAGACGTGAAGCGACAAGCTTCGAATGTTGCCAGAATGAAAATGTTAGGCGCTGAAATTATTCCTGTATACTCGGGAAGCCAAACTTTAAAGGATGCCACCAACGAGGCTATACGAGATTGGATCAACAATCCTGTAGACACACATTATATCATTGGTTCCGTTGTTGGCCCACACCCTTACCCGGATATGGTGGCAAGACTTCAATCCGTGATAAGCGAGGAGATTAAAGAACAATTGAAAACCAACCCGACTCATGTTATCGCTTGTGTAGGAGGTGGGAGCAATGCAATGGGAGCATTTTACCATTATCTAGATGAAGAAGAAGTCCAACTTATCGGTGTAGAAGCATCAGGAATGGGGATTGAAACGGACAAAACGGCTGCCACATTAGCTTTGGGATCAAAAGGTGTTTTGCATGCCTCCATGACCAAAGTGATGCAGACCACGGATGGACAGGTGATAGAACCACACAGTATTTCTGCAGGTCTGGATTACCCGGGAATTGGGCCTCAACATTCACATTTGCATGCCGCAGAAAGAGTTGTTTATGGTCATGTTACGGATGATGAAGCAGTTCAAGCTGCCTTACTTCTATCTCAAAAAGAAGGAATAATTCCGGCACTGGAGTCTTCTCATGCTCTGGCTTATTTGGAGAAACTAAACTTACGGCCTTCAGATAAAATAGTAGTAAATCTTAGCGGAAGAGGTGACAAGGATCTTGATTCAATCACAAAATATTTGAAAGATGAGAATTAAAGAAATGATCAATGAAAGAGATGGTCGGGTGCTCAATGTATATATCACGGCAGGATTTCCGGAGTTGGGGAGTTTGCCAGGCATTTTGAATGCTTTGGAAAAAGAAGGTGTTGATATGGTAGAAATTGGATTGCCTTATTCAGACCCTCTTAGCGATGGACCTACCATACAACAAAGTAGTTCTGTAGCTATAAAGAATGGAATAAAAACTGATCTGATATTTGAGCAATTGAATTCATGTAATACGAATATGCCTATTCTAATGATGGGCTATTTCAACAGTGTATACAAGTATGGAGTAGAATCTTTCTGTCGTAAATGTTCCGAAATGGGAGTTGAAGCCCTAATTATCCCTGATTTGCCCCTTGAAATGTATCTTGAAGATTACAAGGAGATATTTGATCTATATGGTTTGGACATGGTGTTCCTTGTCACGCCTGAAACAGCTGAAGAACGCATTCGAACGATAGATCAACACAGCAACTCATTTATTTATGCGGTGAGCAGTTCAAGTACAACTGGAAGGAATAAAAATATAAGTGAAGCCGAGAGCTATTTAAGGAGATTGAAGGCCATGCAGCTTGAGAATCCGATTTTAGTAGGATTCAATATTCAGGATAAAGAGGATTTGGATTTTGTCTCGCAGTATGCTGCTGGCGGGATAATCGGAAGCGCTTTTATAAGAAGTATTGCTCAGAGCAAAGATTTGAACTCTGATATATCCATTTTTGTTAAAAAACTTAGAAATAATGATCATCCAATTAGATAAAAACATAGTAAATAGGGATTCTGAGATTATCAATCGAACTCTGGATAGTCTAAAGATCGACTACTTTCCTGTTAGAACTCAAAGTGGTTCTTATCACATTTGCGTGCCGCAAAAGGAATTTGATATAAGAACTATAGGTCATTTAAACGGTGTCGCTGATGTCCATAGAGTAGGCGGCAAGCATAAAATGGTCAGTAGCAAGTGGAAGGTAGGTAGGACGGTAGTGGATATTGGCGATAATATTAAAATCGGTAATGGCCATTTTTCGGTAATGGCAGGACCCTGTAGTATAGAAAGTGAAGAGCAGATTGAAAATACCATTGAATGCCTGAAGCGGAATGATGTTCGAATCATGAGAGGAGGGGTATATAAACCTAGAACCAATCCATATAGTTTTCGTGGCTTGGGAATGGAGGGCTTGAAAATGTTCTACACCGCTTGCAAGGAAAATGGCATCAAGATTATTACAGAGGTAATGGAGGTGGGACAAATCGAACCAATGCTTCCTTATGTGGATATATTCCAGGTTGGCGCTAGAAATTCGCAAAACTTTAATCTTCTGGAAGCTTTGGGAGAAGTAGATAAACCAGTATTGTTAAAAAGGGGTATTAGTGGCACCATTGATGAGCTACTTCATTCTGCGGAATATGTCTTTAAAAATGGAAACGAAAAAATTATTCTCTGTGAGAGGGGAATAAGGAGTTTCGAAACCTCTTATCGGAATACTTTGGACTTGAATGCTGTACCCATCTTAAGGGAAAAATCGCATCTTCCGGTAGTTGTTGATCCTTCGCACGGAATAGGAATCAGAAAACACGTATTTTCGATGGCACTAGCAGGAGTAGCGGCTGGGGCAGATGGTATCATCATTGAAATTCACAAGACTCCCAATAGGGCGGCTACGGATGCACAACAGACCATAGATCTTGCAGAATTTGGAAAGTTGATGGATAAAATAAAACAGCTAAAAGAAATACTTTAACCATGATGGTTCAGGAAATTGAAGAGTATAAAAAGTCGCGAATTCTTGTAGGTGAGAAACTCGAGAATCTAATGGATTATATTCCCGAAAACATATCATCTCTGGTTCTAGTAACGGATGAAAACCTAAAGGCTTTCTACCAAAGTAAGTTTCCAGATTATCCTACCATTACGATCGGTGTGGGAGAAAAAATCAAAACTTGGCAAACGGTGGAATTCATTATTGAAGAATTGGTCAAAATAGGTGCAGACCGGCATACTTTTTTGGTTGGAATTGGTGGTGGAATCGTTTGCGATATAACGGGTTATGTTGCATCAATTTATATGAGGGGCATTCGATTTGGCTATGTTTCTACGTCTCTGTTGTCCCAGGTGGATGCAAGCGTAGGAGGAAAAACCGGAGTAAATTTTAGAGGCTTCAAGAATCTGATCGGTGTATTTAACCAACCTGAGTTTGTGATATGTGATACAAGTATGTTACGAACACTGCCGATGGATGAAATCAAAAATGGCCTTGTAGAACTAATTAAGCACAGCATTATATGCGATGCTGAATTATTTGCGAAAGTCGAAAGTAGAATGGATGAAATTCTTCGATTAAATTTTGACGTTTTACAGGAGCTCATCTATGAATCAATTAAAATTAAAACGGCAATAGTCAACAGAGACGAGCGGGAAAAGGGTGAGCGGAAAAAGTTAAATCTAGGTCACACCATTGGTCATGCCATTGAATCTCTAACGGGCATTCCACATGGCCAAGCCATTGCCTTGGGATTAATATCAATGGCAGAGTTATCCTATCATCTTGGCCATTGCAATCGGGAAGATATGGATAAGGTCAAAAAATTAATTTCAATATTAGACATGCCAAAAATAGGAATACCCAGCAACAAGGAATTGATGAATTTGATAATGAAGGACAAGAAGAAGAATGCGGAAAAAATAGACTTTGTATTCATGAAGGAAATAGGAAAAGTTTCGGTGGAAGAGATTCCTTTTAAAGATTTAGAATTGTCCTTAAATCAAGTATAAACAGTGTAGTTGAAACAATCCATGAACAAAATAATTTTACCATCTACATATAAAGGAACAATAAAGGCTCCTCCTTCTAAAAGCTTCATGCAAAGGGCTGTAGCCTTGGCTTTGTTGTCATCCGGAAATACAATTCTTCAGAATCCATCGTTTTGCAATGACGCCCTGAGTGCCATAGATATGGCCAAAAAACTTGGGGCTGAAATCAAAGAAAAGAATGAAGAACTTTACATTAAGGGAACGGAGAAAGTAATAGATAATCAACTCAAAGCAGGTGAGGCGGGTCTGGGCATTCGAATGTTCGTTCCCGTTGCGGCCTTGTTTTCGGAGCAAATTAATTTTACGGGAGAAGGTTCATTAAATAAAAGACCACTTCACATTTCTGAAGCGGAAATGGAAAAGTTGAGTGTTCAATTAAACACGAATAGCGGATATCTGCCACTTTCAATACAAGGCCCAATGCGAGGAGGAGAAATTGAATTGGATGGCAGTCAAAGTTCGCAATTTCTTACTGGTCTGCTTATAGCCCTTCCGTTAGTAAATGAGAACAGCATCATTAAAGTCAACAATCTAAAAAGCAAGCCCTATATCGATATGACTTTGGAAGTGATGAAACACTTTGGGGTAGAATTGGAGCATGAGGGATATGAGCATTTTTTGATAACAGGAAATCAGCAATATGCTTGTGATTCTTATTACGTGGAGGGAGATTGGAGCGGTACTGCATTCCATCTAGTAGGAGCTGCGATAGGAGGAGAGGCTACAATCAATAACATCAATTTTTCTTCGAAGCAAGCGGATATGGCAATCCTGGAGGTTTTACGAAAAGTGGGGGCTGAAATGGAAATTAATGACAATTCCATTACCGTAAGGAAAAAGAAACTTAAACCATTTTATTTCGACGCCACGGATTGTCCGGATCTTTTTCCTCCCTTATCCAATCTGGCTGCAGCCTGTAATGGAGTGAGCGTTATTAGAGGAGTGAGTCGGTTATTGCATAAGGAGAGCAATCGAGCCTTGGTTCTTCAGGAAGAATGGAAAAAATTGGGTGTGGCCATCGATTTAGATGGCGATAAAATGTACATTCATGGTGGAAATCGGGTGTCCGGAAGAATTTATTCGAACAATGATCATAGAATTGCTATGATGGGAGCGATAGCCGCCTTAATTGCGGATGGTCCTATAGAGATAGAAGGTACTGAAGCGGTGAACAAATCTTATCCTGATTTTTTTGGAGACTTTGAGCAGTTAAGTTTTCCTATAACGAATGAACTATGAATACTTTTGGTAGACTATTTAGAGTAAGCATCTTTGGTGAGTCGCATGGAGCATGTGTAGGGATAACAATAGACGGCTGTCCACCTGGAATTGATCTAAGCGTTGATGATTTAATGCCGGATATCATGCGTAGAAAAAGCGGTGCCAAGGGAACTACGCCGAGGATAGAATCTGATATTCCTCAGTTCAAGAGCGGTATTTTCGAAGGGAAAACCACCGGGGCACCCATTACTATATTATTCGAAAACAATAATGTTAAGTCTAAGGACTACAGTAATTTAATTCATCATCCCAGACCGGGCCATTCTGATTTTGTAGCACGAAAGAAATACAAGGGGTATAATGATTACAGGGGTGGGGGATACTTCTCTGGTAGGCTCACACTTCCACTAGTAGCTGCTGGTGCGGTGGCTAAGAAGTTAATACCGAAAATGAGCATTTTAGCTGTACTTATTGAAGCTGGAGGCAGTAAAGATATACATAAGGCCATTGAGGAAGCTATTACGACCAAGGATTCTATTGGAGGAATTGTGGAATGCAAGGTGAGTGGTGTTCCGGTGGGCTTGGGCGAACCATTTTTCGATTCTATGCATGCGCGATTAAGCCATGCGATTTTTTCTCTCCCAGCAATGAAAGGCATAGAATTCGGTGCTGGTTTCGCAGCCGCATCCATGAAAGGAAGTGAGCACAACGACAATATCATTGATGCCTCAGGAAAGTCAGAGACCAATCATGCTGGCGGGATCAGTGGAGGCATAAGCAATGGCAATGAATTGATTTTCAAGGTTGCTGTAAAGCCTACTTCAAGCATAGCTTTGCCCCAGTCTACCTTTAATTTTGAGCACAATAAGATCGAAGAATTGATCATTGAGGGAAGACATGATGCTTGTATAGCGCTTCGTGTCCCACCGGTTATCGAAGCCATGACAGCTATGGTATTGGCAGATTTTGTACTATTGAGAAGGCATTAGGTTATTGTTTTTCGAAGAAAAACTGCACGTAATAAACCATCATTGTATCTCTTTCATTTAATCTTTTAGGATTATCCGATTGCAGTTTATTTTCATCAAAATTATCGATTTCTACTTTGTGGTCAATGAATAAGTCCAAGGATATTATTTCGTCTCCATTATTGTACCTTTTGATATAATAGAATACACCGGGCATAAACATTAAATCTTCTCTGTTGGGATCTTGTGAACTGAAAAAGACATCAATTGGTGGAAGATAGGTACTATCTATTATGAAAAAGTCTTCATTAATTCGATAATAGCTAGCTAGAAGAGTTGTATCTAAATCAGGAACATAAAAAGATGCACGTTCTTCGTTCAGCAAGGTGAATTCTCTAAAGGCATAAAAATAAAGTGCCTCATCAACAAAATCATTCGATTCTAAATATTCGAAAATGGTGTCGTTTAATCTTTCGAAACGTGTACCAGTTACATCAATTTTAGAAAGTACTGTATCCATTCCAGTATAGCCCTGATATTTTGTGCTACTCACCGATTCGCTAAATACAAATGTCATCGGAAAAGCCATCGTTTGGTCTTCATCGCTGGAATTGCATGAAAACAGGGTAATCAGTAATATAAAATATATCTTTTTCATGATGAATTTTTAATTAAACATACTCAATCCGAATATCTCTGGTCTGATCAATAGAATAACAAGTACCACTACCTGAATGCATAGAAAAGGGATACTTCCGCGATAAATATCCGAAGTTTTCACCCCTGGAGGAGCCACTCCTCTAAGATAAAATAGGGAGAATCCAAAAGGAGGAGTCAAGAACGAAGTTTGGATATTGATGGCCAAAAGAATACCTGCCCATAGCAGATTAATATCGTAAATCTTGAGAATCGGTAATACGACGGGAACCAGAATAAAGATGATTTCTATAAAGTCAATGATGAATCCCAATAGAAAAACAATGATCATTAATACAGCAATGAAATAGATCACTTCCAAATCTAACTGCAATAAGAAGTTGGTGATAGTATCATCTCCACCAAGTCCTCTAAATACCAGTGCAAAACAGGTAGCCCCTAGCAAGGTGAAAAATACCATACTGGTCAATAAACTGGTCTCCTTAGAAATTTCGAAAAGCCTTTTTTTACTCATTTTACCGGAGAAAAGAGCCAATAGAATTGCTCCTGTGCTTCCTACTGCAGCTGCTTCCGTTGGTGAAGCCACGCCTAAATAAATAGAACCCAGTACCAAAATGATCAAACAAATAGGAAGAATAAAACTGATTAGAATTTCTCGGTAATTGAGACCGGCATTTTCACCTGTAGTCAATGGCTTACCCATTGTTCCGGGTTTGAGAGCACTCATCAAGAGTACATATCCAAGATATAAAAAGACCAATACAAAACCCGGAAAAAAAGCGTAGTAAAACAATTCTCCAACGGAGACATTGAGTACGCTACCCAAAAGTATGAGGACAATAGAAGGTGGAATAATCTGTCCCAATGTTCCAGATGCAGTAATGATACCACTTGTAATTTCATTAGAATATCCCGCTTTCAGCATAGCTGGCATACTGATTAATCCCATGGTAACAACTGTGGCACCAACGATTCCGGTGCTGGCGGCCAGCATTGTTCCAACCAATATTACAGAAACGGCCATTCCTCCATTCCACTTCCCAAAAATTCTGGACATATTGATCAGCATGCGTTCCGCTATCTCTGATTTCTGTAAGGTGATACCCATAAATATGAATAGGGGAACAGCCATAAGAACATTATTCGACATGATGCCCATAAATCTCATGGGTACTATGTGAAAGAAGTCTGAACCCAAATAAATCACTCCCAATAAATAGGACAGCCCTCCAAGTACAATAGCTACGGGGTATCCGGTAAGAAGAACGACGATAATGCTAAGAAACAATATTAGTGCTAAGGCTTCCATACTAGCTGTTTCTCAGTGTTCGAATACCCTTAATAATTTCACTAATTCCCTGAAGGAGTAGAAGTCCAAAACTCACAAAAATTGCTGACTTGATCAGGAATCTGAAGGCCAACCCCGCTGGATCCGGGCTGCTTTCGTTGATGAGAAATGAGCGTTGAGCATAGTAGTAAGCACTATAACAAACTGAGAGTGTCCATGGAATGAGTAGGATGAAATGTCCCAATATATTAATGATACTCTTCTTACGTTCGTCCCAACTATTGTAAAATACATCCACTCTAACATGTCTGTCATTCAACAGGGTATAAGCTCCGGAAAGCAGGAAAATAAGCGCGAAAATGTGCCACTCCAATTCCACTATCCATATTTTGGTAAATTGAAATAGGTATCTCAAAATAATATCCACCATGATCAACAATATCAATACAGGATTTAACAGGGCAACATAATTCCCTATTTTTGTATTAATTTTTGATATCATGTCCATGCTCTACTGGAGTTATTGGTTTAAAATTAACATTTGCAATGAAGGCAGCAGTATTTCAAGGTCAAAAAGTTGGGATAGAATATATCGAGGTTCCGGATTGTATCAGTACGTCACAAGAGGTAAAAACCAAAGTACTGGCTTCTGCACTCAATCGAAGAGACTATTATATTACACAGGGATTATATCCTGGCGTAGTAACACCGGTAATTTTGGGTTCTGACGCATGTGTAGAATATGAGGGAGAAAGATATCTCGTGAATCCAAACATTGACTGGGGGTTCTGAAGAGGACTACCAAAGTGATGCGTATAATATTTTAGGCATGCCAAAGAATGGAAGTTTTGCTGAGTTCTTATGTGTCTCTAGAGAAAGCTTAGTAAAATGTCCGGAGTATTTGTCGAATCACGAAGCTGCAGCTATTCCCTTGGCCGGTCTAACGGCTTATCGGGCTCTTTTTTCACGTGGAGGTCTGAAGGATGGGGATGTCGTATTTATCTCGGGTTTTGGTGGTGGAGTCGCCTCCATGGCATTCCAGTTTGCTATCGCTTTGGGTTGCGATGTTTATGTCAGTTCATCTTCGGAATCAAAACGAAAAAAAGCCCTGGAATTAGGAGCTAAAGCTGCTGTGGATTACAATGTGGAATCATTCGGAAAGAAATTCTATAAGGAGTTTGGAGGGGCAGATGTCATCATAGAAAGTGCAGGAGGGAAAGGATTCAACGATATTCTTGATCTGTGTAAAAAGGGGGCTCGAATCGCCATGTATGGTGGTACCAGAGGAACGATGCCAGTGAGTCCGCAAAAGTTGTTCTGGAGGCAGATTAGTTTACTGGGAACTACTATGGGAAGTGATCAGGATTTTTTGGCTATGGTCGAATTCATGCAGACGCATAAAATTAGACCTTTAGTTTCTGAGGTGTTTCCATTGTCTTCCATTCATCAAGCTTTCGAGTTAATGGCAAATGCGGGTCAGATTGGAAAGATAGTAGTGGATAATACCAAATAGCGTTTTCTTCCGGAGAGTTTTATCCCTAACCTGAATTCACAATTTTATCAATTGATAAACGCTCTATAAGACTTAGTTTTTCAAGGCATCTATGCCCTGTCTTTTCTTTGGATAGGCCAAGTGTTCCGCACATCTCAATTGTTAATTTGGAATTTAATTTCTAGAATGTTTTTATATTTAATCGATGAGTATTCGAATTGTAATTTTCATTCTCACCTTATTGCCCATGGTTAACGCCGCGGGTCAAAGCAATGCATTAGAGGATTTGATGAATTGTTTTGATGAACAATATGGAGCTAATAATCTATTGATCAATGGGAGATCTTACACACCAAGTCATCCCAAAGCAGAAGGACACCCTTATTTTCTGAGCGAAGATTGGAGGCCCGGAAGAGTATTCGTCAATGGTAGTTCTTACCCCGTACATCTTTTGAAGTATAATCTTTTCAGTCAACAGCTAATTGTTAAGCATGAACGCGGAAATGGAACTACCCAAGAAGTTGTATTATCCGACTTGCTTGTGGATTCGTTTCAGATCGGTGAAAACTTATTTGTAAATCGAGACTTCATTCTACCGGAAGCGGAACTTAGTGACTATCTCGAGAAGTATTTTGAAGATGAACTAGCCTTTTACCGTTTGCAAAGAATGGTATTTGGTCCTCTGTCTAATACCAGACCATATGGTGAATACAGCAGTTTGAGAGATGTATATTACCTTATACTTAAGGGCCAGAAATATAAGATTACTGGTAAAAAAGAGTTTTTGGACTATTTCCCCAGACATAAGGCTAAGATTAAAAAATACATGAAAACCCATTCTATGCGATGGAAGAAAATGAATAAAATCCAATTTGTACAACTGCTCAAATATTGCAATGACCGGATATAAGTATTTACTCATTCTTTTCTGCTTGATGTGGTCTACTGGTTTTTGTCAAGAATTGGGTTTCCAAATCGACAAATCGTACAATGGCCTGGATTGGTCCGCTTTTGTCAACAAAGTGGAACAAAATTATCCTATTCGACTTTTCTATAATGAATCTGATGTCCTTGGTTTTCAAACTTCCCAATTGACAGACGAAATCTCTATAATTGAATTTTTGTCAGAGCAACTACCTGAATGCCATATTGCACAAGATCAATGGGGTAATATTTTTATAAGTAAAGAAGTAGAAATTGTCACCGAACTCTCTACCAAAATCTATCCAGAAGTTGTAAGTGCTGACAGCAGTGCTAATGTGATACTTAACGAAAACAAGGACTTTGCAAAAACGACTAATCAGCACATTGCTCAGGTCATTGTAATAGGAGATCCAAGGAAAGGTGCTGGTAAAAGAGAATTCACTCTTGAAGGAACGGTACGAAGTATGACAGATGAGCTCGCTTTGCCTGGTGTCTCCATTCTTGTCGAAGAGTTAGGAACTGGGGTGGCTGCCAATGAAAATGGCTCGTACTCTTTATCATTAAAAAAGGGAATCTACACTTTGGTATTGAATCATCTCAATCATGCGGAGAAAAAGGTGAAAATCAATTTGCTTTCCGACGGTAATTACGATTTTCTATTAGAAGGAAAGACAATTTTGCTTGAAGGGGTGACTGTCACCTCCTATGAGGACGATCCAGTGCAGAGTACCAAGATGGGTTTTGAGCGACTTACCATTAAAAGTGTAGAGTCTATTCCTCTGGTAATGGGCGAAAAGGATATCTTGAAGGTGGCCAGTTTGTTGGCTGGTGTTCAGTCTGTAGGAGAAGGAACGGCAGGATTTAATGTTAGGGGAAGTCCTGCTGATCAGAATCTTAATATATAGAATTCACGAAACAGGTTTAGAAATCTTTTTGATCAATAACGATTTAGAAAATGATCCTGATGTTTGGAAACTACCAGAAGGTGTTCACCCAAATATTCAACAGAACGCCAATAATATAGGCAAAGATGCTATCGACCTTGATGAGGTTACTACTACTGACGGATCTAAGATTAAAACATTAGCCATAGAAGGAGATTGGCATGATATACCATCTATAAGAGGTATGTTAAAGTATGACATGAAACTGGCGAAGAAGATTTTAAAGGAAAAACTACCAGGTTCAGGAAAAAGGTGCTTTTGTTGCTGCTAAAGAATGTTTTAAGAAAGTTTTACCAGACGAATATCAAGCTATTAAAGAACTTAAGGACATTATTACTGACAGAAATACTGTTAAAAATATATAAGAGCTATAGCTCTATATAGTTGTTCAAATATAGAGACCAATCATAGTTATTATATTCCAGCTTTTTATTTGAAGTATTTTCGATATCAGTATATTTTTTCAATATTTTCTTAACTCCTTTCTTACCGCCAAAATCTCCTCGAAACCAGGAAAACAAGCTAGTAACCTTAATTTTATTTCCCTCTATTTTAGTATTACTATTTAAATAAAGTTTGGTACTTTTTTCAAGTTGGCTATTAATAATTTGCGGTTTATATATTGCAACAGGTGGGCAATCTTTAGCGCCACAATTTAACGCAAAATGTATTCGAAAATCTCTTTTATCAACTCTTAACTTTTTTTCCCATTTAGGTGGAAACCACTTTCTGATGTAGCCTAATCCAAACTCATTTTGAGATTTCCTTATAATACCATGTTCTATATCTCCAAAAGAAAGTTTTAATCCACCAATTTCAACTCTCGGCTTTCTAAAAAAATCACCTCTGTTCTCATAAAGTTCTGGCTTATCATTGAGAATATCCTGGATAAAACCATTGTAAATATTTATCCAAAATGAAAACCTCAATTGGTCATTTGATAATTCTGAGGCTAGATTGTCTAAATCAAGATTTTGGATTTTTTAGTTTTATTGAATCTGTTTCTTTATTTAGCCTTAGAGCTTCTAAAAACTCAACAGATAAATCTGTGTATGAAGTGTTTGATGAAGTATCTTTTTCAAAACTCACTTTTGGGCTACATGAGTAAATTAACCATACGATTGGTAAAAGACTTAATAGTTTCATTCTACGTTTTTTTATAAACCTGTTTGATACATCTATCGGTAATAATAGCAATTAAAAATGTAATAATTAATCCGAGCGGAAGTTGAAACGGTTGTCAATTTTGAATTATATGTAATATTTAATACATATTTTCAGTCAAATTGTTATTCAAATAAAGAATCTAGTATTATTTTTGCATAATCAAAAATCGTTATTAATAGTTATCCCATGAAAGCACCCCACATAATAGGTATTATTGCTCTATTTTTGTTTTCATCCTGTACTCAAGATAAGATGCCTACTTTGATTGAGTTAGACATGGAGTTAAGAAGATTGGTTGATGAAGCATCTCCCACTAAGAATTTAGATTATTACATATTACCCGAATCTAATGATTATCAAAATTTACCACAAGATCCATCAAATCCATTAACAGCGGAGAAGGTTGAATTAGGAAAACTATTGTTTTATGAAACTGGCTTGGCACAGGATGCATTAAAACCTGAGGGCATTGGTACATATAGTTGTTCTACTTGCCATGTTCCAGAGGCTGGATTTAAAGCTGGCAATTTCCAAGGGGTAGCAGATGGAGGCGTAGGATTTGGATTTGATGGAAAAAACAAGGCTACGAAATTTATCTTACGATGAATCAGAATTAGATGTCCAGGCAGCAAGACCTCTATCGATGGTAAATGTCGGTTTTGTACATAACACTTCATGGAATGGAAGTTTCGGTTCTACTCATGTAAATGAAGGGACAGAAGATGTATGGAATCAAGATGAAGCACTTGCTAGAAATCATATGGGAATGCAAGGACTTGAAACACAAAACATAGATGGGATACTTGTTCATAGATTAACTTATACTGAAGAAGTAATCACTGATTTAGGTTATAAAGATCTTTTTGATTTAGCGTTTTCTGACATTCCTGAAGATGAAAGATACACAACATTTACTGGTTCACTTGCTTTGTCAGCTTATCTAAGAACCATTGTTTCTACAAAGGCTCCTTTTCAGAATTGGTTAAAAGGAAATTATGATGCACTTCCTTATGAACAAAAAGAAGGTGCTATCTTATTCTTTGGAAAAGCAAAATGTTCTACTTGTCACTACAGAGAAAATCTAGGATCATTAGAATTTCATGCGCTTGGGGTAAAAGATATGTACCAAAGGGCTTCCTATACACCAGACCCATCAGATAAAAGAAACTTAGGTAGAGGTGGTTTTACTTTAAAAGAAGAAGATAACTTTAAATTTAAGGTTCCTGGTTTATATAACTCCACAGATACGGACTTTTATTTCCATGGTGCAAGCCATACAAGTATTGAGTCTTTAATCGAATATAAAGACAAAGCTGTTACTGAAAACCCTAATGTTCCTCAAGAACTACTCTCTGAAAAATTCGAACCTCTTGGTCTTACTGATAAAGAAAAAGAGTACTTAAAGTTATTCTTAGAATATGGATTACACGATCCAGATTTAGAAAGATACAAACCTAGTTCTGTTTTTTCAGGTAACTGCTTTCCGAACAACGATCCTCAATCTCGTATTGATTTAGGTTGTGATTAATTAAGATTGCCCTATACATAATGTTAATTATCTGATCAATCTAAATATTTTAGATTTGATTGGTATTTTCTACATCCAGGTCACCTCGTATTCCTTATAGAAAAACTATCTTCGTGTCTTATTTTAATGTAAGATACTATGCAGTTTTTATCTGAAGTGAAATCTACTTTTGTTGATGCCATATCTAGCCTGTATCAACAAACAATTGATCCTGAAACTATTTTAGTTAATGTAACTAAGAAGGAGTTTAATGGAGATTATACAATAGTCTTGTTTCCCTATTTAAAACTTTTAAGAGACAAGCCAGAAAGTATCGGTCTTAAAGTAGGGGAGTACATGGTGCAAAACAATCCTTTTATAAAAAGTACTAATGTGATAAAGGGGTTCTTAAACATTGAATTGGAAGATTCATTCTGGATCAATACCCTTAAAGAAATAAGTGAAAATCAAAACTTTGGGCATAGTACAAAAAAAGGGGAAAAAGTAATGGTAGAATTTTCTTCACCAAACACTAATAAGCCTTTACATCTCGGACATATAAGAAATATCCTACTTGGATGGTCTTGCTCTAAAATTTTGGAAGCTAATGGCTATGATGTAGTCAAAGTTCAGATTATTAACGACCGTGGAATAGCCATTTGTAAAAGTATGTTGGCTTGGGAGAAATTTGGACAACAGTCCACTCCAACAGACACCGGAATAAAGGGAGATCATTTTGTAGGTGAATATTATGTCAAATTTGAAAAAGAGTTTCAGCGAGAATATAAAAACTGGCAATCAAGTGATATCGCCAATACTTTGTTTAATAAGGAGAAGAGAGAAGAAGAAAGCCAAGATGATTTTTTTAAAAGGTATAAAAACAACTATTTCAACAATTATTCAATATTAGGAAAAGAAGCCAAACAAATGTTACTTCTTTGGGAAGATGGAGATGAGGCTATCAAGAGCTTGTGGAAGCAAATGAACGGTTGGGTTTATGACGGTTTTGATGTTACTTATAATTCTCTTGATGTAACTTTTGACAAATTGTATTATGAGTCAGATACCTATATACTAGGAAAGGAAATCGTTAAAAAGGGTTTAGAGAAAGGTATTTTTTATCAAAAAGACGACTCGAGCGTATGGATAGATTTATCTGATGTAGGTATGGATCAAAAGATCGTCTTAAGATCAGATGGAACTTCGGTCTATATGACGCAAGATATTGGTACAGCAATGGCCAGGTATGAAGACTTTGGTGTAGATCAAATGGTGTATACGGTAGCTGATGAGCAGGACTATCATTTTAAAGTACTATTCGAAATTCTGAAAAGATTTGAAGAACCTTATGCTGACGGATTACACCACCTTTCTTATGGTATGGTTGATTTGACAACGGGTAAAATGAAATCAAGAGAAGGTACTGTTGTAGACGCTGATGATTTGATTAAAGACGTAATTGAAGAAGCAAGTTTAGCTACCAAAGAAAGGGGAGAACTAGATGAAATTTCGGATGAAGAAAGAGATGAAATTTGTCGTAGAATTGGGATGGCTGCTTTAAAGTTTTTTATCATTAAAGTTAACCCAAAGAAAAGAATGACTTTTGATCCTAAGGAGTCATTAGACATGCAAGGCCAAACCGGTCCTTATGTGCAAAATGCCTATGTAAGGATTCAATCTGTATTGAGAAAATATCAGCAAGAGGCAGAAAATAGCAGTTACTCTAATTATCATTCATTAAAAGAAGAAGAATTAGAATTGCTTAAACTACTTGTAGATTATCCAAATAAAATCAAAGAGGCGGGTGAAGGATTTGATCCTTCTACAATAGCCAATTATTGTTATGCTTTAGCCAAGGAATATCATAGATTTTATCATGGTGTTAGAATCCTTAAAGCCGAAACAGAAGAAGCAAAAAGTTTTAGAATAAATTTGAGTAAATTAGTGGCAGTAATCCTTAAAGATGCAATGCATTTATTAGGTATTGAAATGCCGAGTAGAATGTAATTATTTTTAAAAGTTAACAAACCTATAGATGTCAAATAACGAGAAGGAGAATTTAAATTTTCTTGAAGAGATTGTAGCAGAAGACATAAAAAATGGAAAGCATGGAGGAGCGGTAATGACCCGATTCCCACCAGAGCCCAACGGATATTTACACATCGGTCATACAAAGGCTATTTGTATAAATTTTAAAATAGCAGAAAAGTTCAATGGAGAAACAAACTTAAGATTCGATGACACCAACCCTACCAATGAGGATACCGAATTTGTCAACGCAATAAAGGAAGATATTGCATGGCTTGGATTCAAATGGAAAGAAGAATTATATGCTTCCGACTATTTTGGAACATTATATCAATATGCCCATAAATTAATTGATAAGGGACTGGCATATGTTGATGAAAGCACACCGGATGAAATTGCAGAAATGAAAGGTACTCCTACAAAACCAGGAGTTGATAGCCCTTACCGAAATCGATCTGTTGAAGAAAATAAAAGCCTTTTTACCAGAATGAAAAATGGTGAGTTTGAAGACGGTGAAATGGTATTAAGAGCCAAAATTGATATGTCATCAACAAATATGTTGATGAGAGATCCTATCATATACAGAATTAAACACGAACATCATCACAGGACTGGAGATGAATGGTGTATTTACCCTATGTATGACTTTGCACATGGGCAATCAGATTCTATTGAAAACATAACGCATTCACTCTGTTCTTTAGAATTCATTCATCATCGACCTGTCTATGACTGGTTTATAGAGAATTTGGAAATTTTCCCCTCAAGGCAAATCGAGTTTTCCCGGATGAATGTGGAATATATGATTACAAGTAAAAGAAGACTAAAAAAACTTGTAGAAGATAAATATGTATCCGGTTGGGACGATCCAAGAATGTCCACTATATCTGGCATGAGAAGAAGAGGCTATCCTGCAAAGGCTTTCCATACTTTTTATGACAAGGTAGGTACAACGAAAAGAGACAATTTGATTGAATTTGAACTGCTTGAGTCTTGTGTAAGAGATGAATTAAATGCTATTGCTAATAGGGTTATGGTAGTTACGAATCCAATTAAATTAACTATAACAAACTATCCTGAAGGTCAAGTAGAATGGTTGGAAACCATCAATAATCCGGAAGATGAAAATAGTGGAACAAGAAAAATGCCTTTTTCAAAACACTTATTGATTGAGAGAACTGATTTTATGTCAGACGCACCTAAGAAATACTTTAGGCTTTCTGAAGGAAGAAATGTAAGATTAAAATCAGCTTATATTATACACTGTGAAAAAGCCATCAAGAACGAAGATGGGGAAGTGGTAGAAGTATTATGCACTTATTATGACAATTCAAAGAGTGGTGAGGACGTGAGTGGCATTAAATCAAAAGGGACCCTCCATTGGGTTTCAGAAGCTCACGGTCTTCCTTGTGAGATCAGAAATTATGACAAACTCTATACTGATCCTACTCCTGCAGATCATGAAGACAAGGATATTTTTGATTTTATAAATCCAGATTCATTGATTGTAAATAATAAAGCTATTATGGAGCCAGGTTTGAAAGAAGCATCTGTAGGAGATTATTTCCAGTTTATGAGATTAGGTTACTATACAAAAGATAAAGATTCTACAGAAGACAAAACGATATTTAACTTAACTGTATCTCTTAAAGGAGGATACAAACCAAACAAGTAATATATGAAAACAGTTGGAGTCCCCACAGAACTTCTAACCGATGAGCACAGAGTCGGCGCCACACCTAAGACGGTGAAACGACTTATCAAACAAGGATTTAAAGTCAACATCCAATCTGGCGCTGGATTAAAATCAAACTACTCAGATGAATTATATTCTGAAGCTGGCGCTTCTATTATAGGAACAGCAGAACAGCTATACCAGAAAAGTGATATAATTCTTAAGGTACAGCCTATGGAGCCTTCTGAGATCGAGTTGATGCATAAAGATCAAGTTAGCCTTAGTTATTTATACCCCGCTCAAAACCTGGAATTATTAAATTCAATTGCTGCAAAGGGTGTGAATGCTATCGCCATGGATGCTATTCCTCGAATTAGCCGCGCACAGAAGATGGATGTTCTCTCATCAATGGCGAACATAGCAGGCTACCGTTCTGTGATAGAAGGAGCTAATCATTATGGTAGATTTTTAAATGGTCAGATTACTGCTGCAGGAAAGGTTAATCCTGCAAAAGTCCTAGTGATAGGAGCAGGGGTAGCGGGATTAGCAGCTATTGGTACTGCAAAATCTCTGGGAGCCATCGTAAAAGCCTTTGATACCAGAAAAGAGGTTGCCGAGCAAATAGAAAGTATGGGCGCCCAATTTCTTACTGTTGAAATAGATGAAGATGGTTCTACATCATCTGGTTACTCTAAGGTCATGAGCAAAGAGTTTATAGAAGCAGAAATGAAATTATTTCACGAATTAGCAGAAGAGGTAGATATAATTATCACTACTGCTCAAATTCCTGGAAGAGAAGCTCCAAAGCTTATTTTAGATTATCATGTCGAAGCAATGAAACCCGGATCGGTTATTGTAGATCTGGCAGCTTCATCTGGAGGTAATTGTGTATTCACCAAGAAAGGGGAAGTATTCACAACAGATAATGGAGTAACCATTGTTGGAAAGTTAGATCAATTACCATCTCAAGCTAGCCAATTATACGGAAACAACCTTTGTCACCTATTGGATGATATGGGTAAAGGAGAAAACTTCCATATTGATATGGAAGATGATGTAATCAAAAGGGCAATGGTTACTTATAATGGTAATGTTAATTGGCCACCAGAGCCCCTTCCAGTCAGTCCACAAAAATCTGCGCCGGTCAAAGAAACACAAGAGGTAATCACTGAGGAGCCAAAAAAGATGAATAAAACATTAAAGATGTTTATCATCCTTGGGATAATTGGAGCATTTTTATATATGCTTTCCTTAGTAGCACCTCCCGAGTTTATGGGACACTTCACTGTTTTTGTTCTTGCAGTTTTTGTTGGTTGGCAGGTCATTTGGAATGTATCTCATTCTCTTCATACACCGCTTATGGCTGTGACCAATGCAATTAGCGGAATAATCATTATCGGAGGATTGCTTCAAGTAAAAGATGATTTATCTAATCCAATGACAATTCTGGCAATAATTGCCATCCTCGTTGCAAGTATTAATATCGTAGGTGGGTTTGTAGTTACCCATCGAATGTTAAAAATGTTTAGAAAATAGAGACATGATATCAGCACAAGTACAATTAGCATCATACCTTTTTGCAAGTATACTTTTTATTCTAAGTTTGGGTGGATTGTCTTCACAAGAGTCTGCTAAAAGAGGAGTTTTATATGGAATAGTGGGTATGGCCATTGCCATTTTATCCACCGTATTAGGAGAGGGAGTAGAAGGCCACACCTATATTATTGCAGCTATTGCAATTGCAAGTGTCATAGGAATTGGTTTAGCACGAAAAGTAGAAATGACTTCCATGCCACAGCTAGTGGCTATTCTCCATAGTTTTGTTGGTTTGGCAGCTGTTTTAGTGGGATTCGGTTCCTATCTGGATCCGCATACACAAACCTTAACTGGAGGCGCTCATTCAATACACCTCGTAGAGGTCTTTCTAGGAGTTTTTATAGGTGCAATTACCTTTACTGGTTCTGTGGTTGCCTGGGGTAAACTTGAAGGAAGAATTATGTCAAAACCATTAGTTTATACTGGAAGACATATGGTCAATATTGCATTAGTAATTATTTGTATCATATTAGGCGCATTATTTGTGATGGCAAGTGGGACTTCTGGTATGAATTATTTGATCATTATGACCCTGATCGCTTCTTTTATTGGAGTCATGTTAGTGATGGCAATTGGAGGGGCTGACATGCCCGTAGTTGTATCTATGCTTAACTCTTATTCTGGCTGGGCCGCGGCTGCAGCAGGTTTTATGTTGAGCAATGATCTTTTAATCATAACGGGCGCCCTGGTAGGAAGCTCAGGGGCGATTCTATCCATCATCATGTGCGAAGCAATGAACAGATCATTCTTCTCGGTAATATTCGGTGGATTTGGTAATGCACCATCAGGTCCTGCTGCTGAGGTAAGTGGTGAAGTAACGAGTATTGATCATAATGAAGCGGCTCAACTTTTAAATGAGGCTCAAAGTGTTGTCATAGTACCAGGATATGGTATGGCAGTGGCAAAGGCTCAATTTCCAATATATGACATGGTAGAAAATTTGAGAGCAAAAGGCAAGGAGGTTCGTTTTGCTATCCATCCTGTAGCCGGTAGATTACCGGGTCATATGAATGTATTATTGGCAGAGGCTAATGTACCTTATGACATTGTTCTTGAAATGGATGAAATTAATGATGATTTACCTGACACAGATTTGGTTTTAGTAATTGGATCTAATGATATTGTTAATCCTGGAGCAGAGGATGATCCTAATAGCCCAATCTATGGCATGCCAGTCATACAGGTATGGAACTCTAAACGTGTAGTGGTCATGAAGAGGTCTATGGCTACTGGGTATGCCGGGGTACAAAATCCACTTTTCTTTAAGGAAAATACCGACATGTTGTATGGCGATGCGAAGGAAAGTGTAAACAAGATTAAAGAAGCTATGTAATCAAATTACAATACACAAATTTATAGGGGAGTACAATTTTGTGCTCCCTTTTTATTTAAAAGCAAAACTATTATAAACTCAGAAGAGTTAGGCTATCATACATTACAAGCAAAAGACTATGGAAAAAACTGTTACAGAAGCCATACAATATAGAAGGTCAGTTAGGGTATTCAAGGAAGATGAAACTTTAGATACTGAAAAAGTGAAAGCGTGTTTGGTTAACGCCACATTGGCACCTACGAGTAGCAATCTACAACTTTGGGAGTTTTATCATATCACGAGTAAGGAAGTCCTCAAAAAAATGACAGAAGCTTGTCTTGGGCAAAATGCAGCTAAGACCGCACAACAATTGGTTGTTGTTGTCGCTCGTAAGGACTTATGGAGAAAAAGAGCAAAAGCCAATATTGAATTTCTTACAACAAGTTTTGGAAACAAAGACCGTAGTGAATATAATCGAAGGGAAAAAATGGCAATGACTTATTATGAAAAAATTATCCCTTCTGTTTACTTTGATTTTCTAGGAATAGCTGGCTTTATTAAATATGCTATATTTCAGATTGTTGGTCTATTTAGACCGGTATACAGGCAAGTTCGAAATTCTGATATGCGAATAGTAGCTCAGAAAAGTGCTGGGCTTGCTGCTGAGAATTTTATGGTTAGTATGGCAGCAATTGGATATGATACATGCCCTATGGAAGGGAGCGACACAAAGAGAATTAAAGATATTTTAAACATACCTTCAAGTGCTGAAATCAATATGGTGATAGGTTGCGGTGTGAGGGAAGAAAAAGGAATCTATGGACCTAGATTCAGAGTCCCTTTTGAAGAAGTGTATAAAGAAGTCTAAAAAGACTATAGAAAATCCTAACTCATTCAGCTCAATAATGTCTTGTCATTTTGAGTTTTTTCAAAACAGTAAGAAGGATCGTTCAATTAATTCCTATAAAATATCTATTGCGCATTTACAAATCTTGCGCAAATCAACCATTATTTAGGTATAATCAATTGATATAAAGTTGCTTATTTATTAAATAAATTCCTTATATTTGTAACTGAAAACTACAATTTCCGTCTTACAGATGGAAAAACTACAAATAGGTCTTAAAATGATACGTACATTACTGCTACTGTGTATGTTGTTCATGGCTGTATATTCATACAGTCAAAACAAAGATTTTCACGTCAATACGATCGTTATTGATCCCGGGCATGGAGGTCATGATCCTGGAACACAAGGTTCTAAGCATAATGAGAAAGATATTGCGCTCGATATTGCTTTGCGATTAGGTAAACATATTCATGAAAACAATCCCAATGTTCAGATCGTATTCACGAGAACTAAAGATATTGCTGTCCCTTTATTTCAAAGAATTAGGAAGGCGAATGCCATAAAGGCTGATTTATTCGTGTCGATCCATTGTAATGCTTCAAGTAATCCTGAAGTAAAAGGATCTGAAACTTTTGTAATGGGATTACACAGAGCAGAAGATAATCTCGATGTGGCCCGTAGAGAAAATAGTGTTATTCTTTTGGAAAATGATTACGAGGAAAATTATGAAGGATTTGATCCTGAAAGTCCTGTAGGGCATATAGTGCTGACATCATTTCAAGATGCATACCTAGGTCAGAGTTTAGAGGTAGCGGATCGGGTTGAAACAGAGTTTAAATCTCAGGGATATGAAACATCCAGAGGAGTAAAGCAAGCTGGCTTTGCAGTATTACGTAGAGCAACTATGCCTAGTGTATTAATAGAAACTGGTTTTTTAAGTAATAAACAGGAAGAAAAGTATCTAGCATCCGAAGAAGGTCAACTAAAAATATCACATGCCATTTACAGAGCCATAAGTCCATACCTGAATAATCGAATTAGTAGTACTACCTTAGGAAAAGAACCAAAACCTGAATATGAAGTAATTAGTAGTACAAAGACAAAGGCAATGAAGTTGTATGCTGTACAATTTGCAGCTATGAGATCAAAAATGGATCTTTCAAAGAAAATATCCTTACATATGGTAGGAGAAATTGGGATAGTGGAACAAAATGGATATTACAAGTATCAAATCATAAATATTGATACTCATAACGAAGCCAAAGAGGTAAAAGATAAGTTGGCCCAATTGGGTTACAAAGGGGCATTTATAGTTACATCTGAGTAAAAACACAAGTCTACAATAAATTTTTGCTCATATTTATCTAAAATTGAATATGAGATAACGATATTTAATACGTTAGTAATTACGTATTAAACTCTTTTCGTTGCAATTCGATTTTCAATCTTTTAAAAGTAAGTTTACTAATCATTTGAAATTAATCTTTGATTGGATTAAATCAAATAAGTTGAAAACTATTGGATTACTCTGTTTAATAGGAGCTATATCTATACTATTACTCTTTCTACTTATATATTTTGGTGCCTTTGGCAGTATACCAAGCAGTGCTGAATTAAAAGAGATTAAAAACCCTCTAGCGACTACTATATATTCTGGCAATAGAAAGATAATTGGTTATTATTACGTCCAAAATCGGAGTAACATAGATTCCACTCAAGTAAATGATTATGTTAAGAATGCCTTAGTTGCCACAGAGGATGTTCGATTCTATGAACATAATGGTATAGACTACCGAAGCTTGGGAAGGGTAGTAGTAAAGTCCATTCTACTACAAGATAGAAAAAGCGGAGGTGGTAGCACCATTACACAACAATTAGCAAAAAACGTTTTTGGTAGGAAGAAAAAAAGCAAGTTTTCTCTTGCTATACATAAGATAAGAGAGATGATTATCGCTAAACGATTAGAATCCATTTATACAAAAGATGATATAATTCTTCTCTATTTAAATACGGTCCCTTTCGGAGATGGGTTATATGGAATTGAAAAGGCTGCCAAAAGATATTTCAATGTAAAACCAGAAAAGCTATCATTAACTCAGGCTGCTACACTCATAGGCACGTTAAAAGCAACTACCTTTTACAATCCGAAAAAAAATCCAAATAATAGTCTCGAAAGAAGAAATACTGTTTTATCACAAATGTATAAATATGGTTATTTAGATGATTCGGACTATGAAGATGCCACAAGTAAAGAACTAAACTTAAAATATACTCCTCCTACTGTTGAAAAATCTTATGCAGCATTCTTCAAGGACTACTTGAGGAAAGAGTTTAATGAATGGGCTGTAAAGAATCCAAAGAAAGACGGAACTCTATATGATATTGATGAAGATGGTCTTACTATTTATACGACCATTCACAGTAGTATACAGAATTCAGCTGAAAAAGGAATAGAGAAACAATTATCTAGACTGCAAAAGAATTTCAATAAAAACTGGGCAGCTGTGGGTGGTAATAAAAAGTATCTACGGAATCTCGTAAAAAAACATCCTTTGTACAAAAGTTTAGAAAAGGACAGTTTGAGCTGGAAGGCCATTTTGGACACAATGTCTATAAAGTCTGAGCGAACCATCTGGAATGGAACTGAAATGAATACAGGTCAATATAGCATCCTTGATTCCTTATTATACTTAGAAACAACATTGCAGGGAGCCACAATGGTTATGCATACTGAAACCGGTAAAATCATGGCTTATGTAGGAGGAAAGGATTATGGTTATTCCCAATTTGACCAATTAATTATCCCAAAACAAGTCGGTTCCACCTTTAAACCGATCGTGTATCTGTCGGCGCTTGAACAAGGAGCAGAACCCTGTGATTATTACGATAATGAATTGATTTCTTATTCAGATTATCAGGATTGGACACCAAGAAACTCTAATAGGGAATATGGAGGGTCTTATTCACTTTATGGTGCATTGGCCAATTCAGTCAACACCATATCCGTTCAGGTTATGTTTCAGGCAGGAATTGCTAAAGTTATTGATTTAGCTCGTAGACTAGGAATAGAATCCAAATTACCAAAAGTACCTTCTCTGGTATTAGGTACAGCAGAAATTAGGCCAGTTGAAATGATTAAAGCTTATGGTACGATAGCCAATGGAGGTTTCAGTATAGAGCCGTATTGCATTGAAAAAATTGAAGATAGCGAGGGAAATGTACTTTATAAATCTAAAAGACACAATAGAAAAATAGTTGCGGGTCCAGAATCAGTTCAAAAGCTCCAACAGATGATGACTTATACCAATACCATTGGCACAGGGAAACGAATACAAAATTACAATATCCCATATAATCTTATCGGTAAAACAGGAACTACACAAAATAATGCTGATGGATGGTATATAGCAGCAACTCCTGAATTGGTATGTGGTGCTTGGGTAGGAACAATGAATCCGACTATCAATTTTAAAAACTCAACATTAGGGTCAGGGGCCAACACTGCATTACCCATTGTAGGTAGAGTATTTGGTGATCTTAGTCAATGGAAAACCCAAATTATTTCAAACTTTGAGTTTGTTGATTCTGGTTATGATTGTATACCTAAATCAAATTTAAATGCTGAAGAGACTAAGGAATTAATGGATAATCAAATATTACCTGTCTCTAGAATTGGAAAATTCTTTCAAAGAATATTCGGAGTAAGAAGAAACGAGAATTAAGATTCTTTCTTTACAAAGCGTAACGAAATAGAGTTTACGCAATGCCTTGTATTCTTTTCTGTTAATCTTTCGCCTTCAAAAACATGACCTAAGTGCCCTCCACAATTATTGCAAATTATTTCAGTTCTCCTTCCGTCAGCATCAGGAATACGACCAACAGCCCCTTCAAAACTGTCATCAAAAGCAGGCCAGCCACAGCCAGAATCAAACTTGTCATTTGACTTATATAAAGGAGTATTACATTGTCTGCAGATATATATCCCTTTTTCAAAGTGTTTATCATATTCTCCTGTAAATGGATACTCAGTTCCTTTTCTTAAGATTACTCTTTGTTCTTCTTCGTTTAATTCGTTGTACTTCGCCATTATGATTTAATATAAGATGAAAACTTAGATCTAAATTTAGCAATTTTTGGAGCAATAATGTAGGCACAATAACCTTGATTGGGGTTATTCTCATAATAGTTTTGATGATACTCTTCGGCTACAAAAAACTTTGAAGCAGGTGCAATTTGGGTTACGATAGGATTATCCCATAATGATTTTGCTTCTTCAAGAGATTTATTGATTATTTCAAGCTGTTCTTCACTCTGGTAATAAATACCAGATCTGTATTGAGTACCCACATCGTTTCCTTGTCTATTTAATGTAGTAGGGTCATGAACTGTCCAGAATATTGAGAGTATAGTTTTTAAATCAATGATTTCTGAATCAAAGGTAATTTGCACGACTTCATTGTGTCCAGTTTTGCCGCTACATACTTCTCTATAAGTTGGGTTTTCAACATGACCATCCATGTATCCACTTATAGCACTCTGCACACCCATCACATTATTATACACTCCTTCAATACACCAAAAGCAACCCCCTCCTAATGTTATTTTATCCATTTTTATAATCAATTTATAGAATTCCAATATTAATTCAAAAAACAAAACGTTACCTTACTAATGAAAGTTTATTTTTCCTACATGCTTAAATATTTCTTGACACTAATTGCAGTTGTATTTTTCTCAATTTTTGGCCATAGCCAGGAGAAAAACATTGGTGTTTATTATTTCTCATTGGAAGATTGTGTTATTTGTCAATCGTATACCCCTTTAATTAATGAACTATATGAGACATACAAGGATGATTATGAATTTATTGGCTTTTTTCCTAATTTCAGATCTAAATCCCATGCAATAAAAAACTTTGCTGAGAAGTATGGAATCCAATTCGAACTCAAAACTGATTATTTTCAAACCCAAACCGATGCATACGGTATCGAGATTACTCCAGAGGTAGTAGTTGTGAATCAAATAACAGATGAAGTATTATATCAGGGACGTATCGATGATGAGTTTATTGAGATTGGAAGAAGAAAAAGGGTAGTCTCTAACCATGATCTTAAAAACGCATTGAAAGAAATAAAAAATGGAAACCCAGTAAACCTTCCCAGGACTGAAGCTGTAGGCTGCATTATTCAAAAGAAAAAACTAAAGAACTAATATGAAATTTTTATTATCCTTCAATATTATATTCCTTGCATCTGTGATCGGTTTTGCTCAACCCACATTTAGTGGAC
>CBDDLT010000013.1:0-2501 GCA_965230755.1 Saprospiraceae bacterium | reverse complement strand
CTTGGATTTTTACAATAAAATCTTAATAAATCACCTTGAAAAAGCTTTATACCGCAGTACTTTTTCTGACAACACTTAGTTTGTCAGCACAGGTTTTTGATCCCGGTCCAATTCAGGATCTGGTGAAAAAAGGCACCGATCATATCTACAATGCATCTGCGGATTCTGCTGAATATTATATTGCAGAAGCCGAAAAATTCATCCCCGATCATCCAGTCATACCATTGATGCGGGCCATGAACATTCTGTGGTCCAATATCCCAACCATCTCTGAAGAATTGTTTGAGACGATGGAAGTTCAGCTTGATTCAGCCATTTTTCTTGCAAAAGAGAAAGATCCGGATTTGGAGGAACCTGAAATGATATTTTTTGCCATGGCAGCTTACGGCTTGCTTGCAGAATATTATGCAGATCAAGATTATACAATGAAGGCCGTAGGGGAGGCCAATCGTGCCTATGGGCTCATGAAAAAGGGATTCGAAATCGTGGATGAGCATCCGGAATTCTTACTGACTACAGGGTTGTACAACTATTTCCGAGAAAAATATCCTGAACGTCACCCCATTTATAAGCCTTTGCTTTGGTTTTTTAGGAGTGGCGACATGGAACTGGGTTTAAAGCAACTTGAAATGGCTTGCACAGAATCATTTTTGACAAGGGTAGAGGCTCATGTTTACCTTAGTTACATCTACCTGCGCTATGAATTTGATCCAAAAGTGGCACAATCCTACCTTTCTGAACTGTGTAAACTATACCCCAATAACTATTACGCCAAAGCCAAATATCTTGAGTCTTTGGCTAACCCAGAGGATTTTAAGAATGTGCCCATTGAAGTGATCTATTCATTGATCACGCATGAGAGCCCATATTATAAACTAGCAGGCTATGTTTTTCTTGGATACTTTGAGGAGAAGATTGTTAAGAATCAGGAGAAGGCAGAATATGCTTATCGATTAGGTCTAGAGTATGGTGAGGAAATTCCTGATCATGGTGAATTCTTTAAGAGTTTTGGCTACCTCGGGCTAGGTCGAGTACTGGTTAACAACGGCAATGGACAAGAGCCAGAGGCTAAGGAGTTTTTGAGTTTATCTTTGAAATACGCCGAAACCGATCAAGTAAAATCGGAAGCGAAACAGCTACTATCTGAGCTTTGAGCAACTACCATACAATACAAGACAGTACAGAAGGTTTATACAAAGAAAAGGGGAGTAAATTCCTTGCTTTCGCCTTCCCTGTATCAACCGAAGAGGAGATTAAGGCCAAACAAGATCAGCTTAGAAAGCAATATTATGATGCCAGGCATCATTGTTATGCCTGGATTTTGAGCATGGACAATCAAACATATCGTGCGAATGATGATGGTGAACCTGCTCATTCGGCAGGAGATCCTATCTTGGGGCAGATCAAGTCTTTCGAGTTAACGAATGTGCTGGTGATCGTTATTCGTTATTTCGGTGGTACCAAACTGGGGGTTGGAGGACTCATTCATGCATATAAAACGGCTACAGAAGAAGCATTAAGAAAGGCCAGGAAAGTGATGATCTTTGAGAAGAAGGAGATCACCATTAAATTTCCATATGACACAATGAGTACCGTGGAACGATTAATTGCTGATTTTGACATCGAAATATCGAAACGTGATTTTCAATTGTCGTGTGAAATTCAAGGCTACTTAAAAAAGGACCTGGTTTCTGCATTCCAGAAAAAAACGACCGACCTTTACACTGTTGAATTTATAATTGAAGAATAATGCTAGCCACAGAATTGAATAAGTTATATACAAGAGATCTTGATAGGCTAATGATCGAACTCGAGTCGTATGCAGACGAGGAATCACTTTGGATTAAGGTTGATGGAATCAACAATTCAGCCGGCAATTTATTCATGCATTTATGTGGAAATCTTCAGCATTTCATCGGTGCCATCCTTGCCAAAACTGGCTACGAGCGCCAGAGAGACTTTGAGTTTAATGGAAAGCTAAGTTTAGCTCAAATCACCGCCGAGATAGTGCAAACCAAACAAGTATTAATTGACTACTTCTCGAACAGCGAGGATGCTGATTTTCAGGAGGAATATCCTTTACAGCCATTTGGCTATGCCATGAGTGTTGCCTATTTCATGATGCACCTGCATAGTCACTTAAGCTATCACATGGGACAAATCAACTATCACAGAAGAATACTATCTAAATCTTCTATTTGAGCAATATAATCCCGCTTTTCTAGGAATATTTCAATCCAATTTTACTTAATCGGATGGAAACTGGTGTTTATCTAATATTTCCAATGGGTAAACGAATGAGGTCCATTTGTTACGAATTTCTTGCCTAATCTTGAGTCACAAAGATATTTAAAGACAATCCATAGCTGGTTGAATTAGAACGGAGTTGCTTTGGTGAGGGCGCTCCGTTTGCTTTTTATCCCCTTCAAACTTTCAGGCACAAAAAAAGACTCGAATTCCTCCGAGCCATTAGTTTTTTAAATCGAGTCCTTTAGCTGCAA
>CBDDLT010000012.1:0-115439 GCA_965230755.1 Saprospiraceae bacterium | reverse complement strand
GACATTTGGGTGGCGGGGTTACTACTATCCAACAATTGCACGGTTCTGCAAACCCTATCGGCGGACAATCTTCCATTATTAAATTAAGATGGGGACTGGAGGCCGAAGAGATGAAAATCAAGAATGCAGATGGCTTTATCAAGTTTGCCTTAGGGGAAAATGTAAAACAAACCAACTGGGGTGACCATCAAAAAGTGCGCTATCCTCAAACGAGGATGGGAGTGGAACAAATATTTGTCGACTATTTCACGAAGGCCTTGGAATATGAAGAAAAGAAAAAGAGCGGATCTCCTTATCGATATGATCTCGAAATGGAAGCCCTTTCTGAGATTCTCAACAAAGAGAGATTCATCAGTTGTCATTCCTATCAGCAAGGAGAGATCAACATGTTGATGAAGGTTGCTGAACGCTTTGACTTCAGAATTAACACTTTCACGCACATTCTAGAAGGGTATAAAGTAGCGGATAAAATGAAAGAACACGGTGTTGGTGCATCTACTTTTTCGGATTGGTGGGCGTATAAATACGAAGTAATTGACGCCATTCCGTACAATGCGGCGATACTGCATGATATGGGTGTTGTTACGGCTATAAACTCAGATGATGCAGAAATGGGGCGTCGTCTAAACCAGGAGGCCGCCAAGGTGATGAAATACGGAGACATAAGCGAAGAAGATGCCTGGAAGATGGTAACATTGAATCCTGCTAAACTGCTTCATCTGGATGATCGAATGGGAAGCATAAAGATTGGAAAGGATGCGGATATTGTATTGTGGTCTGGGAATCCCCTTTCTTCTTATTCTCAAGTAGAACAGACCTATGTCGATGGGGTTAAATATTTTGATATTGACGAACTGAAGGCCATGAATGAGCTAATTGCAGCGGAAAAAAAGCGAATAGCGGAGAAAATGCAAAAGGACGGTTCGGATAAAAAGCCCGTTGTTCAAAAAGAAGAAAAACATTATCACTGTGATGATATCGCTGACGAATTAAAATAAGAGCAATGAATAGAATTAATATAGTGATATCCTTTATACTGATAAGCTTGGCGCACTTAAGCTGCAGTGCACAACTCAGTATTTTTAAAGCATCCAAGATTCACACTGGAGATGGAGTGGTGCATGAAACAGCATTCCTAGTTGTGGAAGGAGAAAAAATTGCTTTTGTAGGAGCTGATTTGCCAGAGCAGTTTTCGAATGCACCTGTTACTGATTTAGGTGAAGCGCAAATTTATCCAGCAGTGATAGCGCTAAATACTCAACTCGGATTGAAGGAAATAGATGCGGTACGTGCTACCAGGGATTTCCGCGAAGTGGGAAAATTTAATCCGAATGCCAGAACACTGATCGCATACAATACGGATTCTGAAGTAACCAAGACCATCGTTTCCAATGGAATCTTGTTTGCTCAGATTTGCCCTGTTGGCGGTAGAATATCGGGTAAGTCTTGTGCGGTAAAATTGAGAGCATGGAATTGGGAGGATGCAGCCATCATTCAGGAAGATGGAATCCATTTGAATTGGCCAAAAAAATATCAGAAACAAGGCTGGTGGGCGGATACAAAACCGGATAAGAAACTGGATACCTATCAAAAGGAATTATCGGAGTTAGAACATTTCTTCAGTCAAAGTAAAGCTTATCAAGGGAGTGAGGATGAAGAATTTCAAAATTCGAAGCAATCAGTCAAGTACTAGAAGGAAAGCTGAATTTATATATTCATGTCAATGATGCCCAGACCATGATGGATGCTTTGAATTTCTGTGAGCGTTGGAAGATAGAACCAATATTTTATGGAGCAGAGGAAGCCGCAAAGATTTTACCTTTACTAAAGAAACATCGAGCGAAAGTGGTGTTGACCAAAACCAAAAGCCTGCCCGCCCAAATCGACGAGCCCATACTACAGAATTTTGGACTAGCTTCTGAGCTTTCACAAAATGGAATACCTTTTGCGATTTCAATGGAAGGTGCATGGGAACAAAGAAATTTGATCTTCCAAGCTTCACAGGCAGTTTCTTACGGTTTAGATTATGATGAGGCTATAAGATCAATAAGCCTTAGTGCAGCAGAAATTATGGGAATGGATGAACTTAGAGGCAGTCTGAAAGAGGGCAAATTTGCCGATTTCATCGTAAGTAAAGGAGATCTTCTTGAAATCAGTGAGTCCATCGTGATCAGGGCCTATATGAATGGTAAATCAGTAGATCTTGATGACAAACAAAAAGCACTGTATAGAAAGTATAAGGCTAAATATGGTCTTTAATAAAAGTAGATTTAATCTTTTTTTAAGAATATTATACCCAACGTATTGCGTTAATCTTAGTAAAATAATGCTATGACCAGGAGTAAAATATTGAGTTTGGCATCTTTTATACTTGTATTGCTTTGGAATTCGAATACAAAAGCACAGATTATAGAAGAGCATGGAACCGTAACCATTAATGGAATGATTCTTCCTGTCATCTATACAGATAATGATACTATCTTATTGGCAGAGGATGGCTATTTTGATGCCATTAGTGTTTCAGCGCCCAGAACATTTAAGAATAATCAGGAGCGGAGGTTATACTATAAATACAGAAGATATGCAACCATTGTATATCCTTATGCCACAGAAGCTATTCGAATCTTTAGAGAACTGGAGGAGTCAACCGATGGATTGAAAAAGCGGAAGAGGAAGAAGGAGGTTAGACGTTTACAGAAAGAGTTAAAAGAAGAATTTACTGATCAGTTAAAGGGATTGACAAAAACTCAGGGGAGAATACTGGTTAATATGATAGAAAAGGAACTGGATACTCCACTATACGAATTGTTGAAAGAATGGAAAGGAGGTGTTTCGGCGAGGTATTGGCAAACCGTTGGATCAATGTTTGATTATGACCTCAAAGAGGGTTACATTAGAGGCGACGATCCAATATTGGATATGGTATTGGATGATTTTGATATTAGTTATGGGTATACCGCAAAATAACCTGTAGAATACCCTCAAAGTATTGCTTTAAATTTTATTGGTATTGATGGATGATCTGTCTTTTGACAAAAAGGAACTTGTATTTTCTTCGGTAGAAGTAACCGCTCCTTCCAACATTGCTGTGGTCAAGTATTGGGGTAAACACGGAGTGCAAATTCCAAATAATCCTTCGATTAGTCTCACTTTGAGCGAAGCAAAAACCAATACCCGCGTTGAAATAATTGAGCGTAAAGCACCGGGCTTTGAAGTCATCTTTGAAGGGAAACGAAAGAAGGAATTCGAACCTAAGATTCAGACATTCTTTTCCAGAATCAATCAGTTCTTGCCTTATCTCAACGATCATTATTTCAGAATTACCAGTTCGAATAGCTTTCCTCATTCTTCAGGGATCGCTTCTTCTGCTTCAGCCATGAGCGCCTTGAGCATTGCACTTCTTAAAATGGCTGGCTACGAATTGGGAAAAGAATTCTATAAAAAGCATAGCTTCTTAAGTCGGCTTGGATCCGGAAGTGCTTCCAGGTCAAGTTATGGACAATGGGCAGGATGGGGAAAGAACGAAGCGGTAAAGGAGATGTCAGATTTGTATGCTACTCCAGTAGTCGATGTGCATGAGAATTTCAAGGATTACAGAGATGCTATTCTCATTGTCAGTGCTGGTCAGAAAGAAGTCTCGAGTACAGCGGGGCACGGATTGATGGATAACAATCCCTACTCAGCCAGAAGGTATCAGGTGGCGCACAAAAATATTGGGGAATTGGTCCATGTTTTAGCCAATGGTGATTATGAGCAGTTCATAAATTTGTGTGAATTTGAAGCTCTACAGCTCCATGCCTTGATGATGTGTAGCGATCCGCATTTCGTTTTACTGAGGCCTGGAACTTTAAGTATTATTCAAGAAATATGGTCCTTTAGAAAAGACACCGGAATACCGCTGGCCTTTACTTGCGATGCTGGTCCAAACGTCCATATTCTCTATCCTAATTCCAATCATAGTGAAGTAGAATCATTTATACATTCGAACCTAAAAAAGTACTGCTCTGAAGAACAGGGAATCATTTGGGATAAGGCAGGTGATGGTCCGGAAATTCTAAATTCTTGGAAATAAAAAAGCCAAGCCTAATATCAAGACTTGGCTTCCATATTGTCAAAAAAATATTTTTATAAAGTATAAGATAAGCCTAAAGAGTAGAAGTTTTGAATCTCATCATACACCTCGAAATCTGCTTTTCTAAATCCTAAAGTAGCCCCTACTCCTACACCTTTCCAAAGGTTAAAAGATACTGTATTCAACCAAGTAAATTCATCTAAACCCGCTTCTTGATCAACTCCATTCTCATCTTGAACGATCATTTTCGTATCTGCATATGGGAAAAATGCGGTCAATGTTGATGACCAGCTGATCTCTTTACCGGCTAAAATAAGATCTCGTGCATAGTCCGCTCTTAGCTTCGCACCTAGAGCACCTTCGGTATCAATATTTCCGTCTGTTGGGAAGGTGATTCTGTAATTCAGAGGATGTACCACAACAACTAAATTCGGAATAGGAGTCCAAGTAGCTCCAACTCCAAGATCAATAGTTCCTGGTTCCAAAAAGTTTTCAATTGAAGTATTCAACTCGCCCAAAGCGGAAATAGCTATGTTTTTGGTCAACTTATATCCGTAAAGGGAAGAAAAGTTAAGAATATCAATGGTCCCGTTATCGAAAAGATCTCCTCCGTCTTCTCCGTTAATATTGATGGTTTGCCATGCCTTGTTGACCAGTAGTTTATTGTTCCAAAACCATTTAGGTTGATTTCTATTGGCAAAAGCATTGGCTGTTATGCTTAATCCTGTACTGCTTGCTGTTGGATTGGGATTAGCGGCCCATTTATTGGATTCTGATAAAGTAAGTCCTACTATACCTGCAAAACCTGTTCTCCAACCTGAAAGCATGTTAATCTGATCCACCAAGGATGAGATGTCCGCTGTAAGAGCGTCCACTGCCGCTTGATGTTCGGAAAGAACTGCTTCCTTATCTGCCTTCATTGTTTGCAACTCCTCTAATGTTTGTGCCATTGAGCTTCCAAGAAATAAAATAATCAGAGTAATCGTAGTTGTAATTCTTCTCATTACGTTATGCCATTTTAGATTTAAGTAAATAAAAATCAGTAATTAATCAATTAACAAATATAGTAATCTGTAATACTTGGTATCAAAAACCATACCTAAGACGTTCTTTTTATCGCGCTTGTCACATTGACTTTTCTGGGTTGATCAAAACGGATCTATTTGTTTTACTCTTCCATATTCTCCAGATTGAGGGAGTGCAAGCCTCAATTTTTCCCATATTTAGATTACTTTGGTAGTCTTAAAAATCAATTCTCAGATGTCGAATAAAAAACTATTCCTTTTGGATGCATTTGCGCTCATCTACAGGGCCCATTTTGCGTTTATATCGCGTCCATTGATCAATTCGAAAGGTCAAAATACTTCAGCCATTACGGGTTTTACGAGAACCTTATGGGATTTGCTGAAAAAAGAGCAACCGACCCATCTTGCAGTGGCTTTTGATCGTCCCGAACCTACTTTTCGACATGAGGTCTACCCAGATTACAAAGCCAATAGAGAAGCACAACCGGAAGATATTACATGGTCTATTCCCTATATCAGAAACATCTTGGAGGCTTTTAATATTCCTATCCTCGAGGAAGCCGGGATGGAAGCGGATGATATCATAGGAACGATAGCCAATAGAGCTTCGGAAGAAGGTTATGAAGTATTCATGGTAACTCCGGATAAGGACTACGGACAGCTCGTGAACGACAATATCAAGATGTATAAACCTTCCCGTAAAGGGGAGGGAATCGATGTTATGGGTGTTCCGGAAATTCTTGAAAAATGGGACGTTGCAAGTCCAAGCCAGGTAATAGATATGCTTGGATTGCAAGGGGATTCTTCCGATAATATTCCCGGTGTTAAGGGCATAGGAGTGAAGACGGCGGCAAAATTGTTGAAGCAATATCAAAACATCGAAAATCTCTACGACCATATCGAAGAGTTGAAGGGAAGTGTGAAGACAAAGCTCGAAACACAAAAAGACGAAGCCCTGATGTCCAAGTTTTTGGCGACCATTAAGACGGATTGTAATGTTGCTTTCGAACCGGAAAAGCTTAAGATAGGAGGCCTGGATAAGGAGCGGTTAAACGAGATTTTTAATGATTTGGAGTTTCGAACTCTAAAGAGAGATATACTAGGACAAAAACAGGAAGAATCTCCTGTCCCAACCTTGTTTGACCTTCCCCCCAAGTCAAAACCACAGGAGAATGTGGTAGTGGAAATACCGAAACTGGCAGGGAATCATATTGGAAATACGCCGCATGAATATATTCTGTTGGAATCTGATCAGCAGATTGATGAATTTGTTAAGGAGTTTGCGAAGAGCGATCATTTTTGTTTTGATACGGAAACTACCCATATCGATGCAACCAAAGCGGATCTTGTGGGAATAGCCTTCTCCAAAGAGTCTGGTAAGGCTTATTATCTGCCTTGTCCGGAGGATTATAATGAATGCAAAAAACTTCTCGACAAATTCAATCCGCTATGGGATAATGCAGAGATTGCCAAAATAGGGCAGAATCTCAAGTATGATTTGATCATCATGCTCAATTATGGGATTGATGTTAAGGGTAGAATTTATGATACCATGATCATTCATTACTTGATGGAACCATCATTGAGGCACAACATGGATTACTTAGCGGAATCTTATTTGAGCTATTCTCCTGTCTCTATTGAGACTTTGATTGGTAAAAAATCTAGCAAACAGGCGCAATTGAGTATGCGGGATGTTCCTTTGGAGAAAATAGTGGACTATGCTTCAGAAGATGCGGACATCACTTACCAATTGTACGAAAAACTTCTTCCTCAACTTCAGAAAAATGAGGGTTTATGGAATTTGTATTTAGAAGTGGAAGAGCCATTGATCAAAGTACTCGCTCAGATGGAGCATGAAGGAATCAATTTGGATGTTGAATTCCTCAAGGAATATTCCGTGGAGGTCAAAGAGAAAATAGTAATTTCTGAAAAGAAGATCTATGAAATGGCTGGTTCCAGATTCAATATCGCTTCACCCAAGCAGGTGGGAGAGATACTTTTTGGGCGGCTGGAAATACCATATAGGTGGAAAAAGACGAAATCTGGTCAATACAGTACTTCAGAAGAGAAGTTAACTGAACTATCGGTTCATCATGAAATCATTGATCAAATACTGACCCATCGAAGCCTCAAGAAACTCCTGGGAACTTATATCGATCCTCTTCCGCTCATGGTCAATGAAAGAACGGATAGATTACACAGTAATTTCAATCAAGCTCTTGCGGCTACGGGAAGATTGAGCTCGAACAACCCAAATATTCAAAATATTCCGATTCGAACCAAGGAGGGAAGAAAAATACGTAGGGCTTTTGTTCCCAGAGATAAGGACCATGTTATTGTTGCTGCAGATTACTCTCAGATAGAATTGAGGGTTATTGCCTCAATCAGTGGAGATGAAAGGATGATTGAAGCATTTAGAGAGGGAGTCGATATCCATACCGCCACAGCAGCAAGCGTGTATAATGTTGCCATTGATGATGTGAATGCAGACCAAAGAAGAAATGCCAAGACGGTTAATTTCAGTATTATTTACGGAGCAGGAGCAACAAACCTAAGTCGTCAGCTAAATATACCTAGAAAGGAGGCTACAGAGTTGATCAACCAGTATTTTGCACAGTATCAAGGTATCAAACAATACATGACAAACATGGTAGAGTTTGCTCAGAAGCAAGGGTTTGTACAAACCTTGAAAGGACGAAGGAGGGACCTTCGGGATATCAATTCTAAAAGTAGTCTGGAAAGGAGTAATGCGGAAAGAGTCGCGATCAATACACCAATTCAGGGAACGGCAGCCGATATGATTAAAATTGCGATGAAAAGAGTTGATGATAGAATTAAACAAGATGGCCTTGAGGGAGTTTTAATCATGCAAGTACACGATGAACTCGTATTTGACGTTCCTAAGAACGAAGTAGAACAGTTTTCAAAAATGGTAAAGGAAGAAATGCAGGCAGCAATGCCTGAAATTAAAGTTCCTATTATCGTTGAAGTAGGAGTAGGGGAAGACTGGTTAGAAGCACATTAAAGTTTGTAATTTTATTGTATGAAATTTGAAAAAGCCGTTGACATTAAGGATCTCGCTGCTAGAATTGGAGCGGAAATAAAGGGTGATACCACACTTTCGATTACTGGAATTAATGAAATTCACAAAGTGGAACCTGGGGACGTAGTTTTTGTAGATCATGAGAAATACTATGAAAAAGTCATCAATTCGAAAGCTTCTGCTATAATCATAGATAAAGAAGTTCCGTTTCCGGAAGGCAAGGCATTGTTGATTTGTGATGAGCCTTTCTTTGCCTATAATCAATTGGCCAAAGAGATGAATCCCGTAGTTCCCTTGCAAAGTGCTATTTCCTCAGATCTGAAGGTAGGCGAGGGAACTATAATAGAAAAAGGAGCTTTTATAGCTTCCAATGTTGTCATAGGAAAGAATTGTCATATTCATGCCGGGGCATATATCGGCAAGGATACCGTCATTGGAGATGAGGTTAATATTCAACCGGCCGCCATTATCGGTTCGGATGCTTTTTACTTTAATAAAAAAGCAGATGGTTTTCACCAGTGGAGATCAGTTGGGCGGGTAGTCCTTGAATCTCGAGTATATATAGGCAGTGGATCGACGATCAATCGTGGAGTAAGCGGTGATACCATTATTGGTGAAGGCACTAAAATAGATTGCTTGGTGCAGATCGGTCATGGAGTGGTTGTAGGAAAGCATTGTCTATTTGCCGCTCAAGTGGGAATCGGTGGTAAGACGATCGTCGGTGATCATGTTACCATGTATGGCCAGGTAGGTATAGCCCAACGTCTGAAAATTGGTTCTCATGCCGTCATCTTGGCTAAGTCGGGAGTTTCTAAGGATTTGGAAGGCCACAAAACCTATTTCGGATACCCTGCTTCGGAGGTAAGAGAAAAATATAAGGAGCTGGCTGCCCTGAGAAACCTACCGGAGTTTATGAAAAATCAATAAGAATTTAATTGCTCGCTTCATTAGAGAAGTAATTTCTATTCGATTAATAAAAACCATGATTTGTTTTTGCAAAAGTGGTGCAGCATTTTTGGTTAAATCCGATTTATAATATTGGAAGCAGATGACTGCCGTATCTCTTAATAGGGTGTACCCATATGTCGTTGTCATCTGGAAATGAATCGGATGTAATGAAGAAAAACATACTCTTACTAGTCTTTCAAATTGGTTTCGTTTGTTTGTATTGTCAAAACGAGTACAACATATGGCTCGGAGGATACTGGAAGAGCTACATGATGGAATTCAATGATCGAGATGTTAGTATCGATTCAGTAGGAAATAATGCTGGCATCTATGAAGCTGGCTCTGTGATTTGTGATCCAAAAACAGGAGAGCTGGTACTCATTGCAAATCATGAAGCGATTTACAATTCGGATTTAGAGATCATAGAAAATGGAGATAATATATTCGGAAGTAACTCAACATCTCAAGGAACCTTAATTCTACCCCATCCTTGTCAATGTAATAAATATTATATCATCTATAACGATGTAGCCAATTTCGAAATTCCCGGTGTTGAATATGAAAAGGATCTTTTTTATTCCCTGGTTGATATGAATGAAAACGATGGGCAAGGTGCGGTAATTGAAAAAAATCGCTTAATTGCTGAAAATATGGCTGAAGGAATGGTTGCTGTTCCTAATGACAAGAGCGGGTACTGGCTGATCACTCACGAATTGAGCAGCAACAAGTATGTGATTCATGGTATTGATCATGAAGGGGTAAAGCCTTTTCATTCTAGTTTTTATACCAGTAACTATATTAATCAAGTGGGAAGGGGAAGTTTTTCTGCTTCCAAGGCAGGCGACTTTATTGCCTACTGTGAGTCGTACTCCGGTTCTTTTATCGAATTATTACAATTTAGACAGGATATAGGGGAAATAGTTCAGAGTAATACCTTAACTACGAAACTTAATAATAATATCGAGTTTAGCCCATACAGCATCGAGCTCTCACCGAATAATAGTCGACTTTATGCTACAAGTAAGGAGCTACTGGTTCAATATGATTTATTACTGGATGAACATAAAATATTATTCGATAGCGATACATCTGATGTGATAAGAGGTTTTAACTCCTTGCAATTAGGCCCTGATGATAGGATTTATGTGAATCAATATGCTTGGGATTATCCAGAAGAAAAGGATAGCTCTTGCGTGCAGGTTCATGGTCTCATTGAAGATCCGGACTCTTTATTTCTCCGGTGCAATTATGATCCTTATCGGTTCGAACTGCCATTTTGTATGCCAGGAGGACTACAATACTCTAGGGTTTATAAGTATGCCTACACTAGTGAGTATGAAGAAATAGATAAAAGAAGTCCATTGAGTTTAGATTTTTCCTATGAAATAAGAAATGATACCGTTTTGTTCTATAGTGAAATTACCACAGACTCAATAACAAGTATTCGATGGTCATTTGGAGATGGAAGTTATTCGGAGGAAATGAACCCAGTGAAAATCTACAATGACCTGGGAATCTATAAGGTTAGTCTAAGGGCAAGTAATTACTATGGTTGTAGGAGTGAGGTAAGTGATACCGTAGTTATAGAATCTATCAGCAAACCAATTAAATTCAACATTTTTCCCAATCCGGCGTATAGGTCCTTTACCATAGAAAGTCCAGAGACCATTAAAAGGATCGAAATATTTTCCAGTGATGGAAGAAAGGTATTTTCAGAGAAAAGCTTTGGCCCAAATTCTGAGGTACAGAAAATAAATACAGATCAATTAACAGCGGGTATATATACTGTGGTTGTGGAGTCACAAGTTGATAGGAAAGCTGAAAAGATAATTCTAGTTAGATAAGTATTTCCCAAAAGTAGATTCAGTTTTTTCGGGATGAAGATCAAGTACGTCGAGCATGTCAGCCCAAATAAGTTTTTATGGACCTAGATTAAAGTTTTACTATGTGAATAACATAGGCATAAATGAAAAGCGTTTTTTACCTTTGCGAGCAAATAATTTTCGACATGGGAAGAGCATTCGAATTTAGAAAAGAAAGAAAGATGAAGCGCTGGTCAAAAATGGCCAAAGCATTCACACGATTGGGAAAGGAGATTGTAATAGCAGTAAAGGAGGGAGGTCCCGACCCTGAGACGAATTCTAAGCTTAGAGCAGTAATCCAGAACTGTAAGGCCGCCAACATGCCCAAGGACAACATCGAACGGGCGATCAAAAAAGCAAGTGATAAGAACACTGGCAATTATGAAGAAACAGTATTTGAGGGTTATGGTCCGCACGGTGTTGCGTTCTTAATAGAAACAGCGACCGATAATAATAATCGTACTGTGGCCAACGTAAGGGCTATCTTCAACAAGTGTAACGGAAGTCTTGGAAAGTCGGGCTCAGTTGACTTCATGTTTGATAGAAAGTGCCACTTCAAAATTGTGGTAGGCGATTTGGATCTCGAAGAACTGGAGTTCGAATTAATAGATTACGGCGCTGAAGAGGTTTTTGCTGAAGATAAGGAAGAAGGAGAAGATAGAAACCTGGCTATGATATACGGAGAATTCCAAAACTTTGGTTCTTTGCAGGGTGTGTTAGAGGAGAAGGGATTAGAAATTGTTGAGTCAGGTTTTGAAAGAATTCCTCAAGTCACAAAAAAATTATCCGAAGACCAGGAAGCTGATATCGATAAATTAATTGAAAAGCTAGAAGATGACGATGATGTACAGAATGTATATCATACGATGGGCTAATTAGTGAACAATTAATAATTAAAAAGGAATAATTGGTTAATCTCTGCCAATTGGATTAATACAAAATGACTCCTGTCGACTACTTTTATTGCCAAATCTAGAATCAATTAATTAAAAGGGACATTTACCCCTGTTCTCTGTAGTTGAGTTTCTTTATTTTAGAAGAAAATAAGGAAATATGAAAAAATTAAGTTTCATACTGTCGGTAATGCTTTGTTTCATCCTATTACTTATTTTGGGATGTTCAGATGAGTCTTCGGGACTTCAATTTCGAAATTGTTTCACGGACTATTCAGACAATCATGCAGCTTGCAATGGTAATGAATCTTGCGAATCACAAGCTGCAGAGACATTCAGGTCATGCATTGGGAATAGATTTATTTTTCCCATTCATTTCGTTATCATGACGGATCAATTAACCGGATCGGATGCAAGCATAGAAGGATTGATGCGAGATCAGATCGACACCCTAAATAGATACTTTACAGAGGAAGATTCGGCATTTCCACCGGATAACCGTAGGAGAATAGTTACTTTTAGTTATAAATCGACCACTTTCTATCAGGAAGCACTAAATATGGGAGGAGCAACAGTTGATTTTTTGACTCCTAATTTTGATTTCGATGACAGGCATGACTTTCAAAGTTTGTTCAATGCGGAAAATAGGTCAAGATTAAGAGATCCAAATGCTATTAATATCTATATTGTAGATGCCCAGAACACTAGTAATTCACATGCAAAGAACAATAGTAATAGGCCATATATTTTCTTGGATTATGCAAGAATAAATGGGGATGCCAATAGAGTAGGTGTTCAAGAGCATGAAATGGGACATTGTTTTTTACTTGATCATGAATGCATCCCAAGTGCGAGTTCAAGTTCTAGTACTAATTTCATGGCATCTGCGGGGGATTACCAAGATAATGCAGATTGCATGTGGACTGGAGGAGTAAGCACCGTTGACTGTTCTGAAAGTGGTGGAACGAGAGATCTGGGATTGGATGCCTGTCAGACACAGGTAGTTCTAGATGTAGCAATGGACATATTCTCTACTTTGGGATTAACTCTGTAGCCATTACATGTTCGATGATTTAGCATTGATATAAAATCGTATTGATGCTAAGCTTGTAGCCAAGTTATTTTAAGCGTTCAATTAATAGTTGATTACTGTATTAGGAGATCAATCGCTGTTATCGACCGGCTAACAAAGCAAATACCAAACATATTATCAAACTTATAGTTTATTCGCTTTAAACTGAAAACAATTAATCAGTCAAAATTTCTACAGGAGCTCCACCCTCCATTTTAATTTTCTGAGCAAGTTCTCTGATCTTTACATCAATAGAACTTAAGTTCCCTTGGTGCTGTACCAGTTGCTCTTGTATAATTTTCATTGTCTCTATATTCGACTTTGTAGGTCCATAAGTAGAATTTGAAAGGCTTCTACTTATTGAATATAGGCGTTCACCAATGGTAGGTATCGTTTTTTCTCCAATCGATTTCTGAGCAGGATTTCCATTTAATTCTACTTCAAAATTAAAAAGCTCATTCTTCAGCTGATACAATTGATTGGAAATATCCGATGAACCTATTGGAGCATTGTGGTAGCTAAGATCCAACTGATGTATCGCTTTATTAAGTTTTTTCTGCTTCATCCTCAATTGGCTCATTTGTACAACAGTTTCTTCGTATTGTCTCCAAAACGCCTGTGTGACATCCATCGGATTTCCTTCTAAACTACCTTCCTGTAAAGGTTTCACAGTGAAGGTCAAAGCTTCTCCAATTTGAGTGATTTCACCTTTTTTTTCCAAACTCATCGTCACAGAGTAATCACCAGGAGGAGCCATAGGTCCGGATTGGGTCCATTTCTTCTTACCTTCAGGAATGGGCCGTAAAGACGAGTATCTCAAATCCCAGGCTGTTCTGTTCATGCCTTTTTTTGTCGGTCCACTAACCCTGCGAATAATATCGCCATCAGAATTTGTTATCGTCAGCCAAAGTTTAAGGCTGTCCTTCATAAATTCTTTTTCGAGTTCATCCCATCCCTTAAAAGGAACATCCTGACCTACAGTATCGAATTGTAGTTCATCCTCTTTCCTTATATCTTTTATAGTCTTAAAGCCATCCTTCAGATAATAGGTGAATACGGCTCCGAAGGGGGGATTATCCGCAATATAATATCCGGAACCCCGACTTCCCTTTCCTTTTGCAAAGGAAAGGGATGGTCTCGGTACATACCACCAGGCGTCTTTCGCACTGAGCAATGCGGCTTCACTTTCAAGCACTTCTTCATTCACTTTTCGCAAGGCTTCTATATCGTCTAGAATATAAATGGAACGGCCAAATGATCCGCATACCAGATCGTCTTCCCTTCTTTGTATGGTAATGTCACGAAATGAAATCGTAGGAAGTTTGCCTTTAAGTTGAGTCCATTTTTTTCCTCCATTTTGACTGAAATAAATACCGAATTCAGTCCCAATAAACAATAGCCCAGGATTGATATGATCCTGAGTAATTCGCCACACCAGATTGCGATCTTTGAGATTTGCCTTTATAGACTTCCAGGTTCTGCCTTGGTTGTCACTTTTGTAAAGGTAGACATTGTAGTCCCCTTCTTTGTGATTGTCAAGAGCAATGTAAACGGTATTTTCATCATGCAAGTCAGCTTTAATATCGTTGATATAAGCGCGCTTCGGGCATCCAGGAAGTTGGCTTGCGTTAATTTGCCTCCAGCTTTCCCCACCATTATCGGTAATTTGAATAAGTCCATCATCCGTTCCAATGTAGATTAAATCTTCATTTTTCGGAGATTCGGCAATAGAAGTTATGGTGTTGTAATTGGACATGGCATAAACGTCCCATGGGTTGTCAAAACTTTGCTTGCGACCCATGATGGGCAATTCTATTCTGTTTTCGTTTCGTGTTAAATCATCAGATAGAGCCACCCATGAATCTCCTCTGTCATCGGACCTCCAAAGACGTTGAGAAGCGAAGTAAATTCGTTTAGGGTCGAATGTACTCACTAGAATGGGAGCATCCCAGTTAAAGCGCTCATGGGGTTCATCTGCTCCTGGCTGAGGTTTAATATCGACAACTTCTCCCGTCTTAAGATCGATTCTGGAGAGGGTTCCTTGCTGTCTCTGACCGTACATAATGTTTGGATTCCCCGGTTCTGTAGCCGGTTGATGACCATCCCAGTTTAAAACAACTTTCCAGTCTCCGTTTTGAATGCCCTGAATATTATCCGTTCGCGAAGGACCACCTTGCGTATTGTTGTCCTGGGTTCCTCCATAGACATTGTAGAAGGGCTCCGCGTCGTCAACGGCGATCTTATAGAACTGGGTAAGTGGAAGGTTTGAAAAGAATCTCCAATGCTCCCCCAAGTCGTATGATTCATATACTCCACCATCAGTTCCAAATAATAAGTAATTGGGATCGTCTTTTTTGAATGCCATGGCATGATTGTCGGAGTGCTTATATTTTTCTTTCATCCTCCTGAAGGTCTTACCTCCATCATCTGATATTTGTGCGCGAACATCCATCAGGTAGATTCGATCAAAAACATGAGGACAGGCATATAATTCTTGATAATAATGAGGTCCTGTACCTCCGGAAACTGCTTCGGACATCTTTTTCCAAGAACTTCCGCTGTCATCCGAACGATAGACGGCTCCCTTTCTTCGGTCTAGCTCGATGGCCGCATAAAGTACATTGCTCTGATGAAGAGAAATAGCCAGTCCTATTTTACCCATATTGGATTTTGGCAGGCCTTTTTTGAGTTCAACCCAACTGCTCCCTCCATCCGTTGATTTATGAAGTCCAGTTTTGGGTCCACCACCTAGGTAAGCTGCAACCGTGCGGTGTCTCTCCCAACTGGCAGCGTATAGAATATCCGGATTCTGGGGGTCGATCACAAGATCAGTCGCACCCATCCATTGGTCATCTCCCAATGTTCTTTGCCATGTTTTACCGCCATCGGTAGTTTTGAAGATTCCTCGCTCGCCACCATTGCTCCACAATGGACCTTGAGATGCCACCCACACAATATCCGAATTATCGGGATGCACAATGATCTTAGAAATATGCTCGGAATCTTTTAAACCCATATTTTTCCATGAGGCCCCACCATCACTGCTTCTGTATATTCCGCATCCGAACGAAACATGCCTTCCTCCGACATTTTCTCCCGTACCTAACCAGACTACATCGGGGTTGTTAGGGTCAATGCTAACGCATCCCATAGAGTAGCACTCCTGTTCGTCGAATATAGGCGTCCATGTCGTACCGGAATTGATGGTTTTCCATAGACCGCCAGAGCCTGCTGCTACATACCAAGTGCTGGTTTTAGTAGGGTGAATGGCAATGTCCGCAATTCGTCCCGACATAAACGCGGGCCCTATGCTTCTAAACTCCAATCCTTTAAAGGATTTTGCCTGCCAAAGATCTTTGTCTTTCTCTTCCTTCTGGCCAAAGCTGGACGACACTAGGATGATACTCAGGATTATGCTAAGAACACTTCTCAAGTTCATATATTGATGCTTTTACCTTAAATATAACCTGAAATAGTGTTTAAGCCGGATTATGCATTAGAAAATCTATTACGAGCCGAAATAATTGAAAAGGGGCCGAAATTTCGGCCCCTTTTCTTTAATGAGCAAAGTACGGGTTTTAGTTCGAAGGGGTTGAAGTCAATTTATATGTTTCGACCATTCGGATGAATTCTTCTCTGTATCCGTATGGATCTTCTCCTTTTGAGCTTTTGGCCATTTCCAAAACCATATCTAGATTGGCTTCAGATTTGAACTTTGAGTCTCTTAATATCATTGCAAAGCTCGCTACGGCGGACGCCCATTCTAGGTTAGGACTTAAGCCTTTATTGCGCTTATCTTTGAGTATCTTTTCTATCAGTATACTAGAATCCTCCTTGGGTTTTTTATACCGGAGTTTAAGAGTCAGTACTTCTCTTGAAGTCGATTTAGGAGTAGTGCTTAGAAGTTGATACTTCAGAGGATCTACAGACGCTATCTCTTTAATAGAATTTTTCCTCTGCGGTATGATTTCATATAAAGCGGTAACGGTATGTCCGGAGCCTATTTCGCCAGCATCTTTTTTATCATCATTGAAATCTTTATCCGCCAGTAATCTGTTTTCATAACCGATTAGGCGATAAGAATGAACATATTTCGGATTAAATTCTAATTGTAATTTGACATCCTTGGCAATGGCGAATATGGTACTATTGAATTCATGAACCAATACTTTTTGCGCTTCCCGAATATTATCGATATAGGCATGATTACCATTGCCTTTATCAGCCAATTGTTGCATCTTATTGTCTTTGTAATTACCCATGCCGAACCCAAGAACGGTTAGAAAAACATTGGATTTTCTTTTATCCTCAATGAGTCTAACCAGTGCTGCATCACTACTTGTTCCTACATTGAAGTCTCCATCGGTAGCGAGAATTACACGATTATTTCCATTGGGGATAAAGTTCTTTTGAGCGATTTGATAGGCCAATTTTATTCCTGCGGCTCCGGCAGTGCTTCCTCCTGCGGTTAAATTATTAAGTGCTGTACGTATGGTTTCTTTATCACTTCCACTGGTCGATGGTAGAACCTCCCCTGCAGCACCCGCATAGACTACTATAGCTACTTTATCATTATCTCTCAATTCATCTATGAGTAAATTAAAAGATTGCTTCAAAAGTGGAAGTTTGTTGTTGCTTTGCATGCTACCGGAAACATCGATCAAAAATACTATGTTGGAATTGGGCAGATCTTCTTTTTCGGTCTCTAGTCCTTGAAGTCCAATATGAAGCAGTTCGTGATCTGTATTCCAAGGACAAGGTACTTTTTCAATAATCGTAGCAAAAGGGTGTGTCCCATTTGGTTGAGGGTAATCATAGTCAAAATAGTTGATCATTTCCTCGATTCTTACCGCGTCCTTTGGGATAGGCTGATTAGTGTTAATAAATCTCCTTACGTTACTGTAGGAGGCCGCGTCGACATCAATGGAAAAGGTAGAAAGAGGATCGGAGGCAACTTCGAGAAATTCGTTTTCTACAATCAAAGAATAGTCTTCAGTATTCCACTCGATGGGCTGAGGTATGATTGGATCATGAGTCCCCTTCTTATTGCGTTTTGATTTCGTCCTCTTTTTCTGTATCGGACTCAAGTTTGCAGCACCTCGGACTCTTTGTCCATCTATGAAGTAAACCGTATTTTCATTTCGACCTCCGCGGATATTAAGTTTTCCATCCTTCACTCCTGATGTTGTTGCTGCTACATTATTCACACTTCTCAATCCGAGATTTGAGATCTCATCCGATGTTACTGTTCGTCCATTTGTTGTTTTGCCTCTACGGAACAGTTTTTTCTTAGATTCAACTATCACAGCACATTCAAGAGAGACACCCGTAAGTAGTGTAATGTCAATAACTTTGGTTTCACCAGCAGAAAAAGAAATAGCATTAATTCTTTTGGATTGAAGACCAACATACGTGGCTTCCAGATCATAGGTTCCAGGTTGGATATTTGATATCAAATAATTGCCATCAAAGTCTGCTTGGGTTCCGCATATTAAAGCACCTTGTTGGTAAATAGCCACTGTGGCAAAAAGTACTGGTTCTCCGCTGTCATCAATTACTTTTCCTTTAATGGTGGCTTGGGCTAAAGATGGGGCTGTGCTGATAAGTATAGACAATGCACATAGCATTGCTTTCAGTATAGTGTATTTCATGATTTAAAATTTGTTTGGTTGAGTAAAATTGGATTTAGGCTAAAATGCCATTCGACTTATATCTTCAGATTGCACGATCTTTCCATCCCAGAAATCGTAGTTACAACAGGTGAAATTGACCGGTTCAGATTGGCCGCCATAACAGGAATGATAGGCCTCCAGTCTTAGATTAACTGTTGTGGGTTTCTTTCTTTTAATCTTTATGTTGTATAATTTCTTAGATGGAAATCCCGGATAGGTAAGCTCCAGATCATATATTCCCAATTCTATATCGGAAATAGTATAGTATCCATCAAAATCAGAATAAGTGCTTTTATATAGATCTCCATCTTTATAAAGATCTACGTTTCCATAAATAACTGGTTCTCCATTGTTATCTGTTGCAATTCCTGTGATGGTGGCTTGGGCTAAAGATGGGGCTATCATGATAAGTGTAGTCAATGCACATAGCATTGTTTTAAATACAACGTCTTTCATCTCGTCAGTTTTAATGAATGAATCAATAGGTTTTGATACTATCGGCATAACACACCCTCGGTCTAAGAAATGTGTTCTTGTATCAAAATGTAAGAAGAGCTCCTCGTTAATAAACTAATCCGATAAATTGGTTTTATGCTGCATAGGGAAAAGGAATTTTGGAATTTGAGCTCGGAATGACATAAGATACTTGCAATGTTTAATGTGAAACAATGCGAGTATTGCTCAAGCTATCAATAACTTAATATAGTTCTGTTATTTTGATTGAAACTTTTTCAAAATGTTGCGTGTTGATGTATTTGACACGCTTTATTTTTTAACCTTAAACACATTAAACATGAAAAAATTTTCATATTTATTCGTTGTATTGATCGTTTATCTTCCTAATGATTATTCTTACGCCCAAAATGCCTTAAGTCCCGGAGACAACTATTTAAGAGTAGTTGGAAACACTCGGACTGTTTACCATTCCAACGGTATTAGACTTAAAATTCAATTGGAGGGGGCGCAAAGAGATGAGTATAGGAAAATAAGAGAAAGGACAATTTCAGATGTTATGGTGGAATTGAATTCTGCGCTTTTCACTATTGGATATGATACGACCCAATTAAAAGAAATCTTTCCTCCTCATAGCTATATGTACGGACAGAATAGAACGAAAACCTATCATCTTGATTTTGAAGACCTGGATCAAGTAAAGTCTTTTTACGAAATAGAAATAAAGGGCTTAAGGGTTATTGAACTTTGGTATCTATTCGACACTTCTGAAAAGGTCGATGACTTCTTACTGACCAAAAAAGCAATTGAGAGTTCTAAGAAAAAAGCTGAGAAACTGGCAAAACTGGCCAACAAGAAAGTAGGGGATATTCTAAATATTCAGGACAACTCTTACCACTATCAAAGAGGCCCTAGAGAAGTTGAACGCGGCGATAAACAAGAAGTAAATTATTCTATAACCGTTACATATGAATTGAAAGATGAATAAAATACCCGAACATATGCTCTTTTGGATGTTTCTATTTTTACCATTGCTTAGCTTGGGAAATGACACAATAGATATCAGTATCTATGTCCAAAACAGACCTCATTATGAATCAGAAGAAAACAAGTTGAAAATTATATTTGAACAGAATCAAATGTCTTGTGGGCCAAATAGTGAATTTGAAGATCTGGGTGGTCAGATATCCTATTTTTATGAGCTTTTTTATGAGAACAGTTTGAGTGTTGATCATCTAGAAGAGCTAGCCTTCAATACTGAATATGTTAATGGCGTTAGAAACCCCAGAAAAATATTTACATATTTATACAGAGATATAGAGGAGATGAAGAAGGTTTGGTCCTGTGCGAAGAAAGCCTTTGCTCAGAATATCGAATTAATTTATAGATATCCCAGCCTTGAAAATTATAATGATGTAATAAATAATTGTTCCGAACAAGTTCTTAAAAAAGGCTTTAGTTTGGCTGGAGCATATAAAGAAATATTTCAGGGATACCGGCTTGAATTAATCAGTATTGATGAGTTCTATAATAAACGCATAGAGGATTTGGGATTCGAAGAACTCGAAAACATGGGTTTTCCTAAAAGCATTTGCGATCGAAAGGATCAACAATATCGATGTCAGGTTTTTCTGCAATACAAATTGATCAAGAAATAGTGTTTTCGAATAAAAAAAGCCTCAACAATAAAACCTTGTTGAGGCTTTTTTTATTTATATCTACTTATCGTAATTATCCCTTCTCCGCCAATTCTCTTACCATCTCGTCTAGCTCATACTCATATCCAGGTACGTATGAACTGTGGTTGTAAACGATTTTTCCCTCTTTGTCTAATACAAATGTTTGAGGAATAGGTTGAAATCCTAAAGCATTGGGTAATACTTGCTGGACATCAGATAAGATCGTGTATTCCCATGATTTTTGATGTACCATTGATCGCACTTTTGGTAACCCTCTAGCGTCATCAATGGTTATTGCAACAAAATCGATGTCGTATTCGTCTTTCCAATCCGGATAAAAATCCATCAAGGCATCCAATTCTTTTTTACAAGGAGTACACCAAGTGGCCCAAAAAGAAACAACGGTAATTTTGCCATTTTCTGTATAATCTGTAATGTTGACAGTCTCTCCTTCGAGGGTCTTTAGTTCTGCTGATGGCATAGATTTATTCGCAGCTTCGCTGTCGGTATCTTGAGCAAAAGCAAAGGTGCTGAAAGCAATAAAACTTAGAATACTGATAAATAATTTCATATTGTAAAGTTGATGACTCTGTAATTAAATTGACAATTAGATTAACTTGATTTCATTTGAAAATTGCTAAATTGTCCGCTAATTAACTAAATTTTAACCAATTCTTTAAATGCACATGAGACAAATAAGGTTCTTTGGTACACTGCTGCTATTATGCGCTGTGACAATCAGTTCATTTGGACAGGATAAAGGGCAGTTTTCAGGGAACTTACAGTTCTTCGGCAATTTGTTCCTCAAGGATTCAGTGATAGGGGCTGCAGGATTTCCTCAGTACGAAGAGGAATTTGTAGGTTCTGATGCTTGGTTTAGCTTGAACTATGCCATTCAAGGATACAAAATGGGAGTTAGGTTGGATTTGTTCAATAATTCAAACCTCAGAAACCCAACAGGCTCTTTTACTGATCAAGGCGTCGGTCGGTGGTTTATAGAGAAAGAAATGGAAAAGCTGAATATTAGCGTAGGTTATATATATGACCAGATAGGAACGGGAGCGCTTTTCAGAGCCTATGAGTCTAGACCATTGTTTATTGATCAGGCATTGGTGGGCTTGCGTCTGAAGTATAATTTAACAGAAGACCTGCAGATTAAAATTTTAAGTGGTCGTCAAAAGAATATATTTGAGCTGCATGAGAGTTTCATCAAAGCGGGTAGCTTAGAATGGTATAAATATTTCGAAAATGGGTTGAGTATTGCACCAGGAGTTGGTGTTGTCAATCGAACATTATCCGGCGACCAAATGGATCAAATGGTGGATATCATCAAAGGTTACACGGATGAAGAACGTTATAAACCAAAATTCAACACCTATGCCATGTCCTTTTATAACAACTTAAGCTATAAAAACTTCAATTGGTTTGTAGAATTGGCATATAAAACTGAAGACAGTTTCTTTGATCCCAATGTGACTCGTGATTTGGGCAATGGATTGACTGCTTTGGGAAGATTCGTCGGAGAGGCTGGGCAATATATTTATACTTCTATAGGGCAAAACATAGGAAAATTCTCTGTAAATCTTGAATACAAGAGGACGGAGAATTTCGAATTAAGAACGGATCCTACCCTTCAACAATTTGATGGGTTGAGCAATTATTTTCCACCTATGAGTCGTCAGAATACCTATCAGTTAACAGCTCGATATATTCCGGCCTCATTGTTTTTGGGTGAACAAGCCATCCAGCTTGATCTGGGATATGCGCTAAGTAGAAAGTTGGCATTTGGTCTTAACGTTTCTTACATCAATGACTTGGATGATAATCCGTTGTATAGAGAAATTTATTCTGAGGTTACCTGGAAGAAGAGTAGAAAATCAGTTTTGGTTGGAGGAGTTCAACTTCAGCGATACAATAGATTGGTCTATGAAGAAGAGGGGGAGGGTTTTGTTGAAACGCTAATACCTTATATAGATTACTTGTATAAGATTGATAGGAAGAAATCCATCAGATTTGAGGCACAGTATATGTATACCGGAGCGGATATTTTTGGTCATGATTTCAGAGATTTTGGGGATTGGTTATACGGATTGGTGGAAGTAGGATTGGCTCCTCATTGGGTTTTTACGGCAAGTTCGATGTATAACATCAATCCTTTTCATAAGGGAGAGGATGGCAATGTTCAAGATCAGATAAACTATCCTTCCTTGGGGGCTGTTTATGTCAAGGGCGGTAATAGATTTGGAATGAAATACGTTAAACAAGTTGAAGGTGTAGTTTGTAGTGGTGGTATATGTAGGTTGGAGCCTGCGTTTAGTGGAATTCGATTATCCGTTGACAGTACTTTTTAATAATTAATTACTTGAACCATGAATTTTAAATATTTATTCCTTGTATTTATCCTCGCTAGTTTTTCTTCTTGTGAGGAAAGAATGGTTACTATTCCAGATTTTGTTGCTCCTGAAACCGATAAGGTAGTTTTATTGGAGGAATTGACGGGAGTTCGATGTCCTGGATGTCCTGCAGGTGCTTTAGAAATTCAACGTCTGGGGAATGTTTATGGCGATAATTTTGTGGCGGTGAGTTACTACACTGATTTCTTGGGATTTCCATTGGAAGAATCTCAATATGATTTCCGTTCTGCAGAAGCTCAGTCCACTGAGGATAGATTGGGTCTTTATCGAGCAAAACCAGCAGCGACTTTCAACAGAAAACAGCTTGATCCTGAAACTAGATTTAATACTTCGCAAGGAGAATGGTTAGGTTTGGCCGAAGCTGAGCTTGTTGGATTCTCTCCAATTCTCATGTCCGGAACCAGTAGCTATGATTCCGGGAATAAAGAAGCTGCAATTTCGATCACAATTTCACCAAAGGATGTCTTTACCGGCACCCATAATCTCGTTGTTTTAATCACAGAATCTCATATTATTGATGCCCAACTTCATCCCATGGGTGAGATTAGAGAGGATTATGAGCACAATCATGTCTTCAGAAAATTATTATCGGACATCGAGGGAGTAGCTTTGCCGCAAACCATAGGTGCTCTTGAAGAATTGCAATATGATTTTAGTGTCACTTTAGAGGATGAGTGGAATCCCGATAATATAGAAGTGGTAGCCTTTGTCGAATTACAAGAGAATGGAGCTCCGAAAGAGGTTATACAGGCCTTCGAGATGCATTTGATACAATAGCGCCATTTCCCTCTTCGGTCTCAGGGTATTTTTCTAAATTTGCTGGATAACAAATATTCGGCATGCATATATCTTATAATTGGTTGAGTGAGCTCTTGCCAGTTGGAATTGATTTGGAATCCGCTGCAGATAAACTTACTGTGATAGGCTTAGAGGTAGAAGGAATAGAGAACTACGGATTGATAGAGGGAAACCTGGAAGGTCTTGTGGTAGGACATGTATTGAAATGTGAAAAGCACCCAAATGCAGATAAGCTTTCCCTTACAAAAGTTGATATTGGAGAGGGAGAACCCGTCCAGATAGTTTGTGGAGCGCCCAACGTGGCAGAAGGGCAAACTGTTGTCGTTGCTAAGGTGGGATCGGTACTACATCCGATTAGTGGTGATTCATTCAAGATAAAGAAAGCTAAAATAAGAGGGGAGGAGTCTTTTGGGATGATTTGTGCTGAAGATGAAATAGGTCTGGGTGAGAGTCATGATGGAATCATGGTCCTAGACGGTGAGTTATCTCCTGGAACTCCTTTTTCAGAGATCGCCAATGTCAAAAGCGATAAAATATTAGAAATTGGACTTACGCCAAATAGGGGAGATGCTACATCTCATTGGGGAGTAGCGAGAGATTTATTGGCAAATATTCGAGCCGCTGAGCAAATTACGGATAGAATGTCGCTCCCTACGCTATTGGATTTACCCAAAAATAATTCATCGAGTTGGTCTGTCGAAATTGAAGATCCAGAGGCCTGTAAAAGATACAGTGGTATTATAATGGATGGGATTCAGGTAGGGCCAAGTCCACAGTGGTTGAAGGATAGGCTGAATTCTTTGGGTATGAACTCGGTCAACAATGTTGTGGATATCACAAATTATGTGATGCTAGAGCTGGGACAGCCTCTTCACGCATTCGACGCTAGTAAAGTAGCTCAACAAAAGATTAAGGTGGGTTATGTTTCTGATAGAACAAAGTTCCTGGCTTTGGATGGAGAGGAGTATACCTTGAGACAGTCGGATCTGATGATCAAGGACGGAAACGATACCCCCATGTGTATTGCCGGAGTATTTGGGGGTAAAAATGCAGAGACGAACCTAGAGACAAGCAGTATTTTTCTGGAGGCAGCATTTTTCGATCCGAAAAAAGTGCGATCGACGAGTTTGCATCATCAGTTGAGAACTAATTCAGCTACAGTATTTGAGAAACAATCAGATCCAGAAATGTGTTGGACCGCATTATCCAGAGCTGCTTATTTGATTCAGGAGATCATAGGAGGAAAAGTAGGAGATGTAGCGATTGATCATTATCCTCAACCTGTTGCTCCATCAAGAATTAATTTACGCCATGCTAGGGTCAATAGTATTTTGGGTATCGAAATTACGAGAGAGCTTATTGAAAATATTCTTGACGCATTGGAGATAAAAATATTAGATCAGGATCAAGACTCCTGGAATATCGAAGTACCTGCCTACAGAGGGGATGTGACCAGGGAAATTGATGTTGTGGAAGAGATTATTCGAATTTATGGATTGGATAATATAGTGATTCCAAAACAACTGAGATCTAGTATTTTACACAGCTCAGGATCGAATAAGCATTTGATTCGTAGGAATATAGCTCAAAGATTGAGTGGGTTAGGTTTTAGCGAGATTATGAACGTCTCCCTAACGATGGATAAATTCTATCCCGATAGAAAGGACCTCATTTTCATCGAGAACACATCCAATGTCACCCTTAATGTAATGCGACCCGAATTGATTCATCCGGCATTAAATGCCGTTGCTTACAATTTAAATAGACAACAGAATTCACTTAAGTTTTATGAATTTGGTCGCTCCTATCAAAGGCATGGCAATGAGATCATCGAAAAAGAACAATTGTTGATATTGGTTTCCGGCGATAGATATAAGAGTTCTTGGATTTCCTCGGATGACAAGATGAACGAACACGATCTGACAGGCTTGTGCACTGCTTTGTTGAAAAATGTGGGAATAACAAATTATGAGCAGCAAAACGATGATGCATATTTTAAACGAGGGTTTAGGTTTGTAGATTCGGATACGGTAATTGCTGAAGGTGGGATTATTCCGGAACGGGAGCTGGAATGGCACGATATCGACCAGGAAGTTTTCGCTCTGATATTAGATATGTCATCTATTTATACTCAAAATAATGGCAAGAAAGACGTATACCAGGAGATATCTAAGTATCCCACAGTGGAGCGTCATGTAGCCATTAAAATAAAAGATGATATAAAATTTGGTGATATTCAGAGGCTAATAGCAAAAATAGGTGGATCTTTAGTAAGCGAAATTAGCTTGATTGACGTTTATAAGGATGAGGAGATGACAGTGCAAAAAGAGAAATCTTATGCCATTAGTATTCTATTTTCTACAATAGAAAGGACTTTGAAGGATGAGGAAATTGATAAAATAATGACAGAAGTCATGGAAAACTTAGGGGAAGAGTTTTCTGCTGTCATTCGAAAATAAAAATGAGAGGATGCAATCGCTAGAAAAAAAATTGGAGAGAATTTTGAATAAATTCTCTATATTGGAGCAGAAATATCATGATCTTGAAAAAGATCATAAGTCTGTTAAGGAAGAAAACCTCAAATTGAAAAGTGATATTTACAGTAAAACAGAAGAAATTAATATTCTCAAAGAGAGATTTGATAAATTTAAATTAAAAAACTTAGGAGGAAGTAGTGGCATGGGGGCTTTGGATTCAGAAAAGATGAGAACGGAGATCATGCACTATATAAGGGAAGTAGACAAATGTCTAGAGTGGTTGAACAAATATTGAGAGAATGAAAGACGAAGAGTTGATCATCTTCAAGGCGATTATAGATGGGAATGTATTTCCGATACAAATTCCGAAAGATGAGGAAGAGGCGGCTAGGGAGTTAATGCGCGAAGTCAATGATAAACTAAATTTCTTTCGAAACAATTATAAAAATCGAAAGATGACCGACTGGTTGTCTATGTCGTTACTGGATTATGCCTTTGAAACTAATAAGTTAAGAAAAGGAGTGTTAAAAGAATCGGTGGTTAATCAATTGGATGATCTTGAAAAAAGATTGAGTCAATTGGTTAATTAATATCTCATTTTTGTTCATTTCATTATTGCAATTTTCCCTTCATATATTCCTTCAGAATAAATAAAGGCAATGGATTATATGATCTGGATAGGACTAGGGATTGGAGCAATATTAAGCGCTATTATAACTTTCTTTATCGTTCGAAAATCTTCGGCGGGTAATATAGCGGAATTCGAAAAAAGAGCAAATCTCATCATAAAGGAAGCGGAGTCAAAATCGGAGCAAATGCTTTCGAAGGCAGAGACAAAAGCAGACCGCATCGTAGGAAAAGCTGAGCAAAAGAATGAATCTATCAAGCAATCCAAGATTCAAGAGGCTCGGGAGAAATACGCCAAACTCAAAACGGATTACGAGGAATACAAGTCGAATGCTAAAATAGAACTCAAAGAAGAGCGCATAGAGATCAAGAATCTAAAGCGGGAGTTGAAGTCTGAGGAAGAGGAAGTTCAAAAGAAAATAGACCAGTTGGAGTCTAAGAAAGATGCAATTAAGGATAAAGAGTCCGAGCTAGAAACACTGAGAGGCAATCTGGATAAACAGCTAAAGGTAGTATCCAAGAAGAAAAGAGAACTGGAGCTGGCCAACGAAAAACACATCGAGGCCTTGGAAAAGGTGGCTCGTCTTACAGAAAAGGAAGCCAAAGAAGAATTATTGGAAGCGGTAAAAGCTAAGGCGGAAACGGATGCGATGTCGATTGCTAAAAAAACCATTGAGGAAGCAAAGGCTACGGCAAACAAGAGAGCCAAAAAAATTGTCATCGAGAGCATTCAAAGAATGTGTGCGGAATACACCATTGAGAATACGGTATCAGTGTTTAACCTGGATTCCGATGATCTAAAAGGACAGATTATTGGACGTGAAGGAAGAAACATTCGAGCTTTGGAGGCGGCGACTGGTGCTGAGATTATTGTTGATGATACTCCTGAGGCAATTGTTATTTCTAGTTTTGATGCTGTGAGAAGAGAAATAGCGCGATTATCCTTGAAGCGTCTTGTAGCTGATGGTCGAATTCATCCTGCGCGCATTGAGGAGGTGGTGGAAAAAACCAAAAAGGAATTAGAAGAGCAAATACTTGAAATAGGAGAGCGAACCATTATTGATTTAGATATTCATGGTCTGGCACCGGAGTTGGTTAGAATGGTAGGTAGAATGAGATTTAGATCTTCATATGGTCAGAACTTGTTAAAGCACTCTATAGAAACAGCCAATCTATGTGCTATCATGGCAGCTGAGTTGGGACTTAAACAGAAAGAGATCACCTTGGCGAAACGGGCTGGTCTATTACACGATATTGGAAAGGTGTCTGATGAGCAAACTGAGTTGAGTCATGCCATCTTCGGAATGAAGGCTTGTGAAAAACACAAGGAACATCCAGCAGTGTGCAACGCCGTTGGAGCACACCATGATGAAATTGAAATGAATAATATCATTTCTCCTATTGTACAGGCTTGTGATGCGATCTCTGGTGCTCGTCCGGGTGCGAGAAGAGAGATCTTAGAAAGTTACCTGAAGCGAATTGGAGACTTGGAAGAATTGGCGATGTCTTATGACGGGGTTCAAAAGGCTTTTGCGATGCAAGCAGGACGTGAATTAAGGGTTATTGTCGAAAGTGATAAGGTTTCCGATGAATATGCCAGCGATTTATCATTTATGATCTCTCAAAAGATACAAGATGAGATGCAATATCCCGGTCAAATTAAAGTGACGGTAATTCGAGAAAAGAGAGCTGTTTCTGTGGCAAAATAATGAGCGGACAATCCAATATTTGCAGTTTTTCTTTTCGAATTACAGTGGACTATTGAGTTAAAAGAAAATTATATTGTTCTTTTAGTGAAAAAAACCAATCCCAGTTTCCAAAAAACTCATTAAATATCTACATTTGCCCCTGTTTAAATAAGGCACTATGCAAAATATCGTTAGGGCAACGCTTATTTTATCGTTTTCTCTATGTTTTTTGATGACTCGCGGGCAATCGCATGATCACAATCACGATCATCATAACCACGATCATCACGGACATAACCATGATCACGATGATCACAACCATGATCATCACGGGCACAACCATGATCATCATGGCCACAATCATGATCACGGACACGGACATGATCACGGTAATCACCAGCATGGTGACAATGCTCATGGCAGTCATACTTGTGGTGACCATCACGGCCATGGAGAATACGACCCAAAAGCTACCGCAATGCATCACATCAGTGACGCCAATGTATATACTATTCTAGATGCTATCAGAATTCCATTGCCATGTATTCTATATTCTAAGGATAAGGGTTGGGAATTTTTTATGTCATCAAAGTTTGACCCAGGGCACCATGACGACGGGCACAATGCTTATAATGGGTATGTTTTGCACCAGGGTGCCATTAAAAGAGTAATGGATAAAAAGTTTCCATCAAAGGGCAAGGTTCATATTGAAGGTTTCAAGAATGAGATTAAGACAGTGGAGGGTAAAGAGGTTACACAAACTTATGCTTGCTATGGTGGAGGCCATATGTTATTAGAAGATAAGACAGTTTGGGACGGGGGAATATTTGGAGGAGCAATTACCAGTTTCTATGATTTTTCCATGACCAAGAATGTGGTTTCTATGTTGGCTATATTTCTTCTTTTTTTCTTTGTGTTTAGATCGATAGCAAGAGCTTACAAGAAAAACCCTGGGAGTGCACCAAAAGGAATTCAATCACTTATGGAACCTGTCATATTATATATCAGAGATGAAGTTGCGATCCCATTTTTAGGAAAAGGTAGATATGAGCGATTCATGCCTTTATTGTTGAGTATCTTTTTCTTCATATTGGGTTTGAACCTATGGGGTCAAATTCCATTTTTGGGAGGAACCAACGTTACTGGTAACTTGACGGTTACTATGGTGTTAGCAATTATCGTTTTCCTAATGACGAATTTCTTGGGCAATAAACACTACTGGCAGCATATTTTATGGATGCCTGGAGTTCCTGTGCTTATCAAGCCACTTTTAGCGGTGATTGAGATTATGTCCATGTTCATCAAGCCTTTGACCTTGATGCTGCGTTTGGCAGGAAACATTACAGCAGGACATATTGCAATATTGAGCTTTATAGGATTGATTTTTATCTTCGGTGAATCCGGAGACTATTTACCTGGTGGTATAATAGGGGCTGTTTTATCAGTTCTTTTGACCATATTTATGATGGCTATTGAGTTGATTGTAGCTTTTATACAGGCATATGTGTTTACGATATTAACTGCTTCTTACATAGGAGCGGCAATAGAAGAACATCATTAATTAGAGAATTTTTTGAACAGTTAAAATATATTAAAATGACTGGAACATTAGCAGCAATTGGAGCAGGATTGGCCGTAATCGGTGCCGGAATTGGTATTGGTCAGATTGGTGGTAAGTCGGTAGAAGCTATCGCACGTCAGCCTGAGGCTTCTGGTGATATTAGAGGTGCAATGATCTTGATGGCAGCATTCGTTGAGGGTGCCGCTTTGATCGCGATTCTATTATCTATCTTTTTCTCCTAAGAGTAGTATCGGAATTGTAACGGTTGGTTGCAATTCCGATTTTTTTAATCTAATTAGAGATAAATTATGACTAATATATTTTTATTTGAGGTCTTCAAACCGTCGCCTGGTCTGGCATTATGGTCTTTGGTGTTTTTCCTATTATTCTGGTTCATTATCGGAAAGATGGCTTTTAAGCCAATCATTCGATCATTGAGAACAAGAGAAGACGATATTCAAAAAGCCTTGGATGCTGCCAAAGAAGCCAAAGAAGAGATGCAATCTCTTAAGGCTGAAAATGATAAGATCATGGCAGAAGCTAGAGAGGAAAGAGCTAAGATTATAGCGGAGGCTAAAGAGATGGGGAATAGCCTTGTTTCAGAGGCAAAGAATAAAGCCAAGGAAGAGGCGAATAGAATGATCAGCAATGCGAAACGCGAGATAGAGACTGAGAAAAACAACGCTTTGGCCGAGGTTAAAAAGGAAGTTGGAACTATGGCAATTGCTATCGCTGAGCAATTGTTGAAAAAGGAGTTATCTGGTAAGCAGGAGCAGGGAAAGCTCATTGAGACCATGATGAACGATATCAGTAGCAATTAATCTAAACAGACAAAAAGATGTCATTAAAGCAAGCTGGAGAAAGATACGCCGCTACATTGTTGAGCCTTGCCAAAGAAAGAAATGTCGAGGATAAGGTGAGAGGTGATATGGATGTATTGAGAGATGCTTTCGATGTGAAGGAATTGATTGAGGCGGTAAAAAGTCCGATCATCGAAGGTGATAAAAAGAAGAATCTTCTTAAAGCTGTTTTCGAAGGAAAAGTAGAGTCTATCACTCTTGATTTTTTAAATCTGATGATAGATAAAGGTCGAGACAAAGCAATGATCGATGCAATGCAAAGTTACATCGGCTTATACAACGCGCATAAGAACATTAAACGAGTTAATATTACTACGGCTTCAGAATTGGAAGAATCCGATTTGGAGAGTCTAAAAAATAAAGTAAAAGAAAAGTATTTCAAGGACTGTGAACTTGAAATCGTGCATTCTGTGGATGCAAGCTTAATTGGAGGCTTCGTAATGGAATTCGATGATCAGCTATTGGATGCCAGTTTAAAAAACAGCCTTAAGAGATTAGCGGTCAAATATTCAAACTAAAAAATTAAAATTCGGAATATGAACGGTGTTAAACCTGATGAAATTACTTCAATATTAAAAGAACAATTGGCTGGCTTCGAGAATGCCGCACAGTTGGAAGAAGTAGGTAAAGTACTTCAAGTTGGAGATGGTATTGCGAGAGTTTATGGCCTAAACAATGTTGAAGCGGGAGAGCTGGTTGAGTTCGAAACAGGTGTTCAGGCGATTGCGTTGAACTTGGAACAAGATAATGTAGGGGTGGTTTTAATGGGTCCAACTGATGGAATCAAAGAGGGTTCTAAAGTTAAGCGTACCAATAAAATTGCATCCATTAATGTAGGTGAAGGAATGTTGGGAAGAGTGGTCAACACTCTTGGAATGCCTATAGATGGAAAAGGAGCTATTGAAGGGCAGACTTATAACATGCCTCTTGAGAGAAAAGCACCTGGTGTAATCTACCGTCAGCCGGTAAATGAGCCACTTCAGACAGGAATTAAGGCCATCGATGCGATGATTCCTATTGGTAGAGGTCAGCGTGAGTTGATCATTGGTGATAGGCAGACTGGTAAAACAGCTATTGCAATTGACACAATTATCAATCAAAAAGAATTTTACGAAAGCGGTGAACCCGTTTATTGTATATATGTTGCTTCTGGTCAAAAAGCGTCTACTGTTGCGCAAGTGGCCAAGGTGTTGGAAGAAAATGGTGCGATGGCATACACGGTTATCGTAGCGGCTAACGCTTCTGATCCTGCACCACTTCAGTTCTACGCTCCATTTGCCGGTGCTGCAATTGGAGAGTTCTTTAGAGACACAGGTCGTCCAGCGTTGATCGTTTATGATGATTTGTCTAAGCAAGCGGTTGCTTATCGTGAGGTATCTCTTTTGTTGAGAAGACCTCCTGGACGTGAGGCATTCCCTGGGGATGTATTCTATCTTCACTCTAGACTTTTGGAGAGGGCTGCTAAGGTCATCAACAACGATGAGATCGCTCAAAACATGAACGACCTTCCGGAATCATTGAAAGAATCAGGAATGGTTAAAGGTGGTGGATCTTTGACAGCATTGCCAATCATTGAGACTCAGGCAGGAGACGTTTCTGCTTATATTCCTACCAACGTAATTTCTATTACGGACGGTCAGATTTTCTTGGAGTCTAACTTATTCAACTCTGGTGTTCGTCCTGCCATTAACGTAGGTATTTCTGTATCGCGTGTGGGTGGATCTGCTCAGATCAAATCCATGAAGAAGGTAGCGGGTACGTTGAAGTTGGATCAGGCACAATTTAGAGAATTGGAATCTTTTGCAAAGTTCGGATCTGATCTGGATGCTGCTACTAAGAATGTATTGGAGAAAGGTAAGAGAAATGTGGAGATTCTGAAGCAAGCTCAATATTCTCCAGAGACAGTAGAACGTCAGGTTGCAATGATTTACTTGGGAACCAATGGATTGCTAGGAGATGTTCCCGTTGACAAAGTGAAAGAGTTTGAGGAGTTGTATTTAGATACACTGGCTAAGAATCACCCTGATGTTTTAGATACGTTTAAACAAGGGAAGTTAACTGATGAAGCGAAAGACGCTTGTAAGAATTTAGCTCTAGAGCTGGCTAAGCAATTTGCATCATAAAATATAATTGATATGGGTGCTAACCTAAAGGAAGTAAGAGAGCGAATCAGTTCCGTCCAGAGTACGCAGCAAATAACGAAAGCAATGAAAATGGTTTCGGCTGCAAAACTTAAAAAGAGTCAGGACGGTATTACGCGCTTGAAACCATATGCTAAGAAACTGAAGGAAATACTCTCTAATATTATGAGCAATGTGGAGGATGACTCTTCATTGAGCTATGGCGAACACCGAGAGTTAAATCGAGTGGCACTGGTCGTGATTACTTCTTCAAGAGGACTTTGTGGTGCATTTAATAATAATGTAATCAAAAAGGCTATAGCGCATTTGGAAACAGAATATGCCAAGTTATTTGAAGATAAACACGTAGATATTTTTTGTATTGGAAAGAAGGGGTATGATTACTTCAAGAGAAATACGGAAAAGATTTACGTATATGATGAGTATGTGACGATCGCGGATAAGTATGTTTTTGAGGATATCAGCAAGTTGGGTAAATATTTGATGAAGTCATTCAATAACGGCACCTATGATGCGATAGATATCGTATATGGTAGTTTTAAGAATGCTGCAGTACAATATCCAACTGTGGAGAGATTTCTCCCAGTTGAATCTCTAGAAACAGAAGAAGAGGAGAAATCGGCGAATAGAAATTATTTATTCGAACCCAGTGAAAAGCAATTATTGGAGCAATTAATTCCTCAGATCCTAATATCTCAATTGCAGAGTAATGTTTTAGATACGAGTGCATCAGAGCACGGAGCTAGAATGACGGCAATGGATAAGGCTACTGAAAATGCCAATGATCTAATCAAGGATCTTAAGATTGCCTATAACAAAGCTCGACAGGAAGCAATTACTAGAGAAATTTCTGAAATTGTTGGTGGAGCAGCTGCTTTGGAGGGATAGATTGAACTTTAAAAGGAAGAAATAAGTTTAAAGTGCCGTGGCAATTGCCATGGCACTTTTTAGTAATAGAAATAATGAATTCAACAAAATTACATTTTAGCACCTATGGATCCGGCGAGCCCATCATGATATTGCATGGTTTCTTCGGCATGTCGGACAACTGGAAGACATTTGCAAGAATGTTATCGGAAGATTATATGATTATCACTCCTGATCTGCGCAATCATGGTCGTTCTCCGCACAGTGAAGTCCACAGCTATGAGGCTATGGCGGAAGATATTGAAGATTTTATTGAGGAAAACGATTTGCAGGGATTGCACCTAATGGGACATTCTATGGGGGGCAAAGTGGCCATGCAAGTTGCATTAAATGCTGAAGAACTTCTCAGTTCTTTAATCGTGGTGGACATCACTCCTGCCAGATATAAGGGAGGTCATGAGCTCATTATCCAGACAATGGAAGAATTACCGCTTGAGAAGTATGAGAGACGTTCTGACGTCGAATCATTCATGAGCGAGCGATTGGATGATATATCGGTTATTCAGTTTCTAATGAAAAACCTAAAGAGAAATAAGGAAGCTAAGGGATTTAAATGGAAGTTTAATCTGGAAAGCTTGAGTAGAAATTACGACAATGTACTGGCCGAAATCACCTCTGATCATACGTTTTCCAAGCCTACTGCGTTCATTAAGGGAGAGAGGTCCAATTACATTAGAGAAGAATATAAAGAGGAGATATACGATTTGTTCCCGGCTGCAGAGTTATATGAGGTCAGTGGAGCTGGGCATTGGGTTCATGCAGACAAGCCCTTAGATCTCCTTGGATACGTTTTGAATCATATCGATAAATCGAAATAATAGAATATGAAGAAGCTGTTAAGAATTCAATGGTTGTTGATCGCTGCCTTAGTCGTCTTTAGTGCTTTTACTTATGATAAAGGAGGTAAGTTTTTTGAGATCAGCAAGAACTTGGAAATCTTCACCAATATTTTCAAAGAGCTGAACAAGCAATATGTGGATGAAATTGAGCCAGGCCCCTTAATGAAAAAAGGTATAGACGCTATGCTCGAATCACTGGATCCTTATACCGTGTATTTTTCGGAATCAGAGATAGAGTCCTATAGATTTCAGCTAGAGGGCAATTTTAGCGGAATCGGAGTGAATATGGCAGTGAGAGGTGAATATCCGGTTGTTAGAGAGATCATGGAAAATGGCCCTGCGCACGACACAGACTTGAATATCGGTGATGAAATTCTAGAAATAGATAATAGATCGGCAAAATCAAAGACTTTAGAGGAGGTGAATAGCATTCTTCAGGGTTTTTCCGGCATGGATGTCCAACTCAAAGTAAAAGACTTTAAGAATGGAAGCATAAAGGATATCAGTATTACCAGAACGAAAGGAGAGGAGAACAATGTTCCTCATTTTCAGATGATCGATGATCAATACGCTTACGCTAAGTTATCTACTTTCACAAGAAGCGCATCGAATAATGTTCTGCAAGCCTACAAGTCACTGGAAGCTGAAAATAATGTGAAGGGCTATATTTTAGATCTTCGAGGTAATGGTGGTGGTCTGCTTTCTGAGGCGGTGAACCTAAGCAATTTGTTTATTCCCAAAGATGTTTTGGTGGTTACAACGAAAAGTAAAGTGATTGACTGGGATAAGTCCTACAGTACGCAGCGAGCACCAATCAACACAGAAACTCCGCTTGTGGTATTGGTCGACGGGAATTCGGCTTCTGCATCAGAGATAGTATCAGGAACGATCCAGGATTATGATAGAGGAGTGCTAATTGGACAGAGAACATTTGGAAAGGGATTGGTACAGCGCACTGCAGATATGGGTTACAATTCCAGGCTAAAACTTACGATATCGGAGTATTATATCCCGAGTGGTAGATGCATTCAAGCGGTTAAGTATGATGAATTTGGAGATCCGGTGTCCATCCCGATCGAAGAAAGGAGCACATTCGAAACTAAAAACGGTAGGACTGTGCACGACGGTGGAGGAGTTTTACCGGATATAGTTCTTGAACAATCTGAGCATAACGAACTACTTGAAAAGCTGATCAATGATTTATATGTTTTCGATTTTGTCAATGATTATCTAAAGAACAACCAAGTAAGTGTTGATTCTACTGGCTATAGTTTTACGGAAATGGGAGCGTTTTATGATTTTCTGAGTGCAAATGATGTTATCATCGATTCTAAAATGCGTAAGAAAATGCTTCAGGTCTTAAAATATTCGAAAAAAGAACAAGAGGATGATCTTCATTCGAACATTGAAGATCTAATCGACAACTATGATCGACAAAGAATTGATCAATTGAAAACGGTTGAGGCAGAGATCAAAAAAGAAATAGAAAAGGAAATTATTGGTAGGTACTATCACGAAAAGGGTAGGGTTGTGCATCAACTGGGTAATGATCCGGCAATTGAGGAGTCAATTAAAGTGTTGAGCGATATTAAGCACTACAACGATATCTTAGGAAAGTAAGGAGCATGGAAAAACCAGTGATATTACATGTTGAAAGTTCCCATGGAATATGTTCTGTCATGTTATCCAGTAACCAAAGAGTTCTGTATTATCAAGAGAGTGAAAAGATAAGCAGTCATCAGGAGAATTTGCCTGTTTTAATAAAGAAGGCTCTGAGTAGCCAGAATATCGATCATTCGTCAATTGATGCCCTTCACATTTGCGGAGGACCTGGTTCTTATACCGGATTGCGAATTGGATTCAGCATAATAATGGGCATGGCCTTCGCTTCTGACACACCGGTTATTTTATCCAGTGCCAATGAGATTTTATTCCGGAAGTTTAGAGATCAGTATCAGAATTTAGAACAGGAGACTATAGTATACACGGCAATAACAGCTAGACCAAATGAAGTTTATTCTCAATCCTTTTCTTATCATTCTGAAGAAGCATTGGACGAGTTAAGTGCGAGGGTAATAGATAGCAATACTTTTAGCAGTTTTGAAGATAAACCACTCGTATTAATTGGATCAGGAGCAAATAATGAAGTGATCAAGGACACAAAATCTTTTTTCAAAAAAAATATTCAGCTCGATGCTTTAATGATGTTATCTTTAGGAGAAAGAAAATTTAAAGAAGGTTCATTCACCCCTTTATATGAATTAAACCCCCTGTACTTAAAGCCTCCTAGGATTATGAAGTCTAGGAAAAAATGGTTTGGATAGGAGAAATTGACTTGAATTTACAGATACCCTTAACATAGTATTAATCTGTGTTTGGGCAATTTTGGTACAGTTTTGGTAGAGAACTACATACAAATGAACAATTAAAATCTGTGAGATGAAAAAACAGAAGGACGATTCTATTGTACTGAAAAAAGGTCGAAAGGAAATTGAGTTAGATTATTCGGAGCTTAGAAAGGCTGTTTTGGTGCTGCGTGCAGTAAACCACGACCTTAGACAAGGAATAATTTCACTATTGGAAAAACATTCTAAACTTACTGTTACGGATTTGTACATCAAGTTGAGATTGGAGCAATCTGTGGCCTCGCAACATCTTGCGATTTTGAGAAGAGCTGGAGTGGTTGATACGGAAAGACAGGGTAAATACATTTATTACTCACTAGACAAGGAGCGCCTATCTCAAATATCAAGACTTGTTGACGAACTAGCCTCATAATAAATCTCTCTTATAGGCCAGTAAGGACTTTTACTCCCCTTATTTTTCCCATTATTGAATATGTTGATTCGTCTGGAATCAATGGTGGCACTTGATAAATCAAGATGTGCGCTTATTTAATGCTTGATATATAGGTGTTTTTATATTAAAAAAATTCATTATATCTTGATAGTTCGATTTGTTTTCCTTTACTTTGTGTCATATTAAGGATTTCTTTAATAAGACTTCATGAAGAGGACCAAAGTAGAGATTGACTACAACAAACTTCAGATATCTTCAGAAATTCTCAGGGCGATTGCTCATCCACTTAGAATTAAAATTCTAGGATTCATAGATGAACACGACGAACTTAACGTAAACAAGATTTATAATACACTGGATCTTGAGCAGTCTATTACCTCCCAACATCTAAGAATACTTCGAAACGTAGGCTTAGTTCATGCACATAGGGAGGGAAAATTCATGTATTATAGAATCAATTACGATCATGTCGATCAGGTGGTTAGAGCGGTTAAGAGATTTTTGAAGTCCGAGGAGGAGAGACTCGGTAAAAAAAGGGAAAATTGACAAATTCAGTTTGCCCATAAAGAGTTGTATAGTTCAATTCATCTAAAAAGGCATAAGACGTAAACAATGATACAATTGGGAAGAACGGTGACTTACTCTTCCTCTTGAAATGTATTGTCCTCATCATCCGGTAGCTGCTCAGTTTGAATTTCTTCTTCTTTACTTTCTTCACTATTGCTCACTGTTCTGTGATTGAGCAGGAATAATACTATCCCACAGCTAATGGCAGAATCAGCAACATTAAATACAGGACGAAAAAATTCAAAATAGTTTCCGCCAAAAAAAGGAAGCCACTCAGGTAGTTCCCCCTTGTAGAGAGGGAAATAGAACATATCGACTACCTTACCTTGTAATACCGGAGCATATCCCTGTCCAATGGGCACAAATTCGGCAATTCCTCCGTGATAAGAAGATTCAGTAAATATCATTCCATAGAAAACACTATCGATGATATTGCCAATGGCTCCTGCTATGATCAAAGCAAAACTTAGGATGAGTGACCAGGGTGTACTGTTTTTCCTAAGAAGATTACGCATCATATAAAGGAAAACCACAACCACAATCAGTCGGAAGGCGGTCAACATTATTTTACCCAAGGAACCTCCAAAGTGAAGCCCAAAGGCCATCCCTGGATTTTCAACAAAATGAATGTATGCCCAGTCCAAACCTAATATCTGAAACTCATCTCCTAGGCTCATGTGTGTCTTTACCCAGATCTTCAACCATTGATCCAAAATCAACACAATGACAATAAGAAGTAGTACCGCAGTTTTTTTATTCAAGCCGATAAATTTCAGGTAAAAATTATACCTCAATGATAAACGTGAATTAAGGTGGTCAAATATAATACAATATTATATATTGAAGTGATTTAAAAACTATGTTGATCTTCGAGAATAAAGGCTTGATTGTCAGAACGAAGCTCTTTTTGAGTTTCGTCCCCATAGGGACGGGGCGAAAAAAAGCTAAAGTCAATGGCAATCAATGCTTTGTTCGTAGACATTAAGATAGTTTTTCAATCACTTCATTGCTCCGTAGAGAAGTCTTACTCAATTCAGATTCGTAGTTCTTCGCGCAATAATTATCTTTTTTGGGATTGTTTGGCCTCTATCGAAAGCGTCGCATGAGGAACCGCCTTAAGTCTTTCCTTCGATATTAGTTTGCCAGTTTGTCTACAGATACCATAAACCTTGTTATCGATTCGCTCCAAAGCTTTGTGGAGGTGATCGATATATTTTTGAGTGGTTTTGGCCAACTGGACAATATGATCAGAGTTCATTGAGGCCAAGGGCTCGTCAATGGTGTTAACACTGATTTTTTCATCTTTGGCGTGATCTTCGACGATCTTCTTGCAATAGTCCAATTGTTCATTGGCCTTTTTTAACTTTTGCTCTATGATAGCCCGGAATTCTTCTAGTTCCTGATCGCTATAAGAAAGTTTTTGTTTATCCTGACTCATAATTCCATGGTTATTGAAATATTATTACCCTTAACGTATTTAATTACGGCTCAGTATGTTCGAATTAAAATAATTGATTGAGGAGCAACCATTTTCAGTAAAATGATGCCCAATTTAGGGAGAAAAGGATATTTAAATTGTCTTAATCGTGGACGATGTCATCCTTAGCATTGGCGGGACCTTGAACAATATTGATTGGATTAGATCTCCATTCTTTATTTTTCTTTCGGGTCCTAAAACTGTCAACAGCCATAAAGAAGGCTTCGCGGAAAGAACCGGGATCCGCCAAGTTCTTCCCTGCAATATCATGGGCGGTTCCATGATCCGGTGAAGTTCTGACTATGGGAAGTCCACAAGTCATGTTTACTCCGTGACCGAATGAGGACATCTTAAACGGGGCTAAACCCTGATCGTGATAACACGATACCACGGCATCAAAATTTCGATGTGCGTAGTTTCCGAAGAATCCATCAGCTGGGAAGGGGCCAAAAACAAAGTGTCCTTTCTCCTTCAATTCTTTGATAGCGGGTTTGGTGATTTGCTCATCCTCCTTGCCAATCGCTCCTTCATCTCCTGCATGAGGCTGCATACCGAGAATAGCTAATCTAGGCTTTTCAATATTAAAGTCGAATTTCAATGTGTCGATCAATAATTGGCATTTTTTTACCAGGCCTTTGGCGTTCAGTTTAGAAGGTACATCCTGAATGGGGACATGACCTGTAGCTAAAGCAACCTTCATTTCTCTGGAACACATCATCATTAAAACGGAATCCGTACCACAAGCATCTTTTAAGAATTCGGTATGTCCGATGTATTCGAAATTCGCCATTTGCATGGCCTTTTTATGGATTGGAGCCGTAACCAGGCAATCAACATGGCCCCGGACCACGTCATGCGTTGCTGCCTCGAGGGAGTGTTTGGCAAAAAGCCCGGACACTTTTGATAAGGCGCCCAATTCGACCCTCTGATCTTTTCCCGGAAGTTGTATGAGATTAACCGTGTTTTCTACCGCTTCATCTGCTTTTTTAATCACATTCGCATGGAATTTTTTATCCCCCAGTGTTTTTTGGTGATAATTTAGAATTTGGATTGACCCGTAAATGATAGGAGTAGCATTTCTAAGAACTCGCTTGTCGCTCAAGGTTTTGATAATTACCTCATGACCGATGCCATTGATGTCTCCAACACTGATTCCAACTCTTACTTTGTCCATTCTCTTCCATTGAAATTTGCATAAAAGTAAGATTATTATTGAAAACTTCTAGAGTGCGAAACTCAGCTTAAACCAGCAGGGTTATCTCATTTTCTGAAATTTGAATATTTCTGAGCTCACTGGCTCTAGTAGAAACATCGAGGTGACTGTTTTCCAATCTCAATACTCCCCTTGGACAGACAGCAGAGCAAACTCCACATCCAACACAAGAGGATCGTACGATATCTTGTCCTCTTTGAGCATACCAACGTACATCAATGCCCATTTCGCAATAAGTGGAGCAGTTTCCGCAAGAAATGCACTGGTTACCGTTGGTGGTAATTCGAAATCGGGACTTAAATCTCTGTACTAATCCGAGATAGGCTGCCAGCGGACAACCGAATCGGCACCATACTCTATTACCCATTAATGGATAAAATCCGGTTCCCACCACTCCAGCAAAGGCAGAGCCGATTAGAAAACCATACCATTTTCGAACCTGGTTGGAGTCCATGAACAAGAAGTTTGACTGTCCGGAAAAATAGCTGTAGAGAACCAAAATGGTCATAGCTACGGCAAAGACCAGGACTCCATGTATGATATATCTTTCAAATTTCCATGCTCGCAAACTTTTGTCTGACAATTGCCTGAAAGGATCTCCTAGTGTTTCAGCCAGTCCACCACAACCGCAAACCCATGAGCAGTACCATCTTTTGCCAAACAGATAAGTAAAGAGTGGAACCCCTATAATTACCAGGATTATTCCCCAGACTAGCATAAAAATGCCCATTCCTCCACTATTGATCAAATTGTTGAGATTGTAGTCGAAGAAAAAACTGTAGTTCAGCGGCCATATATTTTTGAAATCATACCAAGGTTGATTCAGTCGAACCAATATCTCTGGAATTAAGAAGGCGAAAGCCGTTTGAAAAAACATAACCGAACCGGTTCGAATCATCTGATATCGATTATGGCGATACTTCGCGATCATTCTAACACCCATTACTAGTACTGCGATTGTATAGAGAAAACCGTAAAGGAACCATTGGCTGGCAGGATTTCCACTCAGTGCTCGACTTATGGGATCGACCATTAATATCCATTCGGTAATGTACTCGGGAAACCAATACAGGAAAATGTAAAATACGATCAATAGAATTCCTGCCATTACTCCTAACCAAGCCGTTTTATTGGGAGAAGCAGATTTAGGAGGATTATTGTCTTTTTGCTTTTCGTGGAAGAATACGAGATAGACAATCAAACCAAAAATAATAGTGGTGATTATAGACCATGAATTCTTGCCGTCCATCACAGATATGCCGTAAATTAAAACGCCGACAGTGGTAGCGATGATAAAAAGAGTTCTGCCGTTTAACTTCAATCCTGAACTCAAAGAGGAGAGGTAAATTCCATCATTTTTAATACCGGCAGGTGTAAAAAAAATCGGAGCAATAAAGAGAATAGATCCCAAGAGTAAAGTGAGCAAGATCGCCCAGGACATTAATTTTTTCTGAGGGAAGTGGGTCGATGATTTGACCGTGGAAAAAACGTATTCTTGGATTTTCCAGTCTCCTAGTTTGTAGTCCCATTCTGCTACACCTTCAGGAATAGTCCCGTTGGCAAGAGATGACTGAGTTTCCTTTAGTGCTGACTGAATGGACCCAAGGAAATCCTTTTTGGACGAAAAAATTTGATCCAGCATTCCTATTTTTTTGGCTTGCTCGATCAGTTCGTTTTTGTGGTATGTGTTTGATATGGCTATATTCTCAGGGCTGAGCTTGTAGCTGCCCATTCCAAGGGAGAGAATGAATAAGAATAGGGATAATAATAGAATAAAATTTGCTATGGTTTTCATCCGATTCATATCATTTTTTTAGTGCTTTAATCAATCTAATGGCAGAAGTTAATCCTCTTTTTCTTCGCAGGTTTAACTTGGTCCCATTTTCTCTATTGAATTGTTCTATGATTTCCTTCTCATATGAAGCGTAAAGCTCGGGATCAAAATTGGCAGCAGCTAGGTTTTCCATTACCTTGAAAATGGAAGTTTTGTTTTTCAGCCATTGCTCACAAACTTCATGTCGAAAACGGATTCCCATTAGGTTAAATCCTAAAATCTCCTGAGTTTCTCTATCATATACTAGTCGAATAGATTTATTCAGTGTTGGATGTTGCCAGTAGAAGTGTCTTTCATTGTCCTTAGGTTGATTCGGGACATTGCCATAAACTTGGTACTCTATGTCCAGGAATTTAGCGGAATTAAACCAAATTCCGGGATCATATGTCTTTGGATTCCCACATACCGTATAGGCCACTGTTTCTCCCATCATTCTACCGGTATACCATACCGCTTCAATGGGTCTTCTTCCCGGCATCGCATTCCTCATTTCAGCACAATCTCCGATAGCGTAGACGTTTTCGATATTTGTTTCGAGAAACTCATTGACTAAAATTCCACGTCCCAGTTCAATACCTGAGTCTTTCAGAAAAGATACATTGGGGGAGACGCCAGCCGTTAATCCGACATATTGAGTGTCTATTTTCTCCCCTGTTTCCTTTACCGTTACGGCTATTGCATTTCCATTCGAATCTCCATGAATGGTATCCAGATTGACATTCAGTCTGAGGTCAATATGATGATCCAAGATGTGTTGCCCAACCATCTCCGACTCTTCCTTTGGCAAGACATTATTCCAGTATGCAGGTTCTCTAACCAACATGGTTACTTGTTTATTTCTAGATCTGAACATTTCGGCCATCTCTATACCAATTAACCCTCCCCCGACTATGGTTGCGTGCTCTACTTGCTTAGAATGTTCCTCCATTTGTTCCAGATCTTGCAGGTGGTACAGACCCGTAACTCTATTTAAGTCTTGTCCGGGCCAGCCGAATTTATTTGACTTTGATCCAGTGGCTATAATGAGACGGTCGTAGTGCATTGTGCGGCCTTCTTTTAGAACCAACTCATTACTTTGGTGATTGAGTTGGACTACCCGATCCTGGAGCAAATCGATTCGATTTTTCTTCCAAAACCAGTCTTCATAGGGTTTTATATCGTCGAATCTCATGTGCCCCATGTAAACATACATTAGGGCCGTTCTGGAGAAGAAATGCTCAGTCTCTGAAGAAACTACGGTAATCTTATGATCGGATATTTTTCGCAATTGTCTGGCAGCAGTTATTCCACTAATTCCGTTACCTATAATTACTATCTCCATATTATCAGAATATTATTTTTGCTAGAGCTTTATTTGAACAGATAAACAAAATTTAATTCTGCATTCTTGTTAAAATAAAATTAATTGCCTCAGATTCTTTAAAATAGTTTCTAATCAATTGTATATTTATTGGCTTACAATATTGTTAAAAAAATAATTGATAAAGTCATGAAAAAAATTTTACTATCTCTTTTAATTTGTTTTTTGGGAGTTTATGTCTTTGGGCAGACTCAAAGAATGGTGCTACTAGAAGAATTTACTAATGCTTCTTGTGGTCCATGTGCTCAGCAAAACCCTGAATACAATCAACTTATCCATGATAATGCGGACAAAGTAGTAGCTATTAAGTTCCAGACTCCTGGTCCTGGATATGATCCTCATTACTATGAGGTTCCTGCAGATGTTCAGAATATCATTACGCAAAGAGCTGGTCTTTACAATGTTTCTGGTGTTCCTACTGGAACAATAGACGGTCTTGTTCCTGATGATAGCTATGCAGGAGGAGTTGGACGTTGGGATCAGGCTTATACTGGAGCTCCATTTGGTGTGAATCAGGCCGTAATTGATTTTGCAGCTGCTATAATGAGTCCATTCAGCTTGAATCTTGATTTCACTGTTGATGAGTCAGTTACTCCTAATGTATTAACTGCAACAGTACAGATTGTCAACATGATGCCAGATACAATGGAAGTTGATGGTCATGTTTTGCAAGTTATGATGATTGAAGAGGAGAATATTTTCCCAGTAGCTCCAGGAACTAATGGAGAACTTGAATTTGAGGATATTTTCAGAGGTATGGTTAACGGTCAAACAGGTACTATGTTGACTGGCAAGATTGCTTCAGGGGAAATGGCGGAATTTGAGTTTATGGTAGATATGCCTGACTATATATACTCTAAGGCTCAGTTGGGAATGGCAGCATTTATTCAGAATACTACTACAAATGCTGTAGTTCAGGCAGGGAAAGCAGCTTCTAAAGACTTTCCTAATGATCCTGAAGCTAGTATCGCTGGAAATATTATGGTAGCAGATAACAATTGTGATTACACTTCTTCTGCTTCAGCGACTATTACTAACTTGAACTCTGTAGAAATTACTACAGCTACTGTAGCTCTTATAGATGCAGATGGTAATATCATTACTTCAACGGACTACATGGGTGCTTTGGCAATGGGAGAATCTACGGACGTAACATTCGATAACTTCAGTGTATCTCCAGGGACTTCTAGTTATAGCGTTGCTATTGTAAATGTTAATGGTCAGAATGGAGATTTAAATACGCTGAACAACTTGACTACTCCAATTACTGTTACGAAGTGGCAAGATGATCCTGCGTTTACTAATGAATTGTTATTTGATTTTGAAAGCGTGAATCCTACTGAGAGTCCAGCTAATACTTATTTAGTTAAGCCTTTGTCTTATGTTTTGGGTGTTGCTACAACTCAGTGGTTGACTGATATCTTAAACGGGTCTCCTTATCCATTGAATGGTCCTGCAGGTGCTAATGGTTCTTCTGACGGATCTATCATCGTGGACTTCTGGAGATGGGATACTAGAGTTTTTGATCCTGTTGGATCTTTCTCTATTGATAAAATTGATTTGTCTGACAGAGAGAATACAACATTGAGTTTCGATGTTAACCATGCTCCTTACGATGCAAATACTAGCGATCAAGTTGAAGTATTGATTTCTACGGATTGTGGTGAAACTGGTACTGTTGTTTATAGCAAAGCCGGTGCTGAATTGGCTACTTCTGCAGCAACTACTGATTTCTATACTCCTAGACCAGCAGACTGGAGAAATGAAACAATCGATCTTTCTGCTTATGATGGAATGGGAGAGGTTAATGTAATCTTCCGATTTACTTCTGCTTGGGGTAACAATGTATTCCTAGACAATATCAATGTTACTTCTGACCCAATTTCTTCAAACGAGGAAATCGAGGGATTAACTTCGTTGGATTTATTCCCTAATCCTGCAGTTCAGACTACTAATTTGAAATTGGTTTTGGAAAATGCGGTAAATGCAGATATTACTATCAGTGACATCACTGGAAGAGTAGTGAAAAATGTAGCTAATAATGTTCCTTTTACTGCTGGTGTAAATAACTATGCAATCGGTACAAGTGAGTTGAGATCTGGCTTGTATTTTGTCAATATCCAGACGGAAAATGGCAAATCAGTTCAAAAGTTGAATATTATTAAATAATGACATAACTTTATGATGATCTCTGGTTTCGATCTGGAGATCATCATTTTTGGTTAACAAACATGAAACTTATGAACAAATATTTACTTCTTCCTTTTTTATTGTTGATTTCAGCTTTGGCGGCTGCTCAAAGTTTTGAGTTGGATCACGAAGAGTTGTATTTACAGACTGAAGATTTGACTAAGTTCGAATATGTTGTTTACAGTCATATTAATAGTACTATAGCTCAGGACCAGCAATACTACTGGGAAAAAAATATTGTGGATTGTCCTGCAGATTGGCAGGTAAGTATGTGTATTGGTGAACTTTGCTATTTCCATACCACTCATTTTGAAACAGAGGATTTGGATGCAGGTGAGCGAGGAGAATACAGCTTACACCTTGCAAATACGCAAGGAGAATCTGGGATGTGTACTTGGGAAACTAAGTTTGTAACTGTTGGAACGACTGATACGATTTATGTGATGAACACTTGGGTATTAGGGGTGAGTTCTGCAGATGAGTTAGAGCAGTTTCAGTTTTCTTTCTACCCTAATCCTGTTCAGGAAATGCTTAATGTGAATGTTGAGTTACCAGTTGAGTTGGTAATCGGTAATACTTTAGGTCAATCGGCTGTAATTACTGATGTTCCTGCTGGAAACAGTGTAATTAACCTTTCAGATTTAAATAGAGGCTTGTATACAATCAGCTTTAACTATAAAGGAAAAAATCTGTTTACAAGACAGTTCGTAAAGAAATAATCAAGGTTTTCACTTTCGGTGAAACAGTATTTCTTTAGATAAGAAATGAAATGGATTCTCAGATATGGGAATCCATTTTTTTGTGCCTGATACCCTACGTAAATTCTTGTTATATAATAAACCATACCGCCAGGGTATTGAAGCAATCGATATATACTTTTGTTTTTTTCACTGTTTATTAGGTAATATTTTAATCCGTCCACAGGCAACTCGTTAAGTGTAGTGCTAATTTGTATTTTATGCGCTAATGATATAACTTTATGAGGCACACAGAATAACAAACATGAAACTTATGAACAAATATTTACTACTTCCCTTTTTAGTATTGGTATCGGCATTGTCTTCAGCTCAAAACTTCAAGTTAGATCATGACGAATTGTATTTACAGACTGAGGATTTGACCAAGTTCGAGTATGTCCTTTATAGCAATATTGAGAGTACAATAACCTCGGATCAGAATTTTTATTGGGAGAAAAACAAAGTGGACTGTCCCGACGGTTGGGAAGTCAGCATGTGCGTCGAAATATGCTATCTTCCACATATACATAATGGAGACGAAGATTTATTCTCAGGTGAACGTCAAGAATATAAACTAAGCTTAGGCAATACTCAAGGAGAGTCTGGAATTTGCACCTGGGAAACCAAATTTGTAACCATTGGTTCCAGAGATACGACCTATGTATTGAGCACTTGGGTATTGGGCAGTGTCAGTTCTGCGGAAGAATTGGAGCAGTTTCAATTTTCATTCTACCCTAATCCTGTTCAGGAAGTACTTCAGGTCAATGCTGAGGTTCCTGTGGAGTTGGTCATAGGAAATACCTTGGGACAGACAGCAATTATTACGGATATTCCGGTCGGTGAAAGTGAACTCAATCTTTCAGAATTGAATAGAGGCCTGTACACGATCAGTTTTAACTATAAAGGAAAAAACCTGTTTACAAGACAGTTTGTGAAGAATTAATCATGATTATAAACTACGATGGAATGCGATTCCTTTAAACAAGAAATAAAATGGGTTCTCAGATTTGAGAATCCATTTTTTTATGCCGGGTACTCAGCGTAGTTTCTAGGCGTTTCATAAAGTCGTACTAAGAGTTCATATTGATCGTCAATATGTTCACGTAGTATTTTCCAGATTACATAAACAATATTTTCCACCGTTGTTACCATATCATCAAATTCAGGGCAATCTACATTAAGGTTTTTATGATCGAATCGATCTTCTACTTGATATCGAATGATATCTTTTAAATCCTTCAAATTGATCAGCATACCAGTTACCGGATCGGTTTCTCCAGTTATTTTTACTTCTACTTCATAATTATGACCGTGGAAATTAGGATTATTACATTTGCCAAAGATCTCGGCGTTTTTTTCATCACTCCACGCATCAATATGTAGGCGATGAGCCGCATTAAAATGCCCCCTTCTAAAAATAGCTACTCTCATCAAATTAATCTTAAATTTGCCAAATTGAGTTTGATATCATTATTAACTACGGCAAAAATAGGATTAAGTTTAAAGCGAATGCAATTATCTGAAGCGTTATTTCAGGAAAAAATTTGGGAAGAAATACGATCTTCTGTTGCTGAGAAGAGGTGGCCTCAGAGTTCAATGCTTATAGGTGAAGCGGGATACGCGGGATTGGTGTTGGCTATGGGAGTTGCTAAGCTACATTTTTGCTCAAACTCTAAGGACGGTCACTATTGTGATACTTGCAAGGATTGCACGAGAGTTAATACTCTTTCTCATCCTAACTTAAGTTTTTTAATTCCGACGATCGGGAAACAGCTAGTAGGTGAGTTAATACAGGATTGGAAGAAAATGATCCTGGAAAATCCCTTCGCCGATGCTGTGGACTGGATGGAGCAGCTGAATTCAGGTGGTTCAAAGCCGAACATTTCCTCGCAGAATACGAGATCATTTATTCGAGAGTTAAATACCAGTGGATTAGAATCAAAAGGAAAAATCGCTATCATATGGCAGGCAGATTACCTTGGAAAAGAAGGCAACATTCTATTGAAGTCCATCGAGGAACCTCCAAGGAATACAAAAATTATTATCCTGGCCAATAGAAAGGAAAATATTCTTTCGACCATTCTATCCAGATCTCAGAACTTTTACTTGAGACCTATCCCAGACAGTGCCATGCTTGAGGCATTTAAGAAATTGAACGCACCATCACAGGCAAAACATGAGGAGATAGCAAGATTATCAGGAGGATCAATGAAGGAGGCGTATCGCTTGTTGAATATGGAGCTTGACGAAGTTGGAGAATTTTTTGTAAGCTTTTTAAGGTATTCCTTTAAAGGGAATCCTTTGGAGATTAAGGAATTGATAGAGTCTGGAATTAAGCAGGGAAAAAATGTTCTGAGAAACAGCTTGGAATTCGGGCTAAAGTTTATAAAAGAAATGCTCTATTACGTTTATCTCGAAGGTCAATATGATATTAAATTAAGAACGGATCTAAAACTCTCAGCGGAAAAATTGTCGAGTATTTTGGATTTGTCTAAATTGGATGAACTTAGCAAGGAGATTGATCAGACTATATTGGGGATTGATCGGAATGCGAACATAAAGATATTGTTGTTTAATGCAGCATTGAATATTCATTATTTGTTGAAGAGAAATATATAAGATTATGGGGTGCTCAAATTGTAGCTCCATGGATGGTAAGCCTCAGGGTTGTAGGTCGAATGGTTCATGCGGTACTGGAGGATGTAATAAATTAAATACTTTTGATTGGCTCAGCGCTTTAAATATTAAAGAGCCGGACGAATTCAGAACGGTTGAAATTAGTTTCAAAAATGGCGTTAGAAAGGACTTCTATTATAATCCTTCTTCTCTAGATGCCGTAACTGGAGATATTGTAACGGTGGAGGCCGACGGAGGCTTTAATGTGGGTGTAGTTTCCCTCAGTGGTGAGTTGGCTCGTCTTCAAATGAAGAAAAAGGAGTTCAAAGAAAAAGGGAAGCTACCAAAGATTCTAAGAATAGCCACCGATGCAGATAAGCGATCATTAGAGGAAGCGAGAAAGTTGGAGCGGGACACCATGATCAGCTCTAGAGTTATTGCGCGATCCCTCAACCTTAAGATGAAAATAGGTGAGGTAGAATACAGGGCGGATAAAAAGAAAGCTACCTTCTATTATATAGCAGATGGACGAGTAGACTTTAGAGAACTTATCCGCCATTATGCCAGAGAATTCAGGATCAAAGTGGACATGCGTCAAATAGGTTCTCGACAAGAATCTGGGCTTATTGGTGGACTTGGGAGCTGCGGTAGAGAATTATGTTGTTCTACTTGGCTGACAAATTTTGACTCAGTTTCTACTTCAGCAGCGAGGTATCAAAACCTAGCCATCAATCAAGTCAAATTATCTGGTCAATGCGGTCGATTAAAATGCTGTTTGAATTATGAGTTAGACACTTACTTGGATGCCTTGCAGCAATTTCCAAGTGACGCTCTTACACTTAAAACTGAGGTGGGTGTAGCCAAACTTATCAAGAAGGATATCTTCAAGAGCATTATGTATTACTCCTACAATAATGATGGTTATAGAAGTAAACTCTATGCCTTGGATGTCGATACAGTAAAGAAGATCAAAAAAATGAATAAGAAGGGAGAAGTCCCTACTGAGTTGAAGCAATTCGATTACTTCTCAGAATTGAATGCTCAAAATGACGACTTGGAGTACGAAGACGTAACCGGAGCAATCGAGTTACCCGTTCACAAGAAGAAGAAAAGTAAGAGACGCAAGAACTCTAGAAATAAGAATAATAAAACAAGACGTAATTCTTCTAGGAGAGGCAACAAAAAAAATAATTAAACAAGGGAATACCGAAAGAAAATTAATATGAAGTACGATGTAATTACTATAGGAGCCGGACCGGGAGGATATGTTGCGGCTATTAGGTGTGCGCAGTTGGGTATGAAGACTGCTATCATAGAAAAAGATAGCCTAGGAGGAACTTGTTTAAATGTGGGATGTATTCCATCAAAGGCACTATTGGACTCCTCAGAACACTACCATAATGCCAAACACAACTTTACCGAGCACGGTATCGATTTGACTGGTTTAAAGCACAATTTGCCTCAGATGATCAAGAGAAAATCTGAAGTGGTTGAGCAAACCGTCTCCGGGGTCGAATTTTTGATGAAGAAGAATAAAATTGATATTTACCGCGGAGAGGGGAGTTTTATCAGTGATCATAAGATTCAGGTGAAAAATGAAAAGGAGGTAGTAGAAATTGAGGGTGCGAACATAATAATTGCAACGGGATCAAAACCCAATTTACCGCCAATGTTCAATTATGATGGTAAGCGGGTGATATCCTCAAAAGAAGCGTTGGAAATTACCAAATTGCCTAAAAAGATGGTGATTATTGGTGGCGGAGTAATTGGATTAGAATTGGGGTCTGTCTATGCCAGGTTGGGCACTGAAGTTTCTGTTATAGAATACTTGGATAGAATCATTCCCGGAATGGATAAGGATTGTTCAAAATCCTTGATGCGTTCTTTGAAAAAAATCGGAATGGAGTTCTATTTGAATTGGGGTGTGACCGATGTGCAAGCCACAAGTAGATCTACTACGGTAACAGCCAAGAGCAACAAGTCCGGTGAGGAGATGAAACTGAAGGCAGACTATTGTTTGGTCGCTATAGGAAGAGTGCCGTATACAGACAACTTAGCTTTGGAAAATGTTGGAATTAAGACGGATCAAAAAGGTCGAATCGAAGTCAACGAACACCTTCAAACTGAAAAGCCACATATTTACGCCATTGGAGATGTAGTGAGAGGAGCTATGCTTGCTCATAAAGCTGAAGACGAGGGAGTTTTGGTGGCCGAGTATCTCGCAGGGCAAAAACCTCATATCAATTATAATCTCATTCCTGGCGTCGTATATACTTGGCCTGAGGTTTCTGCGGTTGGACAAACGGAACAAGAGCTTAAGGATGCAGGAATACCTTACAAGACGGGTAAATTCAATTATAAAGCTTTGGGGAGAGCCAGAGCCAGTATGGATATTGATGGGCTGGTGAAGATTCTAGCGCACAAGGAAACAGATGAAGTCCTTGGAGTGCACATCGTAGGAGCCAGGGCAGCCGACATGATTGCAGAGGCTGTTGCTGTTATGGAGTACCGAGGATCAGCAGAAGATATTGCCATATTTAGCCACCCGCATCCGACATATACGGAAGCGGTTCGTGAAGCGGCAATGGATGCTACAGCTAAAAGATCCATTCATAGCTAGGTTTATTTTCCACTGAGAATAAGGACTATTTCTCCTTTTGGTTTTGATCTTGAAGAAATCTCTTGATGAATTTCATTGAGCGTTCCTCGAATGTATTCTTCGTGAATTTTACTGATCTCGCGGGCAAGACATGCTTGTCTCTCCGCACCAAAATGATCGATCAATTGCATTAGGGTTTTTATGATTTTATGTGGAGACTCGTAAATGATTACTGTTTCCTCTAGGGCCGCAAGCCATTCTAACCTCGACTTCCTTCCTTTTTTAATAGGAAGAAATCCTTGGAAATAGTATCTATCGCAAGGAATGCCTGATGCAACAACAGCGGTTACTGCAGCAGTAGGTCCCGGCAGTACTTCCAGGGGAATTCCCTGTTGAACACATTCGCGAATTAGAAGATATCCGGGATCTGATATACCCGGCATGCCGGCATCCGATACGAGAGCAACTTGTTCGTTGGTTTTGATTAGTTCTAATACTCTTTCTAGAATCTGGTGTTCATTATGAGCGTGATAGCTCTGCAGACTTTTTTTGATATCAAAGTGGTTTAAGAGTTTTAAAGTCTGACGAGTGTCTTCACAAAGGATTAAATCTGAAGTTTTCAGCACATCAATAGCGCGCAAGGAAATATCGTCCAAATTTCCTATTGGAGTAGGAACTACGATCAGCTTCATTCCATTCGACTTATATCAATCGTATAGGACTCCATAATGATATTGGCAAGAAGCTGTTTGCAAGCTTTTTCTGTCAACTCACGTGCTTCCGCTTCACTGTTAGCCTCAATAGCAAATTCGATGTGTTTACCTATTCTCACTTTACTGATAGAGTTTAATCCAATATTCGGAAGATTGGCTTCAACAGTCTTTCCTTGTGGATCTAAAAGTTCAGCGTGAGGCATAATATTGACAGATGCAAAAAATTTCATAGATAATAAGTTTCAAAATTGAATCACAATATTAATCAATCCGCGTTTGAAAATAGAAAAAGGATTAAAGTTTAAACTTATCTTAGTCAAATGAATCATAGAGCTTGTATGAAATTATTGATATTACTTGTATCCGTCCTGGCTTTTTTAGCCTGTTCTGAAGGTGGAATGGACTTAAAAGCTCTGGAGAACACCAGTGATGTAGTGGTTCAAAGAGCGGAGGATGTTGAGATTTTATATAGTGATTCGGCACAATTATTGGTCAAGATAGCAGGACCGGTGTTATTGGATTATGTGGATAGATTTGAACCAAAAACGGAATTTCCCAATGGGGTGAAGGTTGATTTTTATGATGAGAATGAAAAGGTCAAGAGTACCTTAATCGCAAATTATGGCCTTCGTTTGACCAAAGAGGATAAAACAATTGCACGTGATAGTGTGGTTTTAACTACTGTGGATAGTGAGAGAATGGAAACAGAGGAATTGATTTGGGATGAAAAAACGGCAAAAATCTATAGCAATAAATTTTGCGTGATTCATAAGGAAGATGAGATTATACAGGGTTATGGTTTTGAGTCGAATGAGGATTTTTCAGAATCGAAAATCAGAAAGGTTACCGGAAGAATTAAAATTAAGAAACCAAAAACTTAAAAGAGCTTCGTACCTGGCGTAAAAGAGGTATTAAGATATGGCAATAGTATGTACAGCCTTGGTTTTTTTGTTGTTATCTGCACTTTTTTCAGGAAGTGAAATAGGGTTTATTTCCGCAAATAAACTCAAAGTTGAAATCAAGACTTCTGATAAGGGTAGAAAAGGAAAAATATTCAAATCCTTTTTTGAGAAACCTCAGGATTTCATTGCTTCCATGCTCGTGGGTAATAATATCGCTCTTGTAGTTTTCACCTATCTAATAACAAAACTATTATCCCCAACCCTAGATCAATACTTCGGAAACGAAATTATTACCTTATTGGTGATTACCACCTTTATCACCTTAATTGTACTTCTATTTGGGGAGTATTTACCGAAAATATTTTTTCGAATATATCGCGAAGATTTACTTTTTGGTCTGACTTATCCCCTCTATTTCCTTCGAAAAATTCTCTTGATTCCGTCATTCATAACACTGAGATTTTCGGATTTAATCCTTAGTAAATTCTACAAAAAAGAAGAGGACATCGCTGAGAGCTTTCTCACCAGATCAGAACTTGAGCAGTTCATTATAACCAGCACTAATGAAGAAGATGATTCTGTTGATACGGAAATGCTGCAGCGCGCTTTGAGTATGAAGGAGACTCGTGTTAGAGACTGTATGGTTCCTCGACCGGAAATCGTATCTATTGAGCTCAATGAAGATATATCAGAGTTAAAATCGCTTTTTGCCGAAACAAAGTTGTCTAAGATCATTGTCTATGAAGAAGACATAGATCATATTGTTGGATACGTTCACCATCAGCAGATGTTGGCTAGCCCGAAAGAAATAAAAGGTTTGTTTCTCAATATAATGGTAGTTCCCGAAGTGACTCCCGTAAAGAATTTAATGAATGCCTTTATTAGAGATAGCAGCAGTATTGCTTGTGTTGTGGATGAGTTTGGAGGAACAAGTGGTATCATAACACTGGAAGATATTTTAGAAGAACTGTTTGGAGAAATCGAAGATGAGTTCGATGATGAGGACGAAATGGAGAGAAAAATATCGGACAATGAATTCCTTTTCGCGGGAAGACTGGAAATAGACTATTTGAATGATAAGTACGAGGAGATCGATATTCCAACAGGAGATTATAATACTTTATCGGGATACGTCGTGCAAAAGCTGCAGAACATACCTCAGGAAGGCCAAATCCTGGAAACCGAAAGATATATTTTCATCATCTACTCGGTCGGGCAGAAAAAAATCGAACTGATTAAGGTAATGGTGAAGGAGCACTAAGCTTAAGCCTTTACCAATATTTTTTCTCGCTCAGGCCCAACACTGATCAACTTAATTGGAATATTGAGAAAGCCCTCTAGAAAATCAATATAATTTTTGGCTTCAGATGGAAGGTCATCATAAGAAGTCAGGGAATTTGTAGCTGTTTTCCAACCATTAAAATGAGTGTTTTCAGTAATGATTTCTTTGTCCAGTAACATGGGTAGCTCCCCTACAGACTTGCCATCAATGCCATAAGCCACACAGGCCTGAATTTGTTCAAATACATCCAATACGTCGAGTTTAGTCAACACCAATTGACTGACACCATTAATCATGCATGTATATCTCAGTTGAATAAGATCTATCCAGCCACATCGCCTCGGTCTTCCCGTAGTAGCACCGAATTCGTTTCCTTCTTTTTGCAGCAACTCCCCATTCTCATCGAATAACTCCGTCGGAAATGGACCCGATCCAACTCTGGTACAATAAGCCTTAGTAATTCCGATTACCTCTCCGGTATACTTTGGGGCAATTCCGAGCCCGATGCAAACCCCAGCAGAAACAGTACTTGAGCTGGTTACATAGGGGTAGGTGCCATAATTAATATCCAGCATGGATCCTTGAGCTCCTTCAGCGAGCACTTTCTTTCCTGCAGCAATCGCCTCGTTGAGATAGTATTCGCAACTGATCTGAGGAACAGCTTTTAGACTTTCCAAAGCCTCAAACCACTTGTTCTCTTCTTGCTCAAGATCGAAATCAATCTCAGGGTAAAGTTTGTAAAGGTGCAAGTGTTTTTCCTTGAGTTTTCTGTATTTTTCTTGAAAATCCGGTTCGAATATCTCACCAATTCTCAATCCGTTACGACCCGTTTTATCCATGTAAGTAGGGCCGATTCCTTTTAGAGTAGAACCGATTTTTTCTTTTCCTTTGCTCCGCTCACTGGCTGCATCCAACAAGCGATGAGTGGGAAGAATAAGATGTGCTTTGTGGGCAATCAACAGACGTTTTTCTACAGGAATTCCGAATTCCCTCAATCCTTCAATTTCTCTTTTCAAAGTAATGGGGTCGATCACCACACCATTTCCAATGATATTGACTTGGTGTTTCCTGAAAATTCCACTCGGAACAGTATGTAAAACAAACTTGTTGCCATCTATTTTTAGGGTATGTCCGGCATTCGGCCCTCCTTGGAAGCGTGCTATAATATCATAGTCTTCTGCTAAATAGTCAACAATCTTCCCTTTACCTTCATCTCCCCATTGCAATCCAAGTAAAATATCAACGGACATAGAAATACTGAATTTAGAATTGTGCAAATGCCAAAAATAGGGTTTTCCATAGAAATAGCCCTTATAAAGTGATGCTATTATATGAGCTTTTAGGATTTATTTGATGTTAGCTCTTTTTGAAATCAGGCAGATCTTTTGATATTCATGCAAAGGACTCCTCGATATCAGAGTTATGCTGCCTTTTTACTTTGCAGTCGGTAAATACTAATCCCTGCCAACAACATCAAAATGAAGACCAACAGGAATCGCGGTGAAATGGTTTTTTTGTTAATAATAGGAGCATCGTTTCCGCTAATGCTTAATCCTGCCCAGAAATACGGATGCGACAGTAGTGGGTCGCTTGTTTCCAGGTAACGAAGTTGTGCATTCTGTAGGGCCACAGATTTTTCCAAGCCTTTATCTAGCTCCTCATAGAAATAATTCATGACAGTGGCAATGCTCCGATCATCGGCCAGCCATTTAGTTGCGATTACAGACGCCACTCCGGCAAAGCGGAAAGCCCTTGCCAAACTTATAGCTCCTTCACCGGTTTGTACTAATCCTTTACCGGTTTGACAGGCACTAAGTACGGCCAATTCTGCTGGCAGTTTTAACTTGTAAAGCTCACTTGCTGCAAGAAAGTTATCTTCTTCTAGGTCACTAAAAAACAAGCCTGATCGCAATGGTTCGATATTGTTGATAATGGCATGAGTTGCTAAGTGAAGAATTCCGGCTTGTTTTGATTCGTTAAAGAAAACAGATTTGCTAGCTTGGTCGCCAATGAATGCTTTACCAGACTGTTTACGACTTAGCTCTTCAACTTCTTTTCGGTTGTACCGCAAGGGTGAAAGACGATCTCTGGTTTTAGCCTTGTTCTCATCATTGTCGAATTTCGGAGCGAAGCCCATCCAGTGCTTTTTTGTAGGTTTCTTTATGTCAGAAGGTTCATTCAAAAGAAGGAAAGGAGAAGAAATATATTGTAAGGCATATTGATAGATACACCAAGATGGTGGTTTACCGATTTCATGCGCTTTGGTCAATAGGCTAGCGAAAGATAGATGATATAATGGCCCATCCAGGCAAAGTATTAATTTATCTTTTAGTGGAAATGAATCTAGAATTGGCTTTAAGAGTTTCGAGTATAAATCATAGGATAACTTGTAATAGAAATCAATACTATCAGATAGATACCATTCCTGATTACTCCATAAATGCAATTGAAGTCGAATGCTGTCATCCAACCTGAGTTGATATGCCTTGCTTTTTTTATCTCCTATGGCCAAAACAACCAGCATGTCTTCACCCCAGGAGAAATCAATAAAAAGAGAAGTTGCTCCTATACTCTCTTCAAGTTTTCGGGTGGAGAATTCATGTTCATGCTCCGAAAAGAAGGCGTATCTGCGATTTTTTTCTCTTAATTTTTGCTCAAAGTCATAATATTCGAATCTCTCTCCGGTCGCTTCGGAACTGGGGTCTTGTAATTTTTGCTGCAGGCGGTTCAGCCGCGTTTTTTCTTCTTCGGTCAGTCCCGACCAATGCCATATTTGATCGCGTCGTAGATGGTCTCTGAACAGACCTGCTTTACTCGCATTGGACAGCATTAGGGCTCTCCTTAGATATTCCCTATTTCCATGTTTGGTATAAATTGTGGCCGCCAGTTCGATACCTAATTGGTATATTTTGCTGGATTCTTCTCTCAATGTTGCTCTCGAACTTGGGCTTGGAAATTGAGAGCGCAGTTGAGATATGATCATTGCTGCCAATTCAAAGGTTTTCAGACCTTCTAAACCATATTGGAGTGCCTTATTTTGAGCATCGAACATATGCATGAGAATTCTTCCTCGTAGATCCAAATACTGTATGCATGACATCTCATTTTGCAGTTGTTTGATCCATTTCTTCTGGGCTTCTGTATCTTGGCTTATTTGATCCAGAAGGTTGCTTGAATCTTCCTGTTCTGTTACAATTTCTATGGCCTGATCAATATTTTTCAAAGCAGTGGAATATTTCTTTTGCAATAAATGAACCCTGCTAAGCTGTGAATAAGCTTCCGCCAATAACTTGGGTTGTGGTTCTGGGCCGAGATTTAGGTTCTGAAGTGTCTTGTGATAGCTGGAAATCGCAGGTTCATATTTGCCCAGGTCTTGGTTGATCAGACCCATATGGAAAACTCCGGCTATGCGATAAGGATGATACGAAGGGTAATGTTTGGACTGAATATCATTGGCTTTTTGCTGTAATACTTTTGCTCTGCTATATTCTTTAGCTTTTCTTAGGATATTGGATAGTTCCCCATAAGATCCTGCTGTTTCAGGATGATTTTCGCCCCGCGACTGCAGTTGATTTTCAAGACCTTTTTCATAGTAGGGTATGGCCTCTTTTATTCTACCTAGCTCTACCAGGGACTTTCCGATATTTCGATAATATTTGCCGACTGAAGGATGAGAGGTGTCATAATTATGCAATTTTATCTTAAGTGCTATGCGTCCATATTCTAGTGCTCTGGGATAATCTCCCATTTTTCGGTAGAGATAACCTATATTTGAGTAGATGCGGTTGGAGTTAATGCTAAGACTATCACTGGTTTGTTCGAATATTTTCTTGGCCTTCAACATTTTTTCTTCTGCAATTCTAAACTGGCCTGACTTAATTAGATCAATTCCAATGTTCATATGGATATTGGCGGCACGATCACTGACCGGACCATAAATTCCTTCGTAGATGAGTAATGCACTATCAAAAGCTGCAATAGCCTTATTTGGTTCGTACATTTGAGAGTAAACACTGCCACGGTCCAATAGAATATCTGCAAATACGGTATTTTCCTTGTCCACAATTCGCTGGTATGATTTTTCTGATACACCATACCAATGAAGGGCCTTCTCATGCTGTCTGAGGGAAGCATATATATCTCCTAATTTATGGTAGCATCGTACAAAGTCTTCTCTGAGTGTATCCCCATTTGCTCTGTAGCGTTCTATCGCTTCTTGCATGAGGAAAGACGCCCTTAGATAGTCTCCGTCATCAAAAGCCTCTTTACTTTCAGTGTATAATTGTTCTGCAGCATCAAACTCATCTGCAGTAGACTTTTGACATAGAAGAATAGATGGAATAAGGTAAAGGATTAGTAAATATGAAAACTTGTTGAATAGAGAAATTTTCATCTTTTGGGATATTAGTACTACTAAAGTAATACTTGGAGGCTGTTATTTATATGCAGCCTCCAAGTTTAAAAGGATTACTTCTACTACAAGTCATAAACCCCAGTGAAATTATTGCGCCCATCGCCATCCAAATCGCCATAGACCGTATACTTTTCTCCCGATTTATCAAACATGATATAGAAGTTTTTCCCGTTGAGCGTAAACCCTATACCTGCACCGATACTTGAAAATGGGCAAGTGTTATCAGGCCCCCATTGCCAGAGGTCATGTGCATGATCGTAATAAGGTCCTTGACCATTGAGATTATTGAAAAACCGGGTAAACTGCATGCCACTTTCATTGAATATATATCGACTGGCTGGACCGAGCTCTTCTTTGTGAGCGAACAACATAGCTCCCATTCCACCGCCTACAAGTGGATATACAGAACCGTTTCCTGAACCGAAGTGAGTGGTGGGTTTTGGATCGGTCCATCGGCTTCCCAACCAATAACTGTATTCTGTCCCGGTCTTGTCAATGGCCAATATCGTTTTGGATTCCCACTCATTACCTTCGATATTACAAGCGGCTCCAATACCACCATTTAATGGGCATAAATTCCCGTTTCCTATTTCATCTATGGAAAATGGCCCTTCCAAGACTCCAGCACGTGACTTTAAAAACCTTTGACCATCTTTTGAAATTAGTATAAACTGAGTTGCTGAATCGGCATAAGCAGCTCCGATAGGCCCCAATTTTTCTAGTACGTTTCCAGACCAATGCGAGGTATATGGCATAGTACTTGGTGCGACTGGCTGGCAATTGGTTATATCATAACTGGTCGCCAACTGAGTGCTTACAATGCTATTATCGTACAAACTTCGAACAACATAACTTAAGGCCTTTCCAGAAGTAATACTGCCCGCTCGAGCCAATAAGTCCGAAAGTAGTCCTAAGTCAGTGACGCCGATTGTTTGAAGTGTTGTACCGGACTCGCCTCCGTATCCAAAGACCTTTATACTCAGATTTTGTAAAGATCGCATTGCATCTACCTCAGCTTCGCCTTCTACTGAGGCCGCGAGGCCGTTAAAAGACCCGGAAATGGCTGCTGACATTTCTTGTTCTGAACTTGTACTTTCGATGAGCATATAATAGGTTCTACCATAAGTTACATCTGAAATGTAAGTGACCGGATTGCCGGGACTTGTATACTTAGCAAGATCTTCCGGGGTAACACTTGGATCAAAAATATCTTCCATAGAAGTAGGGATATCATAACTCATGGTATAATAGCTTTGGTTGAGGGTAACGACATATCTATTGTACTCTCTATCTGAAGAAAAAGAGAGCTTACCTTCGACCTCGCTTGCGAATGTCTCATACTTAATTCGCATACTTGCAGCCAATTGTTCCCTAGACTGGATAGCCTCATACTTAAAGTAAAAATTAGCTGGAACGACTCCTGTAGCATCGGCAATGATAGCATTGAGCGCTGTAGTGACACTACTTTTACTCACCTCATCGACTTCAAAACTGGATGTAATATTTCCGTCGATGACATCTATAGAGAAGTTGCCTCCTGATCGCGCCACTGGCACTAGATCCGGTGTTGCCTTCCCTAGGGAAGCTCCTTGAAGTAAATTTCCGGGATAGATCACAGAGGCATTGGGACTAAATAGTGGATATCCTGAAGAACCTCCTCCTCCTTGTTGCTGATCAACAGTCGTCGTAGTACAACGCCATATTTCATCATTTCTCACTTCGGTGCTTTCTTCTTGAACTGTAGAATTGGTCTCTTCCACGACTTCTTCTGATGGTCCTACTGAATTTATTAAAGCTGGAAATGAAGAGGTATTAACACCATTGGGATTTACTTCGTCTTCTTTTTGACAGGCTATAAGCAAACAAATGGTAAGTAAGATGGTCAATTTTCTTGTGATTAATTTAAGTATCATTTTATTATTTTTTAGAGCCAAATATTTGGCGGTTCGAGTACTTATACCACGATGTGAAAAAAGGTTACCCTCCTCAATGAACTTTTTTTAAAATATTCCAGGTGATTGTTTTTTGTCATTTATATTTAGGTGTTGGGGTAACCTTTCGATAGACTGCGGTATATGAATAAAATAAGCTGCCAAAACAATGAGGATTTAGTGTTATTGCAGGGTCTTATGTCCGGTGATAACCAGGTAGTAAAAAAAATATATCAGACGATGTCAAGACCAATTACCCAGTATCTTAAAATTCAAGGCGCAGATCAAAACATTGCGGAAGACTTGTTTCAAGAAGCATTGGTGTCCTTATTTAAAAGATTAAACAAGGACAACTTTGATTTGACATGTAGATTGCAAAGTTATTTAAAGATTGTAGCGAGAAACTTATGGTTGAAGCATATACGTGATCATAAACGTGAGGTGTTGGAAGATACAATTGGGCACGAGGCGATTTCAATAGATGGAAATATGCAAACCATATTAGAAAGTCAAGAAAAAGAAGCTTTGTTGTGGAGTTACTTCAAGACATTGCCCGAAGGATGCCAGAATATATTGCAATGGTTTTTTAGTGGATCCAGTATGCGTGAAATAGCGGAAAAATTAAATTCTACAGTAGCGTATATTAAAAAGCGAAAATACCAGTGTAAAGAACGATTGGTTGAATTAGTACAGTCTGACAACAAGTTCAAGGAGTTGAGATGGGATCAATAGAAGAGCAACAATTAATCGAGAATTATTTGTCGGGTCGACTTTCGACTGAAGAGAGTATTTCATTCGAAAGTCGTATGGCTGAGGATGCCGAATTCAGACAGAGGGTGAATACTCATTCTAGTATACAAGAATTATTAGTAGATGAAAAAACGCTTTCATTTAGAAGATTGGTAGATGATGTTCGACATGATTACGAGAAGGATAACAAAGAGAGCAGTGGGCTTAAAGTTAAGAGAGTTGGTTCAAGAAGAATCTGGAGACAAGCGATTGCTGTTGCTGCTACGGTATTAATTCTGTTGGTGCCAGCCTATTGGTTGTTGTTTTATGAAGAATCAATGACCGCCGGCCAGATCGCAGGAGAATTTATGGAGCCCTATCCATTGCCTGGAGTATATAGGGGAGCTGATGAAGAGACGAAGCTTAAAGCTCTAGAGGCATATGAATCAGGCAGGTATGACGAAGCGGGTATTTATTATGAAAGCCTAATAAGTAATGAGCCGGATAATGAACTTCATCTTTTTGCCTCTGGCCTATGCTATCTATTCGACGATAAGCCTAAAAATGCAATACCGATATTTCGAAAAATTGTGGAAGGAAAAAATATGTTAATAGAACAGCAAGCACGCTGGTATTTAGCCATGTCATATCTCAAGGCAGATGATTCGGCCATGGCAAAAAAAGTACTTGAGCGCATTGATGTAGGGGCTTATAAATATGCGGAAGCGCGAAAAATCATCGATAAATTATAAGATTATCTGGTAAGGTATGCTCTAAGTAAAGAGTTTATTCCTGTTTAAAGTAGCGTATTCTCTACGAATTGCTTGTTTTTTCCGAGATAATCGGAAGTATAATGTAGCCCACGACTTTCTTTGCGTAGAATGGCTGATCGGGTAATAAGATATCCAATGGTAATCATATTTCTCAACTCACAAAGCTGTGGAGAGAGTACTGTGGTACGATAGAGATCTTCTGTTTCCATATAGAGCAGGTTGAGTCGATCCATTGCACGCTTGAGTCGAACATCGGAACGGACAATTCTAACATAAAAACTCATGATTTCTTTGAGTTCCTTTAAGCTTTGAGTCAATAGAACTTTTTCTTTGGCATCACTGGTACTTTTGGCGTCCCACTCCGGGATTTCATCTCTCCATTCTCGTCGATCAATATTGTCCAATATATGCTCGGTAGAATTTTTCGCATAGACCAATGCCTCAAGTAAGGAGTTCGAAGCTAATCTATTCGCACCGTGAAGACCGGTAAAACTGCACTCTCCAATGGCGTAAAGGCCATTGATGGACGAGTGTCCAAATTCGTCTACAACAATGCCTCCACAACAATAATGAGCTGCTGGTACCACAGGTATGGCTTCATTAATAGGATCAATATTGAGGGACTTGCAATGATCAATTATATTGGGAAAATGATCTTGGAAATCCTCTCGATTAAGATGACTACAATCCAGATATACATGATCAATTCCCAGTTTGTTCATCTCATTATCTATGGCCCGGGCAACAATATCCCTTGGCGCAAGACTACCTCTCTCATCGTATTTCTTCATAAAGGCTCTACCCTTATGATCGACCAACTCAGCTCCCATTCCTCTTACGGCTTCAGATATCAAAAACGAGGGACCTTCTTGGTCCAGGCGATACAGACTGGTAGGATGAAATTGAATGAATTCCATATTGGCAATTCTACCCTTGGCTCTATATGCCATAGCTATCCCGTCTCCTGTCGCTGTAATTGGATTGGTAGATGATTTATAGCATTCTCCGGTACCACCCGTTGCCAATACTGTAAATTTGGCCAGGCATTTACTGATGGATTTGTTTTTGGCATTCATTACATAGGCGCCGTAACATTCGATATTAGGGCTTAGCCTCGTAATATTTCTTCCCAGGTGATGTTGAGTAAGTAGGTCAACTGCAAACAAATTCTCCAACAACTCAACGTTTTTAAGGCCTTCCAAATGGTCGATCAAGCTTCGATGAATCTCGCGTCCTGTAATATCTTTATGATGTAATATTCGATGATGAGAATGTCCACCTTCTATACCCAAGTTATACTCGTTCCTGTTCTCTTTATCTCGATCAAAGGATGTCCCCCATCTTATCAAGTCCTGAATACAGTCCGGGCCCTGTTGGACAATTTTCTCAACAATATCGTGATTACACAAACCGTCACCAGATATTTTGGTATCGTTAATGTGTTCCTCAAAACTATCTTCTTCACTCCAGACTGCCGCTATTCCTCCTTGAGCGTAGATGGTATTATTTTCTCTTAAACTTCTCTTCGCTATCAGCGTAATTTGCAAGTCGGGCTTTTTTTCTGAGAGATAGATAGCAGTTGAAAGGCCAGCTATTCCGGAGCCGATAATTAGAATATCTGTTTTCATAATTGCTCAGTGTTGCGGTGAATGATTTCCATCATAACAGGATGTATGTCGGGATGAGCGGCGACTATACTTCCATTTTGGAGCATATTCTGTTCTCCATAGAAATCTGTGACTTTTAAACCTGATTCTCTGGCCAATAAAACGCCTGGGGCTATATCCCATGGTTGAAGTGATCGTTCATAAAATCCTGAAAATATGCCTTCACAAAGATAGGCTAGGTCTAAGGCGGCTGAACCGAGCCTTCTTATTCCCCTGGTTTTTCTTATGAATTCTTCAAGCATATTCATGTATGAAGATAAATCAAAATCGAACTTTTTAGGGAATCCCGTGGCATAGAGGCCTTTGCTAAAATCATTTTGGCTAGTAGGAAGCAGTCTAGTTTCGTTCTTGAATGATCCCATACCCTTTTTCGCCCAGTAAAAATTCTTGGAGCTAACATGATAAGTAAAGGCGTAATAAAGTTCTTGTTCAAACTCGAATGCAATATTTATACAGAAGCACGGTAGCTTAAAAAGGTAATTGGTGGTGCCATCCAGAGGATCTATAATCCATTGGGCAGGAGAGTTAGAAGAAAATGATGAAGTACCTTCTTCTGCCAGGACTCTAGCTTGAGGGTATATATATTTAAGCCCTTCAACGAGCATCTCTTCAGACTTAAGATCGACATAAGATACAAGGGTATTGTTATCTTTTGTGTGAATATCCTGGCTGGTAAATTTCCGTGACTCATTCAACATGAATTCTCCAACTTTATGGCAAAGTTGAAGAATATCAGAAGATGAGATATCGGGAATCATTGAATACTTATCCTGCTACAGAGATGACCTCTTCAACTTCGGGGACCATTCTTTTTAACATACCTTCAATCCCGGATTTCAGCGTTACCGTACTGGATGGACAACCTGAACAAGAACCCTGCATAAGGACGGTAACCTTGCCATTATCCCAAGAGTGGAATTCTATGTTTCCACCATCCATTTCAACAGCTGGTTTGACATATTTTTCTATCAGTTCTTTAATCTTTAGTACGATTTCCTTGTCATCACCAGTGTACTGCTGTTGTACCTGATCTTCCTCTTTTTCTCGCACATAGTCCTGGAAGCTCTCCGATACTATTTCTTTACCTTCAGAAATATAGTTCTTAATTTCTTCCTTAAGTTTTAGCATGATGTCTTCCCAGCTAAAATTGAATTCTTTGGTAATAGAAACAAAATTTTGACTGATATAGACAGACTTCACATAAGGTAGCTGATATAAATGAGTAGCAAGCGGCGAGAATTGTTCTGCCAGTTCCTTGGTATTAAAATCTGCCGTTCCTTGATAAAGAATGCTATTGGTCACATATTTTATCGTTTCCGGATTTGGAGTGTCCTCCGTATAGATAAGTATCGCTCTTTTTGTTGATTGATTCATAGCCTAAACAATAAATTTTACTTTCATAACAAAAGCCATTCTGAGAAGTTCAGAATGGCTCAATCCAATATTGTTAAACAAATATATAACTTAAATCGAAGAAAGACTTTCGATAAGCGTTTCCAATTCCACTTCGTCGTGTTGAATCACGATATTTTCAGACGATTTGTCTTGAAAAAAACTTTCATGATAGAAGTAATCCACATAATTGCTCATAGAACATATTACTATTCTTGAAATTTGCTCTTTAGGATAAGTAACAGTACAAAACGAACTTGATCCTTCGTCAAATCGAAACTGAACAATTTCAACACCGGAAGTATTATTTACGACGGCAAAAGCCATCGTTTTTTCTTCATCTGCAAGGGTTTCTTCTGAATTATTGATTTCTACGCAAAGCTCTTCCCTGTATTCAGATTCTGACATTTTACCGAATGCAACCCACTGATTGTCCTTCATAATAAAGTCATACTGAATAAATTCATTACCTCCCTCGGTCACAATGGTAGTTGACGCATTGAATTCATCTTTTAACGGATGATCTTTCCAGATATAAGGCCAACCGCTATCAGGATCCTTCAGCGTAAAAATATCTTCAGCGATAAAATCTCCTGTTGAAATCAGTGAGATTTCCAAACCTGGTTCTCGCAGGTTTAATCTATATCCTTTATCATCCGTAAAAATCATTCTCAAGGCAAAATCAAATTGCAACAAACTCATGTCCTCATATTGGGTATTAAACCCTCTTCTCAAATAATCTTTTGATTTGTTCGCATATTCGATATATACCTCAACTTTGCCTCTATATACATCACCAAAACGATCTTCAAAGCTAAGCGGGGTCAACTCAAACAATATTCTATCGGTAAAGGCCCCTAGATCTAATTGCTGGTCATAAGGTTGTACCTGGTCATTCTTATAGGAGAAATGCAAAATTTCTTCCTGTGGGTTAATTTCTCTGAGCAAAGTCTCAATATTGCTATCCTCAGAGTAATACTCATTACCATCAACCACAGTAAAATTATCTTCACTTCTATCGCAGGAAGAAATAAAGACAGCCACTGCCAGCACTAAAATGATATGTAAGAATTCCTTCATCGAGCTACGTGTTTTCTTTGCCATATTTTATACTTCACACCGAGATTGAAATTAACCCAATCTCTCTCTTCCGTAACGGGATAATTCTCCTTGGAAATCGGCTCCAAGACTTTGTGAAATTCGGGTTGGAAGAAAATGGAAAGTCTTTCATTCACGCTTTTACCAACCGTCAATCCTACGTGATATAATATCCCCAAGTTGTTCTTATAAACCAAAGCGTCTCTACTTTCGGAATCAATACTTCTTGGTCGCAAATCATCAATGGAAGAAATATCTCCGGAAGTGAATTGTCTCCAATTTAAGGTTACTCCACCATAAGGCTCTATGAAATAATCGTCCATTTTGAAGGAATACCCCAAAGAAACCGGGAAACTTATCAACCTATGTTTATTAAAGCTTTTCTTTTCGTAGATACCGTACTCGATTCTATTGAGTGTATCCACTGTTATATGTTGTCCTTGTGGAGTGTAAAGTGTATCAATTGTAATAACTGTAGTTCTGGTTTCCATGCTGTTTACAAAGCGATATCTGTAATTAAATACCGTAGCATTGATACCTACACCTAAGGTCAAATTATTGCTCCATTCTTTTTTAACTCTCGCGCTCATTCCATAATGTACCAGCGCCTCTTCTGTTTCGCTTCTTACTTGTAGATACTCGCTATCGTCAGTATTAGAAGATAGATTGTGGAAAGAGAGAGCAGGCCCTAGTCCGAATTCAACCGTAATGCTATTTGTTTTTTGGTCTATCTTGAATACTGGACAATTGATTTGTTTTCTGTCAGGACCTAATACACCTTCCGTAACTGAGATAGTCTCCAGTGCATCAAATGCCAATTTTCTTTGACCAGTAAGCTGGTGCTCCTCAGAGATCGCACTTTTATCTAATTGAATATTTTCGTCCTGCAACAAGTCATTGAGACCTTCTGATTTTTCCCTTGCGGAAAGACCTATAACTGACCCCTGCTTACTCGAAGTTTCAATCTCATCTCTTCGAATTACATTATTACCGGAGCTAGCACTAGAACGATTTGTGACAACTGCTATATTTTGACCGCTATCATCTCTTTGCTGAGTATTTAAACTTATATTTTGTTCATTTTCGGATTGTAGATCCAATTCAGCGTTAAGTGAAACAGCATCTTGAGTTTCTCCGGAAGACTTCTCGATATCATTCTCTTGCTGAATGACATCTTGTTTTTCAATCGAATCTTTATTCAATTGATCTGAAGAAAGCTCATTGTCCGGAGATAACGTATAATACAATCCGCCCAGTCCCATGAACGAGAATAATAGAACAAGGAGAACGAGTTTTTTACGATCTGATTTTTTCTCAGAAGAACGGCGTTGTTCCAGTCTTTCCCACAGGTCATCTTTAGGCACGAGCTCGTGATCGGAAAACTTGTTCCGTATCAACTTATCAAAATCTCGGAGTCCGTCCTGACTCATGTTCGTGTTTTTTCTAGTTTATTAATCATACCCTGTAGTTGCTTGCGCGCTTTTACCAATTGTGATCTGGAAGTACTGACAGCGATGTTTAATTTTTCAGCAATTTCCTGATGGGAAAATCCATCGATCACGTAGAGATTGAAAACCAGTCGGTAGCCTTGTGGCAATTGATCAATAAGGACTTGAATTTCTTCAACAGTCATTCTTGAAATTGCGTCCGGGAAATCAGCCGAATCATTATCGTATTCGTAGCCAAAAGATTCTTTTTGATTTCTGAACCTACTCAATTCTCTTAAAGCAGTATTGATCATTATCCTTCGAATATAACCTTCAAAAGAACCTTCGAAATTGAATTTGTTCAAAGAACCAAAAACTTTAATGAATCCTTCTTGAACAATATCTTCAGCCCTCTCATAACTGCCCATATATCTCATACAAACCGACAACATTTTGCCGGCAAAGCGATGAAACAGCTCTTTTTCACAAGCCTTATCACCTGCAATACAACCGAGAATAAGGTCTTTTTCTTCCACAGAGGTTATCAATTCATTCTCTACAAAAACCCTTCTGTTCCTAAATAAAGCAAAGTTATCATAACCCCTTTAGAACAATCAGATTCAGTGAAACTTCAAAACGTTGCCTGAAAAGAAAAAAATTATCCATAAAATTCAAATCGGATCTGATCTTTCGGGACATCCATTTTCTCAGTAAGTCTTAAGAAGCGTTCATCCACCACGACTGGCCAGCCGCATAAGTAGAATAAATCCTCTTTGGAACTGAGGTTTTCATAGAGGGGGTGAACATAGCCATAGTGAGGCCAGTTGGGCTCTCTGCTTAGTGCTACGCTATAATTAAACCAGGAAAATTTTTCTTGAAAATCTTCCATTTCTTTTCTGTACAAAATATCACTTTCTTTTCGAGTACCAAAAATCAAATGAATAGATTGATCGAATTTTTCTTCACGAATTAATTCGTGCAACATACTTCTAAAAGGAGCGATACCTGTCCCAGTGCATATCCAGGTCATATTTCTGGTTGAATTCTTGGGGAGTACAAATCCTCCCTGAGGTCTTTTGTGTGTTATTTGATCTCCTATTTTCAATTCTTTACAAAGATACCCGGAACCAAGTCCTCCTTTTAAATGAACCACACAGAGTTCGATAAATCCATCTTTATTATAATCATTGGCAATGGAATAACTTCTCCAGCGCTGAGTACGTTTTTCGTGAATAGGCAGATCGGTAACTATAAATTGCCCAGCCTTAAAGTCGAATGCTTCATCGTATTCTAAAAATATTCTTCTTACCGAATCAGTTTCTTCTACTATATCAACCACCTTTGAATCTACCCATCTCGAATTCATCACAATACAATTTCGCTATAGTGAAAAATGGTGGAATAGCCTTTTTGTTTAAAATAGTCAATGACGTATTCCCTTGATTCTTTACTTGTAGCCATGATGAAATCTCCTCCCCAACCACCAAGAGATTTAGTTACTCCTTGAAAATCTCCAAATAGCGTTAATCCAATACGTTCCTTTTTAAGGATCTCAGAGATAAGCTCCTCGTGATCTACGATGGTAGTACAGAAATCCTCATAACTAATATCTGATAGTAGAGAAGTGGTAAATTCATTCAATAGCTCCACTTCCTTATGATAGGTTTTGGAATGATCAAACTCAGCCAGGGCCTTTCGAGTATCCCTCTTTATTCCTAAATGAACGAAATAGATTTGATCTTTAAAACTAGGGTCGAATGTCACTCTACGATAACTGGGTTTTTTATCCTTAAGGTCGTAGAGTATAGGGCCAGAGCTTCTTGCACATGCTATATCATAACCACTACCACCGAAAGATTTCTTTGCCAAATAGAAGGGGTCAATATCCAGCCATTGGGCTATGAGATCAATGAGTGTCGAACTACTTCCCCATCCCCAGCTTCTTTCGAACTCCAGTTTTGTTTCGACTTTGTATCCTTGAGATCCCAGACTTTTGTCCGCATGTTCGAAGGCCAACGTGAGCAATTGGCCTAATCTTTCACCAATTTCTGTTTGACTACAACGAATTGTACCTGACTGCGTATCCCACATTGCTTCAAACCATATTTGCCCGTCCAAACTGCAACTGCTCCACTCTATGGACGATCTATGGGAATCAGAAACCTGCATGGTTTGACCGTATTTTAATGGAAGTGCTAGAGACTGAGCACCTTTTAAAACAAGATACTCTCCTGTCAGGAGTAGTTTGCCATTGGATTTAAAGTATTCCATTAGAGCAATTCCTTATAATAGGATTTTACCGCACTGAATGAGATTACTTTATTCTCAAAGTATGCAGATACCTTTTCGTGGTACTGATCTGGAATTCCCAGTTGTTGGACAATATTTTTTAGATGCATTTTCATATGACCTTTTTGAATACCAGAGGTTACCAGTGATCTCAAGGCGGCAAAATTTTGAGCAAGGCCTGTCGATGCCACGATAGACATCAATTCTCTACTCGAAGGATTTCCAAGCAGCTCCAATGACTTTTTGGCCATTGGATGAAGCTTTGTCAATCCACCTACTGTGCCAAGCGCAAGCGGGAGGGTCAATTCGAAATAAAAAATACCATTTTCAATACTGCAGTTGGACAAACTTCTATAGCTGCCATCTCTGCAGGCATAGGCATGACCGGCAGCTTCTATTGCTCGAAAGTCATTGGCCGTAGCCAAGACTACAGCATCGACTCCGTTAAATATTCCTTTGTTATGGGTTACCGCACGATAGGGATCATGTCGTGCGATTTGAACGGCTTGACAAAATCTTCTGGCAAAATCGGATGCAGAAATTCTGCCATCTTCAAAGTCACCCAACTCCGAAATTTCACAACTAACATAAGCCTTGACTAAACATTCCGGATTGTAATTAGACAAGATCGACATCAGAACTTCAGGTTTGGATTGTGGGAAAAGATCTTTAAGACTACGAGCCATTCTTTCAAGGACAGAATTAATAAAATTCGCTCCCATAGAATCACAGGTTTCAAACTGTACAAAAACTTGATAAGTATCCTCAAGCTCTTCCACCGCTTTCAACTTAATATCAATTATCCCTCCACCTCGTTTTTCCATGCTCGCAGTGATATCCCTACATTTCCTGATCAGGTGATTCTTAATGTTTTCTTCTTTTTCAAACAGTTCATTAGCATCACCAGGATAAGAAAAATGGATTTGTCCATTTTTAATGGTATCAATAATCTCTGTTTTAATACCACCTCTCTTGGACCAGAATTTTGCTGCACTTGATGCTGCCGCGACAACACTTGACTCCTCTATTACCATGGGTATGCAGTAATACTTGTCATCTATGAGGAAATTGGGTGCGACACCATAAGGAAGAATGAAATTACTGATGGTATTTTCACTGAAACCATCTATGATTTCCTGTTCCTTATCATTTCTATGCCAGTAACTGGATAGTTCTTGGATTACTCTCTCCGGATCCTTGAAGAAATTTTCTGCAATCCACTGAATTTTCTTCAGTTTAGATAGTTTAGAAAAACCATTAATTCTACCTTTTGAATCTAATTTTTCCACTGCTTAAATTATTTAATCCGATTCGATTTCAGGCTGAGATATGTCTGGCAAATCCTAAGGGCCTGAATCTCTTTCGAAACAAAGTTAAACACTTCTTGCGTATCAATTAGGGCCCTCTGAAGGAATACGCCCGCCTGCCCGTAAATACTGTGGTGTTTGGCTTTGCTGCACAGGTAATATCCGTCTAAAAAATTCCTAATGCCACCTGATATGATCAATTGGACATTCTTATTTTCTTCATTGTAGAGTTCGTTGCAAAAATCTACCATTTCTTCGGCAGTATGACCAATTTTTGTCAATGCTTCGTACTGGGCTTGATCCTGAGATCTCAGCAGTTCTAATTTTGAGAAGTTGGTCCCACCAAAAGCACCAAATTCAATGGCGTCTACCTTCAATTCGAAAAGCGCCTTGAGGCTTTGCATTCCAAATCCCTGTCCTACTTCTTTAACTATCAGCAATCCCGAGTAATTCTTTCGCAGTTCAGAAAGCGTTTCAATGGGCGGTATTTTTATAAAGTCCCCTTCAGGCTGCAGCCATTCTTGTAATGGGTTGATATGAACAATGAGCCCATCGGCTTCGAGTTTTTCGATCAGATTATGAACTTTATCCAATGCATTATCTCGAATGAGTTCTTCAATTTGAGCGATACCGAGATTGGCAAATAGGGGTTGGCCATTCATTAGAGCTTTAACATCAAAATCTTCAATTCCACTTACATCATCTAACAGCCTTCTACAACTACCAAGCCCCATTCCCAATCCGTACTTTCCACAGGCCATGGCTAGGTTGTGATTGATTTGTTTGGCCTTTGCTGTTCCTCCGGTCATACTTGAGATCCATATAGGAGCATTCAATTTAAAGCCCAAAAAATTGACGGGATTGGATTCGTTGGAAGGCATTCCCTTAAGTAGAGGTTCATAATAAAAACGGGGATCGTTGTTGAACTCAACTGCACTACGCGCCAGATCAATATGATCCTTTTTCCTCTTCGAACTAATCTTAAGATCTTCCACTATTCATTCTTAATATTCTAATTATCCAATAAAAATAATGGAAATAAGTTCAATCTGATTTTTTCCGAAGAATATCTTCTCTATGCTATAAGGAGTATGTCAGTTACTCGTAGACTAAAAAAACCTGATAAATAACCAGAATTCAAGAGGGTATTTGAAAAAATAATGCGAAAATTTATCTGATAATCAATCGGTTACAGGAGTCCAAGAAAAATAATTGCCCCAACATCTTGTAAGTTCTCATGAATGAAGCTACCTTTGCAGCTCAATTAAAAGAAATAGAGGTGAAAACATTAAGTTATAAGACGGTTTCAGTTCGCAAAGAGGATGTACAGAGAAAGTGGCATTTAGTGGACGCGACCAACCTAGTAGTAGGTAGGATGTCATCGGAGATTGCTACAATATTAAGGGGTAAGCACAAAGCTTATTACACTCCTCATGTTGATTGCGGAGATTATGTTGTTGTTGTCAATGCGGAGAAAGTGAGATTTACCGGTAACAAAATGGAAGATAAAGTTTATCAAAGATATTCCGGTTACACAGGTGGTCAGAAAGAAAGAACTGCAAAGCAACAAATGCAAAAACAGCCAGAGAAAATTATTGAATTGGCGGTTAAGAGGATGTTGCCTAAATCTAAGTTAGGTGACCAGATGTATAGAAAATTATTTGTTTATTCGGGTCCTGATCATCAGCATGAAGCTCAAAAGCCTGAGCCACTAAAACTAAATTATTAATTTATATGGAATCATTGAATGCAGTAGGTAGAAGAAAGCGGGCTATTGCCAGAGTTTTTCTTACCAAAGGTAAAGGGGAAATTCAAGTAAACGGGCAGAAGTTGGAAGATTATTTCCCGATTCAACATATTCGATCAAAAGTTACAGAACCGTTTGATATTGTCGGTATTGAAAATATATATAATCTAAAGATTAATGTATATGGAGGTGGCTTTAAGGGCCAGGCGGAAGCAGTAAGAATGGCCATTGCTAGAGTATTGGTTCAGCTTAATGAGGATTTTAGAAAGCCTTTGAAAAGCAATAAAATGCTTACGAGAGATTCGAGAATTGTGGAGAGAAAGAAATACGGTAAGCCTAAAGCGAGAAAGAGCTTCCAGTTCAGTAAGCGTTAATTTTTTAGTTTTAAAATTAGAGAGATGCAAGTACCTAAGTATAAAGAATTATTGGAGGCAGGTGTTCATTTTGGACACTTGAAAAGAAAATGGAATCCGAAAATGTCTCAATACATATTCGTTGAGAAAAAGGGTATCCATATCATTGACTTGAATAAGACCAGTGAGTGCCTTGAGAAAGCCGGTAAGGCGATGAGGAATCTGGCAAAATCAGGTAAAAAAATCATTTTTGTTGCTACCAAAAAGCAGGCTTCGGAGATTGTGAAAACCAAAGCTCTTGAAGTGGGAATGCCGTTTGTGACGGAAAGATGGTTGGGTGGAATGATGACCAATTTTGCTACTATTCGACGATCTATTAAGAAAATGAACAGCATTGAAAAGATGTTGAGCGATAAAACTTTGAGTTCTATAACTAAGAAAGAAAAACTTACTCTTTCTAGAGAAAAGGACAAATTGGAGGGTGTTTTAGGTGGTATTGCCAAGTTGAACAGAATTCCACATGCGATATTCCTAGTTGATATTTCTCATGAGCATCTTGCTCTTGCGGAAGCGAAGAAATTGGGATTGACTACATTCGGAATCGTAGATACCAACTCTAATCCAAACTTGGTTCAATATCCAATTCCCGGAAATGATGATGCTTCGAAATCAATAGAATTGATCATGGAGTATTTGACTTCTTGTATTAAAGAGGGATTAGAAGAAAGAGCGAGCAAAAAGAAACAAGAAACTGCCGCGGAAGCCTAAATTTTTTTAATCGAACAAAATAAAAGAGAATTTTCAATGAGTAAAATATCAGCTTCTGATGTAAAAAAACTACGCGACATGACGGGCGCGGGTATGATGGATTGCAAAAAAGCCCTTACTGAGGCAGAAGGAGATTTCGAAAAGGCTGTAGAGTACCTCAGAAAGAAAGGACAAAAATTGTCAGAGAAGAGAGCAGGTCGTGAGGCTACTGAGGGTGTTGTAATCGCTAAAACGGACCAGTATAGAAATAGTGGTATTGTTTTGAGATTGTCATGTGAGACAGATTTCGTTGCCAAGAATGACGACTTTGTAAAGTTGACTGAGAGTTTTGGAGATATTGCATTAAAAAATCTTCCGGATTCTTTGGATCAGTTATTGGGCCTTGAGTATGAGTCAGGAATGACGATTGGCGAAAAAGTAACTGAGCAGATTGGAGTAATCGGCGAAAAATTGGAATTGTCTGAATATCATAAGATCGAAACTAAAGCTGGAGAAGGTCAGGTTTTATCTTACATCCATATGGGTAATAGAGCAGCAGTTTTGTTGGCACTTAACTTAGAAGGTCCTGATTATATTGAGCCGGGAAGAAATGTGGCAATGCAAGTAGCGGCTATGAAGCCTATCGCATTAGATAAAGATGAGGTAGACAGTTCTGTTGTAGAAAAAGAAATCGAAATAGGTAAGGAGCAGGCAAGAGCAGAAGGGAAACCGGAAGAAATGCTAGAGCGAATTGCTATGGGTAAATTGAATAAATTCTACAAAGAGAGAACTTTGTTGAATCAGCAATATGTGAAAGACAGCAAGAAAACAGTTGTTCAGTACTTACAAGGGGTTCACAAGGATCTTACAGCAACTGGCTTTAAGCATATTCATTTAGGATAAAAAATTATTAAAGGGAATTAGAAATAATTCCCTTTTTTTATGTCTAATAATAAAATGATGATGGACAATATTATTAAATATAAAAGAGTCTTACTGAAATTGAGTGGAGAGTCTCTCGTAGGAGATAACAGCTTTGGAATAGATGCTACTCAACTGAGGCATTACGCAGGTGAAATAAAGTCCTTGGTAGATCTAGGTGTAGAGGTTGCCATTGTCATTGGTGGAGGAAATATTTATCGCGGTCTGCAAGCCGAATCTTCTGGGATTGACCGTGTTCAAGGTGATTATATGGGTATGCTTGCCACTGTGATCAATGGTCTTGCCTTGCAAAGCGCCTTGGAAAATATGGATGTTAAGACCCGATTGGTTTCTGCAATAAATATGCAGGAGGTGGCCGAACCATATATAAGAAGGCGAGCCATTCGACATTTGGAGAAGGGTAGGGTCGTCATATTCTCAGCTGGAACTGGTTCACCTTATTTTACTACGGATACTACTGCGGCTCTAAGAGCTAATGAGATGGGCGCAGATGTAATCCTGAAAGGAACCAGAGTGGATGGAGTTTATTCAGAAGATCCCGAAAAGAACCCAAATGCTGAAAAATTTACTTCGATTACCTTCAACAACATTATTCTTAAGGGGCTGAAGATTATGGATATGACGGCGTTTACTTTATGTCATGAGAATGCACTGCCCATAGTTGTTTTTGATATCAATGAAAAAAATAATCTGGAAAGAATTATCAGAGGTGAAGAGGTTGGAACTGTTATTTCATAGTGTTTAGATATTAGTGAAATATTTCGAATCTTGTGGTTTGATTTTTTAACGCTCATTTGACTTAAACTAAATATGAGCCGTCCTATTCTTATTGTCTGCAAGGTAATTGATGAGTTTTTACATGACTTAGAGTCTGTTGGTTTCGAGCTTGATTATCGACCGAACTGCAACAGAGAAGAGGCCTTGACCGACATTCATCATTTCGAAGGTCTTATTATTAGGAGTAAATTTCGTGTGGATCGGGACCTATTGGATGCAGCTAGTAGGCTTTCCTTCGTAGGACGAGTTGGTTCTGGCTTGGAAAATATAGATCTTGAATACGCCCGACAACGAGGAGTTAATGTATATCGATCTCCGGAAGGGAATGCGGCGGCGGTGGCAGAACACGCCATAGGTATGATACTTGGACTTCTGAATAAATTTCCCAAAGCGGAAAAAATGATCAGGTCATTCAATTGGGATCGCGAAGCTGCAAGAGGGACTCGGCTAGAATCTAAAGTTATTGGGCTTATTGGTTATGGTCATGTGGCTCGAGAAGTGGCCAGGAGATTAGAGTGTTTTAATGTTCAAATTCTGGCTTATGATAAGTACTTGTCAGAAGGACGACATTGTGTCGAAATGATAGAGTTGTTTGAGCGAGCTCAAATCATTAGCTTGCATGTACCATTGACTTCAGAAACTTACCATCTTATCAACGATGAATTCATCAGTAAAATGAAAAACCCATTTTATTTGATCAATACTTCCAGAGGTAAGGTTGTTTCTACTAAAGCACTAATTAGGGCTATGACATTCAAAAAAGTATTGGGTGCTGCTCTTGATGTGTTTGAGAATGAGAAAATGGAGAGTTTGACAAAAAAAGAGAGAGAACTGATGCAGCGTTTATGTGCTTTCGAGGATGTTATATTGAGCCCACATGTTGCAGGATGGAACGACTATAGTAAACAAGCGCTACATAGTGTTCTATTCAAAAAAATAGTGGACCATGAATCATGAGGAATTGGCATGTAAATTCTCTGTTAAATGTCTGTTAGACAGAATTCTACGATGTTGAACTTCTTGTAATTTATGAAAGTGATGGCTTGACAATCAATGAAATAACTTTTGTTATAATTGTTAATTTTCTTAACATTGTCATGTTATTGCGAGGACTTCTGTAACAGTGAAAAAAATTGAACATGAAAAAAATACTTTTACTTCTATTGAGCTTTGTCTTTGGAGTATCTGGTCTCTTGGCTCAAGGGACAATCAAGGGTAAAGTAATTGACGATTCCGGAGAACCGGTCTTGTTTGGTACTATTGCCATTTATAAGGGAGGTGCCTTGATCAAAGGTACGCAAACTGACTTCGACGGGAACTATCTGATTTCGAATGTCGATCCCGGCACTTATGACCTTGAAGCTTCTTATGTAGGGCTCCAGTCTAAGAAAATAACTGGAATTAGCGTTTCAGGTGATGAGACAAAGTTTATCGATATTGAACTAGCTTCCGGATTAGTATTAGAAGAGGTTGTGGTAGTCGAATTCAAAAAAGAACTTTTTAACAAAGGTGAAACTACAACGGGTGGTACGGTTACTTCAGATGAAATAAAGAATCTGGGGCTCAGAAGTGTCAATAACGTCGCTGCTACCACTGCAGGTGTATCTGTCGGTACTGACGGACAGTTGAATATCAGAGGAGGTAGAGGTGAGAATACAGTATACTTCATAGATGGACAACGTGTTCGAGGAGCAGCGAATTTGGCTCCTATTAACGAATACGAGCAGGTTCAGATCCTAACTGGGGGTGTAAGTGCCCGATATGGTGATGTAATCGGTGGAGTTGTTTCCTTAACTTCCAAGGGACCTTCTAGCAAATTTTCAGGATCCATTGACGTGGAAAACAGTTATGGTTTAGATCCATTTGGTTACTTGAGAATTAACGGTTCGGTGAGTGGTCCGATTTTAAAGACCAAGCCAAAAAATGAAACAGATATAGGAAGAACTATCCTGGGTTATAGATTGAATGCACAATATCAGAGTAGAATTGATGATGATCCTCCGGCAACAGATATATATAGCCTTAAAGGAGATGCATTAGAGCAGCTTAAGAGTCAGCCAATTTTGTTTGAAGATGGTGCAGTTACCAATGCTAGTACTTTCATTACCAATGAAGATGTTGAGGTAATGGACTATCAACCAGATGAGGAGAGAGATAGAATAGATTTGGGTGCCAAAATAGATGCTTATTTAGGAGCTGGTATTGATGTTACTTTAAGTGGTCAATACTTTGACCAGTACAATAAATTTACTCCAGGAGAAGACAATAGAACTGGTACAAACTGGAGAGTGTTCAATAGTTATAGAAACCCAATTGAGGATTTTGAAGGCTACAGAGGTAGTTTCAGATTTAGACAGCGTTTAGGAGATGGTCAAAATGACTCTATTCAAGGATTTATCAGAAACGTATCCTATACATTACAATTGGGATACGATAAAGATGTTCGAGACCTATATGACAGTGAGCACAAAGACAATATATTCAACTATGGATATTATGGTGCTTATGATTTCAGTTATCAACCAGCCTTCAATACTGATTTCCAAACTCAGGTAACAAGTCATGTGGATTACACCACAGTATTAGATGGTTACACTCCTGGTTCTACTTTTGGTATTAATGAGGTCTTGTCAAATTACAATCCAAAAGACGTAGGTAATATCAATGAATTGACCATGAGGAATGGGGAGAACATCCGGGACCTTACTGAGGTATGGGGTCTCCATGACAACGTTGGTCAGATTTACAATTTCAATGTACATAGAGAAAGAGAAATTTATCAGTTTGACGCGAATGCTTCATTTGATATAGTTCCTCCTAAAAACAGTGATAGATCTCACAATATTCAGTTCGGTATCCTATATGAGGAGAGGGTTGAAAGACAATTCGATATTCGTCCAAGAAGATTGTGGATTACAATGAGACAATTGGCCAATGGTCACTTGGGAGGATTGGATACAACGAATGTAATAGACAGAGTACCTAATCCTAATCCATTACTGGATTCGATAGATATTTATGCTAATACTTATACCGTTGGTGAAAACAGCAGATTTTTGCGTGAAATAAGAAAGATCACAGGAGATCCAGTTGATATGTTTACCAATGTTGAAGGCGTGGATCCTAACTTGTTGAGTTTGGATATGTTCTCAGGTAGAGAGTTGCACGACGCCAATGTGGTAAGATCTTCGCACGGTTATGATTATACTGGTAAGCGACTGGGAACAGATGTGAGTTTTGATGATTTCTGGAAGACGGAAGAGGGTAGGCAGAATTTTATGATTGCGCCAAATAACCCAATTTATCAAGCAGCATATATTCAGGATAAATTCTCCTTCGAGGATATCATTTTCAGAGTTGGTATTAGAGTAGACAGATACGATGCGAATACCAAAGTTTTGAAAGATCCGTATTCTATTAAAAATATTATGACGGCTGATCAATTCCACGGAGAAACAGGCATTGAAAGACCAGGAGGTATAGGTGACGATTACAAAGTATATGTTACTTCAAGTGGTGGTTCTGAGGTACAGGCATACAGAAATGGTGATACATGGTACAATGCTGAAGGAACTCAGGTTAACGATGGTAGTGTGATTTTTGGTGGAGGAATTGTATTCCCAAGATTTACAGATCCTGATATTGAGGTTCAGAACGTAAGAGAATTCTCTAACATTTTGGACAAGTCGTTTGAGGATTATGAGCCACAAGTTAATGTGATGCCAAGACTTTCTTTCTCATTTCCTATTTCGGATGAGGCGAACTTCTTCGCGCATTATGATATCTTAGTTCAAAGACCGACCTCAAATACTATTCTTACTCCTTTAGACTTTTTCTATTGGGAGTTTGATAATAGAGTTGCGAATAACGTAAGAAATAACAGTAACCTCAAACCTCAAAAGACAGTAGATTATCAGGTTGGGTTCCAGCAGAAATTAAGTGATTTTTCAGTGATGAAATTATCCGCTTATTATAAGGAGATACGTGATCTTATTCAGTGGAGAACTTATTTGTTCAATCCTGAGCCTCTTGGATCATACGCGACTTATGACAACCAGGATTTTGGAACGGTTAAAGGATTCACTTTGTCCTATGACTTGAGAAGAAAGAGAAATGTTCAATTGAATGCGAACTATACGCTTCAATTTGCAGATGGAACAGGGTCAAGTCCTGAAACTCAGCAGAGTATTTCGGAGTTGGGTAACTTGAGAAACATCTTCCCACTTTCTTTCGACGAGAGACATAGATTTGTTATGATCCTTGACTACAGGTATGGAAGTGGTAAAGAGTATAATGGACCGAAATTGTGGGGTAAGGAAATCTTTGCGAATACAGGATTAAACTTACAAGGAACCCTTGTTACGGGTAGACCTTATACAGAAAAAATAACTCCAAGAAAATTAGATGGTGCTGGTACGGTAGGTTCTCTTAACGGAGCGAGATTGCCTTCTCAGTTTACCATAAATGCCAGATTAGATAAAGACATTTTGTTGGGCAAGGGTGAGAATGCTCTAAATGTCAATTTATTCTTGAGATGTTCGAACCTTTTGGATGCTAGAAATATTATCAGAGTATATCCAGCTACAGGTTCACCAGATGATGATGGTTATTTGGCTTCTCCAGCAGGACAGGGTGAAATTGCTACCTTGGCTGGTGGAAGTGGAGACATTAATTCATTTTTGAATTCATATGATTGGAGATTGGTTAATCCCAATTTTTATTCAGGACCGAGAAGATTCTTTGTAGGAGCTGTTGTCCTATTTTAAAAAATAATTTCAAAGTAATGAGCAAAAGATTAATTTTTAAGATTGTATTTGTTTTTGCCCTTCTGTGCTTTTCATTTTTGTTGGCTGATGCACACATTAGACCTGACAAGGATAAAAACGGTTCAGGAAGTGGAAGTACGGTAACAAGTTCCAGATCTTCTGATTGTTTAGAAGGTAGAGAGGAAATTGAATTGGATGTCAATAATATCCGAGCTAGGCTTAGAATCGGTGGTGATATATGGTGGGATGGAGATGATGGAAAGTATATCGCGCCTAGAGTAGAACCAGGTTCTGGTGAAAGAGAAGTATCTTCCATCTTTGCCGGTGGTGTTTGGCTAGGAGGTCAGCAGCTTGGGGGTGACATTTTTGTTGCAGCATCCGAGTATGGAACCAATGGTAAAGATTTTTATCCTGGTCCGCTTTACGATGGAAACTCTGGGCCTGATGGTGAAACGGATCAAGAAACTTGTGAGAATTGGGATAAATTCTTTACGGTAGATGGCGATGATATCGATCAGTTCATCGGTACGTTTAGAGCTAGCACGGAAGACTTTGATTGTAACAGTGTTCCATTGAGTCTTTTGGGTTGGCCAGCAAAAGGAAACAGACACTTCTTTGATGTTCATGGATTTGAGCTTCCCGATAACGATGCGGGATTGGCCGGATTTAGAGATGTCAATGATGATGGTATATATGATCCTTGTGATGGAGATTACCCAATTATCGAGATTAGAAAATGTCCGGATACGACATACGCGGATAACATGATTTTCTGGATTTACAATGATAATGGTAATACTCACAATGAGTCGGAGGGATTGCCGATTAGAATGGAGGTTCAGGCTCAGGCTTTTGGTTTTGCTACAGCTGATGAGATCAACGATATGACTTTCTATCGGTATAAAATGATTAACAGAGCAATCGAGCCGATCGATAGTTTTCACTTTTCTATGTGGATTGACCCAGATTTGGGATGTCCGGATGATGATTATATCGGTTGTGATACTACGGAATCTTTGATGTATGTATATAATGCAGACCCTGTAGACGGTATTTCAGGTACCGATTGTCCGGTTGGAGGTCAGAATGTTCCTACTTATGGAACGGAAGTGCCGATTTTGGGTGTGGATTATTTTGAAGGACCTCTTGATGAAGACGGAAATGAAATTGGGATGTCATCCTTTATGTACTATAACAGAACAGGTTCTGGTCCTGCGGGAACAACGGATCCTAATAACCCTACTGAGTTCTTCAGATATCTTACTGGAACTTGGCAAGATGGTGTTCCTTTAACTGTAGGTGGTGATGGTAAACAAAATACTGGCATACCTACGAGATATGCATTCTACAATCCACCAAATCAGACTGGCGGATGGAGTATGTGTGAAGAAAATGTTCCTGTAGGTGGTGATAGAAGAACACTTCAGACTTCTGGTCCATTCCGATTGGATCCTGGAGCGAACAACTTCCTTATTGTTGGGGTAGTTTGGGTTGCAGATTATGATTATCCTTGTCCGGCTTTGGATCGTTTGTTAGAGGCGGATGCGGTAGCACAGAACTTATTTGATGCTTGTTTCGAATTGACGGATGGACCTGATGCTCCGGATATTGATATTATTGAGTTGGATCAGCAACTTATATTGGTATTGACCAACGATGAGAATAGTTCGAATAACTATCAGGAGTCTTACGAAGAAAAAGATCTTAAAGCTCCTTCTGGAGTTTCTGATTCATTGTACCGATTCGAGGGATACACAGTATATCAAACTTTCAATAACCAGAGGGGAGATTTAAGTGATCCTAACTATGCTAGATTGGTGGCAAACTTTGATGTTAGTAATGGTGTAACTACACTTTATAACTGGGAGGTATTGCAAAATCCATTGGCAGAAGAGTCAGAGTTAATTTACGTGCCTGTACTTCAGGTTGAAGGTAATGATCAAGGTATTAGAAGAACGATCAGTGTTACCCAAGATTTATTTGCAACTGGAGATAATGATGTATTAGTAAACAATAAAGATTACTACTTTATCGCAGTTGCTTACGCGTATAATAGTTATAAGGAGTTCGAATTGAGTCCAGATTCTGGTGAAATTCGAGGTCAAAGATTCCCTTACTTGAGAGGTAGAGGAAATGTTGGTGATGCGAGTAGAGGTGATGCACCTTATGTAGGAACACCGAGACCTATTGTGGATGTCAATATGAACTCATTCTATGGAGAGGGAACATCGGTTGAGATGTTATCAGGTATAGGTATTTCTGATCGTTTTGTGGATATCACGGAAGAAACGCGATTAAAAATGGCCAATGGTACTTTCGATGGTATCATTAGTTATGAGCCTGGTGAGGCACCGATAGAGGTATTTGTTTATAATCCTTTGGATGTCGTAGACGGAGATTTTGAGTTGAGATTCTTAGATACAAATGGAAATGGTGAGGTAGATGATGCGGATAGATGGGAGTTGGAAAATGTAGGGACAGGTGATATTTTCCCTTCTACTAACGTGATTGGAGGATTCTTCGAGCAAATATTTAGAGATTTGGGTATCTCAATAGCATTGTCTAATACTCCTGATTTTGACGATAGATCAGATAGAAACTTGGGCGTAAAACGTCCGATCGGTTCTGAAATAGAATATGCAAACGAAAATGTAGAGCCTTGGTTTGGTGCTGTTACGTACGAGATCGTAGAGACTTTACAAGAAAGGGATATTCCATTCCCAGCTTTCTTTAGCGGCAATTTTGATTTTGTTTCTACAGAAGTTGGAGAGCCAGACGCTAAGTTTGATCCCGATACGGAAATGGATAAGATTGGAACTGGAGAATTTGTTCCTTTCCATATAGTGAATTATAGAACATCTGATGGAGATGGAGGACAATTGTCTTATATCACTCCACAGTGGACGCAGAATACAATTGCCATGAATATGCGTGAGCAGACAACAGGAGGTAGTTATTCTTTTGCTGATTTACCAAATGTCGATGTTGTCATGACTAGCGACAGAGATCTATGGAGCCGTTGTATAGTTGTTGAAGGAACGACGAGGATATATACAGGTCAAGGATGGGAGTCTGAGCACGGTCAAAGAAACTGGGCTATTAGAGACGAAGCTTCCTTGTTAAAAGATGTTGATGTTAACGGTAGGCCTCAATACGATCCTACTGAAACAGGATTCAGCTGGTTCCCTGGGTATGCGGTCAATGTTGAAACTGGAGAGAGATTGAATATTTTCTTCTCTGAAAACTCAGCATATGCTGCGCACAACGCATTTGCAGTTATCGACACCAATGCCTTCAGGCTTACAGGAGGAGATATGATGTGGAATCCTACTACGGATGCGATTTATCCACCGTTGGATAATGATCCGCTTAACCTTAGTATTTTCAACGTTACAGCGGGTTGTCAGCACAATATATATGTTACAAGTACTCCTTACGACGGATGTGAGTCTTTTGTTGATGGATTGAGTTCGAACTTCCCTCCTGACAATATTGATGTGTTAGAGCAGGTACAGTGGACTTGTATACCATTAATAAGTCCGGCTTCACCATTATTGAGTTATGCTGATGGATTAATTCCGGATGACGTGACCATTAAGCTAAGGGTTAACAATCCTTTTGGAACGCAGGATTTAGGTAATAATATTAACAACAACTTCCCGGTATTCAGATTTAGCATGGAGGGTAAACAAGCGAATGCGCTTGATGATGAGGGTATCTCGAGAGCATTGGATAACATTAGGGCTGTACCTAATCCATATTATGCTTATTCAGAGTATGAAGTTAACGAGTTTAGTAATATCATTAAGATTACAAACTTACCTGCAGAATGTGTAGTTACCATTTATAGTTTGGATGGTAAATTCATCAGACAGTACAATAGAAATGAAGCTAGAATAGCAACAGATAAAGACTCTGGTATACCAGAGACACAATATGTACCGGACATTGAATGGGACTTGAAAAACTATCAGGGAATACCTGTAGCTAGTGGGGTATACCTCATTCATATTGATGCTCCGGGAGTAGGAGAGAAAGTGATTAAGTGGTTTGGAATTGGAAGACAATTTGACGCTTCCGGATTGTAGACCAAGGCATATTCGGAGATGTTGGCTACGGCATCTCCGAATTTTTGAAAGAAAAATGAATTGGAATTATACCAATTAGAAAAAAATAAAAAGTGATGAAAAAAATATTTACACTAATTGCTATTGTAACAGGAATGTGTTCTTTGTTTGCCGGGAACCCTGATCGTCAGGGGGAAGCGGGAGCTTATGAGCTATTAATGAACCCTTGGGCTCGTAGTGCCGGTTTTCACACGATGAATACATCCTTTATTTCTGGAGTAGAATCCATTCGACTTAATGTTGCAGGTTTAGCCAGAATTACTGGTACTGAGATAAATGTTGGTTATGCTCAATACTTCAAGGGCACATCAATCAATCTTAGTTCTATCGGATTTGGCCAAAAAGTGGGCAATGGAGTTTTTGGATTAAGTGTGATGAATGTAGATTTTGGAGATCTGGATATCACGACTACGGTTAACCCAGAGGGCACCGGAGCTACTTTTAGTCCTAGCTTTTTTAATCTTGGAGCTTCTTATGCGCACAAATTCGACAATAAGATTTTGGTTGGATTAACTTTAAGAGTAGTAAGTGAAACCATCTCAAATGTTGGTGCGTTTGCAGCAGCTTTTGATGCCGGTGTTCAGTATGTGAGTGGTGAAAAAGATAATTTAAAACTAGGAATCTCTCTTAGAAACGTGGGTACGAAAATGAAGTACAGAGGTGATGGTCTAAGTTTTAGAACATTATCTCCTGATGAAAGAGAGTCAAATACAATCACTGTAGAACATCGTTCTCAAGGTTACGAATTGCCTTCAGTCCTTAACTTAGGATTGTCTTATGATTTGTACATAGCTGGTGAATTGAGTAGAATAACTCCTTTCGTTAACTTTACTGCTAATTCCTTTTCTCAAGATGATTTAGGAGCAGGTATAGAAGTTTCATTTAAGGAGATGTTAATGATAAGAGGTGCATACAGATATGCATTGGGAGAAGTCGATGATGATTTTCAAGATCAGGTATATAGTGGGTTGTCTCTAGGAGCATCTTTGCAAATGCCTCTTAAAAAAGATGGAGACCAAAGATTCTCAGTGGATTATGGATTCAGAGCTACTTCTCCATTCGACGGAACACATAACTTTGGAATATCACTATCCTTGTAAAATGAGGAATGGGTTCTATATAACCCGCTTGATATTTTAAGATACGAAGCTTTAATAGATGATATGTGCTATTTAATGTTGAATAGCACATATTGATAGGAAAAAATTATACCTGATAAAAATAAAACCTGTATTAGGAAGTGTCTTATCCTTAATTAGGTACGACTTACTAATAGCACGTTCAAATTATTGAACTAGTAATAAAGCCCAATGCACTCGAGTAGTAAAGTGTAATAATGTATAGACATTCTTATCTTTTAGTACCAGATGCATTGAATAAAAGGAAACTGAAACTCGATCGGGAATAGAAAATTGTAGATACTTCATTTTGAAGAGTTGGATGTAGTACTGGAAACTTCTATTCCTAATACCAGAACACTGTTTAGTAGAATTGGTAATATGAAAATTTTTTTCCGCTGTCGTCGACAAGCGTAATGGCTTTGTCGTGGGCATAGTGAATGCGACATATTTGTAATGAATAAAGTTGCTGGTGGAATATATTATTAAATCAAAGATTGAACAATGGCTTTCAATTGGAAAGAATTGAATGCATAGAATCTCGATCTTCGTAACAGATGTTTGACTTTTAAAAACTGAAACAAATAGGCATAATAATTAGAAGAACTTAGTTTGGGGATTAAATCTTACTAAGTCTCTTTTGACCAATAATTACCTTAATCAATGACTTGAGATCTGAACGCACGAGTTCATTGATGAATTTCCGCAGCTCAAAAGTGAGTTGGACTCTGGACCGAGAAAATTCTATGTAGGAGCAATTGTATTATTTTAAATGTTACTACAATGATGAACAGAAAACGCATACCAAGAATCAGCCTAACCTTGGCCATTCTTGTATCTTCATTTTTTTTCGTTAAAGCACATATTAGTCCCAATAAATATAAGAAACGCTCTGGTGAAACTTATACTAATTCTAGGGTCTCAGACTGTTTGCCGGGTAAGGAAGAGGAACAATTGGATATTAATAATATCAGAGCCAGACTAAGAATTGGTGGAGATATATGGTGGGATGGAGAAAACGGAAAATATATTGCACCAAGAATAGAACCTGGTTCGGGAGTAAGAGAAGTCTCATCCATATTTGCAGGAGGAGTTTGGTTGGGAGGGCAACAACTCGGAGGCGATATTTATGTTGCTGCTTCAGCATTTGGCTCAGATTTCTATCCGGGTCCATTATATGATGAACGATCAAGTCGAGTTCCTGGAAATCCGGGGCGGGGCGAAACCAATCAAGAGACATGCGAAAATTGGGATAAATTTTTTATCGTTCGCGGTGAAGAAATCGATCAATTTATCAGCTCATTTAGATCAATGGGCGATGACTTTGATTGTAGTAATATTCCTCTTGGAATTTTGGGATGGCCTGGCAAGGGTAATCCGTATTTTTTTGATATTCACGGTTTTGAATTGCCGGATAATAATGCCGGTTTGGCTGGATTCAGGGACGTAGGTCCACCGCCAACAGGAGATGGAATTTACAACCCTTGTGACGGAGATTATCCAATTATTGAGATTAGAAATTGTCCTGATACGACCTATGCGGATGAAATGATCTTTTGGATTTACAATGATAATGGAGGAGAGCACACTGAGTCAAATGGTGATGCAATAAGAATGGAAGTACAGGCTCAGTCTTTTGCATTCAAGACATCGGATCAGATCAACGATATGACCTTTTATCGCTATAAGATGATCAACCGCGCTATAGAGCCGATAGATAGTTTCCACTTTTCGATGTGGATTGATCCCGATTTAGGGTGTTCAGATGATGATTATATAGGATGTGATACTACTGAATCTTTGATGTATGTATATAATGCTGATCCGGTAGACGGTATATCTGGAACTGATTGTCCAGTCAATGGACAAAATGTCCCCACTTATGGAACAGAAGTACCAATTTTAGGAGTGGACTACTTCGAAGGACCTACTGACGAAAACGGAAATGAAATTGGAATGTCATCCTTTATGTATTATAATAGACAGGGTTCTGGCCCTCCAGGAACCTCTGATCCTACTAGACCAGAAGAGTTTTATAGCTACATGACGGGAACTTGGCCTAGTGGCCGTCCTTTGACTGTGGGAGGTGATGGTAACCAAAACACTGGTATTCCGACCAGATATGCTTTTTTTGATCCACCCAATAAAACCGGAGGATGGAGTATGTGCGAGGAAAATGTACCTATTGGTGGTGATAGAAGGACACTTCAAACTTCCGGCCCCTTTCGTTTGGATCCAGGAACCAATAATTTTTTGATTATTGGAGTGGTTTGGGTGCCTGATTATGATTATCCATGCCCAAGTTTGGATCGCTTGTTGGAGGCAGATGCTGTTGCTCAAAATCTTTTTGATGCATGTTTTGAGCTGACGGATGGACCGGATGCACCCGATATTGATATCATTGAATTAGACCGCCAACTAATTTTAGTATTGACCAATGATGAAAATAGCTCAAACAATTACAGAGAATCTTATCAAGAAAGAGATTTAAGAGCACCCTCCGGAGTCGAGGATTCCTTGTATCGTTTCGAAGGATATACGGTTTACCAAACATTCAATGAGTTAAGAGGAGATTTGTCAGACCCGGATTACGCTAGAATCATTGCTAATTTTGATATTTCTAATGGAGTGACCACCTTGTACAATTGGGAGGTATTGGAAAATCCCAATAGTGACGAATCAGAATTTATCTACGTTCCTGTTTTACAGGTGGAGGGAGGTGATTCTGGTATAAGAAGAACAGTCAATGTGACGAAGGATTTATTTGCAACTGGTGATAATGATTTTTTGATCAACAATAGGGATTATTACTTCATAGCGGTAGCTTATGCGCATAATGAATATAAACAGTTCACAGTGAACCCAATTGAAGGCGAAGAAAGAGGGCAAAGATTTCCTTATCTAAGAGGAAGAAGAAATATAGGAGATAGCAATGGAGGAGATGCACCTTATATTGGAACACCGAGACCCATTCTGGAGGTAAGTATGAATGCCTTTTACGGAGAGGGTACCAATGTCCAAATGTTATCCGGAATAGGAATTTCTGATCGCTTTGTAGATATTACTGACGCCACTCGATTGAAAATGGCGGAAGGTACTTTTGATGGGGTAATCAGCTACAATCCGGGTGAAGCACCTATTGAAGTATTCGTATACAATCCTCTAGATGTGGTTGATGGGGATTTCGAATTGAGATTTTTAGATACCAATGGCAATGACGAAGTAGACGATCAGGATCGATGGGAATTGGAAAATCTAAATACAGGAGATATATTCCCTTCAACCAATGCTATTGGCGGTTTTTACGAGCAAATATTCCGAGATCTGGGTATTTCAATTGGCTTGAACAATGCACTTGATTTCGACGATATCGAAGATAGAAATAAAGGAATCAAGCGACCGGTAGGGTCTGAAATTGAATACAAAAATGAAAATGCTCAACCCTGGTTCGGCGCGGTAACCAATAATATATTGGAAACTTTGCAAGAGAGGGATATTATATTTCCAACTTTCTTTAGCGAGAGTCTTGACTTTGTAGCTACTGAAGTTGGCGAACTTGATGCGGAATATGACCCTGGAAATGTAATGAACAAAATAGGCAATGGAGAATTTGTGCCATTTCAGATAACAAACTTTAGGACTAAGGATGGGGATGAACAATTATCCTATGTAACACCCAATTGGACCAATACGGGATTGGCCATTCCTAGCTTCATTAGAGGTCAGACGAATACTGCGAAATATTCCTTCGCCAGTGTTCCCAATGTTGATATAGTTATGACCAGTGATAGAGGGCTTTGGAGTAAATGTATTGTGGTGGAAGGGGCAAGTAGTATGTACATAAATGAAGGATGGGAGTCAGAACACCGGCAGAGAAATTGGGCTATTAGAGATGAACCGTCACTTTTGAAAGAGGTGGATATCAATGGAAGACCGCAATACGACCCAATGGAAAGAGGTTTTAGCTGGTTTCCTGGATACGCTGTAAACATAGAGACTGGAGATAGATTGAATATATTCTTTTCAGAGAATTCGGTTTATAATGCTGACAATGCTTGGGTGGTAGATACGAATATCTTTAGATTGACCGGTGATGATATGATCTGGAATCCAACAACGGATTTAATTTATCCTCCTACTGATGGTGCCGTTGAGAATTTGGGAATATTTAATATTGCCGCCGGATGTCAACACAACATCTATGTTACAGATACTCCTTATGATGAGTGCGCATCCATAGCTGAACTTTTAAGTACGGTTCCTTCACCAAGCAATATTAAAGCATTGGAAATGGTGCAATGGACCAGTATGCCACTGATTAATCCTGCTACCCCATTGTTGAGCTACGCAGACGGTTTAATTCCCGAAGAGTTAACTGTTAAACTAAGAGTGAACAACCCATTTGGCAAACAAGATTTAGGGAATGGAATTAACAATGATTTTCCTGTCTTTCGATTTAATATTGAAGGCAAAGAAGCTTCAGAATTGAATGATATGGGTGTTTCAAGGGCGCTAGAAAATATCAGAGCAGTACCTAATCCTTATTATGCTTATTCTGATTATGAGGTAAATGAGTTGAGTAACATCATAAAAATTACCAATTTACCGGCCAAATGTGAGGTCACAATATACAGTCTTGATGGTAAGTTTATTCGAAAGTACAACCGCAATGAATCCAGAAATCAAACGGATAAGGACGCGGGAATTCCCGAGACTCAATATGTACCGGACATTGAATGGGATCTGAAAAATCATCAGGGCATCCCTGTTGCCAGTGGCGTGTATTTGATTCACATCAAAGCTCCTGATTTGGGAGAAAAGGTGATCAAATGGTTCGGAATTGGTCGACAATTTGATGCTTCGGGATTGTAATAGTACTGCCTAAATAGGAGAAAAAAGGAACTAATACGGGGAAAGAGTTGTTTTTTGGAAGTATCTCTTTCCCCGTAGTTTATACAGGAATGAAATAAAATATATAAATTTACTTTTTGGAGAAGAACGTATCTACCCATGGGTAAATGCGTTCTTCTCGTATTGTGTTAAAGTATGCGAGTATGAGTAATATTAATTACATGAGCCCCGAGGGCTACGAGAAGCTTAAAAACGAATTGAATCACCTCAAGACTGTAGAACGTCAGAATATTGCACAAGCTATCGCTGAAGCAAGAGAAAAGGGCGATCTATCTGAAAATGCGGAGTATGATGCGGCAAAGGATGCCCAAGGTCTATTAGAATTAAAGATCAATGAGATGGAATTGGTCATGGCCAATTGTCGAATTCTGGATGCAAGTGAGATAGATACCGATAAGGTCTCAGTGTTTACCAAAGTAAAATTGAAGAATCTTAAGTTCAATAAAGAAATGACCTATCAATTGGTTTCTGCTTCAGAGGCAAATCTAAAAGACAAAAAAATCAGTGTTAATTCTCCGATTGGACAGGGTTTATTAGGTAAGAAAGTGGGAGAAATAGCTGAAATAACTACCCCGGGAGGTACGGTCAAATTTGAGATCCTTCACATAGGCTTATAATGACGATATTCAGTAAAATTATCAATGGAGAAATCCCATGTTTTAAGTTGGCAGAGAACGATCAATTTTTGTCCTTCTTAGATATTAATCCTCTTCAATTGGGACATGCCTTAGTTATACCTAAGATAGAGATTGACTACTTTTTTGATCTTGACGACGCTACCATTGCTGATATGATGGTATTTTCCAAAAGAGTGGCTAGGGCCATAGAAATGGTAGTGCCCTGTGAAAGAATTGGTGTTGCTGTCTTGGGCCTGGAAGTTCCACATGCCCATGTCCATTTGATTCCCATACACGGAATAGGCGATATAGATTTTTCTAAGCCTCGGGTTCAATGGAATTCAGAAGAATTTACTAAGCTGGCTGGAGAAATTGCCGTAAAGGTCAAAATGTAGATTGCTGGATGAAATTCAAAAGAACAGAAGAATCTACTATTGTTGTATCACAACTAATGCTCCCTTCTCATTCGAATTTTAGAGGAAAGATACACGGTGGCTATATATTGAGTATTATGGATCAGGTGGCATTTGCCTGTGCCTCAAAACACTCGGAAAACTATTGTGTCACAGCTTCTGTCAATAAGGTTGACTTTCTCAATCCCGTCGAAGTCGGTGATATGCTTATACTCAAGGCCTCCATAAACTATACTGGAAGAACATCCATGGTAGTAGGCTTGAGGGTTGAAGCAGAAAATATTCAAAAAGGAATCATTAAGCATTGCAATTCTTCATATTTCACCATGGTGGCCAAAGATGAAGCCGGAAATAACATACCTATTCCAGGATTAGTTTTAGACAGTATTGAGGATGTGCGAAGATTTACGCGAAGTCTTACAAGGCGTCATGATAGAAAAACACGATCAACTCGTTTTCACAGCGAGAAATTCGTGTTGGAAGATCACTTACATTTGCTGGAAGGGCAAAACGCATCATTGTCTTTAACTAATAATTAATGGAAATTAGCTCATATTTGCTTGAAATTGTTGATATTTCGGTAAATTCAACTTCTCATAAACCACTGTCTTAGTGGAACATATCTCCATTTAGGCTCATATATAACAGGCTTGTATAACAAAAGTTATATTGACAGCGATGCTTTTCTTTTATACCTTGCACTAGGCTCGTCTAATTTAAACTGACTTTTAGGATTTTAAGAGATCAAAGTGGTTTTTAGATATGCTATTTTGGATAATTGGGCTTTATCCCCCAATTGAGTTCTTCGCTCAATTTTAAAGCTTTTCCGAATAGCCGATTCTATACAGAATCGGCTATATTTTTTCCTCAGATTTGTATAACAAAAGTTATATATCTTTTTTAAAAAGTTTTTCGGAACTTTGTTCCAGTTATTCTTCTGGGTAAACCCCATTAAGCTCAGTAGCCCCATGAAAATCCCGATACACCTTTTCATTCTGTACCCCCCTCTTTTTACTTAACTAACTTAATTAATTATGAGGACAAGTTTATTTTCAACTTTATTACTTACCGTATTCTTTTTTATGGTGTTACTTTCTTTTGATTTTATTAAAAGTGGTATGGTGTCCGAAACATCGCTGAATAGAAATGGGGAATATTTACCAAAGGAGGTAGATCATGCTGTTGAACAGTATTATTTGCAATCTTCTTTTTCTGAGGAACTTATAGGCGTTCGATTCAATAAGACTCGATTTATGGATAATATCAATTCATTTATTAGAACCTACGAAGCCAATCATCCCGATGATTTTGGTGTATGGGAAATATTTCCGAAATTGATCAGGTATAATATTAACGACAGCAACGTTGTCAACTATCTTACAATGCATTTATGTTCCGAAACAGGAAGTGGTTTCAAGTGCACAGTACATGTATGTCAAGAGAATGAAAACACTACTAATTGTCATTATCAGCTAGTAAGCCACGAACAGATGTTAGAACATTACAAGGATAAATATAGTATGGCAATACAATTATTGAAAGGTGGAGTAAAATTAGAAGAACCAGAGACGGATGCTCAAGGCATGATATATGATCCGAATATTAACTTTGGATCTATTTGTCCTAGTCTTTGCCCATAGTATGTCATTTTATGCAATTGTCCTAAGTATTAGTTTTCTAGTCTCTTTATTCGTGAAGAGCGAATTAAAGTATTTCGTAGTTTTCTTGGGAGTCTGTTGTCTCTTTGAAATTATAGTAGTTCATTGGTCAATTGCAAGATTTGGGAGCAATATATTGGCATATAATCTGTTTGTCCTTCTTACGGTATCTTACTATCTCTTTGTGTTTTGTAGGACCAGGAAGGAATTGTCTGTACTGTTAACTACATATATCATAGGTGGATTAATAAACTTTAGTTTGATTGATATCCAAACTGAGGTAGCATCGAAGAATTATGCATTTGGATTGATCATTGTTGGAGTATTGATAGTGAGAGAAATCAAATCAAAATTGGAATCTAACTTGATAGATCATTTTTTTAAGGATTCCAAGTTTTGGTTTGGCTTAGGTATTTTGCTCTTTTTATCCTGCAGCTTCCCAATTTTAGTATTTACTGATGTACTTGTTGTATCACAAAGTGCACATAAAATTTATGGTGATTTGTTAAGAGTCGGTAACGTTTTGTTACATTTAGGATACTTGATGGTTTTAATATGTGAAACTAAATGGATCAAATTGCTTGGATAATAGTGGCGTCTTTTGTGATGCCTTTGTTGATTAGTATTGGCTTTGCTTGGTTTGTTGTTCAGTACCAGAAGAGGAAAAACGAATATCTTTTAGATAAACAGAGACAAGAAACCAAAGAGAAAGAGTTGTTGCTTAAACATCAAAGGGAACTGGAAAACGAAAGAAATAGGATCGCAGCGGAAATGCATGATGATTTAGGTGGAGGACTTACTTTGATCAAGCACTTAGGGCGTATGGTCAAGAGAAAAATTGATAAAGATCCGGAGAGTCAGGTATTGGTTGAGAAAATTGTGAACAACAGTTCGACCTTGATCAGCAATATGTCTGAAATTATTTGGGCTATGAATACCGATAATGACTCTCTTCAGGGTCTTATAGAGTATGCGACGCGATATGGGCAAGGGTATACTAAGAATTTTGATCTTGACTTTATTGTCGAAAACAAAATGGAAGATAAGGAACGCCTTATCAAGAGTAAATTTAGAAGAAATGTATTCCTGGTGGTCAAAGAATGCTTGCACAATATTGCTAAGCATGCCGGTGCTAAGACTGTTCGAATGGTTTTTTCCAATGGAGAAGGGGACAGACTTAACATAATGATATCAGATGATGGCATAGGAATTGATGAAAATATAGTCAGTTCAGGAAATGGCTTAAGGAATATGAAAATGAGAATAGAAGATGTTGGTGGAAATTTTGAAATTCGTAACAATAATGGAACGCATGCAAGAATTTCTGTACCTCTTCCGGTCATGGCTTTGGAACAATTAAAGGGTTCCATGAGTTAGGTTAATATATTATGTATTCCATATGGATGAAATAATAAATATCGCAGTAGTTGAAGACTTGGTTGAAGTCGCATTGAATTTGAGAGAGGAATTCAATATGGACGATAGATTGCGTTGCGATAATGTATTCCATAATGCAGAGGATGCCATGAAGTCGCTGGAGATGAATCCGGTTGATGTTGTTCTTTTGGATATTGGACTGCCCAAAGCCAGTGGAATCGAGTTAATGAATGAACTGAGCAAGTGCAGTAAAAAGTCCAAAATGCAATTTTGCATGTTTACGGTTTTTGAGGACAGCGAAAGAATATTCCAGAGCATAAAGGCAGGAGCTAAAGGATACATTCTCAAAAATTCTGAACCGGAAGAAATTATCAAGTCTCTCGTTGAGCTACACCATGGTGGTTCTCCTATCAGCCCACCCATCGCCCGTAAAGTGTTGGACGCTTTCTTAAGGTTAAATGCGGAACAGTCTGATTATAAACTGCCTTTAACCAAAAGAGAAAAAGAACTCCTGGAGTTATTATCGATTGGTTTGATGTACAAAGAAATCTCTATCGTTTTGGGAATAACCTTAGGAACAGTCAAACAACACGTACATCATATCTATGACAAACTTCAAGTAAATAATCGTACCGAAGCCATCAATCGGTATTACGGGAAATAATTAGTATCTATATCGTTTCTTGACGAGCGTCCATTTTATTTCTATAGGAATTTGATAGAAAAGGACTTAAGTTGTATTAAGAATTGATTTATGAATGAAATCATATTTTAAGTTATTACTAAAAACTCAAGTAATTAATTTCGTAAATTGCTTAATACAGTTTTTAATAAGCAAAATCAATCCCTATGAAAAATCTATGCTTTTGCCTTGGTCTAATCATCTTACTTATCGGATGTAAAAAAGATCCTCTTGATGAATTCTGGAAAGAACTTAGTGCTGAAAAGAAACTTCTGGCCTATGAATTATTTAAAACTGATACAAGTGATTTTGTAGATATCTCTACTTCCAATGATTTTGAGATAAAGTACCTAAGAGTAGGAGAGGAGCAAGAGTCAGTTAGAGAATTTTTAAAGGACTTAAATAAGAGATACATATCAAGCGTAGCTTTTAACACCACACCACACGACATTCCCAAAGACATCAATGAGTTAATTGTCAAAAATCATAGAGCCCAATTAGGCATATTGACAGATAATTTTCATGGAACTTTGTATGATTGGACCATGTTAAATCAAAGGTTTGTGGATTATAAAGCGGCATATTACAATCATCCTAATAATGTAGGTCGAAATCCTAATAATGATACTTGGGAGTCCTATTTTAAGCTGGTCCGATATAACATTAAAAGAAAATGTGATGGAACGGTTGGTAAGTTTTTAATGAGAACATTTGGTAAAACTTGTAACGAAATTAGATCGGACTACAACAATAAAACAGCTGTTGCTGTACAATTTGTGTTGAATGATACACTAATGATTGAGAAATTTGGGAACTATGAACCCATTCAAAACTTAGGGAATATATGTCCTCCGGCATGTAAAGATTACATTAACTATATAGAAAATAATTGAATCCGATATTCTTTCTTTTACCTATCGCCATCAGTTTTGTTCTAATACTTACTTGTAGAATTAAAGCAAAATTTTGGCTTAAGGGAGTTATTATACTAGCTTTTTCCATTGAGTGTGTGGTATCTCCAATAGTAAAGTTCTTTTTTTTATCAAATGAATTCATCTTTCTTTTTTACCCTGTGATCCTAATAGCATTTTTTATTAAGTACATTACTCACAATGATTTTGGGTCGGCTAAGGTAATTAACTATGTTATTGCAATATATGTGATCATTGCTATCTGCAACATTATAAATAAAGGAAATCAAGCCATAGCACTTAATTTTAGTATTGGATTGATCTTATGTATATTTTTCATTATTCTGGTTTTTACTAAGATAATTCACGTTTATGAGGATATTGGCTTTGTATCAATGCCAAAATTTTACTTTTCTTTGGGCATTATCTTTTTTACCGTTGCCAATTTTCCTTTTCTCTTATACCTTGATGAAATTCGATATAGCCCAAATTTGAGTGGACCGATGTACGATTTATTCCAATTCGGCAATATTTTCTTAAGTTTAGGATACCTAATGACCGTTCTATGTCACCTGAGGAACAATTATTACTCGAAAAAATCATCTACACCAGTTTTATAGTTCCCTTATTGCTCTGTATCACCTTGGTTTGGCTATTGTTGGTTTTTCTACGACGAAGACATAGAACAGAAATAGAAAGAAAGGAAGCGGAATTAAGAGAACAAAAACTTCTGCTTGAAAAACAAGAGGCTCTACAAGCAGAGCGCAATCGAATCGCCGCTGAAATGCACGATGATCTCGGTGGGGGCCTGACTTCGATCAAATACCTGGCACATCGTGCAATTCGAAATATGGACAATTCTAAAGACAGAGATATTGCTTTTAAAATAGTGAACCATAGCACCAAGCTAATAAGCAATATGAGAGATATCATTTGGGCAATGGATTCTGCCAAAGACAATATTCAATCATTTGTCGATTATGTTATACCCTTTTCGAAAGACTTTATGGGTGATCATGAAATTCAATTCGATGTCAATATCAATGGAGAGGTGCCCAATTCGGTCTTGACCGGAGAGCAGAGAAGGCATCTTTTCCTTGTGATTAAAGAGGCATTACACAATATAGTAAAGCATGCTAGAGCAAGCGCCGCAGAACTCGAAATACTGTTTACTAGCGAAGACTTTAATCTTATCATTAAGGACAATGGAATAGGGATAAGACAAAATGATCGAAATGGACATGGCTTAATTAATATGCAAAATAGAGTCGAAGAACTATCTGGTAGAATGGAATTGGTAGGGCCGCCGGGAACAGAGATTTTGATAGGTATTCCATATGCCTATAACAAAAGTTAATGATATGGATAAATGGCCTCCTATAGATTTGTTAATAAAAGAAGAATATGGCACAGAAGATTAGAATAGCGATAGTAGAAGATGAGCGAGATGTAGCGTTAGAGCTAAAAGAGCTGTTAAACGCAGAACCCGATTTTTCATGTCAACAAGTGTACTATAACGCGGAAGATGCTTTAACTTTTTTGAAGCATGCACCAGTTGATATCGTACTACTAGATATAGGTCTTCCCGGGATGACTGGCATCGAATTAATGACAAAACTATATGGAGACTTTCCAGATATGCAGTATTGCATGTTTACCGTTTTCCAAACCGACGATAAGATATTTGAGAGTGTCAAGGCAGGTGCAAAGGGATATATCCTGAAACATGAAGACCCGGAAAAAATAATACAATCCTTGAGAGAATTGCATTTCGGTGGTTCTCCAATGAGCTCTGGAATTGCGCGCAAGGTATTAGAACTATTTAGAACCGGTAGGACAAAAAGTATTGAATTGGACCTGACCAGTCGCGAAGGAGAATTGCTCGAACTCCTCAGCCAAGGATTATTCTACAAGGAAATAGCCTCTCAACTCGAATTAACCCTTGGCACAGTAAAGCAACACATTCATAATATCTACGCCAAACTTCAAGTCAATAATCGTACAGAAGCAATTAATAAGTATTTGAAAAGATGATGTCAGATGGTTTGAATTAATTTTTGTGTTATAAATTGTAGCATGAATCCAGATTATTTTAATGGGCTGAAAACGAGGAATTCGTCGATTATCGAGAGGATTTATTCAGATTTTTTTGATAGGATCAACAACGCCCTTCAAAAATATAATTTGTCGAGGAACGAGATGCAAGATGTGTTTCAGGATGCACTTATTATCATTTATCGCAAGTCCAAAGATGAAGGATTTGAATTGACGAGCCAATTCTATACTTTTCTATACGGAGTTTGTCAGAATATCATTCGAAACAAAAAACGAAAACATTCGGAATCCAAGGTAACCTCTTTAGAAGACAAAACATTAAATCTTGAATGGACCAATGACAGTCTGGAAATGACGGAGCAATATCGCTTGTACAGGGAAAAATTTAAGCTTTTAGGAGAAGATTGTCGCAAGCTATTAACGATGTTCTTCAATGGGATTAAGATGAAAGAAATCCAACAGAAGATGAATTTCGGATCTGAATCGTACGTAAAGAAAAAGAAATTTAAGTGTAAGGAAAAATTGGTCAATATGATTAAGGAAGATAGCTCCTATAGCGAATTGTTGTTATAAATACCATCAAGAGATGAATTTAGAAGAAAGATATGACAAGATTGATAGATATCTGGAAGGGCTGATGTCTGAGCAGGAGTCCGAGCAATTCGAAAAAGAACTGGAATCTAATATTGAACTTCGAAAAGAGCTAAGTCTTCATAGAGGAATCAGAGATGCTGTTCTAGAAGAAGATATAGTGGACTTGGAAACTAAGATAAATGATGTAAGATCCAGAAGCGAGAGCAAAGGAAAACTAAGACTCAACTACAAAAGAATTATCGTACCGCTATCCATTGCTGCTTCATTCTTACTTGTAATAGGATTTGCATTTTTATTGAATCAGTCACCGGATTACAATAGGATTTACGACCAATATTATGAGCCCTTTCCCAACTTAATCTCGATGCGAGGAGATAGTGAAGAGACCATGGAAAAAGTGTCTGAGTTGTATTCAAATAAAGAATATAGGGAGGCGATTCCAATTTTGATGGAATTGGCAAACTCCGGAGAGGAAAGAGCCTCCTTTTATTTGGCGGCATCTTATTTGGAGTTGGACCAATATGAAAAAGCTAAAGATGCATTTGAAAGTCATCTGGAACAGTACGATTACTTAAATACTCAGGCTAAATGGTACTTAGCCCTATGCTATTTGAGGTTGGATAGAATCGATGAAAGCAAGGAAATCCTGAATGGCATTGTCGACAACAATAAAGAGTTTGCTGATCAAGGAAAAGAACTTCTTAACGAGATTAACTAAGATGCTTTATCTTTTCTTCTCCTTTTTGACATAAGGTAAATTAGGATTCCGAAAGGAAGTAGAAAGAGCCCAATCCAAAATACCATATTTGAATTTGGAGCAATAATTTTTTCTTTTCCTAAGCCAATAAGTTTAATGTCCGACCAAATTTCAAATGGTAGCGTTAATTGAAGTTTGGATATGGCCATATCGAACGACTGTTTAATTGTCTTTCCTTCTTCAAGTGCTTCGTATAAGTATTGGACAAATTCATAGGCCACATCATCTGCTACTTCATCCATAATAATGACTAAGTTGTTTACCCCAGCTTTTAGTAGAGATCTTTGTAGTCCAATAATTCCCTCGGTAGATTCGGGATCACCGAGCCCGGATTGGCATGAAGTCAGAACGGCAAGTTTGGTATTGGATAGATTGAGTTGAGATATTTCAAGTGCGGTAAGCAAACCATCATTCGAAGAAGGATTGTCCTTGTTTTGATTATTTATTCCCGATAAAACTATTCCTGATCTGTTCAAAGAAAAATCCAGCGTATGACCGGAATATAAAGATCCGGTTCGAGTATAGAATCCGTGTGTGGCGATGTGAAGTAAAGTTGGCGAGTTTTTGTTTAGCGCATGAATCAGATCATTCTCCGTTGCATTCTTTCCTGAGAAAATTTTAATATCGTCAAAATAAGAACTGAACAATCTTTGAATGTAATCGATCTCTTGGGTAGAGGCTTCAAGTGGCTGGAAGTAATTTTCGCTAAAGTTTCGATTGTCTTTATAGGTGGCGGTCGAAATGGCATCACCAAAATCAACACCACCAACTAATATTGCATGATTGGTTTTTTTCTGCCCCTCACTTTTCTCCTTTAGCAGGGAATGAATTGATTTAAGTTCATAGATAGAGTAGGTTGAGGGAAGTTCTCTACTTAAGTAAGCGCCTAAATTGAGTAAGGCTGTCTCGCCCGAAGAAGAGTAGAATAGCCTGGTAAAATTGTAATTTTTTAAGGTGTCTCCAATTTTATTAGCAATTCTAACTGCTATTTGATCCAATTCTTCCTCACTCACATTAAAATCGAAAATGTTTTCAAGGTGTATTATTTTGGGAACCTCATTTTTAGGTGATAACAAGGTGATCAGAAGATCTGCCAAGGAGTCCTCATCGCGTTTTTCTTGCCGCACAACAACCAGATTGATATAAACATCATCTTTATTCAGGATTTTCAGTGCATCATTAAGGTCAAAATCATAGGCATTTATGTTTAATTTAAATTTATTTGATTGTCTTACTAAGTCCTGTTCTATTTCATTTCTCTGAAATATTAGAGAGTCCAGTAAATCTTTGTCCACGGATTTTTTGAATGCCTTATTGATATGTTTCTGTAATTCTTTAAGCTCATAATAATAGTTGATTGCTAAACTGTCATCATTGGACAACACATATTCCATAGTCTTTTCGCTGGCCATCAGTTGAATGCCTTGGAGAAGGAGTACAGAATTAATACATAATTCCTTATTCTCATCTGATGGGTTATCGACAGTAAAAGATATAATTTTGGTAGCGAATGGATAAGCTACATTTCGAATGAAGTTTTGCCTTTCTGCTTCTGAAAGAAATTGAAAAGAATTTTTTATATAAATAGAAAGTCTATTGAACAACTCATTATAATATTGTGAAGCCATATCAGCACTGTCTAATTTGCTGTAGACAAGGCCTAGTTCCGATAGATTTTTTAAGTAAAATGGGGCGAATTCGTAGAGTACTTCTTTTCTAATAGCTAGAGCTTCATGCAACAATTCTAAAGCCTCAGTGTACCGTCCTTCAAATGAAAATAGATTGGCATAATTATGTAAGTTGGAGGCATGTCTTGGATGAGATTCGCCATACAGCGCTTTATCAATTTCTATGGCTTTCAGATGAGCATGTCGGGAAGAATCTAACATATTCATTTCTCTATATACATTAGCTAGATTTGACAAGCACATAGCCACTGCAGGATGATCTTCACCTTTTTCTTTTTCTAGACCTTCACAAGAGTACCTGAATAAGCGTAAAGCTTCTTTAAAATTTAGTTGTTTCTTATGTAGCACAGCAATACTATGAACATCACTATAGTAATTTGGATATTCTTTGCCGTAAACAGAGAATATGGACTCATTGGCTTCTTCCAGATAGTACTTGGCCCGGTCATAGGCCCCTAACTCTTCATAAACCAATCCCAAACTGTGGCATAGATCTGAATAGAGAGATATATCTTCTTCCTTGTAGATTTTACTCACTTCAATGGCTTTATTATAATGTTGTAATGCTTGATCAAACTGAGCAATGGCATAATGAAAGTTCCCTAGATTTAAATGACTAATAGCTATTCCTTTATCCAAAGAATCTAGAATGACCGATTTGATACGATGGGCTTCTAAGAGGTTTTTCTCCGCTTCATTAAATCTGCCCATCCTTCGAAGTATTATTCCTAGATTGTTCAGAGATTTAGCCCGAAAAGGAGAATTCTCTCCGGCAAACTTTCGGGCGTTTTCCTCGGTGCGAAACCAATAGTCGAGGGCTGAGTTGTATTCTCCCGTATAATAATTAATAGATGCCATTAAGTTTAAATAAGAGCTGTATTCGAATGAGTCTACAGGTGTTTTAGTTCGAATATGCTCTTTTAACTCATTTGCCGCTTGAAAAGCTTTTTCAAACTCAGACTTTCTAGAATGATCTCTTGCTACTTGAATAAGTGAATCTTTGACCTGCTCATAATTGCTTTGGGAGTAACTCGGATAATAAATTAGGATGATAAAGAAAAAGATAGCAATGAACGACCAAAAATTGTCTTTGGAAGTTTTGGTGGAATTAAAATACATAATAGTCCTATTTACTAATGAAGTACTGAGGCGAAGAGTAAGTTTCTAATCATATACTTCCAATATTAAAACCACAATAAATGACGAGCAAAATTTTTTTCATCAATTGAGGGTAACCTAATCTAGAGTCATGACATAAAGCAAATGTAAAGAGTTCATATTGAACTAAAATCATTAACCATTAAATTTTTTGTCATGTTGAAGAATCAAAATTTGTTATTCGTAGTTTTTATTATCCTAACACCTTTCTTATTTAGTTGTGAAGATTTATTAGAAGAACCTATTGAGTATGGATGGGAATGTGTAGGAGGAGATTGTGTTTATATAGAAGGAGGTATTTGGGATGATAGATCTGAGTGTCAGAGATATTCAAGTTGTTCGAACAACAATAACAGTGGAGGAAATAATTCCGGTGGTAATTCAGGGTCAGGAAATAATGGATCTGGCGGAAATGGATCAGGGGGAAGTGGATCAAATGGAAGTGGATCAGGGGGCAATGGATCGGGAAATCAGCAATATGGAGATCTTACTTTCTGGTCATCTGTAGATCTTGGTTGTGGGCCAATAAGTATAGAAATACAGGGTCTCGGATATGGAAATTTAACTCACTATTATCCTACCGGCAACCCGGGGTGTGGGGCTTCTGATTGTGCGAATTTCTATAATTTACCGCTAGGTACCTATTACTATACCGTTCATAGTTCGTATTGCAGCAAGGACTATGGCTCAGTTACCATCAGTGCATTGTGCACAACTATCCAGTTCACATCGGATGGCCTGATCGTCAATGATCCTTCTGAAAATAGTTCGAGGTCATCAGGTAATTCACTGCCACTTAATTAGTCATAAAGTCAAGAATATAGTGCCCCCTGAGATAATAGTTTCTCAGGGGGCTTTTTTAGTCTAACTAAAGTTATACAACACCGTATTCGCTCATAAAATATTTTTGAGAAAAATCATAAAAGTGGGGTAACCTCTTTTTATGAGGAAACATAAAGGGGTGATTATTCTTAAAAATAAATATTATGAAAACGATTATTTACTTCTTAACAATAGGTCTTATGGGACTGAGCAATCTGATTTTTGCTCAGAATTGTTCTTGTGAAGACCCACTGATTACGGAAAGGTATTACTGTCAGAATCTTGAAGATCTCGCAACCGGATCCTTCGCCAATCAAACCAGTCCAACCTGGACCACTTTTTATTCGAACTCAGATCCGGGAACAGTCACAAGAGATCGAAGTTTCGATGGTTCTAAGAGCCTCAGATTTAATGACGAAACGGATCTACTTCACCATATCAATGCAAATGATGGCTTTGGGATCCATAGGGTTGAATGGAGAAATTACTTCAGGTCTGGTTCCGCCATGGGTTATGGTTTAGTTTATGACCTTTCTTTAAATGAGTGGTCGTTTTATGCAGAATTCGACAATGGAACAGCTTCTTTTTATTCTGGGACTAGTCAAAACCTAATTTATCAGCAGGAGTATCAGGAAAATAAATGGATACAAATCGTCAATCTTGTCAACATTAACTCCGGTGATATTGAAATCTGGATTGATGGAGAATTCGTGACCGCATTCGACTATAGAGATGGAAGCAGTAATGGGAATATAAATAAAAGAATAGATGCCCTGAATATATGGGATCTAGACGGAGCAGCGACTTTTTACTTGGATAAATATTGCTACCGTGAGTTACTCAGAAATCCGCCTTTCTGTACGAATGTTTATGATCCCGTCTGTGTAGTAGATCAAGAATTCAGCAACGATTGTTATGCTCAGAATGCCGGTTATACGGATAATGAATGGACCTATGGTCCTTGTGGAAGCTATGATCCGTGTTCGGATTGTGGTAAGTGCTTCGACTATTATTTCGATCATCACGATCCCACAGTGATACATTGCTATTCTAACTATTGCGAGGACGATGATCCTTTGCATGATACCTATCCATATTATTGGGAGGTCAAAGATGCCAATGGACAGTTGGTCAATCCTTTATATGTCGATGGGGATGAAAACAGTGCAGCTCCCAGTATGCAATTGGCTCCGGGTAGTTATACCATTTGCTTCTATATCGATGATGTAGATCTAAGAAGAGAGTTGTGTTGTTTAACAATAGTTATACCGTCTGAACCTTGTTATCTGCCTCCCACATGTGGTATTGAGGTGCAGGACTTTGGAAATGGGGATTATGATCTTTTGGCATTTGGAGAAGATGTAGATAGCTATCAGTGGGTATTTCCGGAAGAATTATTACAAGGTCAAGATACCGAGGGAGAATTTTCTACTTGTCGAATCCCATGGGGAAAATGCTATACCGTTTGTCTGTATGCGTTCAATGAATGCGGAATGACATACAATTGCATCACTTTATGCAACACATCAGACTGCAGTTATCCTGAGATAATTCCGGTACCTGAAATTGACATCGACAGCGAAGACAACACTTGTGAGATGATTGGTTTGGGCGCCTTGGTTGACTTGGATGAGAGCTATACTTATGAGTGGATTGTACCTGCTGGAGTAGAAGTAGGGGTGAATGGCAATGATAATCCGGAAGATATTCCTACCATATTTTGTCCTGGTCCCGGAAGCTATAAGATTTGCTTGATTATTAAGATTGGAAATTGCTATACGATTTGTTATTGCTGGAATGTGAGGTTCCCTGGAAGTGGTAATTGTGTTGCCTTTGATGTAGGTGAAGCAGATTGTGAGGGCCCGGGTTCTGTAGTGGAGATTCCGATTTATACTTCTGACTTTGATAACATCACTTCTTTCCAGTTTACACTAGAAATAGAGGATGGATCTGTTGCACAGTTTGAAGGTAACAGTCCTGTATCAAGTGATATATTGGGAGGAACACTTCTCAGCGCAAGGATTAGTAATAACGTAGCGACAGTAACTTGGAATAGTCCAACGGGCCAACCGGTAAGCCTTCGAGATGGAACGAAAGTTCTCGATGTTCGAATTCGATTGACCGGTACTGATGGAGACGAATCCTTGATTTTGATCACGGATTCACGCACAGACATTTATGTAGAAGATGGAGACAATCGTTCTTTGTGCGTAGAGACCAGCCCAGGGAAGTGCTGTGTAGAAGGCAAGTATGCTATCTATGGTAATGTCTTTACCGTGGAAGGAAGAGGAATCAAGGATGTCAATATGTATCTTGAAACCAACGGAAATCCAGTGAAAAGTACAAGGACGAACAATGTGGGATACTATGAATTCTTGGATCTTAGCAATCAAACTTATCGCGTGTCCGGAGAGAAGAACCTCAATGTAAGAAATGGATTGAATGTCGGGGATATGTTAAGAACCCTGGATCATATACTCACTGTTAACCCGTTTACAGAACCGTATCAATACTTGGCGGCTGATGTAGATATGGATGGTAGTATCAATACTGGAGATGCTTCTGAAATTCAAAGAGTAGTTGGTTCAGTAAATAGTGCTTTCTCCGAAGTAGAATCATGGCTGATAATGCCAGAAGATGAGTATTTCAACTTGACAATTCAGAATGTTCTTGATCACAACTATAAAAAGTATGCCGACGTTTTGGTAGACGATGAAATATCACTGGATTTCAGAGGCATCAAAATGGGCGATGTGACCAACTCGGCGGATCCACAAAGAGCGAATCAAGAGACCAATAAAGATAGATCACAAGCGAAGCAATTGATCGTCGAAGATAGAGTAGCTATGGATGGAGAAGAAGTTTGGGTCTCCATAAGAGCAAATGAATTCGAAGACATGAGAGGATTACAGTTTAGCTTGAACTGGGATGATAGAGGCCTAGAATTATTGGGAATAGAAAATCATAACCCAGCTTTAGCCCAACTTGATTTGGCTATTCAACAGCTATCGGATAATACTTTGACATGTGTATGGGGTGGAACATCGGGCGTCACTTTAATGGATAACGAGATTTTATTTACGCTCAAGTTTAAAGTCATGGGTGACTTAGATGATGAGTTTATCTTAAGTGTCCAGGACAATCCAACGGAAATTTTGATGGTAGATAGTGATTTCGAAGAGTATGTTCCTGAAGTAATTAATGGATCGGTCACCATTCAAAATACCACTTCAGCCATTGAGACCGAAAGGATTCAGATCGAGGCTTATCCCAACCCTTTTGTATCGGGAGTAATAATTCTATCAGACCGACCTGGAGAATTGATCATGGTCGAAATAATCAATATGGAGGGCAAAACCTGCCTTACAACAAGACTCAATAGTGGGGAGAAAGTGAATACACTACATCTTCCGAACGGAACTTATCTCGTAAACATTACGGGATCAGATGGGGCAATGGTGACTAAAAAAATGACGAAAACAAATTAGATTCTTTACAGAGGGAGAGGCTATGTCTCTCCCTTCTCATTATTTCAGTTGTGGCCTTTTCTTCGCATTGGCAATTTTCAATGCAGACATAAAGCAAAGTTGTCCAATCTTAGCAGCCTTGTCGGGCATAATCTTTTCCTTGGTATCTGAAGGCTGGTGATAATCCTCGTGAACTCCGCTAAAGTAAAAGATCACAGGGATATTATTCTTAGCAAAGTTGTAGTGATCTGAACGATAATAGAATCTGTTGGGATCATTCTCGTCATTGTATTTATAATCCAGATCAAGTTTTGTGTATTCCGTATTTGCAGCCTCATTGGCTAAGTGTAAGTCCATGCTCAGTTTATCAGAACCGATTACATAAACATAATTGGCATTTCCCTCATGAGCTTCATCAACCCTACCTACCATGTCGATATTGAAGTTGGTAATTGTATTTTTCAGAGGTACCAATGGATTTTCGGTATAGTATTGGCTGCCCAACAAGCCTTTTTCCTCTCCGGTAAAGAAGAGGAATATTACGCTCCTCTTTAGTTCACCGCCATGCTCTTTATACTTTTGCAAAGCTTCCGCTATGTTCAATATGGTAGAAGTTCCCGATCCGTTGTCATCAGCCCCATTGTAGATTTCCTGACCTCTTTTACCGAGATGATCATAGTGCGCTGAGATAACGATAGTTTCATTTTTTAGATCCATATCATTGCCTTCTACTTTAGCACATATATTGGCACCAGAAATAGATTTATCATCGATCTTAAAGTCTATATTAATATCAGCGGGAATTTCAAAGCTTTTAAATCGCTTACCATTCAAGACTTTATTCTTTCGCTTGATTACCTTTTTAATTTTAGATCCGAATATCAATTCGGCCTGTTGTGGCGAGATCCATATCAAATTGGCCCCATTATAAGTTTGACCTCCCGAGACCATCTTAAATCGCGGGTTTAAAATAAATCTATTGAACGTTGCAGAGTTATTCTTAAAGTTATCATCTATGATAAAAAGCGTTTCTATACCAGCCTTTTTAGCCTCAATTCCCTTGGTGTAAAACTGATGAGCTTGCTCGTCTAAGTCAAGATAAACGGGAATACCATCTTTGTTCACAGGTTGTCCGCCGAATACAATAGCTGCTTTAGATCTTGGGGCTCTGCTATAATTGTTGAGTTTGTCTGTTTTTATACCGTAGCCCATAAAACTCACTTTATTGTAGCTCTTCTTGGTATTTTCACAATAGTCCGTAAAGGCATAAAAATGACGCAACAATTTATTCTCTTGGTCATTGATTGTCAATCGAGATTTATTCCACGATCTTTTCTGAAACAGAACATCTTGTCGATAATCTCCATTTTCATCTATAGCAGAGAGACCGGAAAATTTCAACTTTTCAATGATGTAGTCTCCTGCTCTTTTCAGTCCGGGAGAACCCGTTTCACGACCTTCCATCTCATCACTGGCGATGACATCCAAGTGTTTGCTTATTCTAGAACCTGTTATTTCTTTTTGAGCATGAGACCAGGAGTCAACATGGAAAGCTTCTACCGGCAATGCGACGAATCCTTCCTTTTCCAACATTTGCTTAATTACGGTTCCGTCATGCTGCGCAAAAATATTGCCGGCGAGGAGCACCGTATAAAAGATGATGATGATTCTTTTCATAAAGGAATAAAATTTAACTGTTAAGCTAGTGTCAAGTCAAGATTAAACTGGCGCATATCTGATGTTTCTTTTTAGATATTACTGCGTTATAAAAAATTCACGTAGCTGCGGCTATGCTCATTTTTTATGCCTTGTTCTATCAAAAATTAATTCATCATCTACTCCGCCATTTAACCCTTGACTTAACACTAGGGGTTTAAGAGCAGATCATTTTATCTACTCTTCGTTGATGTCTTCCTCCTTCAAACGCAGTATTTAGAAAGACATCTACCATTTCTTTAGCCAGGTAAACACTTACCATTCTCGCTGGAATAGCGATGGCATTGGCATTATTATGCAGTCTGGCCAGCCGTGCAATATCTTTGTTCCAGCACAAAGCGGCGCGGACATGAGCATGTTTATTTGCTGTTATGGCCACTCCATTTCCACTACCACAAATCAAGATGGCCATATTGCCATCTGTGTCTACCATTTCTTTAGCAAGGGGATGAACATAATCCGGATAGTCTACTGATTCAGGACCCGAAGTTCCAAAATCCTTTACCGAATGACCTTCATCACTGAGCTGTTCTATCAAGGTCTTCTTGTATTCGAATCCCGCGTGATCACTCGCTATTAATATGTTCATCTTTATGGCTTAACTACCTTCAATAATATTTTTTATTTCGTTACCGAACTCCTGATCCACATATTTAGCAGCAATTCCCGGAAGTTGTTGAGGAAGTCGATTCATATAGAGTTCATTTTCATCCCTGAAGCTGTTTTGTATCTCCTCAGGAGAAAGTGATTTGACAAATCGATTCCATTCTGCAGTATTCGATGCCAATATTTTCAAGGCCTCTTTTCCTTCCTCTATTCCCTTAGCTTCGAATAATGATATAATAAGCGGAAGTGTCGACTGATTATAAGGGTGATTCATATTGGGGAATCCCTTCAAATACTCTGTGATCAACTCCCTTGCTTGGTCGAATTTCTCTTCTTGTATAAGATTCTCAGCAGCTCTGGTAATGACCATTCTCATACTCTGAATACTAGGCCCAAAACTATCATCCACATACATATCATGTTTGTCGAATCCTCCCCATTTCCATCTATTCTTCACGATATCTAGGGTCTTCTCGCCGTTCATCGTACCCATTCCGTAAATACTGTAGGCCTCAAAACCATCCTTTTTATTTTTGATTAAAGGAGTCAACTTAAGAGCTAGTCCTTCCAAAGAAAGATAATTACCCAATCCTAATAGCTTCTCTGGTCTAACAGTAACTGCCCAATAAATTGGTCTTTCCGGAAAGTTATTGGCAAGAATATCCAACATAGCGACCTGATCTTTTAAAATTGATCCTCCACTTAGTTTAAGGTTAATTCTGTCCTGAAGACGTGCAGTATCGGCCATGCTGACCAATCCTTCCTGTAGCATTTTGTTCTTGTTTACCGGAATAAACAACTTGGCTGAAGGAACTACACTTTCTATTCTCATGCCATTAGGATATTCTCTAGGATGATCTTCAGCAATATAATCAACCGCCCTTGAAAGAGGAATAAAACCTCCTTTTGTATTGATAGGAAGTTGATTTCTCTTGAATCCCCGTATTTTTTCTTTGGGAATGGTCATCTTGATGGGAGGAGAGTCATTGACCTTTCTTCGCAATTGATTGATATACCAATCTACTTGTAAAAGAGAGAGGTTAACTACTCTGACATCTGTTCGAATACCCTGGACTTCTTGTGCATACCACAAGGGATAGGTATCATTGTCACCGTATGTGAATATGATGGCATTCGGATCACAACTCTCTAAGAAGTTGCTCGCATAGTCCACCGCACCACTGAGATGTCTACGACTGTGATCATCGAAATTTTGTGTTAGCATGATCAATGGAGCAACCAAAGCAATTCCACTGACATAAGCTGCAGTCTGGTGATTGGCTATTTTCGTCTTGAGGAATTCATATAGGAACATAACGCCCATACCGACCCAAATGGCAAAAGTGAAGAAACTCGCCGCAAGGACATAATCCCTCTCTCTTGGTTCGCTCGGAGGCTGGTTCGAATAAACAATAATCCCCAGTCCGGTGATGATAAACAGTGCTAACAAGGCGATAAATCCTTTCTTACTGTGCCTGTAATGGAATAGTATCCCTAAGATTCCAAATATCAGTGGGAGGAAGTAATAGTGATTCCTCGATTCATTGTTCTTTACAAAACTCGGTTCCTCATCCAGATTATGTAAGAAGATCTCATCGACGAACTTGATCCCCGACTTCCAATTACCAGCACTGGAGTCCCAATCATAATGCCCTTGTTCGCCGTTCTGCCGTCCCACAAAATTCCACATAAAATATCGATTGTACATCCAGTCAATCTGATATCTAAAGAAGAATTTCAAGTTGTCCAATCCACTGGGTTTCTCTCCTTCTCGCAGATCGAGCCATAGTTTGTACAGCTCTGGTCTATTTAGGGTATTGTGTCCAAGTCTTGGGAAAAAGCGCTTATCTGAATTGCGATATTCATAAGCCAGTTTTCTATCTACTATCTCATAGCCATCTCCCACACGACCATACCTATCGCTAATATCCGTACTACTTGGAGCTGCGTTGAAGTCCGGACCAAAAAGCAAGGGCCTTTCTCCGTACTGCTCTCTATTGAGGTATGGAAGAATTCTAAAGGCATCATCCGGGTTGTTCATATTGATTGGTGTGTTGGCATTTGCTCTGATCAATACAACACCAAAAGACATATAACTCACAACAATCAATGCCAGAGAAACTAATAGTGTCTGAAGACGACCGCTTTTGATCTTATGGCTATATCGTATCCCGAAAGCCAGTACTCCGAAGAAAATAAGCAGCAAAGGAATAACTCCCGAATGGAAGGGCATTCCAAGACCGTTCACTGTCCATAATTCTAACTTAGACCATAGAAAAGGGATACCTGAGATGATAAACTTCTGAATAATTCCTATCAAAACAACACCGGTTAAGCCGGCGATCACCATTCCTTTCCAATTGTGATTTTCGTACTTTTTCCAATAGTAGAGCAAGGCCAAAACAGGCATGGTTAGCAAACTTAGTAAGTGCACACCAATGGATAGACCCATACAGTAAAGTGCCAATACCAATAGCCGATCGTGATCCGCATCTAAAGGTTTGTGATACCATTTCACCGCCAACCAAATAACCAGAGCAGTAAAGAAGGTACTCATGGCATAAACTTCTCCTTCAACGGCAGAAAACCATATTGACGAGGCAAAGGCCGAAGTAAAACCGGCAACTGCTCCTACTAAAGTAAAGGCAACCAATTGAGACTTGTCTGTTACATGATCTCTACCGATCAACGCCATCTTAGAGAGAATCATAGCTATCCAACATACGAACATCGCCATAAAGGCGGTACAAACTCCACTCATGAGATTAACGGCAAAAGCTATGTCCGCTGGATTATTCGAAAAAACCTCGGCAATCCATGTGAACATTCTACCCACAAGAATGAAGAAAGGAGCTCCGGGTGGGTGCACCACTTGTAGCTTATAGGCCCCAGCAATAAACTCTCCACAATCCCACAAACTACCGAACCTTTCAGCCGATAGGAAGTACACGATAAGACTTAGTGCAAAGACAATCCAACCTGTTATATTAGCAGTTTTCTTAAAATTCATAGGTACCTATATGATTTAGCCAAGCAAAAGTAATAAAATGATAGCTATATAGCGTTTTATCCTTCAATCTAAGTATATTTCTCCTTTATTTTTTGATATAAAAAATTTGTCTTGGTATTTCTCAAATATATTGTGGTTATAGGCATTGCTTATCTTTTGTTTAAGCGCTTCAGCACACCAACGGCTAAGATCAATAAGAAAGAAGGAGGCAATGTGGATAAGGAAGCTAATAAGGAAAACATTAAGGGAGGTGATTACATTGATTACGAAGAGCTTGACGATTGATACTCTTCAGTTAAGTTAACAAGAAACACTATGAATCAGGAAAAGAAATATACGCCCGTTTCTGAAATGGGTGAATTCGGTTTGATTGATCATTTGACAGCTGATTTGGAGCATCAAAATTCCAGTACGATACTTGGAGTTGGGGATGATGCCGCAGTGATAGGTTCGAATGATGAAGATTATATTCTACTGGCCTCCGATATGTTGGTAGAAGGCATACATTTTGATTTGCAGTATTCGCCTCTAAAGCACTTGGGATATAAATCTGTCGTGGTAAACTGTTCCGATATTATCGCAATGAATGGAAAGCCCGAACAGATGACCGTATCCATCGCCGCTTCAAGCAGATTTCCGGTAGAAGCATTTGAAGAGTTATATGATGGAATCAAACTCGCTGCTAAAAACTATCAGGTGGATTTAGTCGGCGGTGATATGTCCGCTTCACACAAGGGAATCATCATAAGCATTTCAGTTTTAGGCAGGGTCAATAAGAATCGAATTTGCTATAGATCGACAGCAAAGGAAGGGGACTACATTTGTCATTCGGGAAACTTAGGTGCGGCTTATCTCGGACTTCAAATACTGGAAAGAGAAAAATCCATTTTTCTGGAAAATCCGGAAATACAGCCTGAGCTAAATGATCATCTGTACTTGCTGGAAAGACAATTAAAACCAGAATTGCCTATTAAGTTGCTGGACTATTTTCGAAACTTAGATTTCAAACCAACGGCAATGATAGATATTTCCGATGGTTTGGCCTCAGACTTAATGCATATCTGCAAACAGTCCGAGTTGGGAGCCCTGGTGGAGGAGGAGCAGGTGATGATCAGAGAAGAGGCTCAATTGATGGCACTGGAATTCAAGTTGGATCCCATTACCTGCGCGCTCAGTGGGGGAGAGGACTACGAACTGCTTTTTACAGTAGCTGAAGAGGATTATGAAAAGATGTTCCAAATTCCCGAAGTTTCTATAATAGGTAGAATGAAGGCGAGGGATGAAGGAATCCGCTTGAAGACGGTAAAGGGAAATTTTCACGATATTACCGCACAAGGGTGGAAACACTTTTAGTAATTGACAATTAATAGGTAATAATTAATAATTGAGCCCTGGTGTTGTTTAAAGCGCTTCTAGTCAATGCTTTAGGTGAAGCTGTATTATAATACGGGGGGTGAAATATCTCTTGGCTTGTGGGTTTTTAGCGTATTAGCGCTTTGGCGTTTTGGGTATTTTGGTAGTAGCTCTTAATTTGGTATATGGCAATTACTAATAACAAATTAAAATGATTTATCATCTCTGTACCTTCTAAGCCAAATCGTACAAACTTTTCAATATTTCATCTCTGTTTAAATAATTCCTGAATACAGTTTTAGCTCCTAGTTTACTGAGCTTGCCATCACCCAGGATGTCTATTCCGATGAACTTTATCCCCAAATTATTACAGGTTTTATAATCCCATTCTCCATCTCCGAAGTAGATTATTTCATCGGCCTTGGTGGCATTTCTTTTTTCCAGCTGTCGAATTACGTCATTGGTAATTTCCTCTCTCGATTTATAATGACTGCTATTTGAAAAGCTTACTCCGCTTAGTTCAATTCCTATAGAACTCAATTTGAGTGTGGCTGAATCTTCCCAGGATCCAGTTGCTATCCCTAGTTTGAATGGTGTTTGGTCTTTCAAGTAATTGAAGAATTGTCGAGCACCTGCAACTTCTCCGAATTGAGTAGGGTCTTTCTTTTTTTCAATGCGTAAAAGATTTAGAAAGTTA
>CBDDLT010000011.1:0-207004 GCA_965230755.1 Saprospiraceae bacterium | reverse complement strand
GACAGCAAAGAATGAGAAGGGCCTGTATTTGGGCATCGAATACCGGCTTTCTAGAGAAATTAAAGTGAATGCTTATTTGGATCAATGGGAGCATCCCTGGTTGAGATTTGGTGTTGATGCACCTTCTAAAGGAAATGAGCAATTCATAAGATTAACCTACTATAAGAAAAGAAAATATACCTGGTATCTTCAGCTGAGAAACGAAAATAAAGAAAGAAATATACCAGCTTCCATTGAGGAAGAACCGCTGGATGTATTGGATTGGCAAAGAAGAACTCAAGTCCGCCTACAATTCCAAAATAAGGTCAACAAGTCACTTGAGTTGAGGAATAGGGTTGAATTCAGCTATTACGACATTGGAGGTCGACAAATAAGCAGAGGTTATCTGGTTTATCAGGATGTTATCTTTAAGCCAATCAGTTTTCCACTGTCCCTGACTTCTAGGTTTGCATTATTTGATACGCAGGATTACAACAGTAGAATTTATGCTTTCGAAAACGATGTATTGTATTTCTTTTCCATTCCTCCTTATTATAATAGAGGTACTCGATTTTACATTAACCTAAGATACAGACCAGTTAAAGCTTATACTTTCGAACTTCGATACGCTCAAACACATTTCAATGACTTGGAAAGTATTTCCAGCGGGCTGAACCGAATAGATGGGAACAAAAGACACGATCTTCGAGCCCAAGTAAAAATTACTTTTTGATTTATTTGAAAAGAAAGTCTTCCGATTACTTCTATAGCCTGTTATAACATATAATTGAGTCCGATCAATAGTGATAGATCACTATACTTATGCTCCACGCCAGAATTGGAATCTGTCAATTTATATGAACCATTCCAAGCCATCGATCCCAGCAGATTCAATCTATTCAGAATCCTTACTTGATTACTCCAAACAAAGAAGGGCGAAATACCCATATCTGTTCTAAAAGACATCTGATCGCTGATGGGAAGTTGCTGAAATCCATTATCCAGAACTCTACCTTCAACTTTAGGAGCGAAATTCAGATTAATACCAAAACCCAAGCGGCTATCAATTCCTTTAAGAGGAATTTGCCGATATCCGTGAAGTTTGATTTGAGTAAGATTAAGTGTTTGGTAAAATTTATATTCCGTTTCTGTTAAAACCTCATCGTAAAAGATGCTATTGTCGGTTAAATTCCTGGTAAAACTCATAACTGCATTCGACATGTCGAGTCTTCTAAAGCTTTCAAGGTGACTAAGACCAAGTTGAATTCCATAGTTGTGACCAATTCTACGATTTACAAAAAAGCTGAACTTTCTGACTTCCAGGTTTTTGATATTATCTATCCAAATAGGTCTTTCAGCCCTTGGATCTAATTCATAACTGTTGAAAGCAATACCATAGGCACCAGCAATTCCCAATTCCCAAATTCTTCTAATATCGTTTCTTTGATTATTCTTATAAACCATAGAAAAGGGCTCATTCCGTTCCGAAATATTTGCGTCCAGTGAAGGTAATTTTCGAATGGTTTCTATATTCGGCATTGTGAAGGTTTCATGGAGCTCGGAAGACTGATTTTCTTGATGATTAATATCGGTTCCATCATCTGATATTCCCGGCATTTTTCCTGTGCTCGCTATCGGAGCTAACAAAGCCTCTTTCTCTTCTTGAAGAATAGTGGGGTTATCCAGATTTGACATAGATTCACCTTCTCTTATTCTACCAGCGCTTGTTTTAGCATCATCCTCTCCTACAGTAGAAATGGTCTCTAGTCTAGATTCATTTTCATCTAAAGATGCTTTCGAATTGGCAATTGCTGAGTTTGTAATGGAACTAGGATAAGTATTAATAGAAGTATCCTCGAGATTTAGATTAAGTCCTGGTTCTGTATTCAACAAATCTAATTTAGACTGGTTTTTCAAAAGTATTACAGGATCACTTACTTCCGGACTGGGTTCATTCCAATATAAGAAGCCAAAGGCCATCAATAAAAATCCTGTCATGAACATCCATAGAAATCCTCTTCGTTTCTTTCTCTTGGATAAGCGATGGTCTTTTTCAATAGACTTCCAGAGTTCCTTATGATCTATCGGCGCCTTTTTATTCTGTACGAATTTGGTATATTTTTCAGAATTATTCATGACTGGATATTTTAGCTTGTGCCTTTATTTTTTCTCGAATAAGTTGTTTGGCTTTCGTTAAATATGCCCTAGAGGTACTTGCGCTGATATTCAACATTTTTCCTATTTCCTCATGCTTAAAACCATCTATCTCGTATAGATTGAATACTACACTATAGGTTTTCGGTATTTCTTGAATGATAAGAAGTAAATGTTCGATATCCATTTTTTCGAACATATCGTCGTAGATAAACAGTTCTCTGCCCAAGTCATCAAAGGAACTAAATGTCATTTTTTTGGTCCTGAGATGATTTAGACAAGAACGGATGGCTATGGTATTGATCCAAGTGAAGAACTGTCCTTTACTTTCGTCGAATTTATCCAACTGAAGAAATATCTTGACGAAAATGTCTTGTAGCAAATTCTGTATATAGTAATCTTCTCGCACATATCGCTGGACGGTAAAATAAAGCCTATCTACATAGCGGTCGTAGAGATCCTTTTGACCACTTCTATTGCCATCCAGACAGGCTTTAATTATATAATTTAATTCTTTGCTCAATTCCTATTCCTTTCTGACAATGAAATTATTATCGGAATCGACCATTTTAGCAATGGGCATATTGGCTGGTATCATGCCGCAGTCATTTCCAGCAGGCTCACCCGGTTCACTGGAATTATCACCACTAGCCACACATTCATAACCAGGGATATCTGGTAGTACAACCACATATTCTGCACCACCAGGGATTCTAAAAACAAAGTCAGGCGAGAATGATACCCCTAAAAGTGATCCCGAGACAGGATCTCCGTTCATATCCCTTTCGTATATCTCTAACTGGACATTCGCCAGAGGGACATCCCCTACTCCATCATTGTCAATATCTTCCATCACTGATCCAGTGATCAAATGGAATGCAGGAACCAGGTAAAAGTTGTTATCACTATCCACTTCTCCGCTCGTAACATCAACATAGATGTAATGATCGTCGCCAGACAAAGGATCCGCATCCGGGGAGTCGTCATTACTGTACTCTATTTCACTGAAATCATCAAAAATCATATAGAGGTAATACTCTCCTTCCGGTACATTCTCAAAAATGAAATTCCCCATCTGATCCGTTCGAACCTCCTTGATGTAGACATCATTAATAAAATCTGGAGTTCCGTTACGAACATAGAGTCTAACAGGTCTGCTAAATAAAGGTGGTTGATCATAATTTCCGTCACTATCGTGGTCAAAAACGAGACTACCACTGATCTTATTAGCTGTTTCTTGAAAAATGGTGAATTCGAAGTAATTCCCATCATCAATTTCATCCTCTTCGATCCAAACATTGATGAAATGATTGGTACTTACTTCTTCGAAATCATCTCCATCCGGTGTTGTATCATATCCCCTCACGCTTGCTTCCGCAACTGGCAAATAATTGATCACAAGTACTTTTCTCTCAAAAACAGGGACCCCACCAATAGTATATGATCCATCGGACTGGACATACGCCCAAAGTACATTTTCGAAAGCGGGGCCCATGGTGTCTGGTCTAGGCGGCGGATAAATATCAAGTAAAGGGCTAACCTCCCCGTAATCACCTAAATAGACAATAGCATTTTCTGCTGGAGCGTCTACCGTTCCATCGCCATCGGAATCATATAATGCAGTACCACTTATTTCTTGGTTTGAGGGAAAGGTGGTTGTAGTTGTAGCTATTTCATCATCCTTGCTGCAAGATGAACAGAAGAAAACTACAATAATCGATAACAAACTAAATAATCTCATTTTCTCTTCTTTTAAAACTTTCTAAAATGAGTTGCGCAACCCTGTCAGTAATACATACACATAAACCTAATAGAGTGCTGTACGTCCTAGAAGAAAAAATGAAAATAATTTTGATGGGTCTAATCAAGACAAGTTATACAATCATCAATATGTCTTGATCAAACCATAGTTTCAATCATAAATGGGATAAATGAAAAATTTGCGTCGTGGAAGCAAATTTAGAGACTAAATACCGCAAACTTTCCCCGGTCTTCATGTCTTACAAATGTTATAAACTCGTCACTTGAAGTCCAATTAATATAGTGCCATCTATAGGACGGCCTATAGTCTTTACTATGAGTGATTTGCTGAAGTTTTTCAGTGGAAACATCATAACTATACAACTCTGACCTACCCGTAATTGACGCTGCAAAAACCAGCTTCTCTCCGGTCGGATTGATGCTGATATTTTTTATTTCGTCTTCCAATACAAGTATCGAAGATAATGTATTGCTTTCCGAGTCGAAATAATAAATATCGATCTTATCCATGGTGAACAAGGCCCCATCTATTTCGACTTTATCGCCAACCGTTCCACCAATGACATAAAAATTCCCTGGTTGTTTCGGATCTTCAACGAAATCCTCCATATCAAATTCAATTGGAAGAAAATCAGATATCTGCTCAATTTCATTTGTTTCCAAATCCAACTGCCAAATATTGTCATATACCCTTTGCCCCTTACTATCATTACTTCCATTGTCTTTATTAGAAACAAAGAAAATCTTTTCTCCATCTACGGAATAATGAAATTCATGTATCCAATACTTTTCAGGGTCGAATTCCCCATAATTGAAATCCATGTGGTTTTCAATTTGATGAAGAACTCGAGGCACACCTAAATTGAGATCTTTGCTTATTAAAGTCTTGGATACGATTCCATTTACATTCTCCCTAATTTGTACTCTTATTCGCTCTACTCCGCTTATTTCATCAGAAGCATTGGGATTCCACTGAGCGTTGAAAGAATTATCCAGAATTCTAACACCTTGTGCCGGATTACTTAATGAGCTGAGTAACCAAGAATCTGAGGACGTTCTATAGATGAAACGATCTCCATCAGGTGCCAATCTGAAGTCTTCAAATTGCAAAGGGCTTTCCACGAATCGGGGCAGAGGAATTTCACCAACTCTAATCTTCCGGGTATAGGTAACCATTGAATCTAATTCACAATGAAGCCCTACCACTTTAAAAGACAACTCTTTACCGTCTTCAAGATTTTCAATGAGGTATGTTCCGTTACCTTCTACACTGGCCAATTTTTCATAATCGACCATATTTTCTGACATGTAGATATTAAAGGTCTCAGGAGGGCATGATTTTCCAGGGCCATCAATATGTCCATATGAACCATAGTGAAGTAAGACAGCCTCCTTTAATGGATCAACGGTCAGGCCAATAGGATCCATGAAAGCACAATCCATTTCCATACAAGGATCGGTAGAATCATCATCGTTACAGGAAATGAATAAAATAATCACTAGAAAAATCAAATAACGCATATGTCCATTTATTAAATCATACGTCAAATTTTGTTAACAGGTTGCCTCAGAAACGGCTCGTAGAAATGCCTCAAAGTCATAATCACAGTTAAAAACTCTATATACTCTTTTAGCGACAGCCTGGTTTATTAAAGCCTACCACCCAACGTGTCCATGTAAATTTACGCTCTATTTAGTAGTAAAAATCTTTTAACTTGATACATAAATTCACTTATAATGCCTATTGCTTCTCAAATTATTAAGTATTTATCCTCAAATTTCTTTGTTTTCTTCTTGTACGGTGTTGTAATATCCTCGCTATCTAGTTGCTATACAGTATATCCTATTCAAACGGCAGATGTTGTAGGGAAAGGTAAGATTGATTTGGGATTAGGCGGACTCATTTCTCCTGTAGAACAGATTGATGACACTACCAATAATAGGATATTCAGTTTTTACGATGATGAAGAATATGCCAATATTGATGCCTTTATTTATACGAGATGTGGATTGACAAAGTCTAGTGATTTAGGGATTTTGATAGGACTTCAAGACTTTAACTTTCTAATTGATTACAAATACCAGTGGGTAAATACCAGAGAGAATAAATATCGAATGGCCACTTCTATAGGTACGCAATTTACATTTAATGAATTGTCCGATCGCGGCTTACATTCTTTAAACTTGGATCTCATTAATACATATTCGGTCGATGACAACTTGGATATTTTCTTGACCCCTTATGGGCAAATTCAATGGTTGAATTATAGAGGTCATGATTACATCGACAAACAACTATATCGCCTTGGGTTTTCAGGGGGATTGAGTGTAAGAACTGAATTTTTTGATATTCGTTTCGGCTTGACGAGAAACTTTCCTATCAATCCTGTATCGGAAGAGGGGTATACGGATATCGAGAATTACACAGGAATTTTTACGCTAATTAATTTCCCTCTCTTTTAAGGGATTATGTAATAAGTTCAAGAGTAAACAGTTCATCCGGCATCTACACAAAAGTTAATCGTTCAATAAAAATATTATTCGACTTTAAAAGTTTATCTTTTGGCATGAATAGAATTCTAAGCATATTGATTTTAGTCAGCTCGTTAATTCTTTCCGGCTGCTTTAACCAGCATCAATTTCAAACGGCAAAAACTCTGCATAAAGGAGAAGTATCTATAGGAGCTGGCGTTCTGGCTGGAACTAGTTCGAGTCTTCTTGCCGTCGATGATTTCGATTTGAATGTTCCAATAGGCGACGCTAAGGCCTATGCACGGGTAGGATTAGGTAAAAGACAGGACATTGGTCTCAGTTATGCCCTGCTCACTCAAAATGTGGATTTGGATTATAAACATATGGTTGTTGGAGATCACGACAGCAAGTTTGTTCTGTCGCCTGGAGTTAATGTCGGCACTTCCATTTTAGGATTGAATTTATTTTCACTGAGATTTGGGCTGCATATGCATTCCAGTTATGAGTTAAATGATCAGTTCCGTTTATTTTTAACCCCTACTATTCAATTTGACCATGCGGGTATTGATTTTATTTCATTCAGCAACTCTACTATTTCGAGATTAGGAGGAACAGCGGGTATCGAATTCGACAAAAAAGACTGGAAGTTTATTATTGGATTGCACTTTACCGGTGCTCTAGACGGACCTCAGGATATCGTTTTATCTGAGTTGAGGAATTTCACTATTGGCTATGGAGCAAGCTATACTATTCGGCCTAAAAAGGAAAATAACAAACCATATGCGCTTTAAAGCAAATTAGATTTTAATTAAGAAAGTCAGATCAGTTTATCATTTCAATTAGAATAGTTTAATACTTTTTAACTATTGCAACGAGCTCTCTCCCGTTTTATTAATAAAATTATTGTTATGAAAAAGCTGATTATTTTTATGGCTATGGCCATATTCGGAATGCTCAAATTAGACGCACAAGAATTAGGAATAAGAACAGGATGGACGGGATCATCAGCTAAAGTTGATGCACTGAATTCACTGAATATTGAAAATGAAAAAATGTCCGGATTTCACATCGGCGCGTTTACTGAAATACCGCTGGGATACGGCTTGTTCTTTCAACCGGAACTCACCTATACTCAGATGGGCTTCGGAGCGAATGAAAGCATAGATATCAATTTGTTCGGACTGGACATTCCAGCCGGGGCGAAAGTGGAAACAAGGGTTAATTATATACAGGCTCCCCTTCAACTGAAGTATTATCTCAACAGAACAGGCGTTGTTCAGCCATTTGTTCACTTGGGACCGACAATAGGATACGGTACAAGTGCTGAATTAAGAGCGAGCGCTAATTTTATACTGAACTTTAATATTACGCAACAAGATATTAATATGAGCAGCGATAATATCAATCGATGGGAAATAGGAGCAACCGGAGGAGCGGGGTTAAGGTTTGATATGCCCTCTAAGGTAGATATGATTGTAGGTGCGAATTATTACCATGCCTTCAATAACTGGCTCAATGATCCAATCATCGATGCCGATATATTCAACCGCTCTACTCAAATATATTTGGGTACAGTCATCGACTTATAAACCATTGAAGTCTACTGCTGACCATTTTGGTCGGCAGTGGATTTTTTTCTATACTTCCAATAAATATATCCCAAAGTACCAACCACAACATAAGGTGTCGCCAATAAAAACAAAATGGCTGCATTCAATCCTTTCCCTGCCGTTCCACCTTGCTTCAAATTATTCTCTGCAGACATTCTACACATGGGGCATTGGGCCCATAAATCTGTCTGAACAAACAGGCACAAAAGGATGACCAGAATACTGATCAATAGAACTCTATTTTTCCAATTAAATACCATAGCAGGGTTTTAGCATTAGATAACAAATCGGTCCGGACATGGTAACGTACAACCAGAGCGGATAAACCCATCGGACCATCTTCTTATGTCTATCATATTGTTCGGTAATCGCTCTGTTAAAGGCTATCAATATGAAAGGTAAAATTCCACCCGCCAGAATGATATGACTAATCAGAAGCAAGAAATAAACTATTCTAATACTTCCCTCCTGACAAAATCTAGTTTCCTCGGTTGTGAAATGGTAGGTCACATAGCTCAACAAAAACAGAGCTGAAAGTCCAAGAGCAACATAAATCATTCTTCTGTGATTGACTACATCTCTCTTTTTTATGAACCATAGGGCAAACAAAAGGGCAATAAAACACAAGAAATTAATACCAGCATGTATCGGTGGTAAAAAAGAAAAGTCGATATCAGTAGGTATTTTGTATTTGCGCATCATAACCACCAGTAGAAGCACGACAGCAGAAAGTACATAAGCTATCCTATTTAGTTTCTTTTCTCGAATCCTCGCTTCAGATTGCGCTCCACTCATAACTAAAGTTCTTTATCCCTTTTAAATATAATATCTTTTCGGGCAGCAGGGGGTATCAAAATCGCCATATGTCTATATAGATCTGATAATGTGTTTTCCTGAAAATTTAGATATAATTGTCGTACTCTACCTACCCTATCAACCAATGCCATGAAATTTCGCGAATCACTCTCCTTAGAAATGATACCCAAAGAAAGCGCGATCTCTCTGGATTGTTGTTGGGATATGGATTTCATTCGACAATAGGAATCAACACCAGACTCTTTCCAAGTAGTTGATGGCATTAGATTTTCTTCTACCAGCAGAACCATTTGCAGTGGAGAGCTAATACCATTTCTATCTTCCACAAATGATTCGTGAAATTTTTGAATCAAACTCTGAACAACCGCAAGATTTTCTTCATCGTTTCCCCCATAATTTAATCCAAGCAACAGGAGATATGAACTATCCTCTCTATTCCAAATCAATGCTCCCTCATCGTCTTTTTGCTCCGCAATGAACTCCGGCAATTCACCTTTCGGAGTTAGTTCGCTGTAATTACTTCGAAAAAATTTTGATCCTTGATTCAGGAAAAAATAAGATATAATTGGCAGGACAACTAGCAACAAGGTTAAAATCCAACTAGATCTATTTTTCATTTGTATAAAATTATATTGCGGTTTATACTTGCAGACAAACCAACCAAACCGCCTTGCTTTCCCATAAATTTTAATTGTCGTATTTGGATAAAGTTTACGACAATAAAAAATTTACGTTTGTTTCATTGATTCTCTCTCTAAAAGAACAATATAAAAAAAGGCAAGTTTAACACTTGCCCATGTATTTTAGTGATGACCATCATTGTGATCATCTTCTTTAGCTTCATGATGATCGTCCGAATGTTCATCGGTGTGTTCTATATGTTTTACATCTTTTTCGGAATGCTCATTCACAGGAGCCATTACCTCCTGAACCCCTACACCATCATCTCTGGAAACTTTCCAGTATTCACCTTCATACAAGAAAGCGATCAAGGCCCAGACAAGCAAAAGAGTTGGTAATAATACCGTTTGTCTCAATCCCGGCACCTCATACTTCATGTGCATAAACTCGTATACAATCATATATGCCTTAAAAGCACTCAATATGATCATTATTCCTCCTATTAGAAGGAGAGAGAGTTCGAAGCCCTTGATCAAATAGCCCTTCCCTAACAGAGCGATAAGAACTTCTATTACTGTAACCGCAGCCAATATTAAAATTGTCTTTGTCGCGATCTTTTTAGACTTCTCATAAGAATGTCCCATAATACAGTTTTAAACGATTTCTACAATAAATAAAATACCAAGAATACAAATACCCAAACCAAATCTACAAAGTGCCAATATAGACCCAGCTTTTCTATCATCTCATATCCATTTTTCCTGGCCACATATACTCCACTTGCGGCATTAATGCATATTATAATTAAGAACAGCACACCAGAAAAAACGTGGAATCCGTGGAATCCCGTAATAAAGAAAAATAGTGCTCCAAATGCTTTTGGACCAAACTCTTGTTGTTTTACTTCACCGCCTTCAGTTTGATAACTAATCGGGTGCCATTCTCCATCGTGTTTGTGAATCAAATAAGATTCTCCGGCCTTAAAAGTATCTCCTTTCTCGACAAAATGACCATCTCCTTCTAGATAGACACCGTTTTCAGTATGCGTACCGAATGGATTTGTCCATACAGACATATGCTCAGTACCGATCAAATTGGTCCACTCCCAAGCCTGACAACCCAAGAATGAGGCTCCACCAATAATAGTGAGAATCAACCAAAAAACAACTCCGTTTTTATTTTCTCTATGACCTTCCTGTACCGCTCTTACCATAGTAAAAGAGCTGAAAAGAAGAACGAAGGTCATCACCGTCACAAAGATCAGTGGCGCATGATGGATTCCTCCGGGAAAAGTGGAGAAAACAAAATCCGGCACCGGCCAAGTCGGAGAGCTAAATCTCATCGCTCCGTAGGCAATTAAGAATCCCGCGAATGTAAAAGCATCAGATAGCAAAAAGTACCACATCATCAACTTTCCATAACTCGCCTTCATTGGGGGTTTTCCACCATCCCAATTTGATTGAGTTTCATGTTCCATCACATCAACAGTCGTATCAACAGCCATGAGTTAAATTTTAGCGTGTCACTAACAAAAATATAAATAAATACAACCACAACAGATCGACAAAGTGCCAATACCTAACAGTAAGATTCAATCTTACCAATCTGTTCTGATCAACTTCACTATTGAAAATAAAAGATTGCAATACCGCTAGTAATAGAGCAGCAATTCCACCCAAAACATGGGCAGCATGCAAACCTGAAATTACATATACAAAAGAACCACTTGGATTGCCATCCAGTAGGATTCCGTTATTCGTCATACTCAACCATCCACTGTACTGAAAATAAACAAACATTACTCCCAATACAAGGGCACCAACCAATAAAGCTTGATAACGCTTAAAGTTCATGTTTACAAAAGACTTTTTAGCCCAATGTAATACAAGACTGCTCACTACAATTACCAATGTACTCCAGTAGAACTGTGCAGGCAGAGGAAATTCTAACCAATTACCAGCTGCTTGTCTCACAACATAAGCACTGATCAAAGCACTGAACATCATAAAAATCGAAGCCAACGCAACATACAGAGAGTATTGCTTCGCTCGGTTGATTTTATCGAATCTTATGTCTTTCACACTCATTTCCATCACCCAACGAATATTATCTGATCTATTAGAACAGTCATTAGAAAAAATGGTAAAAAGACAAAGGAGCTAAACATAAGACTCCTAGCAGATGCGTCGTTTGATTTTTTCCAAAATTGGAATGAATAGAACGAGTAAAAGCAGCACAAGCCAATTAGAATGATCAAGACCAGAACCGATAAATTCATATAAAAATATAATCCAAGTACCAGAGGGAAGAGCATCAGGCTATAGATGAATGATAACTTTCCGACCGTAGGATTTTTTTCCGAATCGATAGATGGCAATAAATTAAATCCTGCCTTTTTATATTCAGCATCAGAATTCCATGCTATCGCCCAGAAATGAGGAAATTGCCAAAAGAACTGAATTCCAAAGAGCAACATTACTTCCCATAAATTATAGTTCAAGCAAGACATGCCACCAATTACGATAGGCAATGCCCCGGGAAACGCTCCTATGAAAACAGCAAACGAGCTCACCCTTTTCAGAGGTGTATATACGAAAGCGTAAGAAAACAATGACAATGCCCCAATAATTGAAACTATTGGATTAATGGTCGCCAATAAAAAAGTCCCAACAACTGCCAATACACCAGCAACAATTACCGCCTCAGATACCGTCATTCTCTTAGCAGGAAGAGGGCGATTCATTGTTCTATTCATCAATACATCATAGTCTTTCTCCAAGACTTGATTTAAAGCATTCGCACTTCCGGTTACTGCGATTCCACCAAGGAATAACATCACAACGTCCAACATCACAATTTCAGGAAGAGCCACGATAAAATAAGTCATCAAAGAAGAAAAAACCACAAGGAATAACAACCTCATTTTCATCAACAAGGCATAATCCTTTAGCTTGAGGAACAACTGCTCCAACAAATAAGGTAATTTCGCTATGATCTTAGTCTGGCTCAAAACAAGCTCAATTGTTTAATTTTCCTGTTTAACTTTTATCCTATACTGCAACAATTAATGCAGCCCATCTGTCTTTTCTCCTTCTCTTAAAGGTGTAATCTGAGAAACAAACTCTCTTTCATCCTTGTAATAGTCATATGCCCATCGCTGAGCAGCAGGAATCTTATGAGGCCAGTTTCCATGAATTCTTTCGACTGGAGTAGTCCATTCCAATGTTGTTGCTCCGTAAGGATTTTGATCCTTCATTTCCTTTCCTCTCCAGATACTGTAGAAGAAATTGATAATGAAAATTATTTGAAACCCGAAGGTAGCTATTGCTCCCACAGTTATAAAAGCATTCAAATCAGCAAACTGATTAAAGGTGTCGAATAAATCAAAAGAATAATATCTTCTCGGAACTCCCGCAATACCGATATAGTGCATCGGCCAGAAGATAACATAGGAACCTATAAGCGTCCCCCAGAAATGTATCTTTCCAAGTGTGCCGTTCATGAATCTTCCGTAAAGTTTCGGGAACCAGTGATAGATTCCTGCGAACATTCCAAAAAAGGCTGCAACCCCCATTACAATGTGGAAGTGAGCAACAACAAAATAGGTATCGTGCATCTGAATGTCAATTGCGGCATTCCCTAAGTAGATACCGGTAAGTCCACCTGAAATAAATAAAGAGACAAAACCTATTGCGAATAAACTCGCTGGGTTAAATCTCAATTTTCCGCCGTATATGGTTGCTATCCAGTTGAATACCTTAACAGCTGAAGGCACCGCGATTATCAAGGTAAATACTATAAAGAAGTTCGATAAGAACGGATTAACTCCCGACATAAACATATGGTGCGCCCAAACGATAAAGGATAGAATACCAATAGCCAGTATGGAGAATACCATCGCCTTATAACCAAAAATTGGTTTTCTGGCATGGACCGATAGTACCTCTGAAACAATACCCATTGCCGGTAGAATAATGATATAAACTTCCGGGTGTCCTAAAAACCAGAACAAATGTTGATAAAGGATCGGACTACCTCCCACATGATCTAAGGCCTGTCCTCCAATATATATTTCGCTTAGGTAGAAACTTGTACCCAAACTTCTATCAAACATCAATAGTAAGAATCCACTAACTAGAACCGGGAATGAAAGAAGTCCCAATATGGCTGTCACAAAGAACGCCCATATTGTGAGAGGAAGTCTCCACATGTTAAGTCCTTTTGTTCTAAGGTTTAGTACAGTAGTTATATAATTAATACCTCCTAACAGCACCGAGACAACAAAGAAGACCAAAGACACCAGCCACATCGTCATTCCTGCCCCACTTCCACTTGAAGCTTGGGGCAGTGCACTCAGCGGGGGATAAGCAACCCATCCACCTGAGAATGGTCCAGTACTTAGGAAAAGCGATAAAAACATGATCAACCCAGCAAGGAAGAAGAACCAGTAACTCATCATGTTCAACAGGGGTGAGGCCATATCACGGGCCCCAATCTGAAGTGGAATGAGCAGGTTACTAAATGTACCACTCAATCCGGCTGTCAATACGAAAAATACGATGATGGTTCCATGCATGGTCACCAATGCATAATAAAATTCCGGTGATAAAGTACCTATTCCAGCATCGTTCAAGATGATCCATTTACCTAAAAACGGACGTAACCATGCTAAATCAGCTTCCGGAAAACCCAGCTGGAGCCTAAATATTAAAGACATCAAGCCTCCAATAAAAGCCCAGAACATTCCCGTGATCAAGAATTGCTTAGCAATCATCTTATGATCCTGAGAAAATATATAATGGGTTATAAAATTAGACTGATACTTGTCTTCATCATGATGCTCATGAAAATGATCATCGTATCCATGTCTTTCTATTATTTCTTCCGCACTCAATAAATTTTGGTTTTCCATACTTTATTATTGAATAACTGGTTTTAAAATTTCTAATTCTGTTCTTCGGTTTTTCGCACGATTCTCCTCCGTGTCATTTTCTACTACGGGGCGATTTTCTCCGTAACCTCTAGCTCTTAGTCTATCGCCATCGATTCCCTGACCGATCAGATAATCTCTAACAGCATCTGCTCTTTGTTGTGACAAAGTCATGTTGCTTGCAGGATCACCTACATTGTCTGTATGACCAGAAAGTTCAAACTCGATGGACTCATTGTCCTTCATTGCCTTTGCCACATCGCTCAACTGATACTTGGACAGTTCTTTAAGTTCTGCACTTCCAGTATTGAAGTAAACATAATCTAGACGAATCACTCTTTCCGCTTCATCTTCCGTACTCAAAGCTTTTTCGAAGGAAGTAGAAAACTCTTTAGCTCTATTGGAGATTTCAATATCTAAAAGCTGCCCCTTGAATGGATCATCATCTGTGTTTCGAATGGTTGTCAAGTAGTACGATTGCTGCTGGCTGAGCCAAGCATCATATTCTTCTTGCTCAACAATTCTAACCAACTTCCTCATACTAAAGTGTCCGCTACCGCAAAGTTCTGCACAGGCCAATTCGTACTCAAAAGCCTCCCATTTCTGTGGACCTTCCGGATCTGTTTCATCATACGGAGTTTGATACTCCTTGTATTTTCTCAATTGCTGACGGTATTCATCAGTGGTCATCGATGGTGTGAACACAAAATAGGTCGGCATACCAGGAACCGCATCCATTTTCAATCTAAAGTGAGGAAGATTAAAATTGTGAAGTACATCTCTAGAGGTAATTCTAACTCTTACTTTCTTCCCTTTGGGTAAAACTATATCAGACACGTGAATGTCGTCCTGATTTGAGGCATCTTCCCAAATCTGTCCCAATGGATTTGCACCAGTAATTCTCTTAAAGTTTCTTGTTCCAAGAGTCCCATCTGCACCTGGATATCTGACTATCCAGCCGAATTGAAAACCGGTTGCTTCTATCTCAATATAATCGTCTTCATCATTGACGTCATCCATTACAGTGTTCCACACATTGATTCCCTGAATCACTAAAAAGGCCATAACTATAGCCGGTATCGCAGTCCAAATCAATTCCAATCTGTTATCATGGGGCATGAAAAGAGCCTTTGCTCTTCCCGGACGATCTCTGTATTTATAAGCGTACCAAAACAGCAATATTTGCGTGATTACAAATACAATTCCCGTAACGATCGTCGTCACAAGGAAAATGCTGTCAATAGATCCACCATGCTCAGATGCGGAAACGTGTGGGCCATAACCCAACATATAATTCTTATACTTGTAGGTAGACCAAAAAGTCAAAATCAAAAAGCCTATTAAAAAGGCCACGCCTAATCTTGAATTCCAATAATTACTACTCTCTTGAGCTTCTCCCTCGCCTCGAATAGCATCTGTTAATTCGGTAACACGTCCTATTTGAACAACGACGATACCCAACAAAATAAGGCACAATGAAATTAATAGTATAGTCATGAGTTATCCCTAATTTTCAATTAAACATGATGATGTAAACTCTCTCCCAAATAGGGATCATTTTTCGGCAATAATGACGCCTTCGACATCGCATTCAAAGCGAAAAACATAAACAATCCAAAAAAGCCCAACATAGTACCTAATTCAAGAAAACCCGGCAAGGTAAAACCGGAAACAAAAGATGATGCGTGCTCCACACCATGATGAGCCATATCAGCAACATGTTCTGCGCCATGAGCAGCTCCATGCGCTGCATCTGCTTCTCCGTGACCGCCATGACTACCATGGCCCATTGCCTCATGCGCTGTATGAAGAACTCCTGGCTTGACCATTAAGAAAAAATCCAGCCAATGACCTAAGAACACTAGGGCTGATGTAAATACCAATGTCCCTGTTTTTCTTTTGTTATCGTTTCTCATTAAAACAAAAAACGGAACTATAAAGTTGATGACAAATACAGCATAAAACAACACCGGATACTTGTCAAATCGCTCTCTAAAATAAACTGTTTCCTCTCCAATGTTTCCATACCATATCAACATAAATTGAGAAAACCACAGGTAAGTCCAAAAGATACTGAAACCGAAAAGATACTTACCTAAATCATGTAAGTGCTCTTTTGAAACATACTGCATGTATCCCTTACCTTGTAAGAAGAGTATAGTCATAATCGTTAATGCAATCATTGCAACAAAACAGCTGATCGTTGCATACCAAGCAAATAAGGTAGAGTACCAATGAGAATCCACCGACATTACCCACAACCAAATCAAAGCTGCACTGGTGAATCCGCCTATTGGAAGGAATAATCCAGCCCACCTTTTCAGCGTTCTATGTATAGCGTAAGCTCCAGAACCTTCAGCGTCTTCTCTCAAGGATAGATTTCTTATTTTAACCGCAAAAAAGTACCATAATCCTACAATGATCAAAGTTCCTAAGCCATACCAAGTGGCATTGAGAAAACTGCTTTTACTGGTTATAATTTTATCGTAATTCGCATTATTTGGGTCAGTTATTCCATCAAAATTCCAATGATAGAGATGGTGGAAACCTACAAAGTTACCCAGTGCAATAATGCCCATCAATATCAATCCGATGATCAAGAACAATGAATAGGCCTCCCAGATTCTTTTAAAGACTGTTTGCCATCCAGAATAAGCAATGTACTTACCGCTCATTATGAGTAGAGCTACAAAAGACATGCCTGTGAAAAAGACAGAATTAATCAAAATATTGGACCAAAACCTAGTATGAAGTTCATCATCAACCAGGAAAGTCCATCCCATGGAAATCAAACCAACAATCATAAAAACTATGAGCATGGTTTTAGTCTTCCCTTCAAATTTATAATCTTTCGTCATGTCGAAATACTTATCCTAAATTATTAACTAATCTGCTGATCGCTCTATATTATTTAGTTCTCGCTGGACCAATCTGCCTCGGGAATTCCAAAATCTCCCAAAGTATTGAGTTCCGCGTTATATTCTTTTCCAAGCTCCTTTGCCTGCAAGGCTCTTATATAGTGGATAACATTCCATCGTTCCATATAAGATAGTTTATCACTGTAGCCACCCATTACATTTTTACCATGCATGATAGCATGATAGTATCTTCCATTAGAGGCTGATAAAAATTCCTCAGTTAAGAAACTGGCCGGCTGTGCAGGATACATTCCTCCATCATCTCTTACCAAATATCCATTGCCATCTCCTTTATCACCGTGACAAATACCACATTGTATGTCGTATAATGTCTTTCCCATTGCTAGTCCCTCTGCAGTAATTGCATATGGATTGGCCAATAGCTCAGCAGTTGCTCTGGTTCTTTCCTCCTCAGTATTTCCGTATTCGTAAGGAACAAAACCATTAGGGTAAACTGTAACTCCATTACCTTGGCTAGAACTGCTCTGGAAACCTCTTGGAATGGTACCTTTTAATCCTTGGCCAGGTGAAGACAATTCCTTTAATGGCTTGACACTTCCATCTTCCCATGTATTCAATCCATACTCGTTATATACATTCGCCTCTACTGCTACAGAGTGTCCCATATCTGGCATATACTCACGACCGGGAAAATCTCCTTCGGCTGTACCACACGCAGCCATCATGAAGGCCAATGAAGCAAAAAGGAAATATTTAAGATTCTCTTTCATGAAATTAGTTTTAACCAATAGTTTTTTGATTGATTTCTGAAGCGCCACTTCTATTTAGAAAACTTTTCAATTTATCCGTAGCTTCTATATCCTTAGAGCCTAAATCAAAGGCAATACAAAATTTATCATCAGTAATCCGATCATCCAAAGTTGGATTCGTGATTCCAGGAGCCATTCCACAAATGGCGTAAAAGGTAATGACCATTCCTACCGCAGCAAATAGTACCGTCAACTCGAAGGTAATCGGAATAAACGCTGGAGCAGAGAAATATGGTTTTCCACCAAATACAATAGGCCAGTCTCTAGTAAAGACCCATGTCATAAAGGAAAATCCTAAAGTACAACCCAAGGCGCCATAAATAAATCCCGCAATATGCAATCTAGATTCCTTCAATCCCAATAGAGGATCCAAGCCATGCACAGGGAAAGGAGTAAACACATCCCAAATATCCAAGTGCATATCACCAGCTTCTTTAACTGCCTTAAGCAATTGGGTTTCATCATCGTACAAACCGTATAAAATCTCTTTGCTTGCCATTATCCGATGTTTTCTATTTTTTCTAAATCTTTTCTGATCACTTCGTCATTATGCGCTCTTGCATTTTCTCCTCCATATTGGTCTCCAGAAGATTTCAATATCGACTTAACCTCTGCAATAGCTACTACTGGTGCTACTCTCGTGAAAATCAAGAACAGAGTAAAGAACAGACCTAATGTTCCCAAGAAAAGACCAATCTCCACCCAAGTTGGAACATAGTAACTCCAACTAGAAGGCAAGTAATCTCTAGCCAATGTGGTGGCAATAATCACAAATCGTTCGAACCACATACCAATATTCACGAAGATGGACATGATGAAGGTCACAAAAATTGATCTTCTATATTTCTTAACCCAGAAGATCTGGGGAGATAGAACATTACAAGTCATCATACCAAAATAAGACCACCAATACGGTCCTAACGCTCTATTGTAGAACGCAAATTGCTCATAGACATATCCGGAATACCATGCAATAAACAACTCTGTGAGATAAGCAACTCCTACAATAGTACCAGTTAACAATATAACTTTGTTCATTGATTCAATATGTGCCAAAGTGATATAGTCCTGAAGATTTAACACCTTTCTCGATATCAGCATCAAAGTCTGCACCATCGCGAAACCAGAAAAGATTGCTCCTGCAACAAAGTAAGGTGGGAATATCGTAGTATGCCAACCCGGTATAACAGAAGTTGCGAAGTCAAAACTTACTATCGTGTGCACTGAAAGTACCAGTGGAGTTGCTAAACCTGCCAAAACCAAAGATAATGACTCCCATCTTTGCCAATGTTTGGCTGATCCAGTCCATCCAAAGGATAAAACATTATACATTTTTCTTCTAAAGCCTTTGGCGCGATCTCTAACCGTAGCAAAATCAGGCACCAAGCCCGTATACCAGAAAACAAGCGAAACCGTGAAGTAAGTCGAAATGGCAAAAACATCCCACAGTAGTGGCGAGTTAAAATTCACCCAAAGTGGACCTCTAGTGTTGGGATAAGGGAATATGAAAAACCCTAACCACAATCTTCCCATGTGTATCAGAGGAAATTGCCCTGCGCAAATTACCGCGAAAATGGTCATCGCTTCCGCAGCTCTGTTTACTCCTGTTCTCCACTTCTGTCTAAAAAGCAGTAGAATCGCTGAAATCAAGGTCCCGGCGTGACCGATACCAACCCACCAAACGAAATTGGTAATATCCCAACCCCAACCGATGGTTCTATTCAGATCCCAAGATCCGATTCCTATCCATACTGTCCAGAAAACACAAAAGATATAGACACCGAGGAAGGTCACCGCAACGATAAAAGCAATAATCCAGGCTAAACCAGGCGCTTTCTCAGTAGGAGCACAAATATCCTCAGTAATCTGATGATAACTCTTACTCCCATTAATTAAAGGTTCTCGAATCGGAGAAACGGGTGCATGACTCATACTTTCTCTTTACTTGTTTACAATATTATTATTAAACATTATCCAAACTTGCCTTATTCACGACTTTGGCCGAATAATTCACCGAAGACGCTGTATTGACTTCTTCTAATACTTTATATACCAACGGACTTTCAATTGCCTTACTCACAGCACTATTTTTGTCATTGTCATCTCCAAAAATAATTGCTCCAGTAGGACAGGCCGTTTGACAAGCCGTTTTTATCTCTCCATCCTGTAATGGTCTATGCTCTCTCTTCGCCATCAACTTGCCCTCTTGAATTCTCTGAACACAGAAAGAACACTTTTCAATCACCCCTCTAGATCTAACTGTAACATCAGGATTCAAAACCATTCTTGTTAAGTTATCAGCTGAGAAAGGAATGCTAGAATCCTCATTGATATAATTCTCATTTCCACCAAACAAATCAGCAGAAGTGTAGTCCAACCAATTGAATCTTCGCACTTTATAAGGACAGTTGTTGGCACAGTATCTTGTACCAATACATCTGTTATAAGTCATCTGATTAAGTCCTTCCGAACTGTGATTAGTAGCAGCAACCGGACATACATTCTCACAAGGAGCATTATCACAATGCTGACACATCATAGGCTGATACACCACATTTGGATTCTCCGCATCACCGAAGTAATAACGGTCAATTCTAATCCATGACATTTCGTGATGTCTATGAACCTCTTTCTTTCCAACAACAGGAACATTGTTCTCAGCCATACAAGATATCGTACATGCTCCACAACCTGTACAAGCATTCATGTCGACATACATGGACCAATGATGTCCTTCCTTATACTTATCCTCGTAAGATGGGTACAAGGTATTGACATTGAGATGCTCTGCATTGCTTCTCTGTTCGCTGATATCGTGGATTACAGATTCAAGATCATCTAGAGTTCCATATCTCATGATCGATCTATCCAATAAAGCTCCTTGATAACCAAGTACTGCCTCATCAGCATTAAATTCGATACCCTCTTCATCTTTGGCTGTTACACCATAAGTGTGATGATACTGAACACATGCAAATTCATTGTCCTCCCCTGCTAATCCTTTAATATTTACCTTGTCAGTCCAATACTGTAGGAAACCATTGCTATCATAGCTTAAGCAAGAGTTGACCTCTTCTCCAACCAATCCACATTTCCCTGCAGTTTTTCTTCCGTATCCCAAACCAACAGCAACAGTATCGCTCATTTGGCCAAATTGAGGAACGACTGGCAAACTTTTCTCCCTGCCACTAATGTCGATAGAAACTACATCAGTAGATCCCTTTCCTTCACTTTTAAAGCCACCATAAATATCGAACTTATCCTTCCCGTTAAATGAAATAGGGATTGCGAGGTAATTACCCCATACTGTTCTCATGATAGGATCAGGCATTTCCTGCAACCAAGGATTATCCGCATGATTTCCTGAACCGATATTGATCGTTTCGTATAAGCTTATCTCAAGCTCTGCATTCGAAGGAGAAGCAATGCTTAAGCCGCTCATGTCAACATCATTCATCACCACTGCTTCCTCTTCACCAGCTGGCATTACATATATACCATCTTGAACCATTTTCATCCAAGCCGCTTCAAAATCAGAAGAACCAGCCAATTTTTCTTGCCAAGTCGAACGGACAAAATTATAGTATGCTTCTTCTACTTCGCCGTTCAGTCCATCTGCCCAACTCAATAGACTGAGCTCAGCTTGTCTAGTGTCGAATAATGGAGCGATAGTAGGCTGTATAAAAGAATAATCGTTTTTCTTCATTTGCGCATCTCCCCAAGATTCAAGCATATGATGAATTGGCGCTATGTAAGTACAAGACTCTGAAGACTCAGAAGGGCTATAAGCTAAAGCAATACTTGTATTTAATCCTGCCAATGCTTTCGACCATTCTTCACCATTAGGTAAATCGAATGCCGGGTTACAATTCCATAAAATTACGGCATCAACTGCGCCAGAATTGATCTCCTCTAAGACTTTATTTACTTGTCTTTCATCTCCTAACTTCTGATAAGAAGGGTTATTCATATCCAAAGTAGTACCCCAGTTGCCCAATAAGTCATTAATCTTATTGACCATAAGCTGAATCGCCAAATCATTAACACCTGAAACCACCAAAGTCTCGCCTCTATTAGACATTAATTCTTTAGCAATCGCAGAAAGCTTGGTCTGAGCTTTTTCGTTGATCGCCGGAGCATTAACTCCAGTACCACCCAACAAGCCATATAAATAAGCAACTGCTGCAGGCATTTCAGATGGTTTAACCAATACTCTTTCATCGGCATTTGATCCTGTATAAGACATACGGCTTTCCACCTGGATATGTCTGGACATAGTAGGATGATGCACATCCTTTATCTTTCTATTTTTTGCATAGTCTCCCGAAAATTCTACCGGAGATATCCAAGTAGCTAGGAAGTCCGCATCAAAACTTAGTATTGTTTTAGCCTTAGAAAAATCGTAATTAGGTAAAGCTCTAATTCCAAAACTCTGTTGATTGGCTTCTAATTGAGCAGCATGAGAAATCGGGTCATAAGAAAGGTGACCGGCATTTCCGTGCTTCAATACAAAAGACTCTATACTCTTTAATGAAGAAGGGCTATTGATCGTGTTAGAGATAATACGAATCCCCTTAGACTGAGAAAGTTTTTCTTTTATTTCCTTATCCATATCAGCCCAGGACATTTTGCCTAGTTCCTGACCGTTTCTTTTCAATGGATGAAAATATCTATTGGTGTCATAAAGGCTTAAGACAGAAGCCTGAGCTCTTGCATTCGTCCCACCGGATTGATTGCCGTAAAGCGCATTACCTTCTATTTTAATCGGCCTACCCTCTCTGGTTTTGACCAAAATAGGCATGGCAAAACCCTCATCCACAAAAGTAGAGGCATAATAATTGGCCACACCAGGAACTATATCATCAGGCTTAATCACATAAGGAATCGCTCTTTTAACAGGTATTTCACAAGAAGCTGCAACGGTTGCTGCTCCTAAACTAAATCCCAAATATTTAAGAAAATCCCTTCTGCTGGCCTTAGATTCTTCTAATACCTCTTCTTTTCCAAATGCATCTGCAATGGGAACATGGGTAACAAATTCTTTCTCTATAGCCTCTTTAAGAACGTGTTCATCACCGTTCTTATCCTGCAACCCCGACCAAAAACCTGTTTGCTTACTCATATTCAACAAAATCTGAATTAATTAATAATGACACTTTTGACATTCCAATCCGCCTATATCTTCAACAGTATACTGCTTATCTGTCTCTTTATTTTCCAAGGCTTTTATATAGTCCACGTAGTGGGTTTTGTAATAATCGTTTTCAACCATATTGGCCGAAATATCTGTTTGTCTGTGACAATTAATACACCATCCCATAGATAAAGGAGAGTATTGTTTCACCACTTCCATTTCTTCAATCTTTCCGTGACAAGTCTCACATTCTACCTCACCGACAGAAACATGCTGAGCGTGATTGAAGTATACATGATCAGGTAGATTGTGAATCTTAATCCACTCTATAGGACCTTGAATTTTTTCTTTGGTAGGATTGGTCAAACTCTTCTTCAAATTAGACCACTGAAGATCTACTTCCGCAACTCCATTTGCATCCAATTCCTCCAATTCATTGTCCTTGACATAATTCTCTGCTATCCAGTTGCTGTACAACTCTTTGATTTGATCTTCAGACCAATTGTCATAATCCTCGATATATTTATCTGCCTTTGGATCATATCCAATAGAAGCAAATATCTTGGTCAATTCCTCTGTACCGTATTTCGAACCTTTCTTAATCGCTCTGTGGCAATTCATACAAGTGTTGGTTGCAGGTATTACAGAGTGTTTTGATCTTCTTGCTCCATCATGACAGTACTGACAGTCAATTTGATGCAATCCAGCATGTGTTTCGTGAGAGAATTTAATAGGTTGTTCAGGAGCGTAGTTTTGTTGTCTTCCTAAATTAATGGCACTGTTAACCGTGGTATAACCTCCTAAAACAACAGCTGCAAATAATACAAATGCAATAACTCCTTTGCTGGTCAATAGCTGGATAATAGATCTGTCTTCGACATGCTCTCCTTTTTTGAGCTTCGCCAGTTTATTCAAGTTGATAACTATTCGAGCCAGGATAAGCGCAAACAATCCAAGTATGATCAATAAAATCCAATAAAACCAATTGTATCTAGGCGTTGATTGAGTGGCTCCGGCTGCGACACCAGCTGCAACTCCTGAATTTGGAGGGTACGTTCCGTCATAAACTCCAGAAACATAAGCAAGGATATTATCCATATCCTCGTTGGTCAAATTTGGGAAAGAAGTCATCACAGTTGGCTTCCACTCATTCCACAACTCAACCGCTTTAGGATGCCCCGAAGCTATCTGAGCTTGAGAGTTTTTAATCCAAGCGTATAAATCCTCAATAGGATAATCTTGCCAACGCTCTTCGAATCCCCCCAAAGCAGGACCCGTAAGATCATCCTTCATGTTCTTATTGTGACAACTAGCACATTGACTTTTAAATAACGATTTACCAGCGTCTAAATCTTGCGAAAATATAGTTGTTGAAACAATCAACGTACTGATCAAGAAGAGAACCGCAACTTTCCAATTTACACTCATTGCTTACGTAATTGATTTAATTCAAAATGAAGCATTTATTCATTCCACAAAAATAGAATCTAGATGCACTTATTCAAACTTATTTATTTGCAATAACTTTATTTAGAACACTTCTAAATAACTTTCGACTTGAATAAATTCCCCTTTCCATAGCGCTCATAAGGCCTACACTTAATTTAGTGTTGGATTAAACCGCAACAGGAGCAGATATTCTTGGATGGGGATGATAATCCAACAACTCAAAATCTTCGTATTGATAGTCAAAGATTGAATCCGGTTTTCTGGTGAAATTCATTTTTGGCAAACTCCTAGGAGATCTTTTTAATTGCTTTTCAGCTTGTTCCCGATGATTATTGTACAAATGCACATCACCAAAGCTGTGAACGAAATCTCCATATCCCAAATCACAGACATGAGCGATCATCATTGTGAGTAGGGCGTAAGAGGCTATGTTGAAAGGTACTCCCAGAAATACATCCGCAGATCTTTGATAGAGCTGACAGGACAATTTTCCATCTGCTACATAGAACTGAAACAGACAATGACAAGGGCTCAATGCCATTTCACCAAGATCTCCCACATTCCAGGCGTTAACAATTATTCTTCTCGAATTAGGATTGTTTTTCAACAAGTGAATCACCTGTTCAATTTGATCATGAACCTTTCCATCAGCTCCTTGCCAACTTCTCCACTGTTTTCCATAGACAGGACCTAAATCACCATTTTCATCGGCCCATTCGTTCCAGATTCGAACTCCATTCTCCTGGAGATATTTAACATTGGTATCTCCGTTCAGAAACCACAACAATTCATAAATAATGGATTTTAAATGAACCTTTTTGGTCGTTAAAAGAGGAAAGCCATCTTCCAAGTTATGCCGAAATTGATAGCCAAATACGGATTGCGTTCCCACTCCGGTTCTATCCGTTTTATAGACTCCTTGATCCATGATGTGCTGAACTAAATCGAGATAAGTTTTCATTCAATTACTATTAGATAAAGCAAAGAAGTAAATCAGATATAAAGTAAAGAAACATATCATTAAAATCGATCATTTGGCGGTAAAAATCTACCGATTTATGTCTTCATGATAGAGATTTTATCTGAATATAGGATTGATAAAATTTTATTCGAATTACCGGACTTAATTATATAATAGCTATTTTGTACGCTGTTCATTAATAAAATTTGGTATGAAGATTTTAAAAATCGAGACGTTGATATTAACGATTATTGGGCTGATAGCCCCTGTATTGGTCAAGGCACAGGAGATGAGTGGAGGATGGGACGAGGCCATTGACAATATTTTTGGAAGGGCGACAGGTTGGTTCGTGTCATTCGTTTTTTATCAAATTCGATTTACGGATGAGATTAGCATATTCTGGGTTTTGTTTCCGCTCATCTTAGGAGCATTGTATTTTACCTTCTACTTTAAATTTATCAATTTTACCAAATTCTGGACGGCAATCAATGTAGTCAGAGGTAAATACGACGATGTCGACCATCATGAAGCAATGCCCGTTGCTGGAGACCCAACACCAGGTGGAGATGCGATTGAAACTATTGCGATAGAGGGCCACAAAGGTGAGGTATCACATTTCCAAGCATTAACTGCCGCCTTGTCTGCGACGGTAGGCCTCGGAAATATAGCTGGTGTTGCCATTGCGGTGTCTATCGGTGGTGCCGGAGCAACTTTCTGGATGATAGTAGCTGGATTTTTGGGCATGGCATCTAAGTTTGTCGAATGTACTTTAGGGGTTAAATATAGAGATATTGAAGCTGATGGAACAGTGTATGGAGGTCCAATGTACTATTTATCCAAAGGACTAAAAGCAAAGGGCTGGGGCACGTTAGGAAAAGTTTTAGCTGGAATCTTTGCGGTCTTCGTAATCGGGGGTTCCTTCGGCGGAGGAAACATGTTCCAGGTCAATCAAGCAGCACAATTACTTCAGAATATTACTGGAGGAGAACAATCATTCCTCAATGGGAATCTCTGGCTCTTTGGACTCGTAATGGCAGTTTTGGTGGGTATCGTAATTATTGGTGGCATTAAAAAAATAGCCAGCGTAACAGATAAAATTGTTCCGTTTATGGTGGTCATTTATGTATTGGCCTCTCTTTTTGTTTTGATCTCGAAGTACGATATGATTGGATGGGCTTTTTCTGAGATCATCAATGGAGCATTCAGTCCAACCGGTGTATTAGGTGGAGCCATGGGTGTATTGGTACAAGGATTTAGAAGAGCTGCTTTTTCAAATGAGGCGGGAATTGGATCTGCTTCAATAGCACACTCTGCGGTAAAGACTAAGTTTCCAGCAAGTGAGGGTCTTGTTGCTCTCTTGGAGCCTTTTATTGATACCGTCGTGGTTTGTACCATGACAGCGTTGGTACTGATAATTACTGGAAATGTTGTCGCAGAAAATGCCAGTTTAAATGATGCGCAGGCGATATTATTGACCAGTGGAGCTTTTGGATCTGTAATTTCCTGGTTTCCTTATGTATTGGCCATTGCGGTCATCTTATTCGCCTTCAGTACCATGATATCTTGGTCCTATTACGGATATCAAGGATGGGCTTACCTATTCGGTAGAACGAAAAGAACAGAGTATATCTACAAATTGATCTTTTGCCTATTCGTCATAGTCGGATCGGCATCAAGCCTTAGTTCGGTAATTGGCTTTTCAGACGCAATGGTATTTGCCATGATGGTTCCGAATATGATCGGTCTGGTATTATTGGCTCCGAGAGTTCGAGAGGAGTTGAATAGGTATATTAAAGCCATTAATAATTAATAAGAGAAAATTAAAAATGAATAATTGAAAGTAGTACTCAATTATTCATTTTTAATTATTCATTTTTCATTTCCTAGATTACTTTATCCGCGCAGCTTGAACTAGCATAGGCCTCTGGTTTGGCTTTAAACTGAAAGCCCATTCCTAGAATATATCCCATAGCCTCTTTTAGAGCTATATTTGACTTGAAATGCGGATCTGTATTGATATCGGCGTGTACTTCCATTTCGACATGATACTTGTCGAAAAGATGGCACAGCTTGTAGGCGACATCAACAGACTTTGAAACCTCTATAATCATCCTTTCCTTTAAGCCCATCTCCTTGGTTTCGACACCTTTGTTGATCAACATAAAGCCACCCTTTTTTTCTCGAATAAATACAATTACGGTAGCAAAGTGTATTTCAGATCCCTTTTTAAGGCTGTCCGTACCAATACAAACTTTTAACCTGTAACCAAGCTTTTGTTGTTGAATGATAATTTGTTCAACTTTTTCAACCAATGGAATTTTGATTCGCTCTCCATTGAGTCTTCTCCAAGATGCTTCCATTTCCCTTAATATTTATACTGCTGAATATAAAGCAATTAAAGCGATTAATGAAATCAATGGTATTTCTTCATTGAGATTTCATATTGTGTAAACATTGGATATGGGGTTTTGGTTGGAATGGGTTTTAGGGGTTAGGGGATTTTAGCAGAGAAATGTATTTCTTCTCTCAACACTGATTTTATCAAAGTACTGAACAAGCCATTATCTTTTGAATTGAATTGTTCATTTTTAATTATTCATTTTGCATTCAAATAATTCCTTCGTTTTGATCGATCAGCATTCCATTGTGTAATCGAATTACTCTTGCCGGATAATTATTGATTATTCTATAATCATGGGTCGCTAGTAAAACTGCAGTATTCTTGGAGTGGGCTAGTTTCATTAGTAATTCAACAATTTCATCGCTGGTATCGGGGTCTAAATTACCCGTGGGTTCATCGGCTAAAATCAAATCCGGATTATTGATTAGGGCACGAGCAATGACCACCCGTTGTTTTTGCCCACCTGAAAGTTCATGGATGCTACTGTTCCGATAATCATACATTTCGACCATAGAAAGTGTATCATCGACAATCTTGTCCGCTGTTTTTCTGTGATAATTTTTAGCCACCTTAAGAGAGAAGATTAAATTATCTCGGACATCTCTGTCTTTCAACAGCACAAAATCTTGAAAGATCATACCCAATTTTCTACGTAAAGCAGGGATTTTTCTTTCACTTAGACTATTTAAGGATTGGTTGCAAACAAGACCTGTTTCTCCCTCAAAGGACAATTCTCCATAAATGGTTTTCAGAAGACTTGACTTTCCAACACCTGTTTTACCCACCAAATAGACGAATTCGCCTCGTGCCACTTTGCAGTTTATATTGGACAAAACCTTTCTTTTCCCTCTTCGAATGGTCGAATTGCGCAAAAAAACAATGGATTCGTTCGTTGTACTTACGACCGGTTGATCAAGATTGCTCATAAAATTATAATAGAGGACAATTTATAATGGTTCTAATTTATTAATTTATACCTTCGTTCATGCTATTAAAACGAATTTATTCTAAACATAGATCATAAATTTGCATTGAATAGAATACGCTCAAAAAAGTCATTGGACGAGTGTACAAAATAAATCTAATTCTTTAGGAGATGAAAAATTACATTATTGCGGGAATAGCCATTGTAATAGGATTGTTTCTGATCATTAATGCTTCCAAAGATGCCAGCACTTACTCAACATTTAAAGATGCTTCCGATTCAGAGCAAAAAGTAAAAGTTGTGGGCAATTTGGTCAAGGACAAGGACATGATTTATGATCCGGAAAAAGACCCCAATTACTTTTCTTTTTTCGCGAAGGATATGAATGGCGTCGAAAAGAAAGTCGTGTTGCTGGCAGAAAAACCACAGGACTTCGAGTTGTCCGAGCAAATTGTTATGACCGGCAAGATGAAGGGAGATGAATTCATGGCCAGCAAATTACTTCTGAAATGCCCATCCAAATACAAAGACGAAGAGATAGAAATTAAAGGACTTGAGGACTCATAGGCCTTAATATTACTATGGAAGAGATTCAATACATTGGGGAGCATTTGGCTCCGGGTTTTTGGGGTCATTTATTGATTACCGTATCTTTTATTTCAGCTCTTTTTGGCTCTATCTTTTATTTGAGAAGCCTTAAGACCGACCTAGCAGGCAAAATTGGCAAGGTTTATCTCTTGACCCATGTAGCCTCTACCTTTTTGGCTATTGCAATGCTCTTTTATATTGTTCTCAACCGTTACTACGAGTATCACTATGCATACAAAGTAGCCAATGACAGCCTGCCCTTTAAGTATATTTTCTCAGGGTTTTGGCAGGATCAAGAGGGGAGTTTTCTTCTCTGGATGTTTTGGCATTGCGTTTTACTTTTGATCCTATTATTCCACAAAAGCAAGTTTCGAAATGTTGTTCTAGGGGTAATTTTGGGCGTCGAAGCTTTATTAGCCAGTATGCTTCTTGGAGTTCACCTTCCCCTGACGGATATGAAAATTGGCGTTAATCCTTTTGCCCTACTTAGGGATGTAATGGATATTCCGCTCTTTGCCAATGCGGATTATGTTTCCCTTATCAAAGGACAAGGCCTTAATCCACTTTTACAGAATTACTGGAACGTTATCCACCCCCCTACCCTGTTCCTAGGTTTTGCTTCGGGAATTGTACCTTTTGCATTTGCGATCTCAGGATTATTGCACAGAGATCATACTGGTTGGCTAAAACCTGTATTGCCATGGACACTCTGGGCTGGAGCCATTTTAGGAACCGGTATTTTGATGGGATCCGCTTGGGCTTATGAAGCACTTTCTTTTGGAGGATACTGGGCTTGGGATCCAGTAGAAAACAGTTCTTTGGTCCCATGGTTATTGCAATTGGCTGCGATTCATTCTATTCTGATCAGTATGCGGACCAATAGGAATGTCGGCATGAGTTACTTGTTATCTGCACTTTCCTTTGTATTCATACTATATAGCACCTTCCTTACTCGGTCAGGTATTTTAGGAGATACTTCCGTGCATGCCTTTACCGAAATGGGACTAGAAACCCAGCTATTGTTATTGATTACATTATGCCTGGCTCCTGTATTGGTTCTCTATTTTTTGAGGAGGAGAGAATTCCCTAAAGTCGAAGGTGAAGAGAAGGCCGGATCGAAAGAATTCTGGATGTTCATCGGCGTGTTGATTTTGATATTTTCCGTAGTATTGATCACCTTCACAACATCCATTCCAGTATACAATAAAATCTTGGATGCTATCGGTGGGGCAATCAATTACGACTTCACATCATGGCATAGAACAGCGCCTTTAGACCCAGAAGCACATTACAATAAATATCAAATTTGGGTGGCCATATTGATAGCATTATTATCCGGTGTTAGTCAATGGCTCAGATTCAAGGAAAAGAATTTTCAGTCACATGCTAGGCGGTTTTTAACTCATCTGACTCCAGTAATTGTTCTTTCACTAATACTGAGTTTCATTATTGAGTATTTCGGCCAATTCGATCATTGGGCCTATCAATTGCTGCTTTTCGCTGGAGTATTCGCCATGCTGAGCAATCTGGAATACCTTCTATTTTTTCTAAAGAAAAGGAAAAAACAGTACGGTTCCGTGTTATCCCATTTTGGTTTTGGATTAATGCTGGTGGGCATTCTATTTTCGGGATATAAGAAAAGATTTATATCCAATAACGCCTTCTTACAGGGTGGTTTGTTGGATGGAATTAGCGCCGAGGAGCAGAGGATTAATGTACTTCTTTTTAAGGATAGCCCTATGATCCTGGAGAATTACGAAGTTACTTATCTATCAGACTCATTGGCTAATCACAACCGCTATTTTAAGATCAAGTACAGAGAATTAGACACCAGTTTGGCGGCCATTGATTCATTCGAAATCAACCCTCATATTATATACAGTAGGAATTTTGATAAAATAGAAGCTTCGAATCCCTACTCCAGGCATTTTTTCGACAAGGACATTTTTAGTTATATCGCTCAGACTCCTACCATCGATCCGCAATCCCAAAGGATGGAGGAAGACAGCCTTGAGTACGCTCCGATCGAACTGGCCATAGGAGATAGCATTCAATTCAATGGCGGGACATGTATTTTGGATGAAATATATATGGACCCCAATCGAAGTGGCATTGGAACAGTGAAGGGAGATATACTATTCGAAGCTAAGTTCAAATTTAAACCTGACAACAGAGAGGAATGGTCTTATAGTGACCCGACCATCATTCTACGAGGAAATACCATCAGCAATTATCCGGATAGAATGAATAAACTCTTTTCTAAAATCAAGTGGAGTGATGACCTGTGGGAAAAATTGTGGCAGGTAGAACAAGAGACCCAATATCAAAGCCTGGATCTTTCTCCGGGTGAAGAGATCAATTTTGAAGGCCTCGACATTCGACTCTTGAACTTTTCAAAGGATATTCCTGAAGATCGAATAGAAGTGCTGGAACAGGATATTGTCATGAGCAGTATAATTGAAGTTACGGAGAATAATATCAAGGATACTGTTGATTTGATCTATTTGATCAGAGATAGAAAGCCTATTCAGCTCAAGGAGTATATGCCCAATTTCAGATTGAATTTAAAATTTGAGTCTTTGGACCCTAATCTGGGTAGAGCAAAGATTCTTGTTTCACGTCATTCGAGTGACTTTAAGTTTCCTTTCATGCTTGCAGAAAAAGCGGGAAGGAAGGATTACATTGTACTGCAAGTGAGAGAATTCCCCTGGATCAACCTGTTCTGGATGGGAACTTTAATGATGATGTTGGGCTTGTTTTATAGCACGTATATTCGTCGAAAAATTGCTTGATCATGAAGATTGGTATCATCGGGTATGGTAATTTGGCCTGGCACTGGGTTCGAATACTCTCCAAGAATGAATCAGATCAGGTATTTGTCTACATTCGAAATCCTCGGAAAAGGGAAGAGCTGGAAAAGGTCATTTGGCTAGAAACGCTGAAGGAAATTGCTCTGCAATGCGATGTAATAGTCTTGGCCGTTAAAGATTCCAGTATTCGGGAAGTCTCTGAAAAAATCGCCCCTTTTATAAAAGAAGATACGCTGGTCATTCACAATAGTGGCACTACCCCGCTCGACTATCTTCAAGGCATTCATCATCGCGCTGTTCTGTGGCCTATGATGACCATCAAGAAAAAGATTGAAATCGACTGGCAGTCTTGTCCTCTGTTTTTACAGTATTCAGAAGAACAAGATCGAGATAGGGTATATCAATTTGCCCAAAAAATATCAGAAAACATTTACGAATTTGATGGGGAAGAGAGAGAACTCTTTCACCTCGCAGCTGTTTGGGCCAATAACTTTGTCAATCATATGATATCCAAGGCATATAATCTCCTAGAAGAAAAGGACCTGGACCCAAGTATTCTACTACCGATGATCAAGACCCATTTGAAATATCTTGAGATAAAGGGCGATCCGTCTAAGCTGCAAACGGGGCCTGCACAGAGAAAGGACAAAAGCACAATGAAAAGGCATCAAAAACTGATGAGCGAAGAAGATCGGGAGCTTTATCGAATTATTTCTGAGAGCATTATACAATCAAGTTAAGATCGTTAAAAAGAGTGTTTAATTCTTAAGTCTGGACTTATCCGAAATTCCCATTCTAATACCGGAGAGTAATTGAATTCCTTCTTTGCCACTTATTCTATTGGCTTCTTCTCCTAATCCGGTCACGGCCCAGACGCCCTCCGACACTTTAAATTCCACTCCGGAAACCCAAGAAAAACTCTTTTCAGTTGCCACCATTTCATTCGACTTGAAGTCATCCTTATTCAATAAGGGATTGTATGATGCCTCAAAATATATATTAAAAGACTTGCTCCCCACGAGCAATTTAGTGCCAACTTCTAATTCTTGCATATTCTGCGCTGTTTCACTGTTGAATTCCTCAGACCATTTGGTGAGATAGCTCCATTGTCCCCAATAACTAATGGGAAATCCTCCGGTGAGCCAAACCTGATGCCCCAAAACCTCGCCTTCCGAAATCTGAGAACCTTTCAACCTAGTCCCGCCGGCATAAGCCAGCGTCATCCACTTTGCATTCCACCTCTCCTTGTTAAAAGCTTTTTTGATTGGCCTATCATAGTTTTCCAAGCACTTCATCATTGAATCAGGATGTACTGGAGTAAAAGGATCAATTGGCTTTCCACATTCAAATAGTGCTTCTTCAAATTCATTCAAGTAGGCTTTGTTTCTCATAGGGTCAGAATCGTCAAAGATTGTCAATCTAACTCCCCAACCCAAATCAGTGCTGGAAGAATCTCCTGAAGTCGCCATTGTTCCCAAAGAAACCTGTGTATTATAAAAAATATACTTTAGCTGATTGTTCCTATACTCTTCCGGGCTGATATTCATAGGAATATACTCCGCCACCTTGGCTTCTAATGCTAGTCCCTGTTTGACCTTTCCATCTTCATCAATTCCATTGTAAATTCCGGCCGCTAACTTCTTTACATTGGACGGTCTCGAGATATCTCCTGGATCTGAAGAAATAAAGTCCAAAGCAGGGATGGCTGGAACCGAAAACTCCTTGGAGATTTCTTCTGCGAATTCAACTTTTTCATCTTCGGCCTCCGGTGGCACTTGAGCATAGTTTAACAATACCAGAGTAAGAAACAGAAACAATAGCTTTAGCCTTTTCATCCTGTATTATTTAAAAGTTACTGTTTCCAATACCGTAGCAATACCAGAATCATCTACCCTATCCTTTTCTTCCATAACTCCGTCTTCAAGAACCCTGCTTTCCTGACTGAGGATAATGGAAATATTATATTGGCTTTGAGGCTTATCGCTACCTATTCCCAGCCAATAGCCGAACTCCGTTCCTCTGACGGCTTCAAATTCACCGGCATCAACCTTATCATCGGCCATCCGACCTTCTGCGATGACCACCCAATCTTCATCAAGCTGCTTCGTCCATAATCTATATGCTACAGCATGTGGAGACCTTAATACAATACTCCAATTTACTTTTGAGTCTTCGTTAATTAATACGGGGTCTTCTTGTGTCATTGTTCTAAATTTGTGGGGATGATGGAATATCTAGTTTCTCTATAAGTTCTTCAGGGGTAGAATCACTCTTCGGTCTTTCGGGAACCAACAGAAGAAGTTCCTCCATAATGGTCATCCTAGCTCTTTTTCTTGCAATCGAAGGTGATTTTGGCGTCATAGCTTTAAGTCTTTCAAGTATATCTTCTTTTTGTTTTGCTCTCATGGTATATGATTTAGTCTATCAAGGCGCGTTCTGCCATGGATCTGAGATTATCATCACTCGCTCTTCCTTCTAAATCTCTAGGAGTTCCCGGTGCTTTAGGAATTCTATCCAACACTTCTTTTGCTAACTCTTTCTTCTCTTTCTTAGCTTTCTTTTCATTCTTCTCCGCCGTAACTGCCCTTGACTTATTGACTTCACGTCCAAAAATAAATCCAACCGCCGTGAAGACGATAGCTTCTACACTTCCGAACAAATAGGTCAATTTGGTCCATTTATTCTCATCCTCTCCTGTTTCACCCACCAAATAAATTATGAACCAGCAATAACCGAGAATAATAATACCAGCAAAAATCCAGGGAACATTGGTTCTCCATTTATCAGGAGTTGGAACTACGGTTTGATTATCTTCATTTGGAACTGACATCGCCAATAAGTTTAGAGGTTTAAAGAATTGTTTTATATCACGAAATCCAATCCTCGATTATTTAATATGCCACCTAATGACCTAAAATCGAATGGATATTCGCCATATAGTTTACGATTCAAAATTATATGCAATAAAACACAAAATCCATATAACTTAAGTTATATACACCCTATTTGAGGAGGGGTTTTTGCCCCAGTATGAATGAAAAAGGAATAATTATTAATGAAAAAGGAATAACTAATAATTAATAATGGGTCTAAACTCTCTGAAAAGACTTCTAATCAATGATTGATACGGAGAGGTACTATAATACAAGTCTGAAAAGATCGCTCGTGTTGGATGAAATAAGTAAAATTTAATGTATCTCTCATAATACAACAGTATCTAACACTTACAGAATCCATAATTCAGTAATAAATCTCTAAGGCATTTAGCGTTTCGAAATCAAAATGTCCCACTGGCAAACCATGGTCTTGATCATTATACTTACCACTGTATTTATAATGGACTAAAGAGCAGCATAAAAAAAGCTTAGCGAGCTAAAAACCATAAGGCTATTCTTAAAAACCCACCAATCCTAAATTTCCACCAACAAATTATAAAATTGTATATCCAAAGATGAGTGATAGTGTTTTGAAATCAGAATTCCACGAATCATAAAGCGCCAAAATCCCGCCACTCTTTTGGTAATTCACTTCAAAACTGTACTTCTCTTTGAATTTGTATCCTACACCGAAAGCTAAATTGTTATCTGTTCGAAGATCCAAGTTCAGAGCATGTCTAAAGTTTAGCTCGCTGTCCAGCATAAGATCAAAGACCATTGCAGCATTGACCATTATTTTGGAGTCCTCATTGAGAAAAAAATAATGCCTTATACCCAAGGGCACCTCTATTGATTTGTAATCGACTTCGGCAATTTCATTGGAAGATTTATAATATTGATAGGCAGGTTCAAGAATAATGGCCCATTTGTTTTTATTAAAGGGCAGTATGAATTCCATCTCCACTCCAAAACCAAAACTCAATTCCCGATCAAGTTCTGTATTTCTCAATTCGGAAAATGCATTATTTAAGGTCATGGTAGAACTATTGAGTCGAGGACGTAGCGATAAATTGAACAAATCTCGTTTTACCTTCTTGTCGAAATTCACCGAATTCCCCCCCTTACAATTATTGTACTTTTCGAACAAAGGAATTAAACTTCGATTTTCATATTTGAGATTTTCAAAATCGTTTTGGTGAAGGGTCTCGCATTTTAGAGCATTTAACACTTGTTGTTTATACTGATTGTTTTTACCAATATTGCCCTTGGCAGTGCGATAACTTTTAAATACTAATTGCTCCGTTTTAGCATCTCCAAGACTATAAAAATACCGCTTGAGATTTCCGAGCTGATAATATAATAGGCTAGCATCACCCTCTATCAATACTTTAAGAAATAGTTCCTCTTCTTGAAATATTGGTTGGCGCTGTGAACTCAATTTTTGAACCTCTTCGCTGGACCTGTCTATTGCAACTTTTCGACGTACATGTTTCGAAAAATCAATTATGCCAAACTCTCTGACCGCGCTAACATCTTTCTCTTGGACCTCTCCATTTTCGGATGTCTTATACTTAAAACTAATTGGATTGTTTTCCCAATCCATGTTTTTAATTAAGCAGTCAAACTTCTGCCCTGAATTATCAATATAGTATCCTTTTTCAAAATTGATTTGTGCATAGGAATTAAAAGCAAAGATGAGAGCGATTAGGGTAAATAGTCTTTTCATTTTGAATAATGTTTAAGTTTTATAAAATTCTCTAGTGTGACAATAATAACACAAATTCGCTCCTATTTTTATTGGATTGAGCCATTTTAACCAAATTTTAATGTTTTAATACCTCCTTAAACACCAAAGTATTTTTATCCGGATCATACACGCCCAAACTCCTGAAGTACTCGTCTTCGACAATTTCACCCATTAGTTCTCCTCCATTATTATTAACTATGTCAGCGGTCAATTCCAAACTTGGAACAATGATATCGAATTGATGTCGATTCTGTACCGCCTTGTTTCCGGCCAGTTCTGCGGGACAAAACAGAATCTTCAGATCCCCCCAGGCTCCTGAGTAAAGTTTATGACCATGCATTTCCATTTCCGAAAACTGTATGTCAAATACTTTAGAATAAAAATTCAGCATTTCTTCCATTCTAACCACGGCTTGGGTCATACCGACCACTTTATATTCAGCATCTGCCATATTTTTTTAAATTTTGAATAGTACGATTAACACCTAAGAAAATAGGATATAAGTACAATATACTAAAAGAAAAATATCCACTATTTTTTAGTGTAAATATTTCCTAAATGCAGAAACTAAGGCATCCAAATTCATGTAGAAAAAAATCTCAAAAAATTAATCTCCGAGTTTATTCTAAATCCAAAGTTTTCATGATATTGTGCCGTAATTAGAATTAATCTAAATAAAAATAACGTAATCTATGAAGTACTTATCGATCCTATTGTTCGCTTTTAGCTTGATCTTTTTGGTTTCTTGTTCAGATGATGATTCTGATGATACCCAAATCGATGTTCCTACGACTTATACCTTTACCCGTGATGGTGCCTCAACGGTTTCTTTTAGTGGTCAAACGACTAGAATCGGAATGGCAACTGAACTGATCAACGCTATGAAGGATTTCTCTGTTAGCGCCGAGACCATGATCGAGATGTACGCCAATGAGACTGCCTCAGGTGGAGATGCAAACCCCTATTCAGACCCTGCCCTCAATGAATCAAGTAAAAGTGTAAAATCTAAAGTTGCTGCTTCCAGCGATTTCTTTTCTTCCAATACTGTAGAGTCAGCCGAGATCAAAGCGAATATTCAGTCATGGATGGAGGGACAGGTTTCAGAAGTATTTCCACAAAAAGATGTTTTAGCAGCAGAAGGAATGGCTGGTCAAATTGCAGACGGATCTTCCGTAAGATATGTTAATGCAAAAGGAATTGAATACAATCAAATGGTTACGAAGTCACTGATCGGAGCCTTGATGGTGGATCAAATTTGTAATAATTATCTGAGCACTTCCGTACTTGACGCGGGAGAAAACAGATCGAATAATGACGAGGGAATCACTGAAGATGGCAAGTCTTATACCACCATGGAACACAAATGGGATGAAGCCTACGGATATCTTTTTGGTGCCTCTTCAGATGAAAGTGATCCTTTGCTAAGTTTAGGAGATGATAGTTTTCTTAACAAATACCTAGGTAGAGTTGATGAAGACAATGATTTCTCTGGAATCGCCCAAGATATATTTGACGCATTTAAATTGGGAAGAGCAGCGATCGTTGCCAAAGAATATGAAGTAAGGGATGCACAGGCTGAAATTCTAAGAGAAAAGATTGCTGAGATCATAGCAGTAAGGGCTGTTTATTATATGCAAAATGGAAAAAATGCCTTAGCTGCGGGTAATCATGGTACAGCTTTCCACGATTTATCAGAAGGTTACGGATTTGTCTATAGCCTTCGATTCACTAGAAAATCAAATAGTTCTGAGCCCTATTTTACAAAATCAGAAGTTGATGGTTTTATCGAACAATTAACTGCAGGTAATGGATTTTGGGATATTCAATCTTCCACATTGGATAGTATTTCTGATGCCATTGCTAACAAGTTTAGTTTTACAGTAGCAGAAGCAGCTGAATAAAAATATACGTTATGAAGTTATCACATAGGTCTTTAATTACACTAACTTTTATAATTCTAGCATCCCTTATTTCTTGTAGCGATGACAATCAATCACAGGAGATGTTCACGGATAATTTTGACCGAAGGGAAATGCTGGAAGATTGGGCCGACAACATTATCATTCCAGCACTAGAAGCCTATATAACTTCGTTGGAAAATCTTAGAAGTAGCAAGGATGAATTCTTTGCTACTTCTAATCCCGATAATCTGGAGAGCTTTAGATCTTCTTATATCAACGCTTACAAAGCTTGGCAAAGAGTTAGCTTTTTTGACATTGGCAAGTTCGAAGAAATAGGACTTAGGAATTACACCAATATCTATCCTACAGATACTGCATCTATACGAGAAAATATTGAGAATCAAAATTACGACCTTAGTTTACCGTCTAACTTTGATACACAAGGGTTTCCCGCTCTGGATTATTTGCTGTTTGGTTTATCAGATAATTATCCCGAACTCATTAATACATTGATCGATGAAAACTACAGCAAGTATCTCGATGATTTAACTTCAAGGTTGTACGACTTATCTTCAGAAGTATTATCAGATTGGAACAATGGATACAGAGATAGCTTTATCAATAATGACGGGTCTTCGGCAACGGCATCGGTAGACAAAATGGTCAACGATTTTCTTTTCTATTATGAGAAGTTCTTGCGGGCCGGTAAGATAGGTATTCCAGCAGGTATCTTCTCTGGAAATTCAATCGCAAATTCTGTAGAAGCGCCATATTCTAATATATATTCTAAAACTTTGTTCTTCGAAGCTTTTGAATCGGTACAAGACTTTTTTGTTGGGAATAGTTTTGATAGAACTGGTCAGGTGGTAAGTTTAGAATCGTACTTGAACTATATACAAGAACAAAACCAAACTGAAGATATCGCTGGACAAATTAAGGATCAATGGGCATCAGCAGAATCTAAAGCCAATGAACTATCCGACAGTTTTAAAGATCAGGTGTTAACTGATAACAACAAAATGCTAGAAGCCTATGACGAATTGCAAAAAGCTGTGGTCTTGCTCAAAGTAGATATGATGCAAGCACTAAATATACAAGTAGATTTCGTTGACGCCGATGGCGACTAATATTAAAATAGCAGTCGATCAATACCTTAATAAGGAAGCAAAAATAGCATCACTATCCCTATTTCGGATCTTGTTTGGCACAATCATGACCATAGGGATCATTCGTTTCTGGGTAAACGGATGGATCGAAAAACTATACCTCTCTCCCAACTTTCATTTTAATTATTCGGGTTTCGAATTCATCGAAGTTCCCGGGCAATTCACCTACTTACTATTTGTCGTATGCGGTATATCGGCGCTAATGGTAGGAATTGGTTATCGTTATCGTTTGGCCACGATCATTTTCTTTCTGAGTTTCACCTATATCGAATTAATGGACAAAACCACCTATCTCAATCACTACTACTTCATTTCTATCGTAAGTTTTATCTTAATATGGCTACCAGCCCACCGCTCATACTCCTTGGATACTCTTTTAAATAGGGTCAAGACTGTCGAATTCATTCCCAGATGGAATATTTATATTATTAAACTGATGTTGGCCATTGTCTATATTTATGCCGGTTACGCAAAACTCAATGGCGACTGGTTGTTGAAAGCAATGCCCCTAACGATATGGTTGCCAGCGAAAATCGACATGCCTTTATTCGGGACCATCATTCACGAAAAATGGCTGCATTATGCCTTCAGCTGGGGAGGAGCAATTTATGATCTGTTTATCGTCTTCTTTCTCTTATGGAAGAGAACAAGAATCTTTGCTTTTGGAATGGTTGTCTTTTTTCATGTAGTGACGGCGATGCTATTTCCTATTGGCTTATTCCCCTTTGTTATGATCTTTAGTACACTAATATTTTTCAGCCCTCAATTCCATGAAAAATTGCTGCAAAATATCTTCTCTATATTCAAAGTAGACCTATCTCATTTTAAGAACGGACATTCCTATAAAACTTCTCTAATCGATCGGATAGGCTTGCCATTATTGACTATCTTTATGCTTTTTCAAATATTGCTTCCCCTCAGGTATTTGAGTTATGACGGGAATATATTTTGGACAGAACAAGGCTATCGATTTGCCTGGAGAGTTATGCTGATGGAGAAAACTGGATATGCAAACTTCAAGATTGTTGATGGAGAATCTGGGAAGAGATTCTACGTTCAAAATGAGGACTTCTTGACCGCTTTTCAGCAAAAGCAAATGTCTACACAGCCGGACTTCATCCTTGAGTATGGACAGTATTTAGGCAACCACTTTTCATCACAAGGTCATCAAAATGTCGAAGTCTACGTCGAAAGTTATGCTGCGCTTAACGGACGGAAGCATCAGGTTTTTGTCGATCCCCATGTAGACCTTATGAAAGTTAACTACACCGACCTATGTAAATCGCACATAATTCCTTTGCATGAGTAGTGCCAGACTTTACATAATGATCCTATTTGCATTCATGTCTTGGTTTAATATCCATGCACAAATAACTCTGGAAGGAATGGTCGTTTCAGCCGAAGATCAGCAAGCTTTGAGAGGGGTAGGTATCTACTGTCACACCAGCCAGACCATAAAAACCAGTGATGAAAAGGGGGCTTTCGTAATTGAAAACCTAAATAAGGGACTGCATCAATTCACTCTGTATCTTGATGAGTACGAAACCATTACCGAAGCCGTTTTGATTGCCGAAGATAGAATTTGTCACTTTGAAATGCGGAAACTATCCATCGACTTGACTACAGTGGATGTAGTGGCTGAAAAAGAAGAACTTTTTGCTATTAAGCAGCTGAATGACATTGAAGGTACATCCATTTTTGCCGGTAAGAAATCAGAAGTGGTCATTTTAGATATGGTAAAAGCCAATCTCGCCATCAATAGAGGGCGTCAAATTTACGCTCAGGTCGCCGGTTTGAATATTTACGAAGGGAGTGACGGAGGATTGCAACTCAATCTTGGAGGTCGGGGGTTGGACCCCAACAGAACCTCGAATTTCAATACCAGACAGAACGGATATGATATCAGCGCCGATGTTTTAGGTTATCCGGAAAACTACTATACCCCACCCTCCGAAGCCATATCGGAAGTAAGAATTGTAAGAGGAGCGAGTTCTTTACAGTATGGGACTCAGTTCGGTGGATTGATTGACTTTCGACTTAGAAAAATACCCTCATACAAACCCCTTCAAGTAATCAGCACCCAAACCGTGGGCTCATTTGGATTATTCAATAGCTTCAACTCCGTTGGCTTCACAAAAGGTAAGTTCTCTTTTAATAGCTTTTACAATTATAAGACCGGCAATGGCTACAGAAATAATTCGAATTTTGATCTGAATAATTTCTTTATTTCCATGAATTATGCCCTTTCGGACAAAACAGAAATCGGAGGAGAATTTACCTATTTCAAATACTTGGCTAAGCAGGCCGGAGGATTGACCGATCATCAGTTCGAACAAGATCCCAGAATGAGTACTCGAGATCGAAATTGGTTTGATGTGGACTGGAAGCTTTACAGCCTAAATTTCCGCCACGAGTTCAGTTCTTCATCGCATATGAGTGCTAAGGTTTTTGGTCTTATGGCGTCTAGGAAATCCGTTGGGTTTAGAGGAAATCCCATTGATCTGAATGAAAACCCAATTACTTCCATAGACGAAAGAGATGATAACGGAAATTATCTCATGCCCAGGGATTTAATCATAGGAGAGTTTAACAATTATGGAGCTGAGCTAAGATTCCTCAATGAACTAAGGGTCGCTAAGAAGAAAACGGTATTGCTTTTGGGATCGAAATACTATAAATCAAACAACACCTCCGTTCAAGGACCGGGTTCTACCGGAGCTGATGCTGATTTCAGTTTGTACAACGATCAATTTCCGGACTATGCCAATCAATCTGAATTTGATTTTCCCAACTTCAATTTGGCCTTTTTTGGAGAGTACATTGTATACTTATCCGATAAACTATCCATTACTCCCGGGTTCCGATTCGAACATATCAAGACAGAATCTAAAGGGGAATATAATCAGTTGATATTCGATAATGCAGGTAATCCGATTGCCAATAATTTGCTTAGCGATGATCGGGATTTGACCCGAGATTTTATTTTGACTGGAATAGGCCTCAACTATAAAAAGAGCAAAAGAATTCAATTCGTTGCCAATCTATCCCAGAATTATCGGTCGGTAACCTTCAGTGATATCAGAGTTGTTAGTCCCACATTCATCATTGATCCGAATATTAGTGATGAAAGAGGTTTTACCAGCGATATAGGCATTAGGGGCCGGATTAATAAAATAGTCTCCTATGATTTGACCTTGTACTCTATTAAGTATAAGGATCGAATAGGAATTATTCTGGATGATCGAGCCAATCGAGTTCGTAAGAATATCGGTGATGCGGTAATAATGGGAACCGAGTCCTTGCTGAACATTAATCTGGCGCGTTGGCTAAGCCCCGAGGAAAGGAATTACAAATGGAATGTATTCATCAATACGGCTCTGACCACTTCAGAGTATACCAAATCTGAAGAGAACAATGTGGTGGGAAAACAAGTCGAATTTGTACCTAAAGCAAACATAAAAACCGGAGTCAATCTCGGATACAAGAATTTTGAGGCATCCTATCAATTCAGTTATTTATCAAAGCAATATACAGATGCCCAAAATTCTGGAATTGCGGATCAGGGGGATAAAAGAAGTGGCATTGTCGGAGAAATTCCAGCCTATCGAATATCAGATATCACCTTCTCCTATAAAATAGACCGATTTACATTCACAACTGGGGTTAACAACCTTTTCGACAAAGCATATTTTACCAGGAGAGCAACGGGATACCCGGGACCTGGCATCATTCCTTCCGAAGGAAGAGCATACTTTTTGTCCGCTTCTTACAAAATCTAGATCGATTCAAAGTTTAATGAACTTCTTCATTTCCTTAGACCCATCACATTGAACAAAGTAAATGCCTCTTTCTAAATGATCGATACTCAATTCCTTTTCTGCACTTGTTATATGGCAATAAACTTTCTTACCTAGTAAGTCATAAATGGATACTTCATGTTCCTTCGCATCTGAGAACGTAAAAGTCAGAACACTGGAAGAAGGGTTTGGGAAAAAGTTGAATGTTTGCAGATTATTTTCCTCAGTATTGCTTGTAGTACAAGAAAGATCCAAGATCCTCTTCCATATTTCATTGTGCAGCGTAAAATCGGTCAAGCTTTGATCAGAAGTACGTCCTTGTCGAATCATTATTAGTCCTAGGCTAGGTGAAACACTCACATATTGGCCCTGAGAACCCGCCGCTCCATAAACATCGCTTGGTGCATCGGGAGCTATTGAGCTTAGAATGCTAAGATTGGCGTCATCAGGAGGAATAAAAGAGGATTTCCCGTTCAACCACCAGAGATAACCGTAGGACGGATTAAGGTTTTGCGAACTATTGAGCATGTCATTCCAGTAATCCTTATCACTGAGTATTTCAATATCATCCCAAACTCCTTGATTGGCTATTAGAAGACCGAATCGCGCCATGTCCCTAGCCTTGCTGATATAAATGGAAGATCCGAATAAATTCAACCAGAAGCCATTCATTCCAATAAAGTTTTCCACCCTGGTGTTAGAAAAAATATTGATCGTCTGGCCAGAAGCATTCTCAATAATATTCTTCAATAAGTTATAAGGTCCGTTGTGGTAAGCCCATCTCGTTCCCACAGGAGCGACATAGTTTAGGCAACTTGGTATGACGCAACTAAAATTCGTCTCATCCAAACCCGATGTCATGGTCAATTGATGCCAAATTGTAATAGAATCTTCTTGAACAGCAGTCAATCCGGACCAAGCTTCTCCCAAGTGGTCTGATGTTTTATCATCGAGTGACAATAGACCTTCTTGTTGTGCAATTCCTATCTGTAGTGCTCTGAAGCTCTTTCCTGCAGAAAACCACTGAAAGGTACTGTCTTGAGTATAGGTCCCAAAATATTTCTCAAGAACCATCTTTCCGTCTTTAAGGACGATAAAAGATTTCGATTCATTATTCTCTAAAAATGCAAAGAGTGAATCTACCTTCTCCTGACACCAGTCCAATTCAGAAATCGTCATTGTCTCCCATTCATTTCCTGTTGTCGGTGGAAAATATAGTTCTGTCTGTGACCTCGCTTCTATTGAGAGCAATACTAATGAGCATATTAAAAGAATGTATTTCATCCAGATAAATTACAACTATTATTAATAAATCACCTTTTAAGCGAGGTTAAAACCATAAAAAATCTTTCTTATTATAAATTCTGCCCAGATTCAATTTCGTCAATTTTTCCACCAATTTTTTCCGCGTTACAGGAAATCATTTTAAATTACACATGTAAGCCTTATTAAATTCTTTAATTAATGTAAAATAATAAATTATGAGTTATGTTGCGATTATTGTAGGAGCCTTAATGGTGATGGTTTTAGGTTATATTTGGTTCCATCCAAAAGTGTTCGGACAAAGTTGGATGCAAGGAGCAGGTTTGACTGAAGATGACATGAAATCTGCCAATCCAATGACCATGGTTGGAGCACTTCTGATGGCCTTAGTTATTTCCTGGGCTATGTCGAGATACGCCAGCCATACAGAACCTGGAATGAGCCAATTTGTACATGGACTTTATCACGGTTTCATGCCAGCCATCATGTATGTTGCACCTGTATTAGTCAGCAAGGGGCTATTTGAGAAAAAGAGCATGGGCTGGATCCTAACCGGAGCAGCTTATTGGGTTTTGGCTATTACACTTGTTGGTGGAGTTGTTTATGCACTGACGCCAGTCGCCGAAGCCGTAGGATAAATGAATTAAACGATAAACTTTATATAGGCAGCTTCATTGGTTTGGGGCTGTTTTTTTTGTTGAATTTTTAGTAAAAGGCACTTCTCCTTCATTCCATATCCGTAGATTTTTCAACCGAACTCGCGTGATCCTTGATAATGTACCACCGATCACCGATTCTCTCCAGATCATAACTCACTATCATTCTATTGAAATAAGGCTTACCATCTCGCTCTGGTTCTCGATAAATTATCTCCGTTATTGCCATACCAATTGGATCCCCGATTTCAGTATTTAGAATTTTGGTCTCAAAAGACCAGCCCGTTGTATCCTGAAACCAATCCCGATGAAAGGCAATAAAACTATCAACGGAATACATCACTTCCGAACCGGGCAATATCAATTGCATTTTTCCTTCCGGAGACAAGGTACTTTTTAAAGAATCCAGATTTCTATTCGATACGGCATCCAGATGCTTTTGAAGTGTTTCGACAAATTCTTCTTTACTCCTTTCGAGAAAAGACTCCTCTTTCAGCTTGCTATTACTTATATCAGCGCAAGAACTAAACATAATGATCAAAACGGATAATATTAAAAGTCGATTTATTCTTAAGATCTTCAAAGCAAAATATTTTTATTCAAAATTGAAGCAGACAACCATTCGAACCAATATATACTTCAGCAAAACTCACAACCCGCTTAATCAACATCCTCTTCGCAATTTACGTCATCAATGAATAAGACACCGGAATCTTCCGCAGTTAAATCCTGAACATAAAGCGAAAATTAAATAGTAAATATAGAAGCGTTTGCACGCCTCTACATCACCATCAATAATTAAGAATTTACTCTCATTCTTCAGGGGCAGTATATTTTACAATATCTATTCCTATTCCGTTTGGATCTTCGATGGAAAAATGCCGGTCTCCCCATGGTTCATCTCTTAATTCCACCTTAATCTCAACTCCTTTACTCTTTAATTCCTGGTATAGTGAATCAACTTCATCTATCTCAATGGTTAGATACATCCCCTTACCACCATAAGGGGCATGAAAAAAACTTTGCTGTGTTGGGTGATTGGGTAAAAGAAAAGAGAGCTCTGCTTGTTTATTGGGCGTATGCATCAGAAGATAAAATTCATTTTCAAAAGTGACACCAAAACCTAAATTCTCTGTATAGAAAGCCTTAGTCTCGGCCAAGTTTTCTGTTATTACACCTGCATTTAATTTCATGACAATTTGTTTTTTAATTAACGATATCACAAATATGGGGTAGTCTGCCACCGAAATATTGTAAAAAACGGACAACTATTCTCTGCCAAATGCTTTGGAAGGGGTAACTCCGTAAAAATTCTTAAAGTCCTTGATAAAATGAGCTTGGTCATAATAGCCCAAATCATAGAATAGCTTATTCTTTTTAATACTTTGAGTCGAAGGCTTTGCTTTCAATATATTTTGGAATTGCACTACTTTACTGAATGACTTGGGTGTCGCTCCAATATAATAGTTGAACAATCTTCTCAATTGTCGATGACTTATACCCGTATTGATTTCATCCTTTAGATTAACAACGCCAAAATTCTTTAAAATAACATCAATGGCATCATACAATCTGGCATCATCATCAAAATTTTTATCGTTAATGACTTCCAGAAAATAATCATTAAAACACGCAGTAATTTGAGGTGCATCCATCGAATTACCGACATAGCTTGAAATGAAATCAGATGTAGCAGGCGATACTGAATTCAGTAATTGAAATTGATTACTGAGCGTAGATGCGTCAACCTTAAATGCTTGAGGAAAAATGGTAGGCAGAAACCGAATCCCTACGTAATGAAAGGAGCTTTCCAAATGAAATTCCGTATATTCTTTGCAGAATCCCATGATCAAATTTATGCTGGGATCGCGAATTTCAAAAAATATATCAATACAACCATCGGTGACCACTCGGTAAGTGAATGGAGCCTCCAATTGCTTGGTCGTTCTTAACTCCCAATAACAATAGATAAAATTCCGTAATTCTTCGTGAGGAGAAAATTCAGTATATACCACCTCTCCACCAGACCTTTGGACGGTGGGTTGAAGTGGAGCGTATAGTTTCCTTATATTCTTAAAAATTCCCACGGGAGCCTCATTGAATGGTTTTATACTATAAAATCATAAGAAAAGGTCCAAACAATGCAGTCTCACTATATCATAACAACTTCTCTATCACAGATTCCACAACAAAGAGTCCTTTTTCAAAATTCTTGTTGTTATTCACAACGATATCTACTTCGTCGCGATAAGGCAATATATAGGACTGATAGCTAGGGGAAACATGATGCTGATATCGGTACAATACATCATCCAAAGGATAATTTCTCTCTTCCTGATCTCTGAGTATCCTGCGTATTATTTTTAAATCTTCTCTGGCATGAATAAATACTGAAAGGTCAAGTAGATCGAATATTTCCCTAAAATGAAAAACGAATAAACCTTCTAAAACCAAAATTTTTCCGGGAGAATAGCTGAAAGTTTGTGCCTTTTTTAGGCTATTATTAAAAGTATATTCTTCTCGAATGACTTTTTCGCCCTCCATTAATCTTAAAACATCACGATGAAATTCTTCTCGTAGTATGCTCTCCGGTTTGTCAAAATTCTTTACTCCTTGACCATCTGTTTCCTGCTCATGCCGGGGTTTATAGTACATATCTTGGGAAAGAAAACAAACTTCATCTTTTTCGAATCTCTTTTTCAATTGCTCGACAAAACTGGACTTTCCCGAGCCGCTACCTCCGGAAACACCGATCACAAATGGTCTCTTTTTTTGCATTTCCAAAATTACCCATCCCTGCTCAATCCTACTAATTTTTGTATCAAATAAACTTATGTTAAATTTGATCAAACTAAATTTGGGACTATGTCGATTGTGATTGATATTCTACGAGGAACTTTGTGTATTGCTGTTTTACTCGGTATTTGCTACTTATTGAGTTCGCGTAAAAAGGATGTCAATTGGAGATTGGTTTTTTCAGGCATCGGACTACAAATCCTTTTGGCCTTTATGATTCTTAAGGTTCCCTTTGTCAGTTATATTTTCGACTACATTGCTGGTTTTTTCACCCAAATACTCTCTTACTCAGATGCCGGAGCCCAATTTTTATTCGGAAGCCTGGTCACCGACATGAATAGTTTCGGGATGATTTTCGCTTTTAGGGTGTTGCCGACAATAGTCTTCTTTTCTGCTCTAACCTCAATACTTTACTATATCGGAGTACTCCAAAAAATTATTCAGGCCGTAGCTTGGGTGATGACGAAAAGTATGGGCTTGAGCGGTCCGGAAAGTCTTGCAGCAGCAGCCAATGTTTTCATAGGGCAAACGGAGGCACCGCTCGTTGTTAAACCCTATATCGAGAATATGACCAGGTCTGAGGTCCTATGCCTTATGACCGGAGGAATGGCAACGATCGCCGGTAGTGTATTTACTGCATTTGTCGGTTATTTAGGAGGAGATGATCCGGTACAGCAAGCTTATTTCGCCAAACATCTTCTTACCGCATCAATCATGAGTGCTCCTGCTGCTATAGTTGCGGCTAAAATTCTCTTCCCCGAGGATCCCGACCATGTAGTCGACGAGGAAGTTGAAATCAACGAGACGCAATCCACTAATATATTGGATGCGATCAGTCGTGGAACCACAGATGGAATGAGGTTAGCCGTTAATGTAGGAGCGATGTTATTGGTTTTCACAGCTCTAATCTATATGGCCAATCAAGTCCTTCTCAGTACTGTTGGGGACTGGACGGGACTGAATGAAGTAGTAGCGGATTATACCGATGGAAGGTATGAAGGTCTGAGCTTCACCTATCTCTTAGGTCTAATATTTGCGCCCTTTGCTTGGTTATTGGGCACCCCTTCTCATGACATGCTACTGATCGGTCAACTTCTGGGGCAAAAAACGGTCATCAATGAATTTGTCGCCTATGCTGAGCTCAACAATCTAAGAGCCGCTGGTATTGAGCTACACCCGAAATCCCTAATTATTGCCACTTATGCCTTATGTGGGTTTAGCAACTTCGCTTCTATTGGAATCCAAATTGGAGGAATTAGCGCAATTGCTCCAGGGCAGAGAGAGAACTTAACAAAATTCGGATTGAAAGCATTGATTGGTGGAACCATTGCTTGTTTTACGACCGCCGCCATAGCCGGGGTGATCTACTGACAAGCACTCTCGAGTCTTTCTATGATAGCTTGTTTTTCTTTTACCAGGGATTTTTTCATACTCTTCAGCACCCTTTTCATTTCTTGATCGAGAATATCCCGATTGAGATAATTACAGTCTAAGTTGCAAGGAGTATTTTTCTTCGAATGATTTTTGGTTTCATTTCGATACAATAAATCATAGAGATTAAACATCAACATAAAATCGAGACCAGAGTAATTTCCTTTTTCAAAAATGCCAAAATAGGTATCCTCTAGTGGCCTCTCCGTTCTATCAGGAGTAGCCCAACCATAGCTACTGAAATCGCCATCGCTGTGATAAAAATTACCTTCACACGGTGCCATATTGAGATAGAACTCCATGATTTTCTTTAGCTCTGCTTTTCTATCCTCTCGAATTGGCCAATTGTGCACCAATATTCCGTAGGGAATAAAGTATGGCTCATATCCAAAGTCATAGCATCGATTCCACGCTCTGTAGGAGTTTCCTGAAAGATTTTGCGTTTCCATTTGCATTCTTCCGTTCATCCAGGCATTGGCATTTTTCAGGCCAAATACTCCCTTGTTGAAGAAGCCATAAGAGAAACTCATTTTCTTCTTTTTTAAACCGCGTCCATCTTTCTGTAAGTTTTTCTTTAATCTCGACAACTCCTTCTTAAAAATGTATACCTGAGCTCCTCTTCTGACCTTTTCTCCATTCGGACGAGTGATGCGCCATTTATTCTTTTCGAAATGATCGATCATTCTAAGAATAATATTCTTAGCTTCTATTCTCAGTTGTTTTTCACCATCGAGGAAAGTTTGGTTTACATAATGAGCCTTGTCATCTACAAAATGATGAACCAAATACAATCCCCACATCAACCTAATTGCATGATCTTGAGACATGTTTCGATGAGGTAATGTAGGTCGCTCCGGAGGATTTTCTTCTCTATTCTTAGAAATGGGTAAAATTGTAGCCTTACCTCTGACATAGTATTCTGATTTTTCGATCGTATTCAATCGTGCGTTGAGATGATCCTGATGCTTTTTAAGAAAGCCCTGAGGAATATCCTCTCTGACAAAAAAGCCATTGAGTTCTGGAGCATAATTCCCTGATTTATCATAGGTTTCCGCGTAGTAATCTAGGCGATTAACGGCAGTCATCGCGTAAAAAAGTTCTTTTTTAAGTTTCCCAAGATCCTTACCGTCAAATTTACTCCTTTGGTATTCCAGAGCCAAAACAGCCAAATAATTGCCCAACATGAAAGTTGATTCGCCACTTCTAATCTCGTGCACCTTTTCTACATATCTCCTGGTCGAAAAAGGGATTGATTCTCCCTTATCCGGACCAACGACCACATAATATTGATCAAAGCGTGCCCTATAATGATCGTATTTCGCATTGTTGGCAGGATCATATTGGCCTGAGGCTGTGAGGCAGTAAAAACTACAAAAAGCCAATAAGACTAAGCGAAAATTCTGGGTCTGACCTAATAGGTGTCTGCTAAAATGGATAAAAAAATTCGACATAAACTGATATAATATGAGCTATGAAGTTACACAAATGATCATCAGACCGCAAATCAACGCTTAGATGGATTAGACGAATTACCTGTTCAATCTAGGTTTCCTACAAGTTGATTATAATAGAACACCGTTTTGGGGTTTTAACCAAGCCATATCACCAGGCTATAACTTTAGTTATATTCTCTTGACTATACTTTCTAGATAATTTTGTCAGGAAGCATAGAAGTAGCGCTATGACTTCTCATGCTTAGAGAGCTCTTAATAAGGATAATTCCGAAGTAGTAAAACATTAAATCACTAAAACAATTTAAATTATGGCGAAATTAAAATCAAATAATAACAATTCAGCAAATCCCTTAGAAGGAGGTTTAGTCCTGAAAAAATATGACATTGAACAAATTTTGAACACTCCGGAAACAGTGGGTGTAGCCTTTGGAGTTTACCAACCAGGTAGCGCTCCAAATGTTAACCTGAGAGTATATCGGGTAACAGAAGGAGTCAATCGTCTAATCGGAGAAGAAATTCCAATACAGTTCAAGAAAGGAGCGGCAAATCTAAGCGCCCCTTCTACTCCCTACGAAGACTATGTTTTCCAGTATCGCAACAAACTTGAGTCGGATGGCTTCGATTTTGCCTATCTCAGAAAAAGTGAGTTCGAAAGCCTTTACGAATATGGCGGAAATGAAGAGGAAGTATTTATCTCCGGGGTAAAGGAAAATTATGGCAACTTGACCAATGTCGTTGGCAAATGGTTTACCCTTTCTATATCTCCAAGGCCCGAAAACACTTCTGGCCAAGAAAGTAGTGGAGAACTTAAAGATTTGAGTTACCCATTTCGAAACGTGATTATGGATGGATGTCCACCTATTTGGGATGCATTGGCTGACAATGGAGGCGAGGGACATAGTGATATGAAGCGAGTTGAATTTGAACGCCGACCCGCTACGAGTGAGGTCTAAAGTCTTGAATAAGCCATTTTACTATTATTTTTATGGTAATACATAAGGATTATGCGCAAAGTACTTCTGATTACAAACATATTCTTCATCATGACTAGTAGTATATGTCAGACGAGTTTTGATCATTTGCACTTTGAACATATTAATAGTGAACAGGGCATAGAAAATTCATACAACCACTTCATACTTAAAGACGAAGATGACTTTGTATGGTTGAGTTCAACCGAAGGCATTTACAGATTCGATGGGTATGAAGTGGATTTTTTTTCTCCCAATCAAAACAACAGCTCAGGCCTATTAGGCAAAAATGTCCAAGGCCGATTTATTGCTGACAACAATCGCAATATATGGTTTTCTACAAGCCAGGGAATAAACCGATACAACCTTGATACCAAAGAATTTACATCTCTACAACTAAAAGATAAGAAGGGCAACCTCATTGAAAATGATTATTGCCTATTCCATATTGAAAAAGACAGTATTCTTTGGGTTCGAGCTGACTGGAAATACCTTATCAGCTACAATATCAATAGCAAAAACCAAAAAATACATACTGAAACGAAGGGAGCAAGATTTATAGTGGATACAAGCTACGATGGAAGTGTTAACGTTATATACGCATGTCCATGGATCAGTGGTTCAGGCTTTGAATTAATCGAAATTGAGCAAGGAGAATTCAAGAGGAAGATTCATTACTTAAGGAATGGTTTATCTGATATCCCCGAAAAATCCATTGAAATTTTAGGCGGCATTATTCAAAATTCGGATACCGTTTGGCTTTTTTCCAATCGAGGGCTACTGAGTTTTGAACCAAATAACAACGGGACTATCACGAGGTATTCTCTTCCAGAGAATTATGAAAATATCATAAGAGATGGTGCCTTATACAAAGACAAACTTCTCTTTTTGGCCGGGCAAGAATCGGGACTTTGGGTTTTTGACATCAATAAATCCTCCTTTGCAAGACATTTCACCCAAAGCCAAAAAAAAGGAAAAGGTTTAAGTAGCCGCAGTCTTGGAGAAGTTTATATCGATGATCAGAATCATCTTTGGCTCGCCGGATTAAAAAGCCCAAAAATTGATCAGTGTTGGCTTGAAAACAATCAATTCCACAGCCCTCTAAAGAATACGATTATAAGGCAAGCCGTGGTCAATTCAATGGTAGAGGATGCAGAAGGTCGAATTTGGTGTTCCACCAATGATTCAGGCATTATGGTCTTTGACTTGAATGGAGAACTCATTAATACTTTTGAGTATTACCCCAAAGAAAATCCCGATTTTAAACCAGTAAAAAAGTTATGCACGGACCGGTCAGGCAATATCTGGGCACTCAGTGACAAAAATGTATATCGCTTCGATCACCAAAAGAAAAAATGGAGCATTGTCTATCGCTCGAGTGGAATGAAGCTCTTCTCTTTCGATCATCTCTCAGAGAACTCCATGATCATTTCTTCCAATCAGGGCGTATTTAAATTGAGGATTGATGAAGATAAAGAAGCGCTAAGAATAGAGCATCCCATTATTTCTACTGATACCTCTCAGGTATTTTACTTCTATTCAGATGAAAGAGGATATTACTTTTTTCCCGACGGAGATAATGATCTAATCATTTTCAGAAATTTGGACGGAGATTTGGACTTTGTTCATAAACTAAAAATTCCATCTGAAATATACTCTGTGTTTTGGGATGAGAAAAGCAGTAAAATGTGGTTTGCCACATTGAATGGACTGTATGAATTAGATGAATCGAATTGGGCGTTCAAAGCTCATTTTTCTCAAGCCAACCCTCTGTATGATACCAAAATCTACCATGTCATTGGAGATAATAATGGCAAATTATGGCTTACCACCAATAAGGGTTTGTGGAGTTACAATCCGGATAAAGTAGAAAGCTTCCAATTTCGAGAAGATGATGGACTGCCCACTGACGAGTTTACCCTTTTTGCTAAAATGAAAGCCACTGACGGTAGTATTTGGCTGGGAACCAATGAAGGGCTTCTATATTTTCAACCCGATGAAATCAAACCTTATCCATACCATTCTAAAACCTATATCAAATCATTGAAAATAAACAATACACCGGCCAACATCAATGAACGCCTAATAGAAAATCGACTGTTGAGACTTAAACATCCGGAAAATTCAATAGAGCTAGAACTCATTGGAATTAGCAACTATCGAAATGAGCTCAATCAAATACACTACTATCTGGATGGCTACGATCATAAAGAAACAATCATCAAAAACGGGGAAACCATATCCTATAAAAAATTACCGGCAGGCAATTACTCCCTCCAATACTATTCTAGAAATGCCAATGGCCTTAAGGGAAAACTAAAGGAAATAGACATTAAAGTACTACCTCCTTTTTATCAAAACCCATACTTTATGATTCCCCTCTTTCTGCTCATGTCTTTGGGAGCCTACTTGGCATTGAGAAGTTATTACAGAAGAAAAATAGAAAGAGAACTATCTAGACAAAAACAAGTATTTGAAGCGCTACAATCCGAAAGAAGTAGAATTGCTAGTGAAATGCATGATGATCTGGGAGGAGGACTGTATACGATAAGAGCGTTAAGTCATAAGATACGTGACATTATTCCAGATCATAAAATTCCGGAAACGCTTACAAAAATTGAAAACAAAGCAACTGACCTTGTCGAAAACATGCGCGAAATCATCTGGGCAATGGACTCGCAGCACGATAGCTTGCCACAACTAATCGCTCACATCCGGGAACAGTTCGTCAGTTTTTTCGAAGACAGTGAAATAAACTGCAAGGCCCAGATTCCAGGAGAATACTCTGAGGACATTATTATAAGTGGTAAAAAGAGAAGAAATATTTCGCTCTGTGTAAAAGAATTAGCCCACAATGTGGTTAAGCATTCACAAGCCACCGAAGTTGAACTGGGATATTTGTACACTCCTGATCAGTTCAAAATCTGGGTAAAAGATAACGGTGTGGGAATTGATTTGCAGAAAATCAGTCATGACTCACATGGCATTAGAAACATGGAACAACGCATGGATGAAATAGGTGGGAGCATCCAATTCCAAAATACGGGGGGAACACTTGTATCTATCGAGATACCGCTTACTTAATCATTAAATACGTAAAACTTTAGCCATGAAAAAAGAAATCATCAATATATCAATCGTCGAAGATCAAGAAGATATCCGTGAATTCCTCATTGACATTCTCAATGCAGAAGAAGGATTTTGTTTTAAACAGGCGTACAATACTGCAGATGAAGCGGTTATATTCCTCAAGTCCTCCGATGTAGACATGGTCATTGTCGACATTCGCTTACCTGGCAAGAAAAATGGCACCGAGTGTGTCAAACAAATAAAAGCACTTCGACCTGATATCGAATTCATGATGTACACCATATTTGACCACGACGACAACATCTTTGAATCACTAAAGGCAGGAGCAAGCGGTTATTTACTCAAGACCAGTGATAAAAAAGAAGTCATCAACGCCATCAAGGAACTCGCTTCCGGAGGGTCACCGATGTCTCCTTCTATTGCCCGAAAGGTAACGGACTTCTTCTTCAATGGAAAAAAGGAAAACCAAAGTTTCAAGGAGTTGAAATTGCTCAGCAGTCGAGAAATAGAAGTGTTAAAGTTGCTCACCAAAGGCCTTTTGTATAAGGAAATAGCAGATCATCTAAAAATTGCTGAAGGAACTATTAAACAGCATATTCACAAAATTTATAAAAAACTACATGTTCAAAATAGAACGGAGGCAATCAATGTCTATTTAGGTCGAGATCAAGATGGATGATCCATCATATCGTGAGTGTATTCTTTATTAGCCCAACAAGCATTTTTTGCCTTTAAGAGTATTGAAAGTTGAAGTGACTCGGTTCCATAGTATTTTTGTCCGCCATAAACGTTAATTAATCCATTTTTTACGGTGTAAAATGTATTAATTGCTTTTTTTGTAGAGTTCCTAAAGGATAATGACAAAAAATTAAAAGATTCAAATTATGGCGGTAAAGACAGAATATGGTCGAATCACCTACAGCATAACAGACCTCTCCGTTTTAGTTAAATTTTCTTTTTGCCTAATGTTCAGCGCTGCCAGTCTATTTTTGCAGGCCCAATCCCCCGATGCATTCAAGCAGACCATAAGAGGAACGGTGGTTGACGCAGACACGAAGAGTCCCTTGATTGGTGCCAATATATCAATCGCCAATACAGACCCATTTCTAGGAGCAGTAACCGATGTAGACGGCAACTTTAAGATAGATCAGGTTCCTGTTGGAAGACATACGGTTCAGATTTCGTATCTAGGTTATGAAAATCAAGTGCTCAGCAATCAATTAATAGGCTCCGGAAAACAATTGATCTTAAATATAGAATTGACAGAATCCATCAAAAAACTGCAAGAAGTTGTAGTTACAGCCGGAGCTGACAATAAAGCGGCACCAATCAATGAAATGGCTATGGTCAGTGCTCAATCTTTTTCAGTTGAAGAAACCAAGCGATTTGCGGCCGGAGTGAGCGACCCAGCCCGAATGATCACAGCGTTTGCTGGAGCTACGGCCAATGGAGGAGATGACAATAATGCCATCATCATTCGTGGAAACTCGCCAAGAGGCTTACTATGGCGTTTGGAAGGAGTAGAAATCCCCAACCCCAATCACTTTGCCTCCGAGGGAGCATCTAGTGGCGGGATTAGTATTTTGAGTGCCAACACCCTGGCCAATTCTGATTTTTATACTGGAGCATTCCCGGCAGAGTTTGGTAACGCCCTATCCGGAGCTTTCGACATTCGACTTCGTAATGGTAATGACGAAAAAAGAGAATATACATTCCAGGCTGGAATTCTTGGTGTTGAGGCAGCAGTAGAAGGCCCCTTCAAGAAAGGTGGAAGTGCTTCCTATTTGGTCAATTATAGATATTCTACACTAGCCCTATTTACTAAACTGGGAATTAATATTGTAGACGAAGATGAAGAAACCACATATCAAGATGCCGCCTTTAAATTAAATTTTCCCACAAAAAAGGCCGGAATTTTTTCAGTATATGGAATTGGTGGATTGAGTGAAGATATCTATCAACCCTCCGGAGATACTTATTCGGAAGATCTCAATACAAATATGGGAGCCGTAGGACTTAATCATCTTATTAGAGTGAATGATAAATCTTTTTTACGAAGCAATATTTCATATTCCGGTACCGAGGTTATCAATGATGCCAATAACTCATCCAGCGATTATCGATATATCGAAAGCAAGAAAAAATCCTATTTAAGATTTAACTCGAAACTTCGAACTAAATTCAACGCACGCAATATAGTAGAGACGGGATTTGTATACTCACGGCTAGCGTACAACTTTACCGAAAGAGAAGTTGAGCCTTTCCGCGCACCTCCGTTTAATGACTATCTCTATCTTGATGAGAAAGGGAATTCCGGTAGTTGGCAGGGATACGCCAGCTGGAAGTTCAGAATTAATGAAGAATTGAGTTTGATCAATGGACTACATCTACTCTATTTCGAATTGAATAAAAAGGCTACTATTGAACCGCGTTCTGCCCTCAAATGGCAGTTTACACCAACGCAATCCTTCGGACTAGGATTTGGAATGCACAGCAGAATAGAGTCTCTGGAATATTACCTATCAAATTACACAGATGCAGATGGAAATGTAACACAACCGAATAAGGATTTGGGATTCACCAAAGCGAGGCACTATGTGTTGAGTTATGACAATCTTCTGAGTCGAAATTGGTACATCAAAGCGGAAACCTATTATCAGGAATTGTACAATGTTCCTGTACACGACAACGAAAACAGCATATTTTCCACCTTATTGCTAGAAGACGACTACACTACTTTACCGCTTGTAAATGAGGGTACGGGCACGAATTACGGACTAGAGCTAACCGCCCAACGATTTTTCGATAAGGGATTTTATATGTTATTCAGTGGCTCTCTTTACGAAGCAACATACGAGGCCCTGGACGATGTAACCAGAAATACTCCTTTTGGAAGTAATTTTTCCTTTAGTTTTCTAACAGGCAAAGAATACCTTGTAGGCAGAAATGACCAAAATATCTTGGGCTTGAATTTCCGCGGAGCTTGGGGAGGGAATCGGAGATTTGTTCCTATTGATATTGAGGCTTCTCGAATGGCATTTAGTACAATTTATGACTTCGAAAATTCTTTTGAGGACAGGCTTCCTGATTATTGGAAGCTCGACATGCAAGTGAGTCTTAGAACCAATAAGAAGAAGGTCACAAAAGAACTCCGACTGGATATTTTAAATCTAACCAATCGGGAGAATGTCGCTTCGGAATACTTCAATGCCAGTACGGGCAATACTGAATACGATACTCAAACAGGAATTATACCCGTTCTCAGCTTTCGTGTAGAGTTTTAGCCCGAATCATCTGACCCATATTAATAGGTGGAGAATCGATTGTCCCATTCCGGAGTATTTTCAAAAGCCGGTAGTACCTTAGGACCTGTGGTAAGGTTGGTGGTATCTGTCAAACTTTTCATAAATGAGATGATGTCAGCTATTTCTTGATTGTTCAAGCCTAAGGCGTCTGGAGCCAATGTTTGATTCTCTACTGCAAGTCCCAATCCAGCACCGCCTCCTAAGTTGTAAAATACCATCAGCTCCTCTAAAGTCTCAAAAGCTCCATTATGCATATAAGGCCCTGTTAATTCCGCGTTTCTAACTGTCAAAGTCTTAAATGATCTGTTAAAATGGGGAACTTCATCCCGAGGAACCTTATTTCTTTCTCTTCCTGGATCGTTGTCCAATACGGGATTAATAGTGTCAAACTCCGCCAATACTCCTAGAACCTCAGATTCCGAATCTTCATATCTAGGAGGGACTATACCACTAAAAGAAGGTGCAAAATGGCAAGTCCCACAGGCAGCCTTTCCCATGAATAAGTTAAATCCGCGTTTAACCGACTCATCAATATTTGGGATTTCACCCCTGACATACTGATCGAATGGGCTATTCCAAGAACGAAGCGAAGTAACATATGCCGCCAAAGCATTGGATATTGACCACGTCGAAATAATATATTTGTCTCTGTCTCCATATGCCTCAGAAAATAATTCCAAGTATTCTTTGCTTTCCTTTAGTCTATCTGCCAGTTCAATAAAATCCATATTGAATTCATCTTCATTGAACATTACATGCTTAACTTGTCTTTCTAAATCATACTCTCTCATGTCCAGAAAATACTTACCATAATAGACGGAATTGATCAATCCCGGTGAATTTCTAGTTATCAAATCTTTTCGTTCTACGCTCTTTTTCTTCCCATCCGAAAAAGCTTTTTCTGGTTGGTGGCAAGTCGCACATGACATGCTCAAGTCTCTGGATAAAACAGGGTCGAAAAATAGTATCTTCCCCAATTCTATCTTCTTTTCATCGAAAAGATCTGAAGATGAAATTTCTGAATAATAGGAAGGACTTAAAAAATCGTCAGTGAAAATGTTCTTACAGTCATAATTAATGGGGTGCAAGGTAGGATCTACTTCTCTTTTGAACTCAACATTCATTTTGTGCTGTAGCTCATGGATACCAGCATAAAGTGGATTGAAATAGTTGGTGAGAATAAATATTCTATCCAGATTGTCAAAATCTCCATGTTTTGAGAGATAATTCTCCCAGCTTTCAACGGATTGAATAAGTTCTGAACCCAGAACAATGTTCTTTTGATCAAAAAAGCTCTTGTAACTTAAAAGTGTATTTCGAATTGCCGAAAGTGCTGCTTGCGCCTCCGGAATAGCATTTCCGGATCCTGGAGTATCAAATCCTGTTAAACCCAACGTAAAAATTCTAAGTAATTCTTCACGGCATGCCTCAATAACATAACGATGTTCAAGATTTTTTACTTTTAGAAAGTTAATGGGTGTGATGATGTCGGACCGCAATTTTTTGCTCAGTCTAAGAATTTCTCCCGATTCTATCGTTGGGTCATCTGAAAATATCAATTCATCCAAAGTTTGTAAACCGCAGGGTGCAATAATTTCAATAGCGGGAATGGTTGGGTCCGTTTTAGGCAAGGGTGCACCATTGATATAGTTTTTTGTGTATTGTGGCTGTAAGTATTCGAATAAATACTCCACCTTTTTAAACCGCATTCTAGCTTCTGAACAACTGCGCTGTATTTCTTCAATACCAATTGAACCTTGGTTAAATGATGCACTTTCGGAGACCAGATCAACTATCGAGGCTTCAAAATCATCCAAGTCCTGAACAAATGTCGATCGAATATTATCCAATGGTGAACCGAGCCCATCAATATGTGAAATCAACTTGTTATCGGTGAAGAATGGGAACATAAAGAGAAAACCTATACATAGGCTACCTAATAATTTCTTCATAAACTTTTCATTTAAACCAAAATCCCTAATACGACAAACAGGGCCATTACTAAATGGCCCTGTCTATGCTTTTCTATTTCAAACCTGAATTAAAACAATTCATTTACTGAACGATAAATTTGTACACTCCTCTATCCTCCGTTTGAATGTAATACACACCGGAATTTAGATTAGAAACATCAACGTGTTTTCTGTTTCTATACACTTGAAGTCTTTTACCCTGATTATCATAAATGGCAAAATCCATTTTTTCCGATAACTGCAACTCTCTGGTAGTTGGATTAGGATAAATACTTAGTTCTCCAACTTTTTCGAATTCTGGCTCATTTAAGTTAGTCGTAATTCCTTCGAATCCCGTAATTGCCATCGTGACAGAGTGATTGTATGGAAATGGCACTTCAGCATTCGGGTGCTGAGAGTTGAACAAAACTGTATTGGGATCAATTTGAATTGCCCCTGTGATCTCTGCTCCTCTGGCAACAGCTGTTATTCTAACTAGCTGATCAGGACTTGCATTCATGTTTTTGACATTGAGCAAATACAACTCACAAAGTCTATTGTCTACGCCTTCGGGTACTCGACCGTTGGATGTACCATTTAAATCTTCACTGATCATCAAGAATTTCTCTCCATCGATTTCTATCATGTTCAAACCATCCGGATTGGAGAGATGCTTTTCAGGATAATCAGCAATAGAAGGAGATGATTCGAAATATGGACCTCCTTCGACCATAACGCCTACCTCCTCTGTACTAGGATCATAGTACAAAACTCTACCGTAATAATCCTGATATAAAGTATCCGTAGCCCCAGTAAAACCTCTTTCAATTGCCAAAGCCTCATGATGTGGGGCAATAGCAGCACCAGCTGCAGCAGAAACAGCGGCAAAAACTCTACCAGGTCCACTAGAACCACTATCTCTACCTGTCTCCGTCCAGTATACTATTCCCGATTCCTGATCAATCGCTACCCATTCATTTCTCATATACATCGTAGCACCTACTGACCACGCGAATCCAGTCAAACCACCAAATACGTTATCCACTGTCTCGGGAACTGCTATCCATCTACTTCCTTGAGCATTATCGTGTTTATAAACATAAAGTGTGCCATTGGTAAAATCACCAGGTGTATTTGCTTCGAATTTCACCCATGGCGCAGGTACACCGTCAATTCCTAAATAAACAGTCTGCATATCCTCGGTAATGGCTCCACCTTCCCATCCGGCTCTTCCCCAGTTGTATTGTTTTCTGATCGCCTTAGCTTCCTTAGGATCGATCTCTACCATATAATTGAAGTTCTCGTATTTCGGTATAGTCATTCCGTCAACAAGGGGAAATTCAGGGGCATTGATCGTAAAATCATTGGTATCTCTTACTCCGTATCCTGATGTCACACCACTTACTACAAGGGGAAGGCTTGAACTCCGGGCTGAACTACCAAATATCGATCCTTGACTTGTTCTATACCACTCTTCTGCCGTCCATATTCTTCCGTCAGGTGCACTAATGCCAGCGCAGTTCATCCCTGTTTCTCCTACCGTATTGACAAAGTCTACATTGAAAAAGCGTCCTGTTCTGCCATCACTGAGCGTCTGTTCCATCACTTCAATTTGACCCGCTCCGTTTTTATTCACTCGGAAGGTGGTCATTCCACCTCCATCACCAATTTTATCATCATTATAAATGGTCTCATGATTAACAGAAACCCATCCTAAAGACTGTCCAGAGTCATCAGGAGTAAACCCAATGAAATCATGCCACTCCTTTGCAATAGCTCTTCCAGCAGGATTGCCATAAGTAGCGGTTGTTTGAACGATGTCATGCCCTCCGATAAATAATACTTCCAATTCTAATGGAGAAGGAGGCAATACTACTTCATCCGGAGCATAATTATCGATATTAAGTATTTCGTCAAATATGGGATCCTGAGCGTATGCCGAGATCATTATCGACGTAAATAAAATTGAGAAAATTAAATTTTTCATATTGAGATATATCTTTTAGTCTTTTAAGATTTTTAGAGAACATTTAACTTATAAACATCTTCATCTTCGGTAACCAAGAAGTAAGTACCCGAATCAAGGCCACCCAAATTGATTTGTTTTCTCTTTCGGAATACTCTTAATCTTTTACCTTTTTCATCATACAAGGCGGCATCAGTAGTTTTCTTCAAGAATAACTCCCTTGTTATCTCATTGGCCAACAAACCTTCACTTTTAACGGCCTCATCAGTAGGATTTTGTAGTCTATCCAAAGTGACCGACTGAAATCCATGAATAGCCATGGTCAAAGAGTGATTATAAGGAAATGGATTCCCAGGATTGGGATGCTGAGAATTAAACAAGATGGTATTATTATCTATCTGAATTGCTCCCGTAATTTCTGCTCCTTGAGGTACTGCGGTCACTCTGACCAAATCATCCGTGGTTGCTGGAATTTTTCGAGTATCTAACAAATACAATTCGCACATTCTGTTGCTCACACCCTCTGGTGTTCTACCATTCGAACTTCCATTCAAATCCTCACTGATCATCAAAAAATTCTGTCCGTCAATTTCAATAACATTCAGTCCATCAGGATTAGACAGATGAATATCAGGATAATTTTCCTCAGTTGGAGAAGACTCAAAGAAAGGACCTCCATTGACTGCAACTCCAACTTCTGAGCTGATCGGATCATAGTATAAAACTCTACCGTAGTAATCCTGATACAATGTATCTGTAGCACCACTCAATCCATAAGAAAGCGCCAAAGCTTCGTGATGTGGAGCAGGAACGGCATCTGTATTAGCTACAGCAGCATTGAAGATTCTTCCAGGCCCACTTGAGCCACTGTCTCTTCCAGTTTCTGTCCAATAAACCAATCCAGTATTGTGATCAATAGTTACCCATTCATTTCTAACAAACATCGTAGCACCAACAGACCAAGCAAAATCAGATAATCCTCCGAATACATTGTCTACTGTTTCAGGAACTGCTATCCATCTTTCTCCTTCGTCATTGTCATGTTTGAAAACATATAGTGTACCTGAAGTAAAGTCTCCAGCAACATCGGCTTCGTATTTAACCCACGGCGCTGGTGTCGCATCAATACCTAGATAAACCGTCTTCATATCCTCCGTAATAGCACCGCCTTCCCATCCGGCTCTTCCCCAGTTGTATTGCTTTCTTATTGCTTTTGCTTCCTTAGGGTCAATTTCGACCATGTAATTGAAATTCTCATACTTCTTTATTGACATTCCATCTACTAATGGAAATTCAGGAGCATCAATAGTAAAATCAGCAGTATCTCTTAATCCATATCCACTGACGATAGAATTAACCCTTAAAGGAAGAGAAGAAGTCCTTGCAGAACTATTCCAGATTGAGGCTTGATTTCCTCTATACCACTCCTCTGCTGTCCATATTCTTCCATCTGGTGCACTAATACCAGCACAGTTCATCCCTGTTTCTCCAACAGTATTGACAAAATCTACATTGAAAAATTGTCCAGATCTTCCATCCGTTAAAGTCTGATCTAATACTTCTATTTGACCATTGGCGTCTTTTCCAACTTGGAAAACCGTCATTCCTCCACCGTCACCAATTTTATCATCTCTGTAAACCATTTCGTGATTGACAGATATCCATCCCAATGTATTACCAGTCTCATCTGGAGTATAACCAATGAAATCATGCCATTCTTTGGCAATTGCTCTACCTGCTGGATTTCCATAGGTTGGAGTAGTTTGAACAATGTCATGTCCTCCTACAAAAACAACTTGTGTTTCCAGTGGAGATGGCGGAACAACAACTTCTGTTGGAGTATAACTTTCTACTTCAATTTCCTCGTCGAAAATAATATCCTTAATAGTATCATTAACTGCGAAAACGGTCATCGTTCCACTGACTTCATTAGCTGTGATTACTAATGGCAGGTCAATTGGGCTATCCCATTCTGGAACGAATTTGATGGACTCAGGTCCCAAGTCTCCCACTACCCTACCTTCAGGATTAGCATAGAAGATTCTATTATTAACATAAGAAACAAAATATGCATTTGCAGGGTCGGTGATATTATATACCATCAAGCCACCCACTCTTTCCAATCCAATGATTGCATAAACATCATTACCAATTTCTGCAACTTCGATCGCTTCAGGCTCTGGGCCTTTGTCATCCGATCTTGAGTCAAAATCATTTTCGTCATTGTTCGAATTGAAATACATTGGGTTATACTCTGCTAATTTTCTTTCGAATTCATCTCCGCTATCAAATATAATAGTCCCATCAGTACTCCATATTGTAAATGATCGAGCACCATAGGAATGAATCAAGTCAATATCACCATCACCGTCAGTATCACCATCCGCACTGGTTACTTTTAGTCTTCCCAGAACTTCATCCTCCTGTAAATCCGCAGCATTTGGATAAGCGGTAGGATCAAGCGTCAGATCCTTTACTCTTTCTTCTTCTGAGTATCCATCATAATCCCTGGAGTCGCCTTCATTGGCAGTTAAAATATAACCCGTTCCATTTATTCTGTGATAAACAATAGCATCTGGAAGATATAATCCAGCTATTGGGTAATTGGTTATCAAGATCGAATCATCTCTGTTGCTTGCATCCAAACCATTTCCTGGCAAACTGTGATCTTTGGTTCCAAGAACAAATCCATTGGCTACATTAATGGTAGCCGTTTCTAAATCAACTTCCAGTATCACATTGTTTTCTTGACAGTTGACATAAGCGGTCTTACTATCATCAGATATCGCAATATATTCCGGTTCCAAGTCCTGTGCCGGTGTAGCATTAGGACCATAAATTCTTACACCGAGTGATCTCAAAAAATTAGCATCTGTAAATACTCCAAAATCTACTTGAGCAACAGTAGCTGAAGCCGCACCATTACTCATGTCTATAATACTTACACTTCCTTCTGGATCTACAGTGTAATCATCATTAGGTTCTCCTTCATTGGCTACTACAACATAATTACCATCATTGGAGAATGTCACCATATCGGGAAGGATTCCAACTTCCACATCGGCTACATAAGCTCCATCCGTAGACCAAAAAACTACCTTACCAGGAGCATCTACAGCATCTGCTTCTACAGCAACGGCAACAAGGTCTCCATATACTGCTAAGCTGTTTACTCCAGCTCCATAAGAATCTTGAGAAATTTCAGCTATTAATGTAGGGTGGTATGGATCATTCAGGTCAACCACTGTGACCGCGTTGGCATCAGCATTAGTAAAAAAAGCTCGCTTATTGTTCGCATCATAAGCTACTATTTCGGCGCTTCCTTCATCGAAAATACCAGTATGAAAAGTACCAATTTTTCGAAGTTGAAAATCACCTTGAGCGTAGATTGCTGCACTAGTAAATAGAACCATGCACAATCCCATAAGTAAATTTCGAATCATATTTTGAGAGGTTAAACAGATTATATAATGGCGCTAAGGTATAAAGGCAGAACAGCGAATAAGAAAATATTGAATTTCGAAATTATTACACTTACTTTAAGTTAATTTTATTAATTAGATTCGATCCAAATTGGTAACTGATTCTCTGTAAGTGTATTTATGATTGTTCGATTTAGAACATACAATTCCGAATTCATGTCGCTGAAACAAGCATTATTTTTCGTAATATTGGGCAACAAATTTTATCAATTATGATCTTCCCTGATCTTGCTAATCCCGATGTTTGGTTAAGTTTTTTGACTTTGACTTTTCTAGAAATCGTCTTAGGAGTAGACAATATTATTTTTATCTCTATCACTGCGGACCGACTAGATGAAAAGGATCAGCCCAGGGCCATCAATATAGGGCTCATACTCGCCATGATTCTTCGAATTGTTCTTTTATTTGGAATAACCTGGCTGATAGCGTTCAACAATCCGCTTTTCGAAATTGATTTTTTGGGCATTCACGGTGGATTTAGCGGGCAAAGTTTGATCCTCATAGGAGGAGGAATTTTCTTGCTATACAAGAGTGTTACGGAAATCCATCACAAACTGGAAGGCCATGGATCGGACGGAAACTCTAAAAAGAAAAAATTGAGTTTAACAAATGCCATTATTCAGTTGACCATCATTAATATAGTATTCAGTTTTGACTCCATATTGACAGCTGTGGGTATGACCAATGGAATAGAAGGTGCTCTGATAATTATGATAGTAGCCGTTGTTATTTCCGTATTGATTATGATGCTTTTTGCCAAGCCGGTAACCAATTTTGTCAACAAACATCCTTCCATACAAATGCTCGGACTTTCCTTTTTATTACTGATAGGATTTATGCTGATTTTAGAAGGCGCTCACTTGGCACATTTTACAATAGGAGGAAGCGAAATTGGAGCCGTTCCTAAAGGATATTTGTATTTTGCAATTGCATTTTCTTTGGTGGTAGAATTTCTAAATATGCGGTTAAGAAAATCAAGTAATCCTGTTAATCTACACCAAGGTGACGAGTAAATTTCCAAGTATGATATCTAATAAACCTAGAATAGAAGATCATAAGAAAGATTGGGCCATTTTAATCCTAAGAGTTGTCTTTGGCGGTATGATGTTCTTACAACATGGCTTGCCCAAGGCACTTAAACTCTTTGGAGGTGGTGAAATCCAGTTTTTCAATTTTATAGGTATTGGACCAAAGACAAGCCTTGCTCTTGCTGTTTTTGCCGAGTTCATCTGTGCGCTTTTTATTGTTCTTGGTTTTCTAACAAGAATGGCCACTATACCTCTTATTATTACCATGCTTGTGGCGATCTTCGTAGTTCATTGGGGAGACCCTTTGGACAAGTTGGAAATGGCCATTTTATATCTTGGTAGTTTTCTTGCCATCATAAATTTAGGCGGAGGAAAATTTTCTATAGATTATAGAATTAGTAAGGTTTAATTTGCTCCAATTCTTCTAAGAACCAATGACATAGCCAATTTCAATATTTCAACCGTTCATATTGCCCATCTCGTCGTCGAGATTTATTATTTGTTCATCTAAATATGATCAAAGAATAAGTTGTAATACTCAAAATTTTCTTTTTGTTTTCGTACAATTATAGGTGAAATCTTCTAGGTAAGAAGTTTTATATAACTTTTATATAACTCTTGATTTTGTATGTCTAGAGGCTTTCGAATTTTTGACAAAACTGATTTTTTCTTAAACTAAACTACTTGACATGAATGCAGCAGCCCACAAATTGACCAAGCTTAAATGTATCGAAGCAATCGACAAATGGAACGATGAAATTGTACAAGCCACTACGGCAAATGATATTGCCAATTATATTCCTACACTATCCTCATTTCAGATTAATCGAGCCACTTATGATGAGTTTATATCAGAAAGTGATGATGATCGATTCCATATTTATCCAGGGATAGATAGCAATAATGATCTGCTTATGATTCTTGTACCCCTTGATTCGAATGGACTGGAAAAAGATCTGACTCATTATAGCGTCGGCTATTATTCCAACTTGACCACAGATGTATTTCTGGAGGAAAGTTCCATCACCAAAACTACCAATTGGATAAAATTTTCCGATAGCTTTCAAATCGCTGATTCGAGCAGTATTAGCTATACGCTTTCTCCAACTTTTCCTGCCAAGAACATCAATGTCGCAGTACAAAACATCATTGCATGGAATAACAGCTACTTGGACTGGTTTGAGATCATGATACAGTTGGGAGGTACTGGGATATTCAGAGCTTTTTCTACCAATGTCAATGACTTAAAGCTAGAATTCACAAGAAGCCATGTAGACCTCGTGTATTGTTTCTTTGGGTTGGAGAGTAATCCTTTGATTCAAAATAGTTTACCAAATCTAATTTTCGTCTCTGATGCTTCGCAAGCGGAGATTATCGCGGACTCTCAACAGATTAATGAACATGATATTTTGAGTAATTCCTATGACTTCGGAACACCATGTCCACCGATATGTGGTGGTGCAGTTTTTAGTCTTCTATCTTCTTAAATGTGTCAAGATTATTCTACTATGTATTCCGTAATTTATCACTAGGGCTATTGGCCCTTAGTGTGTTTTACGGATTATATAATTTTAAGAGAATTCCAAGGCCACTAAAGATCTTTGTAGTTTATTTGAGTTCTATTTTCCTTATAGAACTGCTATCCGTATTCCTTGCTGGATTGAATCTGACCAATACTTTTTTGTTCTATATCTATACTTATATAGAGGTGACTTTCCTTGGATATATATTTTATTCTATCAAATTTCTGAATAGGAGACAGATTTATGTCTTAATCATTTCAGCCCTTGCTATACTTCTGGTTAATTCCTATGATCTATTTGTCTTTCTAAAGGATGGTATACAAAATTCGCATGGAAAGGTAATGTCCAACATGTTTATTATTTCACTTGCAGGTTTCTACCTGGTTCATCAAATCAAGCAAAGTGATCAAAAGATCGAAAAGAGTTTTGCCAGAATCAATCCATATTTGCTTATTTACTACTCCTCCTCACTAACTATATTCATAATATTAAAACAACTTCAGGATATTCCTTTATCTTATGTTCATATTGTATGGGGGATCAATAATCTGTTAACAGCATTCCTGTATGCTGTATCATTTTTTGCCATAAGAAAAGCCTTATGATTGAGCTGAATCCTCTATACTTTACCATGATCGTCCTTGGCTTTTCATGTCTTGCCATTATCATAGTAGTCTTGAACAGAATTTCTACTAAAAAACTTCTTGTCGAACAACAGAAGCAAGCGGATTTAGAAATTGCTTATCAAAAGAAGATTACTGAAAGTGCTGTCAAAGCACAGGAGAAAGAGAGAAGAAGATTAGCTTCCGATCTACACGATGACCTCATCTCTAAACTCAATATCGTACTATTATCGATCAGTGGTTCAATAGACCGGGAGAGAATCGAAACTCAACTGAGCGAAAGTATATCCTTGGCAAGAAAAATATCACATGCTCTAATACCTCCATTCATCGACTCGATGTCCATTCCTGAATTACTCAAAAATTATGTCTCACAATTGAGTTCGAATTATGAATTAGAGTTCTTTTTTAATATTCAAAAAGAGGTCGAATTGGCTTCATTTTACAAGCTACAATTGTACAGGATAGTTCAGGAAGCCATCACCAATATTACCAAACATTCTCATGCAAAAACGATTAGTTTAAGCCTTAGAATGGTATCCACCTCCTTTCAACTGATTATCGAAGACGATGGCGTTGGTATTCCCAATAACATTATTAAAAGAGGTTTAGGAATTGACAGTATCCGACTTCGAGTGCAACTCCTACAAGGAAAAATGAAATATAAATCCAATAAAGATCGTGGAACCCGACTTATTTTGGCTTTTCAGCCCAAGAATCTAATTGAGAAAAATGATGAGTGAGAAAATTAAGATAGCAATAGTCGATGATGAAAGATTAATTACAGAGCTCTTGGTTAATTTTTTTAAAAGCAATGACAATATTGATGTGGTCTATTCTACAGACAAAGGAAAGGACTTTTTAAAAGAACTGGAGAAGGCAACCATTAGTCCGGACCTGGCATTGTTAGACCTAAAAATGAGTTCGATGAGCGGGACTGAAATAACTGAGGCCCTCAAAGAAAAGCACCCTGATATCAAAGTTATCATGATCACCTCCTACTACGACAAAAAATACACTGGTCATATGCTAAAACTCGGCGTCAATGCCTTCATTCCAAAAGGAATGTCTCTTGGAAAATTGACCAATGTTATTGAAGAAGTATATTCGAATGACTTCTTCTTTCTCAGCGAACAAATGGAGGCTCTTCGAACCCAAATTTCTCCTAAAACTCCTCAACCTAGAATTCGACCCTTCGAGAAACTCACGAAACGTGAACAGGAAATTTTATACCTCATTTGTTCTCAATACACGACCAAAGAGATCGCCGACAAGCTCTATATCACCAAGAGAACAGTAGAGGGTCATAGAACAAACCTGCTATTGAAATCCGACGTGAAAAATACCGCCGGATTGATCATTTGGGCGATTCAAAATAAGATCATCGATGCCAACGAGCTTCCTCTATCTTAATCGGAACAATATCGAGTAAATTAGAGCAAGGAATCAATCCACTATTCCTAAAAAAGCTATCTTCTTTTGTCCATTTATTCCTATTCCTCAGTAGAATCCTCATACATATCGCTTTCAGGTGGTCGACCAGGCGTTACGATCCAAGTGCCATCAATGGCCAGAGTTACCGTTACTTCGTAATTATCGAAATCTGACTCCTTTACATTGGCGGAATAATGAGCAACATTATTCAAATCCACAAGACAACTCATTTCGTAGTTACCTGTAGCAATGTAAAAAGCAAATCTAGGAGTAAGCGTATAATTCATACTTGGATAGGGACTCCAGGTAATTCCCATAAAGCCAGTACCTGTATCTATACCAAAAGATGCATTGCCAAAGCAATGATGATAATTATTTTGTTCCATATTGAATCCATTGGTTTCTACTGCAATTGTACCCGGAGGACTTGTTCCAACGGAATCAGGATTTATAATTGGAGGTATACATGGCGGTGCATTGTTATAATCTACTTTACGCATTTCCTGCAATTGTACATCCACTTGAGTGGTCGAATCAATTCTTACACCTGGCATAACTTCCTGATTAGCAACTCCTGCTCCTAGAACGTATAGATTGGGAACTGTAAAATACATCAAGCCTTGATAGTTTGGTGGTACTGGTAGCATTGAATCAGAGCGTCCAAGTGTATCCGAAACAGTCCACTCCGTTGCTCCTTGTAAGAAGCACCAAAAATTTCTTCTTGTTTGCCCTTCATTGACGACATATATGCGGTAGTAATTAATTTGGCTATCGCGGTCATTAGTTTTCATATTATTTGATATTAAGGATTCCCCTACTCTATTTTTATCAGGCTTTTCGGGAATCGCCTTTCCATGTCAAGCTTCATGAACAAGCCGTTTTTAGTGTGGTTTCTGCTCCACCTAGGAAAGCGTCAAACTTCCCGTCTCACTTCAAAAATGGGATGAATATCAAAGTAATTCTAGGGTAGAAATACCTGATCTTTACAAACAGGTATATTTCACATCCAAAGACATCTTCTCGATAATTGAGAATGATTCAACAACATTTTGACCAGTTGTTTGTATAATAGCATATCAAAAATTACCACTTATGGCAAAAGCAGTTTGGAATAATCAAGTGATCGCAGAAAGCGAAAAATATGTTTCTCTTGAGGGAAATGTATATTTTCCTGTTGAATCCGTGAACAAAGAATTTTTAAAAGAATCCGATCTACATACGGTTTGTCCGTGGAAAGGTACCGCCTCATATTACTCAATCGAAGTAAATGGTGAGATCAATGAGGATGCAGCGTGGTACTACCCTACTCCATCTGACGCTTCTAAGCATATTAAGGATCATATTGCCTTCTGGAAAGGAGTTGAGGTGACGAAGTAGGCCGTAGTATTTTGGATAAATAATCTTCAAAGATTTTCTATATTTGTCCTCCCAATTGGAACATTAGCTCAGTTGGTTTAGAGCGCTGCCTTGACAGGGCAGAGGTCACTGGTTCGAATCCAGTATGTTCCACTATTTTTCTCTTACATCTTTTTTATCCTATCATTATTGTTCGAACCTGCCTGACGGCAGACAGGTCCAGTATGTTCCACTTCATTTTTTGTTTCTTCTTCTGGATTTCTGATAATGTGTAGCTCCTTTTTATAATATAGCTATCTTCAAACTCCTTAAAATATCATTCGTTCGAACTTGTTTATTAGCAAATTGCTACAGAATTTTTCTCCTTTTCTTATCCAGCAAAATTTTTTGTATTAAAATACCCAGTCGAAATCTTCACTTCCATTTTCAAAATGTTTTAATCTTGGTCAATCTACTTTGGTTTATTCCATAAAAGTCATAATAAGTTTTTTTATATTTTTTGGGTGATATTTAGTGAATAAAAGGTACTTACAATTAAAGGATCTATTTTATGGAAATGCTGGCATACAATACCGATATAAAATCAACAAAATTCGATGCTGAAAACATGGCGGAATTATACGAGGAGGTTTTTCCTACAGTAGCGAAATATCTAAGTAGTCTAGGAGCTTCATTTGAAGATGCTCGGGATGTATTTCACGATGCTTTGGTTATATACATAGAGAAAGCGTCTCGTGATTGTAACACAAGTATCCTGTCCGAAAAGGCTTATTTAGTGGGTATCTCTAAGCATTTATGGATCAAAACACATAAGCGTAAGAGTCGTAATATTTCTTTCAATGATATGGAAAAGGCCCTTTCCATACCTGAGGATTATTTTCCAAGTACCAATGATCGTCGTCTGCTCCAGTTACTGAAAACCGCCGGTAAGAGATGCTTGAATCTTCTAAGAGCATTTTACTTTCAAAAAATGCAAATTGAGGAGATAACCAATGAATTCTTGTATTCGAATCAGCATTCCGCCAGTGTTCAAAAACACAAATGCCTAAAAAAACTTAGGAGTACTGTTAAAGAAAAAAACTTGATCTATGATGATTTCACGGAGTAACACTAAAGCAATAGAGGCTTATCTTCTTGGGGAGCTCTCCCCTATGGATCAATTTCTTTTCGAAGTAAAGTTGTCCATTAATTCTGGCCTAAAAAGAGAGTTTTTGGTTCAGAAAAAGCTATTCCAGCTGATTAGAATGTACCATAGAGAAAAACAAAAAGAAGAATTGAAAAACTTACACTTTGAAATTTTCAGTGATCCTAATAAGTCCGCATTCACGAGAAGTATTTATCAAATATTCGAATAATCAACTTATGATAGAAGCCAATGTAGTCCCTATGGTCATCGACCGTTCGGGAAAAGGAGAACGAGCCTACGACATTTATAGTCTCTTGCTTAAAGAGCGTATCATATTCCTTGGTGGAACAATCAACGAGACCGTTTCCAGAATGGTGGTGGCTCAACTCCTATACCTAAATAGTATCGCTTCAGAACTTCCAATAAACCTATATATACAAAGCCCTGGTGGTGAGGTATACTCCGGATTGGCTATTTACGATACGATGAAAATGTTGAATGCCCCAGTCCATACCTATTCCGTAGGATTTACGGGAAGCATGGCCACCTTTATATTGAGTTCTGGCGAAAAGGGAAAGCGATTTGCCCTGCCCCATTCTACCATCCATATGCATCCAACAGGCGGAGGATCAAGGGGGTATACCGAAGATGTGAGGATTGCAACCAGGGAACAAGAAAGACTCCAAGCGCAGATCTTTCATCTAATGGGCCAGCAAACCGGACATAGTTGGCAAAAGATCGAAGAATTCTTCTTGAGGGACAAGTATCTCAACGCCCGCGAAGCGAGGAGCTTTGGTCTTATAGACGAAATCATCGGAGATACAAGCAATATTGTATCTATTCGACATTCGACACAAGAAGTTAATTTAGCTCAGTAAACCTTGACGAACTATTCTAGCAATACCTCGAGAAACAAAAGGCAAACCTATTAAGCCAATAGAAGCTTATCTTTTTACCCAAGGCAAAGCAATGATGTACTCAGCACTCTCTATTTCAAGAATATAAGTAGAAGATACTAACTCATTCAATTGGAAACTTCTGTTCATAACATCCAGCTCTTTAATCAATTGCCCTTCCAAATCGAACAATCTCATTTTTTCAATGCTTGCAGACTCCGGAACATCAACAATTAATTGTCCCGATGAAGGATTGGGGTAGATCTGTGGCAATGCATCTTCCTCAACAATCGACTCATCGTTGGACAAAAGTTTGTCTCGATTAATCCAAAGAATAACGGGATCGTGATCCGAAGACCTGTATTCGTTGTCCTGATAAAATGCCTCGTTATCATCGGTATAATCGAGGAATCGCGGCTCTTTAGAATTAATATGTAGTATCTGTCCTTCAAAAGTCTTATCCATTGCCTCCTCGTTAAGCATTGCATGGTCCAAAGCACCTAGTTCACCACGAAACAAAAACGAAGTCTCATTTTCGTCAAAATAGCTTTGATACCCATTCGATCTGAATAGATCTATCGGATCTTCTTGATGATAAGCGTTCATATCTCCCATAACAAAAACTGACTCGATTCCGGTCTGTGACTTAATATTTTCGATGAAAGAAATTAAGGCATTAACTTGATCTTTTCGCCTTTGGTTATAACATGCCTGACCATCATTTTGATCTTGATTCAGCCCTTCAGCACCATCACAACCTTTAAATCTCAAGTGATTGACAACATATAAAAACTCTCCACCATCTTCTCCCTTGGGTTTGAATATCTGTGCCAATGAAGGTCGCTCAAACTGCGTTGGATCGGTAGCATACAGTTGTCCTACTGGTTCTACAGTAGAAGTATTATAAAAAATCACGGACTTGGTATTAAAACTGCCAGGATCAGCCGCGTCTAAAGCCGCATAGACTTGAAGATCAACTCTCAAATTTAATTCATTCAGCAGGCTCGAATAGGCTTCATCTCCATTATTTTCGATTTCCATTAATCCGAACACATCGGCTTGAATGACATCTAAAGCATTAATAATTTTGTTGGTTTGTCTATCCAATTCAGCATCCGTCGTGGCACCCCAAACATCTAAAGTAGTGAAGTAGTTCAGCACGTTAAACGCACAAATATTGATCAATGGCGGAACCTCAGAAACAAATGTTATCAGATCATCCCTGTCTGCTAGATCAAACTCAACAGCGGATGTTGGATGTAATCGGTACTCACTAAAACTGTAAGTCATTACACCTTCAAGACCTTCAACACTACTGCCAATAGTCAGTGTTTGATCATCTTCATCCCAATATGGGACTGGTGAAGGAAATTGCTGGGTGCTACCATCATCCAAGATGAAGTAATTATTCTCATTCGCCAACTCCTGACTCGATATGGCAAATACATTGGATGTTCCTTCGTAATTATTCCCGGAAGGATCGGAATCATTTGGATCTACGATCTGGGTAGGTATCATGCGATAAGAACCAGATGACAAGCTAACTTCGCCGAATCTTCCCAGATTGAATTGATCGGTTACAAATAACTCTTGTTCGAATCTGACCAACATTCCCTCAAAAAGCTCCAAATCGGACCTTCTGGAAACCGGCAAACTGACTACCGTCGGTTCAACAGTATTGCCGCTTGATAGCACATTAAATTCCGTAATATTGGTCAACTCAGTAAGCTCAAAGAACTCCTTGACTTCAGCGACCAACTCTACCTCGTCACCTACTGAAAAAGTTTGCGGTTCATTCCCAGTGTAAACAAAAATACCCTTAGAGCTTGGCAAAGTAATGTCGCAATCACTTTGAATAAAAAAGCCCTTCAATTTGTCATCTGCAGACAAATCTGCCGTAACCACACCTCTGGTTTTTACTACCTGACCATCATAGGGACTGGCCACATCAGGTCCTTGGATTTCACAAATACTGTATTCGGTTTGTCCATATGTAATGGAAAACAGTGAACACAAAAAGAAAATGATTGGAAAAAGAGTTTTCATAAGCTTATACTTTGATCTCAAATTACACAAATATTAGTTATTCATCAATTTAAGAGCTCAAGTGCTTTTTAACAAATCTTAATCTAATTGTTAATATACTAATCGTCAATATTTTGCAAGCAAAAAGAGGCTACTCCTTACGGGTAGCCTCCTTCAATTTGATTTATTAGAATCTTAGTTCACTATCTGGAAGTATCCGGTATACCTCTTCTTTCCTTCCTGTTGAACCACATAGAAGTAAGTGGATGAGGTATAGTTATTATCGAATCTTGTACTTCCATTCCAAGCAGGTTCAGATTGATAATTATCTGAGTGATAAATCAATTGACCCAAAGTATTATAGATGGTAACGCTTGTTGGCAAGGACTCATCTAGTCCCTCGATTTCGAATCCATCATCGATACCATCTCCGTTCGGACTGATAACATCTGGGATTCTCAAACCTGAGCATTCGAACAAAATCTGCAACTCAGCTTCTGCCGTCTGGCCATCCATTACTACTTCATATCTCAATCGATCATCTTCACCTTTCTCACATCTATCAAAACCGGAGTTATAGCTGATCGTATTGTCGCTATTGACTCTTGCCCAACCATTGGCAGGCTGCTCCGTAATTCTAATGTACATTGGACCGTAAGACAGATGGTCATTTTCAGCTACATCTACCGTTACTTGGATGTCAGAAGACTCCATGGTAATCAGGTCATCGTTGGCCACTAAGGCTTCATCACAATCCACTGAAATATCCAATGTATCTCTACATCCCAGTTCCTCATTGTAGGCTATGAAAATATGCTCTCCTTCTGTCACAGTCAACTCGTAAGCGACTGGTCCGTATAATACTTCCGGAATTACTTTAACAGTTATATCCGTCATGAATTGAGTAATGCTCATGTTGCTTGGGATATCAGAAGACATTCCACCGATGATATCACCAGTATTTGTCTTAACCCAGTTTCCGTCCGGATCCCAAACATTAAGCAAATCAACCAATTCCTGAATATTGTCAAAGGTTCCACTATGTGTTACACCATTGATGGTCCAGCTATTCAATATATATGGTCCGAATGCACCACTATTAGGAATAACTGTATAGTTGTAAGCAAATCTCACTGTATCGATCTCACAAGGCTCTGTAAGCTCTACAAGCTCTCCATTCAATTCGTATACTGTATTCTGCATTGTTAGAGGATCAACGTGGATACACAATGTGTACTCCTCAGAACAATCTACGAAGGTCGTATCAATGTACTCTTCAAGAATCAGATCATCACAATCGTCACAACCCTCACCGAAGTCTTTGTTGATAACTACCTCCACTGTCTCTTCACAATCGTTGAACGTCGCAGTGACTGTGTATATACCTTGAGCTAAATCATTTCTAAATGATCCGCTTCCACCATCACTCCAAGCGTAGTCATAGTCGATAGGAGCCAAAGAAGCTACTCCGTTGTTTTCACTGCATGAAGCGTCCGTTGTGAACAATACATTCACGTTAAGTCCATCTACTTCTACAAGAGTTACAACTACAGTATCCGGGCAATCTGCCCCTTCCTCTTGGATAAGGATCGTATTGACTTTCTCGCTCAATCTTACAGCGATATTGCCAGGTAAATTACCAAATCCTAGTCCCAGACTATCGACTCTATCTACAACGATAAATCTCAATTGCTTAATGATCAATGACCCGTAAGAATTATCAAAGTCACCACCTGTGATTCTCTTCGAATTTCTATCGATCACCCAGTTTCCTGTTGGATCATTCAAGTTCATGAAGTCCACAATCTGATCAATATTGTCGAATCTACCACTGTAAGATACTCCGTTAACCTTCCAGTCAACCACCTCGTATGGTCCGAAATAACCTTCACCAAGCAGTACATCGTACTGATACTTCATGAAGTTATTGTCACCACATGATTCGAATGGTCCGTAGTATTCTGTACCGTTAATCTCAACAGATATACCATTGAAATCAGACTCTGCAATATCCGTGCAGTACCATGCACCTTCGCCACAGTTAACTTCTATGGTAGTCTCGCTGTATGATCCTGTACAATCACAATCATCAAGAATTTCAAGTTCGATTTCCTGTACACAGATGTCTGTGTTGGACTGATCAATTACTCTTACTTGATATACTCCAACTTCTAAACCGGATCTCATACTAGCATTGATCGAAGAATCATCACTCCATTCGAAAATGTAGTTGCCACTTCCACTTTCAACCGCAAGAGCAGCAAATCCGCCTTCTGAACAAGTTCTGTCCGCAATGCTATCCACACTTACTGCAAGACTGTTCACAGTAAGAATTTCGAAAGTAGCACTTGCTGAACATCCTGACTGGTAACTAACCGTAACACCGTAAACACCTCCAGAGAGATTGTTTCTAGTATTTCTTGTGGTCATTAAACCGTCACTCCATCTATAGCTCAAGGCATTTTCCGGAAGAACGGTTACTCTACCATCGTATCCTGCACAGGTTGCAGCTTGTAGATCAGCAATTGTTGCCTCGTCATCAATCTCTAGTATCTCAATCTGTTCTGTTATCTGACAATTAGGATCGTCAACCGCAGTAATTACTACAGTATAAACACCTGCTTCTAAATTATCCGCTCTATTCGAGCTGGAAATATTTGGTGTCCAATCCCAAGTGTAGTCATCTTCATTTCCTTGAATATCGATGTCAAATGATCCGTTGCTCAAGCCACCACAAGTATGTACTACCGAAGTACTTAGAATTTCTGGTAGTTCTTCTACTATGGTTACTTTGATTGTATCTGGACAATCACCGTCATCAATGATCACCGTTCTCATACCTCCCTCAGATCCAAGGTCTATCGCAATGTTAACTCCTCTATAAGCTATGGACACGCTCATCTGAGCAATTGGCTGGCCAAGAAGTGTTAGTTCTTTCACCAACATAGCACTATAGCTGTTATCATTGTTTCCTCCTTCAATAAGGTCTAGATCAGTTCTCAAAGTCCAATTACCTTCAGGATCAACATCATTCATAAAGTCTACCAATTCGACTGGGTTCATGAATGTTGTACTGTATTCAATTCCGTTTACGAACCAAGATACTAGCTCATAAGGACCTGACTGGCCTCCATCGCTTAACAACCATAGATCATACTGAACTATTCTGTCTACCTCGCAAGCGTAGTAATCGCGGCTGTCGTAATCCTGTCCATCAACAGTTACCTCGTAATCGTCGTAATCCTCGAAAGGAATTGGCAAGCATAGGTAGGCATTACCACCACATGCTTTTGTAATCTCTTCCTCTCTGTACTCTCCCTCACATGAACAAGTGTGAACATTGAACTTCGTACCTACTATGTCAAGAGCTGCACATATATCTCCTCCACCTTGAATCAACAATTCATGAACATCAGAAACATTGGTAACACCCAATTCTATCTGAGTAAGATCAAAGCTTGATGGATTGTATACGAAGGTATGGATAGAATAATCTCCTATCATATCGACCGTAAAGACTAAGTCCATAGACATATCAATGATCGTCATATCTGGTTGAGATACCAATACATAAACAAGATCAAAATCAGTCGGAACAACTGCAGGAACAACTCGCACAGCCACTAAATCCACTGATTCTCCATCCAAACATATACTATCTCTCTGTGAATCAAGCAATCCTGCTTTAGCATCACAAGTCATATCACAGTCTTCAACTTTAATCTCAATGCTCGTTTCGCTCTCGCATCCCAAGCTATCAGCAGCAATCAAGGTATAAGTTCCTGAATGGAATTCTGCTGCCTGGAATATCATGAAGTCTGCAGTAAATCGCTCAAAGCCAAATGGCCCAGTCCAATAATAGCTAGCTGCTCCTGTAGCACTGATCATTATGGTATCACCTTCACAGTACTCCAATTCTCCAGTTATAGCCACCGTTGGTCCCTGACCAATTTCCACTAAGGTCGAATCCTCAACAGTACATCCATCTTTACTCACTTCGACATAATACCAACCCGCATCATCTAAACCAACATCCGATATTACGAAGGAACTATTTTGGCTTAACAAATCACCTTCGTCATCCAACCATCTATAATCTGCATCCTCTACGAATGTTGCCGTTAGCTCAAGGTTATCGCCTACACATAAACTACCGTTATTGTGCGCTTCGACAAACAAGGCATCTTCCGTCAGGACAGTGATACTCCAAATCTCTTCGGAGCTATTTCCACAACCATCATGAGCGGACCACATTCTATCCAGACGATATGCATTACATCCAAGATCAATGGTATCCTCCTGATAAGTTATGTACATCTCAACTGCACAGTTATCCTCAACGAAAACGTCGATTGGAACATTAGGAATCACATCTCCATCTCCCAAGTTAACCGTGATATCTTCCGGTACATTAGAGAACTCAGGAGCAATAGAATCAATCACACTTATCGATTGACTAGCTTCAACTGTATTTCCACATGCGTCTTCCGCTATCCATGTCCTTATAACGGTATATTCATTCGGACAACCGCCAGGAATCACTTCATCTCTGAAGTTCAAGGCCGGACTGTCGTCGCAGTTATCCGTAGCAAACGGATTGCTGAATTCTACGTTATCAGAACACTGAATAGTATCAGCCTCTCCTACTCCATCGATGATAGGATCCGTATCATCCACAAATACAATATTCTGTTCAGCTGTACTCGTATTACCACACTCATCCTCCGCTGTCCAAACTCTGGTAATAGATCCGAGACAACCTTCATTGCTGTTTACATCAGAATAAGTGAGTGTAACATCGCTCGAGCAATTATCTGTCGCAGTTGGCTCATCAACAGGAATAAGATCCTCTTCACAGTCAACTGAAACATCCGCTAAACTTTCCGGATCGAATTCCGGAGCTATGTCATCGACAATACTGATGTTTTGCTCAGCCGTCGAAGTATTACCACATGCATCCTCGGCTACCCAAGTTCTGATAATTCTCTGATTACCTGGGCAATCATTCTGAACTATGTCATCCGTAAACGTAATCATCAAGTTTTCTGACTTACAATTATCTGTAACCGTAGGTTCAGGAATGTTGATTACATCATCACAAGCTATCTCAACATCTGCTGGTTGCTCTATCACTGGGGCAATATCATCTATGATAACAATTGATTGTTCCACAGAATTCGTATTACCACAGGCATCTTCAGCGATCCATGTCCTTGTAATCGATCCATTACAATCAGATCCGTTAGAATCATCTGTAAAGGTCAACTGAACGTCGTCATCACAATTATCAAAGACTTCAGGTCTGCCATTCAGCTCAGCATCATCTTCACAATCCACCGTAATATCTTGCGGTACATTTCCGAAGTATGGAGCAACATTATCTCGAACCGTGATGGATTGAGAAGCAACATCTCTATTTCCACAATCATCCTCGGCTATCCAAGTTCTGGTAACTGTGTATTCATGATCACAACTTCCATCTACTGTATCATCCGAGAAGCTTATTTCAACGTCATCATCGCAGTTGTCAGTAGCAGTTGGATTACTGAATATCAAATCCTCATCACATGAGATCGTCTTATCATCATCGATACCACTTAAACTTGGCGAGTCAGTATCATTGATTTCAATAATCTGCTCTGCAGTAGTGCTATTTCCACAAGCATCTTCTGCCGTCCATGTTCTGATGATAACTCTGTCGCAACCGCTTCCAGACTCGTCGTCAACAAAAGTTAAGTTGACATCAGGATCACAATTGTCTTGAACCACAGGTCTACCTTCAGTTACTGTTCCATCTTCGTTACAGTTTACTTCAATTGGCGATTGAAGATCTACAAACTCCGGAGCTGTATCATCAACCACTGTTATTGTTTGAGAAGCTCTGGTCGAATTACCACACGCGTCCTCAGCAATCCATGTTCTTGTGATAGTATACTCATAATCACAAGTACCTGCAATGGTCTGATCAGTATAACTTAAGTCAACATCCTCGTCACAATTGTCAGTCGCAGTTGGATCACTGAATTCAACATCCTCATCACAGGATATTTCCTCATCATCACCTACTCCACTAATAATAGGTTTCTCTTCATCAACAATTCTAATGCGCTGTTCAGCAGTTGCTGTATTACCACAGGCATCCTCCGCTGTCCATGTTCTGATAATAGACTCGTTACATCCAGATCCATTAGAATCATCCGAGAATGTCAACTTCACATTATCATCACAGTTATCTTCAACCGTAGGAACACCTTCTGTAGTGGTTCCCCTCTCACAAGAAACTTCTATGTCCTGAGGTACATCTACAAATACAGGTGACTCGTCATCTGAAACCGTTATTGTTTGCTCTGCTCTCGCAGTATTTCCACAGTTATCTTCTGCTATCCATGTTCTAGTTACTGTATACTCATGCTCACAAGAGCCCGGAGTAGTTACATCACTGAAACTAATATCTACATCGTCATCACAATTATCTGTTGCAGTTGGATTGCTGAATTCAACATCCTCGTCACAGGATATCTCTTCATCGTCACCTACTCCTTCTATTACTGGATTTTCGTTATCCAATAAAGTGATGCTTTGTTCTGCCGTAGAGGTATTACCACAAGCGTCTTCTGCTGTCCATGTTCTTATCATGGTTCCAGTACATCCGTTTCCGTTAAGATTATCCTCGAATGTCAAATCTACATCATCGTCACAATTATCCGTCACTGTTGGAGTTCCGTTTGGAATTACTTCTCCAAGACAAGACGCTGTGAGACCGGATGGAACATTAATAAATACCGGAGGTCCATCATCAGCAACAGTTACAACTTGTCTAGCTGAAGTTGTATTTCCACAATTATCCTCAGCTATCCAGGTTCTGGTAACTTTGAACTCGAACGGACAAGAACCTGGTTCTGTTTCATCCGAATAAGTCAAATCTACATTATCGTCACAGTTATCTGTAGCGATTGGTTCGCTGAATTCCACCGGTTCATTACACCAGATAAGCATATCATCCCCTACTTCAGTAATCACCGGATTCTCATCATCAATTATTGTTATGCGCTGCTCTGCAGTAGACGTATTTCCACATGCATCTTCCGCTACCCAAGTTCTAACCAAGGTTCCGTTACAACCTGCACCAGGATTGTCATCCGTATAGCTTAAGCTAACATCGTCATCACAATTGTCCTCTACTGTTGGTCTACCATCTGTGATTTCATCATCGTCACATGATGCTGTAATATCTTGAGGTACTTCAACAAATACAGGTGAGTCATTATCTCTCACTCTGATTGTCTGAGATTCCTCAGATGTATTACCACAGTCATCTTCCGCTATCCAAGTTCTTGTGATATCATATTCATGTTCACAAGTTCCGGCTACCGTCTCATCACTGAAGCTTAAGTCAACATCGTCATCACAGTTATCTGTCGCAATCGGATTGCTGAATTCTATTGGTTCATCACAAGAGATTTCCTTGTCTGATCCTACTCCACTGATCACTGGATCCTCATCATCAGTTAATTCAATCCACTGATCTGCTGTGGTTCTATTTCCACATGCATCTTCTGCTACCCAAGTTCTGATGATCGTTCCGGCACATCCATTGCCAGTCTCTCTATCTGTATAGCTCAAATTCACATCGTCGTCACAGTTATCTTCTACTGTAGGTCGACCTATTGTGATATCATCTGCATCACATAATGCCGTCACTCCAGTTGGGATATTCGTGAATACCGGTGCTTCATTATCGCCCACTCGGATGCTTTGCTCCGCGGTTGTTGTATTTCCACATGCATCTTCCGCGATCCATGTTCTTGTAATTACATACTCGTGCTCACAAGTTCCTGCAACTGTCTCATCACTAAAGCTCAAGTCAACGTCATCATCACAATTATCCGTAGCTGTTGGATTACTGAATTCGACATCCTCATCACATGAGATCGTCTTATCAGATCCTACCCCACTGATTACTGGATCTTCATCATCTACTATCGTTATACGCTGCTCTGCAGTTGCAGTGTTTCCACATGCATCTTCTGCCACCCAGGTTCTAACCAAGGTTCCATTACAACCTTCTCCTCCGTCATCCGAGTAACTTAAACTCACGTCGTCATCACAATTGTCCTCTACTGTTGGTCTACCATCTGTGATTTCATCATCGTCACATGATGCTGTAATATCTTGTGGTACATTCACAAACACGGGTGGAGTATTATCTCTCACTCTGATTGTCTGAGATTCCTCAGATGTATTACCACAGTCATCTTCCGCTATCCAAGTTCTTGTGATATCATATTCATGTTCACAAGTTCCGGCTACCGTCTCATCACTGAAGCTAAAGTCTACATCATCATCACAGTTATCTGTTGCGATTGGATTACTGAACTCAACATCTTCATCACATGAGATCGTCTTATCAGATCCTACTCCACTGATCACTGGATCCTCATCATCAGTTAATTCGATCCACTGTTCAGCCGTGGTTCTATTTCCACATGCATCTTCTGCTACCCAAGTTCTGATGATCGTTCCAGCACATCCGTTGCCAGTCTCTCTATCGGTATAGCTCAAATTCACATCGTCGTCACAGTTATCTTCTACTGTAGGTCGACCTATTGTGATATCATCCGCATCACACAAGGCCGTCACTCCAGTTGGGATATTCGTGAATACCGGTGCTTCATTATCACCCACTCGGATGCTTTGCTCCGCGGTTGTTGTATTTCCACATGCATCTTCTGCGATCCATGTTCTTGTAATTACATACTCGTGCTCACAAGTTCCCGCAACTGTCTCATCACTAAAGCTCAAGTCAACATCATCATCACAATTATCCGTAGCTGTTGGATTACTGAATTCGACATCCTCATCACATGAAATTGTCTTATCAGATCCTACTCCACTGATTACTGGATCTTCATCATCTACTATCGTAATACGCTGCTCTGCAGTTGCAGTGTTTCCACATGCATCTTCTGCCACCCAGGTTCTCACCAAGGTTCCATTACAACCTTCTCCTCCGTCATCCGTGTAACTTAAACTCACGTCGTCATCACAATTGTCCTCCACTGTTGGTCGACCAGCTGTGATTTCGTCATCGTCACATGATGCTGTAATATCTTGTGGTACATTCACAAACACTGGTGGAGTATTATCTCTCACTCTGATTGTCTGAGATTCCTCAGATGTATTACCACAGTCATCTTCCGCTATCCAAGTTCTTGTGATATCATATTCATGTTCACAAGTTCCGGCTACCGTCTCATCACTGAAGCTAAAGTCAACATCATCATCGCAGTTATCTGTTGCGATTGGATTGCTGAACTCAACATCTTCATCACATGAGATCGTCTTATCAGATCCTACTCCACTGATCACTGGATCTTCATCATCTGTTAACTCGATCCACTGTTCAGCCGTGGTTCTATTTCCACATGCATCTTCTGCTACCCAAGTTCTGATGATCGTTCCGGCACATCCATTGCCAGTCTCTCTATCTGTATAGCTCAAATTCACATCGTCATCACAGTTATCTTCTACCGTAGGTCGACCTATTGTGATATCATCTGCATCACACAATGCCGTCACTCCAGTTGGGATATTCGTGAATACCGGTGCTTCATTATCACCCACTCGAATGCTTTGTTCCGCCGTAGTCGTATTGCCACATGCGTCTTCCGCGATCCATGTTCTTGTAATTACATACTCGTGCTCACATGATCCTGCAACGGTCTCGTCGCTAAAGCTCAAGTCAACATCATCATCACAATTATCCGAAGCTGTTGGATTACTGAATTCGACATCCTCATCACATGAGATCGTCTTATCAGATCCTACCCCACTGATTACTGGATCTTCATCATCTACTATCGTTATTCGTTGCTCTGCAGTAGCAGTGTTTCCACATGCATCTTCTGCCACCCAGGTTCTAACCAAGGTTCCATCACAGTCGACTCCTCCGTCGTCATCCGAATAAGTTAAGTTTATCTCATCATCACAATTATCTTCCGCGGTTGGTCGACCAGCTGTGATTTCGTCATCATCACATGATGCTGTAATATCTTGTGGTACATTCACAAACACTGGTGGAGTATTATCTCTCACTCTGATTGTCTGTGATGCTTCTGATGTATTACCACAGTCATCTTCCGCTATCCAAGTCCTTGTAATATCATATTCATGCATACAATTTCCTGCTACCGTCTCATCACTGAAGCTTAAATCAACATCGTCATCACAGTTATCTGTTGCGATTGGATTACTGAACTCAACATCCTCATCACATGAGATTGTCTTATCAGATCCTACTCCACTGATCACTGGATCCTCATCATCTGTTAATTCGATCATCTGCTCAGCTGTGGTTCTATTTCCACATGCATCTTCTGCGATCCAAGTTCTAATGATCGTTCCGGCACATCCATTGCCAGACTCCCTGTCAGAATAGCTCAAATTCACATCGTCGTCACAGTTATCTTCTACCGTAGGTCGACCTATTGTGATATCATCTGCATCACACAATGCCGTCACTCCAGTTGGGATATTCGTGAATACCGGTGCTTCATTATCGCCCACTCGGATGCTTTGCTCCGCAGTTGCAGTATTTCCACATGCATCTTCCGCTACCCAAGTTCTTGTAATTACATACTCGTGTTCACAAGATCCTGCAACTGTCTCGTCGCTAAAGCTCAAGTTAACGTCATCATCACAATTATCCGTAGCTGTTGGATTACTGAATTCGACATCCTCATCACATGAGATCGTCTTATCAGATCCTACTCCACTGATTACCGGATCTTCATCATCAACTATTGTTATACGCTGCTCAGCCGTTGAAGTATTTCCACAAGCATCTTCCGCTATCCAGGTCCTTACTAATGTTCCATCGCAATCAACTCCGCTATAATCGTCAGAGAAGTTTAATAGTACATTTTCGTCACAATTATCATCAACTGTTGGTCTGCCTTCCGTAATATCTATTACATCACAGGACACGGTAACATTTTGTGGTACTTCAACGAAAACTGGCGGCGTATCATCATTTACTCTAATCGTTTGTGATGCCTCCGTAGAGTTACCACAAGCATCCTCAGCAATCCAAGTTCTAGTAACTGTGTATTCATGTTCACAATTTCCAGCTATTCGTTCGTCACTATAGCTCAAGTCAACATCATTATCACAATTATCTGTAGCAACGGGATTACTAAACACTAATGGTTCATCACATGAAATCTCTCTATCAGAACCTACTCCACTGATTACCGGATTCTCGTCATCTACGACGGTAATCCGTTGTTCAGCGGTTGTTGAATTACCACAGGCATCTTCTGCTACCCAAGTTCTAATTACTGTATATTCTTGAGGACATGATCCAGCAATCGTGCGATCACTATGGACAAGACTTACGTTGTCATCACAGTTATCAGTTGCTGTTGGATTACTAAATACAACAGGATCATCACAAGAAATTTCTCTATCTGGTCCGACTCCAGTGATTACTGGTGCATCTTCATCAACTACTGTTACGGTTTGAGAAGCACTGGACGTATTGCCACAGTTGTCTTCCGCTATCCAAGTACGCGTAATGCTATACTCCTGTTCGCAGTTTCCAGCAGTCCTCACATCGTTAAATGTCAAGTCTACGTCATCATCACACAAATCAGACGCTGTTGGATTACTGAATGACACGGTTTCATCACAGGATATTTCCTGATCCGGTCCTACACCTGTAATGACAGGATCATTGTTATCAATGATTTGAATTCGCTGAACTGCTGTGTTTGTATTTCCACAAGCATCTTCTGCAGTCCATGTTCTGACAACAGTTCCAGCACATCCAGCTCCTTGAAGGACATCATTGAAAGTCAAAGTAACATCGTCATCACAGTTATCTTCTACTGTGGGCGTACCACCTTCGAACTCGTCATCCTCACAGCTCATTGTCAAATCTTGTGGAACATCTACAAAGACTGGAGCTTTATCATCGATGATTTCGATTCTTTGCTCAGCTTCACTTCTGTTTCCGCAATTGTCAATGGCCACCCAGGTTCTAACGATGGTTCCAGCACATCCTTCGGCAATGATTCGATCTGAGAAGGTCAATGTAACGTCATCATCACAGTTATCTTCAACTGTAGGCGTTCCACCTTCAAACTCATCATCTTCACAATTTACCGTAAGTCCTGCAGGTACATCTACAAAGACCGGAGCCTCTTCATCTACCAATCCAATTCTCTGAATCGCTTGGCTTCTATTACCACAATCATCTATAGCTACCCACGTTCGAACTACCGTACCGGCACATCCTGTTCCTTCGATTCTATCGGAATAAGTCAAGGTAACATCGTCGTCACAATTATCCTCTACTGTTGGCAATCCGATATTGATATCAGGATCATCACAAGCTGCAGTTAAACCTTCAGGAACTTCTACAAAGACCGGAGGTGTATTATCTCCAATTCTAATGATTTGCTCATCCGTTGAAGTATTACCACAATCGTCTTCTGCCGTCCAAGTCCTAATAATAGTGTATTCGTGCTCACAGGTACCTGCGATCGTCTCATCACTATAAGTAAGGCTTACATCATCGTCACAATTATCTTCCGCAACTGGATCACTAAATACAATCTCATCATCACAAGAAATTGTCTGATCAGGACCAACACCAATTATTTCTGGATTCGTTCTATCTCTGATGGTAATTTCCTGAGTACAATTAGTACTGTTTCCACAATTGTCTTCTGCTACCCAAGTACGAATTATGGTATAATTGTATTCACAATCTCCATCAATTCTTCTATCAGAATAAGTTACATCAACATCATCATCACAATTATCTGTTGCCGTTCCATATCCAATTGAGGATGGATCCTTACTTTGATCACATTCCAATGTTACATCTGCAGGACAGGTCAATTCAGGATCAGTGGTATCTCTAACCGTAATTACCTGACTGCTTTCTGTGCTATTACCACAGTTGTCTGTCAATCTCCACGTTCTGGTCAATGTGTAATTATCTACACAGTTACCATCCGCTCGAACTTCACCTAGATAATCTATCGTAACATCATTGTCACAATTATCTCGACCTGACACTTCATTTGTCGCAGGCCCTGGTACATCATCACACTCTACAGTCTCATCTGATGGGAAGCCAGTGAATTCCGGATCCGTCGTATCTCTTACCGTAATCACCTGACTGCTCTCTGTGCTGTTACCACAGTTGTCTGTCAGTCTCCACGTTCTCGTCAATGTGTAATTGTCTACACAGTTACCATCCGTTCTAACTTCACCCAAGTAATCTATCGTCACTTCATTGTCACAATTATCTCGACCTGACACTTCATTTGTCGCAGGTCCAGGAACATCGTCACATTCTACTGTCTCATCTGATGGGAAGCCAGTGAATTCCGGATCCGTCGTATCTCTAACCGTAATCACCTGACTGCTCTCTGTGCTGTTACCACAGTTATCTGTCAATCTCCACGTTCTGGTTAATGTGTAATTGTCTACACAATTACCATCCGTTCGAACTTCACCTAGATAATCTATCGTAACATCATTGTCACAATTATCTCGACCCTCTACCTCATCCGTTGCCGGCCCTGGTACATTGTCACATTCTACTGTCTCATCTGATGGGAAGCCAGTGAATTCCGGATCCGTTGTATCTCTAACCGTAATTACCTGACTACTCTCTGTGCTGTTGCCACAGTTATCTGTCAATCTCCACGTTCTTGTCAATGTGTAATTGTCTACACAATTACCATCCGTTCGAACTTCACCTAGATAATCTATTGTAACATCATTGTCACAATTATCTCGACCCTCTACTTCATCGGTTGCCGGTCCTGGTACATCATCACACTCTACTGTCTCATCATCTGGGAAGCCAGTGAATTCCGGATCCGTTGTATCTCTAACCGTAATTACCTGACTGCTCTCTGTGCTGTTACCACAGTTGTCCGTCAATCTCCACGTTCTTGTCAATGTGTAATTGTCTACACAGTTGCCATCCGTTCTAACCTCGCCTAAGTAATCTACTGTGACTTCGTTATCACAATTATCTTGACCTGATACTTCATTTGTCGCAGGTCCAGGTACATCGTCACACTCTACCGTCTCGTCTGATGGGAAACCAGTGAATTCCGGATCCGTCGTATCTCTAACTGTAATTACTTGACTACTCTCCGTGCTATTACCACAGTTGTCTGTCAATCTCCATGTTCTAGTCAATGTGTAATTGTCTACACAGTTGCCATCTGTTCGAACTTCACCCAAGTAATCTATCGTCACTTCATTATCACAGTTATCTCGACCCGACACTTCATTTGTCGCAGGTCCAGGTACATCGTCACACTCTACCGTCTCGTCTGATGGGAAGCCAGTAAACTCTGGGTCCGTCGTATCTCTAACCGTAATTACCTGACTGCTCTCCGTGCTATTGCCACAGTTATCCGTCAATCTCCACGTTCTAGTTAATGTGTAATTGTCTACACAGTTGCCATCCGTTCTAACTTCACCTAGATAATCTATCGTAACATCGTTGTCACAATTATCTAGACCCTCTACCTCATCCGTTGCCGGTCCTGGTACATCGTCACACTCTACAGTCTCGTCTGATGGGAAGCCAGTGAATTCAGGATCCGTCGTATCTCTAACCGTAATTACCTGACTGCTTTCTGTGCTATTACCACAGTTGTCTGTCAATCTCCACGTTCTGGTTAATGTGTAATTATCTGCACAATTACCATCCGTTCGAACCTCGCCTAAGTAATCTACTGTTACATCATTATCGCAGTTATCCCTTCCTTCTACCTCATCCGTTGCCGGTCCTGGTACATCGTCACATTCGACCGTCTCATCTGCAGGGAATCCGGTAAACTCAGGATCGGTAGTATCTTCCACTGTAATTACCTGACTACTTTCCGTACTGTTGCCACAGTTGTCCGTCAATCTCCACGTTCTCGTTAATGTATAATTGTCTGCACAGTTTCCATCTGTTCGAACCTCGCCTAAGTAATCTACTGTCACTTCGTTATCGCAGTTATCTCGACCTGTTACTTCATCCGTCGCCGGACTCGGAACCTCGTCACACTCTACCGTTTCATCTGATGGGAAACCTGTGAACTCAGGATCTGTCGTATCCTCTACTGTGATTACCTGACTGCTCTCTGTGCTGTTACCACAGTTGTCCGTCAATCTCCACGTTCTTGTCAATGTGTAATTGTCTACACAGTTTCCATCCGTTCTAACTTCGCCTAAGTAATCTACGGTAACTTCATTATCGCAGTTATCTCTTCCTTCTACCTCATTCGTAGCCGGACTTGGAATATCATCACATTCTACCGTCTCATCTTCTGGGAAGTCAGTAAACTCAGGATCCGTTGTATCCTCAACCGTAATCACTTGACTACTCTCTGTGCTATTGCCACAGTTGTCTGTCAATCTCCATGTTCTGGTCAATGTGTAATTATCAACACAGTTTCCATCTGTTCTAACTTCACCTAGATAATCTATTGTAACATCATTATCACAATTATCTCGACCCTCTACCTCATCCGTTGCCGGTCCTGGTACATCGTCACATTCTACCGTCTCATCTTCAGGGAAGCCCGTAAATTCTGGATCCGTCGTATCCTCTACGGTGATCACTTGACTGCTCTCCGTACTATTACCACAGTTGTCCGTCAATCTCCATGTTCTCGTCAATGTGTAATTGTCTACACAGTTTCCATCTGTTCTGACTTCACCTAAGTAATCTACTGTTACATCGTGATCACAATTGTCTCTTCCTTCAACTTCATCTGTAGCTGGTCCCGGTACATCATCACATTCTACCGTCTCATCTGCAGGGAAATCAGTAAACTCAGGATCCGTTGTATCCTCCACTGTAATCACCTGACTACTCTCCGTGCTATTGCCACAGTTATCTGTCAATCTCCACGTTCTCGTTAATGTGTAGTTATCTGCACAGTTACCATCCGTTCGAACCTCGCCTAAGTAATCTACGGTAACCTCGTTATCGCAGTTATCTCGGCCTGTTACTTCATCCGTCGCCGGACTTGGAACCTCATCACACTCTACCGTTTCATCTGATGGGAAACCAGTAAATTCAGGATCGGTGGTATCTTCTACAGTAATCACCTGACTGCTCTCTGTGCTGTTACCACAGTTGTCCGTCAATCTCCAAGTTCTTGTCAATGTGTAATTGTCTACACAGTTTCCATCCGTTCTAACTTCGCCTAAGTAATCTACTGTTACATCATTATCGCAGTTATCTCGACCCGATACTTCATTTGTAGCTGGACTTGGAATATCATCACACTCCACTGTTTCATCTTCTGGGAAATCAGTGAATTCTGGATCTGTAGTGTCCTCTACCGTAATCACTTGACTACTCTCTGTGCTATTGCCACAGTTATCCGTCAATCTCCAGGTTCTTGTCAATGTGTAATTATCAACACAATTTCCATCTGTTCTGACTTCACCTAAGTAATCTATAGTAACATCGTAATCACAGTTATCTCTTCCTTCTACCTCATCCGTTGCCGGTCCTGGTACATCATCACATTCTACCGTCTCGTCTGATGGGAAGCCAGTAAACTCTGGATCTGTAGTGTCTTCTACTGTAATCACTTGACTGCTCTCCGTGCTATTGCCACAGTTGTCCGTCAATCTCCACGTTCTTGTCAATGTGTAATTGTCAGCACAGTTACCATCTGTTCTAACTTCACCTAAGTAATCTACTGTTACATCGTGATCACAATTGTCTCTTCCTTCTACTTCTTCTGTAGCTGGTCCCGGTACATCATCACATTCCACTGTCTCATCCGCAGGGAAATCAGTAAACTCAGGATCTGTAGTGTCTTCTACCGTAATCACCTGACTGCTCTCCGTGCTATTGCCACAGTTGTCCGTCAATCTCCATGTTCTCGTCAATGTGTAATTATCTGCACAGTTACCATCTGTTCTGACCTCGCCTAAGTAATCCACGGTAACTTCGTTATCACAGTTATCTCGGCCTGATACTTCATCCGTCGCCGGACTTGGAACCTCATCACACTCTACAGTCTCATCAGCTGGGAAGCCAGTAAACTCAGGATCGGTGGTATCTTCTACAGTAATCACCTGACTACTCTCCGTGCTATTACCACAGTTGTCCGTCAATCTCCACGTTCTTGTCAATGTGTAATTGTCTGCACAGTTACCATCCGTTCTAACCTCACCTAAGTAATCTACTGTTACATCATTATCGCAGTTATCTCGACCTGATACTTCATTTGTAGCTGGACTTGGAATATCATCACACTCCACTGTTTCATCTGCAGGGAAATCAGTGAATTCTGGATCTGTTGTATCCTCTACCGTGATCACCTGACTACTCTCTGTGCTATTACCACAGTTATCCGTCAATCTCCACGTTCTTGTCAATGTATAATTATCAACACAATTTCCATCCGTTCTAACCTCGCCTAGGTAATCTACCGTTACATCGTGATCACAATTATCTCTTCCTTCTACCTCATCCGTTGCCGGTCCTGGTATATCATCACACTCCACTGTTTCATCTGCAGGGAAATCAGTAAACTCAGGATCTGTAGTGTCTTCTACTGTAATCACTTGACTGCTCTCCGTGCTATTACCACAGTTGTCCGTCAATCTCCACGTTCTTGTCAATGTGTAATTGTCTGCACAGTTACCATCTGTTCTAACTTCACCTAAGTAATCTACTGTTACATCGTGATCACAATTGTCTCTTCCTTCTACTTCTTCTGTAGCTGGTCCCGGTACATCATCACATTCTACTGTTTCATCCGCTGGGAAGTCAGTAAACTCAGGATCGGTAGTATCTTCTACCGTGATTACCTGACTGCTCTCCGTGCTATTGCCACAGTTATCCGTCAATCTCCATGTTCTCGTCAATGTGTAATTATCTGCACAGTTACCGTCTGTTCGAACCTCTCCCAAATAATCTACGGTAACTTCGTTATCGCAGTTATCTCGGCCTGTTACTTCATTCGACGCCGGTCCTGGTACATTATCACATTCTACAGTCTCATCCTCTGGGAAGCCAGTAAACTCAGGATCCGTTGTATCTTCCACTGTAATCACCTGACTACTCTCCGTGCTATTTCCACAGTTATCCGTCAATCTCCACGTTCTTGTCAATGTGTAATTGTCTGCACAGTTACCATCCGTTCTAACTTCGCCTAAGTAATCTACTGTTACATCGTTATCGCAGTTGTCCCTTCCTTCCACTTCGTCAGTTGCAGGATTTGGCACATCATCACATTCTACTATCTCATCCTCTGGGAAGCCAGTAAACTCAGGATCCGTTGTATCCTCTACCGTGATTCTCTGATCGCAGTAACTGATATTTCCACAACCATCTTCTGCGCTCCAAGTTCTAACAATGACATATTCATTCTCACAAGATCCGTTTTGAATTACATCTTGGTAATTGATCGTAGCCGATCCAAAACAATCATCTTGAGCGGTTGCTTCACCTGTATTTGATGGGTCATCCGACTCATCGCACTCAATTGTAACATCATCCGGACAACTAATTACCGGTGGTGTACTATCTATGATCTTGATTCGTGCACTACAAGTAGTGGTTCTTCCGCAATCATCTGTGATTGTGAAAGTCACTAATTCACCTATTGCATCCGCAAAATCATCCACACATTCATGCGCAGGAGCTGTACCGTCATAATCATTAGTAACGTCAGATGCTAGGATATCACCACAGTCTTCTATCGTCGCGTTGGCCAAAGCAGTAGCATTTGACGACAACCAGTCCGATATTTCTTGCTCATAATCTCCATCACATTCCAACTCTAAATCATCGATTACATCACAATCCGTTACTGGAGGCGCACTGTCGATAATCTTGATGCGTGCACTACACATGCTAGTCCTTCCACAATCATCTGTAATTGTATAGGTTACCAACTCACCTACTGCATCTGCATAATCATCTACACACTCTCTCGCCGGTGGTGTTCCGTCGTAATCATTCGTTACATGTGATGCCAATATATCTCCACAATCTTCTACTGTTGCACCTGCTAATGCTATGGCATTATCTGATAACCAATTGAAAATCTCCAATGCATAATCTCCATCACATTCTAACTCTAAATCTTCGATCACTCCACAATCCGTTACCGGTGGTGTACTATCGATGATCTTAATTCGTGCACTACAAGTTGTTGTCCTTCCACAATCATCTGTAATTGTAAAGGTTACCAACTCACCTACTGCATCCGCATAATCATCTACACATTCTCTCGCCGGTGGCGTTCCGTCGTAATCATTCGTTACATCTGATGCCAATATATCTCCACAATCTTCTACTGTCGCACCTGCCAATGCTGTTGCATTCGCTGACAACCAGTCTGAAATCTCTTGGGCATAATCTCCGTCACATTCTAATTCTAAATCTTCGATCACTCCACAATCCGTTACCGGTGGTGTACTGTCGATGATCTTAATTCGTGCACTACAAGTTGTTGTCCTTCCACAATCATCTGTAATTGTAAAGGTTACCAACTCGCCTACTGCATCTGCATAATCATCTACACACTCTCTTGCCGGTGGCGTTCCGTCGTAATCATTCGTTACATCCGATGCTAATATATCTCCACAATCCTCTACTGTCGCACCTGCCAATGCTGTTGCATTCGCCGACAACCAGTCTGAGATCTCTTGGGCATAATCTCCGTCACATTCTAACTCTAAATCTTCGATCACTCCACAATCCGTTACCGGTGGTGTACTGTCGATGATCTTAATTCGTGCACTACAAGTTGTTGTCCTTCCACAATCATCTGTAATTGTAAAGGTTACCAACTCACCTACTGCATCTGCATAATCATCTACACACTCTCTTGCCGGTGGTGTTCCGTCGTAATCATTCGTTACATCCGATGCTAATATATCTCCACAATCCTCTACTGTCGCACCTGCCAATGCTGTTGCATTCGCCGACAACCAGTCTGAGATCTCTTGGGCATAATCTCCGTCACATTCTAATTCTAAATCTTCGATCACTCCACAATCCGTTACCGGTGGTGTACTGTCGATGATCTTAATTCGTGCACTACAAGTTGTTGTCCTTCCACAATCATCTGTAATTGTAAAGGTTACTAACTCACCTACTGCATCTGAATAATCATCTACACACTCTCTTGCCGGTGGCGTTCCGTCGTAATCATTCGTTACATCCGATGCTAATATATCTCCACAATCTTCTACTGTCGCACCTGCCAATGCTGTTGCATTCGCTGACAACCAGTCTGAGATCTCTTGGGCATAATCTCCATCACATTCTAACTCTAAATCTTCGATCACTCCACAATCCGTTACCGGTGGTGTACTGTCAATGATCTTGATGCGTGCACTACAAGTTGTTTTTCTTCCACAATCATCCGTGATCGTGAAGGTTACTAACTCGCCCACTGCATCTGCATAATCATCTACACATTCTCTTGCCGGTGGCGTTCCGTCATAATCATTCGTTATATCCGAAACTGTGATCTCACTACAATTATCTGTTGAGTGGTCCGCTAATGTCTGACTAACGGAAGCTAACCACTGAGCTATCTCTGTATCATAGTCTTCATCACACTCTATCTCTAAATCTGATATTGAATTACAATCAACTACTGGAGGAGTATTGTCTTCAATGACAATTTTCGCTTCGCATGTCGACTGATTACCGCAATCATCAGTTGCTGTAAACGTTACGACCTGTTCTCCAGTTTCTCCACAACCATCAGAGAAATTATCAATAGAATAGTCTGTCGTGATAATCGGATCTGTATCGCAGTTATCAGTAGCCGTGGCTGAATTCAACCAGTCAGAAATGATCGTAGACTGATCTGGATCACCACATTCTATCACCAATTCATCTGGACAATGAATAACAGGATCTTCTATATCAATTACACCTGCATCAACATCCAAGTTGATTTCTCCAGACGACAAGAAGAAAACATCCGTTCTTCCATCCGGGTTAACATCACTATCAATATCATCTGCAGCTGCATCCTTTGGTCCAAATGCGATACCCGTAGGATCAGTAGGTAGCGTAAATGTTATGATGTACTCACCTGGGAATAAATTCTCAAATAAATACAAGCCATCCGCTTGAGTTATTATTGAGCCAACGATATTACCATTGACATCTCTTACAACATCTCCGTTTTCATCGGAAATAACCACAGTCGCTCCCTCAAGTGGACTTTCATTTCCATCCTGAATTCCTTTACTTTCACAATTTTTGAAAACAAAGTTCCCAACACTTGCTGGCGCCAAGAAACCAAAATCAACAGTCATGTTTCCGTTGGCATCATCGAAATCATCTTGATCTCCACCGGAACCAGACTCCTCAGCACCCTGAGGTTCGTCATTGGCTACTAAAGAAATGACCGGAGACATCACCATTCCACCTGGGCCTCCCATTTGGATTCCATTGTCATCTCCATCTACGTCATCATCTGTTGTAGAAGTAACATCTTCCGAACTACTTACCGGATAATCAGCATCAGGAGTATTGATTTTCACATAATAATCCCCAACTAATAGATCTCCTACAAAATAATCACCTTCTGAATCTGAGGTATCTTCACCTACTTTAATATCATCAGCGGTTCCTTTGATTCCATCAGGACCAACTGAAAATACTTCTAAAGGAATACCTTCTATACCTCCCTCATTATTATCTCTAATTCCATTGTTATTGGCATCTACAAATACATTCGACCCAATAGACATCTTCGGTGTAACACCTGCATCGACGTGAGGTGCTTCTGGATCCTTAGGATCTACACACTCACTCTCACCTGTCGTTGGATCTACGTCATCACTATCTTCACTTGCACAACCAGGATCAGAATTCGTACTGAAGACTGTATTATCCGGAATTGTCGCAAACTTAACTCTATATGTTTTTGCAGGATCTAGGCATATCTCAGCATCTCCTTGCTCATCCGGTCCAAAAGTATAATCTCCATTCGAATCAGTAGTAGCCGTAGCCACTAAGGAAATGCTATTGCCCGTTGCGTCACATTCATACAATTCTACAGTTTCTCCATCAACACCAGACTCACCAGTTTCCTGACATCCATCATTATCCAAGTCTTCGAACAATGTTCCACTGATCTCCTTACATGGATAAACACCTGCGTCTACGTGATCATCACCATCATTATCTCTATCATGAGGTGTAACACAATCACTTTCACCAGTAGTAGGATCTACATCATCACTGTCCTCATCGGCACAACCAGGATCTGAATTCGTACTAAACTCTGTATTATCTGGTCTGGATGCAAACCTTACTCTATAAGTTTTTGCAGGATCAAGACATATCTCTGCGTCTCCAGATTCATCGGGACCAAAAGTGTAATCTCCATTCGAATCAGTCGTTGTTGTAGCAGCTAAAGAAACACTATTACCTGCCGCATCACATTCGTATAATTCGACCGTTTCTCCCGCTATACCTGATTCTCCTGTTTCCTGACATCCGTCATTATCTAAATCTTCGAATAAGGTTCCACTGATCTCCTCACAAGGATACACTCCTCCATCTACATGAGGTGCTTCCGGCTCCTTAGGATCGATACACTCGCTCTCACCTGTTGTTGGATCGATATCATCACTGTCTTCGAATGCACAACCAGGATCTGAATTCGTACTGAATTCCGTATTATCTGGTCTCGTCGCAAATCTTACTTTATACGTCTTTGCAGGATCGATACAAACTTCCGCATCTCCAGACTCATCTGGTCCAAATACGTAGTCTCCATTCGAATCTGTTGTTACTGTTCCTACCAATAATGCAGCATTACCGGCAGCATCACATTCGTAAAGCTCTACTGTCTCTCCAGCTATACCTGATTCTCCTGTTTCCTGACATCCGTCATTATCCAAATCTTCGAATAAGGTTCCTCCGATCTCCAAACATGGATATACTCCTCCATCTACATGAGGTGCTTCCGGCTCCTTAGGATCGATACACTCACTCTCACCTGTTGTTGGATCGATATCATCACTATCTTCGAATGCACATCCAGGATCTGAATTCGTACTGAATTCCGTATTATCTGGTCTCGTTGCAAATCTTACTTTATACGTCTTTGCAGGATCCACACAAACTTCAGCATCTCCCGGCTCATCCGGTCCAAATAGGTAGTCTCCATTCGAATCTGTTGTTACTGTTCCTACCAATAAAGCAGCATTTCCGGCAGCATCACATTCGTAAAGCTCTACTGTCTCTCCTGCTATACCAGACTCTCCTGTTTCCTGACATCCGTCATTATCCAAATCTTCGAATAAAGTTCCTCCAATCTCCAAACATGGATATACTCCTCCATCTACATGATCATCTCCATCATTATCCCTGTCATGAGGTGTAACACAATCACTTTCTCCATTCGTTGGATCTACGTCATCACTATCTTCGAATGCACATCCAGGATCTGAGTTCGTGCTAAACTCAGTATTATCTGGTCTCGTAGCAAATCTTACTTTATACGTTTTCGCTGGATCCAAACATACCTCTGCATCTCCTTGTTCATTTGGTCCAAAAGTATAATCTCCATTAGCATCGGTGGTAGCCGTTGCAGCAAGAGTAATAGGAGCGCCAGATGCATCACATTCATACAACTCTACAGTCTCTCCGGATATACCAGACTCTCCTGTTTCTTGGCAACCATCATTGTCTAAATCTTCAAACAAGGTTCCACTGATCTCCTGACACTGATAAAAACCAAAGTCGATGGTCATGTCACCGTTGTCATCATCAGCTGCATCCTGATCTCCTCCTTGTCCAACCTCACTATCTACAGGTTCCGTACCACCATATAAATTAATGATACTTGTCATGACCATTCCACCTGGGCCGCCCATTTGCTGCCCGTTGTCATCTTCGTCAGTTTCATTATCACCGATAGTAGTGGCTATATCAGTACTACTTACATTGTAAGTGTCATCCGTATCATTGATTTTCAAATAATAATCTCCAGCAATTAACTCATCAATGAAATAATCTCCATTAATATCAGTATCATCTGAACCTTCTAATACATCATCCGCTGTTCCTTTTTGTCCATCAGGTCCAACTGCATAGATTTCAACGGTAACTCCTTCTATCCCAGTCTCTCCTGGATCCTGAAGTCCATTGTTATTTTGATCTACAAAAACCGTAGATCCAACAGACAATAGTTGAGGAGTTACAGGCTCATTGTCTGCATCATCATCGTCGCCATCCGTATCAACGCTTCCGTCATTCGGATTGTCATCTTCCGTTCCAATGTCTCCGTCACCATCTGGATCCGGTCCATTATCTGGCGTAGAATCCGGATCGAATTGGTCATGAGCACTTACTTCCGCAATGTTATCATAATCTACATTATCTCCAGGTCTCTCTACTACTACATCAAAAGTCAATATCTGAGAATCACCTGCTGCTATATTCAATCCTGTCCATGTGATTGTCGAACCGACTGCAGTTCCTCCTGAACTTATATTCGTAATTCCAGAGTATCCATTTGGTACTTGATCCTCAACCGCTACATTCGTCGCCTCGTCAACTCCATCATTGAATACCTCAATTGTAAATGTTATTACGTCACCTACATTAGGTTCCGGATCGCTTACCGTCTTGATCAAACTAATGTCAATTACCTGAAGCTCGATATCCTCATAATCGTTATCATCTTCATCATCAGGATTATTGCCAAATACGTTTGTATTTTCAACATCATCGTTTGGCCCAACTCCGGTACCTTCTTGCTCATCATCTGAACCCGTATCATCATCTGGAGTACTGTCTACATCTGTCTGAGGATTGCCTGTATTAGGATCAATTCCGTAATCTTCACTACTGTCCTCACTTATTTCAACCCAGTTTCTATAATCTCTGAATAAAGGATCTTCCACTTTCAACCTCAGGTTGATTACAATTTCGTCTCCCGCATCAAGATTGGTGAAATTCCAATTGATTGTATTGGTAACAAGGTCATAAATTCCACCTTGGTCATTTGAAACATAGCTCATTCCAGATGGAACCTGATCCAATACATTGAAATCAAAACTCTCTACATCTCCTTCGTTTCTTACAATGATTTGGAAATCTACCTCATCACCGACCAAAACTCTTAATGGCTGATCCTCACCTAGTTTTTTGATCAATGCCAAATCATAAATTACCTCTCCATCTACTAACTGACTATCATCGTCGTCTTCATCAACTTGAGGTGAATCTACACCTGGTCCATCGTCATTTCCGTCATAATTGTCCGGAGTAGAATCAGTATCCTCTTCGGGATTGCCCGTATTTGGATCAATTCCGTAGTCTTCACTGCTATCTTCGCTGATTTGAACGTGGTTCAAAAATGCGCGTTGAGTGAAGTCTGTAACTGTCAAAACTAAGGTTAAAGTCTTTGTCTCGCCCACCAGTAAATTAGGTAAGTCAGTCCATGTCACGATTCCTCCAGCTTCTGTTCCTCCATCACTTGCACCTACGAAGTCCATTCCAGCAGGAATAATATCTTCGACACTATATTCGAAAGACTCAACGTCTCCTTCATTCGTTATTGTTATATCAAAAGAAACTTCTGGATTTGCTGGTGTTACCGTTCCAGACTCTCCTTGAGACAACTCTTTAACTATACTTAAATCGTAGTTGATATCCACATCTACAGGAGCGCTATCTTCGTCGTCTTCGTCTCCAGTATTATCCGTACCAGGTCCTTGATCCGGATCACTACTATCATCATTATTTGGCGTACTATCGCTATCTTCCTCAGGATTACCAGTTCCAGGATCGGTTCCGTAATCTTCCGCACTATCATCACTGATTTGAACAAAGTTGGTGTAAGATCTCAAAGTGAAATCCACAACTTCTAGTCTTAAATTAACCGTTCTACTTGCTCCTGGCTGTAGGCTTTCACTTAAATTCCAAGTTACAACTCCTCCGGTTTCACTACCCCCATCACTGGCGCTAATGAAATCCATCCCACCAGGGATCAAATCTGTTACCTGATAATCGAAACTCTCGACGTCTCCTTCATTTGTTATCGTTATTTCGTAATCAACGAAAGGATTTGCCGGTGTAACAATTGCACCTGTAATATTGGTCTTAGAGATGGCTAGATCATAATTGACATCAAGATTGATATCCTCATAATCATTATCGTCTTCATCACCAACCGGTTCATCTGTATCGATGTTGTCATGATCAGTATACATATCATTTGGATCTCCTCCAGGAGTATCCGTTCCATCCTGCTCATTATCGAATCCAGTATCGGTATCCGGCGTACTGTCTTCATCAACTTCTGCAACTCCAGTTCCCGGATCAATTCCATAATCTTCTGCACTATCATCGCTTATTTCAGCCCAGTTTCGGTAAGCTCTAAATGTTGGATCACTTACTGACAAGGTCAAATTAATAGACCTTACTTCTCCTGGCTCTAGGTTGTCAATCGTCCAAGTCACGATTCCATTAACATGGGAACCGCCCGCATCATCAGAAACATATGCCAATCCAGTTGGAATTTGATCAGTAATTTCGAAATCAAAACTGGCTACATCTCCTTGATTTTTAACAAGAATCTCAAAAGTTACATTGTCATTCGGTCCAATTGGATCCGACTGACCCGCAGCTAATATCTTAATCAGAGCTAGGTCATAGTCCACATCTAAGTCTACTGGTGCACTGTCCTCATCATCCTCATCTCCAGTATTATCTGTACCTGGTCCTTGTCCAGGATCACTACTATCATCATTATCCGGTGTACTATCACTGTCCACCTCATCTACTCCTGTGTTCGGATCTATTCCATAATCCTCTGCACTATCATCACTGATCTGAGTAAAGTTCGTATAGCTTCTCAAGGTGAAGTCTACAATCTCCAAGCTCAATGTCAAAGTTCTACTCTCGCCTGGCTGTAAACTCTCACTCAAGTTCCAAGTCACCAAGCCACCAGCTTCCGTTCCGCCATCACTTGCACTCACGAACTCCATTCCTCCCGGTATCAAGTCCGTCACCTGATAATCGAAACTCTCTACATCTCCTTCATTTGTAACTTCTATTTCATACGTTACTACTGGATTTGCTGGAGTGGCTACTGCATCGCTCGTTCTGGTCTTTTCAATCGCTAAATCGTAGTTGACATCCAAGTCTACTGGTGCACTATCTTCATCATCCTCGTCTCCTGTATTATCTGTACCTGGTCCTTGTCCAGGATCACTACTATCATCATTATCTGGTGTACTATCACTGTCCACCTCATCTACTCCTGTGTTCGGATCTATTCCATAATCCTCTGCACTATCATCACTGATTTGAGTAAAGTTTGTATAGCTTCTCAAGGTGAAGTCTACTATCTCCAAGCTCAATGTCAAAGTTCTACTCTCGCCCGGTTGTAAACTCTCACTCAAGTTCCAAGTCACCAAGCCACCAGCTTCCGTTCCGCCATCACTTGCACTCACGAACTCCATTCCTCCTGGGATCAAGTCTGTTACCTGATAATCGAAACTCTCTACATCTCCTTCGTTCGTTACCTCTATCTCATACGTTACTACTGGATTTGCCGGAGTAGCTATCGCTGCACTTGTTCGCGTCTTCTCGATCGCCAAATCGTAGTTGACATCCAAGTCTACCGGTGCACTGTCCTCATCATCCTCGTCTCCTGTATTATCTGATCCTGGTCCTTGGCCAGGATCACTACTATCATCATTATCCGGTGTACTATCACTGTCCACCTCATCTACTCCTGTGTTCGGATCTATTCCATAATCCTCTGCACTATCATCACTGATCTGAGTAAAGTTTGTATAGCTTCTCAATGTGAAGTCGACGATCTCCAAGCTTAAAGTCAAGGTTCTGCTCTCTCCTGGTTGTAAACTCTCACTCAAGTTCCAAGTCACCAAGCCACCAGCTTCCGTTCCGCCATCACTTGCACTCACGAAGTCCATTCCTCCTGGGATCAAGTCCGTTACCTGATAATCGAAACTCTCTACATCTCCTTCATTTGTTACCTCTATTTCATAAGTAACCACTGGATTTGCAGGAGTGGCTATCGCTGCACTTGTTCTCGTCTTCACGATCGCTAAATCGTAGTTGACATCCAAGTCTACTGGTGCACTGTCCTCATCATCCTCATCTCCAGTATTATCTGTTCCCGGTCCTTGGCCAGGATCACTACTATCATCATTATCTGGTGTACTATCACTGTCCACCTCATCTACTCCTGTATTTGGATCTATTCCATAATCCTCTGCACTATCATCACTGATTTGAGTAAAGTTTGTATAGCTTCTCAAGGTGAAGTCTACTATCTCCAAGCTTAAAGTCAAGGTTCTGCTCTCTCCTGGTTGTAAACTCTCACTCAAGTTCCACGTCACCACGCCGCCAGCTTCCGTTCCGCCATCACTTGCACTCACGAAGTCCATTCCACCTGGGATCAAGTCCGTTACCTGATAATCGAAACTCTCTACATCTCCTTCGTTCGTTACCTCTATCTCATACGTTACTACTGGATTTGCCGGAGTAGCTATCGCTGCACTTGTTCGCGTCTTCTCGATCGCCAAATCGTAGTTGACATCCAAGTCTACCGGTGCACTATCCTCATCATCCTCGTCTCCTGTATTATCTGTTCCCGGGCCTTGTCCAGGATCACTACTATCATCATTATCTGGTGTACTATCACTGTCCACCTCATCTACTCCTGTGTTCGGATCTATTCCATAATCCTCTGCACTATCATCACTGATTTGAGTAAAGTTTGTATAGCTTCTCAAGGTGAAGTCTACTATCTCCAAGCTCAATGTCAAGGTTCTGCTCTCTCCTGGTTGTAAACTCTCACTCAAGTTCCACGTCACCACGCCGCCAGCTTCCGTTCCGCCATCACTTGCACTCACGAACTCCATTCCTCCTGGGATCAAGTCCGTTACCTGATAATCGAAACTCTCTACATCTCCTTCGTTCGTTACCTCTATCTCATACGTTACTACTGGATTTGCCGGAGTAGCTATCGCTGCACTCGTTCGGGTCTTCTCGATCGCTAAATCGTAGTTGACATCCAAGTCTACCGGTGCACTATCCTCATCATCCTCGTCTCCAGTATTATCTGTTCCTGGTCCTTGGCCAGGATCACTACTATCATCATTATCTGGTGTACTATCACTGTCCACCTCATCTACTCCTGTGTTCGGATCTATTCCATAATCCTCTGCACTATCATCACTGATCTGAGTAAAGTTCGTGTAGCTTCTTAATGTGAAGTCTACTATCTCCAAGCTCAATGTCAAAGTTCTGCTCTCTCCTGGCTGTAAACTCTCACTCAAGTTCCACGTCACCAAGCCGCCAGCTTCCGTTCCGCCATCACTTGCACTCACGAACTCCATTCCTCCTGGGATCAAGTCCGTTACCTGATAATCGAAACTCTCTACATCTCCTTCGTTCGTTACCTCTATCTCATACGTAACTACTGGATTTGCCGGAGTAGCTATCGCTGCACTTGTTCGCGTCTTCTTGATCGCCAAATCGTAGTTGACATCCAAGTCTACCGGTGCACTATCCTCATCATCCTCGTCTCCTGTATTATCTGTTCCCGGGCCTTGTCCAGGATCACTACTATCATCATTATCTGGTGTACTATCACTGTCCACCTCATCTACTCCTGTATTCGGATCTATTCCATAATCCTCTGCACTATCATCACTGATCTGAGTAAAGTTTGTATAGCTTCTCAAGGTGAAGTCTACTATCTCCAAGCTCAATGTCAAGGTTCTGCTCTCTCCTGGTTGTAAACTCTCACTCAAGTTCCACGTCACCAAGCCGCCAGCTTCCGTTCCGCCATCACTTGCACTCACGAACTCCATTCCTCCTGGGATCAAGTCCGTTACCTGATAATCGAAACTCTCTACATCTCCTTCGTTCGTTACCTCTATCTCATACGTTACTACTGGATTTGCCGGAGTAGCTATCGCTGCACTTGTTCGGGTCTTCTCGATCGCTAAATCGTAGTTGACATCCAAGTCTACCGGTGCACTATCCTCATCATCCTCATCTCCAGTATTATCTGTTCCCGGGCCTTGTCCAGGATCACTACTATCATCATTATCTGGTGTACTATCACTGTCCACCTCATCTACTCCTGTGTTTGGATCTATTCCATAATCCTCTGCACTATCATCACTGATTTGAGTAAAGTTTGTATAGCTTCTCAAGGTGAAGTCTACTATCTCCAAGCTCAATGTCAAGGTTCTGCTCTCTCCTGGTTGTAAACTCTCACTCAAGTTCCAAGTCACCAAGCCGCCAGCTTCCGTTCCGCCATCACTTGCACTCACGAACTCCATTCCTCCTGGGATCAAGTCCGTTACCTGATAATCGAAACTCTCTACATCTCCTTGATTGGTAACTTCTATCTCATACGTTACTACTGGATTTGCCGGAGTGGCTATCGCTGCACTTGTTCGGGTCTTCTCGATCGCTAAATCGTAGTTGACATCCAAGTCTACCGGTGCACTGTCCTCATCATCCTCGTCTCCAGTATTATCTGTTCCTGGTCCTTGGCCAGGATCACTACTATCATCATTATCTGGTGTACTATCACTGTCCACCTCATCTACTCCTGTGTTCGGATCTATTCCATAATCCTCTGCACTATCATCACTGATCTGAGTAAAGTTCGTGTAGCTTCTTAATGTGAAGTCTACTATCTCCAAGCTCAATGTCAAAGTTCTGCTCTCTCCTGGCTGTAAACTCTCACTCAAGTTCCACGTCACCACGCCGCCAGCTTCCGTTCCGCCATCACTTGCACTCACGAAGTCCATTCCTCCTGGGATCAAGTCCGTTACCTGATAATCGAAACTCTCTACATCTCCTTCGTTCGTTACCTCTATCTCATACGTTACTACTGGATTTGCCGGAGTAGCTATCGCTGCACTTGTTCGCGTCTTCTTGATCGCCAAATCGTAGTTGACATCCAAGTCTACCGGTGCACTATCCTCATCATCCTCATCTCCTGTATTATCCGTTCCCGGTCCTTGGCCAGGATCACTACTATCATCATTATCTGGTGTACTATCACTGTCCACCTCATCTACTCCTGTGTTCGGATCTATTCCATAATCCTCTGCACTATCATCACTGATTTGAGTAAAGTTTGTATAGCTTCTCAAGGTGAAGTCTACGATCTCCAAGCTTAAAGTCAAGGTTCTGCTCTCTCCTGGTTGTAAACTCTCACTCAAGTTCCAAGTCACCAAGCCACCAGCTTCCGTTCCGCCATCACTTGCACTCACGAACTCCATTCCACCTGGGATCAGGTCTGTTACCTGATAATCGAAACTCTCTACATCTCCTTCGTTCGTTACCTCTATCTCATACGTTACTACTGGATTTGCCGGAGTAGCTATCGCTGCACTTGTTCGCGTCTTCTCGATCGCCAAATCGTAGTTGACATCCAAGTCTACCGGTGCACTGTCCTCATCATCCTCATCTCCAGTATTATCTGTACCCGGTCCTTGGCCAGGATCACTACTGTCATCATTATCCGGTGTACTATCACTGTCCACCTCATCTACTCCCGTGTTTGGATCTATTCCATAATCCTCTGCACTATCATCGCTGATCTGAGTAAAGTTCGTATAGCTTCTTAAGGTGAAGTCTACGATCTCCAAGCTCAATGTCAAAGTTCTGCTCTCTCCTGGTTGTAAACTCTCACTCAAGTTCCACGTCACCAAGCCGCCAGCTTCCGTTCCGCCATCACTTGCACTCACGAACTCCATTCCACCTGGGATCAGGTCTGTCACCTGATAATCGAAACTCTCTACATCTCCTTGATTGGTAACCTCTATCTCATACGTTACCACTGGATTTGCTGGAGTAGCTATCGCTGCACTCGTTCTCGTCTTCTCGATCGCTAAATCATAGTTGACATCGGCATCCACTGGTGCACTATCCTCATCATCCTCATCTCCAGTATTATCTGTTCCCGGTCCTTGTCCAGGGTCACTACTATCATCATTATCTGGTGTACTATCGCTGTCTACCTCATCTACTCCTATAGTAGGATCAGTACCATAATCTTCCGCACTATCGTCACTGATCTGGGTGAAGTTTGTATAGCTTCTCAAGGTGAAGTCTACGATCTCCAAGCTCAATGTCAAAGTTCTACTCTCGCCTGGCTGTAAACTCTCACTCAAATTCCAAGTTACTAATCCTCCAGCTGCTGTACCACCATCACTAGCACTCACGAACTCCATTCCTCCCGGAATCAAATCCGTTACTTGATAGGCAAAACTCTCTACATCTCCTTGATTTGTAACTTCTATTTCATAAGTAACTACTGGATTTGCCGGAGTAGCTATTGCCGCACTCGTTCTGGTTTTCTCGATGGCCAAATCATAATTGATATCGACATTTACATCCTCAAAATCGTTGTCGTCTTCATCATTTGGAGGATTATCCAAATTTATATCGTTATGATTATCAACGTCATCATTTGGTCCAACTCCGGTACCATCTTTCTCATCATCACTTCCCGTATTGGTGTCTGGAGTACTGTCTTCATCCGTAACTCCAAAATCCGAAGAACCGTCAGAAATAATTTCTGCCCAGTTTCTATAAGACCGGAAAGTAGCGTCGGTAATTCTTAAGTCAATGGTTACCGTATGCATTTCTCCTGGAAGAAGATTTGGCAAATTATTCCAAGTAACCTGATTAGCACCGGCGTTGAACGAGCCGTTATCACTTGAATTTACATAGGTCATTCCCGAAGGAATATCGTCTAAAACAACATAGTCTCTTGACTCTACATCACCTTGATTTTTGATGGTGATTTCGTAGCTGACTACATCATTAATTGACCTGATTTCTTGACCTAATCGAATTTTAACTAAAGCCAAATCATAATTCACTTCTACCTCAAGTTCTTCAAGGTCGGCATCATCTTCATCTCCTCCTCCATTATTGATTTCATCATTGACTTCATTGTCATTGCCAGGATTCGTATCTCTATCAGAGTCTACATCATCTGGTAGAAATCCGGCAGGTGCATCTGCGTCAATAATTTCACTTCGATTTGTAATGGTAGAACCATTTAATAAGGGGGAATTAACTATAAAACTAATATCCACGGTTAATGAGGCTCCGGGCGCAATTGACGTCGGAAAGGTATAGGTGGCTGTAGATCCTGCTCCAGGTGTCCAATCATTATCATTTAAGCTTAATTCTGAGGGGATATAATCGATAATTTGAACATTAGAAGCCGTAAGACTACCTTGGTTGAATACTTCAATGGTGAAAGTTACTTCTTCACCCGGGGCTACTATCGCATCTTCGCCTGCAGCCAATGTTTTTCTCAAAGCGAGATCAAAACATTCAACTTTGATGTCTGCTTCACAAGTAGAAGTATTTCCACATTCATCTTCAACAGTAAGCACAACTGTAATGGTATTTCCACAGTCAGCTCTATCAAAAGTATTAGGGAATACACTAACAAGCGAAGGAGATGTAGAGCATAGATCGCTCATGTTATCGAGAACCATATCCGGAGTTATGGAAGCATTGCCCTCGTCATCCAACTGAATGGTAATATCCTTACAGACAAGGACTTCCGGACCATTGTTATCCACAACTGTAAAAGTAGCTGTTCGATTTACGAAGTTACCGCACTCGTCTTCAATCCGGTAAGTTACGGTCATCGTACCAGTATACCCACAAAGATCACTTAAGTCATCGAAATCATAATTACTGGTGACCGTTACGGTTCCACAATCATCCGAAGAACAATTTTGTAATTTCTGGATATTATCCGCATTCCACTGATCGGCAACACTCTCATTTCCAGCCAATCCGGAACATTCGTGTATTTTATCATCGGTATCACATGTTACCGTCGGATTCGTATTATCCTCAATCGTAAATGTAGCCGTACGGGTAATGAAATTATCACATTCATCTTCGATTCTATAAGTGACCGTTAAGCTTCCTGTAAACCCACAAAGATCACTCAAATTGTCGAAGTTGTAGTTACTTGTGACAGTGACATGACCACAGACATCGGAAGAACATCCTTCTAGTTTTGCAATATTATCTGCATTCCATTGATCAGCAGCATTTTCGTTACCGGTCAATCCGTTACACTCATGAACCTTGTTGTCAGGATTACAAGTAAGGCTTGGATCGGTATCATCTTTTACCGTAAATGTTGCCTGCCTGGTTATAAAGTTACCACACTCGTCTTCGATTCGATAGGTAACCGTCAAACTTCCAGTATAACCACATAAATCACTGAGGTTATGGAAGTTATAATTACTAGTAACCGTCACATCATGACAATCATCGGAAGCACAATTTTCTAATTTCTGAATATTATCTGCATTCCACTGATCAGCTACACTTTCGTTACCGGCTAGACCAGTACATTCATGAGTTTTATTATCAGGGCTACATGTAAGTGTTGGATTAGTTTTATCCACTTTTTTCGTCACCTCATTCGAACAAACCCAATCAGGACATACCGATAATCGAGCACACCTTCTATAAATGGTCGTCTCTGTTATCGGCCCCGGATCGTAGCTCTCCTGGTTATGATTAATATCCATCCAAACGCCACCGACTGTTCTTTTTTGCCATTTGTATTCCGTAACTACGCCTGAATTACTGATATATTCACCACTAGGTAACTCTACATTATATATAAGAGAAGGATCTTCTCCGCTACAAATGCATTCATCCTCAGCTATTATTCCACCATCGGTATAGTTATTATTAATATGAATATCTCTTACAGAGGTATATTCCCAGGTACTACAAGGGCTACATCTTGCTCCTCTTCGAACCCAAACCGAAGCGGTTTGATTAGGAAAATTATAACTAGGGGTATTTGAATTTGGAATTACTTCCCACTGCCAATTGGTAGCAGCACTTTTTCTTTCCCATCTGTAAACGATGTTGCCACCGTCACAACCAGAAGCTGGATCCTGATCTGTCCAAGCTGGAGGATCACCTTCTTCGCAATACACATAATGACCATGAATTTCTCCCGGATCAAAATTCTGATCAGAGACCACTTCTTTGGTTACAATATTTGAACAAACCCAATCCGTACATGGATTGAGCCTTGCACATCTTCTGTATTGCATGGTCTCAGTTATGGTACTTGGGTCGTATGAAGAGCCCGTAGCTCCTGTTATAGTAGACCATGAACCACCAACTGTTCTTTGTTGCCATCTGTATTCCGTAGAACCATAAGGCGGTGAACCACAACAACTATTGGTTTCTCCACTTGGGAGCTCTACATTATAGATATTCTCAGGATCGTAAGCATTACATCCAATTTCATCTTCAGCTATTTCGCCACCATCGGTAAAATTCTTGTTGACATGAATATCAGAAACATTACTGTATTGCCACGTTCCGCAAGGGTCACACTTAGCACCTCTTCTTAACCAATTAGAAGAACTAGTAAATGGAGGATCATAATTCTGTCCTGTAGCGCCAGGTATATTTGTCCATACCCAGTTATTCGCTGCATTTTTTTCTTGCCATTGATAAAGAACCGTTCCTCCTACACATCCTGTAGCTGGGTCTCCTGTCCAAACAGGCGGATCACCTCCATCACAAAAAACATCGAATCCGTGAATTTCTCCTGCATCAAAATGAGTGTCATCACAAAGATTAGTATAGGTCATGCAGAAACTAGAGGGGATTACGGAGTTAGCCGAAACACAATTGTTTGACGGTTGACAGTGGAAAATTCTAACCTGATCAGCTCCGTTTGGCAAAGTAACTGATCCTAACGCACCAACTATCCATGCGTAATCTGCATCATCCGCTACATCTGCGGTACACCCAGTTTGCATGCCAGTATAACTTCCATTTTTATAAAACTGTAATCTCCATTGCTCCTGCCTTTGATTAGCGGAACTACGTCCAGGATATCCATCGGAAGAAACATATTCTGGAATATTAACTTCTATTGGGCCGCTGTGAAAACTATTAGGTAAATTCACAAAAATATCCATGTTTCCAGGGCAAATTAATCGGTCTCCCGTATACTTTCCATTTGAACCTACCGTAACATTTTGATTGTAATTAAAATCCGGATTAGTACATTTAGCAACTGGAGGATCATCTATTTCTTCTATGGTCATACAAAAACTAGATGGAATCACAGAATTTGGTGATCCACAGTTGGTAGTAGACTGACAATGATAAATTTTGACTTGATCCGCACCATTTGGCAGATTAATTGTCCCTAATGAACCTACTACCCATGCATATCTATCTTTATCCGGAACATCCGAAGTACATCCGGTAGAAACTCCTGTGTATACACCGTTCTTATAAAAACGTATGCTCCATTGTTCTTGAGATTGAGTCACATTTTCTCTACCAACATAACCATCAGAAGAAACATATTCTGGAATATTAACATTAATAGGGCCATTATGAAAGCTGGTTGGAAGATTAATAAAACTAGTCGTGTTAGGGCTCGGACATATTAATCTCTCATTGAAAGTGTAATTCCCATTCGAACCGACCTTAACATTTTGGTTGTAGGTAAAGTCAGCATTGGTACACTTCGCAACAGGAGGATCGTTATCGTTACACTTGTAACTCATGCATTCCTGTTCACCGGAGCTGGAAGAAGTCCATTCCCATGCTGGTTGCGGGCTGTAGGTGCCATTACCCACTCTATTAATGATTTCCCATCCATCTGATGTAGAAGCAGGCGATATACCGTCGGAATAATACCATACTGCATCTTGTACAGCACTTGCGCCATAAGGTGAACGGCCGCTCATACATGCTCTTATATTATTACTCAATAGATCAGGCCCAGTATCTCTGTTGTAAAGTCTTCCAGCAGGAGCTGCAGGGCTGTTGCTCTCCAAACAATAGGAAGACCAGTTGGTCCCGGAATAAGAAATGCGCGAGGGAGCTCCGCCATCAAGATAGGTACCAGTTTGACCTAAACATATTATTGAAAAACTTGCTACAATAAAAGCAGTTAATAATGTATACTTTCTCATATTAAATGAATTAAGCTGATTAGAAACTAAAATGTGTTGGAAATATTAAAGCTGAATATGAAAGTGGCTATCCTTCGAAAGTCCTGATATAGAAAAAGTCTCATTCTCATTTTCCTTTATCGAACATCCCTTGCTAACGGAAAAATCACTAATGACTCGATTTTTGTTCACTGAGGAATTATTAGTTCCCAATGTCATTCGATTGTCTTGTGCAAACCAATCGTAAACAAATTCACTCGAGTCTCCCAGATCTAAAATTTGAAAATCAAGTTGGCCGTTGGTGACACTGACCAAGATTTTAGTGCCACTCTCTGAATTGGTATAGAGCAGTTTCTCGAACTTCTCCACATTCATAGATTCGCTACCTAGAACTGCAGCCATATTTTTGTTCTCGATCATTCTCATTTCTTCACTGAGAAGATTCAATCCTTCAAGCTGCCAAGAGGCAACATTGTCCCTAAATCTGAGTAAATCAAAAACTTGAGTTTGAAGAGAATCATCCAACCTTCCAATGAATTGGATAGTATTTGCTCTAAAAGCAACATCGAGATCCTTCAATTGTAGTTCAAAGCTTTCGAAAGCATCTCCTACCGTGAGTCTCTCTATAGGTTGTTGAGCTGTTACAGTATGTGCTACTGAAACAACTAAAAAACTTGCTATTGCAAGCTTGCAGATAATATTTACCCCCATTTCAATATTAAAGTTTACGCACCGCACTCAGTCTTGGACATAACATGACCAGGCTTAACTAAGTGAAAAGCAAAATCAAAAAAATAAAAAGTCTGCTCAGCTATGAGGCCGAGACATAAGAGTGGCTTTGACGGATACCATTAGAGACTTCTAATAGCTCCTACTATTGAATTGACTTTTTGGGAGTTGAATACCATTAGATTATCTCTAATAGCGTCAACTATTGAAATGATTTTTTGAGGGATTGGCCAAAGTAAATTTGGCCGGTCAAAAGTAAAAAAAAAATCATAATTCTGCACAACAAAAGAATAATTTCTATTTAATTTTAACACCCAAATATATAAAAAAAAGATATATTAATAATTATTTAATGTTCTTGGTCTTTTATCGATCTAATTTAAGTTTCATTTGGGGGTCAAATTCAACAGATTTTGTGGGCGTAATAGATATAATTCATTCTAATTTGTGAGAGACTTATTGAAGATACGTATATGAATTTCGAATATTTATCAATTATTGTTAAAACAGTTATTAAAAATTTAGTCTAGTCCTATTCTAAATTTTAACTAAATAATAGCCATCTAGCTTATTTCTGGCCTTTTTACCCGTTTATTTCACTCGCAAACTAGCAGATTTTACCGGTAATTTTGATGTGATTTTACCCATTTCCTAAAGGGTTTTATACCTAATGCTGCATCAGGAGAATTTAAGTACGCTATTTCATTTAATTCGGCAAAATATATAAACAAAAAGGGGTGGGAGAATAATCTCCCACCCCTTATATATCCTTAGGATTTCCCTTTAAAGGGACCTGAAGTTTATTTCAATACCTGGAAGTAACCTGTGTAGGTCTTGCTTCCCTCTTGCTCGACTACATAGAAGTAAGTAGCAGAAGAATAGGTCGATCTATAGTTCTGAACTGTACCATCCCATGCAGGAACAGATTGATAATTCTCTTCGTGGTAAATCATTTGACCCAAGACATTGTAAATAGTTACTCTTGTGCTCAATGATTCATCTAATCCTTCTATTTCAAATCTATCGTTAAATCCGTCTCCATTTGGAGAAATAACCTCAGGAATTGTCAACTCAGAGCACTCAAAGTCAATGCTCAATCGAGCTTCAACCGAAGTTTCATCATTAAACAATTCGTATCTCAATTGATCTCCTTCTCCCTTCTCGCATCTGTCCATACCACTGTTATAAGTAATGCTGTTATCAGCATTTACTCTTGCCCAACCATTTACTGGGCTCTCAGTGATTCTCACAACCGTATTTGGAGTCAACTGATCGTTGTCCGTTACATTCACTGTAACTTGGATATCATTTCCAGTCAAGATAGCTGTATCATCTTCTGCTGCTATCGTAGTAGCACATAGTACTTCTAGTAACATGGTATCTCTACATCCGAGATCCGCATTATATGCTGTAAGCATGTAGCTTCCCTCTTCAACAGATACTATGTAAGCAACTGGTCCGTACAATACTTCAGGAGAAATACTCACATTGATATCTGTCATAACTTGAGTAATATTCAAGTTACCCGGCATATCATTCATCATTCCTCCTACGATGTCACCAGAGTTAGTCAACTCCCAGTTTCCATCTGCATCCCAAACATTCATCTGGTCTACTAAATCCGCTAACTCATCAAACATTCCTGAATGTGTAGATCCATTGATTGACCAAGAATCAACCATATAAGGTCCTTCAGCACCCTGATCCGGAATGATTGTATAGTTATACGCGTACTGTACAGTATCCATTCTACAAGACTCGGTCAACTCGATAACCTGACCATCCAATCTGAACTCAGTATCTTCTTTAACCAGTGGATTGACTTCGATACATAAATCATGTAGTCCTTCACAATCCGTTACAGTTATTGAAGCTTCTTCATCCAGTAATAGATAATCACAATCATCGCAACCTTCTCCAATCATCTTAGTGATATTAAACTCTAATTCCGTAGAGCAGTTACTACCATCCGTTGCGGTAACAGAATAGTATCCTTGAGATAAATCATCTCTGAAACTTCCTGTACCTCCATCACTCCAAGTGTAATTAAGATCCATTGGGAATAGTGACGCTACTCCATTGTCTTCATTACAAGATGCTGGATAAGTATACAATACTGACGCATCAAGATCATTACTTCTAGTAACGGTCACCACAACAGTATCTGGACATTCCGCATCTGGTCCTTGTAGTAAGATTTCATTCACTCCGTCCTCAAGTTCAAGAGCTACTTTCGTCGCTTCTTGACCGAAGGCAATTCCAAGAGTATCTACTCTATTAGTGATAATAAATCTCAACTGCTTGATAAGTATCGGACCATAATCATTGTTGAAGTCACCTCCTACAATTCTCTTATGATACGGCTCAACAACCCAGTTTCCTGTTGGATCACTATCGTTCATAAATTCTACTATCTCATCGATATTATCGAATGTACCACTGTAAGAAGTTCCATTCACTGTCCAGTCTACGATCTCATAAGGTCCGAAGTATCCGTCTCCCAATAGTAGATCGTATTGATATCTCAAGAATTCTTCTTCGCCACATAGATCATATGGTCCGGTGATTTGATCACCATTCACTGTAATAATCCAGTTGTCAGCGTCGAACTCATCAATATCAGTACAGTATCTAGCCTCTTCGTTACATCCAACTTCCATTAGAGTATCTGTTCTAGTACCCATGCATCGACAATCATCAATAATTTCGATTGTCTCTTTTTCAGTACAAACCGAACTAGAGTTATCAGTAACAGTAACTGTGTAGAATCCAGGATCTAATCCTGTTCTCATTGAGCTATTGATACTTCCATTATCACTCCATTCGTAAGTGTATGATCCGCTACCTCCGTCAACGGAGATCTCTATAGATCCTCCTTCATCACAAGTGGCTGCATTCACTTCGTCAACATCGATTGACAATGTATTCTCAGTATCGATTTCGAACATAGTCGAAGCCTCACATCCGCTATCGAAGCTTACAGTTACACTGTACATTCCAGCATCAAGATCATCTCTAGTATTAGAGTTGGTAGTTGTACCATCACTCCATCTGTACTCGTCTCCATTGCTTGGAAGGACAGTCACAACACCATCAGCTCCTTCACAAGTAGCATCCTCAGTATCAACACTCAATTCCGGAACATCGATCTCCAGTATCTCAAACTCTTCAGTTACTGAACAGTTAGGATCGTTCACAGAGCTAATTACTACTGTGTATGTTCCAGCTGCCAAGTTATCAGCTACATTACTTGAGGATACATTCGGCGTCCATGAGTAATTGTAATTATTAGCGTTGCCGTCCATTACAATTTCTGCATATCCGTCATTCGATCCTTCACAAGTATTCTCAGTGATAACCTCATCCACAGATGGAATATCCTTCGTAATCGTAACCTTAATGGTATCAGGACAATCCTCACCGATCAAGCCATAAGTAATGACTCTCATGCCTTCGTCATCTCCAACATTTACAGCTACTCCATTAGCGAAGTAAGCAATACTTGCATTCATCTCTGCCAATGGCATTCCCAACAATCTCAATTGTCTGAAGATCATAGTACCATAAGTACCACCGTTTCCTCCTTCGATCAACTGAATATCTTCTCTAAGAATCCAGTTACCGTCAGGATCAACCGTATTCATGTAATCAACCAATGCGTAGATGTCTTGGAAGGTAGTGCTATACTCCGTTCCGTCAACATACCACGAGATCAATTCATATGGTCCATTCTCTCCATGCTCACTCAATACACAGTAGTCATACTGTACGACTCTTTCTATATCACATGCATAGAAGTCATCGTAATCAGTTCCATCCAAGTGTACCTCGTAGTCAGATAGATCGTCGTAATCGATCGGTAGACAAACGAATCCGTCCTCACCACATGGAAGATCAATTTCCTCCTCAGTGTAACTTCCTTCGCATTCTTCTTCTACCACGATATCATCGTTCTCATCCTGATCATCTTCATTCGGATCATCATTATCTGGAGTACTATCCTCATCTTCCGGTCCTTCATTATCAGGATCCTCGTCGTCGTCTGCATCAATAATCTCTGCAACGTTAGCCAATCTTCCGCTTGCATCAGCTGCAACTTCGAAACTGAAGTCTACGCTTGCACTGCTGCCAGCTGGAATAAATGGTATCAATTGCGTCGATGGTCCTTGTGGTATCAATCCGGCTGGATGTCTATCCTCAACAACTACATTGTATGCATCGATATCTCCCTCGTTCGTCACTGTAACAGTGTAAGTAACAATATCACCAGGAGCAACTTCTCCACTGATATTTGTTGTCTTCTCTAGACTTAAGTCGAATACTCCAGGATCTTCTACCACTACATCGTCATCCTCATCTTGATCATCCTCATCCGGATCATCATTATCTGGAGTACTATCCTCATCTTCCGGTCCTTCATTATCAGGATCCTCGTCATCGTCTGCATCTGTGATCTCCGCCACGTTAGCCAATCTTCCGCTTGCATCAGCTGCAACTTCGAAACTGAAGTCGACACTTGCACTGCTTCCTGCTGGAATAAATGGTATCACTTGCGTCGATGGTCCTTGTGGTATCAATCCGGCTGGATGTCTATCCTCAACTTCCACATTGTATGCATCGATATCTCCTTCGTTCGTCACTGTAATTGTATACGTTACGATATCTCCAGGAGCTACCTCTCCGCTCACATTCGCGGTCTTCTCTAAGCTCAAGTCAAATACTCCAGGATCTTCTACTACTACATCGTCATCCTCATCTTGATCATCCTCATCCGGATCATCATTGTCAGGAGTACTATCCTCATCTTCTGGTCCTTCATTATCAGGATCCTCGTCATCGTCTGCATCTGTGATCTCCGCTACGTTAGCCAATCTTCCGCTTGCATCTGCCGCAACTTCGAAACTGAAGTCTACGCTAGCACTGCTGCCCGCTGGAATGAATGGTATTACTTGCGTCGATGGTCCTTGCGGTATCAATCCGGCTGGATGTCTATCCTCAACTTCCACATTGTATGCATCGATATCTCCTTCGTTCGTCACTGTAATTGTGTATGTAATGATATCACCAGGAGCTGCCTCCGTTACATTCGAAGTCTTCTCTAAGCTCAAGTCAAATACTCCAGGATCTTCTACTACTACATCGTCATCCTCATCTTGATCATCCTCATCCGGATCATCATTGTCAGGAGTACTATCCTCATCTTCTGGTCCTTCATTATCAGGATCCTCGTCATCGTCTGCATCTGTGATCTCCGCTACGTTAGCCAATCTTCCGCTTGCATCTGCCGCAACTTCGAAACTGAAGTCTACGCTAGCACTGCTGCCCGCTGGAATGAATGGTATTACTTGCGTCGATGGTCCTTGTGGTATCAATCCGGCTGGATGTCTATCCTCAACTTCCACATTGTATGCATCGATATCTCCTTCGTTCGTCACTGTAATTGTATACGTTACGATATCTCCAGGAGCTACCTCTCCACTCACATTCGCAGTCTTCTCTAAGCTCAAGTCAAATACTCCAGGATCAACATCGATTCCATCATCTTCGTCTTGATCATCCTCATTCGGATCATCGTTATCCGGAGTACTATCTTCATCTTCTGGTCCTTCGTTATCAGGATCAGTATCGTCATCCGCATCAGTAATCTCCGCGACGTTAACCAATCTCATACCTCTAGCAGCTTCTGTGACTTCAAAACTGAAATCAACTGTTGCGCTACTTCCGGCAGGTAAGAATGGAATTACTTGCGTAGTCGCTCCTTGAGGAGCAAGTCCTGCAGGATGTCTATCCTCAACTTCTACATTATATGCATCAATATCTCCCTCGTTGGTCACAGTAATCGTGTAAGTCACGATATCTCCAACTTCAACTTCAGAAACATTTGATGTCTTCTCTAAACTCAAGTCAAATACTCCAGCTGGTGTTACATCGATAATATCAATATCGTGATCATCTTCATCACCGTTTTCATTATTGATAGTATCATCTCCACCTACAGTATCGTTATCCAGATCTTCATCGAATGTACTGTCGTCATCAGATGGCTTACCATTGGTAGAATCAGTATCATCATCTGCATCTGAAATCTCAGCTACATTTCTCAATGAAGTACCCTGGAAGTCATCATCGATCTTCACTCTTAAGGTAACCGGATAGCTACCTCCAGCAGGGATGAAATTGATTCTCTCGATCAATTCATACTTAGATCCACCAATTGATCTCCACTGATTGTCTGCCAAGCTAACGCCTGTTGGCAACTCGTCAACAACCTGAATACCATATGCTGGTGAAGTTCCTTGGTTGTAAACTGTGATAGTGTATATCAAGAAGTCTCCAGCTGCAACAGAAGTTGCGTTCGACTGTTTGATCAAAGCAAGATCGAAACAAGACTCTTCAACCTCTTCTTCATCTGTATCTTGACATCCTTCATCATCCGTTACTGTCACCGCGATGAACGTACCATTCACTGTAGTACTTTCTCCTGTATCTCCATTACTCCACTCAATGGTGTAAACTGGAGTACCTCCGTTCACTATAGCTCTAACCTCACCACTTGAGTTACAATCTAATCCTGACTCAACTACGATCTCAATATCCAATTCAGCTTCCGGCCCAGGAACATCAATAGTAGCTATTCCCATACATCCGTTGGCATCGTATACTTTCAATGTAGCCAAACCTTGTGGTAAGTTATTCGCCACTCTTGTGTTCTCACCATTAGACCATACATAAGTATAAGGCTCAGTTCCACCAGTTGCTGTTGATGCTACGGAACCATCGTGGTCACCATAACAATCCACTCCATCGATCAATATTAGATCAACATCCAAAGCTTCTGGCGATACGAATATGGTCTGAGATGCAGTAGTACTATTTCCACAATCGTCAGTTGCAGTCCATGTTCTAACTACGATCATACCACACTCATTCTCCGTGCTCACTTCGTCAAATTCTAATTCAGCATCAGAACAACTATCTTCAGCATCTACTCCAGACGCATCTGGCAATGGCAATTCATCAATTGTAGTGCTTTCTGGTACACCAGTAATTACAGGAGGAGTATTATCTACTACAAGAATTACTTGTTGTGTACTTACTTCATTACCACAATTATCACTCAATGTCCAAGTTCGCGTCATAGTATATTCACCCTCACATCTTCCTGGCAGGATTTCACCTGTAGGTTGAACCTCTACTTCCTGACCACAGTGAACAAGTCCTGTCAAGCTAACCGGTTCAGGAATCTGATCACAATCAACTGTAATATTATCAGGAGCTTGATCTACAAAATGTGGATCCATATAGCTTCTTGTGATTCTCTGAGTCGCAGTGCTAGAATTACCACAAGCATCTGTAATGATCCAAGTTCTAGTAACTTCTTCATCTGTACAGATTGCCGTATTCGAAGCATCCACGTAGTCAAGTACTACATCGCTCAAACAGTTATCCTCATAAAGTGGAGCTGTAAATGCGATCTCTTCATCACAATCAACGGTAATATCATCAGGAACAAATGTGAATTCCGGTGCTTCGTTATCTTCAACAACAATTGTTTGAGATGCCAAAGCAGTGTTGCCACAGTTGTCCGTTATCGTCCATGTTCTAGTAAAGCTCTCACCTCTACAACCCTCAGTACCAGGAGTATCTTCGTGGCTCAATGCAACATCACTGTCACAATCATCCTCGAATTCTGGTGTTCCGAACACTACTGCTTCACTACAATCTACTACCTCATCAGCAGGAACGTATGTGAATTCCGGTGCTTCAGTGTCTACGATATTGATGTACTGAACACAAGTCGCAGTATTTCCACAATTATCCGTAGCAGTGAATACCACCTCGTATCTACCATCACTTCCTTGACATGGTTCTGGTAAAGAACCTAAAGTATAGTTGGTAGTTATTTCCACATCGTCATCACAAGCATCAGTTGCAGTTGCTTCAGCGATCCAATCCATTACCATTACATGCTGCTCCTCAAAGCTCATGTTACACTCAATGGTCAACTCATCATCAGGACATTCAATGATAGGATCTCCATCATCAACAACCTGAATCGTAGCAATACATTGACTGGTATTACCGCAATCGTCTGTCGCTACAAAAGTAACCTCCAATTCAAACGGTCTCTCACTTCCAAGACATGGTCCCATCAACTGATCTTCGCTGAAGTTATGAGTAACTTCCACGTCAGAATCACAGTTGTCAGTAGCAACTACGCTATTCAACCAGTCATCAAAATTAGTATCATCAAATTTCGCACAATCGATTACCAATGTTTCAGGACAAGCTATCTGTGGAGTCTGTGTATCTCTTACTCTGATCTGAGCTACACATTCTTCTGAATTACCACAGTTATCCGTAGCAATGAAAGTCACATTCAGGACACCACCGCAAGGATCAATACTTGCCAAAACATTATCTAAATCTTGAGCATCTAAGCTCGTAGATATATCGACATTTCTATCACAAGCATCACTTGCACTTGCAGTACCCAACCAATCGTTGATCAAGTCAACATTATCAGGATGTCCACATTCAAGTACTAAGTCAGCTGGACAATCAATTTCCGGAGCAACATCGTCAATGATCTGAATGTTTGCTACACAAGTTGATTGATTTCCACAATTGTCAGTAGCTGTAAATACTACCTGTAGTCCACCATTATCAGAATCACAAGCAACTGATAAATCTTCAGCGTCAAAATCATTTGTGATTTCAACATCCGTATCACAATCATCTGTTGCAGTCACACTGTCTAACCAATCTGCAATTGCTACATCAGCATTATCTTCTCCACAATCAATTGTCAAATCAGATGGACAAGTAATCTCGGGAGCATTGGCATCACCAATATTCACATAAGATACACAGGTCTCAGTATTCTCACAGTTATCAGAGGCAGTGAAGATAATTTCATATCTACCTTCTTCTCCGTCACCTAAACAAGGAGACTCAATCATACCGAATGTATAATTAGTACTGATCTCAACATCATCGTCACAAGCATCTGTTGCTGTCGCTTCTCCAATCCAATCCATGATTGCAATATGAATTTCTTCTGAAGTCATAGAACAATCAAGATCTAACTCATCGTTAGGACAAACAATCTCCGGTGCTGTATTATCCGAAATAATGATTCTAGAAATACACTGAGTACTATTTCCACATGCATCAGTAGCAGTAAATGTCACTTCTAATTCGAACGACGTATCATCTCCTAAACAAGGCTCTTGAAGGTCATTCTCATCGAAGTTATTTTGTACATCTACATCACCTAAACACATATCCGTAGCACTAACAGAGTTTAGCCAGTCTTGGATATCGTCCATATCGTATGAACCACATTCTAACTGAAGCGACTCAGAACAAGTTATTTCAGGAGATTCCGTATCTCTGATAATAACATTAGCTCTACACTCCGATTCATTTCCACAATCATCCATAGCAGTAAATACTACTGTAATCACTCCTGGAGATTCTCCATCTTGACATGGGCTATTTGCCGCAAGTACATCGTCAAGATCTTGACCATCTAAAGAAGTGCTAATATTCACATCATTATCACAGTTGTCCGTCGCGCTTGCGCTGTTCAACCATCCTTCTAACAGAGTAGAATTATCAGGGTGACCACACTCAAGTACTAGATCTCCCGAAGGACAATCCAATTCAGGATCAGTATCATCTGTAATAATTATTCTCGCTGTACATGTAGTTTCATTTCCACAGTTATCTACTGCTGTAAATGTTACTAACAAGCCATTTCCGTTTTCACAAGGATCTTCTAGATTTCCAGTATCGTAATCGTTACTAATTGAAACCTCTCTATCACAATCATCCTCTGCTGTAACGCTATTCAACCAAGTATCTATAATACCATCTAGATTATCCATTCCACATTCTACAACTAGATCATCAGGACAATCTATCACTGGAGCTATCTCGTCGATTACAGTTATCGTAGCCTGACAACTTGTTTCATTTCCACAGGCGTCAGTAGCGGTAAAGGTCACGGTCAATACGTGATCATCCCACTCGTTAACTGAACAAGGCTCATCCATCAATCCGTGATCATAATCGTTCGTCAAGGATAGTTCTCCCTCTCCAGAACAATTATCAGTAGCTTCGAAAGTAGCCAACCATGCATCGAAATCATATCCGTGTACCTCAGAACATTCTAAGACAATATTATCAGGACAGTTCTCAATTACTGGTGCAATTCTATCTACAACTACTACTTCAAAATCACAAGTCGTTGCATTACCACACTCATCCGTAACAGTTACTTCTACTGTAACAAAAGCTGGTATATCATCATCAGGACATACTGCACTCAAGTCTCCCTGAATATCTACAGATACATTTCCGTTAAATGTCAATGCTTGACATGCATCACTATATTCTAGATTCTGCTCTACGTAGTCAACTACCATTTGGTCGTAGTCAGCTTGTGGGTCACAGGCAATTTCAAGTCTCTCAGGACAAGCCGTGATCACCGGAGCAGTTTCATCTCTAATTACTATCTCAGTATTACATTCTGCAGTATTACCGCACTCATCGGTTGCAGTAAATGTCACAGGAATAACTACTGGATCCGGACATGCTCTGCTTACATCGATCATCGCTCTCAAATCAACAAGACTTGGATTCGTTGAAATTTCAACGTTGTCAGAACAATTATCATAAGCGTTAGCACTGTTCACCCAGTCTACAACTTCATTGTAGTTATCTGCATCACCGCATTCTAGCTCAAGGTCTCCTCCAGCTGGACACGCGATAACAGGATCTGTATTATCTACAATAGAAATTGTAGCTTCACAAGTAACCTCATTTCCACAGTTATCAACTGCAGTAAATGTTACCGTGATACTAGCATCAACATTATCTCCATCACATCCTCCGTCTAAATCATCTAAGTCAGATGGATCGAAGTCATGAGAAATTTCTATATCAAGATCACAGTTATCGGTTGCTGTAGCACTCTCCAACCATGCTGCAATGATCGCATCGTTTCCATCTTCTCCACATTCTAACTCAAGATCGTCAGGACATGTAATAACTGGATCCGAATCATCCGTAACAGTAATCGTCGCCTCACAGCTTGTAGAATTACCACAAGCATCTGTAGCAGTAAATGTTACCGTCAACACATGATTATCTAAATCACCACCTTCACAAGGTATACCCAACTGACTTTCATCAAATGTATTCGTTAATTCCAGATCAGCTCCATCAGAACAATTATCAGTTGCTTCAAATGTTGCTATCCAACCATCGAAGTCGTACTCATCTAGTTTACCGCAATCCAAAGTCAAGTTCTCAGGACAGTTGGTAATAACTGGAGCTTGTCTATCTACAACAACTACTTCAAAGTCACATGTTGTGAAGTTTCCACAGTCATCAGTTATAGTTACTTCAACAGTTACAAATGCAGGAATATCATCATCTGGACATACAGCACTCAAGTCTCCTTGAATATCTACATTCACATGATCTTCAAATGTCAATTCCTGACAAGCATCACTGTACTCTAGATTATTCTCAACATAATCAACGATCATCTGCTCATAATCAGCCTGTGGATCACAAGCTATCTCCAATCTCTCAGGACATGCCTCAACCACTGGAGCAGTTTCATCTCTGATTACTATCTCACTCGTACATTCTGCAGTATTACCACACTCATCAGTTGCAGTAAATGTTACAGGAATAATTACTGGATCCGGACATGCTGAAGAAACATTGATCAAATCTCTCAACTCTGAGATGCTAGGATCAATAGTTATATCTACATTCTCCGAACAGTTATCTGTAGCAGACGCACTGTTCACCCAGTCTTGTACTTCATTGAAATTATCCTCATTTCCGCATTCTAACTCAAGATCTCCAAGTGCAGGACAAGTAATAACTGGATCTGTATCATCAATAACTGTGATTGTTGCTTCACAAGTAGATACATTTCCACAGTTATCCGTAGCCATGAACATTACTGTTAAGCTCAATTCAGTATTATTACCATCACAACTTCCATCTAACTCATCAAGGTCGTTCATATCGAAGTCATTCATAATTGCTACATCAGTGTCACAGTTATCTGTTGCTTTCGCACTCTGTAACCACGCAGCAATCAATGCCTCATTACCAGAATCACCACATTCTAATCTTAAATCATCAGGACAAGTGATTACCGGATCAACATCATCGGTAATAGTAATAGTCGCTTCACAAGTCGTCTCATTTCCACATGCATCAGTAGCAGTAAATGTCACTGTCAATACATGATCATCCCACTCTGTTCCTTCACAAGGAACATCCAATTGACTTGCGTCAAAGCTATTCGTCAATTCTAAACTAGAACCTGAACTACAGTTATCAGTAGCTGCAAAAGTATTCAACCAAGCGTTGAAATCAAAATCATCAACCTCAGCACAATCCATGCTAATGTCATCAGGACAATTGCTTACAACTGGTGCCGTTTCGTCTCTAACTTCAAGGTTGAAGTAACAAATAGAAACATTACCACAAGCATCCGTTGCCATTACCTCAATTGGGGTAATGCTTGGCTGTCCATTTTCACAAGTAGATGGTACTACAGTAAGATCAACTACTTCCACATCAACATCATCATCACAAGCATCAGTTACTTCACCATAAGTATCAAAGTGAGCATCTAGTGCAGCATTCAATGATGCCAAATCTATATCGCATTCTACAGTCAAGTCCGCTGGACAAGTCAATACCGGAGGCAATTCATCCAAGTATGTTACTGTCGCCGTAGCAGGAGTGCTATTACCACACTCATCCGTTGCTGTAAATTCTACTGTTGCAACTGTAGGATTACCATTCGCATCACAAGGAGCCAATGTTCCAGGATCTTGATCATAGGTATAAGTAATATTCAAATTACTACAATCATCGTTCGCAAATCCGTTACCGTTAGAAGCCAACCACTGATCAACTATTGCATCAATGTCGAATCCTGTTCTACATTCTACTGTAATATCTTGAGGTTCAATCACCCAAACTGGAGGCTCGTTATCCTCAATTGTAAATGTTCTAGTGAATGAAGTAGCATTACCACAGTTATCCGTAGCAGTAAATTCGACCTCTACAGAACCAGTCTGACCACAATCATATGGGAATGGTCCAGTATAGTCATTAGTCCAATTTACTATCGCACTACATTCGTCTTCGTATATCGCAAAAGCGTTATTATTCAACCACGTGAAGAACTCAAATACGGAGAATACTCCACAGTCATTAGTATAATGATCCATTCCTGGCATTACAACCACTGGAGGCACATCATCATACAAGCTTACATAACCTAATTTCTGAGTCTCGTTTCCACATCCATCAACTGCAGTGAATAGAACTTCCATTCCATGCTCTGACGGATCACAAGTAAGAGGGACTTCCTGAGTACTGTCATAAGAGTAGCTTACATCTAACAACGCACATGTATCTTCTACAGCAGCCAAAATCTCATCAGCCCATGCTCTAATCTGTGCATCAATGTCAGTATCAGTACATCTAATCGCTAAGTTATAGTCAAGATTTGGATCGAATACCGGTCCTTCTGAATCTTCAACTGCAAACGTCGCAATTCTCTGCTCACCTTCGTTACCACATCCATCAAATGGCGTGAATATTACGGTAACTTCTCTTGGCACGTCATTGTTACTACAAAGCGTATTTGTCGCTTCGTCGTAAATGATCATAGCATCAGTTCCTCTTCCTAAACAATTATCGTCTAAGTACTGATCAGGGTTGTTAATGATATTTTCCAACCATGCCTGATACAGTGCTTCATAATCTTCTCTCGAATCACACTCGTAAGTGATATCCGCAGGATCTATAGCCCATGTAGGCTCTTCGTCCTCTGCTTCTAGTACCTCAGGACAACATCCTTCACCTTCGCAAGTTCCATTATCATCTTGTAAGATGTAAGTACCAGGCTCTGTAACCGTAGCTTCGTAGACTGTATTGCCATCATTATCAATGTATGACGTAGTAACAATCTCCGTTCTATTTGTTCCATCTACCAAATACCATACGTATCCATCAGGTAGCGTATTACCCAATAAGGTTCTAGTCAATAAGTAATCCTCACCACAGCAAATCACTATTGGATCTGGACTACATACAACAAGCAATGCTGGATCGTGATCATCCTCATCTGTTGCAGCTACACCATCACCAGGAGTACCTGTTCCGTCACCGTTGATTTGATCATCGGCAGGAGTTTCTGGCGCACCACCGGCGTCATTGGTATTGTTAGAATCTGGAGTAGAATCAATATCATCCAAACCTAACTCGTTCTCAGCATCGCTGATCTCAGCCCAGTTAATTGTGTTACCTACAAATTCAGCGGTCACTGTATAAGTGATATCGATTGTAGTGAATTCACCTGGCTTCAATTCAGGAATTCTATCAATTAAGAACGCCGCACCGCTCATATCAATCCAATCCGCATCGTTCAGCTCCAAACCAACTGGAATGTAGTCAACCAACTCGATGTTTTGAGCAGTAACTGTTCCTTGGTTGTATACTGTGATTTCGAATGTTACTTCGTCATCAGGATATATTGGTCCGTAAGAACTCTCAGGATCAATTCTCTTTCTCAAGGCCAAGTCAAATACTTGTCCTACCATAATCTCTGCCGGATCGTGATCATCCTCGTCACCGTCTCCTTTACCATCTTCGTCGATCACATCGTCGTCTGCAAGATCATCTGTCTCACCAGGACTATTGAAGTTCTCATCATCCGGATCAGAATCAATATCATCATAACCTAACTCATTGCTGGCATCGTTGATCTCAGCCCAGTTTCGGATATGAGTTCCCATGAAGTCATCATCAATAGTAAATGTGATATCTACAGAAGTATCCTCTCCTACTAATAATGAAGCAATCGGGTTATTTAGATAAGCAACATTATTTGCTGCATCAAACGACCAATCTGTGTCATTCAACCTCAAACCTTCAGGAATATAATCGATGATCTGAATGTCGGTTGCATCCAATGATCCTTGATTGTATACCGTAATTGTAAACGTTACATCATCTCCCGGGTTAAATGGACCAGGCGTTGCATTAGTATTAACTTTCTTATCTAAAGCCAAGTCAAATACCTGGATGATTTCTGTTACAGCCGGATCGTGATCATCTTCATCCGTAGTTGGATCGATATCACCAGGATCTCCGCTACCGTCACCACCTGTCGCATCATCAGAAGGAGATTCTGGCTCTCCACCTGCATCATTGTTAGGATCTCCATCAGGAGTACTATCTACGTCTGGCTCATCCAATTCGTTCTCAGCATCACTGATCTCAGCAAAGTTAACTACCCTATCGCCCATGAAGTCAGGATCAATCATAAAGGTGATATTCACCGTTGTTGACTCCCCATCTTCCAATAGAGCTATTGGAGTATTCAAGGTAGCAAAGCCACCTGCTGCTCCCCAGTTTGCATCATTCAAGATCAATCCCGTAGGAATATAATCTGTAACCTGAATGTCTGTTGCATCCAATGTCCCTTGATTAATGATCTCTATCTCATATGTAATATTATCTCCAGGAGCAAAAGGTCCTGGTGTTACACCTGTATTTATTGTTTTAACCAATGCCAAATCAAATGTTTGATTTACATTGATTCTTGCAGGATCGTGATCATCTTCATCAGTACCAGCTACTCCATCACCAGGAGTTCCAGTTCCATCACCACCCAACATATCGTCAGCTGGAGTTTCAGGTTGACCACCTGCATCATTATCTGTTACTTGATCTGGAGTACTATCGATATCATCTTGATCCAATGCATTGTCTGCATCACTGATCTCAGCATAGTTATCAATAATATCGCCTTGATAATCAGGATCTATGGTGAATGTGATATCTACTTCAGTATTTGCCCCTGCAGCCAAATCTGCAATAGGTAATATCATAGTAGCTACATCACCTGCCTGACTCCAATCTGGATCAGCAAGGATCAATCCTTCAGGAATATAATCGCTAATCTGAATATCAGTTGCATCAAGTGTTCCTTGATTGAATACTTCTATCTTGAAAGTAACCGTACTTCCTGGAACAAATGGACCAGGAGTTGACTCTTCATCCAATCTCTTTCTCAATGCAAGGTCAAAGATCTGTTGTACATTAATCTCTGATGGATCGTGATCATCCTCATCTCCTCCATTCTTACCATCTTCATCGATTACATCATCATCATCAAGATCATCCGTCTCACCTGGACTATCGAAGTTATCAGAATCAGGATCAGAATCAATATCATCCAGATCTAACTCGTTATCCGCATCACTGATCTCAGCCCAGTTTCTTACCGTCGCTCCTTGATAATCAAGATCTATCGTAAATGTAATATCTACTGTAGCCTGATCTCCTTTTGCGATGAACGCAATTGGACTATTCAAGTATGCCTCATTACTTACGGCATCATAATCCCAATTTCCATCATTCAATGTGAATCCTTCAGGAACATAATCAGTAATTTCTACATCTGTTGCATCAATTGTTCCTTGGTTGTAAACAGTGATAGTAAATGTTACATCATCTCCAGGAGCAAATGGTCCTGGTGTTGCAGTTGTATTCACTTTCTTGTCTAATGCCAAGTCAAATGTTTGAACGATTTCTACCCTTGCCGGATCCTCATCATCTTCATCTGTATCATCTTGAATATCTCCAGGATCTCCTGAACCGTCACCATTGATCGCATCATCAGATGGTGTATCAGGTGAACCACCTGCATCGTTACCTTCTATATCGTCCGGGGTAGAATCCACATCATCAAGATCAAGTTCGTTTTGAGCATCGCTGATCTCAGCTCTGTTCACGACCTCGCCTCCTTGGAAGTCAGGATCTACCTGGAATGTAATATCTACTGTCGTTGACTCTCCTACTAACAGCGAAGCAATTGGTGTATTAATAGTAGCAACACCGCCAGCCTCAGACCATGCCAAATCATCTAATATCAATCCAGTTGGAACATAGTCACTGATGACAATATCAGTTGCATCTAAGGTTCCTTGGTTGAACACCTCTATAGTAAATGTAATGTTATCTCCAGGAGCAAATGGTCCAGGAGTCAAGGTTGTATTCAAAACCTTGATCAAGGCCAAGTCAAAGATCTGACCTACCTGTATCAATGCAGGATCGTGATCATCCTCATCAGTTGCAGCAACTCCATCTCCAGGAGTACCTGTTCCATCTCCTAGTATTTCACCATCAGCTGGAGATTCTGGTTGTCCACCAGCATCATTGTCGTTGAATTGATCTGGATCAGAATCAATATCATCTAATCCCAAATCGTTTTCAGCGCTACTAATTTCAGCATAATTCACAATCTGATCATCCATATAATCATCCTCGATCAAGAATGCAATTTCAACTTGCATTGTTTGTCCTGCTGCAAGGAAAGATATTGGATTAATCAATGTGGCCAATCCAGCATTCTCTTGCCAGTTGATGTCATTGAGAATCAATCCATCCGGAATGTAATCGGTTATCTGAACATTCTCAGCATCCAATGTTCCTTGGTTAGTAACTTCAATTGTGAAAGTAACCGGTGAACCTGGAGCAAATGGACCTGGAGTCGCCTCTGTTTCTAAATATTTCTCAAGAGCCAAGTCGAAAATCTGTCCAACCATAATTTCAGCTGGATCGTGATCATCTTCATCTCCTCCGTTCTTTCCATCTTGATCTACAACGTTATCATCAGTAAGATCATCAGTCTCACCTTGAGAATTGAAGTTGTCCGCATCAGGATCAGAATCCACGTCGTCGAGATCCAGAGCATTTTGAGCATCTGCAATCTCCGCCCAGTTTCGGATTAGATTACCCATGTAATCATCATCAATAGAGAATGTGATGTCAACCGTAGTAGAAGCACCCGCTGCCAAGAAAGCAATCGGCGTATTCAAATATGCTTCTTCACTCACTGCATCATAATCCCAGTTTCCATCATTTAGGATGAATCCAGTCGGGACGTAATCAACTAATTCTATATCAGTTGCATCCAATGTTCCTTGGTTATAGACAGTCAATGTAAAGGTCACATCATCACCAGGCTCAAATGGGCCAGGAGTTGCTGTGGTATTCAACACCTTATCCAATGCCAAGTCAAATGTTTGAACGATTTCTACTCTAGCTGGATCCTCATCATCCTCATCTGTTGTCTCCTGCTGATCTCCAGGATCTCCACTTCCATCACCTCCAGTAGAATCATCAGAAGGTGTATCCGGTGCTCCACCGGCATCGTTACCCTCCATATCATCTGGAGTACTATCTATATCATCAAGATCTAACTCATTGTCAGCATCACTGATCTCCGCTCTATTCACAACTTCTCCTCCTTGGAAGTCAGGATCTACAGTAAATGTGATATCTACTGTTGTAGATGCGCCTTCTGCCAAGAACGCTATCGGAGTATTGATTGTAGCGATTCCTCCAGCTTCTGACCATGCTCCATCATTCAAGATCAATCCCGTAGGGATATAATCACTGATTACAATATCTGTGGCATCAATCGTTCCTTGATTGAATACTTCTATTGTAAAGGTAATTTGATCACCAGGAGCAAATGGACCAGCCGTTAATGTTGTATTTAAAGTCTTAATCAAAGCCAAGTCAAAGATTTGACCTACTTGGATTAAGGCTGGATCATGATCATCTTCATCCGTTGATGCATTTCCATCACCAGGGGTTCCTGTTCCGTCACCACCAAGCTCGTCATCAGCTGGAGATTCTGGCTCACCACCTGCATCGTTATCATTGAAATCATCCGGAGTACTATCGATATCATCCTGACCTAATTCGTTCTCAGCACTGCTGATCTCTGCATAGTTCACGATCTGATCATCCATATAATCCTCATCGATTAAGAATGAGATTTCAACTTCTACAGACTGATCTACACCCAAGAAAAGGATAGGATTCAACAAAGTAGCTTCATCACCTACCTGTACCCAATCCGGATCATCTAATATCAAACCATCAGGAATATAATCTGTGACTTGGATATTCTGTGCATCCAATGTTCCTTGGTTGAAGATCTCAATCTTGAATGTTACAGGAGAACCTGGAGCAAATGGTCCAGGGCTATCTGCCTCATCAACTCTCTTTCTAAGCGCAAGGTCAAAGATCTGCCCTACTACTATCTCAGAAGGATCGTGATCATCCTCATCTCCTCCATTCTTACCATCTTCATTGATCTCATCATCATCATCTAGATCGTCTGTCTCACCAGGGCTATTGAAGTTATCAGAATCAGGATCAGAATCCACATCTGGCTCATCCAATGCATTATCTGCATCTGCGATCTCTGCCCAGTTTCTGATTCTATCATCCATGTAGTCTTCATCAATAGTGAAGGTGATCTGAACAGAAGTATTTGCTCCTGCCGCCAAACTTGGAATTGGTGTATTCAAGTAAGCCTCATTGCTCACTGCATCATAATCCCAGTTTGCATCATTTAAGATAAACCCTTCAGGAACATAATCTACAACTTCGATATCTGTCGCATCGAGTGTTCCTTGGTTATAAATATTAATAGTAAATGTCACATCATCACCAGGCTCGAATGGTCCAGGAGTTACCTGAGTATTGACCATTTTATCCAAAGCCAAGTCGAATGTTTGTTCTACTCTAACCAATGCCGGATCTTCATCATCCTCATCCGTAATTGGATCAAGATCACCTGGAAGACCGGAACCATCTCCGTTGATAGAGTTATCTGAAGAAGTATTAGGCTCACCACCGGCATCATTACCGGTAACCTGATCTTCCGTACTATCTATATCATCTAATCCAAGAGCATTATCAGAATCACTGATCTCAGCTCTATTGATAATCTCATCTCCCTGGAAGCCTGCATCTATACTGAATGTAATATTCACAGTTGTAGAAGCACCGACTGCCAAACTAGGAATCAATGTATTATTAGTAGCTAAATTACCTGCTTGAGACCAAGCTCCATCCGCAAGGATCAATCCAGTTGGGATATAATCTGTAATCTGAATATCCGTCGCATCCAGTGTTCCTTGGTTGAATACTTCAATAACAAAAGTTATGGCATCACCAGGAGCAAATGGACCAGGTGTCAAATTCGTATTAATTTTCTTAGTCAACGCTAAGTCGAATACTTGACCTACCATGATCTCTGCTGGATCGTGGTTATCCTCATCATTATTCTCTCCATCAATAGTGTCATCACCACCTATGGTATCATCGTCAGGATCCTGATCTTCAGGACTATCAATATCATCCTGATCCAATTCATTATCAGAAGAACTGATTTCCGCAAGGTTGGTAATTCTATCATCCATGAAATCCGCATCAATTGTAAATGCGATTCCAACAGTAGTAACTCCACCAGCTGCTAGGAACGGTATAGGATCATTCAAGGTAGCCAAACCACCATTGTCTGTCCAATCCGGATCATTCAATGTCAATCCATTAGGAATATAATCCGTTACTTGGATATTCTGTGCATCCAATGTTCCTTGGTTGGTAATAGTAATAATGAAAGTAACATTATCACCCGGAGCAAATGGTCCAGGAGTAGCTTCCGTATCCAATTGCTTGATCAAAGCAAGGTCAAATACTTGACCAACCATAATCTCTGCTGGATCGTGGTCATCTTCATCGCCACCATTCTTTCCGTTCTCGTTGATTTCATCATCATCTGCTAAGTCATCAGTCTCACCAGGTTGATTGAAATTCTCCGCATCCGGATCACTATCCACATCTGGCTCATTTAGCGCATTGTCCGCGTCAGCAATCTCCGCCCAGTTTCTGATTCTATCATCTTGATAATCAGCGTCAATAGTGAAAGTAATATCTCTTGACACATCCGCTCCTGCAGCCAAAGATGCAATCGGAGGATTCAAGAATGCCTTACCAGTAACTGCATCATAATCCCAGCCACCGTCATTCAGTGTCAATCCTTCAGGAACGTAATCAACAACTTCAATTCCAGTTGCATCCAATGTTCCTTGGTTATAAATAGTAACAGTAAATGTCACTTGATCTCCTGGTTCGAATGGACCAGGTGTAGCATTCGTATTTAATACCTTATCTAAAGCTAAGTCGAATGTTTGCTCTACTTCAATTCTAGCCGGATCCGCATCGTCCTCATCTGTTGATGGATCTTGATCTCCTGGATCACCGCTACCATCACCATTGGTTGCGTCATCCGAAGGAGTATCAGGCTCTCCACCTGCATCATTAGTAGGATCTTGGTCTTCCGTACTATCTATATCATCTTCTCCTAATTCATTATCTGAACCACTGATCTCTGCTCTATTCACAAGCTCACCTCCTTGGAAGTCTGCGTCAATTGTGAAATTGATCAAAACTGTAGTACTAGCACCTGCTGCCAAACTTGGTATTGGCGTAGCCAAAGTAGCAATAGCACCGAAATCATTCCAGTTTCCATCATTCAAGCTCAAACCAGTAGGAATATAATCACTGATTTCAATATCCGTTGCATCCAAAGTTCCTTGGTTGGTAACTTCGATAATGAAGCTTACCGCTGAACCAGGACTAAATGGACCAGGAGTTAAGTTTGTATTTAATTTTTTCGTCAATGCTAAGTCGAAGATCTGTCCGATCATGATCTCAGATGGATCGTGATCATCTTCATCTCCTCCGTTCATACCATCCTGATCGATGACGTCATCATCATTTAAGTCATCCGTCTCACCAGGACTATTGAAGTTTGTTCCGTCAGGATCACTATCGACATCAGGTTCTCCCAACTCATTCGAAGCACCGGAAATCTCAGCCCAGTTTCTAATAGAGCTACCCATATAGTCTGCATCAATCAAGAAAGCGATCTCAACAGTAGTAGATGCTCCAGCTGCTAAGCTAGGAATTGGATTGACAAGTGTCGCTGTACTACCAGGACCTGCAACCCAGTTTGGATCGTTCAAAGTCAATCCAGTTGGTACGTAATCCGTAATCTGAATATCCTGAGCATCTAATGTTCCTTGGTTGAATACCTCAATAACAAAGGTTACATTTCCTCCCGGAGCAAATGGTCCAGGTGTAGCAGTATTATCAACCTTTTTATTCAAAGCCAAGTCGAAGATCTGTCCAACCATGATCTCTGCTGGATCGTGATCATCCTCATCTCCTCCATTCTTACCATCTTCATTGATCTCATCATCATCATCCAAATCATCTGTCTCACCAGGTGAATTGAAATTATCAGAATCGGGATCACTATCCACGTCTTCTTCATCAAGAGCGTTTTGAGCGTCAGCAATCTCTGCCCAGTTTCTGATAGTGGCACCCATATAATCATCATCGATAGTAAATGTTATCTGAACTGATGTAGTTGCCCCAGCAGCTAAACTAGGAATTGGACTATTTAAATAGGCCTCATTACTCACGGCATCATAATCCCAATCTCCATCATTCAATGTCATTCCTTCCGGAACGTAATCAACCAACTCGATATCAGTCGCATCAAGTGTTCCTTGGTTATGTACAGTAATGGTGAAAGTTACATCATCACCTGGCTCAAATGGGCCAGGAGTTGCCTGTGTATTTAATGCTTTATCCAATGCCAAGTCAAATGTCTGAAGTACTGGCACCAATGCCGGATCTTCATCATCCTCATCTGTTGTTGGATCTTGATCTCCAGGATTACCACTTCCATCACCATTAACTGAATCATCAGAAGGTGTTCCTGGCTCACCACCAGCATCATTGCCGTTAGTATCATCCGGAGTACTATCAATATCTGGCTCTCCCAATGCATTAGTTGCATCTGAAATCTCTGCTCTATTGACTATTTCACCACCTTGGTAAGCAGGATCAATAGTGAAGCTGATATCAACCGTTGTGCTTGCTCCAGCCGCTAAGCTCGCGATAGGAGTATTTAGTGTAGCAACCGTACCCGCTTGACCCCAATTTCCGTCAGCAAGGATCAAACCAACTGGTATATAATCACTTACTTGAATATCAGTCGCATCCAGGGTTCCTTGATTGATCACTTCAATAGTAAATGTGATTGTACTACCAGGACTCCATGGACCAGGAGTTGCTGTTTTATTGATTGTCTTTCTCAATGCCAAGTCGAAGATCTGTCCAACCATAATCTCAGCCGGATCGTGATCATCCTCGTCTCCTCCATTCATTCCATCCTGATCGACAACATCGTCATCATTTAGATCATCAGTTTCACCTGGACTGTTAAAGTTAGTTCCATCTGGATCACTGTCTATATCAGCTTGTCCTAACTCATTACTTGCACTAGAAATCTCAGCCCAGTTTCGAATCGCATCTCCCATGAAATCTGCATCAATAATAAATGCAATCTCAACTGTGGTAGATGCTCCAGCCGCTAAACTAGGAATAGGAGTATTTAGCGTAGCTGTACTTCCAGGTCCAGCCACCCAGTTAGGATCGTTCAATGTCAATCCTGTAGGGATGTAGTCTGTAACTTGGATATCAGACGCATCTAATGTCCCTTGGTTGATCACCTCGATAACAAAAGTCACATTATCTCCTGGAGCAAATGGTCCAGGTGTAGCTGTATTATCCAGCTTTTTAGTCAAAGCAAGGTCAAAAATTTGGTTAACTGTAATCTCAGCCGGATCGTGATCATCCTCATCTCCTCCATTCATTCCATCCTCTGTAATTACGTCATCATCATCTAAATCATTTGTTTCTCCGGGCGAGTTAAAATTATCTGAATCGGGGTCACTGTCTACATCGGGGAGACCCAAGGCATTATCAGCTTCACTGATTTCAGCCCAGTTTCGAATCGAATTCCCCATAAAATCTGCTCCTATGGTGAATGTAATATCTCTTGTTGTAGATGCACCAGAAGCCAAAGAGGCAATAGGTACAGCTAAGAATGCCTGATCAGTAACATCATCATAGTTCCAATCCGTATCATTCAATATTAAACCTTCAGGAACATAATCGGCAACTTGAATATCAGTTCCTTCAATTGTTCCCTGGTTAGTTATAGTTATTGTAAACGTCACATCATCTCCAGGAGCAAATGGCCCAGGAGTGGCCAAGGTATTTAACGTCTTAGCTAAAGCAAGGTCAAATGTTTGAACTATTTCCAACAATGCAGGATCATGATCATCTTCATCTGTTGTTGGATCTGTTCCTTCTGGAGTTCCGGAACCATCTCCATTTACAGCATCATCCGATTGCGTTCCAGGTGCACCCCCAGCATCATCGCCATTAATATTATTCGGATCACTATCAATGTCCGGCTCATTCAAGAAGTTACTGGCATCACTAATCTCAGCGAAGTTCACTATTCTATCTCCTTCATAATCAGAATCAATAGTAAAACTTATCGTTACTGTTGTAGATGCTCCAGGAGCCAAAGAAGCGATTGGAGTTGCCAAAGTAGCAGTTGCTCCGAGGTCATTCCATGCTCCGTCAGCTAAGGTCAAACCATTTGGAATATAATCCGTTACGGTAATATCAGTAGCTTCAAGTTCACCTTGGTTAATTACTTCTATATTAAATGTCACTGGGTCACCAGGAACGAAAGGACCTGAGGAAGCTACAGTCTTTCTCAAAGCCAAGTCGAATATACATCCACAAGCTGGTGAACTATCTACTATCAATCCGGTAGGGTAAGCAGATTGACCGTTATTGGATGCTACAGAACAAACATCTAGGAAAAGCTCGTCTGCATTAACAGGTACATTAGTAAGGGTAAATTCGAATACCGCTAACTCACCAATAACAAAACTTGGACCAGACTCAGTAAAGTCATAATCCATACCTCCAGCAGAAAATCTGAAATCTACAGTTCTCGGATCACTTTGCTCTAAATCTTCCACTGCTATCTGAACAGTAACAGTATTTGGATCATCAGAAGGTACTAAAGGAACGATGGTGCTATAACAATCTTCTCCACTTCCGTTGTGGTATATATAATCTCCTACAAATTCGAAAGCAAAGCCACCTAAACCAGTTGGTGTTGTCTGATATACAAAAGCGCCAAGTGAACGGGCATTTACTATAGCACCTTGAGTTTCAACACAAATTTGACCGGCACCGGCCGGGAAAAGTGTTCTATAGTAATAACCTCCTCCTCCGGCAGCAATTCCATCTGCTGCAACTTGATTATCCGTATAACCATTATCAGATGTAAAGGTCACTTGAGTAGGTCTGTCTGCGAAACCAGATCTTGTAAAAAACCAAACTTCTGCAGAATCAACCTCACTTGCGATGATTCCCTCAGAAGCTAAATCAATACAAATTTGATCATTATCAGGTACTGGAACTGCAACAAGGTCAACCTCATTGGTACCAGATCCCGCTTCACAAGCACATGGGAAGAAACCCTCTTCAGGAGGACTGTTACAATCTTCTAATTCTACAATTACCGGACAACAGAGTTCCCCAGGACATCCATCGGGATCATCGGCCGTGTAATAATAAGAATCTATTCCATCTTCAAGGCCTGGAGTATTAGCAGTAACAATCAACTGATTGCCTGTCCCCACTACATCATCAGCTTCGTTGTACCAAACTACATTGGTCAAACCAGCATCAGCCTCTAAAATAATTGACTCAATACCGTCATTACAAATCATATTCACATCCTGAGGACAGGGATCCTGACCCCACAACGGATTTTGTAAAGACGTAAAGACCGTTAATCCTAAGATAACGAGCGCCTTTAATTGAAAACTAAAAACTGTAGAATTAATAAGTTTCATTTTAGTGAATTTTCTATTCCTAATTAAATTGTTATTTGAAATATGTATCAAACTATCCCTTAAGGACAAGGGGGAATCAGAACGCTGTTCAGCGTTTGTCGAATTATACCTTCGTTTCTTTTGCCTAGATTTTAAAATCATGCTTCTTTTTTTAGCGCAAATAATGCTGACCTCTAAGGTCAATTACAACAATAGACTTCCACCTGCGTCACACAGGAAAATCAAACCAAACCATAAAATTTACGCCATAAAAGAGTTGAATAAACTTAGAGTAACAGTATAGCGATACTGTTTATTCAGCTCTTGCTTAAGGGGGGAATTAATAAAGGGGTATCAAATCGAAAATAAAAAACATTTCAATTCGAACTACAAAAACATCCGCAAATATAATACCATTTTTTATCCTTAGCTTTATTGGATATTAAAATATCCATATTTATTTTGCAATTACCGCAAATATGTTAGTAGATGCGGTATTGATGCAGTTCTTTTTCTACCCTAAATATATTTTTTATTTTGTTTCGTACTAATCTAAAAGACTAGCACTTACAAATATTTATTTTTCTATTAAAGGTTATCCCTTTTTCGTTAAAAAGAGATTTAAATCAAACTAATTTATTGATCTGTCGGAACCGTAATATTTACATTATAACAATTAGGATCCGGACAGCACTGCTCCGTACTTACACATACCGGGCAACATAATTCTGCAGGACAACCCTGAGCATCATCTGCCGTATACACATAGCATTTTCTACTTCCAGCAGTTCCGATATCACTTCCGGTAATAGTTAGAACTTGCCCAGTACCGACAATTGCTCCAGCTGTCATAGTCTGCTCATTGTATTCATACCATACGATATTGGTCAGTCCGGCGGCAGCAATTAAATCTGCTACGTTGGAATCGTTGTCACAAATCACATGTTCATTGGGAGGACAATCATTAGACATAGAATATCCCACATCGAAACTATGATTATTAGCTCCAAAAACAGGGATATCTGATGTTTGTACCGTTATCTCTCCTGATGCATTTGCGTCAGAGTCAATGATATCAACGGATCCGGAGTTAGCGCTTGTAAGATCCAAAGCTCCACTCATCGTGGGAAATCTAAGAAGATAACTCATATCCGGTTCCAATTGAGAAATATTATATATATGACTTCCAGTACTTGAACCATTTGGATCATTTGAAAATATATAGTTACCGTTTCCATCGGTTGTTGCCGTGGCTAATAAAGTTGTGCCCGACGCGTCGTAAAGTTCAACGGTTAATCCACTAATTGGATTTTCATCCGGATCTTGTATTCCATCCATATCAGTATCTTCCCAAACATAGTTTCCTATCTCTATTGGTGGAAGACTGGATAGCAATTCTATATCTCCCAAACCATTCGCTTTACCACTGGTACTTGCATCTGTCGAAGCATCAAAATATACGGTATAATCCCTTGTATCATCCCCATCGGTAATATCAAAGGTCTGAATTCCACCAGCATCCAATTGATTGATGGTAGGATCAAAAACTGTAGCTGGTAAATCGTTCGAACCAAGGTTATGACTCAATCCACCAACAAAAGTCTCAGAATGATACTCCTGAAGTACATTATTTACTACGTCAAAATTAGTAACAAAGTCAGACCAATAAAACTCTCCATTTCCAGGTCCTGATGAAGAGGTAGTGCTACCTGGTCCGGAAGGATCCGTCCCAGTTCCCGATGAAGTATAAGGACCAGCTACTCCGGCATTCTCCAAAACCAGATTGCCAGTATTTGGATCTAAGTATGTTCTTAAAAGATCTCCAGCTGTCATTCCCGTCATCAATCGAGCAGATGTCTCAGTAGGATCTGGGTCTGAATTCCTATGTCCCAACTGATGACCAGCCCTATCCATGATTCCAATATGCAATGATCCTTCAGAATCCGTTTCTATATCTGAAATAATGGGTTGAGGGTGCATGGCTCTTCCAAAATTATCACTTGTATTACCAGTGTCTTCACCTTGATCGAGAAAATTAGTAAACACATCCTCCCAAGGTTGAAATGGGGCAACTGTGTTAAAATGTAGTGCTCCGCGCGGATAATCCAAATCAAAAGTGAACATCGGTGAAGCATCCCAAGACCCGGAAGAAAGATCATATGAATAAATGTATCCATCGAGATTGGCGAAGCTTCCGCCATTTTCTGCACTACAAACAACTCCAAGCAATAACTTTCCTTTACAAATCTCCAATCCAAAAGGCCTCGCTACACCATTGGTGCATGAAGGATTTGGAAAAGCCGGAAGTGCAGTAATTGAAGTTGGAGAGTTTAAATCGACCTGATAGACCAATCGATCAAATAAATTCACAACGTACAGAGAGTTTTGATCCGGAGAAATATCGATATCTCCAAAACTCACCTTGGCTATATCATTAAATACAGCATGGTCATAACTATTCAAGGTTTTATCCGCTGGCAAATTACGCGCAGCATTACTTGGTATATTCGCTTGACCAACATTAATCCCTTGAGTTACAAAATCTACTAGCAAACTTGGACTCGATCCACCGCTTGGATCAATGGTATATATTGCTCCTGGACCGTTGGGACCCATTCCGATGTGTCTTTTTAGAAAGGCTGCAGCATAAATCACGCTTCGTTTGGCATCATAGGCCACTCCCCAGGTAGAACCAATTTCAGCCGCTGTGGCTAAATCGGTATTGGCATCCCTATCGCCATCAGCAGTATACGGTACTTCAACCATCACCGCATCACTTGCAGAATTACTACCTACCGCGAGTGGATCTCCAGCTACATAACGTGGTGTATACATCTCTGGGTTGCTCGTACCGTATTTACCAGGTTGATACAATCCAAAATCTACATTGGAGCTTGTGGATGAAATAAACTGTACGGAAGTATTACTTCCCGATCCATCTGGACTACTTTCTAGCCAAGGAAGACTAGGCCAAGTAAATTCTACCCTTACTGGAAAATTACTAACCGGGTCGTTCCATGTTCCATCCGAAGCCGTCATTTGAGTAGTAACTGCACCACCAGCATCTGTAATGGTCACGGTAACTCCTTTAACACCCAGTTCATTGGCATCGAAAACACCATATGTATTTTGAGTTGATCCGTCGAAAGGAAATTCTTGAAATACAGTCCCACTGATTTGTCCTGTTGAATAACCGTGCATTAGAAAAAATATTCCGACAAGCACAAGTTTTGTCTTGAAAGCATCTGAATTAATCAGACATTGTAAAATGAAGTTCATTTAGTTCACGTTATCAGTTCCATAAAAAAATCTGATCTCCTCTTCCAAGAATCAATTTCATTGAAAAAGCAAGCAATCAGAAATCTTAAAGGGGGGGAAATTAAAAATAGATATTCCTGAAAATGGGGCAATTTTCATGCCAAAGATAAGAAAAAATATTCTAAAGATTGCCAAGAAAATGATCTGCCAAATATTATTCTATCCTTTACACCGCAATCGCCTATTCTATCTTCACAATCTATCATGTTATTCTGATTAATTCTCCGCGAAATTTATTTGAACTTTCACACGATTCGCGCCAAGGCAAATATTACTGCATACTTTCTTTTTGACCCTATGATATAATCTGACAATTAGCATCTTCTTAGTCTATAATCTGGATCGTTATAAGTCAGACCTTTAGCACTTACATGCCAGAAAAGAAAAATGATTCTAGAAATCTATTGAATAGAAACCAATTTCCAGCTTTTTTGATCAGGTATCCAAGAGAAGACATAATTGGTCTCAACACTAGAATGAGGAACACTCAAATTGTAATTAAAACTGGTTCCGGTCAACACCATCTGATTATTTCTAAAACTGATTTTTCGAACTTTATCATCACCTCTAGGTCCCAGACCCTCTAAGTTTATGATCAAATTAGGAGAACCAATCGGATTTAATTTATCATCCAATTTCTGTTCGAATATAAAAGAACCACGAGCACTGGCAAAAATCAATCTTAAGCTGCCATTACTTCCCCTTAGTAGGTACAATCCAATAGCATCAACCCCTTTTATAATCAGTTTTTTTTCTGCTGAACTTGGATCGATCGAATAGATAGTTCCCCTTTCATTTTTACTATCCGAACCCAATAATGAACTCACTAAAATTTTGTTAGCATCACAGCTGAAATGAAGCCCCAAAACTCCATAAGTATTCTCAATATTGGTCTCATACTTACTCGGAATTGAAGTGAATTTCTGCATTTCTCCTGTCTTCGAATCGATCTTAAAGACTGTATTCAGGTTTTCTTTATTGGTATAGAGCATGCTTACATTGGGTTTTGGAGCGACGTAAATGTGGCCATCCCTATCCCTGATCACCGTACTTAAAAAACCCTCGCTACTCCAAGAAGGATGCTGAAACTCTTTGACCCTTCTTGCCGATCTCAAGTCTCCCTGGTCCAGCTCTACTAAAACAAGTCCTTTTAAATGCCTTTCGGACGTACTGAGCGCTATTCTACCCTCATTAAAGCCCCAATCCTTTACGAACTTTGGCATACCGGCACATTGCCCCAATAAAAACCCGCTATATAAGATAAAAATGCCTTGAAATGTCCAACGAAGCATGTAGATTATATTTTTTGATGAACAAATTTAGGACCTGAAAAACAAGGGTAAATTTTGGGAACAAAACGACCATTCTCAAGGACTGACTCTGCCCAGCAATACTCATGTCCTTTCCTACCATCATTTTTTAATTCAGGAACATACCAAAAAACTAGTTCTTCCTGTTCCAAGGATTCTCCATTAATGAATTTTTCCGGTCCTTGGCGATGATCAGTATTACAACAGGGACCGATTGTGGGCAAATCAGCTTCCCCTTCTACCCTATCAGGATGATTTACAGTGACATAGAAATACGCTTTATCACCTCGGCTTCCGTCTCCGAATTGGCCCTGATTACTCTCTATCCAGTACTTGTTATTCGAGGATTTCCATTGGGCGAAGAAAACATCACTTCTATATGGGAAGAGTTCGTCTTCCCTTTGCCATTGCTCCTTATTCCAAGCTACCCATTCCTGATCCTTTGCAACTAAAAAGGCCTGTTCATTTCCTTCAAAAGCGATTCTTGTCACCGGCCTATAAGTACCATCCGAACCACAGCCTCTACCGATGGATGCAATTTTTGGTCTAAAACTCCCATCCTTATAAAATTCGAACTCCTGACGGTAATTGTAAGCACATGGAGTTGGCCAATCCTTGCTAAAATAGTCCTGTACCATCTTAAATCCAGTAGTATCTCCTCCGTCTATTATCGGCAAAAATTGAGGTGCTTCTACCGCTATCACAGCCGCCATACTGAACTCTGGACAGCCTATGGCATCACTATACCCAAATCCCTTGCGTTCCGAATAGGATACATGCCAATCAACAGTCTTAATACTTCGAATCACAGCATTATCTCGAAAGCTAATATCGTAAACCTTCATCCCATCAGAACGCGTCAAATTATACTTAAAACTCCAATGATCATTTTGATAAGTATTCACCTGATCGCAATACTTGTTCATGATCCTATCATTTTGAGCGCTCCTTTCAGTAACGGGCATTCCCGTTCGCCCCACATTCGTCCATTCGACCCCTACCACATGAAGATCTGTCAAGTCCACAATGGCCCAAAGAGCTTTGTCATCCTTAACGAAAGTTGGTGCTGCGCACAGATGATTTGATCGCTGGCATTTCGTTCTATTTAAGGCAGTTTTAGTCCCTTGCATTACTCCATCTTCCGCACTGAGTGGACTTCCATAAGTTTCTTTAACCAAGTTATCATTGATTGCAATTTCCATTGCAAGATCAGCCAATTCTTGATTTAAATCACCTTGCATCTGAGCATAAAAAGTCCGGTGAATAGGTCTTTTATTTTCGACATCTAGCGTAATGATTAATGTCCCATTATGCGCATAATTATACAACTCCATCCTGGCACATTTACAGGTTTTACAAACACTAATTTGTTCGTGAATATCTGAAGGTCTTATCTCGTCTATCGAAAAAACTTCATTGAGCATTGGCTCCCCGGTTTTTTGATCAAGCAGAAAGCTCTTGAATTCCGGATCACTCAATAACTTTTCCTGGTCCGCAACTGAAAGAATCTGATTTTCGTTTAAAAACAAAACTGGAATTGCCCCTTTCAATGCCGCTTCAATTCGCTGTTTCCTCCATTCTAGCTTACTTTCCGGTTGCTCGGTCCTCATGCACGAAAAGAATGCCATCATCAAAATCATAAGAAAACAAAGACTTAAAAACCGAAGCATAAATTACTGATTAAATGGACTGGTAAAATGTTCATTGCTAAGATAACTGGTATCGGTCAATTCATCCAAGAAATGAAGAAGTTTCTGAATATCAGCATCTGTAGGAATCCTGCTTATTGATTGGTCTGCATAAAGCGATTCGGAATGAATGGTAATAGCTTCGCTTAAATCAAATACGGAACCATCATGAAAGTATGGCTTGGTTATTCTCACATTCCTCAATCCTGGGATCCTGAATTCCGAATTGGGGTAATTGGAACTCAATTCTGGAATGTTAAAATCCCTACCCCCATGGCAGGAATGACAATCCAATTCGAAATAGCAATTCCACCCCTCATAAAAAGCTACATCCACTTTTTCGCAGTCTTTCCCTTGAACAAAATCATCTACCACCGCATTTCGGCATTCAAGGCTATTGATATAACTGGCCAAGGCATCAATGACACTTTCAGAACTGATGTCATCATAAAATGAGACAAAGCCCGAACTGTATTGATCACTTAAATAATCGAATATCTTCAAGCTATCAAAATGTAAACCTAGCTCGATAGGCTTTTCCGAAAAAAGAGGACGTTTTAGTTGCTTTTGTAAATCAACAACCGTGGTATCTGTCCAGCTCAAATAAGGGTAATCTTTTAAATTGAGAACGGTCGTTGTATTGGTGGCCAATTGATCCGCCTTATCATTGATCGCTTTTCGATAACCGTCTGTAAAGGCCATCCCAGGATCGTGACAACTCGAACATGAAATGCGCGCATTAAAAGATAGTCCCTTGTCAAAGAAAAGATACCTGCCAAGTTCTGACTTTTCGTGTATTGATATTTCCGTATTCTTTTCCACCTTACAAGCCAGACTTAAAGCCAATAGTGAGGAGAGAATAATCGCCCTATTAACATATATTCTTAATAATCTCATTGAGGATTTTGCAATAGAATTATCATTAAAACATCAATATACTTTGAAAGTAAAATTATTATATAATTTTAAGCATCTGATACAATCTGATGAAAAGAAGATACCGTAAGAATTTGGGATTAATAAGGGTTTCAGACTCCGTATTAAGTGGCAGAACGGCCACCTTACTGATAGTTACTGCATTTATCGTTCAGTCGGGAGGATATATCTTACTCGAGGGGATGGACTTGATCAACGCGGCGTACATGGTCGTTATCACCTTTTCTACCGTTGGCTATGGAGAGATTGTCGAATTATCAAGAGAGGGCAGGATTTTTACCATGATCTGTATCATGATCAACATTGCCATATTTGCCTATGTCGTTGCCGTTTTTAGTTATCATATCATTCAGGGTCGTTTGTTCAAAAAATTACACGCTATGAGTATTACAAGGAGCATCAAATCAATTGAAAACCACGTCATAGTCTGTGGTTACGGGCGCTATGGTCTTGAAATAATAGATCAATTCCTGAGTCAAGAAGTCCCTTTTGTGGTCATAGAAAAATCAGAAAAGATCATCGAAAAAATCCAGGAGAGCGAAGTTTTTATTCCCTACGTGCATGGAAATGCGACCGATGACCAAGCATTAAAAGATGCAGGGATTGAAAGGGCCAGTTGCCTGATCACTGCCTTACCCGAGGACAGCGAGAACCTCTTTGTTGTGTTGAGTGCCAGACAGTTAAATCCAAATCTCAATTTGATAAGTCGGGCGCATGATAAGACCGCTGAGAGAAAACTCAAACTAGCAGGAGCCTCCCACGCGATAATGCCGGACCAAATCGGCGGATTCTACATGGCCACATTGGTCAGCAAACCGGAAACAGTGGAGTTCTTCTCCTTTCTCACTAAAGAATTCGAATCCGATGTTGGATTCGAAGAGTTAAAAGAGGCTGATCTGCCCAAAATATGTAGGGGCATGACCATAGCTGAACTTAATATTAGGCATGCTTCCGGGGCAAATATTATTGGTTTTAAGACGGAAAAAGGAAAGTATGTGATCAATCCGGGACCAGACACAATTCTAACCAAAAATTCGAGTTTTATCCTAATAGGCAACAAAGAGCAGTTAAGTCGTCTCCGACAGCACTTAAGCAGTTTTGGGAACTAAATCGTACTGATAATTTTGTAATTTCGCTTTTAAACATCTCATATGCTTCTTCAATATATCCATTGGAATCCCTCTCCGTTTATTCTGGAAATAGGCTCCTTTGAATTCAGATGGTACAGCCTCCTATTCGCAGCTGGGTTTTTCATAGGTTTCTTTCTGGTAAAAAGTATGTTAGAACGGGAAAAAGAGCCCAAAGAGTGGTTGGACAAGCTGCTTTTTTACATTTTTTTCGGTGCCGTGATTGGAGCTCGATTGGGTCATTGTATATTTTATGATTGGGATTATTACAGCGACCATATTCTCGAGATGATTCTACCAGTAGAATTCGAACCTACATTTAGATTTATCGGTTTCCGGGGACTGGCGAGTCACGGTGGTGCCATAGGCATTATTATCGCCCTGTTATTGTTCAATTATAGAGTAGCCAAGAAGCACTGGTTGTGGGTATTTGATCGCGTGGTTGTAGCTATACCATTGGCTGGCGGCTTTATCAGATTGGGGAATTTGATGAATAGTGAAATAGTCGGCAATGAAACTACAGTTCCTTGGGCATTTATATTTGAGAGAGTAGATGAATTACCCCGTCATCCGGTGCAACTCTACGAATCACTGGGTTATTTTGCCCTGTTTTTTCTTCTTTGGTATCTGTATTGGAAAACAGATACCTCAAGATATATTGGAAGAATTTTCGGCATATTTTTGATCTTTCTTTGGGGTTCTCGGTTTATTCTTGAGTATTTTAAACGGAGCCAGGGAGGACTTCAAGAGGCCATTAATAATGGATTGAGTACCGGTCAACTTTTAAGTATACCCTTCATCATATTTGGACTTTTCCTACTATGGTTCTACCGCAACAAGAAATATCCTAATTTAAGGTATTAAACATCTCTAAAAAACTTTATGAAAGCTCGATACTTTTTAAAAAGAGCGAAACCATTTGTTCTAATCTTTCTTATATCAAGTTTTACAAGTATAATGGCAATGAATTCAGATTTTAAAAGTAGAGTACATCAAGGAGAAAAAGCGACTGTTCAAGACCCCCTAAAGGTCAAAATACATCGACTCAGCAACGGTTTGACTTTGTACATGAGTATTAACCCAGCTGAACCGAGAATTTCTACGAATATTGCGGTTCGAGCTGGCTCTAAACACGATCCTGCGCACTGTACCGGTCTTGCCCATTACCTGGAGCATATGATGTTTAAAGGTACCTCTTCTTTGGGAGCTTTGGATTGGAAAAAAGAACAAATACTATTGGATAGTATTGCCGATCTCTATGAATTACATCGTCAAACCAAGGATTCGAAAAAGCGAAAAGACATCTACGATAAGATTGATAGAATTTCGAATCAGGCATCCAAACATGTCGCCGCCAATGAATACGATAAATTAATCAGCTCGCTAGGTGCCAAAGGGACGAATGCTTACACTTGGGTAGAACAAACGGTTTATGTCAATGATATCCCGTCAAACGAACTAGAGAAATGGTTCAAACTAGAGTCAGAGCGATTCAGTGAACTGGTTCTTCGCTTGTTTCACACCGAGCTCGAGGCCGTTTACGAGGAATACAACATCAGCCAAGATCGGGATTTTAGAAAAACGATGAAGGCCGTCATGGGTAGCTTGTTTCCCTCGCATCCCTACGGAACACAAACTACCATTGGAGAGGGAGAACATCTTAAGAATCCCAGTCATTATGAAATTCATAAATTCTTCAAGAAATATTATGTGCCCAATAATATGGCGATCGTGCTATCCGGGGATTTCGATCCCGATAATGTCATAGCACTAGCAGAGAAATACTTTGGTCAGTATAAAGCCCAATCCATAGAACCATGGATGTATGAGCCACAAAAAGACTTGGACGAAAAAGTTGTTCATGAAGTCTATGGACAGGAGAGTCCTTATTTGGATATGGCATGGAAGTTTGATGGTGCCAATACAGAAGACGCTTTGAAAGTTCAGTTGCTCAAGGGAATACTATTCAACAAGCAAGCGGGAATTTTAGATCTCAATCTCAACAAACAACAGAAACTCATCGATGGTGAGGCCTGGAATTGGATCTATGAGGATTACAGTGTTCTCGGGCTTTCAGCTAAGCCCAGGGAGGGTCAAACTTTGGAAGAGATCGAACAACTGCTTTTCGGTGCAGTAGAAGATCTCCAAAAAGGAAACTTTGAAGAATGGCTCATAGAAGCCGTGATTAAAGACTTTAGGCTGAGCGAATTGAAATCAGAGAAAAGCAATAATGCACGTGTTTATAAAATGACGAACTCTTTCATCTTAGGATTAGACTGGGAAGATTTTGTCCTTCGACACGAGAAAATGGAACAATTTTCTAAAAAGGAGCTGGCCGATTTCGCTAAAGAACACATGCGAATGGATAACTGCGTCGTTGTCCGCAAACTTCAGGGTGAAGACAGTAAGGTGGAGAAAGTAGACAAGCCGAAAATTACTCCTATAGATCTTGTCAAAGATGAAAAAAGTGACTTTGCCCGAGAATGGCTTTCTGATGAATCCCCTGAGCTTGATCCGGTTTTCCTGGATTTCGAAAAGGACTTAAAACATTCTACGAGCTATAGAAATGGGGTCAATATTCACTCAGTCAAGAACTCTAATGGTTATTTCAACCTGCTTTACGTCTATGAAATGGGGAAAAATGCGGATAAGAAGATGGACCTTGCTATCCAGTACTTGCCCTTCCTTGGCACCGATGAGTTGAGCTCTGAAGAATTTCAAAAAGAAATGTTCAAACTTGGGCTGGAATTCAACAGCTTTCATCAAAACGAGAGAATTTATCTCTCTTTAAGTGGTCTCGAAGAGTCCATCAAAGACGGAATCGCTTTGATTGATCAATTGCTGGAAAATGTCACCCTTAATGAACTTGCCTTAGGCAACTTAATAGAGGATATCCAAACACAGAGGCAGAACGACAAATCGGACAAAAGAAAGATCTTGCGCAATGCCTTGTATTCCTATGTCAAGTATGGTGAAGAATCGCCTTTTACCAATATTTTGAGTAACCAGGAATTAGAGGATATTAAGGGAAGTGATCTGATCCAGAAAATCAAGCAACTCAATAAGTTCAAGCACAATATATTTTTCTACGGGGACATGGGCATGGACGAGTTGATTTCTGTCATGGAAGAATTCAGATCTGTCCCGGACCAATTGATATCGACTCCTGAGAATAAAGTGTTTTCAGAAAGACCTACCGTTGCCAACAATATTTACGTGGTGGATTTTCCGATCGTACAGGCAGAAGTGATGTTCTTGTCGAAAGGTAATTCAACCTTCGACCTAGAAGAGTATATGGCCAGTGAACTCTACAATAGCTATTTCGGATTTGGTCTCTCCTCGATTGTCTTTCAGGAAATCAGAGAATCCAGAGCTTTGGCTTATTCCGCTTACGCTTACAACGCAAAGCCGCAGTATAAGGATAGAGCTCATTATTTGAGCGCCTACGTGGGAACACAAGCGGATAAAATGGCCGATGCTATCGTAGCGATGCGTGAAATCCTGGACGATATGCCCGTCGTTTCCGAACAAATCGAGAATGCGAGACAATCTATTAAAAAGAAGATTGAGTCGGATAGAATAACGGAGGCCAACATATATTGGACCTATCAGACCAATGAGCGTTTGGGTCATCCTTATGATCTGCGAAAAGCCATTTATAGATATGTCGAACTAGCAGGTGAGCAAGAATTAAAAGAATTCCATAAAGCTATTATTAAAGACAGGGATTATGAGTTGCTCATTCTAGCAGACAAGAGTAAAATTGACATGGAATTTCTACGCTCTTATGGAAATGTGATTGAACTTAGCCTTGAAGATATATTTGCTTATTAATGCTCATGAAAAGGATTATTTGGATTGTATTGATTTTGATGCTTGCAGGATTAGCTTTTTTAGTTAAGACTTACTATCCGCAGCTCGAAGTGGCCAATGGATATGCCGCTAAAAAAATGTGTTCTTGTACATTCATTGCAAAGCGCTCTCAAGAAAGCATTCAAAATCAGGATTTGGCAACTGGTCCGCTTGGCATGACCAAAACCAAAATTGATCACGAATCTAAATCCGTTCGGACTACCCTATTTGGATTGGCGGGGCGAAAGGCAGTTTATCGAAACGATTTAGGTTGCATCTTACTATCGGGAAAGGATGATTATCAACAAAATTTAGAACTAGCTGAAGATGAGGAAAGCTATGAATTACCGAATAAGAAATTTGCGAGTTCCCATTTAGAGGCTGCTATGGACCTGGCCTTTGTCGATTCCGCTCAAACTAGGGCAGTATTGGTCGTCCATAAGGACAGTATTGTAGCCGAGCGATACGCTCAGGGATTTGACAAAGACACCCAAATCAATGGATGGTCAATGACGAAAAGCATTACTGCTACCTTAATTGGCATCCTGGTCAAACAGGAAAAATTGAGTTTGGATGAAAATGATTTGTTTGCCGCATGGAAAAATGATGAAAGGAAAGAGATCACATTAAAAGATCTATTACAGATGCAAAGTGGATTAAAATTCGAAGAAGACTATGGGAAGGTAACCGATGCTACCAATATGCTTTTTCGCTCTGAGAATGTCGCTTCTGTGGCCATCAACAATGAGTTAATTCATGCTCCGGGAGAATATTGGTCGTACAGCAGTGGAACAAGCAATATACTTTCTCAGCTTATTCGGGATCGAATGGATGACGACCAGGATTATCATCGATTTCCCTATCAGGAGTTGTTTCGGAAGCTCGACATGTATACGGCTATTATAGAATCGGATGAATCGGGCACCTATGTCGGATCTTCCTTCTGCTTTGCCAGTCCTAGAGATTGGGCAAAGTTTGGATTACTATACCTCAATTACGGCAACCACGAGGGGGAACAGCTTTTTGACAGTTCATGGGTGGATTTTGTTCGAAAACCCGCTAAAAGCAGTAAAAATGGCTATGGCGGACATTTTTGGCTTAATGATGGCAAGAAATATCCCGATGTTCCTTTGGATATGTATTCCTGTAACGGATTTCAGGGACAATATGTCTTCATTTTTCCAAGTCATGACCTGGTGGTAGTTCGGATGGGCCTCGGCAAGAAAATGGACTTTAATCTTTTTCTTTCCAAGATCCTTGAAGGCTTAGAGGAAAAATAAAAAACAGAGCGGCCGAACACCATTTTCATTGAAACTATTTCTTTCCTATTATAAGCCCGGGGAATCTAGAATGCTGCTTTACATTCTACATCCCAAGTCAATACTTAAAATAATCCTCCTAGGAGGGCACCTGATAAACTAGCAATAATTGCCATGGCATAAAGACCAAATATTGCTAAAGTAAATACTCCCATAAATTTGAACATCCTCTTCAAGTAATTCATAGCTTCTGTTACGGACATCTGTTGGTTGTTCAATACTGCCTTCTTCGCATTTTCAGAGAATTTAAACAAATACCACACCGGGAAAAAATAAATAACTGCGATGATGAGGTACATGATCGTTATCATACTTGTCATATTACCCAATGGCATAGGGCTAACATCATTCATACCGGACATTCTAAAAATTGATCCCATGAAGAAAGCAGCCACCACCATTAGACCTATTCCAATAAATCCTAAGATGGCCAAAAATTTACCCCATTTAGCAGCGGTCAATAAGTTTTGCTTGGCGGAATCATCCAAGGTCAAATCATCTGTTAAGTTGTCGTCAAGTGTTGTCATATCATCTAAAAATTGAATAAGAATTCTCCTAATTGTAAGCGTTGGGTGATAAAATTTCTGTCGTCTCTGTAAAAAACACTGAAAGTGCCCTCAATTGTACCTTGGATACTATCAATACTCTGAATAAAGAGGCTACCATCGTTCATTTGGAACACATTCGAATTTTGCACACTCCTGTGGTAGACGATATCAACGGATGGGTCCTCAGGCGAAACTTCCTGGCCCATTCGATATATTCCGGGTTTTATCACATTATTGAAGGTAATCGTTATTCTTTCATCAAAAACATAGTGAATAGCATTGTATTCTTTTACTGAGCCATCTGTAGATATGTTGCCTCGAATTTCATCGGCTGAAAAAGTATTTGGACTGGTAAAAGCATTGAGGTACTGACCTTCCAAATCAAAATATTCTATCTCACGTATGATAAAAGCTCCTGTTTCCACTCGGACGAATTCTCCATCATCATGTCCTTCAAAATGGAATCTACCCTTTAGTATTTGCCTTTCCAAATCGAATTCGTGTAAAAAGACTTGGCCGACAAAATCACACTGAACAACCGGTTCTCCAGCCCATATAATTCCTGGCGGGAAATAACCGCCAGAAGTGCAATTATTCGAACTGTCTCGTACCATATCGTAAGTAAAACCCTCAATCGGATTATTAATATACATGGTAAAAGCACCAATTCCATCAAAGTCACAGCGTATTGTTAGTTCGTCTTTAAAATAGTCCGCATATACCTCAGTGTTCTCATCCTGCTCAAACCAATGCCCATTATATCTAAATTCGAATGCCGTAAGAGGACGATCCTCGTCATCACATGAAAAAAGAATGCAAGAAAAAAAAGCTAGAACAATATAAATCCACTTGGGTCGAATCATAGTGTATCTGTTGTATTCTCTAATATACATATAATAGTTAAAAATGACCAGCAAATAAGGAAAAATGCCCCCAAACAAATGCAAATGGCCTTCTAATCAGTGCTTTATATAGAGAGGTACTATAATACGGGTCTAAGAGAACGACTTGACCAAAGTCAAATCTGCAACAAACTTCGGCACCAGATCTAAAAATGATAATCCTGGAGTATTATAGCAACACCCCAGGATAATCATGGGAATTCTTTTTATTTATTCATAATCTTGGGTTACTTCTCAGCCTCCGATTTCTTTTCAATATCGATTATATATCTATAACCTAAATTGATATTCAGTGTACCAATGGCCTGATCTTCAATTCCAGTGTTATCTACCGTTACTTTTCCAGGAATCATATAGTCAGCAGATAAAAAGAATCCGCCCTTGAACATGATTCCAATAGATGGTTGAATGGCAAAAGTGCTTCCCTTCTCAGATGGGGATGTGACTTCGCCATTGACGGAAACCTCTGGCGTTGAAAGAGTTGCTACTCCCAAGGTTAAACCAAAGAAGGGAGTAAATTTGTCAGGATTTAGAAAATATACTCCTTTAGCACCTATCACGGAAAAACCAAAGGCATCAAGCCCATCATCCACGCTTGCCAAAATCGATGATCCGAAATTCAATCCGACGCCCAACTTATTGTCCATAATATGATACAAACCATCGACGGCATAGGTTAAACCCCCATCGACATCAATTTGCCCCACTTCTTCGCCAACACCATCTCCTTGAGGAACAGCCCAGCCCAATTGGCCCGATAAACTAAAACGCAAATCTTTGTTTTGACCTACAGCTAACAAACTCCCAAAAACCAGGTTTAATACCAAAAACAATTTCAAATAACTTCTCATTACAATATGTTTAAAATTTTTTAATAATAATCTCCTTAAATATTTACGATGCAATAGTTCACTTGGATCGAACTCCTAAGTTCCACTATGCATCAAACTATCGCTCTTCCACAATTCGACCTTTCAGTCTTAGTTCGTTTCACGAATAGACTTCGTAACAGAAAATCTGAACTTTTTTACCTAATTATGTTAAGCGTATAACCACCTTCAATTCTCATTAAATGCTCCGAGTGTATGCGAAGACTTTAGGATAAAGAAGTGCTAGATGCTTGGTATAAGTGTCACTTGCTGTTCGTCGTTTTCTACGTCGAAGATAGGTATTTTATCCAATAATATGTATAAACAATTATCCAAAAATTGTAGCTATGTGTTTGGTTAGAAGGAGTATAGTTTTAAACCTCAAGGAGCCCTCCGTTGTTCCCAGTTTTTCGTAGGTTCCGATCTACGAACCAATATACATACACACAATACAAATTTAAATATCCGGCTGTAGTTTGGACCCGTCCGCTTTTGGTGGAAACTACAGATAACGACGAGAAGTGACTTTTTAGCGCTGGTACGACCGTATGCGTCGCGCATATCCTGCAACTTACAGCCAAATAGAAATTTAAGATTAGTTCATTCCTGTGTTATAAAAGCACCTGATAGCAGGATATAAGGCAGGCCCAAATACGGTCGTACTGGCCACTGGGACAGTGGCCCTGCTGCAAGGAGGACACACGAAGTTGTTTTTTTGGTGGCGGCGGCCCGCGCTCAGGCCAGAAATAGCCCCCTCAACACTCGGTTATTGGGAACTGGGGGATAGAGGAAAATGATGTGGAAAAGTTTTTGGTAGAGAAGCTATAGATCATGTCTTTTCCTAAGCAAAATAGTCTTTGATATTATTTCAATCACACCCTAAAGTTCTAAAGGTCGATACACCGATATTACGATCATCATAAAATATGGGATTCTGATTGTTGCCTCCAACTCGATATTCAATGGAATAAAATTGACATGGTTCTAAATTGTCGATTCTTATACTAGTTGACTCAAAAGGTTCTAATCTAAAAGTATCTTTAAAAACCTCTTTAAAATCAACTATATTTCCAACATCAAATTGCTGTTTATATGTCTTTATAACGCGACAAAGTAAATATTTCCTATAGTGTTTAGGTGAAGTTATAAGAAATGCTGGCGAAATATTGACTGTTAGAAAATCATGCTCAGTAATTGTATCATGGTTGACAAGTACTTTGTATTCAAGAATACTGTCATTTTTCTCCTGATAAGTTAAAACATCAGCAAAATAGCTTCTAAACTCATTTTCTTTAATCCATAATCCATGCCTCATTCCATTACTCAAGTACGATTTAATATTACCATTTTGATAAAAATTAACAATAATTGTGTCATTGCACATTGGAAGTGTATAATGATGACCCTTTTTTTTGTTTTCTATAAAGGACGAATCTGGTCTAAACATTGGAGCATCAAAGTATTTATTTTCTGATGTGAATAATGAGTTAAACCTATATTCGCAGGGTGTATATAAATCTTTCTCTTGATCTCGATGATGTTGACATTTCAGAAATATAAAAGAAAATAAGACTATTAATATCGAATTAATTTTCATTGATTTCCTTTTTGATTGTATCTCTATATTCTCCTCCTCCGGGTTTATAAAGCGGCACCCGTTTATATAGATTAATGTTTTCGTATTTTATCCCATTATCTTCAAACGTATCTCTACTTTCAACTCCATATCCTTGCTCCTCTATTTTGTCATTCAAGAGTTTATCTAAAGATCTTCCTTTTTTTGCATCATTGCTTAACCTCACAAAGGTTTCTAATAAAGACCCAGTCATATCTATTCCTTCAAGCGACCTTTTCATCAACTGATTAAAAGAGGATTGCGATGGGAAAAAGGTGTTTTCAAAGAAGTCATTTAGATCCATAATCTCAGCGTCCAGATCAATTCTTTGTTCTTTTCCTTCTCCTGTACTTGCGTAAAAAGCTATTCCCGATATACGAACCAATATACATACACACAATACAAATTTAAATATCCGTCTCCGTTGTTCGTAGATTCCGATCTACGAACCATTATTTCATCCCAATACAAACCCCTCCTCTGCACCAAATTCTATTAATTCAACATCCAGTTTTAAGTTTCCCAATCCTAAATAATTTCTTGCACTTGAATATAAATAATCTTCTTCTTTTTCCACCAGATGATCAACTACCGGATTCATATGTATATAATCCAATATTCTTCGCGTAAATCTTGGGTGTATCAATTCTTTAGCCATGTTATTCTGCTGCCATATTTGATATTTACGATTCCTATTATTGAATTGGGCATAATATCGAAACACCACTTTTAACCAATCTCTTCGACTTTCTTTTTTATCTTCTACCCATTTTATAATCTGATTAGCTGTGTATCGCTTAAAATCTCTAACAATTGAAGACAAATCAATACTATTTTCTTCCGCTGACCATATTACATGAATGTGCGAACTCATTATCACATAAGCATGTACACTAAGGCCTTTGTTCTCTTGACAATACTTCATCGACTCAATTACTATATCTCTGCATTCCCTTCGACTAAATAAATCTACCCATCCTACTATGGTAAAAGTCAGGAAATGTGGAGCGAATTGATTGGTAATAATGTATCCTTTGCGCATGAATTTGGGTGTTTGTGGTAGTCAAACTAAATTTACTGCTTTTCGAATGAAAATACAATATATGCTTCCCAACAATTAAATGAATAATAGTCAGATTAATTAGTTATAATTGATATCCGTCTGTAGTTCGGACTTGTCCGTCTTCGGTGGAAACTACTAACAACGACAGGAACTCCAATCAACGATACTTGATATCCGCCTGTAGTTCGGACCCGTCCACCTTTGGTGGAAACTACAGACAACGGTGAACTGTAATCAACCGTATTTTATAACCAGCTGTCGTTAGGAAACTACAGACAACGGTGGGGACTATGAACAGCAATCTATTTTAGATCTTTTCAGTTTTTAACAGAGGTGCTTTACAATCAAAAAATTCTTCTAACAAATCTTGATACTCAGAAGTGTATTCGATTCTATATTTAATAAAATCTTTCCTTTTCAAAACTATTTTACTAATTTTCGGGTCATAGGGATAATAGATGACAGGAAGCTTTTTCCCTTTTATTTTTTTCAAATGATAGTCGCTAAACTGCTGGCAATATTGATTAAAAGAATAACTACCTCTAAATGATTTTTTATCTACTTTATAGTTATATGAAGGTGTAACAACTGATCCTCCACCGTTAAATCCTAGATCATTTATATATCCAAAAGTCATTTCGTATTTCCCATCTAATAATTTATTATTTCTATTGTTTCCAATAAAACCAACAAGCCAAAACATAAGTAATGCTACCACAAAAATAACAGTATTATTTTTTCTTTTCGTTCTTTCGGTCTTCATACAACTTTGTTCCTAATTGGGAGTTAAGCTTTCCAAATGATTGCAAACCAAGTCCTACTCCTGTAGACACTGGATTTTCTATACTGATAGTTTGACCAAACCCTCCTTTCCAGCTTATGCCCGGGATTGACTTCGAGAATGAATTAGAAACACCCCTAAAAGTCGTACCTAAAATACCGCCAAGTACCCCAGAAACTATTCCACACCCGTTGTTCGTAGATTCCGATCTACGAATCTATATATATTCACAATACTATTTTAAATATCCATCCGTAATTTGGACTTGTCCGCCTCTGGTAGAAACTACAGATAACAAGGACTATGATGAAGTAATGTAATTATATTGGCTCAAGACTACATTTTACTCAATCAGAATCTTCCTTGAAACACTTTTATTTTCCTTAGAAACTATTCTTAATAAATAGTTTCCCGGCATCAAGCCTTCAACGCTTAATTTAGTGTGTTTTGTTGGCGCCAAATAATCTGCGAATTTTATTATTTTACCACCAGCATCAAAGATTGAAATGTTATCAATTGTTTCATTACATTCTAAACTTATTACATCAAATGCCGGATTGGGATATATCTTTAAATTCAGTTCATTAGAGTTCTCTTCTATAAACACCGGTTCCCTCACCTCAGTCGTTGCAGTATTCGTAATAATCGGCCAATTGAAGTCAAAATAAATCTCTGCCGTATTCTCCAATTTGTCACCTAATACCAAGTCATCTTTAGTTTTAATAGAAAAGGAAATGTAACCGTCATTATTTGCATCATCGAAGGGCAAATAGATCTCTTCGAAGATGAATTCGACCAAATTGCCCTCAGATATCCTAGTTTCCATTTTATGACTTGCATCAATGATAGTAAAGGTATTGATCTCAAATACATTGGTATCTATTCTATCTCTAACAACAATATTTACTGCCTCTGCTGTACCTGTGTTTTCAAAGCGGATCAAATAGTCTACATACTCGCCCACCATTTCAGGAGTGATTTCTTTTCCCTGTAAGCAGGTCTTGTCGTTGGGGTCATAAGAATTGACCAATATAGGCTTAATGGCATGAATATTATTGGAAGGTTTCGCATCTCCTTCAATAGGAAATATATTTGCTCCGAAGCCCAAAGCATCACCTCCATTCAAAGGAGGATCATCCATTGGGGAATTAAACCTCAACACAATGATGATCTTTCGTTCTTCTTGAGGTAACAGGTTTTCAAAATTCCAATTCACCTTACCTGACTCATCTATTCCTGTCGGATTACTTGAAATATAATCACAATACAGATCTGTATACCTAAACTCAATTTCTCCTGATTGAATGGTTGTCCCTTCATTCTTATATTTTAAGAGAAACTCAGCTTCAAATCCAGGCCTTAACTCCTCAGTTGGTATAATTTTAATGCTCAAATCCTTGATATCGCCGGTTGGAGTAAGACAAAAATCGAAATCTAAAGAATTGCTATCTCTGGGCAATTCAATACTTAAGCTATCCGTATTCCAGGAATAATAGTCCTCATTATGCTTAAGTTTTAAGTTACTTGTTCCTTCCTCCAAATAAAGTGCATATCCTCCTATTGAATTACTTAGAATTCTATTTTTTTCGTTTTCAAAGATCTGTGTTATGTGCACACCTGGAAGCCCCAAGTCATTCTCATCGCATCCATTATCATCCAAATCAACTATGACTTTTCCATTAAGTAGATAAAATCCACTACCGGGAAGTATCGAACAAGCGGTGGTCATTTCGACGCTATCCAATTCGTACATGTCCAATTGACTTTGAATTTGTTCCAACTCGATAGAGTCTGCACATATTCGAAGATAGTTTCTATCGTGAAAGTCAATAGTTATTATAGTATTTCTACCGTTTTTAAAGTAAAGATCTTGGTTGGCATTATTATCTGGCGAGTCCAAGTCCAAAGATAATCGTTCAAGTCCGGGAAGTGCTCTTAAATCCAATTCCTCTCCGTGATAACGATCCAAGCTCAAATGCTTCAAACTAGGTAGATCTCTCAATATAAAACTTTCCAATTCTCCATTTAAATGGTCAAATCCGAATTCTAAAGAATCTACAAGCGGCAATCTCTCGAAATGAACACTTTTAAGATCACGAGGCATAAAAGCAAACAAGTCTTCCCTAGGTCGCATGAATCTCAGGCTAGGAAGATTGATCATTTTCATCACCTCTATCTGATTATGATCAAGATAATTTAAGCGTTTAAGCAAATACAAGTCTTCCAGATGAAAAGTGTCAACAATGACTCCCTCAATATGTAAGGTCCTAAGAAAGTCCATATTTGACAAATGAAGCTTCTCCAGATTAAAATCTCCACCACTAATGGACAAAGAATCCAATAGTCTAAAGCTATTAAAATCTGCTTCTACATCAATGTCCAGGCTTCCTTCAATACTTAAACGTCGTAGTTGCGGAAGATCTGAAATACTAATCCTTGCATCGTCACTATAATTATGACTGGCTATCAATACTTCACTAACTTTCGAACAATGATGAATATCCACTAATTCAATAGAAGTAGAATAAAAATGCTCGAGTGCATGGAGATTATTTATCTCCAACTTATACATATCAGCATTGATCGAAAACGAAAGAAGATTGGGTAAGTTTTCAAGGATTAATGTATCTCTGTTTTCTCTATAGTCATATATGCTTGAATAGGTTAAATAATCTAGAGATTGAAGATTAGATAACATAAGGTAGGTTGTTTCGATATTATCGGCTCGAATAGATTGAATCCCTGAGTCCTCATCTATCAATAACTCTTTAAGAGGATTTTCGTCTACATCAAGAACTTTCAACCCACTGCTTGCTCCAATCTCTATACTTAACAAAGAATTATTTGAAGCGAATAATCTGTTCAAACTACTCAAATCATTCAAGTTTATACTACCAATATTATTGTCGGAGCAATTCAGGTAACTCAAACTCGGAAAAGCTTCTATTCCTGTTAAATCATTAATATTATATCCTGATATTGTTAAAGACTTCAAGGTATCCACTTCGTTAACCTGGATCTCTCCATCACCATTAACATCAACCCCATCTTCAATTAAAGCTTGCTTGAAGTTAGTATCCGGAATATTAACAACTTGTGCACTTAATATCGCCCAACCCAGGGCAAATAAGGTGATTAGGATTATTTTTTTCATTGCTTAATTATCTTTCTAGTTATTTCTTGATTATCAATAGTCTTTATTCGAATATATATTGTTCCTGATTTAGGATCATCAAGACTAATATCTGCTGAATAAACCGGACTTGTATAGTCGTATTGCCCTTGAATTCTTCCTAAATCATCCAATACTATAACGGTTTTAAAAAGTGAAGAAGACTCAATGGTTATCTTCTCTGAAGTGGGATTAGGACTTATGTTTATCTCTAGATTTTCGTCAATCTCTCTCACAAACACCGGTTCCCTAACTTCAGTAGTTGCTGTATTAGTAATGATTGGCCAGTTGAAGTCAAAATATATCTCAGCGGTATTTTCTAATTTATCCCCCAATACCAAATCATCTTTGGTCTTGATCGAGAAGGAAACATAACCATCATTATTGGCATCATCGAAGGGCAAATAAATCTCTTCAAAGATGAATTCGACCAGATTACCCTCTATAATTCTGGTTTGCATTTTGTGACTTGCATCAATAATCGTAAGAGTATTAATCTCAAAAACATTGGTATCAATTCGGTCTCGAACCACAACATTTATTGCTTCAGCTGTTCCTGTATTCTCAAACCGGATTAAATAGTCCACGTACTCCCCCACCATTTCAGGAGTAATCTCTTTTCCCTGTAAACAGGTCTTGTCATTGGGGTCATGGGAATCAACCAGAATAAGTTTGATGTTGTGTATATTATCAGAAGGTTTGGCGTCTTCATCGATGGGGAAGATAATAGCACCAAAACCCAGGGCATCTCCAGCATTAAGAGGTGGATCATCCATAGGAGAGTTAAATCTCAATCTCACTGTAATTTTTCTTTCCTCTTGAGGCAAGATGTTCTCAAACTCCCATTCCACTTTACCCATTTCATCCATACCTATTGGTTGACTGGACAAATAATCTACATAAAGATCAGTATATCTGAATTCTAATGTCCCTGAAAGAACTGTTGTTCCAACATTCTTGTAGATAACTTTAAAAATTGATTCTAATCCAGGTCTCGATCTAGTTGGCACAATTTTTATCATCAAATCATTATAATCTCCGGTCGTTTTGAAACAGAAATCACGATTTAACATATTCACATCAACAGGCAAATTAACACTTACAATGTTGGAATCAAGTGTGTAATAATCAATTTCACTATTTACCTTTAATGAGGTATTTCCATCCGCCATAAAGGTCTCGTAATCACCCTCGAAGTCACTAAAAAAGATACTTTCATGATATTGATCTACTTGTATAAAACGAACATTGGTTAAAATAGGGTCATTTTCGTCACATCCTGAATCATTAATATCCAAAATAGTGCTTCCTCCCATTTTGTAGTATTCGGAATCCAATCCGGGAGAACAATTTCCTGTAAACTCAATACCGTCCCATTTATAATACCCATTAATTTGAGTGAACTCCAGATAATCGGCACAAATTGTACAATCCCAATCTAGTTCTCTAAATCTCGCATTGTAGAAACTAAGATCTAAATTCTCAATCACATTTCCATTCCGAAGATAGACTTGTTGACCATCATCAAAAGATGTAGGCCTATCTAATATTAGGTTTAATTCATTTAAATTTGTCAAATCTCTTAGATCCAGAATATTACCATTAAAACGATCCATTTCTAAATGATCTAATGCTGGCATATCCTTTAAAACAAACCAGAAAACACCTTGTCCACTATTATTGCCAGCGAAATCTTCAAAAATTATATGATCAACCAAAGGCAAACCGGAAAATCTAACTTTTCGCAAACCCTCTGGAATAGCATCTGGGCTATTAAATCGGAAGTTAGGTAGGTCGATCAAATTCATTTCACGAACTCTATTCACTTCTGAGAAGTTACTGATAACATTCAATCGAGGTAGATTAATTAAACTAAAGGTCTGGATAGTATACCTAAACGAAAATAAAAACTTGGAAAGGCTCGATAAATCTTCAAGATGAATAGCACCAATTTCATTTACGCTGATGCTTACAAATTCCAACGAATCTAACCCGTTGATTAGAATATCATCAGATAAATTTCCCCCATTAATTCTTAAAGAATCCAACGAATGAAATCCACTAAAATCAATACCCGCGGTATAATCGCTAAAAATTGTCAAATTTTTCAATTGAGGAAGATCATAAATTCTTATGCTTAAGGGAAAGCTAGAATTGTTCCTACCCCTAACATTAAGTCTTCTTAAATTCTGACAATTGTGGATGTCTAATAACTCGAAAGTAAAAGTATTTTCAAAACTTGTCAATGCCGGCAGATTACTCAATTCAAGCTTAAAAATATCCTGACTAGTAAAGATAGTCTCTAATAAAGGTAAATCTCTCAAAATTAGCGTATCAGAAATGAGACTTTCATTAGTTGTGAAATGCAAAGTACTGAGAGATGGGTGCTCTGATAAAATTAAATTATTAATAAGAACTGATTCTAGAAAAATTTTCTCAATTAATCTAAGGCTACTAATATCAAGTTCTTCAAGTGGATTATTAGAAAGGTCTAAAAGTTTTAATTCGCTGTTAGAATTTAATTCCAGTTTTTCTATCATATTGTTACTCGATAATAAAGTATCCAGGCCTATAAAAGCTTCAATTCCACTTAAATCAACAATATTTCTGTTGCTGACATCTAGATACCTTATAATTTCCGCTTCACTACTTTGAATCTCCCCATCCCCATTAGAATCGACTCCCTCGTCAATTAAAGCCTGTTTAAAATTAAAGTCAGGTATATTTACACTTTGAGCACTTGTGATTACCCACCCTAATGCAAGAAAGGTGATTAGGATTATTTTTCTCATCTCTTCGTGATTTTCTTCGTTATTTCCTGATTATTTTCTGTCTTGATTCGAATAAAATATACACCGGCATTTAAATCTATTAGACTAATGTTGGCTCTGTTTACAGGGCTTATGTATTGATATTGACCCATTGTTCTTCCCAAATCATCCAAAACAGCAATGGATGTTATCAATGAAGAGGACTCAATCAATATCAGATCCGCTGTTGGATTCGGACTTATACTTAAATCTATATTTTCGTCAACCTCCCCAACAAACACCGGCTCCCTCACCTCCGTCATAGCCGTATTCGTAATGATCGGCCAATTAAAATCGAAATATATTTCTGCAGTATTTTCAAGTTTATCGCCCAAGACTAAATCATCTTTGGTCTTAATTGAAAAAGAAATATGACCATCATTGTTGGCATCATCGAAGGGTAAATAAATCTCTTCAAAGATAAATTCGACCAAATTGCCATCCACTATCCTGGTTTCCATCTTATGGCTGGCATCAATGATTGTCAAAGTATTAAGTTCAAATACATTGGTGTCAATTCGGTCCCGAACAACAACATTCACCGCCTCAGCAGTTCCTGTATTCTCAAATCGAATCAGATAATCAACGTACTCCCCCACCATTTCAGGGGTGATTTCTTTTCCCTGTAAGCAGGTCTTGTCGTTGGGATCATAGGAGTTCACCAATATCGGCTTGATGATGTGCACATTATTAGAAGGCTTTACGTCCTCAAGCACTGGAAATATACTTGCTCCTAAATCGACAGCGTCATCTCCATTAAGCGGAGGATCATCCATCGGTGAATTAAATCTCAAAGTCACCAGATATTCGATTTCTTCCTGCGGCAATAGGTTTTCGAATTCCCATACTATTTTTCCGCCTTCGTCTACTCCTTCCGGAAGACTGGCCACATAATCCGTGTATAGGTCAGTATATCTCAACTCGGCATAACCAGACAAAATCTCCGTGCCGACATTCTTACACTTTACAAGGAAATCTGATTCGAATCCGGGGCGCAAGACATCTACCGGGCTAATTCTAACCCTAAGATCCTTGTAACTTCCATTTGGAATTATACAGATGTCTTGTTCGACAATATTGGTATCAAAGGGAAATTCAAGATCAAATGAGGCCGGAGTCCAGCTATAATAGTTAGGATTTTCTACTTCAACTTCGAAGTGATGCAACCCATCTTCTACGTACTGTCTGTAGTTTCCAATAGAATTTGTAAAAACGATATCAGAAAAATTATTGCCGTCTTGTGTGATTTTTACGCCCTCCATTTCCGGATCTTGATCATCACATCCATTATTATCAATATCGATTTTCGCCGTTCCTCTAATTAAATTGATTCCCTCATTGGGCAGATAAGAGCAGTCCGTCGATAGATTAAAAGCCTCTAAAAGTGTTCCATCGGGGTCGTGATTCATGATTTCTTCTCTAATGCGATCAATCTCTTCCTGATCCCCACAGATGTATAAACCATCGGGATACAGATTGACATCGGTGAAGAAATTACTGGTTCTGCCATCCTTTATATATATCGACCTTAAGGATCCACCTCCATCGTGGACATCTATATTTTCCAAGGATGGAAAGCCTCTAAGATCTATCACTTCAAGAAATCCTGCCATATAGGAAAAGTATTGTAAACTAGGCAAATTGGACATGGACAAAAATTCCAAACTGTTATTGTGAAGATCCATGGCTTGCAGACTCTGTAGATTTTCCAATATCAATAGGCTCAAATCCGGATAGTCAATCAAATTATCGATATGCTCAAGTTTGGGAACATCTCTTATAGTCAGTTCTCTCATCGTATGCGTAAAAATATATAGCGACTGCAGTGATGGCAGATTATAAAGTTCTACTCTTTCCAGTACTCCAGAAGCGAGATCTATGGTTAAAAACTCCAGGCTGTCAAGATTTCCCAAAACGAATTCATCGAATACATTCGATGGGGCCAAACCAACGATTTCGACATAAACGAGGCTAGCAAAACCGCTAAAATCATTGTTGACAAACTCACAATCATGACATACTAGTGTTTTCAAATTTGGCAATTTGGTTAATTGAACTTCTCCGGCACCAGAGATATGCGTCAATCTAAGTTCCAAAAGTGAATTGAGATCACTCAATTCAATCACTTCCAATTCAACAGCGTTCAGTGTAATTCTCTGAATATTATTGATAGAATTGAAGTCAAATACTATCAATGGATTAAATGAGGCATTTAATTCAATCAGTTCTGCGTGATCGCCTAAATGTAATTCGGCAATCTCATTGTTCTCGCAATTTAACTGCGTCAAGTTAATAAATTCCTCAATCCCCTGAAGATCCGAAATGTTCTTGAAAGCGAGGTCTAGACTAGTGATGGCCCGTGCCTCGCTCTGCTGAATTTCTCCGTCTCCATTTGTATCCGTATTGGCATCTATCAAGGCCTGCTTGAAGTTGGGATCAGGAATATTTACCACCTGTCCATAGGATTGGAATGACAATGCACAGATTACAACCAGTGTTAAAAAGTTTTTCATCTTATCTCTTAATATCAATCTATCAACAACATTTTCTTTGCGTAGAATCCTTTGCTCGTCTCAACCAAAATTGTATATGTACCGGTGTTAAGGTTCGATATATCAAGGCTGGTCGAATGTAGATTGCGAAGATACTCTATCTTTTTTACCAATCTACCGGCAAAGTCAATTACGCTTACATTATAGAACGATTCATCGGATTGAATTGTGAAGCTTCCCTGCGTAGGGTTTGGAGCAAGAACCATATCAATTTCATTGTTAAAGTCTCGAACAAAAACAGGTTCTCCAATCTGGGTAACTGCCGTATTGGTTATGATGGGCCAATTGAAGTCAAAATAAATCTCTGCAGTATTTTCTAATTGATCTCCCAGCGTTAGATCATCCTTCATTTTAATGGAAAATGAGACATAACCATCATTATTGGCATCATCGAATGGCAAATAAATTTCTTCGAAAATAAATTCGACCAAATTGCCCTCCACTACTCTAGTTTCCATCTTGTGACTGGCATCATTTATCCTCAAGGTGCTTATCTCAAATACACTGGTATCAATACGATCGCGAACTACTATGTTTACAGCTTCAGCATTACCTGAATTCTCAAATCTTATCACATAGTCCACTTCCTTCCCTATCATTTCAGGAGTAATGCTTTTTCCTTGCAAGCAGGTCTTATCATTCGGATCATATGCGTTTACCAGAACTAGACTAATATGATGACTATTGTTATCGGCCTGTTCATCTTCTTCAATCGGGAATATTATAGCCGATAAATCGACCACATCACCACCATTCAAAGGTGGACTATCCATTGGAGAGTTAAATCTTAAAGTCACCCTAATTTTTCTCTCCTCCTGAACTTGTAAATCCTCAAATTCCCAGACAATTATTCCCCCTTGATCGATTCCACCAGGACTACTAAATATGTAGTCCGTGTAGGAATCCATATATCTTAATTCTACCTTCCCAGACAATGTTGTGGTACCTTCATTCTTATAACTGATAATAAAATCAGTTTCAAACCCAGGTCTCAGAACACCGATAGGGGTAATATTAATCCTTAGATCATTGAAAGATCCAATGGGGCTTAAACATATATCTTGATCAATAATGTTTGTATCGAATGGGAACTCGACTTCAAATTCCTCTATATCCAAGCTATAGTATAATGGATTTTTGGCCTCGACTTCAAACTGATGAAGTCCTTCATGTAGGTAATATCGATACTCACCACTTTTATTGGTATATCGAATAATATTTCTACTCATATCCTTGCGAATCAATCTGACCCCTTCCATCACCGGATCACTCTCGGTGCAACCATCTCCTTCTACATCCACTCTTGCCACGCCTTTTACCAAGCTAATTCCAGCCCCAGGTAAATAAGAACAATCACTAGACAAGTCATAATTATTTAGCAGGGTACCGGAAGGATCAAGATCCATTATCTCCTGAGTGATTGTGTTTATTTCTTCTTCATCTGCACAGATGTAGAGCGAATTGGGTAATTCAAAATTCATTCGAAGTTGGCTTGTTTGTCCATCCTTAAAGTACAACTCTTGTAAATATCCCTCCGAATCCTCAATATTTATTTTCTTCAATGAGGGAAGACCTCTGAGATCTAAATTAGCGAGACGTCCATTTTCATAGCTAAATTCTACCAGGCTCGGAGCACCTTGGATCATAAAATGTTCTAGTTCTGGGGATTCTACGTCTAACTCATACAAAGAATCGAGCCCCGTAATGGTAATTACCTCTAATTCGCTCGAACTATAGAAATTATGCTCGAGGTCCTTTAATCTCGGCAAATTTTCCAGTTTTAACTCTTCACAAAAAAGTGCACCGGGTATTATTATATTTAAGGAACTTAAATTGGACAACTCGACTCTCTGAAATACGATATCATAGATATCTAATAGGATGACTTCGAGGTGCTTTAAATCTTTAATGATTAAATTTTCGTGATTTGAAGCAAAGTTTCCTGTGAGAATAATCAATTCTACCAAATTAGTAAATTCATTAAAGTCTACATTTTCGAACGTACAGAATGAACAGGATAAGTTTTCTAAATTCGGTAAATTCTCCAAGTTTACTTTTACTTCGTCACTAAAAAAGGCATACTTCAATGCCGAACAATTTTTAACGCTGATATGATAATCCCCATAATTAATAGAATCCAAACTGGCCAGATCTTCCACAAAGAGTTCATAAGCTTCAATATGTCTAAAATTCTTGAATTCCGACAATCGAGATAAAATCACTACGGAACGTCTAAAAGTAAAGCCGTTATCGAATTCCAAGTGGGTTAGATGAGGCAGTCCGTCTAAGATCAAAGTGTCCAAGTCCACTGAGTTCATGACCAAAGAGTCGAGAGCGGGTAGCTCATTATGGCTGAATCTCGTGAGTGGATTATCACCGACATTCATAAAAGTAAGATCCGGATGGTCATTCAAACTGATGCTACTTATTTCATTGCCATTACAGGCAAAACGCGTTAGATTGGAGAATTCCTCTATTCCGGTAATATCAAAAATGAGTCTTTCTGATACATCCAATTCTGTGACCAATTCAGCTTCGCTAAGCTGAATTTCCCTGTCTCCATTAAGGTCAACATTAGCGTTGATTAATGCGTGCTTGAAATTTGGATCAGGGATATTGACTACTTGTGAAAAACAGACTTGAAAAAATAATGATACGAATAGAATACTGAGTGCTTGTTTCATCGTTCGGTTGTTTTATGATTTTTACAGAACTAAATATATATAATTTCTAAATTTTCATCAATTTAAGGCCTCGGTAATGATATAATCCGCTGTAAAACTAATATGATGCATAGATTGCTGGATGATCTTCAAGTCCCCTCCCCCCTTCTGTCTGATAAGATAGACGGCATCTCTATTCACATCAAGAGAGACGACCTTATTCATCCAATTATCTCGGGTAATAAATGGAGAAAACTGAAGTATAATTTATCCGAATTCGAAGGAAAGGGCATCATTAGTTTTGGTGGGTCTTTTTCGAATCATCTTCATGCCTTAGCCTATTGCTGTTTTTGCCTCGATATTCCTCTTATATGTTTTGTTCGAGGAGAGGCTTCGAATGCCGATAATCCTACACTTGTGGATATTGCTAAATGGAACGCTGAAATTCGATATTGTGATGCTCCTACGTACCGCAAGAGATATGACCCAAATTTTCTATTTGAACTGGAGAAAGAATTTCCAGGATTTCAAATTATTCCGGAAGGTGGGTCCAATGAACTTGCACAAAAAGGGGTAGCTGAGTTGGCCGAAGAAATCATCCAACAATTTCCTTCCATCAAGTATTTGATACTTCCGGTAGCATCCGGTGGTACAATCGCCGGGCTAATCAATGCTCTGCCCGAAGAAATACAAATTCTAGGAGTGAGTATCCAAAAGGAAAAGTATATGGAAGATATGATCGAGAAACTCCTCCTACGCAACAAGAGCAACTGGACCATCATCCGCGATTATCATTTTGGTGGTATCGGCCGATGTCCTCAAAATGTGCGGGAATTCATCAGAAAAATATCCGAAGAAAATAATATTCTGCTCGACCCTATGTATAATGGAAAAGCCTTATTAGGAGCCCTTGAAATGGTGAAACGACAAACCATCATTTCCAATCCTCAAGAGACCTTGTACATACACACAGGCGGCACGCAAGGCCTTAAGGGTTACCAATATCTTTACCCCGATCTTTTTTCCTGGTATTAATTTAGTCTTTTACCGTCCAAATACTCTACAACAAAAGCTCCCCCAAAACCATTCACTTTGGCCGATCGCGCTGCCTCCTCTGCCTGTGACCTACTAGGATAACTACCGATAAGAACACGGGTTAAATTACGTCCAGACAAAAACTCTGTTTCCAAGTTACCCAATGACTTTACACCACTAAAAGCAGGGTTATTGGCGTCGAATTTACTCAATGAGCAGATTTGTATTTTATAACTAACCCCTACCCTATTGCTGGATGAAGAATAATAAGAGTTACTATTGCTTGGTCGGCTGGAAACATTAGTTGTACTTGTTGTCGATGGATACGTAACCGGTTGTGGATTTCCCGAAGTAACTATTTCGACTTTCTTGGGATCCACTGGTCGGGCATCAACTATTCTTCCGTCTTCTGTTCTGGCCGTATTATCACGATAAGTACTTGTTGTTCTTGCCGGCTGATTATTACTACTAGCGGCGGGTTGTGCCGGTTGAGTAATCCTTACTGTTTTGTTATTGACCGGTTCAATTTCTACCGTGTTGTTGTTCGTTCTTCTCTCAGGATCATTACTTCGAACCTGAGTGGTTGTCGAACTCGGAGGCCTTGTCGTACCGGTCGTTGTTGTCGTGCTAGAGGTAGTTCTAGTTTGGTTATTTGCCGTTGAACTAGTAGTAGTTCTCACCGGAGTACTAGTAGTTGAACTTGGTGTCGTTCTTGCCGGAGTACTAGTAGACGATGAGCTAGGTGTAGTTCTAACTGGAGTTTTAGTCGTAGAACTAGACTGAACCACTGGCTCTTGTTTTGGCACGTTTTGTTGAATAGGAACCTCTCTTCTTATCTCATTAGAAGCGACAGTATTCTCAGGAATTTCAGATGGTGGTAAATCATTGGACTCAACACCCTCAACCAGGTATATATTTTGCTCAAATTCGACGGCTCCGCCAAGATTTCTCGTACTGAATCTTGACTCTCTCGTCAAATAATCCTCCTTGGAAGTTTTCAGATAATAATCTTTATCCGGATCCAACCAAAACTTAAAATCTCCTTTTTCAGATCTCAATTTCTGGACGAGCATATTTTTGCCGTCTTCCCTAACGAAAAGAGCCATATGTGCATCCGTTACTATACGATTGTTAGATTCATCAAAAATGGAACCTACCAATAGTAATTTGTCCACAACATTCCCGGTTTCGAAAGCAAAGATATCGTACTCAGAAGTTGCCGCTTTTCTAGCATCACTTCTATTCGATACCAAATAGCCCATACTGCCTCCTACATTCCAACTAATTTGAAAATCATCCGCTGAAGAATTAATCGGGCTACCCACATTTTCTGCAGACTCCCAGAAAGCTTCACTTCCCTTTGCTCTAAAAATATCATATCCACCCATGGTAATCTTACCATTCGAACTGAAGTAGAGCCTACCTTCGTTCATCTTATAGTATGGCGCTATCTCGTCACCATCACTATTGATAGCCTTACCTAGATTGGTAGGAAAAGTATATTCTGTAATATTGCTCGCTCTATCCCGAACGATATACCAAAGGTCCAAACCTCCATATCCGCCGGAACGATTACTGGAAAAATATATGATTTCTTTATCATCAAGGTATACAACATGTGGGTGCATATTCGAGGTACCCGGAATATTGATATATTTCTTCATTTTTTGTGGCTCCGACCAAGCATCTCCATCTTTGGTTATGAAGTATAAATCACATTGACCGTATTCTTCTTCGGCCGCATCTTCACATAAATTGAAGTAGAATCTTTTAAAATCAGGTGAAAATGTACCATTCTTGATGTCGACATCATTTACCCTTGGAAATAAAGGAGGATCTATGGCTTTCTGCCATGTTCCGTTTTGATATTCCGTTCTGTAGAATTTAGAATTGCCAGCAAAATCAGAGACGAAGTAAAGAACATCTCGGTCAAATGGGATTGGATTACTTTCATCCGCAATAGAATTTACATTTTGATCAATTCTCTGAATTTCAATTCCCGAATCAAAATCTGCCTTTTGCATTTGTAGTCCTAGTTCACAACCTCGTATTTCGCGCTGTAACTGAACAGACAATTCTTCCTTGTCATCTCCATCGTATTCATATATATAGTCTAAAAATTCTTTGGAAGCTTCTTGGTATTTCCCCTCATTCTTAAGATTTCTGGCAAGAAGAAGTTGGGCATCGGGATATTTCGAACTCTTTTCTTTTAGCACAGAAAATGCTTTACTCGCGTTCGCATAATCCGAAACATAATGATAAGCAAGACCGGCTTGATACAACCAGGCATACTTGTTTTGCTTCATTTCCCAAGCTTTGAAAAAATGGTCGGCCGACTTCAAGTAATCCCCGGAAGCATATAATTCTTCACCAAGTTTAACATGTTCTTTCGCATTTAACTCCTGAGCACTTATACTTTGGGTCATACCCGCAAAAACGAAGAAAATCAATATAAGCCTCATACATAAACATTTTTCTTTCATAGAATAAAGATTAAAATTTCATCTAGTTTTTGATCGTATCACGTTTAAATGCTTCTCAATTCTGACTCATAAGTAAGTCAATAACTCGAGGATAGTACTGATGTTCCAGAGTTCTAACCCTCGCTGAAATATCTTTGGCGCTTGAGGTGTTTTCTACATTGCATGAAGCTTGGAAAATGATCTTTCCCTGGTCGTAGAATTCATTCACGTAGTGAATCGTTATTCCCGAAACCAACTCTTCGCTCTCTTTAACCTCTTGATGGACTTTTGATCCATACATTCCCTTGCCACCAAACTTAGGTAACAAAGCCGGATGAATATTGACCATTCTATCTTCAAATCGCGAAATACACTCGGAAGGAATCATTTTAAGATATCCGGCGAGCGCTACGAAATCGATTTGATATTCATCCAATGTTTTTAACAGTAAGTTGCCATCGTTTAGGTTTTCCGGGCTAATATATACACAAGGAATTCCATTCGATCTGGCTATTTCTGTTACGCCTGCTCGTCGTCTATTAGTTAGAATCAGCACTACTTGATGCTTAGAGTCTTTGAAAAATTCGATGATAGCATTAGCATTAGTTCCAGAACCAGATGCAAAAATTGCCAAATTACCCATGATCATTGACTTAGTAGCCCTGCAAATATATTAATATATATTAGAATAAATATATATGATAAGGGCTATAAATTAAGAAGCCCGAATTTCATACCCTTAGAAGTTCTTTGGGCAAGAAGAATTTCGTCCGCTGTAATCTGATGGCTTGCCCTTGGAATAACTTGTCCTTGGACCTGATTCGACGAGATTCTCTCAAAGGATAACTCCCCATCTAAATGTATCGATGCTAACTTGGCCACGCCTTGTTTGCCTTCATACCGCTGTCTTTTCACCAATTCATCATTGTTTGGATGATCGTTGTATAAGAAGAGTATATGATCTCTCGTTATCGAATGGCTAAAAGAGGAGAAATATGCTCTATCGTTAATGGTATGCTGTAATTTAGGTATTCTGGTCACCCAATCTGCCTGTCCAATACCATCTACATTGACAATGAATATATCATTTCGTACATGGTGATAAAAGGTCTGATTAGCCCCCGAAGCAAATGGATCATATCGATATCCATAAAAAGGATCAAAAAAGTAAGGCGAACTTCTTTGGTATTCCACGTAATCATCGCTCTGTTCGACAATGAAGACCAAACCCAAATCCGATCGTATGATAAAATCCTTAAGCTGTAGATTATTGATCTCTGGCAATGCTTCTACACCACTATCCTGAAAAGCGCGATCCGCTTTCTCCAGACCTTTCTTCGATAACTGTGCCGTGAGAACCTGAAAGTCAAAAAACTCCTTACTTTCAAAGTTTAATCCCAAGTCATCTAAGTAATACCGATGATATAAATACCCCTTAGAAGACATACCTCCTATTTCTGATATTAAACCTCCCAACAACAGCAAACTATCCGTTAATTCTATCTTCAAACTGGAAATGTATTGCGGCAGTACATCTATTTTCATAGAAGCATCAACAAGTCCAAGAGCATTGATTTTTACAATGCCGTACTGATATATATTGCTTCGATCTAACTCCGACCTTCCCAAAGGAGACTTGAGCACCAAAAATAATTCTCCTCGATTGCTCAATTTAGTTTGAGTAAGTAGTCCGTCAGGCATATTCCCCTCCAATACTACATCCTTTTGATAGACATAGTCCACATCAGGCTCCATGACAGTGAGGTTAAGCTTTGATTTATCTTCATCGGTATTCACGATCGAGATGATCCCAATTTTACTGGAATCCGGAGAAAATGTTATTGCAAAATCCGTTGCTCGAGAAGCTGTACTTTCCGCTTCCGCTACTCTTATTAATGAACGAGGTGTTAAGGTCTTTTTATTGAGCTTTTGAACGAACAGATAGTTCTTCTTCTTCACTCTATTGTGATAGGTAGAAAACAAAAGTAAATTTCCTTTTACGGAATAGATATCTTTAAATTCGAGTTTATTTCTCTCATACTCCATGGGAATAATAACTTCCTTTCTAACGGAAAGGCGCTCACCATCCAGTTTCAACAGCTGTAAATCCCATCTCTTCTTCCAGTTGTTTTTAGATTGCTGTACTAAAAGAAAATTTCCATCCGGTAAGGTTAAGGTTTTCTCAAAAACATTCTTGGATTTAAAAGGAATTTCAGGACCCCAATCAACCGACTGAGCACCAATACTCAAAGTGAAGAAAACACAAAAGAAACTAAACAGGACTCTCATTCTACTTCAATTCTTTAAGTATCCTCGCCTTGGAAGGATCGAATCTTTGTATGATTCTAACCACCTTGTTCTTTTCAGAATAGGTCGGTGCTCCCTTGAAGATCTCGACTAGTTCCTCAGATTTTGCATTAGCCAAAACCTGATAAACCATCTGATTTGGGCTATTGTTGTACCCGGAATCCATGATATTAAGCGCGTCCGTAATCTGCTTTCTTCCTTCCACTGCATCCTCATACATTACATCCAAACCTTCTCTGTGATACTTGTACAATCCCTGTCTAAACTTTCTATACTGACCACCGATAAAATTCTGCATCATCCAGTATCTATTCTGATTGTCATTATTACCGAACCAAGGCTTATTGTTCCCGAGATCAGGCACTTGATTCAATACCTGATTGGCCATTTGGTAGTATGGCTCTCCAGCCATTAACCCATAAGAATCAAAGTCCATTCCTATGATGATATACGCGTAAAATGCCAGTACCGAAGAGAGATTGTCCTGAAATCTATTCTCCGAAAACCTTAATGGTCTTCCTGGCTGGTATACAAAAGTCACACTTGGATCATTATGAACAAAGACTTTCGAGTCATAATCCGATCCATAAACAGGTCGGTTGCTACTGACGAAAAGACTAGATTGAAAAACAAGTGCACCGTCTGGGGATTCACTGGTCAAATTCAATTGAAAACTGCATTCTATCTTCTCATGACTCTGATAACTATTATCGGTCCAACTTTGGTCATTAAGGAAGCTGGCTATAATATTTTCCATATCTTCCAGCACACTGTTATCCGAGATAATACTACCACCTGTTCGAATTACAGATACGTTAGCATTGAGCTCTTGGGCAAAGAATTTATTGATAGGAAAACCGCTAAGCCAAAATATCAATATATATAGTGATACTCTTAAAGTCATACTGCATTAAAATTTAAGTCAAAACAAGAAATCAACGGATTTTATTTTTGACGAATGGCATTAATTTGTTTTTCGTAATTACTTAGAAGATATTGAAGTATATCATCTGCTATTTCGGCCTTTGATTTTAACATGCTCTCCTCTACCCTACCTTCGCGAGATATGATTTTGACCTGGTTGGTATCATGGCCAAATCCGGCGCCTTTGTTTCTAAGAGAATTCAAGACTATGACATCCAGATTCTTTTTATCCAGCTTTAGTCTGGCATTCTTTTCTTCATTGTCTGTTTCTAGTGCAAATCCAATAAGAATCTGGTCTTCTCTTTTATTTTCACCAAATGTTTTAGCGATGTCCACTGTTTTTTTCAGGCGTAACTCCAGAAATTCCTGGCCAGTTTTTTTCTTGATTTTCTGATCGACATAATTATCTACCGTAAAGTCAGAAACTGCCGCAGAAAGAATGATTACATCACTTTTTTCAAAATGTTGACTACAGGCATCAAGCATTTCGCTGGCGGATTCAACACGATCTACTTCCAATCCATCAGTATTAACAACACTTGGTCCAAGGACGAGACGAACATTGGCACCTTTCCGTTGAAAAGACCTTGCAAGCGCCACTCCCATTTTACCTGAAGACCTGTTACCTATAAATCTTACCGGATCAATGGGCTCATATGTTGGGCCCGCATTAACGAGGACATTGACCCCAGAAAACTCCAAGTCCTCACCAAGAAAACTGATAAGTTCCTCCAAGATTTCTTCCGGTTCTAGCATTCTGCCCGGTCCAATCAATCCACTGGCCAATTCTCCTTCGCCAACGGTAAGAATGTGATTCCCATACGATTTAAGTACTGAAATATTCTTTTGTGTCGAAGGGTGAAGCCACATATCTCGATCCATGGCCGGCGCAAACATCACAGGGCATTTTGCCGAGAGATAAACAGCTTGAAGCATGTTGTTGCACAAACCTGTACTGCTTGCCGCGAGGGTTTGAGCTGTAGCTGGAGCAACGAGTATCACATCCGCCCATAAACCGAGTTCGACATGGTTGCTCCATTCGTCTTCATCAATCAATCGATGAAAAACCTTATTTTTAGAAATGGTGGAAAAACTTAGAGGGGTGACAAAATGAATGGCACTTGGCGTCATCACAACCCGCACTTCGGCACCGGCTTTGATCAATAGCCTACACAAAAAAACGCTTTTGTATGCAGCTATACTTCCGGTAACTCCGAGTACAATTTTTTTCCCTTTCAACTGAGACATCACTGGCTACTTGCAGTGCAAAAATTAATTGTTGTTTTCCTGAGCTTCTTTTTCCTCCTCAGAACGATATCTACTTCCGATTTTTCCTTCGAAGTAATCATCCATTGCGATAATTACCGGATTTGGAAGTCTCTCGTAAAACTTAGAAATCTCAACTTGCTCTTTATTCTCTTGAATCTCTTCAATCGTGTCCACCTGAACCGCAAATTCCTCTAATTTGTTTTTCAACTCGTATCTGAGGTCTTTATTCAGTTGATTGGCTCTTTTACCAATAATATTGAGTGTCTCGTATATATTGCCCGTATTTTCAACGAAATCCAATAAATTCTTAGACCGGATACTTGGTTCGATTCCGGTTGCTCTTGATTTAATATCACTCATCTTCTGCAGTATTTATTTTTTCTTTTGCTAGTATGTAATACTCTTCCAATTCAGAAAGATTCTCACTTTGATTGTGCTTCTGTTTGAATTCTTCATAATCTTCTACGGTCTGTTCGTATCGCTCATATTGCTTTGAGGGGATACTATTGTAAGCGAGAAGGTAATCCGATTTTACAATGTAATATCTGGCTTCTTCCAGTTTACTGCTGCTCGGATAATCTCTTACAAAATTCTTGAAAGAATGCGCCGCACTTTGATAATTCCGCATATCGTAGTAAAGCCTTGAGGCCTCGAATGCTTTTTTCTCTTTCTTCGAACGCAAATCATCCATCAAGCGATTGCATTCCTCTACTCTTGGGCTGTGTGGATAGCTATTGATGAAGCTCTGAAAAGACTCCATCGCTACATCCGTCGAAGTCTGATCTAGTCTATACTTTGGAGATCTTTTATATTCCGAATAAGCTATCATGTATTCGGCCTCCTCCCTCATCGAACTGTTGGGATATGTATTGACAAATCTCCTGAAATAATAAGCAGACAGTAAATACTGCTTCAGTTCATAATAAGTCTTGGAATACTTAAAATATATCTCTTCCGCTTTTTCCTTTCCTCGGAAAGAACTGATTATACTCTCGTAAAGAATTTGGGCATTCATCCACTTCCCTTCTTCATAATACTTGTCAGCAGATGAGAGCATCAGCTCAGTATCTCCACTTTCCCTAATTCTATCAAATGAATTTGCGCATGACACCGCCAGGGAGCCCAAGAAAATAGCAGCAAATCCGTATAATATAAAACCTCTCAGCATAAGTTTGCGAAGTTATTAATTTCTACCATCAAAAACCAAGATCATTCTTAAATATTGCAATTGAATAGACTTATTTCGCAGTGGCCTTCCAAAAAACTAAAAATCCTTGTTGATTTCCCAATAATTCTGGTTTTCAATATCTTCCAAAATGTAGAGATAATTCTCATATCTCCTGCTAGGAATTAAACCATTTTGCAGGTCTTCCAGAACGGCACATTTGGGCTCGTCGACATGTAAACAGTCGTTAAACTTGCAGGAGGCTGATCTTTCAAAAAACTCTCTAAAATTATGAGCCACATCCATCTTCTCCAGATGATTAAAAGAAAGGTTTTTTATTCCGGGGGTATCAATTATTTGTCCACCAAAACTCAGATCAAACATCTCGGCAAAAGTCGTTGTGTGTTGACCCTTTCCAGAATAATCGCTCAGCTCATTCGTCCTAATTCCCAATCCAGACTCCATCGCATTGATTAAACTGGACTTTCCAACACCAGAATGCCCTGCTATCAAGGTTCTTTTATCTTTCAAACTTTCCTTCATTGCTTCAACGCCCGTTCCTTCCTTCGCTGATACGGTGCGGTAAGTATATCCAATGCTTTCGTAATAAGCGAATAGCGACTGGAGTTCTTCCATATCCTGAGCATCGAGCAGATCACATTTGTTGATGATGATTTCGGTAGGAACATCATGGATCTGGGTCATCAGTAAAAAACGATCTAAAAAGCCCCATTTTAATAATGGTTCTTTCCAGGTAACAACAATTAGAGCCTGATCCAAATTGGAGGCCATAAGATGCAAATAGTGTTTTTTCCTAGGGGATTGTCTGACCAGATAATTCTTTCTTTCGGAAATAAGGACAATGCTGCCTGTATCATCTTCTTCTATTTCCACCTCTACGTAGTCTCCGACACCGACAGGATTAGTCAACTTTTTCCCTTCCATTCGAAACTTGCCCTTGACTCTACAATCTAGATAGAGCCCCTCTTCAGTGCGCACCTTGTACCAACTTCCTGTTGACTTGTAAACTATGCCGCGCTTAATACTCAAAAACTAGATTTGATTTATGTTTTACTTCGAGATACTCCAATAAAAAGGACCGCCCCATGGTCATATCCTCTTCAAACATATTACCGACGACGACCATATCAGAACCTGCATTAAAATTCGAAAAGACTTTCTGTGGGCTTCTAATTCCTCCTCCAGTAATTATCGGAACGTCTACGTGAGATCTGATCATAGCTATCATTTCAACGCTCACTGGATTACTTGCACCACTACCTGCGTCTAGATATATGGTCGATAATCCAAGCATCTCTCCAGCCATCGCGGTAGCAGCTGCTATCTCCGGCTTATCAGAAGGAATCGAAGAAGTATTGCTGATATAAGAAGCGGTCGTTGATTTACCTCCATCGATCAACATGTATCCAGTAGAAATCATCTCTAAGCCACTGGCCTTTAAGGCGGCAGCGGATTCTACATGTCTGCCTATGAGAAAATCCGGGTTTCTACCAGAGATCAATGTCAATAATAAAAATGCATTGGCATCTGGGCATATTTGCATGGCACTAGAGGGAAAAATAATGATAGGCTTATCTGTCAGACTTTTTATTCTGGAAATCACCTCGCTCATTCTATCCGTAGTCATAAGGCTACCGCCGACTAGCAAATAGTCTATTGCATCTTTAAAAAGATCCGTACCGAAATAGCCCTCTAGTCTCTCGAACTTATCGGGATCGACCAGCATAGCAAGGGACTTCACTCTCTTTTGTCTCTTAACCTTTAGTTCCTCTAAAATGCTCATGGCTCATTTTTTCAGGGATACTCTACAATTGTAAAAATATCTGCAGCGTTAAATTGACTCAAATATAATTGCAAATAAATCAATAAATAGGACTGGAGCTTATATTTTTGGTCACGAGAGCGTTCTAATAATTGAATTCATACAAAAATAAATATGAGTCAATCTATCATCAATCCTGATGTCGTACAAATTGTAGCAAGAGACTTGGGCCTGGCACTCGAAGACAGAGACAATATCAGTTACCAGGAATTGCTTGAGCTCGTGGCTCAACAAATAGCAGAATTTTTGGATAAAAGACCAGAAACGCTCTTTAGTCTATTGTACCGACTAGATGTAGACCAAGAAAAAGTAGATGATGTCATCAACCAATTTTCCGAGACACCGAAAAATATTCTTCTTGCTGAATTGATCATTCTGAGGCAAATAAAGAGAATAGAAACCAAACTCAAATACAAACAAGAAGATATCGATGGTTGGGAAAAATTTTGATGTGTTGTTATGATCGAAAAGACTAAAGGAATTGTCCTCAAGGTTGTGAAGTATAGAGAAAGCAGTGCAATCGTAGAAATTCTGACGGAAAACTTAGGCTTAAAATCATATATCATCAATGGTATTTACGCCAAAAAGCCGAAATTCCCACCTTCCATGATCCAACCCGGATCCGTATTGGACATGGTGGTTTATAATCGCGAAAACAAGAACATTAACAGAGTTAAGGAACTGAAGGCAAGTTGGCATCCGGGTAATAGCCTGCAAAGTCTACAACACATGGCCGTCAAATCTTTTATTATCGAATTTGTTCAAAAAATTATGCGTTACGAGGAGAGCAACTCTTCCTTCTACGGGGAATTGGAAAACACGCTTTTTTTTATCGAACACAAGAACCAAACGGTTACCAATGTCCCAATATATTTTTTGAGTCGAATGGTCGAATTGCTGGGACTGAGCTTTGATCTTGAGGAATGGCCCTCAGGACATTCACTGGATTTGAGGACAGGGGAGAGGGTTTCGTCCAATTGGAATCATCCAATGTTGATCAAGGAAAATTTGATTCAATATTTTTACGCTCTACAAAAATTGGATTTAACAAGGCTGGAGGAGCTACAAATTCAATCTGCTGAGAGAAGTGAAATTTTCAAGTATTTTCTAAACTATTTGTCCTTTCACATTAATAATTTCCCTCATCTATATACTCCGGAGATTTATAAACAGTTATTATAAGCGTGCTGAAATTATCAGAAATACTATCCATACTAAAAGAGGATTTTAAGGGCAATAAAATCGCATTTGCCATCAAGGTTTTGATGCTCTTGATTCCTGCAGGGCTTTTAGCGGTTTTGATTCTGGCTGCTTTTGTTCGTTGGGGATTCTTTGGTGTCATACCTTCTCAGTCAGAATTGGAAAAAATTAAGAACCCCGTGGCTTCAGAAATATATTCGAAAAACGAGGTTTTGATAGGCAAGTATTTCTATGAAAACAGGACCAATATTTCCTTTGATTTATTTCCTGAAGAACTGGTAGATGCCCTAGTGGCAACAGAAGATGCAAGGTTTTGGAAACACAGTGGTGTGGATTGGAGGTCTTTAGGACGTGTCTTTTTTAGAACCCTACTTCTGAGGGATCGATCAGGAGGTGGGGGGAGTACAATTACTCAGCAGTTGGTTAAGAATTTGTTTAAGCGCAAACATTATCCAATTATAGGTATTCCAGTGATCAAGCTAAGAGAAATGTTCATCGCGAAAAGATTGGAAAAGGTCTACTCCAAAAAGGAAATCCTTGAACTTTACATGAATACCATTCCTTTTGGACACAATTTCTATGGATTAGAAGTTGCGTCTAGGAGATATTTTGGCAAGTCCGCGTCGCGATTGAAAACGGAAGAATCTGCTACACTGGTCGGTATGCTCAAGGCTAATACGTACTTTAACCCTGCGCTCAATCCCGAAAGAAGCAAAGACAGAAGAAATACGGTCTTTCAACAAATGAATAGATATGGTTATATCGATCAGTCCATGCTTGACTCTCTGAAGCAATTGCCATTGGAACTCAATTTTACTTTGGAGAATCATGCCACTGGTAGAGCAACGCACTTTCGACAAATGTTAAAACTGGAAGTCGAGAAGATTATCAATGATATCAAAAAATCAGATGGCCAACCCTATGACATCCATCAAGACGGATTAAAGATTCATACGACTATTGACGAAGGCATGCAGGAGTATGCCGAAGCTGCTATGAGAGAGCATATGATTCAGTTGCAGGCGGAATTTGACGCCCATTGGAAAGGAAAATCTGTCTGGAAGAAGAAAGACCATTGGACCATGGCCCTTCATCAAACTGGGATCTACAAAAAGTTAAAGAAAGCAGGTTTAACGGAAGAGGAGGTTTTAGAGGAGATGAGTAAAAAGAAGCGAATGAAGGTATATACTCCCAAAGGACCAACAGAAAAGGAATGGAGTTCTATCGATTCGTTAAACTATTATCTTCAGCAGCTACGGGCGGGATTTTTGGTGCTTGAATCAGGATCAGGAGCCGTTTTGGCTTGGGTAGGAGGCACAGACTATCAATTCTTTCAGTACGACCATATTCTTTCTAAAAGACAGGTTGGATCGACATTCAAGCCCTTTTTGTATTACTCTGCCTATTCGAATGGATTTCTGCCCTGTGATTTCAAACAAAACCTGCTTGCAACTTATTTGGATTATGATGACTGGACTCCTAGAAATGCCGATGATAATTATACGGGATGGTATAGCTACAAAGGAGCATTGACCAACTCTGTAAATACTGTTTCTGCCTCATTGATCCTCAATAATGGGATAAGAAAGACCATCAAAGCAGCAAAAAAACTGGGTTGGGATGAAAAGCTGGAAGAAATACCTTCCCTCGCTCTTGGAACCGCAGAAAACTCGTTGATTAATCTTCTTGCGATGTACAATACCCTAATGAACAATGGTTCTTCCGGCACTCCCCATTTTGTTACGAAAATAACGGATCGAAAGGGCGAAGTTTTATATGAAAATGAGCTTCAGATAGAAGATGAAAATATCGATACTGTGAGCGCTCAATTAGTGCGGGCTACCATGCAGAATGTCGTCGATAATGGAACCGCAACCAGATTAAAATGGAAGTACAATTTGGATGTCGATGTCGCGGGCAAAACCGGGACTACTCAATCCGGAGCTGACGGGTGGTTTATAGGATGTACGCCTGAAATTATTGCAGGAGCATGGGTCGGTGGAGAATATCCCTTTATTAGCTTTAGAACTGGCAATTATGGACAAGGAGCGCATATGGCCTTACCTATTTGGGCCAAATTTTTTCAGCGCCTCAAAAAAAGCAAGCGATATTCTGGTCTCACTAGAACCAAGTTCCCTGCATTGGATAGCACTTTGGTATCGGCAATGGATTGTCCGGACTTTTTATCCGATAGCCTTTACTTGGAGAGACAAGAACGATTGAAGTTTGAAGAAGACGAGGAATCATTTCAACCGATTCTTAATGAAATCTTTGAACTACTTACTCGGGATAAAACTGATAGAAAAGAAATACCAGGTACGTCCAAAAAGAATGAACGAATACTTAAAAAGAGAGAACGAAAAAACAAGAGAAAGAAGTTTTTTGAAGAGTTATTCAAAGACTAGCTATAGAATTCCTTGCTTTAAGTCCTTTAGAACAATATATTTCCTCCAACTAAATTTATTAAATTCACCTGTGTTCCATTATTGAAACGGGTAAAATTGAAGTATATGAAAAAGAAGGACAGACAAAACAATGTAGTTGCAGTGCTGGTTCTGATATTTTTCATGGCACTGGGATATTACTTAGTCAGACCATATTCTTCCAAACAATCTACTAGTAATGTTGCAGCAGCTGAATATCATCCAGACAGCATAGCTCCAAATGAATTGAGAATAGATTGGAATGCCAATATTCATGAAGAAGAGCAGAATGTTAACTACTATGCACTGTACCCAGAATTAAAACAACAAGTAGAACAAGTTTCAATTACGTCAAAGGAAGTATTGGAAGTAGCCACTGAGAATGACAGCCTAAAAACTACTGTCATTGATTCTATCCTTGCAAAACCTTCAAGTCGAGACACCTCGGGTATTACTGAGGATTCGACAAATTATACAAGTGATAGCATACTAGAGATCGTTCGTAAAGATACTATTCCTCAAAACACAACTGATACCTTAAAAAGTATTGAGCAACCAGAACCCAATGGAACATTGGATTCGAAGTGTGTCATTATTGTCGGTGCATTTAAAGACCCAGCTAATGTTGAAAAAATTCTCAATCGATTAGAACAAAGGAATTACACGACCACTCAAAGGCTAAAAGACAAGCTGACCTTGGTGGGAGTTATGACCAGTTGTATAGATGAAGAGTTGAGGAAAAATTTAGGAAAATTGAGAACTGAGTTTGCCGAGGACGCCTATGTTGAATAATACCATAAAACAAAACAGGACCTTTTCTTTCAAAAAGGCCCCGTCAATATTCTTCAATTATCTTTATTTATCTGATGGAGGTGTAGACTCGTCACTAAACTTCTTTCCTTCCCACTTACCGTGCCATTCAACCTCTTTTCCATTTTTCTTATAGGATTGGAAAGCCATCACCGCATCTTTTTTCTTACTACGATTAATCATAATATTGGTCATTCCACCAGTCTTAATCGTAAAATAATACTTCCCCACTCCTAGATTATAATTCTTCTTCATAGATTTTCAAAAATTTAATTAGTATTGTATAGGACAACGCAAAAATGAAACAATAAACTGCACTTATTGTTCAGTTTTTAACCAAATACTAACCAAACTTCTTCAATCTGTACTCTGCGCTAAGCACCTCTTTTCTTCTGTTTACAGAAGGCTTTGTAAACTCTCTTCTTCTTCTGATCTCTTTCATAACACCAGTCTTTTGGTGTTTTCTTTTGTATCTTTTTAGCGCTCTGTCGATGGATTCTCCATCCTTAACATCAATTATTAACATCTATAAAAAAGTATTATTTAAAATAACCGCCTTTTACTAGGCGGCCACAAAGGTAATACTTTTCTAATAAAAATATAGGTTTGAGCCAAATAAATATGTCAAATTTATATTGAGTTACCGAACACCTAAGGAACTGGCACTACCTATGTTATCACAGAAGAAAATGGCTAAATCCGTTTGACTCAACCTGTGGAGAATGGGTTCAGCCGGGATATCTTTCAAATTTCCATCATCTTCCATAAAAACCTTGGAGAAATCTACGTTCAGAAACACCTCATTATCCGTAGCATTTAATACTATATCTTGTTCGAGGGTTACGTAACAATCATTGGAACCAGTATGATATACAAAATTTGTCATATTGTCTTCACTATCATAATGGAATCCTTCGTGCTTGGTAAATATGAAACTAGACCAATGGCCCCAATATTCCGATCCTTGACCTAAAGGATGATCAACACTAAAATCTGAAGGCTCCTTAGCATTCAGGTTCTCACTTACTCCGATTCCTAAACTCAATCGATATTGGCCAGGCTCAATAGTTCCCATATCTATTGTAATACCTTTTTCAGCCGCCTCCTTTTCAGCAAAATCCGCTTCAAAGTTAAAATCACCGATCGGAATATGGATAAAATCTCTTGTTCCTACAGATTTATTAACGGTTAACTCACTGATAGGAGAATGAACTACATCGCGTTCAAATTTGCTTAAAGTTAAGTCGGATATAAGCAATTTAACACGGGTGAACATGATTTCTTCATCAGTTCTATAGGGATATTTTTTATTCGTTTGTAGGGCCTCGCCATCATAATTTAGGGCCACATTGAAATAATAATCTTGTCCTGTCGGGCTATCGTCATCATCTCGATCACAAGAAGTTAGGGTAAAAAATAGGGCAAGAACTATGAGCCCAGAGAGTAATTGTTTCATCTAATTCGGTTTATTTATTACTAAACTAAAAACAGTAACTTTAATTTTGTTCAAATTAAAAAAAATCAAAGTTAATCTTGAAGTTCGTTGTTGCATTTTGTCTTTCTATTTGCTTTTTGAATAGCCGTGCTCAAGAGATAACTCATGTATTCAGTATCAATGAGCCAATAGGCGAATTAAGCCCAAAATCAATCCGACACAATGGGCAAGGCATTTTCTCTGCTCAAAATATGATGTATAACCATATGATCAGTTTCTACGATCGAAGCTTTAACTTATTGGGAACATTATCTGATAGCGTAAACTTGGCTCATTACGGTTTTTGTGAGAAAGACTCCTGGTTTAGAGGAGCTCCTGTAGAATGTGATTTTTCGAATGACGGTCGTTACGCCTTCATCAGCAATTACAAGATGTATGGAAAAGGATTTCAACCGGATGCATCTGACCAATGCCGAATTCATTCAGATAATGAGCGGTCCTATGTCTATAAGATAGACCTTCAGTCCTTAGAAATAGTGCAAATCTTTCAAGTTGGCAGCGTACCAAAATATGTGAAGTACATTGATTCGAAAAACTGGCTTGCTGTCAGTAACTGGTGCAGCGGTACAGTTAGTATCATTGACTTAAATACAGAAAATACTATAAAAGAGATTTATGTCGGAACATACCCTCGGGGTTTGGACTACCATCAAGATCAGCTCTACGTGGCGGTTATGGGCAGCAATTTCTTATCCAAAATAAACCTCAATACTTGGAATAAAGAGAAGATAATTGTGGGCAACGGACCTAGGGATTTAAGAATTGACCAAGAGGGAAAATACCTTTATTTAAGCTTAAACAACGAAAATAAAATCGCTCAGCTTGAACTATCTTCTAATCAACTTATCAACAAGGTGCCGGTGGGTTCACTGCCGAGAAGCATGTGTTTGAGTAAAGAAGAAAATCAACTCTTCTATACGGAATATGGCCAGCATCAATTCGGAGTGATAAAAATTCCAGAAATGAAATTGAGCAAACAAGTTAAAACCTGCTACAAACCCATCGGCATCGAATACGATAAGGATCGGGATCAATTGTGGGTAGCCTGCTATGGGGGACAAATTAGCATTTACGATATCGCAGAGGAGCCTACTGTCTCAGAGGTAAAAAGTTCTGAATCCGTATTAAAACCTCAAATCGATAAAAAAATCGAACCTATAGGCTCTCGTGTAATCTCCATTGAAAATAAGATCCAATTGATCGCCGGTAGCTTTTCGATTAAGGAAAATGCAGTAAAAAGGCAAAGACTATTAACAGCAATTGGGATAATGAGTAAGGTCCATAGTTTTTCAGGAAATTATCGTGTTCTTGCTTATGACGGCCCTTCAATTGTTGAGGCTCAAAACATGCAAGCTAAATTAAAACAAGAATTGAAGATCAGCTCCTGGATCAAGCGATAACAATTTACTACTGGTATTCTAAAATGCGCTATTCATATTTTCCTTGAAAAAAAATACTACATTTACGGCTTTATTTATATGTAGTCTAAATAAGAGCAAGGGTTTACTTGTGATAGTCGAATAGAAGTATTTCAACACAGTATTAATTATTATAAACTACCCTTGTAATTTCGTGTAATAGGTTTTGAATCAATTGATAGAGTTACGGTCTTCAACAGCGCTAAAAATTTGAAAAGCAACCATTTACAAGAATCATGTCATTTTTTAGAACCAAAATACTTGTTGAGGTTTTTAATCTGATGTAAAGCTATAAAAGAGTTAAAATATGGATTTTAATCTTTGGTCATTCATTCTAGATAATCTTGAAGCAGCGGGTGCAATCGGAGGTTATGTTTCCTTATCCATCATTGGTTTTGCCCTTATCTCTTTTGCGACGAGAAAAAGGAATCGCGCTGAACGTCTTTTTGGACCTAAATGGGCGCATCCTTTAATTGGTGCTTTGATGGGAGCAATTCCCGGGTGTGGGGCAACCATTGTTGTAGCTTCTTTATATAAAAACAAGAAAATATCTTTTGGGGGCTTATTTGCCACCTTCATCAGTACACTTGGTGAAGGTTCGTTTGTTTTACTTGGTGCTTCGGACGAGGCCCATGTTGCGGGAAACCTAAAAGCTTACGCCACGATCACAATCTTTGGAATCATCGCTGGAATTATTTTCGGCTATTTGGCGGATGCATTGGGATTTAGAGTCAGCTCGGAAAACACTCAAGCAAAAGTTTCAGAGGATCACAACCACGAATTAAATCAACAATCGCTTGCCGGCAGATTTATTGAAAACCTTGGTTTCTACGCCATCATAGCGATGGCAGTTTTTCTAGCTCCCGGATCTATAATGGCTCTATGGGGCGGAGAGATAGAAGCTATTTCGGACCTAACTTATTGGGTTTCTATAGCCCTTACCCTTACTTGCATTTTATACTATTGCATCGATAGATTTATTTACAAACACGATGATTGCGCCTGTGATGATGAAGATGAGGATATAAAATCAAGCTTATTACATGCGATATTGGATGTGGCCATGGTCGTCACCTATGTATTCATTGGACTGTTTATTGCGAATTACATCATTGATGTGTTGGTGGGTGCCGAAAGATTCGATGCATGGATGACATCGTCTCCGTATGTGGTTGTTTTATTAGCCGCTATTATTGGGGTACTTCCGGGGTGCGGAGGTATGATTGCAGTCGCTGTAGCATTCATAACAATTCCTAACTTCCCCATGGCGGCATTGATTGCAGCAGCCATAGCCACCAGTGGAGATGGAATCTTCCCATTACTTGCGGAGAACCGAAAGGATGGAGTTATCGTTTCCCTAGCAGGGCTGGTCGTTGCATTAATTGTAAGTTATACAGCTTTGGCACTAGGATTTTAAATTATGGCTTACTTAAATAAAAGAGGCAATCATAAGAAACTGTACATCGCTAGAAATGTATAATGGCAGAACAGCATAAAAAGAAAGAAGCTAAAACCTTGTGGGTGGTTTTGTTATCTGCGGTCACCATGATTGTAGAAATTGTATTTGGAATCACCACAAATTCTATGGCTTTACTTGCTGACGGCATTCACATGGGTTCTCATGTGTTAGCTATAGGACTGAGTTGGCTTGCTTATGTTTTGGTGCGCAGAACGTCGAAGAGCGATAAATTCAAAGGTAATTCAGATAAGATTCTTTCACTGTCCGGTTATAGCAGCGGGTTAATGCTTTTAATATTTTCCATAGTAATCATGTTTGAAGCAGTGACCAGGCTAATCAGCCCGGTTGAAATTGTGTACAATGAGGCCATTATGGTCGCATGCATTGGATTGATGGTAAATATTGTAAGTGCCTTTCTCTTGCATCACAAACATGAAGATTCGGATCATAATATCCGCGCAGCATACATTCATGTCATTGCTGACGCATTGACGAGTCTTTCAGCTATTGTAGGGTTGATCGCTGCTATGATATGGGACATTCCTTTTGTTGATACCATTGCCGCCATCATTAGTTCATTGGTCATTATTAAATGGTCGATAGGATTATTAAAAGATTCAGGTTCCGTTCTACTCGACATGGAAACAGGTCACGAAGGGCATCATCATGGCAGTGGCCACGGGCATCATCACCATTAGTCGCATAGATTTAGGTAGAAGTTTCAAGTCTATGATCAAGCACAAATTTTCAAGAGAATTTATCGCCATTCGATAGTAATAACATCATAAAGTTACAGCTCATCGCAAGTCTACCTATTTTTGAATTCGCCAATAATTATGTTTTCAAAACCTTGGCCATGGTAAAACAAAATGAATTCTTGATCGGACAATTTCTTTAAAGGACCGGATTGGGTTAATTGTCGGGATTCTACATTTATCAACTCATTTCAAATTACCTCCAATAGCAGATAAATCAGTATCATGTGCTAAATTGAGTATTTCATGAAATTACTTAAGTATCTATTTATTCTTATTGGCATACTGTTATTACTGCTTATGGCCGTTGCTTTAATTCTGCCCAAGGAGTATACTTTTAAGGCCAATAAAAATGTCAATGTCCCGGTAGAATTCATGAGTTATTTAAGTGGAGATCTGGAACAATTGAGTCAGATGATGGCGAATTCATCTTCTGCTATGGCCAAAACCCGGTTTCGATTGGGAGACAAAAAACAGGGTGAAGGGGCTACAATTTTTTGGGGACCGAAGGAGGGCGGAGGTAGAATGGAAGTCTCGTCTATTCAACCCAACTATCAAACCACTTATGATCTACAGTTGCACAAACGAGCAAAAGCTAATATGGAATGGAATTTCTCGGAAGAAAATGACGGAACAAGACTCGACGCCAAGCTCACTACCAAAGTTAAGGTACCCTATAATATATTGATGTACTTTCAGGGGCAAGGCGGCTCAGAGATACTTTCCTTATTATTAGATGAAATGTCTTCCGAATGTGAAGAAATCATGAAAACTGGTATCGAAATAGACGGCTTTAAACTTAGCTTTCAAAACTTCGACAAAAAAAGACTTTACGGCTCAGAAAAGAATATAACGCAAGGCGATGCAAGTGATATTATCAAAAGTTCTTTCGCATCGATACTTCGAAATACTGACGTCAATACTGAGACTAAGAACTACGCCTTATACTACGAATGGAATGAAGAAAATGCTACAACGCGATCCATAATGGCAAGCGACATGCCTGAACTAAAAAATAAATCCAATCTGGAAACCATAGACATTCCTGCTCATAAGACGGTTTCGACTACATTTAAGGGGAATTATAAAGATATTTCCAAAGCACACGCTGCGATCAATCAGTTAATCGAAAAAATGGGCGTAAAACCTATAGCACCGGTAATAGAAGAATTTCAAAGTGATCCGAGGAATATTGATCAATTTTCCGAAAATATTGTTCGTGTCTATTACTTATATATTCTAGCTTAATTAATTCAAAATATTTAGATGGCAAAAGACTATTTTAAGGAGGCAGTATTCTTGCACGATCAGTTGAAAGGCAAGATTAGAGTTTCGAATAAGATGAGTATTCGAAGCAAAGATGACTTATCAACGGTCTACAGTCCTGGAGTGGCACAACCTTGTATAGAGATTTCGAAAGATCCTAAAAGGGTTTGGGATCTAACCATAAAAAGCAATAGCGTAGCTATTATTTCAGATGGAACGGCAGTACTGGGATTGGGTGATATAGGGGCTCATGCAGCAATACCTGTCATGGAGGGTAAGGCCATGCTTTTTCGACAATTTGCAGATATCGATGCCTTCCCAATTTGTCTTGACACAAAGGATGTTGATGAAATCGTGCGTACATGTCAGATTATTGCACCGATATTTGGAGGAATTAACTTAGAAGATATTTCTGCGCCGAGATCCTTTGAAATCGAAGAACGCTTACAGAATTTAGGCATTCCAGTATTCCATGACGACCAGCATGGAACAGCGGTGGTAGTTTTAGCAGGGCTCATTAATGCCTGCAAAGTTGCCGACAAAAAAATGCACGACCTAAAGGTTGTCATCAACGGCGCAGGAGCAGCGGGAGTAGCAATTGCAAGATTGATTTCGGGACAGGATTGTGACGCTTCGCGTTTTCCAGATCGTGTTGAGGATATTATCATTTGTGATTCTAAAGGAATAATAAGCCATCACAGAGATGATCTTAATTCTTCAAAAGCGGCACTATTGGACTTTACTAATAAAGAGGATAAACACGGTTCTTTAATCGATGCTTTAGATGATGCTGATGTTTTTATCGGAGTAAGCATTGCCAATATTATGGATTCTAGCTACTTGTTTAGAATGAAAAAGGATCCGATCATATTTGCATTGGCCAATCCTACTCCTGAGATATCTCCCGAAGAAGCCAAAAAGGGAAATGCTCTGATTTATTCTACCGGTAGAAGTGATTATCCAAATCAGATCAATAATGTACTTGGATTTCCAGGCATTTTCAGGGGAGCTTTGGATGCCCGGGCTACAAATATCACGACAGATATGAAAATGGCCGCGGCTTATGCCATCGCGAATTGCGTTGATCATCCGACGAAAGATCATATTATCCCCTCGTCCTTGAATGAGCAAGTAGCTTGGAATGTGGCCAAGGCCGTTAAAAAGGCCGCTACGAATAATAAAAATAATTGATGTATCTTTGATTGCTCCAAATTGAGTCACTGAAGTATGATGGATAAATACGATTTGCTTCTAGAAAAAGTTGAAGCATATGTCTCAAAGTTTTTCGAGGAAAATATTAGTGAGGGGTATCATTTTCACGATTTTCAGCATATCAAGAATGTAGTAGATAGCTGCTACGAGATCAGCGAAAGTTACGATCTAAAGGAAGAAGACAAAATCAGTTTGATTCTGGCAGCCTGGTTCCACGATCTGGGCTATTTCGAAGGGTCCGATGGTCACGAATTAAGAGGCGCCAATCACGCTAAAGAATACCTCACAGCGGAAAAACTTGACGATTCGATCGTTCAAAATGTCTATTCCGCAATTTTAGCGACCAAGATGCCTCAAAGACCACAGACGCTCATCGAAAAAATTCTTTGTGACGCTGACTTGAGTCATTTAGGTAAAAGAAACTATTGGAATCGCTGTGGTAGATTGCGCTACGAAATGGCGGAAGTCCAGGGCAGAATTATGAGCGAACTAGAATGGCTGGATTTTGAGATTGAGTTTTTGTCTCAACACGATTATTTCACCAAGATTGCATCTGCTCTGTACGGCAGGAGAAAGCGAAAAAACTTAGGCCAACTTCTAAAACAAAAGAGAAGAGTTCTTAGAACATGGGACCAAGCAGATACAAAGGATTTGGAGGACTTAGAACTCGCTTCGGAGGGTAAATTGCCGGCTCCGAAAGATCCTTTGAGAGAACTTTCCGTAGGACGTGGAGTAGAAACAATGTATCGAAATGCCTATAGAACACACATTAACTTAAGTGCGATAGCAGACAATAAGGCCAATATCATGCTCTCTGTGAATGCCATCATTTTGAGTATTGTTGTGTCTTCTTTGGTACCCCGCTTGGTGACAGAGAAAATTTTTCTTTTTCCAACAATTTCGCTTTTAATCACCTGTTTGGCGGCCATAATTTTTGCTACACTTTCTACTAAACCAAAGGTTACGGAGGGACTAGCTTCCAGAAAAGATATTATAGAAAGAAAGACCAACTTACTTTTCTTTGGTAATTTCTATCGAATGGATCTCGGTGATTTTCATTGGGGTATGATGGAAATGATCAAAGACCAGGACTTCCTTTATTCATCCATGACTAGAGATTTATATTTTTTAGGTAAGGTATTGGCTAAAAAGTACCGATATTTAAATATATGTTATACAATTTTCATGGTTGGATTGATAGTATCCGTAATTTTGTTCGGTCTGTCTTTTAACATGGATTTTTCTAAATAATACTTTAATAGTTCATCTGCAGCTGTGAGTGATATTATAAAACATGAGTGTGGCGTTTCTCTAATTCGACTTTTAAAGCCACTTGACTACTACCAAGATAAATACGGAGATTGTTTATATGGCCTAAATCGAATGAATCTCATTCTACAAAAGATGAGAAACAGAGGTCAAGACGGTGCTGGTCTAGCCACTGTCAAACTCAATCCTAAACCGGGAAATCGATATATCAGTAGAAAACGAAGTATCGAGGAAAACTATTTAAAGGATCTATTTCGACAAATATATCGGCACTTTCAGGATTTAAGCCATGAGCAATTAACTGATGGTGAGTGGCTCAAGAAAAACAAACCCTACACCGGTGAATTGATTTTGGGTCATTTGAGATATGGAACCCACGATTCTAACACGATCGAAACCTGCCATCCTTTTCTTAGACCCAACAACTGGATCACCAGAAACCTGGTCCTTGCCGGCAACTTCAACTTGACCAATGTCGATGAGCTATTTGAAGTGCTGATCAATATCGGTCAGTTTCCGAAAGAAAAAGCAGACACGGTAACGGTGCTTGAAAAGATTGGGCACTTCCTCGATGAGCAAGTCAACCGTCTGTATGAGCATTTTAAATCTGAAGGTTACAAAAACCCGGAGATCAATGATCTGATTTTCGACGAGATCAATATTTTGGAATTGCTGGAAAAGAGCACAAAGAATTTTGACGGAGGATATGTCATCGCCGGAATTATGGGTCATGGAGACGCCTTTGTTATTAGAGACCCTAACGGCATTAGACCAGCTTATTACTATCAGGACGACGAGATTGTTGTCGTTGCTTCGGAAAGACCATGTATTCAGACGGCGCTTGATCTGCATCACTCGTCCATTAAGGAGCTGCCTCCTGGCAATGCACTAATGATTAAACATCACGGTGGAGTTGAACTCAAGCCTTTTATTACTCCAGGAGAAAAGAGGTCTTGTTCATTTGAGAGAATATATTTCTCTAGAGGAACGGACTACAATATTTATAGAGAGCGAAAAAAACTCGGCGCAAATTTGGTCCAGTCCGTTTTAGAATGTGTCGACTACGATTTAAAGAATACGGTTTTCACCTATGTTCCTAATACGGCAGAGACAGCATTCATGGGGCTTATTGAGGAGTTGGAAAAGTTTGCCCACGAACAGAAAAAGGACGCGGTTCGAAGTGAAAAACTGATTGTGAAGGATGCCAAGATGCGAACATTCATTGCTGATGATTCTGTCCGAACAAAAATGGTGTCTCACGTCTATGATGTAACATACGGTATCATTCAGGATCACATTGACACTGTGGTTATCATGGACGATTCAATTGTTCGTGGTACAACCATGAGAGAGAGCATTATAACCATGATTGCAAGATTGAATCCCAAAAGAATTGTGGTTATTTCTAGTGCTCCTCAGATACGTTACCCAGACTGCTACGGCATTGACATGTCTAAAATCCATCAATTTATTGCGTTTAATGCGCTGGAGAACCTGTTGAACAGATCTGGACAACAAGATAAAATCGAAAAGACATATTACCGTTGCTTACAGGCACTTGAAGAAAAAATTAATGAGAACTTTGTGAAAGATCTGTACGATTTGTTTTCGACCCAAGAGATCTCAGACGAAATTGCCAAAATTCTTACCCCGGAAAAACTGGATATACCCGTGGAAGTCATCTATCAATCCATAGAGGGTCTTCACGATTCATGCCCGAAACACAAGGGCGATTGGTATTTCACCGGAAATTATCCCACTCCAGGTGGAAACAAGGTTGCGAATCGATCTTTTGTTAATTATTTTGAAAAAAAGGATATCCGGGCTTATTAGAATTCCCGAAAAGGAACTATTTTTTAGTCATTACTATTATAATTGAGGAACATGAAAATGAACATCGATTTCAGAATGGACAAGATCAGCTGGCTGTTTATTGTGCTGATGTTGGCTATCTTTACTTACTTCGTAATGCAAGGCGGAGGTGGACATTTGCCCTTCATAGCATATATTCAAGGATTTTTTATCGCCCTTCTTACTCTTGTAGCATTGATCGCCTTAGTATCCATTCCTGTTGTAATTGTGTGTTATTTCATCAAGAAGATTCCTGATATTGACTATTCTATTTGGGCTGCATTTGGAATCACCATTATTGGACTGTTGATCGAATTTTTATAAATTATGTCAAACTTTAAAAGATACTACGGTGGCACCGGAGATCCTTACAGCAGAAAGGGTAGAGGTGTCGGTACAGGTCGATTCAAATTATTCCTAATTATTGGCTTGGGAATGGCTTTGTTTCACGCCTTTAAATATTTTACCAATACCCAAACGAATCCCATCACTGGTGAAGAACAACGAGTACAATGGACCACGGAACAAGAAATAGGAATCGGAATGCAATCTGCTCCGCAGATGGCTCAGCAACACGGGGGCTTACATCCAGATCAGGAAGCACAGCGATTTGTAGATGTAGTTGGACAAAAGTTAGTGGATAATACCATAGCACAGAAGTCACAATACCCTTTTGATTTTCATCTTCTGGCAGATCCCAATATGGTGAATGCCTTTGCATTGCCGGGTGGTCAGGTTTTTATTACAGCAGCTTTGTTCTCCAGATTAGAAAATGAACATCAACTGGCCGGAGTATTGGGCCATGAAATAGGACATGTCATTCACCGACACGGAGCAACGAGAATGGCAAGATCAAGTTTTATCCAAGGCTTGGTTCAAAGTGTTATGATGTTGTTTGGAGGGGATCCGTCCATGGCGCAAATCGCCAATGTTGTAGGAAATTATACCTCGATGAAATACGGGCGAGATCAGGAATTGGAATCAGACGATTTTGGAGTTCGTCTAATGATGGAATCGGGATATAATCCTGAGGAGTTAATTGGCGTTATGAAGATACTTAAAGAGGCTAGTGGTGGTAGAGATGTGCCAGAATTTCAGAGCACCCACCCCAGCCCGGAAAATAGAATGGAAAAAATTCAAGAATCTATAAAAAAATACGGTAATGAGCAGATTTAAAAGATTTAATCAGAGTAGCAATCCTTTTTTTGGGGAAAAGGCCATGAGCAAGGTACAAGAAGAAATGTACACTGATCAAAGCTTAGAAAAGATGACCGTTTCAGGATCGGTTAATAAATCCTTGATATTGTTTGCGATCCTTTTGGCAACAACGGTAGTAAGCTATCAAATAGCCAATCCAATTTTAACTTTTGGCGGAGCAATAGGAGGACTAGTATTGGTCTTCGTAGCAGTTTTTAAACCACAAAGATCAGTTTGGGCAGCACCACTGTACGCAGCCTTGGAGGGTTTGTTTGTAGGTGGAGTTACCTATATGTATGCTGCGGCGTTTAGCGGCTTAGTCTTCAAAGCAATCATGCTGACTTTTGCAGTACTTTTCATGATGCTTTTTGTGTACAAAACCGAGATTATCAAGGTTACGGACAAATTTAGAAGAGGAGTTATCATGGCGACCGGAGCTGTACTATTGGTCTACGTCGCGAGCTGGATTATGAGCTTCTTCGGAATGAGCATGCCCTTCTTGCACGAAGGTGGATTAATGGGCATCGGAATTAGCTTGGTCATCATTGGAATCGCAGCGATGAATCTTCTTCTGGATTTTGATTTCATCGAAAAAGGTTCTGAAAGAGGCTATCCTGAGTATATGGAATGGTTTGGCGCAATGGGCTTAATCATTACTTTGGTATGGTTGTATATAGAAATATTGAGATTGTTGGCCATACTTAGTTCGAATGATTAGGCTAGCATCAATATTGATATTCGCAGCAGTTATATTCGCGTCCTGTGCTTCCTCTCCTTTTAATGAAGATCAGTTGAAAGGAGACTGGGAAATGGTAGAATGGAAAAATGTCACGGATGGTCAAATCAGATCAGGAGACGTAAGTTTTACTTTCTCAGATGAACAACGCTATTCCGCCAAATTGAATGGAAGTGAAGAGGTGGGAAAGTATTGGATTGCTGCCGACAATCTTCATACCGTAGAGGATGGGAAGGCAGAGAAAAAAGTGAAGATAATACAACTGGTTCAGGATACTTTAATCTTCGAAATGAATAGGATGGGGACGATTGAACAGATGGTTTTGATTCGACCTGAATAATTTGGTCATTTTTTGACCTAATCAAGTATTTGATTAATTTCGTTGCTTTATCTTAAACACTAGTATTATGACAAATTTCTTAAAACTACTACTTCTATTAACTGGACTATCCCTTGTTCTATTCAGTTGTGATGACGACGATTCTGGAACTGATGTCGTGGATCAACTTGCTGGGACTTCCTGGGTAGAATCTTTTAGTCGAACAACTGGTTGCGATGACGATACTGAGAATGGAGAGGTTAGATGTGCTGATGCGGATTGCATCATGGTTACTTTTGAGGAGAATCGATTGATTCAAACCGGAGGTGGATTTATTGATGAAGTTACCTTCTCTTACACAAAAATCGATGCCAATACCATTGAAATATGTTTTATTGATTGCTCTCAAGGAGACATAGAAATCGATGGAGACAAACTAATAATTACAAGTGGTCCTGATACCGATGGATGTAGTTATTATACAGAATATACTCGGCTATAATTAATAGGCAAAACTTATAAAAAAGCTCTTTTTGATAAGGGCTTTTTTTATTTTACGAACAATTATGTTTTACTCTTATAAAGGTTTCACACCTGTTGTTTCTGAAAAAGCATTCGTTCATCCGCAGGCTTGCATAACTGGCAATGTCATCATTGGAGACGATGTATACATCGGTCCCGGAGCTGCCATAAGAGGAGACTGGGGTGGAATAGTTATTGAAAGAGGATGCAATATACAGGAGAATTGTACCATCCATATGTTTCCCGGCATTACGCTCACCCTTCAAGAAGGGGCTCACATAGGGCACGGAGCAATCATACATGGAGCTCAAATTGGGAAGAATGTCTTGGTAGGAATGAACGCTGTGGTCATGGATCATGCCGAGATTGGAGAGGGATCTATTATTGGTGCCTTGACCTTGATTCGAACCAAAGAAATTATACCTCCCAGAAGTTTGGTGGTTGGCAATCCAGGAAAAATAATCAAGGAAGTCAGTGATGACATGCTGGATTGGAAAACCAAAGGAACTGCATTGTATCAATCCCTGCCTGCCTCAATGAAGGATGAATGGGAAGCATGTGAACCATTAAGAGAAGTGCCAAAAGACCGTCCCCAACAAGCATCACTCTACCAAACATGGAACGAAATAAAAAATTCTTAATTCAAAAACTATAACAATGAAATTATTTTTAACAGTTGTAATTTCCTTAATGATGGGGGCATCTATCTATGCTCAAGAAATGCCTGCTAAGGAAGTAGATCAAGATGCCATGATGAAGGCCTATATGGAAATGATTGCACTAACCGATGAGCACAAAAATATGGGTGAGATGGTCGGTACCTACAAGTCCGTTCAGAAATTCTGGATGACTCCAGGAGGAGAGGCGATGAAATCAGAAGGAAAAATGACCACTAAGGCATTAATGGACGGTCGATATTTTCAATCGGATTATGAGGGAAATTCTATGGGAGCTCCTTTCTACGGTATGAGTTTGGCAGCCTATGACAAAGCTAAAAAGAAGTATGTTACCACTTGGATCGATAATATGGGGACCGGAATCATGATGTTCGAGGGAACTATGGTAGATGATAAATTGATACAATACGCCAAATACCTCAACCCAATGACCGGCAAAATGGAAAAGCATAAAATGGTCATTTATCCAACAGACAAAGGACATAATATGGAATACTACACTCCATCTATGACCGACGGACAGATCTACAAATCAATGGAAATTGAGTATACTAAAATGTAATTATTCTCGAACGATTACAATATAATTAGAAGGGAGCTAGAACAGGAATGTTTTAGCTCCTTTTGTATTTATCTAAATACTGAATGAGTAACGACAATACCGTATTTTTCTTTTCCGTCTTCTTTGTATTCTCTTCTTAAATCCCGAGCTTTAGCTTATACTTTTTGGAGTATGTTTTGATTTAGGTCTTTAGGTCGAAAATAATCCATTTTTTGCTTAGATGAGGCGCAGGTTCGAAATCGTGGTGCTACCACGAAGTTCGGTTCTGCAACAAAGTATAAGTGAAAAAGGGGCAGTTATAGACCAATTGCTTAAATTAAAATATACTCTTAAGCTGAAAATCATAATATGCAACTTACCAATTTTGTACAGGGACAGTGGGTAGCTGGTTCCGGAAAAGGAAAAGAGTTAGTAGATGCCTCAACAGGTAAATTAATTGCTACTGCGAATTCCGATGGACTAAACTTCGATGAAATACTTCAGTATGGGAGAGAAAAAGGTGGTCCTGCACTAAGAAAAATGACTTTTCGGGAAAGAGGCTTAATGCTCAAAAAATTGGCCATGCATCTCTATGGGATGAAGGATAAATACTATCCTATCAGCTATCAAACCGGTGCGACAAAGGTCGACAGTTGGATTGATATAGAAGGAGGAATTGGAAATCTCTTTGCCAATGCCAGTCTAAGACGTCAGTTCCCAGACCTACCCTATCATGTGGATGGTGAAGCAGCAAGCTTGTCAAAAAGCGGAAGCTTTATTGGCCATCATATTATGGTACCAAAAGAAGGAGTGGCCATTCATATCAATGCCTTTAACTTTCCTATTTGGGGGATGCTCGAAAAAGTAGCGGTCAACTGGATGGCTGGTGTTCCGGCAGTGGTTAAACCCGCAACATTGACTTCCTATTTGACCCATGCAATGGTAGAAGATATTATCGCAAGTGGAATACTTCCGGAAGGAGCTTTGCAACTGATCTGCGGAAGTGCACGCACCTTGCTCGATCATGTAGAAAATCAAGATGTCGTCACATTTACAGGATCTGCTTCTACAGGTCGAATGTTGAAGTCTCATGAGAGAATCATCAATGAAGCTGTTCCGTTTAATATGGAAGCCGATTCTCTTAACGCGACAATTTTAGGTGAAGATGTCGAACCTGGTAGCGAGGAGTTTAAGCTCTTTATCAAAGAAGTACGAAAAGAAATGACGGTGAAATGTGGCCAGAAGTGTACGGCTATCAGAAGAATTATAGTACCAGAAAACAAACTGGAAGATGTTCAGCTCGCTCTATCCGCTCAACTACAAAAAGTGGCTATTGGAGATCCGAGAAATAAGGATGTTCGAATGGGTTCTCTTGCTGGATTAGAACAGTTAGAGGAAGTACGTGAGCGGGTGACACAATTGTCCAAAAATGCGGATATCGTATTCGGTAGTCTAGATGATGTTTCCATCTTAGACGGAAATCAAGACAAAGGTGCCTTTATTTCTCCTATCCTTTTGAGAGCAAACGATCCCTTTGGCAATAAGGAAATTCATGACATTGAAGCTTTTGGACCCGTAAGCACCTTGATTCCGTATAATGGGATGGATGAGGCCATTGAATTGGCCAAAATGGGTAAAGGTTCATTGGTTTGTAGTATTGCAACAGCGGATGATAAACTTGCAAGAGAATTTGTAGTTGGAGCAGCCAGTCATCACGGAAGAATTCTAGTACTCAATCAGGAATCTGCCAAAGAGAGTACTGGACACGGTTCACCAATGCCACTATTGGTTCATGGAGGCCCTGGTCGTGCGGGAGGCGGAGAAGAAATGGGAGGAACAAGAGGTGTTAAGCACTACTTACAAAGATGTGCCATTCAGGGAAGTCCGACTACCATAACGGAAATAACACAGCAGTATCAGCAAGGTGCAAAATATAAGGATCCTGGAGTTCACCTATTTAGGAAGCATTTTGAAGAACTACAAGTCGGTGAAACGGTAATTACTCATAAGCGAAGTATCACTGAAACGGATATCGTCAATTTTGCGAATGTGAGCTGGGATCATTTCTATGCTCACACGGATACTACTTCATTAGACGGAACCATTTTCGAAGAAAGAGTCGCGCATGGGTATTTTATCCTTTCAGCTGCCGCCGGTCTTTTTGTATGGCCGGGCAAGGGACCTGTTCTTCTCAATTACGGTTTGGAACAATTCAGATTTACTAAACCTGTTTATGCTGGGACTACCATTCAAGTCAAGCTGACTGTTCAGGAAAAAATGGACCAAGAGCCTAAGGAAGGACAACCAGATAAGGGCATCGTTAAGTTTTTCGTCGAAGTAGTGGATGAGACCGAAGAGACGATAGCTATTGGAACCATCTTGACTATGGTGAAGAAACTGGATAATGAATAATGAAAAATTAATAATGTAAGTCAGCTATTAATTTTTCATTATTCATTTTTAATTTCCGAAGGGTTATTCCGCTCCAGCAAATAATTTATCTAATGTATGGTCCAATTCTTCGGCCTTCAAGTCTTCTTCAATGATATTACCATCTTGATCTAACAGAAAAGAGGTCGGGACTTTGGTTATGTTACATTCTATACAGATGGGAGAATCCCAACCTTTCAAATCTGACATATGAATCCAGGGAAGATCATTGTCTGTAATTCCTTGTACCCAATCTTCTTTATTTCTATCTAAGGAAATAGCATAAATTTCGAAACCTTTTTCTTTGTATTTTTCGTAAGCTGGCAAGTAGTAATAGCAGTTTTCCTCTGAACAAAGCACATTGCCTGATTCCCAGAACTGGACCAATGTGTATTTATTTTGAGTAGGATCCAGGCTGATCATCTTGCCTTCAGGAGATGACATTGCCACTTTGGCAAAGTTAACCACATTGGTGCTTGACCTTTGGTTGATCATGAGATAAGATCCGAATAACAGAATCAAACTCGCAGCGATGGATAGTGCTGATCGCCATTTGATCGAAGTCGTTTTGGGCTTAATAGTGCCATTCTTTTTGAGTTCAGTTCGAATATTTGCCCAAGACTTATCACTTGGTTCGAGCTGATTAAAATAGGCCTTATTGTCGCGAATAGTTTCTTCCAGTTTATTCATGAACTTCGTTTTTTTCCTTTACTATTTTCGGAATTAATTGTCGAATTTTTTTCTTGGCTCTGCTCAACTGTGAAATAGAAGTTGAGACTTTTATATCCAGTATTTTTGCAATTTCTTCGTGATCATAGCCCTCTAAGACATACATAGAGAAAATACTTCTGTATCCGTCCGGGAGTTGGTGGATTGCCGCATAAATCTCCTCCAATCTACCTTCATATTCAATCGGTTCTTCTGTATCCAATGAGTTGAATTCAGGTTCATAGTAATCCTTGTCTTCGACGGTACCATTCATCTCGAATGTTCTAGGCGTCCTTCTTCTGAGTAAATCTATACTTCTGTTGACCGCTATGCGCTTAACCCACGAGCCGAAAGAAGCGCGTTCGTCAAATTGACTTAATCTTGAAAAAGCATTGATAAAGGTATCCTGAAGTACATCTTCAGCTTCCGGCCGATTGTTTACAATTCTATAAGCTGTATTTAAAACCATCGCCGAATAGTCATTGTACAAGCCTTTCATTGCCACTTCATCACCCTGACGAGCGCGCGTAATTCTTTCGTTTTTTATATGACTTATCTTCAAAATAGGCCTAGATTATTATATACTTACTGCATAGTGATGAGCTGATTCGACAACTCTTCATCAAACAAATTCTGACCGATCAACTCCCCTTTTTCATTCAACAAGAAAGTGTATGGTATCCCCTTTAACTCATAATCCTTGAAAACCTTTGAATCCAGTCCTTTCAATTCTGATACATGATTTTCCCAATTCAATCCATACTTTTCAATTGCTTCCATCCAACTCTCCTTGTCCTTGTCCATCGATATACTAAATATCTCAAAACCGTCTGCATTCTTAAATTCCGCATCCTCGAATTGCTCATATACATCTACAAGACCAGGTAGTCGTTTTTTGCATGGAGCACACCACGATGCCCAAAAATGCACCAAAACAATATTCCCTTCAAGTGAAGAGAGCTTTAAAAGCTCACCATCGGGAGAATACAATTCGACTTCTGGAACGCTCGAATCAGGGGCAATAGTCTCGTTTTCATTCGAAAAAACACTAAATACTCCTAGAAGTACAATTATCATCCATTTCATAATTCCAATTTTTAGTTTAAAGATTCGAACTAAAGACTGTAAAAAAATGAGAATGATGCATCCAAATAAGAAATGCGAAAGAATTGGTTCTGTTTGTGGATATAAATTCCCTGAAAATGTCCGAACATCAATTATTCCTTATTCAGTTACCAAAATTCTACTTTAGGTCATTCACCCCTACCCTTTCCAGCTATATACTCCTACCAAAAGAGTTTATCATGGAATAATTTTGATTATCAAATCACAAATACCGAATGAATCGATGAGACGGGCTTTTGCTATAAGAGTTCTCCATATAATGGATATAACTCAAGTAGCATAAGCCCTGGAGTACGGCGCAAATATTTTTCATATACGTTTAGATCAAGAGAAGACCATCACTGTCTTCTCTTTTTTGTATTATTGCACCGCACAGTTATCCTAAACCGAAAAAATCACTGCACATGACTAAATTAGACTGCACATCGTTCCTTGTTTTATTTATTCTAGTTTCTACATCTTTATTTGGGCAAAGAACTAAAAGCGAGTATATCCGCATTCCTTATACCCAACTTCCTGAAATGGTATTGGACGAAGAAATGCAAACCTATTCAGTTATAGTCCAAGGAATTGATGGAAGCAATTTTGGACATAGAGATATCGAAGAGGTTATCGAATATTTTAAAATGGACGGCTTTAAACGTCTTGAAAATGGTGGACATTTAAGAATTGTATACTCACAAGATCAACCATTATACCTTTCTAAGACCGCGCATAAAGAAAAACATACAAGGAAGGATAAAAATGATAGAGAGTACACCTATTACACTTATAATTATACTTTTTCGTTTCAAGTGCTAGGAAGTGTTAGAGTAGTTGATTATAATGGAACAGAGCTTTATTCTAAAAAGTATAATAAGTCTAATTCCGTAAGTGGGAGAGAGTATAAGAGTGCCAATGAAAGAAGCAAATACCTCGAATCAGATAGAAATAGTGCTTTAAAGGAATTCGCTAGAACTTCTTACGGATCCTTTCAAAAATCTGCAAGGTCTCAGGTCAGAAAAAAGTTTGATTACGACCATGAAGAAATGGGAGAAAAATTCTACTGGATAAAAAAGTCAGAGGATGAAGAAAAATCTGAAGCTGTAACAAAAGAGTTAAATGATATTCTAAAAGCATTGAAACCTACTGAATTACCAAAAGATGTAAAGAGTAAATTGATCGAGTTTTCTGATTATTATGAAGAATTGGGGAATAAATATTACGATTTAGGTCTAACCAAGAAAAAATACATGAGAATAGCATGGGATATGCTAAGAAACAGTCAATTAATACACTACATAGTAGGAAATTATGATCAATCCTTAGAATTAGCGAACCGCCTTTTAGAAATGGATGTGCAAGACAAATTTTCTAAAATGATTGTTAAGAAGGTGGAAGGAACAATAGTGGATTGTGAAAAACATGGAGTTGAAAATCTATATTTTGAAAGGGACTTAGAAAATGCGATTCCACCGGAAAAAGTTAAAGAATTAGAGATGAAAATGGAAGAAACCCTATCGGAGAACAATGTTCTCGATGGTTACTTGGTCGATTTAAATCAGGACACTCTTTACGGTAAATTTTATGTAAAAAAAGAAAGCAATCAATTAATTTTTGGAAAAAATTCAAATGTGCTTTTCAAGACAGAGGAAAGCAATGATGCCGAAGAAATAAATATTGAACTCGATAGTATTAATAATATGTTCATCGGTGAGCAAAATTTTAGTAGAGCATCAATGAAAAGTTATGCCTCCGGCGTTGAGAAATCGAGTAATTATTTACTTAGAGAAATTTATACCTCCGAGAAAATCTCTCTTTTTGAAATCCAGTTACAAGACGTATTGGTCAATAATAATGTTAAAGAATATGCCGTTCAGAAAGGTGAAGAAGAGTGCCTATCTCTCTTATCCACTCAATTTTTATTGTTGAACAAAGGATTGGCCAAATACTTTTCCGACTGCGAAGATCTTAAAACAATGTGTGAAAACGGAGATTTCAAATTGTCGGAATTGGATTTAATGAAAGCTGTAAGAATATATGATCAGCTATGTGAATAATGCACATGGAGACTATATTTTGCTTTGTATACATTAAAATATAATCTAATTCAAAAAAAAATTTTAGCATAGATTATTAGCTTAAAAATGATTACATATATAGAATATTTTACATATAAATATTTTATATATACATATTCCATTTTGTGCTCTTCTTAGCATTATATTTGTCCTGCGAACTAAACTATCAGGTGATCTATGAATAATAATGCTACGCGTTATACTATTACCTCTGCTCTGCCTTATGCTAATGGCCCCCTCCATATTGGACACTTGGCAGGAGCTATTTTACCGGCTGATATCTATGCCAGGTTTCTGAGGTCAATAGGGAAGGACGTATTATACGTCTGTGGAAGTGATGAACATGGGGCTGCGATAACTGTAAAAGCAATTCA
>CBDDLT010000010.1:0-238381 GCA_965230755.1 Saprospiraceae bacterium | reverse complement strand
GGCGGATGAATTTCATGATGACAGTGCCTCTTTTTCGGAGTTGTTGGATTTCCTCAGTCACCTGGGATGGTATGAGAAGGACAAGGAGTATTATTCTTTCACTGACAAAGGTTTGTTTTTTGCCAAACGCGCTACGGCTTATGGTGTAACAGTGTCCTATTTACCTATGTTTCGAAAACTCGATGAAATGCTATTTGGTGACCCGGAGGTGATCTGGAAAACTGGCAAAGATGGTAAGGAAACCCATGTCGATAGAGAGATGAATGTATGGGGTAGTGGAGGAGCTCATGCCGCGTACTTTAAAAAGGTGGATGAGATCATCGTAAAAATTTTTAATCAAGCTTTAGAAAAGCAACCAAGGGGTATTGTGGATATGGGTTGTGGTAATGGAGCTTTTTTGGTACACTTGTTTGACGTTATCGAAAACAGGACACTTAGAGGAAAAAATTTAGAAAAGCACCCCCTTTTCTTAGTTGGTGCAGATTATAATAAAGCTGCTTTGAAAGTGGCCAGATCGACTTTAATTCAGGCGGATATTTGGGCCAAAGTAATCTTTGGTGATATTTCGGATCCCGGATTACTTGCAAGTGATCTAATGGACAATTATGGTATCGAATTGTCGGACTTGTTGTCTGTAAGAACATTTCTAGACCATAATAGAATTTGGAGTGATCCTGTCGCTCTGCTTCAACAGGCAAGCAAATCACAAGGAGCCTTCGCTTACAGAGGGAAATTCATCAGTCCTCATGATGTTGAGAGAAATCTCAAGGACCATTTCGCTCTATGGGCACCATATCTTTCCAAACACGGATTGATTGTGATAGAATTACATACCGTTGCTTCCAATATTGTAGCCCAAAATATCGGCCAATCAGCTGTGACGGCTTATGATGCGACCCATGGATTTTCAGATCAGTACATACTTGAATTAGACGCTTTTCTGAAGGTTTTACAGGAAGTCGACCTCATCAGTTCTCCTGAATATTTTTCAAAATTTCCAAATTCCGAAGCGGCCAGTGTCAGTGTTCATTACATTCAACACAAGCACAACGATTAGAAATCTTTATCCCTTGATAGAGAGAAGTTCAATCTTTTATTAGGTTAATTATTAACAAATTGATAAATTACATATCATCGATAGAAATCATATTTCTTCGAAATTGCAATGTAATAATCCCATATTAAGCCGTAATAAACACAATTAGGGTAATGTTGCTTCGACTTTTATTTTGTTTTGGCCTCTTTTGTTTTATTGTTAATTCAAGTATTGCACAAACGGTTTTGCTGAATGATCCTGGCAAAACGTATAATGATACCGATGGCCCTACTAATGATATTTATGGTACTGTAGATATAAGTAATTGTACTAGTGTTCGCTTTGAACTGGATTACAGTTTTTCTCTGCCTTGGGAAGGAAGTGGAAATATGGAGTCTGCGGACGAATGCGGATTGGGATTATGTGCTGGAGACCCTTCGAATCCGACATCACTTGCATGCACCAATTGCTGGGATTTCCTCTGGGCTCAATTTTTTATAGATGGAACTGAAGTGGGAAGTGATTTGGTGGGCGAAGCGGGAACCACGGACGCCGAGCAATCGGGTTCGATGTCATATCAGCAATGTAATATGGGAGGTACTACAGCCTCAATTGAAATTACCACCCAGACTTGGGCAGGAAATGAAAGCATTACATTTGGTCCTCTTCAGATCATATGTTGGGAAGGAGTACCCACGGCAGATGCAAACCCAGATCCCATTTGTGAAGGAGAGGTATTAGCATTAACAGGAACAGTTGGTGATAACGGCGTAGTACAAAATGTGGATTGGAGTGGACCTGGAACTATTGCCGATCCTTCATCTCTAACGACTACAGCTACCGATTTTTCAGCACCCAATGCTACCTACACTTTGACGATTGAGGATGTGAATGGCTGTACAGCAGAGGATATGGTAACCGTGATTGTGAATTCCACTCCTATGGCCAACCCTGCTGGTCCATTGGAAGAATGCGAAGATCCGGCTGGTTCGGGCCAAGCGACTTTTGATCTAACCAGCTTAAACGATATCATCAATGGAGGTAGTGGTGAAACTATTTTATGGTTTGAAGATATGGCTTTAACAACTCCCATCACCTCCAGTTCGAGCTATACAACCTCTTCAAGGAATGTTTACGCAATCATTGAGTCCGACGAGGGTTGTAGATCGGAGCCGATAGAAATCATGTTGGTTGTCATTCCTCCGCCAATAGCAAACCCTGCTGGTCCATTGGAAGAGTGTGAAGATCCGGCTGGTTCTGGCCAGGCTACATTCGATTTAAGTTCTTTAGATGATGATGTCAATGGAGGAAGCGGAGACAATGTGCTCTGGTTTGAAGACATGGCACTAAACACGTCCATATCCGACCCATCAAATCACACTACAAGTACAACCATAGTTTATTCCGTGGTAGAGAATGCTCAAGGTTGCCGCTCATTGGCCGTGGAAGTGGAATTGGAAGTAATAGCTTCCCCTTCGGCCAATCCCGCAGGACCATTGGAGCAGTGTGAAGATCCCGCTGGATCAGGTCAAGCCAGTTTTGATTTAAGTTTATTAGAGGACGATATTAACGGCGGCAGTGGAGAGACTGTGCTTTGGTTTGAAGATATGGCCGGAACTAATACAATTGCTGACCCTTCTAATTTTACTACTGGCAGTACTACTGTTTACGCCTTTGTTGAGTCTGACGAGGGCTGTCTTTCCATCGCGGTTCCCGTCGTATTAACGGTAGTATCAGCTCCCGAGTCTTTTCCGGCCGGCCCATTAGAGCAATGCGATGACGGAAGTGGATTGGGGACATTTGATTTGAGATCATTGGATGATATTGTCAATGGAGGAAGTGGCGAACCTGTTTTATGGTTTGAAGACATAGATCTGAATTTTCCCATCGGGAATCCTAATAATTTCATAAGCGGGTCGGTAACCGTTTTCGCTGTGGTAGAGACCTCAGGTAGTTGTCGATCTGAAGTCCAATCTATTGAGTTGATTTTAGTGCCTAAACCTCAAACGGGAATTGCTGGCCCCCTCCAGGAATGTGAGAATCCAGCGGGCTCTGGCCAGGCGACTTTTGACTTGAGGGTTCTAGATGATGATATTAATTTGGGTTCTGGTGAAATGGTTTTGTGGTTTGAAGATATGGCATTGATCATGCCAATAACGGATCCGGAAAACTATGTATCAGGTTCTAGCACGATTTATGCAATTGTCGAATCTGTAGAGGGCTGTAGGTCTGACCCTGTTGAAATAGAACTTGAAATTATTACTTCCCCTGAAGCTTTTGATGCAGGTCCAATGGAGGAATGTGAAGATTCTTTTGGATCGGGACAAGCGGCATTCAACTTAAGGCTGCTGGACGATCAGATCAATGGTGGTTCGGGACAGCCCGTGGTGTGGTATACAGATCAAAATCTTACCAATGTAATAAACGATCCGACCAACTACATCTCTTCTGGTGCGACGGTTTATGCTATCGTCGAGATTAGCGCGGACTGTAAATCACAGGTGATTGAAGTTGAACTCCAAGTCAATCCAATTCCGGAAATATTTCCGGTCGGCCCGATCGAGTCCTGTGAAGATTCCTTGGGTTTTGCAATTTATAATCTTAATGATTTGGTTGATAGCATTAATGGAAATACAGGGAATTCAGTCAGTTTTTATGAGAATTATGATGGAGTTGATCTCAGTAATGAAATTCTAACTCCTGAAAACCATCGAACCAATGCGACCGTCGTTTATGCCCAGGTAATGGAAAATACTTGTTTCTCTGATGTCCTTGCGATACAATTAATCTCCTACGACTTTATTGATTTGGCGAATTTAGATACAATTTCGGTCTGTCCTGATGAAAACGGTTCTGCTGTAGTTGACCTTTACGACTATGAACCTGATTTACTAAATGGCTCAAGTGGAAGTATAAGCTGGTACGAACAAGATCAAATGACCTTAATTAGTGATCCTGGCAATTACCAGATACTAGTAACTACAAGTGTATATGCAATCGCCAATGAACAGACCATTTGTCCAAGTGATTTTCAGGTTTTAACTTTTGAATTATCGAATGGGGTTGCCTATCTAAATCCTGACAATCCCTATATGGTTTGTTCAGATAACAACGGAATCGTTACACTGAATTTGAATGATTATTTGGATTCCATTTACACTGGCTCCGGAACCGGAATTTGGTTGAATTCAATGTTGGACACCATTAGGGTTATCAATGCTTACAGATCTTCTCTTCCAGATAGTTTGTATCTATCAATTTCGGAAGGCAGGTGCTCTACAGACAGTTTAATAGAATTTATTTTTGTCGAGGCGGATCCTTTAGAAGCTGTTCCTGCTGAATTATCTGCTTGCGATTCAGGAGATGGGAGAGCTTGGTTTGATTTGGTATCGCTGAATGATATCGTTGATCCGACGGGGATGAATATGGTAGAATACTATGTAGATACATTAATGAATCCTATTAGTCCTTCCTTTTTCATATCACAATCGGGTACTATCTACGCTCGAGTTGTTGATGGAAATTGTCGCTCTGAATTTGTAGAGATAGAACTAAGTGTTGAACAAATGGCTTCAGTTTGTGGTACCAGCATTGATACTTGCGGCCCAAATGGAATGTATAGTATTGATCTCACACAATACAACGATGAGGTCAATTGTAATACGGGTTTTACCGTTCGTTGGTTTACTGATCCAAGTGCTGTTTCGACATCAGAAATAATGGATCCTGCCAATTTTTTAACTGGGAGCACATCTCTTTGGGTAATAGTAGGAGAGGGCTCCTGCTCCAGTGATACGATTGAAATTCCAGTAAACATAATGTCATCTCCAACTGCTTTTCCAGGCAATTTGGAGGTCTGTGAGGACAACGGCATGGGGGTTTTTGATTTGGAATCATTAGAAAATGTGATCAATGGTGGCACTGGATTAAGTGTAGAATGGTTTGAAGATGATATGGGGACTATCCCAATATTAAATTTGAATAATTACTCAAGTGCAGTTGACAGGATCGTTTATGCTAGAGTAAATGACAATGCTTGTTACTCCATGTTGGTCGAAGTATTTCTGAGCATACGTGCTAGACCTGGTTATAGTGTTCCTGCCATTTCGGAATGCGATGATGGTAGCGGTATGGCCATTTTCGATTTGACTTCCTTTGAGGTTGATATTAATGCTACTGCTGATGTCGAATGGTTTTTCGATCTTAATGCTACTGCATCGATCGCCAATCCGGGTTCTTTATACACTTCATCTAGTATTGTATTTGCCAGAGTATTTGATGGAGTTTGCTACTCCGAAGTTTTTGGGGTGCCCTTGGTGGTTGAGACATGTGCTTGTGTGACAAGTGCCGGATTGATTTCCGCAGATGAACCAGAGTTATGCGATGATCAATTGATTCAAATAGACACTTCAGGGAATAGCTTTGACGGCGATGATCAAGTCTTTATTGTTATTCATGATAACCCGGATATACTATCAAGCTCAACTATATTATATTCTAATTCGTTGAGTTGGACAAGAATTGATTTTGGCTTGGATGTTAATAGAATCTATTACGTTACCATGGCCGTTGGAAATGCCTTACCTGACGGAACCATAGATTGGTCGGATATGTGTTTGGATTTTTCAAACACGATTCCCTTTGTTTTTTATCCGAATATCAATGTATGGTTAGAATCCAATGACAATGGAGTATGTAGAGGTGATAGTTTGGATATTGTAGTTCGAATTTCCGGAATTTCTTCAACCAACCTTCAATTAAACGGACCTAATTTTTCCATGCCCTTGTTGCAGGCTGCGGATAATGACCTCATTCGAATTTCTCCTCAGGCCTCCGGCGAGTGGTTCTTATCGGACCCCTCTAGCAGCTTGAATTGTTTTAATTCTGACAGCCCAATTTTCATAGGAATCAGTGAATTAGTGGGATCGTATAATATTCTCTCCAATTATGGCCCGTATAATATCAGTTGTAACGGGTCGAATGATGGCGAGGTGCAGATCCTCAGCAGTATGGGGGTTGATCCGATTAGTTATTTGTGGCCAGATGGAAACATGGAAGAAATACGTTCTGATCTTGCCGCGGGAATGTATGAGGTTCAACTCATCGATTCCATCGGTTGCCGTGATACCTTATCTTTCGAATTGTTGGAACCAGATCCCATCCTTATTGCAACATCAGCTGAAGATCCGAATTGTAATAACGGGAGTGACGGAAGCGTGCAGATAGACAGTGTAACGGGCGGGATTGGAGAACTTAGCCTTTCTTTGAATGATTCTACCATAGCTTCTTTAAATGGACAATCAATGCCTTATTCCATTGATAGTCTGAATGCTGGCACCTATGAAGTAGGGATTTTAGATATCAATAACTGTTATAATTCGGTTTCGATCACCTTGGATAACCCTCCGGAGATTCCTTTGGATATACAGTCTGACTTGAATGGTCCAGAAGACATGGTGGAAATAGGGCAGACCATTGAGTTGAATGTTTCTTCCGAAAGTGCTTATGACACTGTTAGCTGGCAGATGTCCTATGATTTCGAATGCTTGAATCCTCCTATTTGCGATATGATTTCGATCAGTCCTTTGGTATCTGGTCAGGTAGGTGTGATAGTGGTGGACCAGGGTGGTTGTATTTCTCAAGCGTTTTATTTTATCAATGTGAACAATGACTTTACCGTTTTTACACCAAGTGGATTCTCACCCAATGCCGATGCGAGAAATGATCTTTTTACATTATACAGCAATCATATAGTTACGATCCTTGAATTCCAAGTCTTTGATCGATGGGGTAATCAACTCTATTTGGCGCAGAATTTCGAACCCAATATAGAGCAATTGGGTTGGGATGGAAGCTATAAAGGTGAAATATTGAATCCAGGGGTTTATGTTTGGTCTGCTGAAGTACTTTTCATTGACGGTTCTACAAAAGTGTTGAAAGGTGATGTGAGCCTTGTAAAGTAATTTGAAGTCGGAAATGCTTGCCAAAACAAACCAGGTGTTGTAGAATATTTAAACACCTGTCGCTTAATTAAACAATATTATACTAAAATATATTTATATACTACTATAGTAGTGCTATAGGGGATAATAATTTATTAAATCCATATACTTTTGCCTTAGTTATTGACAATTAACACGATATATTGTGAGCAAAGATGGTTTGGATTTCGATATAGACATCCCGGAAATAATTGAGACCTACCTGCGGGATAATAAAATACAAAAAGCCCAAGTTGCGGCAGCGATGAATATAACAAGAAGTGGTTTTGGACATAAATTTAAGAAGCCGTACTGGGGCAATATCTTGGAATTATTGCAACTGTCCATCATCGTGGATCATGATTTTGTTTCTTATTTACTTGAACCTTTGAGGAAAAGGGGTATTCCCATTCAAAGCGATGATTACAAGCATCGATATTTAGAGTGCAAGAAACAACGAGAGGCCTTGCTGCAACAGATCATGAGATCCAACATTCAAATAGACATGTTATTAGAAGAAAGGGCTAAGTATATTAAGAGATAGGCCATACTTTTTTAACTTCTTCATGTCCTATAATAAGGAGTCCAACTAATCCTACTTAGAAATACCAATTGACCAAATGTAGGAAATTCTAGCAATTCAACTCAAGTCCGGTAAAAAACAATCAATGTTGATTTATCAAGAACAGATGTGTTGTATTACCGGACGTGGACGAGTGAATTCCACATACTTTTATTTGAACATCTTGTTTAAAGTAGAAGTCGTAGTGAAAAAAAGGGAATTAGATTTAGACATTAACATTTCAGAGATTATTGAAAAGTACCTCAAGGATAATAATATCCTGAAAGCACATGTTGCTTCCGCTATGAATATTACGCGAAGTGGTTTTGGGCATAAATTCAAAAACCCACACTGGGGAACTACTTTAGAATTGATTCAGCTTTCCATAATTGTCAACCACGATTTTGTCTCATATCTGCTCAAACCATTAAAGGATCGGGGTGTTGAAATCCAAAGCGATGATTTCAAGAACAAATACTTGGAGTGTAACGAACAAAGAGAAGCGCTCAAACAGCAGATAAGACGATCTAATGTTCAAATTGACATGCTGCTGGAGGAAAGAGCAAAGTACAATAAGACGAATAACAAGAGTGATTCCTAATTTGCTCAAATGGGCTCATTTCCATTCGATGATTATTTTACCGATTGACTGTCCAGATTCGAGGTAATCGTGTGCTTTACCTATTTCTGTATAATTGAAAACACCTCCTTCCATAGGGTCGATTACATTTTGTTTAAAGAGGTCATGGGCTGTGTGCATCATTTTTGTGATTAGATCAGGACGATCTTTGCCCAAAGTGAGTAAATTTAGACCGATGATACTCTGAGACTTTTGAATGTAGCGGATTGGACTAAAAAAGCCAAAACCAAGAGCTACACGAAGACTTTGAAGAAGACCGGACTTATCTCCAATGTTTTGGGAAATAGCCCCATAGGCGACTATTTTACCACCATTTCTCAAAAGTTCAAGGCCTTTCTTAAAATTTCGACCACCCATATTGTCAAAGACGACATCTATCCCGTTTGGAAATTGTTCAAGAACGAATTCCTTAAAATCATGATTTTTATAATCGATAGGATATTCAACACCAATTTTTCTAAGATAGTCATGTTTGTGTTTGCTCGCGGTTCCAAGAACTCGTGCTTTCTTATGTCGGGCAATTTGACAAATCAAAGAACCTACGCCTCCGGCCGCAGCGTGCACCAAAACCACATCTCCTTCTACAATTCGAATGGACTGATGGGCAGCATTAACTGCGGTAATACCTTGAGTCATTAACGCACAAGCAGTGGTATTTGCAATATCTTTATCAATAGTGACACATAAGGCACCCTTGGTAATTACATGTGAGGCATATCCACCAAATATACACAGTGCCATCACACGGTCTCCAATTTGTACATGATTGACATTTTCTCCTACTTCTTTAACATATCCGCAGACATCGTAACCGAGAATAGCAGGAGGTTTTGGAGCGGGCTTATATAGGCCTCTTCGGGCCATTACATCAGCAAAATTAAGTCCGGAGGCCTCCACCTCAATCAGGACGTCATCCTTCTTTGGAGTGGGAATATCTTTGGATCGAATTTCAAAAGAATCCGTGCCCTTACCATACTTAATCAGATATGCTCCTCTTGCTTTCAATTATTTACCTATTACTGAAAAACTTGTTCTACGATTGGCTTGATGCTCTGTTTCAGTACAGCGATTACATCTACATGGAATACGCAATTTACTTTCACCATAACCAGTAGCTATGATTCGATTTTCATCTATACCGTTTTCGATCAATACCTCTCTGGCACTCTCTGCTCTTCGCTGACTCAGATCTTGATTATAGTCATTATCACCCCTACAATCTGTGTGGGAACTCAATTCTATGTTGATCTCAGGATTATTAAACATCAACTGCGCCAGATCATTCAGTGAGGGCCTGGCATCATCTCGAATCTCCCAAGAGTCAAAATCATAGTAAATGTCCTCAAGAACGATCTCTTTTTCGATTTCTATTGGTTCTAAAACTATGGTTCTTTCCAGCAAAATATCTGCCGCCCCTCTGATTAAAACAATTTCCTGTGTAGATACATTTGTCTTCTGATTGAAATAAGAATCAGATTCTACCGAAAGACTATAATTGCTATCCTCTTCCAATTTGTATTCTTTGGTGGACTTAGAACTTCCTTTTTGAGATTGGATCGGTTGATCAGCTAATTTAAGTTCGACATCCGCATCCTGAAATGGGACCAACTCTCCGGAAGGCAATCGCTCTACAATCTTAAGTATGAGAACAATTTCCGGATAGGGTAGAACTTCCTCCGTTTCGGGTTCCGGATTTGGTAATATCTTGACTTCATAAATGTCATCATGCCCTTCTCTTGAGCTACAGATATAAATATGACGATTCTGATTCAAATCTTCCGTTCTGATATAACCGAAGTCATCATACTCAGAATTGATGGGGTGCCTTAAATTGGTCGCTTGAGTCCACCTTTGATTATCGAGTTGATACGATTTGAAAATGTCCAAGCCTCCATATCCGGTGTGATAGTCAGAACTGAAGAAAAGGGTATCATTGATGATGAATGGAAATTTCTCATCACCGGGAGTATTGACCGACCGGTTAAAAGGTATCGGCTCATCCCAACTACCATCCTCAAGTTTGTCGGTACGATAAATGTCAAATCCTCCCCAGCCATCTTCATGATCACTTGCAAATATCAAGGACATTCCTTCATTGTATAAATATGCTTGAGTATAATTATATTGGGCGCTACAAAAGTTCAGCTTTCCCATATTAATCCATTCTCCATCTTCCAATTTAGCCGAATATAGTTGGCAGTTGGTGGAGTCACTTTTGAAGTTCGTTGTACACCTGGTATAAACCAAAGTTTTCGTTTCAGGCGAGTAGCTCGAAGAACCTTCATTATCTATACCATTGATTGAATTTCCTATAGATTTAGGAGAGCTTCCCTGTTCTAGACTAAAAATATTGTGGTCATAAAAACCGGTTTGGTCGTACTTGTCCTCGGAAGACTCAATTTTTCGATCGCTAGTAAAGAAAAGTCCATTTCCATAGGGGTGAATTCCATATTCATTGTACTGGCTGTTGATCTTGTCCAAAGCAATAAGCTCATGAATCTCTGTTCTTTCATTCCATCTTTGTAGAACCCGCAGATCGACCAGTTTTTTCCTAAACTTAAAAGGATCTCCTTGTAGTAAGCCTGCCTCTTTATAGTACTTTTCAGCTTTATCGTATTCTTTGAGTTTGAATAAAAGATCGGCGTACTGCTCTTGACAATAGCCATCCTCGCTTATAGCAACACAGCTTTCTGCTTCTATGATTGCTTTATCATACAAAGAGAGCTTTTCATAAGACTTTGCCAGTAAAAAGTATAGCTTGGCGTTCGGCTTTTGGTCCTTGGATTTATCCAATTCCTTGTTGAGCATCTTTATAGCGAGATCGTATTGTTCGTTGTTGAATGCCTCTTCTCCCGACTGAAAATTTTGTACTGTGGTACAAGAACCCAGAACAATCAAGCCCCAAAAGACTATATTTTTAATGTAATTCAATATTATCAATTTTTAACATTACGATTATCGAACGTAGGTAATGATCCCACTGTTGTAGCTTAGAATGAAATAATTTTGCAGGTTTAGACTTATACATTAAAGTCGAAAAGATTCTCCATTAACAAGTTAGTCTAAAAATCTATTTTCATGAAAAGCTTATAGTAAATTATTTAAAAATCATTCATTATACGGTTTAAAAATCCGCGAAACAACGCTATTTTCTTATCTTATAGCTTTGAGCTTTATTCGTGTAAAATTTAAACCATAACATAACATGAAACAGACTATTTTCTTACTGATTTCTTTTTTTATTGTAGCGCCTTTGTTTGCGCAACTAGACAAGACTTATCAAGACAATAAACTCATTTATTATGAGACTCCAATTGAAGAAAGTGAATTTTTCAAACTTAAAGCAAAGGAGCTATTTCTCAATGAGGGATACTCGATGATAGAACTAAAATCCGATAGGGATTTGGTAGGTATCAAACACACTAGATATTCACAGCATTATAATGGATATAGAGTTATTGGAGGAACTTACATTTTGCACAGCAGGAATGGAAAAGTATTCAAGTCTTCCGGTTCCCTTTTTCCTAATGTCGAGGTAGCAGATCGAATTGTTGTAAAACAAGGGACAGCCTTTGAACTCGCTAAAACGCACTTTTCTTCTTTGATGGTGAGAGATCTAAATGTCAACAACTCGGTAGATCTTGATTTCGAGGTCAGAGACGATGCTAGAATCTGTATAATTGATCAAGCCTTTCCTGACTTTAGCGGAGTTTATCGAATGGCTCATGAACTTACCTTAGATACGAGATTTAAGGGACTTCCATATGCCAAGACTTACTATATCGATGTCTTATCCGGAGAGGTGATTTTTTATGAAGACCAGATTATTCACGAGATGACGCCTGCAACTGGAGAAAGTAATTATCATGGCTTGGTTGAATTCGAAACAGAACAACTTGGGCCCAATCTTTATGAATTGACAGACTTGAGTAGAGGAAATGGGATATTCATCAATGATATTTATAATGATGGTGAGTCTTTTATCAATAATAGCACTTATTGGGATTACTCATCTACTAGTGAGCGTGCGGCCATTGACGTCATGCACGGCACTCAAAAGTTTTATGATTTTTTGCAGGAGAGATTTGGCTTGAATAGTATCGACGGAGCTGGTTTTAACCTGGTGTGCAATGTTCATTATCCAGGTTATGTCAATGCCTTTTGGAATGGCAGTGAAACTACCTATGGATCCGGAAATTGTGATCGATTTGGCCCTTTGACTTCAATTGATATTGTGGCTCATGAATTTGCGCATGGCCTAACTAGTTTTACGTCTCGTCTAGTGTATTCTAAGGAATCCGGAGCCTTAAATGAGTCCATCAGTGACATATTTGGAAAAACTGTAGAGCATTACGCTCATCCTAACGAATTTGACTGGTGGCTAGCTGGGAAAATTACCATTGATGAGGACGATGACCCTATTCGGTCAATGGAAGATCCTAATCTACTTGGTGATCCTAAGTATTATCGCGGTGATTTTTGGGAATTTTCTTCTGCTGATAATTACGGTGTTCATTCTAATAGTGGAGTGATGAATTACTGGTACTATTTGTTGGTGGAAGGTGGAAGTGGTACAAATGAAGCTGGAGATGACTTTGATGTAACGGGGATTGGTTTTGAAAAGGCTATTCGAATTGTCTATTCTGCAGAGTCTTTTTACTTAACCGAAAACTCTCCTTATACTGATGCATATATTTACACGAGAGAGGCGGCCATTGATCTGTATGGCGAAAACTCAGTGGAGTATAATGCAGTTCTGGATGCTTGGTTTGCAGCAGGAGTTAGTGAGACAAGGGCTGGTTTCGACAATGAAATACAGGTGACGGCTTTGATTGATGGAATTCCTGATTCTGAATCTACTTTTACCATCTTTTGTAAGGATAATCTAGGTGATATTGAAATAAGTTTGAGAAATGCGGATGTCAATCCCATACCTCAGGGGATGAGGATACAGGGAAGTATCATTCACGATGATATTAATTTTACGAAGGATACCGCCTATTTTGATTTTGTACTCAGTGATGATTTGGCTCAATTTGGCGAAGTGACCTTGACATCTGTTGGTATTTCGGACCCTGATAACTATAGCTCTTTATTGTTCTTCTATGACATGAGGATAGAATTTAGTAAAGACGGAATATCGGAAACAGTTGTCTCAGATGGTTTTCTTCGAGTAAATGCGGACTTAGAAGAGGATTTTACCTTCAATAACTCATTTTCTATGGAGTTAGAGGATATTTGCGATGCCAATTCTGCCTTTAATTCCGTCAATTATAATGTGGTCAATGAAGGATGTGTAGCAATGAATGATGATGATGAGATCGAATTCATCATTAGAGCAGACGGCAATGAGCGTTCTGAGCGCTTTAATGTAGGTCAAAGAATGTTTTTTACGAATTCAGTATTCTTCTTTTCCTTGGTGAGTGATTTGAACCTATTTTCTGTTGCAGATAAAAGATCAATCAGTTTGAATAGTATTTATCACACGGCTGATGGAAGGCAATATCCCATGGATACCGTTGATTTTGTAGATTATATTCCTAGAATTTTAGGAATAGGTGAAGTCCTGGCTTTTGATGAGCAGATGGATTCGGAATTTATCGGAGTCGAATTAGGTGCAGGAGACAATGTTCTGGTACAAAATGAAGAATTGATCATTAGCAAGAGTTTTTTCAATGAAGATAATATCAACGACTGTTTGCCTCTAGATCAATATCTCTATACACTCAATAACGGAGGCTTCTTTTCTCTTCGTTCATTGACCAGTATTAGCATATGTGTCGAAGATGTAGAATTCACAGATGTTGAGCCCTATTTATTATTCGATTTGTACTACGAAGAAAATGAAGTGGTACCGGACGTTGGCTCAGAGTATTTTCACTTGATCCAGATCTTTGAAGGAGGTGAAGCACTGGGACAGCCAATTACTGCTGCGGAAAACAAATTTGAAGAAGTAGAACAGAAGTTAAGTTTAGCAAATAGTAATCGAATCCGAATCGATGTTTTGGCTGGCGAAACCAAAGTGTATATGGATAATATTCGGATAGAATTGAGGCCTGTAAGTAATGAGGAATTCCCAGCTTCGTCAATCAATATTTATCCAAATCCCACAAGCGAAATCATCTCTATTGAAAATGGAGATTTCAATTCGGGACAGTTAAAATTCTTTGATTTAAGTGGTAGACTCGTTGAGCAATTAACTTTGAGTAATACGAGTGAAGAATTGAATGTTTCGCACTGGAATTCTGGAATATATTATTATCAATTCGAAAGTACCAATAATGGAGAAGTCAAGCAGGGAAAGCTAGTTGTACTTCCTCAATAATTGGGGCTCGCAGTTTTGTTGAGATAAGAGAATTTGAAAGCATCTGCCATTTATCGGTGGATGCTTTTTTATTCACCTAAAAAACCACCGCCTAAGGCGGTAGGTTAGGGTTAAGAGCGAAGCTAGTAAAGAAGTTCTTATCTTGTAGTGATGCCAAAGAAGATAAGATATAGGAAGTTATCGCATAGTATATATCATTGCAACTATCATGTTGTATGGACACCGAAGTATAGATATAGGGTATTGGAAGGGATAGTTGCGGATGTATTGGAAGAAAAGATACAAGCAATATGTAAGTGGAAATCGGTGGAAGTAATAGAATTAAATATCCAGGATGATCATGTGCATTTGGTGTGTTCAGTTCCGCCAAAGTTGAGCATATCGAATTTCATGGGGATATTAAAAGGTAAGACGGCAGTAATGATGTTTAAGAACTATCCGAGTTTAAAGAAGAAGTTATATTGGGGAAATCATTTTTGGTCACGCGGATACTTTGTAAGCACGATAGGGATAGATGAAGATAAAGTGATAAGATATGTAAAATATCAGGAGAAAAATGATAGGAAGGAAGAGACAGACAATGATGAGTATAAATTGTTCTAAAGGAAAGGCCCTTTTAGGGCCAATTCAAAACTACCTCCTTTGGGGGTAGTAGTTTATTCATGGTTATCATATTCATTTTATCCGATTCCTAATTAACGTGAATAATGTTTAAGCACAAGCTAAAAGAGGGAGACTGTGATTAGTCTGATTTTCTTGGAATTTAAGAGAAGGTTTTTTAGGCAAGAAATGATAAGCACAAAGTCCGGAGAGCATGTTATTCATAAAACCCTGCAGAGATCTGTGTCTGGTATGCTCAATGGAGCAGATATTTTTGAGTTCGTCATTGACTGATTCAATTAGAGCACGTTTTCTTAGGAACAGGCGATCTTCGTCAGAGAGATTTTGTTTTTTCATATTTCTTCTTCTTTTATAAATGAGACTAATTCCGTCGTTCCACAGATAGTCTGCTAAGGTTTTGGAGATGTATCCTCGATCACCAAATAATTTGCCAAAGATAGACTTTACTAAACAATTGATAACCTTAAGATTACGGTCATCTGTATTGGCTTTTGAGAGATAAAATGACAATATTTCTCCTCTGTCATTAATGATAAGATGCAGCTTAAAACCAAAGAACCAACCCATTGTAGACCTCCCTTTAGTCGCTAAATGAGAGAAAGTTTTATGTTGTTTTTCCCTTTTAATATGACAAACTTTTATGGTCGTCGAATCAATAAAATTCACTCCTCTACTATGGCCCAAACAACGCTGATTCATGAATACTATAAAAGGAATAATCAGTTTTTTCTGCGTTTGGTTAAAGCGTTCGTAGCTCACTAAATCTGGGAATAAATCTGTCCAATGCTGACATACATACTCCTTATAAAAGGCTTTGAAATTAGTATAATGACTAAGATGAAAAGCAATATAAATGGTCATCATCTCAGAATCAGAAAGCCTAGATTTTCTATTTCTCACTCGTTTTACACCAGAATCTAGTCTGATTTTATCCATTTGAGGCTTAAATCGAATGAAAAAGTCGTCAACTTCTATGAAAATTTGGATAAGATTGTCTATATTCATAACAGGAGATTTTTCAGTAAGTTATTGATTGTCAAACCATAATATACTGATTTTTCTCCTTCTTTTTTACCTGATAATCTGCTTTTTCTTATCCATTATTCACGTTAATTAGCAATTTTGCGGTGTTAGTGATGCTCCTATTGAGTTTTAGGAATAGACAATGCTTAGCTTTGGTCAATTACAGCGTTATGCCGTTGCATATCCATTAATGAAGCACAAATGCTGGATACCATTGATGATCAAGAGTTCAACGGAATATTTGGCGATGCTATGCCTGGGCTTGAATACATTGATATATCACAATGCCAAAAATGAATCCCTATAAACCGGAATCCTTGTACTATCTGCTTAGGACTTGGATAATGTATAGCGCTTAGAGAATGGAGCTCGATAGGAGCGAAATGCCTGAAGCAAATCTAATTTTTTGAACAAACCAGCTCCATAGGAGTGATATATAAGCAATAAAAAAGGCGTTGAAAATTAATCCAACGCCTTTGTATATTCTTAAACTAATGCTTATCCGTTCAAAGCTTTAGAGAATCTCTTCTTGTTCTTACCTGTCTTCATATCAGATCTTACCTTTCCAGTCAAATCACTCATGATTGGAGTCGCAATGAAAACTGAAGAATAAGTTCCCACCAAAATACCCACAACTAGTGCAAAGGAGAATCCTTTGATTGAGGAACCACCAAAAAGGAATAGAATCAATACAACGAAAAGTGTAGTAACCGAAGTGATCACTGTTCTACTTAAAGTATTATTGATGGCCATATTGATAATCTCTTCTTTTGGCTTGTCTAAGTAGCTATTGAAGAACTCTCTAATTCTATCGAATACAACCACCGTATCGTTGATCGAATATCCAATTACTGTCAACAATGCCGCGATAAATGCCTGATCTATTTCCAAACTAAATGGTAGAATACCATGGAAAATACTGAATATAGATAATACTACCAGGGTATCGTGGAATAGGGCAGCAACAGCTCCCATACTGTATTGCCACTTACTAAATCGGATGAAAATATACAAGAAGATCAAGGCTAGAGCAAATACTGTCGCCCACACTGAGCTATTCTTGATATCATCAGCGATGGTTGGACCAACTTTAGCGGAACTTGAAACATGAGTTCCCACACCGTCAGGCTTTTTGAATTCGTCCACACTGACATTTTCAGCAGTTGCAGCCTGAATGCCTTCGAATAACTTAAGCATTACTTGTTCATCAGCATCCTCTGCAGGATCATTGATCAAATAACTCGTCGTAACATTCAATGTATTATCATCGCTAACGGCTTTAACCACGGGCTCAGCACCAAATGCGTCGGTCAAGGTTTTTCTCAAATTATCTACTGCCGGAGCTTCTCCTGCAAATTCAATATTGTATGAGTGACCTCCTCTAAAGTCAACGCCCATTTCAAACCCTCTTGAGAACATACTAACAATACCGGCGATGATGATGATTCCAGAAATAGTATAAGCAATCTTTCTCTTACCCAACCAATCTATGTTCAAGTTGGCCAACATATTTTTAGAGAAATTCGTGCTGAATGTAATCTTTTTATCTTTTTTGATTGTCCACCAGTCAATGATCAATCTACCTACAAGTACAGCAGTAAATAGAGAACAAAGAACACCGATGATCAAAACAACAGCAAATCCTTTAATCGGCCCCATTCCGAAATAAGCCAATACAAATGCTGTCAATATTGTCGTGACGTTGGCATCAATAATGGCGGAATAAGAATTTCTAAAACCGTCAGAAATGGAAGCCAGCATGGTTTTACCAGACCGCAGTTCTTCCCTAATCCTCTCGTATATGATAACGTTGGCATCCACTGCCATACCGATGGTCAACACGATACCCGCGATACCTGGTAGAGTAAGGACCGTACCATAACTTGCCAATGTTCCAAAGATGAAGAACAGGTTCAAGAATAATGCGATAATTGATACGATACCACTTCCACCGTAGTAGAATATCATGAATAATAGAACCAATCCAAATCCAATCAATAATGAATTGACAGATCTTCTGATGTTTTCCTGACCCAAACTCGGTCCAACCAATGACTCCTGAATGATTTTTGTCTTAGCTGGTAATTTACCAACCTCCAAGATGTTAGAAAGGTCAGTTGCTTCCTGAATACTGAAGTCCCCTGTAATCGAACTTTCTCCTCCCGTAATTGGATTGATTACTCTAGGAGCACTAACAACTTCATCGTCCAAGGCAATAGCAATTTCTCTATTATTATCTTGATAAGCTTTGGTCGTCATTTGACCCCATTTCCGTGCACCGGACTTATCCATTTTGATGCTTACCGTAACCTCATTTGTTGTAGGATCTGGTTGTGGGGAAGCACTGATAATCCTATCTCCTTCCAATGGAGCTTCATTCGCATTCCCATCAGTATTTATGGCATATAGTTCGTAACTATTTGTGTATTCACCGGTTTCATAATTTTTGCTAGGCTTTGAAGACCACAAAAACTTCATATTAGCTGGGAACAAAGACTTGATTTCAGGTTGATCCAAGAAATTCGAAATCGCATTCATCTTGTTCTTTTCAGCCATTCCCATCACACTCAATGGCATAGCGAATTGACCACCCAAAGATTGGTTGACATTAAGAAGGCTCAATAAAGGACCACCTGTTTGAATAGAGCCATCAACTTGAGCAACCATCGCAGAATCAATAACATTACCTAATGAGTCATACTGATACTCTAGGAAAGAGTCAACTGCAACCGTTTCTTCAGCTCCGGCCGTTGTCTTGGCAAGTCTTTCATCAGCTGCAATAAAAGCTGAAATAACTCCATTGTCCGTTACTCTATAAACATCCCAAAATTCTAGCTTAGCAGTAGCTTGCAAATAATTTCTGGCTCTCTCAGGGTTACTCACACCTGGAAGTTCAACCAAAATTAAATCCCTATTCTTGTCAAGGGATATATTTGGTTGAGTTACACCAAACTTGTTAATTCTATCCTTAAGACGCTTAAATGTCAATTCAACCGTTTCATTGGACTTAGTTCGAATGACATTGATGACTTCTTCGTTCGTCGAACTAAAATTGATATCATCTCTAAGGCTTTCATTTCGGCTGAATATCTTAGCCAAATCTCCCTCAGCACCGAGTTTAACATATTCATCTCTAAATAGTGTAACAAAATCGGTCTGTGTTTCTTTCAGTTTCTCATTAGCATTAACTAAAGCCTGGTTGAATTTCTCATCCTTACTATAATCCGATAATGCTATGATAAATTCTTTAACATCTACCTGCAATACCGTGCTAAGTCCTCCCTTCAAGTCCAGTCCTAAAGCAAGCTGTTGCTTCTTTAATTCTTCATAAGTATAAGACCCTAAAAGAGGAATAGAAAGAATTTCTTCTGAGGACATAGAATCCAGATACTCAGTCTCGTATATCTTTGATTGAGTTCTAATTTCTGACTCGTCCGTTAGGGAAGAAGTTTTCTGAGTTGCATATTCGGTAGCATGACGCTCCACTTTATTTGTGGGGAGTATATATAAATACTGAATAAGACAGACTATGGTTAATAAGATTAGAAAAAACCTAATAAATCCTTTGCCTTGCATATTATTAAAAATTATAATAAATTTTAAAGAACCGCAAATATACGTATTTAATATTTGCTTTTGAACAATAATGCGAAAAAGAGCAAATAGTGCACCAAAAAAAATTAGGACTGTTTTCAGGAGTTTTTTTTTACTATATTGCCGCCATTAATTAACTAATTTATTTTTTATAGTATGGGTCTATTTTCTTTTTTAAAAAAGGCTGGAAGTAGTGTATTTTCTGATGCAGAGTCTAAAGCTAAAGAAGCTGCTGGAAATGAGAAGCTACAAGAATTATTAAAACAACAAAAAGAAAACCTTCTAAAGACAGAAGTTATCGCTCTTAATCTCGATGTAGAGAACCTAGAAATTGATTTGAATGATGATATTGCAACCATATATGGTCAGGTGAGTTCACAATCGGACAAGGAAAAGGTAATATTAGCAGTAGGAAATGTTGATGGAATTGCATCTGTAGATGACAGACTTTCTGTAACTGAAGAGGCTGATGAATCTCAGTTTCACACAGTGGCGTCTGGTGAATCTCTCTCTCTAATTGCTAAAAAGTATTACGGAGATCCTATGAAATACAAGGAGTTGTTTGAAGCTAATCAACCAATGTTGAAAAGTGCAGACTTGATCTATCCAGGACAAGTACTTAGAATTCCTAAGTTGTAATCTGATTTAAGAAATTAAATTATGGGGCAATTTCACTTGGTGTATTGCCCTATTTTAATTTAATGAACATACCCAAGCAACATTTTATTCGTTTGTAGATTGTAATTATTGTCATCAATTAAACAAATCTGTTCAACTTAACATGTCCATCAAGATTTCTAATTTGACCAAAACTTATGGTAAGCAAGTAGCCGTCAATCAACTTGGTTTTGAACTTTCCAAGGCAAGTATAACCGGTTTCTTAGGGCCCAATGGTGCGGGCAAGTCCACAACGATGAAAATGCTCTGCGGCCTTATCGTACCAGATGAGGGTCAAGTAGAGGTGGCAGGAGTAGATGTGGTCAAGAATCCCTTGGATGTCAAGGAAAGGATAGGTTATTTGCCGGAGAGCAATCCACTGTATAAAGAATTGTACGTTACCGAGTTTCTGCAATTTGTAGCTGGACTTTTCAGTAAGAAAATAGATGCCTCAAGAATTCAAGAGGTAATCGGTTTGGTGGGACTGACGAAGGAAAAGCACAAAAAGATAAAGAATCTATCCAAAGGATATCGACAGAGACTTGGTCTTGCTCACGCTATTCTGCACGATCCGGAAGTAATCATTCTGGATGAACCCATGAGCGGCTTGGATCCCAATCAATTGAAAGATATTAGAGAACTAATAAGGACTCTGGGTAAGGAGAAAACAGTACTGTTTTCCTCTCATATCATGCAAGAAGTTGAGCAAGTTTGTGATAGAGTAATTATCATTGACAATGGTAAGTTGGTCGCAGATAATAACAAAGAGGAAATCGTCAACTTGAATAAGTCAATGAATGCAATCAAATTGGAAATTCAAGGTGATTTGAATGAGCAGGCATTAATGGAAATAGATGGTGTAAAGAATGTAAAGAAAATTGATGCTCAAAATTTTGAGATTCTTTGTTATGCAGAGAAAGATGTTCGTCCTGAGATCTATGCTTTGAGTAAGGAACTGAATTTTGGCATTCTCGAAATGAGCACTAAAACTTCCAACTTAGAAAGTATATTTCAAAATTTGACTGGAAAAAATAATCCCAATTAGTCATGTGGTCTATTTTTAGATTCGAACTCAATAACTTCTTTTCTTCTCTTATCGCATACATAGTGATAGGAGCCTTTTTGATATTGATGGGCTTGATGCTTTTTGTTTTTCCAAGGTTTAGCATATTGGAAGCTGGATATGCTAGCTTAGAGAGCTTTTTTGACCTCGCACCTAATATTTTAATGTTTCTGATTCCCGCCATCACAATGAGGAGTATATCCGAAGAAATACAGATGGGTACTCACGAGTTGCTGCTTTCAAAACCTATAAGTTTATCGTCTATTATCGTCGGTAAATTTATGGCTTCATTGCTGATGGTGATATTTGCATTGAGTCTTACACTTTTCTATTTATATACGGTTTATCAGTTGGGAAATCCGGTTGGAATAATCGATTTGGGAGCTACAATGGCGTCTTATTTGGGCCTAATATTGTTGAGTGCTGCATTTACAGTGATTGGCATTTTTGCTTCTTCGTTGAGCAGTAATCAAATCATATCATTTCTAATTGCTTTGGTATTATGTTTTTTCTTCTATTACGGTTTCGAATTCATATCAGAATTGCCAATTTTCTTTGGGAAAACTGATTTGTTGGTGAAAAAACTTGGAATTGAATACCATTTTTTCTCATTGAGTAGGGGAGTTTTGGATACTAGAGACGTTCTATACTTCTTCTCGATCGTTTTGCTTTTCTATTTCTTATCATTAAATGTTTTGAGGAATGGCAAAATTTAGTTCTAGTATCTCCAAGTATTTAAACCTAATTGTTATTGTCGGGATAATATTCCTTATCAATATTATAGGGCAATATGTGTATCGTACTTTCGATTTAACGGAGGAGAGAAAATATACTTTGACGGATAATACAGTTGATTATCTTGAAAACCTGGATTCTGAGATTTTTGTAAAAGTCTGGTTGGAAGGGGATTTTCCATCGGGTTTTGAACGATTGAGTCAGAGTGCCAAAGATATTTTAACCGATTTTTCGCGCATCAATAGTGGAATAACATTCGACTTTAGTGATCCGAATGAGGGTAGCATTGAAAGGGTAAATGAAATTAGACAAGAGTTAGCCAAAGATGGTATGCGCCCGTTAACCTTGAGAATTGAAGAACAGGGAGAAACAGTAGATAAGATCATCTACCCCTATGTTCAAATTTATCGGGGGAAGGAATATATCACGGTCAACTTACTTGCGGAGGAAACTTCCAGTGTTCAAAATGAGAATACACTGAGTGAGTCTGTGGCATTGCTCGAGTATCAGCTGATCAATGGAATAAAGACAATTAGTTCAGAGGATAGACCGGCTGTCATTTTTACAACAGGTAGGGGAGAGCCAAACCGTGTGGAGATGGCGGATTTTATTAATTCGTTGAACTCTTTTTATAAAGTAGGTCGTGTTAATCTTGATAGCATTCCCTTTCTCAGTGAGGAAGTTAAAGTACTGATCGTTGCCGATCCGACAGAGCCATTTTCTGAAAAAGATAAATTCAAGATAGATCAGTACATGATGCGAGGTGGTAGGGTTTTATGGCTTGTTGATAAACTGGTAGTGAATGTCGATAGTATTGCAAGAAACAAATTCTATGTTCCACTTGATCAGAACCTCAATATTGATGATCTTTTGTTCAGCTATGGAGCACGAGTGCAGCCCAATTTAGTCTTGGATATGGAATGCACTAAAATACCACTGCAAACTGGAGTCTCAGGTAATCAACCCCAGTTCGAACTATTTCCCTGGTATTACCATGTTGCAGCCACTCCTTCCTACCAGCATCCTATTGTCAAGAACCTGGATAGAATCAACTTGTTTTTCCCGAGCAGCATTGATACCATACGAACCCACGACGATATCAGTAAAACTAGTCTTTTAAAGTCATCACAATACAGCAGAATTCAGTTTAATCCTGTACGCCTTAATTTCGAAGTGGTGCGCTATGATCCCGATGTGTCCAAGTTTAATCAGGGTTCTCAAAACCTGGCTGTTCTTTATGAAGGTAAGTTTAACTCTCACTTTAAGGATCGGGTAACTCAGGGTTTACTAGAGGGGCTTCAAAGAATTAACCGTCCTTTTGTTCAGCAATCTGATGAAGCAAAAATGATCGTAATCAGTGATGGAGACATGATCAAGAACTTAATTGATCCCGATAATGGCTCCTTTAGACCATTGGGTTTTAATCCTTATGAAAATTACGTTTTCGACAATAAAAATTTTCTCTTGAATTGTGTGGACTATCTCATTAGTGACGGTTCCGTATTAGAAGCCAGAAGTAAAAAATACAAATTGCGTCTAATGGATAGAACGAAGCTTGAGAGCGAATATCAGTTCTGGCAGTGGCTCAATTTGATCGGCCCAATTGCTTTGCTTTTCATTTTTGGTATTCTTTATTATTGGATTCGAAAAAGACGATTTACCTAAGTGGGTGTTGTGAAAGTTAAGCGGTTGCATTTGTTCAGAAGTATGTCTACAATTTTTAACCGCGGAAAAATTTTAAACGGATGAAAAAGAACATTGTATTACTCCTATTACTTTTGATTCTAGCGGCCATTGCTTATTACTTCGTTAATTCGGGTCAAAACGAAAAACGAGTTTATGAGGACAGGAATTTCGCTATAGAAAACATACAGGATATCCAAAGAATAGTGCTGGCAGATCACAAGGCCAATAAAACCACTATGGAGAAGAAAGCGGGGCAATGGATTGTCAATGATAAATACGGGGTCAATGAAAGAAGATTCGAGACCTTCATGAATACATTGAGGGATATTGAAATTAAGTATATACCCAGTAGAGCAGAAAGTGAAACTGCCCTAAAGCAGTTGATGAGTTATACCAATCAAATCAAGATTTACAATAAGTCGGACGAATTGATGAAATCTTACTTCATTGGTGGAACCAATGCCAATGGCAATGGGACCTATATGATGATGGACGGAGCGGATAAAGTCTTCGTCATGCATTTGGCTCATATGCAAGGCGCGGTAGACCTTAGGTATCATGCTGATTCTGAATATTGGGTTTCGAAAGAAGTATTTCCATTGATTCAGGAGAAAGATATCAAGCAGATTGCCTTCGATTTTTTGGAGCAGAAAAGCGAGTCAATGAGCATTGCTTTGCCGGAGTACAAAATGACCAAGGTCTTTCCCGGAAGCAAACCGGAGAGCCTGCCAGATGCAAGCAAAATAAGAGCGTTTGTTACCAGGCTTTTAGATTTAAAGGCAGGTCGGGTTTATGATGCTCTCGAAGGTCATGCCTTGGACGATGTGAAAAATAGAAACCCTAAATTACGGATCAAATTCGACTTAAATAATGGTGAGTCTGTTGAGTACAATATGTTCCTCAGGTACAGAAGAAATCAATTGGGTGAGTTGATAGAAGGTCAAAAGGAACTTTATTCTCCCAGGCAGAGAGAGGCAAATTACCTGATTGAATCTCCCGATGATTATTATTATTCTGTGAATGACACCAAATTAACCCATATTTTTGAAAGTATTCAGTAGATTAGCATAATGTAAATACCGTTTGTGTTGTCGATCTAAGAAGATGAATATTACGAGAACCATTTCTTTATTATTACTGCTCCTATCTCCTGTATTGTTTTTATCTCTGGTTCCGGAATGGGGATTTTATGGTCACCGTAGGATCAATAGACTGGCTGTTTTTACTTTAGAACCTGAACTTGGTCAGTTCTACAAGAAAAACATAGACTTTATCACCGAACATGCCGTCGATCCTGATAAAAGAAGGTATGCGGCTAAACACGAAGCGGTACGACATTATATTGATATTGATCATTGGGGAGAACTTCCATTTGATGATTTGCCAAGAGATAAGGATGAGGCAGTTTTGTTACACGGTTCCATGATTTTGATCACTCATGATCTGGATACTGTTTTTGTCGAAAAAAGCACAGAAAAACCCAAAGAAAGTGACCACATGTATAAATCCGGTGATGGCTTTGATTTCAAGGATCAATTGCTTCCTGCCTACAGAGCACATCTGAAGTCTTTGTATTACAAGGATGAGAAAAAAGTAGAAGGTAGAGACCTTGAGGATTTTTTTGATTCTATTGACAAGGATCGATTTCTGTATATGAGCTTTATCGATGATTTCAGCACATATGGGATCCTACCGTATCATTTAGAGGAGTATTATTCCACTTTGGTTAAGGCATTCGCATCAAAGAACTCTAAGAAAATTTTGAGAATTTCTGCCGAAATTGGACACTATATTGGTGATGCTTGTGTGCCTCTTCATACCACTGTTAATTACAATGGTCAGATGACCAATCAGGTAGGAATTCACGCATTCTGGGAAAGTAGGATTCCGGAGTTGTTTGCTGAAGATGAGTTTGATATTCTCTCGGGAAGAGCCAGGTATATTGTAGATCCTCGATCGTATTTTTGGAAAATAATTTTGGAAAGCCATGAGTTGTGTGAGGACGTGTTGGCGATAGAAAAGGAATTGTCCGTGAATTTTCCTGATGATCAGCAATACTGTTATGTAGAGCGCTTAGAGAGAACCATTAGAACACAATGTGAAGATTACGCTCGGACGTACAATGTGTCAATGAGTGGAATGGTAGAAGACAGATGGCATAGGGCTATTCTTGCTATTGGATCTGTGTGGTATTCTGCTTGGCTCGATGCTGGGTCACCGGCATTGGACGATGATGAGATTGCGAAAGAAGTGGACGAGCAGTTGGAAGAACAATACAGAGCAGGGGTTCCCAAAGGCAGAGGTCACGAAAATTTTTAATGTTTTGAATATATCAACTGTTTTAAAAGGAGCCGCGATGGGTGTGGCTGAGACCATTCCCGGAGTATCAGGAGGAACTCTTGCATTGATAACAGGAATTTATCCTCGGCTGATAAAAGCCATACACTCAATAGATGCCAAAGCTTTCTCATATTTGAGAAAATTTGAGTTTCAGAAACTCTGGCAACACATCGATGGAAGCTTCATCTTGAAGCTGGTTCTGGGGATGGTAGTTGGGATAGGAATAGGAATATTCGGAATAAGTTATTGGCTAGAAAAAATGCCACCCACAGTCTGGGCTTTTTTCTTTGGATTGATTATCGCGAGTATATTTTATGTCGGAGCGATGATCAAAAAATGGAGGATACAGGAAATACTGGCCTTAGTTGTTGGGGCATTGGTAGCTTTTGGGTTGACACAATTGCCAGTCGGATCTGTTAACGATCACCTTTTATTTATTTTTATCTGTGGCTCAATTGCCATATCGGCCATGATTCTACCTGGTATTTCGGGTAGCTTTTTATTGTTGATCATGGGCATGTATCAGTTCATATTGCACGACACGCTTAAGGAGGGTTTGTTAGAGAACCATGAATTGTCAGCATTGATAATTATTGCTGTTTTTGGATTGGGCTGTGCTTTTGGTTTATTTAGTTTCTCTAGAATAGTGAATTGGGCTTTAGAAAAGTACGAGCAATTGACCTTGGCCTTGTTGACTGGATTTATCATCGGTTCAATGCATAAAATCTGGCCATGGCGATGGCCCAAATCGGGTTATGCAGAAGATGGTTCTTGGATTACACAACCCACTCAAGTCGAATTCGACAAAATCATTTCCGAGCTCTATCTCATGCCCTCCAAATATGAACACATATCAGGGCAATCTGCATTCCTTGTACCCGCGATATTATTTTTCATATTGGGCATTGCTATAGTTTATTTTTTGTCCAGATCGAAATAGAAGCAAACTAAAGGGAGTTCTCGACAAAAGTTACAGAATTTCTTTATATTTAAGCAATAAAATGAACTGGAATGAGGAAGCGGCATTTTATTTTTTTCTTTTTAATCATTATTGTCCTGTCATGCACGAAAGAAGAAACCAAGGTGGTGCCTGACAATACCGTCGAAGTTGATTACCAATACATTCCCACAGAAAAGTTAGAATTTTATCTCAATCGTCTCTTCATTGATTTGATTGGTAGGGAGCCGTTGGACATTGAAATGGCCGCCGAATTAGAGAAGCTGAAAGAGGATACCTTGGCTATGGAAACGCGTTTAGACCTTGTCATTCGACTTCAGACAGATACCAGTTTTGTAGAAGGAGATAGCAGTTATTTGCACGCCTATTGCAATAATCTTTACAATCTTTCTAAGATTAAACTACTGGAAGGAGCGGCAGATAGAGAATTTTATGAGATACTTGGTCCGCTATACGGACGCTTGCTGAGAGATTCCTTAGCGGGAGATATTGAAAGCTATCAGTTGACACTTGCTGAGATCGAAAGACATGAGAAAGTGCTGGATTCTAATCGAGATTTTCGTCTTGGAGAAATCAAGTATAATGAGATATCGGGTAGAATGTTGGATAATAATATTTATGATATTATCAATATGAATACTTTCAATTTTGTCAATGCTTCTTTTGATAATTTGTTATTGCGATTTCCCACTACGCATGAGTTTAACATCGCATTTGCCATGTGTGAAAACGATGTGTCTGGTACGCTATTCGAAAGAACCGGTGCCAATAAAAAGGATTACGTAGACATTCTTATTAACTCCAGAGAGATGGCCCAAGGAGTCATCATTGATACCTATAGACAATCTCTGTCCAGAGAACCTTCTGTCCTTGAAATGGCGGAACTGTTGCCCGATATTGTGAATACCTATGATATTAGATTGATTCAACAAAAAATTATGGTAACAGATGAATATGCCAATTTCTAGACTAGTAATCATTGTGGCAGCACTTGTTGTATTCTTCTCATGTAAGAAGGAGCAGTATGTTTATGAGGTAGAAGAAGTGCCCATTGTACTTAGCGGACCAGATAAAAGCAAGGAGAAGACTGTTCAGCAGTATCTGAATATTCTCTATGCAAATCTATATCAGACCGCTTTGAGCCCTGCGGAATTGGTAAGGCTAACTGACCTGGTCACAAGTATTGGAGATAAACAAGTTGCCTATGAGGCCATTGTCTCAAAAATGATGGCAGATCCTGAGATAAAAATCCCCTCGGATTCCTTGATGAGGGTGGACAGTGAGGCTTTTATAAGAGAAACCTATAAGCGATTCTACGTGCGTAAACCGACCCAGGCTGAACTAACCTATTTTATTAATCTGATTGAGAGTGAACCGGATTTAAGCGCTGAACAGGTCTATTTTTCTTTTGCCCTTTCGAACGAATATTATTATTACTAATGAAGAGACGAAAATTTATAAAGAATTCCGTAGCTACAGGAATAGGCGTGATTGGTGCGCCATACATACTTCCTTCAGGGAGATTGTTCGCGACGACAAACAGTCAATTGGCTGAGCATGTAGTTTTCGTGTTAATGGCTGGAGGCGTGCGACAACAAGAGAGCATCCTTCAAAGATATCTCGCCGACTCACAAGACATAGCAGTTGAGGGTAATATCATGCCCAATTTGTTCAATGGTGCGGCTCCCGATCAAAAAATAGTTTTCGGTACGACTGGGGTTGATGGTCAAGATGGAGGGCAGCCAATACCTCCAGTACTCAGTCAGACGCTTCAAAGCCAGGGTACTTTATTCAGAGAAGTAAGGGTCTCTAAAGGAGGTACAGGACACTACGGTAACCTGAGCAATGCTGTTTCCGGATATTACGGACTGACTCAAGGCTTACAGAATAGACCCTTGCATCCCACCATATTTGAGTATGCCAGACGCCTTGGAGGATTTCAAGCTACGGATACCTGGTTTATTGGAAATGGAATCGGAAATAGCACGCCGCTATTGAATTACTCTTCACATCCGGATTATGGTAGTGATTACGGCGGCAATTTCTTTGCACCCACTATTACTTTTGGAGGTATAGGCAGGGATTATTTAAAGGGTTTTAGAAACTATCATCCCGATGAGGAACTGGATGAGATCCGAAGAATGCAGACATTCTTAAATCATAACTTTATGCAAGAGGGTAGGGAAATACCCAACTTGAATAACACGGATGAAGAAATCTACAATATCAAACTTTTCATTGAAGAAGTGTTCAGATTGCAAGAGCGCAATCAAATTCAAACTCCACCGGTATCCGATAGTGGCGACTTATTTACGTTGAGTTATGCAGCTCAGGTGATGAAGTGGTTCAAGCCTGCTGTGACTGTTGTTAATATGAGTGGTATTGATATTTGTCATGGAAACTTTACGGGGTACTTGAAAGCCTTGCACAGATCTGATCACGGTGCTGGATGGTTGTGGAGATATATCCAAAATAATATCCCTGAGATGTCGGATAATACAATCATGATCATTATGCCGGAGCACGGTAGAAATTTAGATCCTAATCCGATCATTGACACCAACAATTGGGTTTGCTATGATCACGACGGAGATCTGAACTCAAGAAGAATGTGGTCGTTAATGGTTGGTCCTAATGTGCCACAAGGATTGGAAATAGGAGATGAAGACAATCCCGATAATATAGTTTCGGATCAATCCGATATTGTTCCCACCATTGCAGAGATTCTCGGATTTAAGGATGCGGTATTCAACGCCGGATTGGTGGATGGAGCTTCAAGATCACTATTTGATAGAATATAGATGCGATGAGGAAAGTTTTATGGCTTGCAGTTGTGGTGTTCTTTTTTATGGCTTGTGAGGATGATCCACCTCAGAATCCCTTCGACCGAGAGGTGATGATGGAAGATACAACCACTGTGGATACGGTTCAATATGCGTCGAATTCACTCATAGGAATTCAGAACAATATATTTACTCCTACCTGTGCTAATTCAGGTTGTCATGATGGAACATTTGAACCCGATTTTAGGACAATTGAAAGTAGCTACAATACTTTGGTTTATCACCCGATAATAAAGAATGACCCGGCAGGAAGCTTTGAGCATAGGGTCGTGCCGTTCAACCCGGATCGCTCCGTATTGATGACCAGGCTTTTGATTGATATTGATGGACAGTCCGGAATAATGCCCTTAACATCCATGGATTCGGATTGGAATGAGAACAAGGAGGCCTATATCAATGATATCCGTGAATGGATAGCGAACGGGGCTCCAGATGCACTGGGCAATACCTATCAAGAAGTTGATAACAAACCACAGGTTCTCGGGGTTATTGGAAGAGTAGATGGTATGGATTTGAACAGAGGGGATGCAGGTAATGGTCCAATCCTATTAGCTTTTGGCGAACAGGAGATGAGCTTTTTTGTGGCCATCAGGGATGACAATACCGCCATTTCAAATTTGACTAATTCCAGAATGGAATTCGCTGAAGGTCCGGTGGACTTTTCTCTCTCTAGGACCGTGGGCTTGAATCAGCTTGGGTCTACGTTTATGTCACCAGGATTTACCGGAGAAGATGTGGAGTACAATTTTACTGTGACACTGGATTTAAGTGCCGATACATTGTACAATGCAGATCGATTTTATTTTAGAGTTTATACTGACGATGGAGTGAATGAAGAATCTGAATCTCCATCAGAAAATAGTGCCCTTTATTTAAAAAGATATTTTTCAGTAAGGAAAAACTAAAGTAATGAAGTGGAGTGCCATTTGTTTTGTTTTGATGATCTCGCTGAGTGTAGTGCTTAATAGCTGTACGGAGGTGGATGAAAATCCGGTCTTTCCGGATGCCCCAAGGATAGAATTGCTAGAACTTAAACCAACGAGAATAGTAGAATTTCAAGATAGTTTGGAATTTCATATTTATTACGAAGATGGAAATGGCGACATTGGATTTAGCAATTTCGATAGCAACTCCATTTTTATTAGAGACTTAAGATTCGAAAGAAGTGATTCCTTTTATTTAGGTCCTATAGGACCTGAAGGCATCGATGCTTCGATACAAGGTACCATGATTTTTTACCTTCCAGGCTTGTTCCGAGTGACGAACAGAGATGAGGAAAGTACGAGATTCGAACTTAAAATTAAAGATAGACAAGGAAATCTGAGCAACGTTATTGAAACTGAAGAGGTTATTATTGTGCGAAACTAATTTTTTCTCTTATGCCCCGGAAAATATTACTGACGATTGCATCATCTTTCTTTTTAGCATTTGGATTGACTCAGAATGTCTATTACATGTCCAATGGACTGATTGAAGAATGCGAAGGAATTCTAAAGGATAGCGAAGCGAATGAAGATTTTCCTGGTTACTACAATCATGACGAACACTTCATTTTTACTATTTGCGTAGATAATCCGGGTGATTTCGAGATTTTCTTTACCGAATTTCACACCGAGGAGAATTTTGATTTTTTCAATGTATACGAAGGCATAGGTACAGGCGGTAACTTGATCGCGAGTTATACTGGTTTTGGAATTCCACCTAGTCTTCAGATCAATGGTGTGACATGTATAACTATTGAATTCATAAGCGATTCTAATGTTGCGGAATTCGGATGGACCATGCATTGGGAAGTAGAAGTGCAAGAACCTGATGCTCCAATGATGCAATTACTTGATGATTATTCTTGTGAAGACTTATCCATGAGGGTCATATTATCTGATAGTATTTTATGTGATTCGGTTTCCGCGGCAAATTTTTCTATTGTTGGTCCAGGCCCTGTAGGTGTGGGGAGCGTTGATCCGATCAATTGCTTTAATGGAAAAACAATTGAATTACAGATAAACCTGGCTCCGGAAATTACCGTGGGAGGAAATTATCAATTACGCCTAGTATCGTATATTCGAGATGCCTGTGATGAACTGCACCAACTCTTTTCTACAATGCCACTTACAGTAGATGATTGCCCGATGTCCATTGTACTCAATACCGGCCCAGTGTGTTTGGGAGAGTGCTTTGATGTCCAAGCGGAGGTCTTTGGAGGAGATGGTAACTACAGTTATAATTGGTCGCCTGCTGCGCCTAATTCGGATTTGGCGAATTTTTGCTTGCCGGAAGGTCAAACAGTTTCTGTCACCGTAACTGATGGAAGCGGAGCGGAAGCCATGGCCAGCATTATGCCAATATTTCATCCGGAACCGGTTATTCTGAATATTCCGGCTGATACCATTTGTAGAAGCCATGCAACATTCAATCTAACGGCGGATCCTCCTGGTGGAAGATGGACGGCAACAGGTGTTCATCCTAATAATGCTTGGAATGGGCGATACGAAGCATGGAGAACGAATGGAAATACTGGAAACCCGGATCGAATCATGTATACAGATACTAATGGTTGTACCGTCGACACGACGATGACGGTTCTGTTCATCGACAGGGGTAATAATGACGGTGCTTGTTTGGGTGCTGCGCCATTTCGAGTTTCAGGAGGTAATCCTGCGGGTGGATATTGGACGGGAAATGGAATAGATAGCATGGGAATTTATACCCCGGATATGGAGGGCAACTTTTTTGTAACCTATCACGCTCCCAATGGATGCAGTTGGGGGAAAACCATATTTGTCAACTCCAGTGTGTCATTTAATGGACCTGATACAGTTTGTAATACTTCGGATAATTTTAGAGTGATTCCCTCACCAAGGGGAGGAATATGGCAAAACCATCCTTCCGGATGGACCCATAGTGAGTGGTTTCAAGCATGGCGATTTCAAGCCGGCGACAATCAAGTGATTTATGAAGCCGAGGGCTGTATAGACACATTTAATGTTTTTGTCAAGCAGATCTTTATCGATCAAAATGCCTTGGTGCTTTGTCCTGAGGCGGTAGGACCTCAACTGGATTTACCATTCAATCCCAGCATTCCTGGTGGGACCTGGACGGGAACCAATATCGTCGACCCTGATCAAGGAACAGTAGATGTAAGCAATGCTTCCAATGGAGATCACTACCAATTCAGATATACAGCGGATGGTTGTTATGTCAATTCCAACCTATATTTCGTATCAACTACACTGGACCAATTCCTTGGAGATACGAGTTTTTGTGTCAATGAAGGGGAGATGTGGTTCCGGGACTTGATTGATTTTTCTCCCAATTATGCCACCATCAGTGGAGATGGTATCACGACCAATCCTCAAGGGGATACCATTTGGGATCCATCTCTGGTCAATGGGAATGTAGCTTCAATTCAACTGGAAGCCAACGGATGTACGGAGGATTTTAATCTTTATATTTTTGATGTTCCTGAACTAGTAGAGGATCAAGTTTGTGCGCTAGACGATCCGTTCAACTTGACTTTTACAACCAATATCAATTCGATTACTGGTCCGGGAATTGTCTTCGAGGATGTAGGATTATTTGATCCTGGACAAGCGAATATTGGTTACAACTATTTCACTTTGGAGTCAGAAAATTACTGCATCAATTTTGATAGTATCGAAGTGGTGGATCTAGTACCAACCCGATATTTCTGCTGTAGATCCTTATTACTGCTTCAAAGACACCTTGTATGCACCAATGCTCAATCCACTGGGAGGAGAACTATATTTGGATGATAGCCTTATCCTGAATTTTAATCCTTCATTGCTGAAAGAAGGAGCTCATAGCTTGAGATATGTGGTTGGTATGGGTAATTGTATTGCTGAAGAGTCGGAAGCCTTTGTGACATTGCCACCTTTATCCTTGGAGGCAATAAGCTCCGAAGATACGGTATGCATTGGTGAGAATGTTCGAATATCAGCTAACCCGGGTGGAGGATTCGTTGGTGGTACTTATACCATCACATGGAATAGAAATTTGGGTTTTGGACAGGTACATTACGTTTCACCAAGTGGACCAATTCAGTACATCGCTCAGCTCGACGACGGATGTTCGGACCCGGTTTGGGATACTTTGAGTTTGGATGTACACCAGAGCTTCAACAGTAATGTTGTGTATAACGAGCAAGTATGTGCAGACGACACCACCTTTGTTCGAATTGATGTACAACCTACCGGTTCTTACTCTTTCCTTACTGGATTTGGAGAGATCGATAATGTGTATTATTCTACGCCGAAGAACTTCAGATTGACCATTCGCGATAATGCGACGGGATGTGTAGAAGAAAGGGATATTAGTATGCCGTCTTACCCACCGATAGCTGCCAATTTCTCCCTATTTCCTTCGGGCTGCATCAATACATACGACAATCTTCTCGAAATTACAGATTTGAGTAATGGCGGTGATGTAGGAGAGTGGTACCTGAATGACAGTTTGATTCAAAATTATTCTTCTTTGGAGGATTTTGACCTGAGCTTTAATCAAGACGGCAACTACGAGTTAAAATTGGTCATCGAGAATCAAGGTCAATGCAGAGATTCCATCGTTAAGGAAGTTTGTGTTGAGAATTTTGTTGCTATCCACGTGCCCAATGCTTTCACGCCCAATGGAGATTCTGTCAATGATGAATTCAGATTCCACAATATTGGTCTCAGATCCGGTTTCTGGCGTATCTACGATCGCTATGGAAAAATGGTTTTTGAGAGCGATGACCTACAGGGCTCATGGAATGGACAGGTTGAAGGTGAAGATCCTGAATCAGGACATTATCTCATGGTTTTGGAGTATGAAACCATCAACGGCGATAAAGGCAAGGGTAAGTATTCGGTGCATTTGTTGTACTAATTTATATTGTAACCGAGCATTACAGATCTATTGTCCATAGGTATTCCGACAAGTTTACCATAATCAATTCGACGAATCTGAGATTTTATTTTCTATTTATAGGGTAAAAATTGCAACCTGTATATCGAAGATATTGTCAGATCGAATAGATCAATGCTTGTACGTATTCGGGTAAGTGATTCTACATTTGAAATAATCAAAAAATAAAATCATGAATTTATCTCTCAGCACTTTAAAGAAAATTATCGTCACCGCAATCTTAAGTTTACTACTCTTTGGTGTAATCAGTTTTGGCCAAACAAAGAGTGAGAAGTTTGACGAGCTGCTCGGATTGTATCAGGAATATGGCAAATTCAACGGATCAGTACTGGTTGCCGATAAGGGTAAAATAGTGTACAAAAAGGGATTCGGCTGGGCAAATATGGAATGGGATATTCCTAATGCTTCCAATACGAAACATCGCTTGGGTTCCATTTCGAAACAATTTACCGCATTGTTAATTCTGCAATTGGCGGCAGAGAATAAATTGGATTTACATGCTCCCATTACAGATTATCTCCCCAATTATAATAAAGCCCACGGAGATAGAATAACAACCCATCATCTTCTTACACATACTTCTGGTATTCCCAACTATACCTCATTTCCCGGTTTTATGGCCAAGGAAACTAGAAATTACTATACTCCGGATGATTTCGTGAAAAAGTTTGAGGACAAGGATTTAGAGTTCACGCCGGGTGAAAGGTTTAATTATAGCAATTCTGGATATTTTCTATTGGGTGTGATCATTGAGAAGATTACGGGTAAAACCTATGAGGAAATGCTTCAGGATAATATATTCGAGCCAATCGGGATGAAAGATAGTGGGTATGACAGTCACGGTGAGATTATTTCGAACAGGGCAACGGGTTATGATAAAAACGGAAATAATTATGTCAATTCCAGTTATTTGGATATGTCTATTCCCTATGCTGCGGGATCTTTGTATTCTACAGTAGAAGACCTTTACCTTTGGGATCAAGCATTATATACGGACAAATTATTGTCGAAGGAGAACATGGAGTTATACTTCACACCTCAGATACCGGCATTCGGCAATTCGCATTACGCTTATGGCTGGATGACCAGGTATGAGAAAATTGGAAATACTTCTGATAGTATAGCAGTCATTACTCACGGAGGCGGAATCAATGGTTTTAACACCATCATCTCACGATCTATTACAGATAAATCATTGGTTGTACTTTTAAACAATACCGGAGGTGCCCCTCTCAACCAAATGACACGAGCAATTCGAGGAATACTTGACAACAAGTCTTATGATCTCCCGAAAAAATCATTGGCTTCTGATCTAATGGCTGTAATAACAAGTAGAGGCATTGATGCTGGAATGGCTCACTTCAACAATAATAAAGATTCAGATCTTTTTGATTTGAATGAGGGAGAGATGAATCAAATGGGTTATCAATTAATGGGCGATGGTAAAATAGTAGAAGCAGCTCAGGTTTTCAAGTTAAATATGGATGCTTTTCCAAGTTCTTTCAATGTCTATGACAGTTATGCTGAAGCCTTGATGAATTTAGGAGATAAGGAGGGAGCGATCGAATATTATAAAGTCTCTGTTGAGATGAATCCAGCCAACCAGAATGGAATAGATATGCTCGAAAAATTAGGAGTGAATACGGAAGACTTGGTAGAAGAAGTGGTCGTGCCGAATGATATCTTAGAAACTTACATAGGAAAGTATGAATTGGCCCCCGGATTTATTCTCACAATTTCGAAAGAGAGGAGTCAAATGAAAGCTCAGGCTACCGGACAACCCATGCTGGATATTTTTCCCAAGTCAAACGAGGTGTTTTATTTAAAGGCCATCACTGCTCAAATTACTTTTAACCAGGATGACAATGGAGTAATTGAAAGTTTGACACTTTTGCAAGGAGGGCAGGAGATGCGAGGCAAAAAATTGAAGGAATAGAAAAAATATTAGAGAATATCCTGAAGAATTAGATGGAATAGTATTTGAGCACCGGCATTGATGTCGGTGTTTTTTATTCACCTAAAAAACCACCGCCTAAGGCGGTAGGTTAGGGTTAAGAGCGAAGCTAGTAAAGAAGTTCTTATCTTGTAGTGATGCCAAAGAAGATAAGATATAGGAAGTTATCGCATAGTATATATCATTGCAACTATCATGTTGTATGGACACCGAAGTATAGATATAGGGTATTGGAAGGGATAGTTGCGGATGTATTGGAAGAAAAGATACAAGCAATATGTAAGTGGAAATCGGTGGAAGTAATAGAATTAAATATCCAGGATGATCATGTGCATTTGGTGTGTTCAGTTCCGCCAAAGTTGAGCATATCGAATTTCATGGGGATATTAAAAGGTAAGACGGCAGTAATGATGTTTAAGAACTATCCGAGTTTAAAGAAGAAGTTATATTGGGGAAATCATTTTTGGTCACGCGGATACTTTGTAAGCACGATAGGGATAGATGAAGATAAAGTGATAAGATATGTAAAATATCAGGAGAAAAATGATAGGAAGGAAGAGACAGACAATGATGAGTATAAATTGTTCTAAAGGAAAGGCCCTTTTAGGGCCAATTCAAAACTACCTCCTTTGGGGGTAGTAGTTTATTTAGTAGAATTACCAAATTCAAGTAGTAGATCTGATGTTAAGATTGATAGGAATTTCTCTTCTTTTATAGAAGTTCTTGTCTAATGTTTAGCTTTATAAGAAGATTTAAGTTCTTAAAACACTGCACATGAATACGTACTACCTATTACTTGTCTTAGTTCTAACATTAATGTTAGGATGTAATTCAAAATCTATTCCATTATTACGAAATCCTAAAAGCATCACACCCCCTAATGGTTATCGTGTCGACAGTCTGACGTTCATCGATAAGACTGAAATTTCCAACATTGATTGGAAAGAATATATGTATTGGACGGGTAAAATATTTGGTAAAGAATCAAGTGAATATAAAGCCATATTGCTAGATACAAGTGTATGGTTGGATGCCATAGACATTGATACTTTCTTAATGGAGAATTACTTCAAACATCCAGGTTTTGATTTTTTCCCTGTTGTAGGTATTACCCGACAACAAGCTATTGATTTTAGTAAATGGAGGTCCGATAGAGTTTTCCAAATGATGTTAGTAGAAAGTGGTATAATTAAACCGAATTCTGAGAAAGAAAACCGCAATAATCACTTTACGATCAAACGTTATTTTGCAGGTGAATATCTGGGTTATAAACCAGATTCCTCAATACAATATGTACCGATTTATGACCTTCCTACTACAGATGAGATATTTGCAATCTATGAGTATATCAAGGAAGAGAACAAAAGTATATTAGAAAATGCTCGCAAAAGTGAACGCAAAATTTGTTCTGTCAATCAAAATATATATGTCTCTAAATTAACCCAAGATTACTATTTAAGACACTTCCAGTGTCCTCTACAATATAATAGTTGGGACTGCCAAAATATCTCTATTTTCAATGTACATCATTTAATAGGAAATGTAGCAGAGTGGGTTCAAGACACTAACAGTGCTTATGGTGGAAGTTGGGAGGATGTTATAGTAGATGACGAACTAAGGATAAGGCCAGAAGAAAAATTGAAGTCCGCTGCTATTGGATTCAGAAATATTTGTAAATGGGAAAAAGTTAATTCAAGAAAGTAAAGAGGGGTAATAGTTCAAATTCCTATCTTAGGTATGATTTTAATTTAACTTTCAGTACGGTCATGTATAACTTACCTTTCTATAAAGAAAAAGACCCAAAAGTCATCGAAGAGTTTATTGCTAAGTACCCATTTGCATTTCTCACAGGTTGTGATAGCGAGAATAAACCAATTGCTACCCAGGTTCCAGTGTTTATAGAAAATGAAGATGGCAAAAAGTTTCTAAGAGGGCACATTATGAAAAATACGGATCACCATAAGGCTTTCTTGCACAATGAAAATGTTCTAGTTGTTTTCACAGGAAGGCATACTTATGTCAGTGCTACATGGTACAGCAATCCAAATATGGCATCGACCTGGAATTATATGAGCGTACACGCAAAAGGCAAAATAAAATTCTTAGACGACTTAGGATTAGAACGTGTTTTAAGAAAAACATCTCTTCATTTCGAAAATTATAATGAGCATTCTTCAACGGTATTTGATAAGCTTCCTGAGGAGTTTAAGCAAAGATTTATGCACGCCATTATAGCATTTGAGATAGAAATAATCGAAATGGATAATGTATTCAAACTGAGTCAGAATAGAGATTATATAAGCTACCTTAACATCATCGAAAAACTTCAACAACAGGATGTCGATGGACAGGTAATAGCTGCAGAAATGAAGAAGAGAATCAATGACTTATTTCCGGACGAAAAATAACACTAAACAATTTGGATTAATTATTGTTGGGTTCTAGTAAATTTAGCAATAGAAAAAATGCCGATATATATGTAAGGCGTACTTTATTTGTGTTCATGTAACAAAAGTTATATTTACATTCTAAAAAAAAATCAATACATTTACAATAATTAATCGAATTGGTCCTATTTGAGCTCTGGACATTATGAGGCTCAAACCCATCTTAGGAGTACCCCCTTTATTATAAATTGTTTAATCACGTAATAATTATGAAGTTATGAGGTAGTAGCTATTTTCTATTTAATTGCAGGAATTTTTTGTTTCTATATGGCTCTGTTAAGGGTAAGTAGTTAGCATTCAATTTTTACCTGAAAATGAACGTAAACGAAATAAATAAACGTAAACAAAGTAATTTAGACTGACCCCTGGAATCAAGTGTATCACATAAGCGAAGGAATCTTTAATCACTGAATTTGACCACTTCAGCGTTTAATGTCAATTCGTCGAAGTTTACAAGTCGAGTTACCAAATGATCGAAATGTAAACTGGGTGAGACATAGATAGGAAAGCATTACTGATAATGTTCATTTATGTTTAATTATCATTAATCTTTTTATTATGCCCCATTTAACTAATTTTCGAAGAATTTTAATTCTTCTTATGCTGCTCGCAGCAACGACAATGACTCAGCTTTCAGCGCAAAGCCATGAGTATTCCCTAATTAAGCTTGATCTTCCCCCGAATGGCATGCATGATCTGACTCATTTGGGTTTGGATGTTGACCATCCCAAGTACAACTCGGATGGTACGATTGAGCTATACGTAAACTATGATGATCTTGAAATAATGCGAAGCGAGGGATTCGAATACGAAGTATTGATCGAAAATTTTGCTAAGTATTATGAACAGCGCGCGATCCAAGATCGGCAGAAGGTCTTAACTACTCCCAAAAGTGCTAAAACGGCCGATCGTTTTGGATATGGAAGCATGGGAGGGTTTTACACTTTTGCTGAGATCGTAAGCAAACTGGATCAGATGACTGCAGATTTCCCCAACATTGCCAGTCAAAAATTCAGCATTGGAACGACATTAGAAGGTCGCGACATTTGGGCCTTGAGAATCTCTGATAATCCAAATGTGGATGAGAATGAGGATGTTGTTCATTTTGATGCCATGCACCACGCAAGAGAACCGCTTGCTATGGCAACAGTCATCAATTTTGCTTTTTGGATGCTAGAGAACTATGACACAGATCCACAAATCAAGCAAATCATCGATAACCGGGAAATTTATATTGTTCCCTGCGTTAATCCCGATGGTTATGAATACAATCGTGCCACTAACCCAAATGGTGGTGGACTATGGCGTAAAAACAGAAGAAATAATAGTGGATCCAGCTGTGATGGGGTAGACCTGAACAGAAATTATAGCTACGACTATAATGCTGGTGGCGGATGTTCCAGTGGAGACCCATGTTCTAACACATTCCGTGGTCCTAACTCTTTCTCAGAACCAGAAAGTAGAGCCCTTAGAGATTTCTTGTTGACACATAACCCTAATACTGCTTTTTCAGTGCATTCGACGGCAGGAAATTACATTACACCAGCACACTCCAATTTGGACTTTGGCATCTATTCTGAGTGGGGTTCTGACATGTTCGATCAGAATGATTATCCCTTTGGAACTACCTTTCAAATGTTAGGCTATTCAGCATGCGGTACCACTTCTTCGTACATGTATGAACAAGGTATCTATGGTTGGACTCCGGAAATTGATGGTTCGGGATTTTGGCCAGCTCAAAGTGAAATTTTTGCTTTAGTAGATGAAAACATTTATCCTTTATTCTATCAGAGCTTTTTAGGAGGACAATACACTGACATCCAGAGTCATGAAGTCATCGGTAGTGCTGTACCAGGTTCTTCATTTCAAATGACAGTGGAAGTCAAAAATAAAGGTGTAGGAACCGCGCCGTTTGATGTAGAAGTAGAATTGGTTCCTCTTCAGTCCGGAGTTACAGTTAGTGGCAATGGATTTATAGGATCGGTTCCAGCTAGAACTAAAGCCACAAGTGCTGCACTTACCATTGATATCGATAGTGATTATTCTCAGGATCAGGTGGATATTGAGATGGTCGTTCGACAGGGTGGAGTAGAGATAGATCGCGAGAGGATTGCCATTCCATTGGGTTCGGCTCAGGTATTATTTTCGGATGATGCTTCTTCAGGATCGAATTGGACATCATCTGGTAGTGGAGTGCAATGGGGAGTGACCCAAAATGATTCCTACGGTGGAAATACTTCATTTGGTGATTCGAACAATGGCAACTCGGTGAACAATTCATTGAATTACTTTACGCTAAATAGTTCGATTGATCTTACCTCTACCGCAAATCCAACTTTAGAGTTTTACAGCAAATGGTCATTGGATATTGGCGACTTTGTACGGCTTCAAGCATCGACCAATAACGGAAATTCTTGGTTCAATTTGGCCACTTTTGTAGGTACAGAGTCTTGGGATCAAAGATTGTATGATTTGACACCATATGTCAGCAACCAGTTCAGGCTGAGATTTTTATTGGATACCGATGGTAGTCTTCCATCTGACGGGTTTTACTTTGATAAGATCTCAATAACAGATTATGATTGTCAAGGAACATTAGAGGGAACGGTATGTGATGACGGAGATCCTTGTACCATTAACGATGTCTATGACACCAATTGTAATTGTGCTGGTACATTCTCACCGGACGATTGCGACCCTGGTTGTTTTCCTTATGATTTCGTCGAATTCCCGATTATTGGGTATGATCCCGGACAGGATTTCGGATCTGTTGCTGTTCAGGATGGTGGAATTACCGCTTTCTTGACAGGTAATGCTTGGAAAGCGGTTCAGGTAGATTACACGGTCACTCCGGATACCTATCTCGAATTTGAGTTTAGAAGTACTTCAGAAGGTGAAATACATGAAATCGCATTCGACAACGACCTTTTTCTCTCCAGAGCATTTGGTGTGGTAGTTTACGGTAATCAAGGATGGACCGGAAACTTCTCAAATCCCTTCTATTCGGGAAGTGGCAATTATGAAACCTTTAAGGTGCACATAGGTAGTCAATATACTGGTACGTATACTTATATGGTATTGGTGAATGATGATGATGTGGACGCCTCCGGTAATTCTCATTTTAGAAATGTGCGGCTTTATGAAGATACGGATGGAGACGGCAATTGTGATGAAAATTGTCCTAGTGAGATCGTAGGCACTTCATGTGATGACGGCGATGTTTGTACTATCAATGACGCCTACGATAATTCTTGTAATTGCGTTGGAGTTTTTGCAGATGCAGATTTTGATGGTGTTTGTGATGCCGATGACGTATGTCCTGGATTTAACGATAACTTAATAGGATCGTCATGTGATGACGGTGATGATTGCACAGTTGGTGATACTTATAATAATAGCTGTAATTGTGTTGGTACTTTTGCCGATTCTGATGGAGATGGAGTCTGTGATGCAGATGATTTGTGTGATGGCTTTGATGACAATTTAATCGGAACATCTTGTGATGATGGTGATATCTGTACTGTCAATGATGTATACGACAATGGCTGTAATTGTATTGGAACCTTTGCGGATGCTGATGGTGACGATGTTTGTGATGCCGATGATGTATGTCCAGGATTTAATGATAATTTGATAGGAACATCTTGTGACGACGGCGATAATTGTACGACCGGCGATACTTATGGTACGGATTGTAATTGTGCTGGTACTTATGCGGATGCTGATGGAGATGGCGTCTGTGATGCGGATGATGTCTGCCCCGGATTTGATGACAATCTAATCGGAACTTCATGTAATGACGGAGATGACTGCACAAGCAATGATGTGTTCACCAATAGTTGTGAATGTGCTGGAACACCCAATGTTGATAGCGACGGAGATGGTGTATGTGATGAAAATGATGTCTGTCCAGGTTTCGACGATAACCTAATCGGAACAGGCTGTGATGACGGAGATGTATGTACGACCGGCGATACTTATGGCACCGACTGTAATTGTGCTGGAACCTATGCGGATGCTGACGGAGACGGTGTATGCGATGCGGATGATGTATGTCCAGGTTTCGATGACAATCTGATAGGAACAAGCTGTAACGATGGAGATGACTGTACTACTGGAGATACCTATGGTACGGATTGTAACTGTGCTGGTACTTTCGCTGATGCGGACGGAGATGGCGTTTGTGACGCGGATGACGTATGTCAGGGATTCGATGATAACCTCATTGGAACAGGCTGTGATGATGGCGATGTTTGTACTGTCGGGGATACTTATGGTACTGATTGTAATTGTGCCGGTACTTATGCCGACAGTGATGGAGATGGTGTTTGTGATGCCGACGATATATGTGCTGGGCTGGATGATAACCTAATTGGAACAGCTTGTGATGATGGCAATGTTTGTACAGTAAATGACCTCTACAGTTTAGACTGTAATTGTGTGGGTACGTTCGCCGATTTAGATGGTGATGGCGTCTGTGATGCGGATGATGTATGTCCTGGATTTGATGATAATCTAATAGGAACAAGCTGTAATGACGGAGATGCTTGTACAACAGGTGATACCTATGGCACGGATTGTAACTGTGTTGGAACATATGCCGATGCTGACGGAGACGGCGTTTGTGATAACGATGACATTTGTCCGAATGGAGATGATCTCATCGATAACAATAATAATGGTGTGCCGGATGCTTGTGATATCAGCTGTGTCGGTTATAATTTCAATGACGATCCAATAATAGGATATGATCCTGGACAAGATTTCGGAACAGTAGCATTACAGGATGGAGGTATTACTGCATTCATGACTGGAAATGGATGGAAAGCTGTAGATGTTGGTTACACCATCACTTCGAATACTTATATAGAGTTTGATTTCAAGAGTACTTCAGAAGGTGAAATACACGAAATTGCATTCGATAATGACCTGTTCTTATCAAGAGCATTCAGTATAGTAGTTTACGGTAACCAAGGTTGGTTTGGAAACTTTTCGAATCCTTTCTATTCAGGAAGTGGAAATTACGAAAGCTTCAAGGTCCACATAGGAAGCCAGTACACTGGTAGTTATACCTACATGGTATTGGTGAATGATGATGATGTAGATGCCTCTGGTAATTCTTACTTTAGAAATATTCGACTTTATGAGGATGCGGATGGAGACGGAGTATGTGATGATGATGACATCTGTCCTGGAGGAGATGATAACATTGATAATGACAACAACGGAATTCCTGATGCCTGCGAAGGCGGAGGTGGCTGTGCTTATGTTACCATCGATTTCAATGACTTCGAATCAGGCTTCGGTATTTGGAATGACGGAGGTTCGGATTGTAGAAGAAGTTCGAATGATGCCGCTTATGCTAACTCAGGAAACTATTGTGTCCGAATTAGAGATAATACCAGTTCATCAGTCATGACTACAGATAATCTTGATCTTTCAAGTGTTGATGAGATAGAAGTGAATTTCTCTTTCATAGCTGCAAGTATGGAAAATAATGAGGACTTCTGGCTTCAGGTATCTACGAACGGTGGAAGCACTTACACCACAGTTGCAGATTGGGATACTGGTGATGAATTCGTCAATGGTCAGCGACGAAATGAAAGTGTTACTATTTCGGGACCTTTTACTTCAAATACTCGATTGAGATTCAGATGTGATGCAAGTGTCAACAATGATAGAATCTTCATCGATGATGTAGAAATACGTGCATGTGTTGAAAGTGTTATTCCGACCATCGAAAGACTGGAGGAAAAAACTGAAGAAAATGACACGAAGTTGTCCGTTATGGTTGAAGAAAAAGCAGAGCTTGATCTTTATCCAAATCCGGCAACTGACAAAATTACATTAGAATTATTTGGCCAAGGAGTGATCACGCAAGTTCAAATTTTGAACAATTTGGGTTACTCGGTAGTTGAACATGATGGGAATAATCAGAAAAAACTTATTGTCGGATTGGAACAACTAAGAAGCGCTCAGGTATACATGGCCGTTGTTTATACAAGTAATGGCGAACGAATCATAGGAAAATTCGTTAAACCCTAAATTCCAAATGTTGACAAATATCATCAACGTTGGCTGCCTCGAAGAAATTTGAGGCAGTTTTTTTATACTAAAAAAAGGAAGCTACAGAGCTTCCCTTCTTACATTTATCTTAGATAAATTTATCTAGATCACATTCATTTCATCAAATACATCCATCACTTTCTTTACGTGGCTTTCAGACGTTCTAAGATCAGCCATTTCCTCTTCGTTCAAGTCCAGTTCTAGGATTTCTTCGATTCCGTTTCTACCCAACTTAACCGGAACACCAAGGAACATTCCATTGATTCCGTATTCTCCATTCAAGTATGCACAGCATGGGAAGATTCTCTTTTCGTCTCTGATAATGGCCTCTACCATCTGAGCTGCAGCAGCACCTGGAGCATACCAAGCAGAAGTACCCATTAGTTTAACCAATTCTCCACCTCCTTTCTTTGTTCTTTCAACGATGGCATCCAATCTGTCTTTTTCAATCATCTCAGTTACAGGAATACCTGAAACAGTCGTGTATCTTGGAAGTGGTACCATAGTATCACCGTGTCCGCCCATTAGAATAGCTTGAATATCTTTTGGGCTTACATTAAGCTCTGTAGCCAAAAACGCTCTATATCGTGCAGTATCCAGAATTCCTGCCATACCAAAAACACGGTTCTTGGCTAAGCCAGTAACTTTCGAAGCGGCATAGGTCATAACATCGAGAGGATTAGATACGATGATAATGATAGGATTAGGCGTGTATTCCAATATCGAATTACTAACACTAGCTACGATTTTGGCATTCGTTGAGATTAAATCATCCCTACTCATTCCAGGTCTTCTTGGGATTCCGGCAGTGATGACAACAATATCAGAACCTTTAGTATCTGCATAATCATCCGTACCACTTAACTTGGTACTGTAGTAATCAATAGGTGCTTGTTGCCAGCTATCGAGAGCCTTACCCTTGGCCATGTCTCCTTTGATATCCAACAAAACTACCTCATTTACAACATCTTTATGTGCTAAAACATTGGCTACCGTAGCCCCGACATTTCCCGCTCCTACAACTGTTACTTTAAACATTAATTCTTGTTTTTTAATTATATTTGAGAATGGGTAAAAAATAATTTTTTACCTTAAATTTTAATTATTAAGATCTTAATCGAATTTTTAGAACTAATATTTTACAAGTTAGATTAAATTCAATCGGACAGATCAAAACATTATATCGTTAAATCCAAAATTATGAACAATTTTAAAGTTTTTTTAGTTGTAATCCTTCTTTTTCTGGGATTATCTTTCGAGGCCATTGCACAAATGAGAGGCCATTGTGGAATGACTAATACAGATCTGGAATTACAAAATCAAATAGCCTTAAAATTACAAGATAAAATTCGATCAGGTTTAGTGGCACATAAATCAGAAGGTGTCATTTACGTACCGGTCAAGTTCCATTTGGTCGCAGATAGCGACGGAAGAGGAAGAGTTTGGGAGCACCATGTTTTGGAACAATTGTGCTTGCTGAATGAGGCCTACATGGATTACGATATTCAGTTCTTCATGAATGATAACGAACTCTCGTACATGGATAATGATGGAGTATTTGATACACCCGCTGGTGCCGGATCTCAAGTGAGGATGAATGCCCTGAGGGATAGAGATGCACTCAACATGTTTTTTACGGACAGAGCAGATTCCGGAGGTAGTGGACCTGGTACTACTTTGGGTTATTACAGTCCACAAAGAGATTGGATTGTTTTGAGAATAGATCAAATCAACGCAGGTTATAATTCTACCATTGGACATGAGGTAGGACACTTCTTTAGCTTGCTTCATCCTCACAATGGATGGGATGAAGTACCGTACAATCAGTCGATGCACGGCAATCCGGTTCAGATGACCTCATCAGGTGGAACGGTTCCAACGGAATGTCATGACCGATCCAATTGTGATATAGCCGGTGATTATCTTTGTGATACTCCGGAAGACTATAATTTTGGATTTGGTTGGGGCGATTGTAACTATACCAGAAGTATTACAGATCCATGTGGAGATCTGGTTGATCCTCAAGAAACTCTTTTCATGGGCTATTTCCTAAACTGCCCCGATTTTACGTATGTTATGAGTGACGATCAAGTGGAACAAATGATGGCTAATTTGGCATCAAGCGATAGAGATTATCTCGAGAATAATTTCATGCCGAGTCATAGCGATTTAGGCTTGGCTTATCGATTAAGCCCACCCAATGCTGCTGTACTAACTAATAACGAGTTGGTATCGTTTGATTGGACGGATGTAGAAGGAGCAAATAAGTATCTCTTACAGGTTGCAGAAGGAAATACTTTTGCAGATAACAGAATATTGGTGAGTGAATTTTATACGGATAGTTATGCTGTTATAGATGAGTTACCTGAAAACTCTAATTTGTACTGGAGAGTAATTCCTTTCAATGAGTACAGCAGTTGTCCGAATTATGCAGAAATGTCCTCAGATTTGTTTCGAACGGGATTGGGAACATCGAATGTTGAGTTCCTTGGTGAAAACAAGTTGACTATTTCACATTCCGTCTTGAGTAATATCAATGATTTAAGAGTTAATGTAGAAAGTAAGGAGCCTACGGATATTCAATGGATCATTTCTAATACTCAAGGACAGCAGATTGTTCAAGGAGATTTTAGAACTCAGAATGGAGATTTTGATTACTCCTTAGATGGGGCTTCAGTATTATCAGCTGGTACTTACTTTGTCTCTTTCAAAGATGCCTCAATCATTAGATCCTTTAAGCTAATAGTACTATAATGGGCTTCAATAAAATTCAGTTTGGTTTAGTAACAATTTTAGTGCTTGGATTAAGCTTCATGGTCAATGATGTATGGGCCCAGTCTAAGGAAGATTTACATCCATGCGGAACACCGAATTTTAAGACAGATTTTCATATAGAATACGAAAAAGGCGAACTTAATAGATTTCGAAAAGCGGAAGATACCATGTTGTACCTGCCAATTACGGTTCATATAGTAGGTACCGATGCTGGTTCTGGCTACTATAATTCTTTGTTCGTTTATCAGAGTTTATGTCAGGTGAATGAAGATTTTGAAGACTCTAAAATTCAGTTTTTTGTCGAAGGTGATTTCAAGTACCTGGACAACAGCGCTTATTATGTTCACTCTTCCGTACTGGAAGGTGCAGATATGATGTTTGAAAACAATGTGGAGAATACACTCAATTGCTATATTGTTAGTGATCCCGCAGGAAATTGTGGTTACAATCTTCCTTACGCTGGAATAGCTCTTTCTACCAATTGCATGGGCTATGGTGAGAAGACCTGGTCTCATGAGATAGGACACGCTTTATCTGTTCAACACCCATTCCTGGGATGGGAAGGAAATCCATATCAGGCAGGTACTAACGCTCCTGAAAAGTTGGTGTATGATTACACTTATTTTAGGGATACTTTAATCAGGGATACGACCATATTGGATACCACATATACTGAATTGGTAGATCGCTCGAATTGCGAATTTGCAGCGGATCGAAATTGTGATACGCCCAATGATTTTATTGCGAGAAGATGGACTTGTAACGAAGATGGCATGAGTCCGAATATCATGTTTGATTACAATGGGGTCGAATTTAGATCGGATGGAAGTTTGATCATGTCCTATGCAAATGATGAGTGTCAGAATAGATTTTCTCCTGATGAAGTAGATCAAATGAGAGCCAACATCTTTTCTGAAAAATCTACCTATTTGTATAATCAATCTGGTCCTTCAATCATCCAAATGGAAGATTTTGGATTGAGTCCGGACAATGGAGAGACAGTGGAGATCGACGATGTAGTCTTGACTTGGAATAGTATAACCAATGCAACGGAGTACCTTATTACTATTGGTTTAGGGCCTAATATGGCGAGTAGACAATACTACACTTCTAAAGATACCTTTGTGGATGTTTCGGATTATAATTTTTTCCTTAATGTTCCTTATCACTATGAAGTTATCGCCGTCAATAATAGTTTCTTTTGCGGCCCGAAACAGTCTGCGAATTTTATTTCTGCGGAACCAACGAGTACAGAGGAGCTGTTTGATGTTTTCGTAGGGCCTACTTTGATTTCCGCTGGGGCGAAGATGAATATAAGAAACCATGAAAATAAGAAATTGACTTACTTCATGTGGACTATGCAAGGTCAGCAGATTAACACTGGTGTCTTGGCTCCAAATTCTCTGCAGCGATTTGATGCCCCGCTTCGATCGGGAATCTATATTGTGCAAATTACTGATGGAAATCAAAACAAGTGGGAGAAATTGATCGTTCATTAAAAAAAATAATTTTCATTATTGAAGAAGATTGATTGGTTTTTAATCCGCTCATTTATTCCTCCATTTCTAGCGACGTTTTTTATCGCTTTATTCGTATTGGTGCTGCAATTCTTTTGGCACTATATTGATGATATTTTAGGAAAGGGAATTACTTTTTTTTACTTCTTAGAGTTCTTGTTTTACAGTTCTCTTACTTTTTTGCCACTTGCTCTTCCTATAGCAGTTCTTCTGAGTTCGGTTATGGTCATGGGTAATATGGCTGAACACCATGAGTTGACCACCCTAAAGTCAGCTGGTGTCTCTCTTGCAAGAACCATGCGACCCCTGATCTTAATCTGTTTTTTGATTGCCTGCCTTAGTTTTTTTGCCAATAACAACCTCATTCCATTTGCCAATCTAAAGAAATACAGCAGACTGTATGATCTCAAGAAAAGCAAACCAACCATGTCTTTGGAATCCGGGGTTTTCAACGATGATTTTTCTGACATCAATATTTACATAGAAGACAAGGATAAGGACAATGGAAATTTATACGGAGTAAAAATATACGACCACAACAATGCCCAAAAATACTCATTGATAACTGCAGACAGTGGTTACATGCTCATGGATGAAGGGAATAATCTGATGATGATGAAACTCTTCAGCGGATATCAATATCAGGAGGAAGAACCTGGAAGAGGATCGTCGAGCAGGCGATTTCCCTATGTTAGAACTAAGTTTTCTTCTTGGCAACGATATTTGGACTTATCTGAATTTGAGGTGGATAACACGGATGAAGATTTATTCAAGGGGAACCAAAAGATAATGAAAGCGGGCGAGTTATATCGAGCTAATGATAGCCTTCTTCTCGATATGGAAAATAGAAAAGATGAATTCGCCAATTATGTCTCTCATTTCATCCATAAAGACTTCATCCCCGTCAATCAAAGGGATTCGACAATTCAAAGTCGCAATAAGCTTTCTGAATCTGATAAGGCAAGTAAACCTAGCACAATCTTTCGGCTGCAATACAATATCTTAGACAGCGCAATAGAGGCCACTAATTTCCTCGATCTATTTTCTTTCAATGACCGAAAGACTTTGATCAACAAGTCTATTAGCAAAAGCAATACATTGGTGTCTCATGCGGAAACCACGGATAAAGTATGGTTCTATAAAGAAGAAAAAATTGTAAAGATCGTATCGACCTTTCACAATAAATTCAGCTTGGCATTCACATGCCTATTGTTCTTGTTCATTGGTGCACCAATGGGCGCCATTATTCGGAAGGGCGGTTTTGGTTATCCTATTCTGGTTGCGATTGTATTCTTTGTCGCCTACATCATTCTTAGCACGTATTATAGAAAACTAGCAGAGTCATTTCAAATGGATGCCGCATTGGCCGCATGGATGCCCGTCTTCGTTTTATTGCCGATTGGCTTTTTTCTGACATTTAAGGCAATGAATGATTCGAAACTTCTTAATATCAACATTGATTTTAGTAAAATTGCCTCTTTGTTCAGAAGAAGGAAAAATGAAGTTTAGTCTTCCTAATCGTTTTTTTATTGTTCTTTCTGTAGTGCTCATACTTACAGGATTGGGCTTTGTAGCTACAGAAGATAAGGGTTTTTTCGTCTGTCATTTGGAAGACATAAGAACAGATAGGGGAGTTCGAATATTTTATGTCATTACCAAACTGGGAGAATTCATAAGTTATTTGTTGGCCATTGCTTTCTTTCTCTTTCGAAAAATTAAATGGTCTTTAAGTGTGGCTTTAACCGGAGTATTGGTTGCGTTAATCAGCCCTTTACTTAAGTATCTCTTTAGATTTCCTCGCCCATTAAACTATCTCAACAGGGTCGAATATCCTTGCAAATTAGCGCCTATTGAAGGCATCGAAGGCTTGACGGGACTGACGAGTTTTCCTTCTGGTCATGCAATGTCTGCATTCGCATTGATGGCAATTTTAGCTTTTATTCTTAAGACGAGAAGGTCCGGAATTATTCTGGCCATTTTTGCTTTTTTGATTGCTATTTCCAGAGTTTATTTGGGGCATCATTTTTTAGAGGACATTACTGCAGGAGCATCTATTGGAATTCTAATTTCGTTAGGAGTTTACAAGCTTTTCGCCAATGCGTCATTTAAGGGCAAAGATTGGATGGAAAAGTCGATACTTGAGATAAAATTGTTATCTTAGAACCATATAAAAACCATGTTCATGACAAGAGTATTTGTTGTTATTTCTTTTTTGTTGGTTGGTTCACTTGGATTGTGGGCTCAACCTGGCAATGATGATTGTGACGGGCTAATCGATTTAGGAACGGTTCCTTTCTGTTCTGACCCTGGAGAGTTTACCAATGTCGATGCAACCCCTTCGAATATAGCGACGATGAATAATGCTCCCGGATGCTTTAACGGAGGCCAGGTAGATAGAGATGTATGGTTCTCCTTTACTCTACCTGCGGATATCACAGATATCAGTATCATTATCAATGGAGACGAAGCCGGAGGCAATTCGATTATCAACCCTCAAGTTGCACTGTACAGAGGTATTTGCGAGTTTGATAGATTGAATTTATTGGCTTGCGCGAGTTCTTCCTTGGGATCAACAAGTATAAGACTGGATATGGTCGGCCTGGTGCCATCAGCTACCTATTTTCTCCGAATCAACGATTACAGCATCAATACCATGCCCAATGCCGGAGATTTTCAAGTGTGTGTTACAGACTTAATTTCAATCTATAATATCGGACAAGGAATAGATCGATCGTCCAGTTGTGAAGGAACCCTATACGATAGTGGTGGACCGGATGAAGAGTATGACGTGGATGAAGATTTTACTTTTACAATTTGTCCTTCTGATTTCCATCGATGTATTCGAATGAGTTTGGCTCAGATCGCACTAGAACCCAATTTCGATATCATCAGTATCTATGAAGGAGATGGAACGGATGGTACTCTTTTGGCAAGAACTTCGGTAACTGAAGATTTGAATTCCTTCATTATTTCTTCTGAAACGGGTTGTGTTACGGTCCAGTTTCAAAGTGATGGTAGTGTTACTGCCGAAGGATTTGAATTAAACTGGGAATGCCTTCAAGATGAGTGTGAAGGATCGACCCTTTTAGATCCTGAAAATATCGATATTCCTGGTTCTTACAGTGGAAGTACTTGTGATGATTTCCCAAGTTTAGGAGAGGACTTTTGTGCTCCTGAAGGAAGCTTTTTAGGAGGCCCTGATTATGTTTATACGTACACTGCACAGAATGAGGTGTGTCTCTCGATAGAAGTGAATGCGTCTGTTGAAGGAACCGGTTTGGCTATACTCAGTGGAAACCCTGACGGGAGCTTTAATTGTGAAGCAGTAAGTGGTTCTGGTTTTCTGGAGTCCGTTCAATTGGATTCTGGCCTGGTTTACTATTTCGTGATTGCCAATGATGCCGGTTGTTTTGACTTTGATATAGCCTTCAGTCTGTCAGATGTATGCAATCTAGAACCAAGCCTGGACAATGCTCTATGTCGTCCTTTGAATTCATGCTTCACCAGCTCTTCGGATTCTTTAAGGCGAAGATTTGTTTTTTCTTCCTCAGTATTTGCGGACTTGAACATTGTCGAAGGAGTTAACAGTGGATGTTGGGCGCAGGATATTATTCCACCGGATCAAGTGGATAATACTAATTTTTATTGGTTCACACTTCGAGCCTATGCTGAAGGTAATATTGGCTTTTTCGTAGAAAGTGTAGAACCAAGTGATATTGATTTCAATGTTTGGGGCCCATTTACAGATGAATTGGTTTGTGAAAACCCCGATTCGGTAAGAAGTTTTATTGAGAGTAATCAACCTATTCGAAGTTCATGGACCGGAGGAGCAATTCCAACGGGTCTAGCCGATATTCACCCTGTTACTGGAATTCCTGTATTCGACGAGTACGATTGTGATTTTCCAATTACAGGCGCGGGAGGCGACGGTATTGTTCGAACAATTCAAGCTCAGGAGGGAGAAAACTATGTTTTCCTTTTCAACGATTTCGGAGAGCAGGTTGATGAAAGAGGACTGATTGTGGATTGGTCGGGAATGGATGCGAACACTATATTTGCAGATGGCAGTGCCGATTTTATGAATTTGGATACGACCTTATGCCCTGGAGACCAACTTGACTTGGCATTTTTGGAGTCTGAATATCCCATATTTATTAATCCTCAAGTCGGTTTAAGCTGCAACAATTGCTTTGATCCTGTAATTACTCCACAATCCAACTATTCTGAATACAAAGTATTCTTTGGAGGAGCTTGTTATGTGGATACGCTAGAATTAACCATTGCTGTTCTGGAAGACTTCGGCAATGATACCATATTCTCTTGTAATAATCAGATCATCGAACTAGATGTTGAGGTGCCTGGTGATGATGTCACGTATAGTTGGACCGGGGATAACTTGAGTTGCGCGGATTGTCCAAATCCAATATTCCAAACTACTCAAGCAGGGGATTACTTATTGGTATATACTGTTGAAATTGATCGATGTCAGGCCAGTGGTTCCTTCCTAATCATTGTTGATGAAAATGAGGGCCCTGAGTACGATATTTTAAGTGATACAACAGTCTGTGAAGGTGCTGAACTCTCTTTAGGAGGAATGGACTTTTCGGGCACGGTCTACGAGTGGAGTATCGATGGCGAAATAATCAGTGATATGGCCAATCCAATGCTAAGGGTGGATTCATCGTTTGTAGCGGTACTGAACGTGAGTAATACGGATTGTCCATATAATATTGTGGATTCGGTGGTAGTGACTATGATTGAACTTCCGGATATTGACTTGGTAGCTGAATTAGATGCTTGTGAAGGTGACACTATTCAATTATCAAACTTGCCCGACCAAGATGGTGTGACGTATAATTGGACCACTGCAGGAGGAACCATGTCTTTAGATCCGGGATCGGCCAATTCTTCTTTCGTTGTAGGTTCTTCTTCCGGATTAATTATTCTTACCGCCGAAAGAGGAGACTGTGAAGTAAGAGATACAACTGATTTAAATGTAACACCTATTGACGTTGAAATAAGCCCTAATATGGATACGCTTTATCTATGTTTGGGCGATAGCTTCGATATTTCATCGAGTTTTAGACCACAAACAAGCAATCCGATTTGGATTAGGTTTGATACTGGTGACACCTTGACTACTGAAAACATTTCAGGAGAAGCTAGAAACAGTTTTAAATTGTATCGAGAGTTAGAAAACGGAATGTGCTTTGCCCGAGATTCGATCTACGTACAAGTGGATTCACTTCCGGATGATCTCAGTATAATGCCTCAAGATACGACTGTTTGTGAGGGAAGTTATGTGATTCTGACCAGTCCAAGCTTTAATACTGCCCGTTACAACATGGAATATCTATGGATTCCTTCCGATTTCTTACAAACAGGAGATTCCTTGTACAATGCCGTGAGTCAACCTACTGATACAATTACCTATCAAAGAATTAGTCGATCAGGAGCTTGTGTGGATACCGCAGAAGTTACCATCAATGTGAATAAAACGCCCATAGTGACTTTGGTGCCTGAAAAGGATACCTTGTGTTTGGGAGAGTCTACGGTGATTAATGCCACTGTCGATCCGGAAGATGCAGATATTGAGTGGGTGAATGGTAGCGGCTTAAGTTGCGATGACTGCCTCGATCCTACTGTTAGTCCTCAAAGTACTTCTACTTATACCTTGGAAGCAGATAACAATGGATGTCCTGGTTCGGGATCTGTTACAATAACGGTTATTAACGATTCAGGTCCAGAATTTGATCCACCAGCAGATCTGGTAGTTTGTGAAGGAGAACTTATTGCCTTAAATCCAAATGCAAATCCGAATTATGAATACGAATGGTCTAGTGCTGATCCGGATTTTATGGATCAAGATACTAGAAACCCGGTCATTATGCCACCGGTTGGATTGACTAGATATTCTGTTACAGTTACGGATGGGTCTGGTGAATTCTGTAGTTCCAGTGAGCACAGCTTTAATGTACTTGTTCCGGTATTAGGTCCGCTTGACGATATTCCATATTGTATAGAAAACGATCTGTATTCGCTCAATGCAAGTTTAGTGAATGCCCCGGATGAGATCATTGGAAATAATGATATCGTGTGGAGCAATGGATTTACAGGACCCAATATTCAAGTAAGACCTATAGATCTTATTTCCAGTGAACTAACTGCTACATTAAATATTGATGATTGTGTTAGCTCTTCGTCTATGTTTTTTGTTCAGCTTAGTCTAAGCGTGGATTTGATCAGTAATATAGATACAGGTAGTAGCATCTTTATTTCTACTTCTACCAGCCATGACTTGGAAATTATGTTCGATGATATCGACGACATTGAAAGTATTCAATGGATCAATGCAACAACGAATGAATTAATAGGTGAGGGTGAGAACATTACGATCAATCACGATGATCCTTCGGATACATTATTTAGAGTAAGAGTATTGACGGTCAATGGATGCGAACAGACGATTACTTTTAGATATGAAATCATCGATCTTAGCCTACCTAATGCCTTTTCTCCAAATAATGATGGAATCAACGATCGCTTTAACATCATTGCTGAAAATATAGACAACAGTCCATTTGTAATTGAAGAATTTAAAATTTTCTCGAGATGGGGATCACTGGTCTATGACAATGATACGCCGATTGAAGGGTGGGATGGAACCGATGGATCAAATCCTCTACCAACAGATTCTTATAAATACATTATCAAGATTAGGACGGATGATTCCTTGTTGGAAAGACAAGGGGAAATTAATTTGATCAGATAGTGACGACAATCGCAAGGATTCTAAAAAGCCTTTTAGGAATCATTATTTGAAATGAGTTTCATCTGATCTTTCTGAGGTTAAAGAAAGTTTTAATTGGGTATTGTAGGCTTACTACCTCGTGCAATACCATTAATTGTAGATTTATAGACGAAACTTCAGCTTTTATCAATGGACACCTTGTGTCTGTCTTATTGATTTCGGTAATTACGTTGTAATACTAATATTGAGCATACAAAGGTAAAACAGGTATGCTTTTAGTTGACTTTATTCTTGTTTCCGGAATCGTAATAATATTATGCGTATTATTTCTTTTGAGCAAGTCAAAAAGAGAATTGCCTCACAATCTCTTAGTCATATACTTCTCTTATCTCTTATTGGTTGTATCTCATGCATATGGTCAATTGAATGATATCCGCTTAATTTTCTTCTTAAGTATACCTTTCGATGTGGGGGCTAGACTCTTTTTACCTCCATTACTCTTTTTATATGTAAAATCAATTTTCACAACAAACTACCGATTGTTAACAAAGGATATCTTGCATTTTATTCCGTTCGTATTATCTATAATATTTGTTTCTATACCGGTAATGATATATCATCCAAATGCATTGATAAAGCTCAATTATTTGAGCTACTTGTACAAGGGAGAAATATTGCCAATACTAGAAGGCATATACTTTATTGGATATTTGGCCTTATCACTTCAAATGTACAAAAGAGGGAAAGTTAAGTTTAAGGAAAGCTACTCCAATTACCAAGAATCTGATTTCACCTGGATACTAAAAATGTTGGTTTTTGCACTTATCGTCATATTTATTGATTTATCTACCGGTATATATGAATTGGCTTTTGGTAAACTTCCCTGGGACATAGGTTTTGTTACAGTTGTTTCTATTGTCCCATTGATCACATATCTGGGATACTATGGCGTCGGCCAATCTAGGATTTTATTACCACAGTTTTTATACGATGGTACTGAACATCCCTGCACCTCAATTGAGAAAGATGAGAAAAGATTAAAAGAAATACAAGGATTAGACACTGAGCTAATATCGACAAGATTAGAAGAGTTAGTGTGCGACAAAAAAATATATACGGATGAAACATTAAGCCTTAGTAAGCTTGCAGCTGGTCTTGAAATTTCTCCGAAGAAACTGTCTCTATTCCTCAATCATTACTACGAGACGTCATTTTACAATTACATTAATGGGCATAGGGTAGATGAAGTAAAAAGGAGATTGCTATCCAGAGAATATGATCACTTAACCATTATAGCTATAGCTTTTGATTGTGGATTCAATTCCAAGACATCCTTCAACAGAATATTTAAAAAAGTAACGGGTATATCTCCCTCCGCCTTCAAGAAGAACAGTTTTGAGCAACAAGCAATAAAACTTTCTAAGCAAAGCTCCTAAAAAGTATCAGTTCCCTCTATTGGAACCCTCTTTAGGCCCCAACTTCTTTAATTGGAACCCTCATTTTGGTTTTTGAGCGTAATCTTGACAGTGTTTCAGTCATGTCAAAAACGATTTATTCAACATCAAAAATATTGCGCTTATGAAAAAATTACTAATCTTTTATTGCTTGATCACTCCATTTTTATTGTCGGCACAACTAATAACTAATGCTGATAATAGCTATAAGGACAAGGATGGAGTAATATCAAAGATCAAGTATTGCGATTTTACTATAGAAGTAATAATAACACATAGCAATAGTAATAAGCAAATGGGAGCGGTAAATGTAGATGAAGACTGTATTGGCAAGTATAACTATAGCATTAATCTCAAGCGAGATTGTGAAGGAAGCAGTTCCGACTGTCGTTACGTCAAAGGTCAATTATATTTTAATGGTATTTATATTGAGGATATTGACGACCTATCTGATGGAATAATTAAAGAGGGAAAGGTTGAAGATCTTCCCGGAGCCGAATTTTTTGGTTTTCCAGCTTTTCAGACTTTTCAATTAGTCATTAATACAACATGCCGTATCATAGTATTTAATCCCTTTGGCACTAGCACCATGATAGAACGAGAACAGCCTCCATTTACCATTGGGGCAGGTTTTCAAACGGCAGAGACGGGTGGTCAATACTATACTGTAATCGTAGATGAGAATCAGATTAATTTCGGAGATGAAGCCATTTGCGGTCCTGCAATAGAGGGCATTCCCTGCGGTTTTCAGGGCTTTCTTGAGGAAGATTCAAATTCAAAAATTGTCTACGAATATTCAACATCCACTACAACTTCATCGCAACTGAATTTTAGTGCCAAAATTTCGGTAGATACGGAGAAAGCAAATATGTTTAAAAATGTACTAAATCTTCCGATCGATCTGGATCTGAGCTTAGGATATACTAATTCCTATGGTATATCTAAGGTCGCAAAGACTTTAATTGGAAACGAGAGAAAGAGTTCAAGAAAATTAAGACTAAAAGGTTCCGATGGCAAAATAATAGGCTTTGGTTGGGTGATAGCGTATTATGCTTTAATTGAAGATTTATGGGAAGCAGGATGTGATGGTTACGATCAAAAAGTGGGACCATCCACGGTACGTTGGATTCCTTTTGCAATAGCGCCAAAGCCTTGTGAATTTGAATTGCCTGATCCCAATGATTGTGATCCTTACATAGTCCCAAAGAAAGAATTTGGAGTTGACGGAAACAACTTCAATTCAGGTTCCGCGTGTAATGGTTGGATTAAGGTAAGTTTAGAGCAAGCAAATACTAATGAACATTACATTTTTTGGGAGGGCCCATCTGAATTTTTTTCCGATAGTTGGGAATTAAACGAACTCGAATTAGGAATATACAAATATCAAGTACTTAATCAATGTTGTGATAGAGTTGAGGGATCCATCGAACTCTGCCCCTTTAAAAACGAGGGCCCTTGGGTACTTCAGGAGAATAATTGGACCTATTGCAAAGAGGTGATTTGTTCTAATTCACCCGGTAGTTCTGCCTTAAAATCCGCTGATGACATTTCATGTACAACAACAAGCCTAGTATGTGTAGAACCAGACCATACGGAGATAAATTATGTGAATACCGATTGCGTAGAAACGCGATTTTATCAGGGAGAAGAGTTAGGAGATGTAGTATCGGATACTAAGACGGAGGAGATCTTTTATAATAACGGCACTTGCGTAAAAATTACCTATTGTGATGGAGGAGTAGTGGACGAGCAATCCCAAAAAAATACTTTTGGCCCATGGCAATTCAATGCCGAGGCCAATCTATGTGAGAGGGCCATCGTATGCTTCGATCAACATATGGGTGAGATAGATGCTGAGAATTCTCATCAACCTACCGTAAATACATCTTATAGTCATAAGGATTGTAAAAGAGAGATTGTATGTGGCGGTTTTGTTATATCGACGGAGACAGAGAAACCGGTTTTCGGTGATGGGTGGAGTTTTAATGTTGAAGAAGAGGAATGTGAGAGAGTGGTCTTTTGTTTTGATGAACTCATGGATGAAATTGACACAGAAGATGCAGAAATAGAAGAAGAGTATGATATTGACAACAATGTATGCATCCGAACTGCAACTTGTGATGACCAAGAATACGAATTGGAAGATGAAGAACCGCATGATGAATCAGAGTGGGAAGTGGATGATGAAGAGTGCTTAAAAACCATTCAATGTACTGAGAATTCAGAGGATATTGAATTGGTCTTCGATTGGGAATTAGAAGAAGATTGGACATTTGAAGATGATCTTTGTTGGAGGACGGTCCTTTGTGCAGAGGAGGAAATAGAGATTACGGAAAATCCAATTTTTGAGGATTGGAGTTACGATGAGGGTAATCAAAACTGTTCAGCTTCAGTATTCTGTGATGGGAATGAGGTTGGTAAGGTAACGTATGAAGCAGAAGTTGGCGAATGGGAACTGACCAGTTCTACAGAATGTGAAAGAATAAACATTTGCGCAGGGATAGAATATGTCGAAACGACCAATGAGGTAACTAGACAACAAAATGTATATTGTGATGGATTTTATGGCTATTACATTTTATGTGAAGGGGAAATTGTAGAATGTCGGCCGTATTACCCTAGACCTTCAACGACAATACCTGGCCATAGTCCAAATGGAAAAGTAAATCTTATCGATAGCACAGCCTTATACGGAATTTTCATAGCGAATAACGAGGTAAACGCCTCACCTAATCCTTTTACCCATTCTACTTCAATTCTTGGACTATCAGCTAGTGCGAGTTACCAAATAGAGATCTACGATTTGATGCAAGGGTTGAAATATACAGAAGAGGACTACAAACCAGCCGAAATATTACAGCTAGACGTCTTGGAAAAAGGCATATATGTGATGAGAATCCTTCAAGGGAATGAGTTGATACATATCCAAAAATTAATCAAGATAGACTAAGCAATTTTCGAAAGGTGCTTTTCAACCATTGAATGCGTATTGCCGTGATTACACATTACTAATAAGTTTTAATTAATTATAAATCATTCATTATGAAAAAAATCATGATTTTTTTATTCAGTTTGATATTCATAACATCTTGTTATGAAGAAGATGATTATTCGATCACTGAAGTTGGAACTCCGATAGAGTCCAGAAGTATTAGTTCAACTCGATCTGCGGAAAGGATGGATAGAATCATTACAAATCTCACAAAGCTTTCAGCCTATAAGTGGAGATACAACGATGAGTTTAAAGGTGAACTCATTAAAAGCTTGTTTCAGTCCGATGGTCGAACAGAGGATGTATTACCTCTTGATTTTTTTGATGGTAAATACTTTGATCAGAGAATGTTGGAAGAAATAAAGATCACACAGGAGGATTATTATGAAGTAATCAATGAGTTAAACGATCCCTTTAGCAGTCTCGTTTTTAAGGTTCCCGATTGGACTCATATTTTGTGGGGAGACGATCTCCCTTTTTCCTATTCCTCAATGGAAACACAGGGATTTCAATTTGTTGCAAGAACCTTTGAAAACTATAGCAATTCGGTGGCTTATAAGTACGGAGAAGAAGGAGAAGAAATAGCAGTTGATATCAATAGTAAATCATACCCTTCTTGTGATATCCCTATTGTGGTTAGAATGAGCGAGAATTACATATTCATCAATAGAGAAGACTTTTCTACGCTTACTGGATATCAGCTTTTCAATGTACCGGAAGATACAGATGCACATTATAATGATGGCGACCCTTGTGATCCTGCTCCTATATGGAGTAATCATTCATTAAAAGAAAACGGAGAATGGGTATTTGTTCATTACATTAATTTAATCAACGACTTACAGTTGTTGTGTGATGAAATTTGCGACAACGGCCTTGATGATAACTATGATGGAAACATTGACGAAGATTGTCCCTTGCCTTTTTTTGGTGGTGGAAATGGAGAAATATGTGAGAATGGTATAGACGATGACGGAGACGGTTTAATAGATGCTGACGATCCCGATTGTTGTGATTTTTACTCACCTAATTGTAAGAGAAATTGCATTGTAGATCAAACAATATTACACTCTATGAAATTTCAATCGAACACTGGAGTAAATGTTAAAAAGTGGTTTTATAACCCCTCTTTAACAGACCAAGCTACCATCGCCATCAAGCGATATAATACAACAGGATTGTCCGTAAATGTTGAGAAAAGTAGCCCGTTCTGGCTATATGGCGATTGTAATGGAGTGTCAACCAACAAAGAGCATTTTTTCATCATGGAAAAGTCCTCTACGCACCCTGGGCAAAACAACTTCATTGTTGCCGAAACCTGCCTCAATGGGAAAACATACTACACCTACGTAATCGAGAGCGCTCCGGTGAAATGGAATCTTGAATTAGTTGGAGAATGGGACCCCAGTATCAGTGGCTCGGAAATAGCTTTTCAAATTTTAGCAACAGAACTTTCCATTGTCACCAACATCGATATCACCGATAAGACAACTATTAAAAATGAGTTTAAAACGGAAACAACAGTTAAAGTTGGAGAAGGAGGAGGTCAGAATGGCTCTGGTGGCTTTTCAGCTGAAACATCAAATTCATCCACACTGACTTACGAAGTGGAACAAGAAGTCGATTATGAAATTGATAATAATTATGAAAAAGACCTCGGTCGAATTGAGTTAAGGTATTGCGAAGATGATTATACCACCACGGATTACGATGTCATTTACAATTGTGATCAGGGCATGGAAGAAACCAACGCTACTGTTAAAAGCACCGGTGGGCTCAACTTTTTTATAGAGGTAAAACCATATTAATCAACGAATTGGTATTTATTGAAGCAAGGGATGTGAATATTCGAGCATCCTTTGCTTTTTATCCTATCATGATATGGAACTACTAGTTTACATCGTCGAAAAATATTGAAAATGAAAAATACATTGTTCATATTCTTAATGCTTTTACCTGTTATTTACACTGCGGCCCAGAACAAAGGAAGTAGATGGGTGAAAGAGAATTTCTACCGCATCTCCACCGATCCTGAAAATGATGATTTTAGTGATTTACAATTCTTAAAGAAGGAAATTGGCAGTAAGACAATTGTCGCAATTGGTGAACAAACCCATGAAGATGGAAAGTCATTTGAAGCCAGAAGTCGTTTGATTCAGTTTCTTGTTGAAGAGATGTCCTTTGAAGTTATCCTTTTCGAATCCGGAATGTTCGACGTAAGTTATGGGGCCGAGTTATATAAAGAAACAGATAGCATCCAATATCTGTCTAACTCACTGATGAGCGCCTGGCGTGATGTTGAACAACACAATAAATTGTTCGAATATATTCATGAGAATAACAAGTTAGAGAATCCTTTACTATTCGGTGGATTTGATTGCAAATTCACATCGAAATATCGAAAACGATATGTGGGAGAAATAGACAAAGCTCTTATCTCATGCAAAGCCGATTTAACTCATACCGACTATAAAAAATACCGAAATATCGTACGCGATTTTGCAAATGCCAGAGGAATAAGATCGGCTTTGCCCAAATTAAATAAAAGAGCCAAGAAAGACTTTTTGGTGGGTAGCCAATGGGTCCAAAATATGTTAGAAGAGGCGAAGCACCCTTTTCTCCAAACGATCAGGTCTTATGACAAGGGAATTGCCATTTATTCGGAACTATCCCTGTTAAAAATACTCTTAGCCAAGAAAAAGCTCTATGCCTTAAACAACCAAAGAGATAGGTTAATGGCTGAAAACCTGAATTACGTGCTAGAAAATGATTTCAAGAATAAAAAGGTAATTCTTTTCGGTGCTACTTATCATTTCATCAGAAATAATCATCTAATCCTACCCAATGATAAGCTTCCGGTACCAGTAAATGAATCAACCGTTATGGGTGATTTGTTGGAAAAAAAATACCTTAAGGATATTTATGTTATTGGATTTACGGCTTATGAAGGCACATATGGAGAAGTGGAGAAGGGAAACTCGGGTGAAAAGATAGAGCCTGCAAAAGAAGGCAGTTTGGAGCATATTATTGTGAAATCTGATTTGAAGGATGGAATGTTGTTATTGGACCCTAAAGAAGAGAAACCTGAATGGTGGTACAGTAATCTTACATTACGACTTTTCTTGTATGAATCCCTGACCGCTTGCGAAGATTGGTCCGAAGTACTCGATGCCATCTTCTTTATCAAAGAAATGGAGCCATGTTATAAAAATTAAGAGAGCGTTTAATAAGCTCAGAGTGTTGGAAGTATTCATCCCTTAATTCCAGACAAGGCTGAGCTATAAAATAAAAAAATGAGTAATATTATAAAATTAGAGCTTATAATGACTTTCGTGTCATTATTCTTGATCTCAGGAGTCTTATTGGCACAAGTGAATAAATCATTTTGTAAGACGAATTTTTACGACAATAAACTTTTTCATGTAAATATTCCTGAGACTTTAACTGGATCCAATGACCCGGATATAATCCCAATTGCATTGCATATCATAACAGATAGCAATGGAGAAGGAAATGAAATGACGGCTGAATCATTTCTTAGGGCTTTAGATTCTATTAATCAATATTTAATTCAGGTTGAATTACGAGCAGAATTATGCGTGTTGAACATTGTGCCGGATGATGAAAATGTAAATGCTTTGATAGATTTTGATGGCCAGATCATTGACTCGCTGCATGAAAGCGGATATGTAAATATATTTATGCCGAATACGGTAAATGGAAACGATGGTGAGGGAAACTCTACCATTATTGGAGGTCTTTTTACCGACGATGATTTCCTTTTCATTCTAGGAAAAGGTGCAACATATGGATTGATAGCCCATGAGCTAGGACACTTTTTTGGATTGTATCATACATTTGAAACGCGATTTGGAGAAGAGCTTGTGAATAGAAGCAATTGTGATCGAGCTGGGGATCTCCTATGCGATACAGATGCGGATCATGGCTTGCAAAGAACAGATGTTGACAGCATCAATTGTACTTGGTTATATCCTAACACTGTTTTTGATAGTAATAATGAAGCTTTTGATCCAAGCACCACAAATTTCATGAGTTATAGCCAGCTCCATTGTATAAGGGAATTTTCTCAAGAGCAATTACTCGTTATTCGAAATACTTATGATTTAAATGTTCCTTATTTGAAGCATTGTGAGACTATATCCGGCAACCATGAAAAACCAGGTGATATCGACAATATATTGGTTTACCCCAATCCATCAGAAAACGTCATCAATATCGATATTAACAAGGTTCATTCTGATATTCGAATTTTATTACATGATTGTATGGGTAGATCAATTTTAGAAAAAACAGTAAATGTTGGTGAGCAAATAATGGAATTGAATATTCAAGATTTACCTTCAGGTCATTATTTTTTAAGCATTTCAACTCGGGATTACACGCGGGTAAGGAAAATATGCATTGTAAGGTAAAACCAGCCTCTCTACCGACAAATTCTTCCAGGTATATTGTTGGGACTTGAGCCTGTTATCGATTTAGATGGTAATTACAATTTGGTCCTTGATTGAGCGTTGTATTTCTGTAAAAACACTCAACCGTCATGAAAATCCAGTTTACGATACTTCCCTGCTTATTTTGTTTTCTGATTTATAATATTTCAAATTCTCAAAACAGCTTGGGCTTCTACGGCTCAATGATCCACGGTGATTTGATCGAAAATTCTGATATCGATTTTTTCGATTCAAATTTGAGTTGGGGACTGGGTGTAAGTTTTTCTAAAAGAATTCGTCCGAAAGTAGATCTTATTTATCAATTGGGTATTGAAAGAACAGGGTGGATTATCAAGGATTTTTTCAGCTTTAAGGAGGGAGAGGTTATAGATGATTATTATCAGAAGGGTTTAGGTATTGTTTTCTCTTTCGGGAGTAATTATTTCTTGTATGATGGTCAAAATTTTAATCTTGGTTTCACTCTTTTATCTAAAATTGTATACGAAGCGAATCAGAAAGAAAACTTGCATATCCAAAACCTAAATGGTTCCGTTCCTTCTTACCACTATGAAAGACCGCATTTGCTTTTAGGTGCAGAAGCAGAACTTAGCTTACAGTTCAAAATTACTGAGGATTATTGGCTGAAAGTTCAGCCTGGCTTAGCAGGATGGTTAAGCAGTTTCAATCAAGAATATTTACAAAGAATTCGGAAGCTGGATGTGGCTGTCCTCAGACATTTATAAAAATGATAGGGGTCAACGAGTTAAGCTAAACTTACCAATTATTCTGCAAACTATAGACTCACTGTACTTATAGTCAATTTGCTAATATCCCAACGAGTGAACAGCCAATCTAAAACCTAATCATCACCCCACCCAAAGCATTGAATCCAAAAGTAGGGTAGTGTCTCCAACGTTCTCTTTTATTGTCTGTTATATTGTTAAGTTGAAGGAATACTCCGACATGATCGGTAAACAAGTACTTTCCATCAAAACTAATGTCCATCAAGGCGTCCATTTGTTGATCCATACCCATTTGATCTCTGTAGTATAGACCATTTTCAAAGAAAGCTTTAATACCCAATAATAGTTTTCGATCTAAAGTCCAATACTTACCTCCTAGGTCCAATCGAAATTCAGGAGTATGCAAAATCTGCTCATTATTCTCAAGGTCGTAGAATTGCTTTTCGAAGTTGGCAAAAAGAATAAGATCCTTTTGAACTTGATAATCCAAATCAAGGCTTACAAAGACATTGGTAGCCGTATCATAATCGATCAAGAACTTATTTCTATCGGCTGGATTATTGAAGTACTGAGGAAGATTATCTATTTGTTGATACCCTCCTTTCACCGAATAGTTAATCCCGTTAAAGTTGCCTCTAACACCGGCAATCACTTCAAATATGTCCTGAAATCCCGCTTCAAAATTTTGACTCAAGAATGGATTGTTATCGACATTTTGTATAAAATCAATTGGCGTATAATATGCCTCTGTTTCGGCAAACAAGATCAATTCATTGTTCTTCAGATTGACTATTAGGTCAACATCAGGAAAAACCCTTGCGTTGTTGTTTTTAGAAAGCACGTCAGCTCCGACTCTAAACCCAAATTGACTGAATCCGAACTTGAAATAGGGGTTGGCATAAAAAGCATTGACATCCTGTGATTCGAACTCAACTGGCTTATAAGTACTCAAATAATTACCAAAATCAATACCGATAGGATTCTTGTCATTTAAGAACTTAACGAAGGAAAATTCAGTATTGAAAAGGTTTTGTTTGGTATCCATCTTGTCTTGGGCATTTCGATAACTCAAGACAATTCTATAGTCAATTCCCAATTGAGTCTCTTCGCTGTTTTCAATTCCCGCGTGGATACCAAATTGATTGATTTCTCTTAGATCAGTACTGTCTGGAAGCAATTCCATGCTGTCGACATAATCCAAATTGTAATACCGCTTGTCAAAGCCCAGATCAATCCCACCAAAAATATTGAACTGATCTTGAACGATATAATTTCCCTTGATATTTGCGTCCGTTTGAGACAATCTTTGGTGATTGACATCTCCTTCCTTCGCACTGTAATGATTGACTCCGATTCCAAGTCCTCCTTGTTCAAATCCACTTTCATAAGCGCCCAAAAGGTATGGAGAATTCAAAGTTCCATAACCTAGTTCGAGATAGGATTTGTAGAGCTCCTCATTCTTTTTTCTTTTGACGGCCAAAGGTCGAATTCGTGGAGGTTCGTAATCCACAATCAAACTCTGAGGATAAATGGTATAATCCATGCTAGGTACCTCTTTGTCTGTATTTTTCGGTAGCTGAGGGGGAACACTAAGTTTATCGGAGACCGCCAACCTCGCTTCGAAATTTTTGATTACTTCTATTTCATCATTGGGTAGATCATCGCCCGGCTGCGCAAAGATAGATTGTGCAAAAGCAGTTAAAAGCAATGATATGATTAAGAAACGCATTTTCATAGTGCAAAGATTTGATCTGATAAATTAATTGTCGTCCAATTCAAGGGTTTCCCCTGATGGGGCTAATAAATTGCTTTTGTCCAATTCCTCCAGCGTCTGGAGTTTGGCTTTGGCAATAGCAATCAGTTCCTGATCTTCATCGTAGTTTTCCAGAAGACTCTCTAATGCCGCCTTAGCATTAAAGTAGTCCTTTTGGTCCTTTAATATATCGGAAAGCAGAATAATACCTTTGGCCAACCAATAAGTGTAATTCGTATTTGCTCGATTGGCATTAACACATCTGGTTTTGGCCACATCGAGCGCATTTTTCAGATACGAGATTTCAGCCAGATAATACCTTGATTCTGCTGCATAAACATTGTTCAACCTTTCACTGGACTTGACAAAATTCACTTCTGCTGCATCTAGATTCTGCCTATCAAAATTCACTTTACCTAGGTAATAATAGGCTGTTCCCGTTTGCTCTTCATTGGCCAGATTGTTGCCGATCACTTTTTGAGCCATTTTTTCGAGGTCGTTCGTTTCGTTCAGTTTATAGGCCGATCTCATAGCACCAATCTGAGCTTGAAATCTATTTTCCTGACTTCTGGCAACCTGATCCAGCTGAATATAGTAGTCCAGTGCCTTCCTAAAGTCTTCCTCATGATTATAGCTGATCAAAGCAGCTTTCATCAGGGCATCTTCATAAAATTCACTTTGGCCTCTTTTGGCGATCAACTCATAATTGTCCAAAGCATTGGAATAATTCTTCTGGATAAAATGAGATTCACCACGATAAAAGTAAGCGTGAAGAATAAAGATCCCCTTGGGGTATTTTCGGATATAATTTCCAAATTCCGAAATGGCTCCGTTATAGTTACCTTCTTCGTACTTTCTCTCCGCAACTCGATAACTCAATGAGTCTTTACCAGCTTCACTAAAGGCATAACCGGTATATTCCTCCTGAATCTCAAAATACTTATCAGGTTGTCCTAAATCGTCAATGTAGATTTCTCTTAGTGCCAACAGAGCATTTTGACTTTCTGTTGGATTGGGGTTATTATCCAAGCAACTTCGATAGTATTTGATTGCCTGAGATGTACTACCTTGATTATAGGCAATAAGACCTAATTTCAAATAGGATTGATTCACCAGCTCTGACTTGAGCTTGTATCTCGTTACCAGTTTTTCCAGAGGGATTCTACCTTTGTTCAACTGTCCAATTTCCAGATAACTTACTCCCAATTCGTAAAGTGCATCATCGGCATACTTGCTGTCGGGATACTTATCTGCGATTTTCTCAAGCCCTATTACTTTTTCAACCTGATTTCCCTTCAATCCATTAATGATAGCCTTTTGGTATAAAGCATATATATAGTTCTGATTGTTCTTGATGCTAACCTTATCGTAATTACTAAGCGCAAGGGGGTAATTGTTTTCTTTAAAGTAGCAATCTCCCAATCTCAAGTAAGCGTCCGGTAAAACCTGATCTTTGATATATGCATTATCAAATCTTCCGTTTTTCAATTTAGAAATCGCCTGACCGAAATAATCTTTGGCTTGACCATAATTGCCTTGCTTGATATAATTGTAGGCCATGAGATACAAAGCCATAGCTTCACTACTAGATTCTGAAATCTCTGATCTAGAAGCTCTTGAATCCCTAAAGTAGTTTTTGAGATGACTGACACTCTTGGCATATTCCTCTCCTTGATGAGCAACATCAGCTAGCCAATAATGGGACATCATTTTAGAGGGTTGATGATAACTTCTATTCGACGCATTCAAGAAGTATTTTTCTGCTTCCTTGAAGTTTCGTGCATTATATTCCTCAATGGCTCGGTAGAATAACACTTTGTGGTAAGCTTCTTCCAGCATGGGACTTCTTCTATCCATCTTAGAAAGCAAGTCTTCCGCTCTTTTGTAATTGTTGGTACTCAAAAACAACTTACCTAGAAGCTCCTGACTTTTTCTATAGTTTTCTGAGCTTGCAGGAATAGATTGAAACGCCTTGATAGCGTCATTATCATATCCCAATTCGTAGGATAGTTTCGCATAGTGGAAGTGGGCATCACTTTGTATTTCCTTATCAAAGCTCAATTGGCTGCACTTGTAGAATGCATTCCTGGCAGAGTTCTTATCGCCTTCTTTGACATAACAATCTGCAAGATGATAGAGGCCGTTCTGAGCCATTAGAGAAGGTTCACTTCCCAATTCTTCAAAATATCTCTTGGCTTTCTTGTAACGCTTATTTTTATAGTATACATATCCCGCCTGATAGAAGTCTTCAACCCTCAACTTATTCATTCGCTCCATGAAAAATTCGTAATAGGGAAGAGCGGATTCGTAATCCCCTAATTCGAAATAACTTTGGGCAATCAGCTGATTGATCTCATTTCTATTGCGCAGGTTGTAATTCGCCTCTAATTGATTGGTAGCATAGGAGATTAATTGATCGTATTCTTTCTGTTTAAAGTATATCTGTGCGATATAGTACGGAGTGTACTTAGAATATCGCTTCGACGAACCTAACTTTTCAAAGCTCGAAATAGCGTCCTTATAGTTATTCTGATAGAAACTACAAAGGCCGAAATAATAAGTGGCCGGTAAATAATATTCTGATTGAGGATACTTGACCAGAGAGAATTTAGATTTGGCAGCAGAAAACTGCTTTTTTACAAAGAGTAAATAGGCCTTTCTAAACAAGACCTCTTCCTTCTCTTTTTTGGATAGAGAGGAGGTATTAATTTGATTGTAATATCTCTCTGCCTCTGCATAGTCGCGATTATTGAAGTAATAGTCCGCCATTTCCTGTAATGCACCGGATGCGATAGGATCTGGGGCATAAGTTCGAACAAAATTCAAAATCAACTTTTCTCCTTCCTTCTTCTCTAGTTTGACGGCGCTTTTAGCATATAAAAGCGAGGCTTTCTTAATATTTTCCTCTCTATTTACATCATGGCTAAATTCCTGAGCGTCAATATACTTTAATAGCATTTGACTGGCTGCGCCATACACCCCTTCGTTGTACAGTTCCAGGCATTTCTGATAATGCACCTCATCATAAGCCAAGTTGGCCGTGGTCTGAGCACTTAATTGAACAAACAGCAGGGATAAGACCGAAAGAGTCATTAAATACCTCTTCATCTCAAAAACGGTTGAATTACAGATACGTAAAAATAATAGAATAGACGAATATTATTAACTCCTAGGTCTTTATTACGTCTCTAGAAATTAAATTATTGCCCTAAACAAAAAGAGAAAAGTTCTAAGTGGAGAACTTTATGACTCTCTTAAGAAAAATTAAGGATGGTTTCCTCAATGATATCACAGCATTCATTGATTTCCTCTTCGTTCATAACCAAAGGCGGAGCAAATCGAATGATATTCCCATGAGTCGGCTTTGCAAGGAGTCCATTATCTCTCAATGCAAGACAAATATTCCATGCAGTTTTACTGTCCGGAGTATCATTGATAACAATGGCGTTCAACAATCCTTTTCCTCTGACCAATGTCACGAGATCTGACTTGTCTGCCAATTCTGACATGCGTTGTCTGAATATAATACCCATCCTTTCCGCATTATCCATCAGGTTTTCATCCTGAACAACTTGTAGTGCAGCCATTGCAACAGCACAAGCAAGAGGATTTCCTCCGAAAGTCGAACCGTGTTCACCGGGTCGAATGCACAACATGATATCGTCATCAGCCAAGACTGCAGAAACTGGATATACACCACCGGATAGAGCCTTTCCCAAGATAAGGACATCAGGCCTCACATTTTCATGATCACAAGCCAACATTTTTCCTGTTCGAGCGATACCGGTTTGAACTTCGTCAGCGATGAAAAGAACATTTTTGCTGGCGCATATTTCAGAAACTTGCTTGAGGTAACCATCGTCTGGAACCATAACACCCGCTTCACCTTGAATCGGCTCAACGATAAACCCGGCTACATTGGGATCCTCCAAAGCCTGATTTAAAGCAGCAATATCGTTATAAGGTATAATAATATAACCAGGCATATATGGACCAAAACCTTCTCGGCTATCAGGATCCACACTGGCTGAAATAACACTCATTGTTCGACCGTGAAAATTACCGGACGCAAAAACAATTTTCGCTTGATTTTCTTCAATACCTTTCTTTTCGTAGGCCCATTTTCGACACAACTTCAATGCCGTCTCAACCGCTTCCACTCCGGAGTTAATGGGCAATACCTTATCGTAACCAAACAGGTCTGTGATGTATTTTTCATAAACCCCCAGCTTGTCATTGTGAAATGCCCGTGAGGTCAAACACAAGTTTTTACTTTGATTCGCCAAAGCCTCGATAATTTTGGGATGGCTATGACCTTGATTGACCGCAGAATAAGCAGATAAGAAATCGAAGTACTTTTTGCCTTCAACATCCCATACATATACTCCTTCTCCTTTGGATAAAACCACTGGTAGTGGATGGTAATTATGTGCTCCGTATCGATCTTCAAGATCGTAATAGTAGGTACTCTTGTTATCCATTAATACTTTCATAAGAATTGTTCGACTTCGTGATAAGGTAAATTAAACGCTTCAGCAACACCTTTATAAACTACTTTTCCGTTGATAATATTTAATCCAGGTATCAATTCTTTTCTCATTTGGCAAGCTCCTTTCCATCCGTGATTGGCCAATAACCTGACATAGGGGAAAGTAGCATTTGTAAGCGCCAATGTTGAAGTATAAGGAACGGCTCCCGGCATATTTGCAACGCAGTAGTGCAGAATATCATCTACAAAGAAGATAGGGTCCTCATGTGTTGTTGGAGTACATGTTTCTATACATCCTCCCTGATCAACGGCAACATCGACGAGCACTGTGCCAGGTTTCATTAATTTAAGCATGTCCCGAGTAATTAGATTCGGTGCTTTAGCTCCAGGTATCAATACCGCCCCTACCACTAGATCAACCTGAGGTAAAAGTTTTCTGATATTTAATTCATTAGAATATAGGGTGTTCACATTATCGGGAAGAATTTCTTCCAATCTTCTCAGTCTGTCCAGATTGATATCCAAAATGGTAACATCCGCTCCCAATCCTGAAGCCATTTTAGCCGCCTCTGTTCCAACTACACCTCCGCCCAAAATAAGTACTTGGGCGGGAAGAACACCAGCAACCCCTCCCAAAAGGATTCCTTTACCTCCCATACTCTTTTCCAAGTACTTGGCTCCTTCCTGAATGGACATTCTACCAGCAACTTCGGACATGGGCACCAGTAGAGGTAGCGACCTATTCTCCAATTCTACTGTCTCGTAAGCCAAACACACAGCATTGGATTTTATCATCGCATCTGTTAATGGCTCATAAGAAGCAAAATGAAAATATGTGAAAAGCAATTGATCGTCTCTTACAAGATCGTATTCTTCTTGAATGGGTTCTTTCACCTTTACGATCATTTCGGCAACATCATAGACAGATTCGATAGTGGGTAGAATCGTGGCTCCCACTTGTTCATAATCTTCATCGCTAAACCCACTGCCAAAGCCGGCAGTTGATTGCACATTTACTTGATGTCCTTCTCTGATAAGGGCCAGAGCACCGGCTGGTGTCATGGCAACTCTATTTTCATTCGTTTTAATCTCTTTTGGTACGCCTATTATCATGTTTTCTTTTTTCAAATTACCCTCGCAAAATATGCATTTTTACGAGAATCCACAACAAAAAAAAGTACCCACAGGAAACTGTGAGTACTACAAAAACATTCTGTATAAACCTAACCAAAACCGATAACATAATAACAAGGATCATGCCAAGGAAGGAATTTGGAAAAAATAGATGGTAAAAAGTTTAAATTTGTAATCAAAATACGTGGAATATGATAGAGGTGGTCTACGAAGACAATCACTTACTCGCTTTAAATAAACCAGCTGGTTTGTTGGTTCAGGGCGATATAACAGGAGATGATACATTGGCCAATCAGGCAAAATTCTATATCAAACACAGGTATAATAAGCCTGGCGATGTTTACTTGGGGATAGTGCACAGAATCGACCGTCCGGTAAGTGGAGTGGTGATTTTTGCACGAACCAGTAAAGCATTAAGTAGGCTTAATGAAGCGATTCGAAATAGGGAAATTAAAAAGACCTATTATACAGTAGTTGAAAATAGGCCTTACCCGGAAAAAGCCCGACTAGAACACTATCTGATTAAAAATAAATCTAAAAATTTCGTCAAGGCATATGACGAACCTAAAAAGGACTCACGAGGAGCGAAGAAGTCTGTCCTGGATTATGAAATAATCAGTAGTTATGAGAATAAGACTTTGCTTAAAATCGACTTAAAGACGGGTAGACCACATCAAATACGAGCTCAGTTGGCCCATATCAATTGCCCCATCATGGGTGATGTGAAATACGGGAAATATAGACCGCTGAATGATCAAAGCATTGCTTTACATGCTTATTCCTTGGAGTTTGTTCACCCTGTGAAAAAGGAACCCATTAAATTGCAGGTTGATCCGCCCAATAGGGACTGGTGGAATCATTTCAGTGGGTTTTATCATTAGTGCATGACTGAATTTTTAATTGTCGGAGATGGTTTGGCTGGAATTAACTTGGCCTGGCATCTATATCGCAAGAATCTAGACTTCAAGATTGTTTCTGATCAAGGCCCTCGATCTTCAACCGTAGCTGCTGGAATTATCAATCCTGTAATTGGTAGAAAATTTAATCTTTCCTGGCGGTTTGATGAGATCTATCAATGCCTTCAGTCTCAATATTCCGGATTGCCTTTTGAAGAGGTTTTAATCAAGATGCCCATCTTGAGATCTTTGAATACCGTATTCGATCTCAATGAATACAGTTTAAGGGAGAACGAACTCTTGAATGGAGACTTTGTGAGTCAGAATGGAGAAGAATACCATTCCAGGATAGAAGCATATAATTTGCCCGCAATGCAGTGGATCGAAATTCTTAAAGCAGGTAGATTGGATACAGCAAAATTCATTCATCATTCTATTGATCTCTTTACCCGGAAGGGCATGTATGTCAATGATCATATTGGGGAGGATCAGATTCGAATCAATGGTGATCAAATAGAAATTACTTTTTTTAAAAGCAAGTATGTATTATTTGCGGAGGGAATGCCCATGCCCATGAGGAGTGTTATCAATCAATTGCCTCTTGTTCCTCAAAAAGGTGAAGTATTGATTTTCGAATCAGAAAGCCTACCTGAAGATATCATCGTGAAGCACAAATACTTTGTCGTTCCATTAGGCAAAAAGAAATTCTGGTTGGGCAGTAATTACGATTGGCATACGGAGGAGTATATGTTGCCTATGGAGGAGCAGTATTCCAGTATGAGGGATTTCTTGCTAAAAATTGGACAGAGTGAAAGTTCTATTTTGGTCCACAGAATGGGATATAGACCTACTATCAAAGATAGGATGCCCATTGTCGGACAGGTAAAACCCTGGTCGAATGCTTTTGTACTAAATGGAATGGGTTCGAAAGGAGCATCGTTGGCGCCTTATTGTGCTCAGCTTTTGGTTGATCATATATTGGAAGGACTAGAAATTCCAAGGGATGTAAATATCTCTCGCTTTGAGAAATCGCATTCGAAATGATAATAAAATGTTAAAGTAAGAATATCATTGGATCTAAAAATTGAAGACGGCATTATACCTAGTGAATTTATAGTGCCGATAGAACTTTTGACATAATGTTCTTCAATATTTAGGCTGGTGATCATTTGTATGCTAACTTGTATACCAACACTTAAAGCCAAAGATATGACTGTTATAAACTCTCATCGGTATTACACTAAAATTATGATTGATGACAACGGACATAATAACTTTATTGCTGGCCCTCTCGCTGTTTACTTTTCCTATGAATAATCCTGACTATCCTAAGATGTGGAAGGAAATTGAAGTGCTCGAAAGAGATGGTCTGTTTCAATCTGCTTTGGAAAAAGTGAAAGAAATAGAGAAACTGGCGCTGGAAAATAGAAGCGAGGATCAGGCATTTAAGTGTATCTTATACAAGGCCAAATTTTCTGGATTGCTCAGTGAGAATGATCACGAACAAGTTAGTACCCAACTTGAAGAAGCATTGAATGGAGATGTAAATACTTTGCATCGATCCATCTTGCACTCCTATTTAGGAGATGTATATAAATCCAAAAGTTTGCAAAGAGCAAATGTTTTGGAACGACAAAAAATGACGGAAAAAGCTGACTTTCACTTCGCGGAGGCGGTAGCTTTTTTCGAACAATGCGATATCCCGGCCAAAGATTATCCTTCCCTGGTTAAAATGCCTGAGCATGAGAAAATGGAAAGATATACTGTAGCGGATATCTTGGTGTTGAAGTCTTTGGAACATTTCCATACCCAGTTTGTCAATAATCGAACAGCACTACCTGAGTATTTCTATTTGCCGCCTAAGCAATTTGTGGTATTCGAAGAAAATAGAGATACATCACAGTTATTTACATTGCTGAATAAATATGAGACTTTTCTTTTGGACAACTCCAGGAAAGTTAGACTAGCTGAGCAATTCTTATGGAGATTGGAACGAGGAAAAAGACCGTATTCGAAAGATGTTATCGAAAGCATCAATCAGTATAGCAGCAACTCAAACGATCAAATCAAAGCGAGATTTTTGTCTTCTTTTCCAGGTCAAATCAAGAATGCATACAGAGAGCTAAAAAGATTGTATACCCTTGCTTTACCAAAGTATGAAGAACAATTGGTGCACAATGGGCTAAAGCATTTTGAGCGACCTAGCCTGGGTTTACAGACAGAACAATGTTACACAAGTAAAGCACCGGTGATCATCAAGGCTGATTTTTATCAGATCAAAGAGATGGAGGTTCAGGTTTACAATCTTACTCCTAGAAAATATTTGGAGTTCAATCACAGTAGAGAGTGGGGGAAAGGCAAATTTGGTCAACCAGTTTATCAAAAAAAGATGGACATTGGAGCGATTGAAAATGCGCAATGGGTACTTCCCGATCTTGGACTTGGACAATATGTAATGAGGATTCAATCTACAGCGGAAGATACGCTCGTGCTTAATCCTGATGTGGCGGATCACTATTCTTTCTTTCAGGTCAGCGATATCGCTTTGGTACAATATGATCGAAAACTCTATTCTCTTAATGCTATCACAGGAAGCCCGGAGGAGGGCGTCAAATTAGAATACTTAAAGCGAGGTTTGAGAGTTTTCTCGGACTTCCAAGTATCTAAAATTCTGGAGTCGGATGAAAGCGGAAGTGTTTCCTTGAAGGGAGATCCTAATAGTAGACACAACAATCACTGGATAATAGCGAGTAAAAATGAAGATGTATATGTCAATATTTATGCTCAACGAGATTATTATCGCAACAACTATCTGGAGCGACCAATGGCTAAAATATATACGGATAGAGCGATCTACCATCCTGGAGACAGTGTTTATTTTAAGGGATTGATTTTATCCAAAGATCACAAAACCAATATTTCCAGACCGAATTATGCATATCGGGATGTAGAAATGATCCTGTACAACCAACAACATCAGGTGGTCTTTAGAACCAATTTAAAGACGGATGAATATGCAGCCGTGCACTCTACCTTCAAATTACCTAAGAATCTGCTCTTGGGTCAAATGAGAATTGTCCTGCAGATCAAGAATCAGAATTTGCGTTTGGGACAAACGTCCATCAGAGTAGAAGAGTACAAAGCGCCCAATTATCAGATCAAGCTGGAATTAGAGTCTAGGGATGAAGAAAAAATTAAAGTTGAAGGCGAATGCATGGCTTTGGCTGGATATGCAGTAGATCAGGCTGAAGTAGAATATGAGGTTTATCTAAATCCCATAAGATGGTGGTACTATGGAGCTTACCGCGGTATACCGGATCCGGCCTCTGAAAAGTTGATCACTTCGGGTAAAACTACAACAAACGAAGAAGGCAAGTTTTGGATAGATTGGGCCATCACAGAGATAGATCATCATTACCGTGCATATGAGTATCTCGTCAAAGTCAAAGTCATCGATCAGAATGGCGAAGTGTTGGATGAGAGATTGACGATTCCTTTTGATCAGTCGTTGATTAAGGTCGAATGGTCGGGCTTGGAGCCCTTGATGAATATGGAGGATTTGGGTGATATTGATCTAAAGATTCTCAATTATAATTCTGAGGAGATCAGTAGAAAGGTGAATTGGAATCTGGAGCGATATGAAGATCTTCCTTCCGATAAGGTCGAATTGAAATGGGAGAGAGATTCTAATTCTGTTTTAATAGGAGAGCAAGCAGATATTCAAAGAGCAAGAGCTTTTTATTTATTGATGGATGAGGCCAAAGAATTAAAGAATGTGCGTTCCGGTTCATTGCAGGAGTCTGAGACAAAATTGGATATCAGTCGATGGATTAATAAAGCGGGTAAATACAAAATATCCCTAGAAATAGAAGGTCAGGAGTTCGAATATGTATTCGATGTTCAATCAGTTCAAAAAGGAGCATCTCCAAGCAATGAAAGATTGGTATTTTCTATCGATAAATCCGAACTTGATTTGGGAGAGCAAATTGCAATTCAATTAAATAATAAAGGGCCGGAGACCATACCCGTTTTCTACGCCATTTATCAAAATCAAACGTTGCTTAAAGAACGCTGGTTGAGTGTAAATTCTTTAAGAGAACTTGAGATTCCATTCGAAGAGCAGTACAGAGGAAATATAGAGGTAATAATTTCTTATACGCTAAATGGAAGAACTTATCATCACAGCAAATTGATCACTGTTCCATTTTCGAATAAAAAATTGAATGTTGAAATACTCTCATGGCCTGATAAATCGGATCTAAATTCGAACCAAGAGATTCTGTTGAGACTGACGGATCACTTGGGCAATCCTGTACAGTCACAATTGGCGATAAGCATTTATAATAAGAGCCTGGATGATATTATAAATCATAACTGGAATTCGGATTATTATCCCAGTTACAGGAACAGAATGAGTTATAGATCTTCAAGAGAGGATTATGCGATTGCCAGAGGTGGTTATACGGAGTTTGAGAATACCGATCATTACTATTTCGATCATCCAAGACTGGAAGCCATCTTCACCCATCAACATTATTATCACATGGCCGATGGCATCAATATCCGAGGCTCAAGAGATTTGGGCAACGTTCCCAGGATGATGAACAAAGAAGTGGCTTTCTCATCTGAAGTAATGCCAGAAGCTGAGGCATTGGATGAGAATATAGAAGCTGCCAATGAATCAGCTCCAACCGAATCAAAAGTCAGAAAGAATCTGAATGATCACATGTTTTTTAATGGGAGATTGGTCAGTGATCGAAATGGAGTAGTGAGAATTCCGTTCAAGACCAATGATGAAATCTCGACATGGTCTGTGCTGTTGCATGCTCACACCCATGATTTGAAGTACTTTTTGGATAAAAGAGAGTTCAAAACCTTCAAAAATCTATTGTTGGAGATCAATGCTCCTCGCTTCTTCCATGAAGGAGATATGATCAAACTCAGTTCGAAGGGAATCAACTTGTCGGAAAAAGAATTGGATCTTACTTGCGGAGCAAGATATTTTGACGATATCAATAATGAATGGGTGGAATTAGATATGATTGGACCCAAGAATCTCACGATTAAACCGGAAGAATCAGCATCATTTACGACGGAATTGAAAGTGCCATCCGGAATGGATCAATTGCGTATACAATTCTACGCTAATTCAGAAGATTTTAGTGACGTGGTCGAACGGGTAATACCGATTAGAAAAAATGAAGTAGGGCTTGTCGCTTCGGCCCCGATTGCCAGTTTTAATAGAGAGACCATCTGGGACAGGAACAGTCTTTTGGAGCTGATCAATAATTCGAAATATCAAATCGAAAAGATTTCTTTTGAGTATTCTTCTAATGAGAAAATACCCATACTTATCGCTTTGGCCAATGTATTCGACCAGAGAGAAACGACCTCTCCGGATGTCTTCAACAAATGGTTCTCTATGATGATGGTGGAATTCATGGTAAGGGAAAACGCCGATCTCGTTCAGGTGTATAAAACGATGAGGGATAAAAAAGTGCCGATTAATCCTTTATCCGACCTGAATGAGTTCCGAATCATTGAGACAGCCAATACTACTTGGGCAAAAGAAGGAGGCACCCATACAGAGGATTATTTGAATGCAAAGCTCTATGAGAATTTAGATCTCTTGATGAATTCATCCATTCGACAAGCGGAAATATCGCGTTTGTGGAACAAGTTGCAGCAATTTGTCAATGGTGACGGAGGTATCAAATGGACGGTCAATAGTAGAAGAAGCAGTTTGAGAACAACACTCATTATACTGGAGTACTTAACTAGACTTTCCAGACAAAATATGGTAGATGCAGATGCTCAGTTTATCAGAAGATCGACCATGTTTGCGGGACAAACATTGAAGGAGTACTTGGCCAAACACGGAGATTTTGTGCAGTTGTACAGAAACGAAATCGTAGCTTATGCGCTTATCATTGATTCACAAAAAGACAGACCATACTATTCGGATTTCTGGAATCCGGAGACTGAGATTGAAACGATCAAAAAGGATTTCATGAGATTGTCCAATGGTATGCAGGCTCGCTTGGCAATATTGCTACAATCCAAGGGCGAAGCTCAAGCGGAGCGTATTATTCAGTCCTTGAAGGAGAGAAGTGTTTACGACGGTGGAGTAGGGAGATTTTGGAATAGTAAGTCGAATGGCTGGGAATGGTCGGAATGGAAGATGAGCAATCACAGCTTTATCATGGAGTTATTCCAGAATACTGGTGAAGATAGACGATGGTTGATGGAGATGAAACAGTGGTTGATCAGCCATAAACAAGGGAATAGTTGGAAGAGTCCGCAGGTGACCGGTGATGCCATCTTTTCATTATTGCTGGGTTCGAATGCTGGTTTTTCTGAGCCTGGAACAATACGCACATCGGGAAGAGAAGTGTCGAATGATATTCCATATGTTTTCTTGAGCGATTTGTCCAAAGAAGAGATTGCTTCTTTAGAGATTGATTCTGGTGATTTTGGATACGGGGCAGTTCTGGTCAAGTATAAGGCGGCTTCACAAGACGTAGAGAAGGGATCTGAAGAACTGCCTTTATCACTAGGTGTACGTTACGAAAAAATTTCGAAGAACAAGATAGAGGCATTGGAGAACAATGAGGTGCAAAGGGGAGATAAGATAAGGGTGTTAATGACCTTGGATGTTGATCGACCGATGGATTATATTGCGATCAAGCACCGCAGGTTTTCCGGTGGAGAGCCTACAGAGCAGTTGAGTCAATACAGCTGGTATCCCATTTCTCATTACTCGGCTAACTATGCCGATCACCAAGCCATTTTTATTGAACATCTGTCTCGTGGAACTCATCAATTACAATATGAGTTTTATGTAGAACAAACAGGAACGTTGAGTTCAGGGATAAGCGAAATTCAATCCGTTTATGCGCCTGAATTTGTCAACAATACGGGAAATACCGTTTTTACAATAGGAAAGAACTAAAAAGAATTACATGGATCAGAAAAGGAAGCATTCGAACACGATTATCAAGAATCACGTTATTTGGAGTATGGGAGCAGGTTTGATTCCCATTATGGCAGCAGACATTTTAGCCATCACTGCGTTGCAATTGGATATGATCAGACAATTGAGCAAAGTGTATGATGTAAGTTTTAAGGAGACCAGAGGAAAGGCAATTGTAACATCGATCACTGCGACGACCCTAACGAGAATGGGTGCACGAAGTTTGGTCAAGTTTGTTCCGGTCTTTGGGAGCTTTGTCGGTGGGGCAGCCCTATCTGTATTTGCAGGAGCCAGCACCTATGCCTTGGGCCAGGTCTTCATACAGCACTTTAATGCTGGTGGTACCATACTCGACTTCGATCCTGAATCCATAAAGAATTTCTACAACGAGCAATTCGAAAAGGGTAAAGAATATGCTCGTGAGTGGAGAAAGAAATCCAAGAAAGAGACGACAGAAGAAATGATTACAGATGAAGACGATGGAGCCATCGATTTAGATTCGTTGGTGGCTCAATCTTCGAAAGCTCCAGCTGAAGAGAATAAAGTTGATTTGATTGCTGAAATCGAAAAACTGTCCAAGCTAAAGGAACAGGGCTTCCTCGATGATGAGGAATTCAAGTCCATCAAGGCGAGGTTGATTGATAAGTTTTCGACGGAGTAGGATTGGCGGGTATTGAAATATGGTAGTTTACACCAAATAATCCAATAATTCACTGCCCTCTAAAGTATCATATTCTGTCGGTTCATGCGCTTCCGGACTATTGCCGATACTATCTTTTCCGGTAAGTTTGCCTACTGCATGAAAGGCCAATTCTTCTGTCGGAATGGCGATGTCTTGCGGATGCTCCAATACCATATTAAAGTCGTTCAGGACTTCCAGGCCGAGGTCGGACCTTAGGATTATGGGCATTCTTGCATCCGGACGCTTGGGGTTGTTGTGCAATACCTCCATGAATCCTCTTCCCGGTTGAGTGATAATGTTACAGGTAGTTAGTACTTCACCGGTTTCAGGATCCACCCATTCATCCCAAAGGCCTGGTAGGAGCAAGGGGGCATCGTAGTGATAGACGAAATAGGGATGGGCTTTACCGGCGTGATGATGATATTCGAAAAAACCATCGATTACCACGATACAATAGCGTTCGGCCAGCACATCTTTGTACATGCGACTCCCTTTGATTTTCTCTATTGTTACATTGGCTGTTCTGTACTTTCTGCGATGTGTATCGGCTTCGGAACGCGTCTTAGAAAATCTCGGAATGAGAGAAAAACCAGCCATAACTGGCTTCATTGGTTCTGTGTTGCGATGGATGGGCACTTCAGGAAAGCCAAAACTATTGGCAAAATACACGGGAGCGTACTTTTCCTTCAGACGCTGGTATTCGCGTTCTAATTCTGCAATATCTTCATCAGAAGCACCTATCCTAAGGGCATATCTCAGTTTCCTATAGGCCAGGGCTGCGACATTATAGCACATATTGTCTTTGTTTACGTTAAACAATCAAAGGCTTTGTCCGGCTTTACCTAAGTGTGATTCGAGCGTTTCCAGGGCACCGTCTAGTGCTTGTTGTTTTTTCTACAAGGTTTTTTCTGACCACTGATACTGCCCTTCGACAAGCTTCCACATCCTTGATCTTATCCGGTGTTCCTAAGATCACATTGGCAATATGTGGACAATCACAATAAAGCAACCATTTATAACTGTCGAATACATGCTTGCAGACCACGTCAAAAGTTAAGGTTGTGCTGTAAAACTGAATGTGATACAGCCCTTCATACCGCTTGTCTTGGTCATATAACTTTTGTATAACTTTCCAGGGCATGGACAAATATAATCAAATCTGGAAAAAGAAACAATATGTTTCTTTTTTGTCTAATATGAGGGCTGTGATGCGCAGGGTATTATAAGTAAGATTGGGTATTTACGATTAGGATTGAGTAAAAATCGAAGCATCAATTGGAGTAGTCATTCCTTTCTTCAACTTGTAATAGGCTGCCATTCCAATCATTGCCGCATTGTCCACACAGAATTTTAGGGGGAGGGAAAAAGTTTCGATGTCGTACTTAGTTTCTAGATCAGAGAGTTTTTGTCTTAACTCAGAATTAGCCGAAACACCACCGGCCATGGTGACCTGTTTGATCCCGGTTTGTTCGATGGCCATCTCCAGCTTATCAATGAGTATATCGGTGATGGACTTCTGAATGCTGGCACAGAGATCGTTTAGATTATTTGTAATAAACTGTTCATCCTTTTTCATTTCTGCTTGCAGAAAATACAGGATCGAAGTCTTCAATCCGCTGAAACTGAAATTTAGTTCCGGTATCTTGGGCTTCGCAAACTCATACACCGGATTGCCTTCCTTGCTCATTCGATCGATAACGGGACCAGCAGGATAGGGGAGTCCCAACATCTTTCCAGCTTTGTCAAAAGCTTCACCAGCCGCATCATCAATCGTAGCACCCAATACCTCCATCTCGAAATAGTCGTGCATGATGACGATTTGCGTGTGTCCTCCGCTAACGGTAAGACATAGAAAGGGAAATTCCGGAGCTGGTTTTTCTATGAAGTGGGCCAGTACATGCGCCTCCATGTGGTGTATGCCGATTAATGGAATGTCCTGAGCAATTGAAAAACCCTTAGCAAATCCAGCACCGACCAATAGTGATCCCATCAAGCCAGGTCCTTGGGTATAAGCGATGGCATCGATGTCTTCCTTTCGAACATCCGCCTTGTTCAATGCCAATTCAACCACCGTATTCATGTTCTTGAGATGGGCTCTCGAAGCGATTTCGGGGACGACACCGCCCAATTCTTTGTGTTCGATTTGACTTGATACAACTGTTGAGAGTAGCTGCTCATCTTTGAAGATAGCAGCAGCCGTATCATCGCAGGATGATTCAATGGCCAGAATGGTAGTAGATTGATTATCGCTCAAAAGCAGATCAAATTTGGTAGATCAATTGTGGGATAAAATTATATTAATTTATGTATTAAAACTATTCGCATTTAATAAAAAATATTATAATTGTATCAAGTTAATACTCGTTCATGAAAAAGATAATTAACATAGTACTTGCTTTATTGATTGTTGCTTTGATCTATTTGTTATACCAAAGCATTTCAGGTCCAATCGTTTTCCAGAATCAGAAAAAATTGAGAAAGGACGCTGTCGTTCAGAAATTGATGGACATCAGAGTTGCTCAGGAACACTATCGCGGAATTACCGGTGCGGAATTTGCCGATAGCTTTCAGAAACTAAAAGACACCCTTACTCACGGGACTTTCTTAAAGATTAAAGTAGAGGGAGACAAGGATGATCCTTTAAACAATACGATCATTAGAGATACTACTTTTGTAGCAGCGAGTGACTCTATTCCTAAATTGGGTTTGAACTTGGATTCTTTAGCTTTTATCCCATATGGTAACGGAGCGCAGTTTGAAATCGCAGCAGATACGATTACTTATCAAAAGACTTTGGTAAACGTAGTTGAGGTCAAAACGAAATGGAATACTTTCATGGGGCAGTTTGCCGATGACAAGTACAAGCGTTATGATGAGTTCTACGATCCGGAGGATTATCTTAAGTTCGGTGATATGACTAAACCGAATATCTCAGGAAATTGGGAACGGTAAACTTTCAGTTAGTCAATGAGGATTTGTTATTAGAGGAACAGAGCGATCGCTTTGTTTGCAAGATGCTGGTATGTCCTGACCGTTATGACTACCTCCTTTTTGATAACAAAAAGAATCCTCTGGCTTTTAACCAAGTCATCACTTCCAGTGATACAGAAAGAGAATTCAATATTGGCTTTTTGCTACAGAATTTGAACAGCGATAAACTGACCAAACTGGATAAGCGAGAGGAATCCATTGTGCATAGCTTCCCTTATTTTTCCTTGGTTCCTGGCAAGCTGTTTGATAAAGCGCAGTTGCATCACTACATTGGAAAAGAAGACGTTCAGGCTTTTCACGATAAGATCAAGATAAAGGGTGAAGAACTGGTCTTGGTTCACGCCGTTCCACAACGCTTTCATGAGGGCCTGGCCAAAAAACATGGCAAAGCCCATTATACCCATGTCATTGGAGCCATGTTGACTGAAATGAACAAGAGCAAAGCACAAGACCTCTGCTCCGTTTTCGTGGCCAACAAACACTTATTCATTGGCGTGATGAAATCAGGTAGATTCCTGGGGGTCAACTACTACGATTATCAAGACCTCAATGACCTGCTGTATTACATCTCCTTGAACTACCAGAATTACAAACTGGATAGAAACAAGGTAGGACTAAGAATGCATGGATACTTTGAAAAGGATTCTGCATTGATCAGACTATTGTCCATGTACTACTCCAAGGTAGAATTTGGACAAGTCAACCAGGAATACTTGGACAAAACCGGCATCGAAGTCATCTCCAGACTCTTCGAATTTGTAGGATAATGCGCATCATCGCCGGCACTTTTCGAGGCAGAAGATTCAACCCTCCTCTGGACAAATGGAAGACCCGACCGACCACCGATCGTGCTCGCGAGGCCATCTTCAATATTCTCCACAACCAATACGACTTTGAAGGCAAAAAAGTCCTCGATCTTTTTGCCGGGACTGGCGGTATAGGTTTTGAGTTTCTCTCCAGAGGAGTAGAAGAAGTAGTCTTTGTTGAGAGCAATAGAGCCTGTTGTAAGTTCATCGAATCCACCGCAAAACAACTAGGAGTGGAAGACCAAACCACCGTCCTTTGCGCCAAAGTTGAAGCCTATCTTCGATCCGTTTCCGGATCTTACGACTTCATCTTCATGGATCCTCCCTATGCCATGAGCAACTATGGCGAAATCATTGATATTATCTTAAGTTCCGGACTTCTTGAGTCGGAAGGACTTCTAATCGTCGAGCATGATCGCAGCAATGATTTTTCTCGCTATGATACGCTCACCGACCATCGCAAATATGGGGATTCTCAGTTTAGTTTCTTTGGGGGGTAAATGCCCCTTTTTTTTTGGTATAACAAAAGTTATATACGGCAATTCGTGATTCCTTTGTAATTTTTGGGGCCTGAAAAACCGAATTCAAAAATGACTTAAGTGTTTATAAACGTATTAAACGTTTATAATTGAAGTTACTGGAAAAATAATGGGATATGTATATGCCCATATTTCTCGAGAGAAATTAGGTGATATAACAAGCCCTATTGGTTTTTTGTAAATTATTGAGATAGCGGATATATCAGCAATATTGTTGATATAAACATGTTGTAGGCAACCAGAGAAAACACCATGAACGAAATTTACGAATTAGAAAACCAGTTACAAATGTTCCAACAATCAGGAATAAATACTGGTGGGAAATGGAAATTAGTTGAAATTTTAAAAAATAACATATCCGTTCTAGAATCACTAAAAGATAAAATTCGTGAATTTGATTTGTATGATAATAAAGAAAAATACATCGAATATTTTAAACAAGAATACAATTCTGAACGATACAATACTGATAATCTTGAGTTGATTAAACAGAAAAATTGGGAAGAGTTTTTTACGGATAGATTAAGGTATTGGTCTAAATTTGAATTGATTTCTAAAGAAGAAAATCTCGAAAGATTTAATAAGCAAGAATTCGAAAATCAAAATATTAAATTCAATAATCTATTGGTGAATTATTTATTAAAAAACAAATTACAAAACGTATATAAGATAAACGATGATAAATTTGATACTTTTAAAACAAGCTGGGGAGATCAAATTGCAGAAGATATAATTTTTGAACTTGAATCAAGGATACTATTAATTCACTTTGGTTGGAGTTCTTAAACAAAAAAGGCAGCCTACAACAACGTGTATGATGTCATACTTGCTAATGCTTCGTACGCCACATACACTAAACCGTTATCAACAATTAAAATATTATTAAATAATTTATTTTTACACATATATTAAACATAAATAAGATGGATAAATATCAAGAAACACAATTAAAACTCTTAGCTGAAATCGCTAATCAAATTGCAAACTTAACTTCCGAAATATCTAAAATTAAATCCGCAGTTAGGGGGATAAAGGATAAGGATAATCCTCATAAACCTCATTATATTGATTGATTTAGATGTTCGGATAAATTAAATATCTGCTTTCCTAATATAGTTCTTGAAACTTGGGATATCAATTCTGTCTTTGTATAAATATCAAATTCAGAATTAAGAATTTTAATTGAGATATCTTTAAAGATTTTATGAGAATCTTTAGGATTAAAGTCTATTTGCAATATTGCTTCTTCTATGTTTAAATTCATAATATAAATTTGGATTATTATTTTTTCTTGCCAACTTTTTAAAACTAAACCTTTACCTGTTCTGACAAAAATGAAATGATAAAAGTCGATAACACTACATATCACGCCATGCTATCGCACGGCGGATATAATTATACGTTAGGCACAAGCAAAAAAAAATTAAAATATGAAATCAATAGGATTCAGATGTTGGAAAGATAAATTCTCCTATATAATAGTTGAAGGACAACAAGATAATCCAACAACAATTAAGTACGATCATATCAAAATGCCTGAATTTGAAACACGTCCCGAAAAATTATCTTGGTTTAGACAAGAAGTAACTGAAATCTTAGATACTAATGAATTTGATGTTGCAATCTTTAAAGCAATCGAGCCCATTTCGAGAACAAAAGATCCAAAAAGAGGAGAATTAGAAGGAATCCTGCAAGAGACCATTTTTTCACATGAAAAACCAGTTTCCATTGAAGGGCGAATTAAAAAGCAACTTAATTCAAAAACTAATGCAAGAAAAGCGAAGTACTTAGGTGAACTATTGATTCTTGATGCATTTAAAGGTTTGCCAAAATCAAAATATGAAGATGCTTGTGTAGCAGCATTAAGCGGTCTTCCAAAAGATTAAAATATGCCAGATTACGATTTACAAAAAAGATTGGGTAATGGTGCATTTGGGGAAGTTTGGCTTGGTGACGATAGAGCATTGGGAGTCCAAAGAGCAATCAAATTTGTACCACCTCATAAAATAAGTGATCCAACAAATTTTTATGAGGAGCCTCAAACATTGATGACATTAAAGCACAAGAATGTAATTGAAATCACTGATGCAGGAAAAACAGCAGATGGTCAGTTGTATATAGCTATGGAATACTATCCAAATGGAAGTATTAGTGATCTTACATCTGGAGCAGTATTAGAACTGGAGAGTTCAATTAAATTAATTAACGATGCTTGTAGAGGAGTTGAATATGCACATGCTCAAGAATTTATACACAGAGACATAAAGCCTGCTAATATTTTAATTGATAATCAAGGGAATGGAAGACTATCAGATTTCGGCTTAGCAACAAAAGTCGATATTGATGGAACTGCTTCTCCTTATGGATATATCGGTCATTTAGCACCAGAAGTAATTACAGATGATATTACCGATAAAAGATCAGACATATACGCTTTAGGCGTAACGCTTTATAGAATGGTGAATGGTGACGCTTATTTACCGATGACAATAGATCCAGATGATTTGTTGGAATTAATTAAAGAAGGTTCATTCCCAAATCGAAATGATTATAGACCATTTGTTCCTACTCAAATAAGAACGATAATAAACCGTGCATTAAGTGTAAATCCTGATGAAAGATATCAATCCGCAAGTGACTTTAGACATGCATTGGAAAAAGTAAGAATTCATGCCTCATGGCTGCCGTACACAATTCCAAATGGAACAGTATGGAAGTGTAAGGTTCGTGATATGTACTACCATGCTCAATCTATAAAACAAAGCAGAGGATGCTATGATTTCGACTTATTTAAAGGAAAAGATGAAAAGAAATTAAGAGCTGTAAACTCTGAATCCAAAAGCTGCGATTTAAAAGGGGAACATGAAAAGCACATAAAAAAATTATTGACGAGAATTGTTACAAAAGGCAAATGATGCCAGTGCCTAACATTAGATATGACGTAAGACTCCCTTTGGTCGTCCTCCGCATATCATTCACCGTTAGGCATCATAAAAATTGAAAAAATGAGAATAGCTTTAAATAAAGTCAGATTATTCCTTGCATTTTTAATGTTTTGCTCATGTCAAAATTCAACAAACATAAACCAAACATTTACAGTTGAATTTAAAGGTGCATTAAAGAACATGATGCACAAAGGAGATATATCAGCCAAAGCAAACCTAAAGGATCTAAGGGATCTTAAAAATTTGTATGCATTAGGAGCGATCGAAAATTTGAAAGGAGAAATTCAAATATTTAATAGTGAACCTTACAACACTTATATAGTAGATGGAAAAATGAAGTTTGATCACTCCTACTCTAATCAAGCAACACTTTTAGTATATGCAACTGTCGAAAACTGGATTAAAGTTCAAATACCAAATACAATCATTACAATGGATGATTTTGAAAAATTTATTAAACAAGCAGCTAAAAAACATAACATAGACAATAAAAAGCCTTTCCCATTCTTAGTAGAAGGAATTGCGAATGAGATAAGCTGGCATATTATTGATTGGAAAGATGGAGACAATGAACATTCTCATGAAAAACATATTTCATCAGGGCTAAATGGAACACTAAAAAATAAGGAAGTGGATTTATTGGGATTCTATTCAGATTCGCATCATGCAATATTTACACATCATACTACCAATATGCATATACACATGAAATTGAAAAAAGAAAATTTAGCAGGTCATGTTGATGATTTAAAATTAGGTCAAAATATGATTCTAAAACTACCTAAAAACAAATAAATACGATGCCTAACAATAGATATCAGATCATATCTCTTCGTACCTCAGAGAGACGATCGATATCATTATCCGTTAAACTAAAAGTAATATTAAATAAACATAATTTGATAAAATGAAAAACAAAACAACTGCCGCAATATTGGCATTTCTACTAGGAGGATTAGGTGTTCATAAATTCTATTTGGGTAAAACCATGCAAGGTTTATTGTATCTAGTATTTTGTTGGACTTTTATACCAGCATTAATAGCATTTGTCGAGTTTATCTTATTTCTAGCAATGAGCGAACAAGAATTTAATTCAAAGTATAATGATGGAAAGAATGCAGGCATAAGTTCGTTTGGTGTAGCTGAGGAAATTGGAAAATTAAATGAATTAAGAGAAAAAGGTATAATCACCGATGCTGAGTTTCTCGAGCGAAAATCAAGATTGTAGAAATTTCCCGTTTTAAGTAGTTTCCACCAATGGCGGACAGGTCCAGACTACTGAAGAATATTAAAACCTAACTTTTATACAAATCCTACTTAACATAATTGAGATGTACAGATGCTAAGTGGAGATTGTAATATGGTATTTCAAACGATACCCCTATAATCATAGACCTGGATTCCACGAAATCAGAATATCTTCTACAAGAATACATCAAACTAAACAACAAATCCCTTCAACTACTTGAATAGCAATCCAAACATCACTAAATTGTCAAAAGATTCAGCGATAACGTTTAAACCCTATGTTATCTATGATATTAGATACACTTACCAAACATAAATAATGATGAACAGATATTTATTCCTTGCGATATTCTACCTTGTTTTTATATCCGGTGAAACTTTGAATGCTCAGAATTATCTTCACGAAAGTGCCAAATGGTATACGGTTAGGGGTGATTATTTTGATACTTGGTTCAAACTTGAATGGAACGAAGTGGTAGGAGATACTATCATTGAAAATATTCAATACAAAAAGATTCAAAGAACAGGCACTGAAATTGTGACAAATCGTAGACTGGATTCTATCAAATATCAATTCACTTATTCAGGACTTAGTTTCTTAAGGCAATAAGAAAAGAAATTCTATCATTGGTTTGGTTTTAGAGATCAGCTTATAATAGATTTTGATTTACGAATCGGTCAAGAAGTTGAAAGTCCTAACAGCTCGGAATGGGTTGATCGAATTGATTCTTTAAGGATCGGTGGCGAATGGAGAAAAATCTTCTATACCAATAGAGGAAATAAAATCTATGAGGGAATTGGAACAAACAAAGGATTAATTCAAGGACTTAGATTTTTGGGTGATGAAGGACTTGGAGATTTGAGGTGCTTTTCTCTGCATGATGAGATTGTTTCAATCAGTGATAGAAATATTCTTGAAATACTGGAGATCCCTGAATGTGATGAATTAGTAAGCAATAATTTTGATTTTGATGCTGCAACAGACGTCCAAGTTCATCCTAATCCAGTAAGTGATTTCTTGACAATTGATGTTAGTGAAAATAAGAGTTGTAGCATAATTTTGATGGATCCTATTGGGAGACGTATACTCAATACTGAAACGAAATTGGTAAAACATACTAAACTTGATTTGAGATCTTTGAAACCGGGTACTTATTTTTTGTGGGTTGAGATAGATGATGCACTTTTTACTAAGAAAATTGTTAAACTATAAATCATGTACTTGAGCAATAATAAGCACTCAATTAGTAAATTACCTTAAGCATAATACTATGAAAGTTAGATTGTATTTCTTTTTGATTTTGAGCTTATCCTTCAATTGTGCAAATAGCCAAACTTGGGTGTTTGAATTTGACAAGAATAATACGACCGTCAATCGAACATGGGCTGGAAATGAAAATAACACTTATCATAATATAGCTTTTATGTCCAAATCAGGAAAGGACTATAGAACAGGCCTTATTGAACTTAATAAGGATGGTGAATTGATCAGTTATTTTAGAGCTTATGATTGTCATGCCAGCGCTTTTTATATTCCTTATGGTCAAGATAGTGTTGTTTCTGTTTCAACAAAATGCGATGGAGATTGGGTTAATACCTTCAACTTGTTCAATGCTCAGGGAGATAGAATTACGACCAAGGAATTGGATAATAAATACTCTTTTGACCAGATCATTGAAAACAAAGATGGAATAAGCATCCTCAGAATAGACTGGAGAACACACGGTGATGAATATCACATCATTGAGTTATCCTTAAACGACTCTTTAAATAAATATTCGTTTCCTTATGCTGATCTCATTGATGGGGAGTTGGATATCCATGTTCCATGGGGCATCAAAGTTAATGAGGATCAATATTTATTGATTGCTCAATTGCGTGAAGTGAATGAAAAGTCAATTATTACTAATCATTATGTCAAAGTTATTTTCATTACCAATGGAGAAATAACTTGGGTTAGGAGTTTTAAAGATCGTTTGGTTACTGTTCAGGACTTGTTTGTTACCCAAAGAGGATATTTATTAAAAGGAAAAAATGCTGATAGAATTACCACTGTGATAGAAATTGATACAAAGGGTAATGAATTCAATGCCTTTCATGTTAAAGGTATAAGTCATGGTTGGAACGAACGTTTCTACATGCATCAAGATCGACTTTTTTCAATTGATCATGGCATTCATGGAAATACGATTTATCTCCAAGAATATGATCTTGAATCAGGAAAACAGATTTGGCAAAAAGAAATACCTACGGAATATCACAAGATTAGTAGTCTTAGAATTGGGACCATAGATTCTAATCACGTTATTCTAGCCGGTAGCTTTGTTAGAACAGATCAGGAACGATATGTAACAGCATTTGTGATGAGAACCCTAATATCGGATTCTGGTCAAATCTCACAAACTAGTTTAAGACCAAAGGCTTTTTATGTGGTTGATGAATTGATACAAGAGACTTCTGAGGCTGTTCTTAATGCTAGAGTATATCCGAACCCTGCAAGATTCAAAGTGACATTTGAAATTGACGGAAGTATAAGCGACGAAGAAAAAAGACATTTATTGATATATAACTCACAGGGTACTGCAGTCTTATCTAGAGAATTTATGGGGGACCTTATTGAAGTCGACCTTTCTAAACTAGCTCATGGGACTTATTTATACCATATAAGATCTGATCAAAAGGAACACATCATAAAGGGAAAAGTTATTGTTGTTGATTAACGATTTAAGAAAGCTTAAATAAGATGCGATTAAATCCTGAGCTGTAATCTGGAATCAAATGATTAAAGACTCCAGAAAAATTCGGATAAATTATACAGAAAACAATCAGTTGGAAGTTCACTGGAATTATTCAGAGTTCTTTTATCCACCTTATAAGCTATACGACATAGCTAAGGAGGAAAATCTAAAAAAAGGAGATACCAAAGGACTTAGAAAATATTTGATTTTTAATCTTTCTCTCATTGCTTTGTTTTGGGTAGCGTTGTCAATATATTATTCGGATTATTCCTTTGACTTTTGGAGACTAGGGATAATATTTTTGGGTTGTTATGCCGGTTTTTTACTATTAATGGCAAAAGTCGTTCTTTCCGGAATTAAGAGAGAAGTTAAACGGCAGATAGAAAATGCCAAATAGGTCATAGAGTATCTCACTGAATGGTCTATTTAGAATCAATATATATACTCAGGACAGTTTAAAAACCATAGAATTCTAAATAAATTAAGTTTTATTCTGAAAATTTACATTTTCCCTTATTCCCTTGCAGCGTATCCGTTTTAGTTTTTTTTATTATCTTAAAGGAAGAACAATATACACTTGAATTTCTAGTCTTAAACATTGAAAATTATGATGAACCAAAAAGTCCAGGAAATTATGAATCCTAGCCCAGAAGTAACACATCCGGATAAAAGCCTAAGGGAAATCTCGTATGAAATGCTGGCCTCTGGTGTGCAACAGCTTCCCGTTGTCGACAATGGTAATTTAGTGGGTATTTTAACGACCTATGACATGTGGAAGCAGTACGAAAATAGAACTACGGTAGAGGGGCTTACTGTAGGAGAGGTGATGAATACGAGAATTGTTAAGATAGCTCCGGAAGACAAAATTGGTACAGCTGCAGAGCTATTCGCGGATGGAAGATTTAAGACGATCCCTGTCGTAGCTAGTTCCGGAGAATTAAAAGGTACCATTACTGCTTTTGATATTATCAAGAGGATATTTAATTCTGAATATAGTACGACCATACTTTATGAGGATAAGTTTACCGAGTAAGTAGGTAGTATATCTGGTGACATTGTTATCGTGGAATTGGTGTGTCTAATGCTTTCGTGATACGATATTCTTGAGATTTAAGGTGTATAAATTTAGGAGCGAGGTTCTAAAAGGCTGGCACCCATATGTATGACTGCACATCTTCCTTTATGAACTCATATTTCTATAGGACGGGAATTAAGCTATTTTGCATTTCACTGGTATGTCTTTTCGGAATTGAGGCATATGCTCAGGACAGTTTAATAACAGAGGAACCCTCCAATAATAAATCCAAACTTCGAGCCGCAATTATTACGGAATCAGCTTTGTATTTGGGAAGCATGGCTTACCTGCAGTTTGTTTGGTACAAGGATAAGGAGAGAGTGCCATTCCACTTTTATAATGATAGTAAGGGTTATTTGCAGATTGATAAAATGGGACATGCCTATGGAGCTTATATAGAAAGTTATCTGTGCTACCAATGGTTACGGAATGCTGGACTCAGCAAAAAGAAATCTCTTTTGTACGGAGGAAGCATGGGCCTGATCCTTCAAACACCTATAGAAATATTCGATGGACTTTACGAAGGTTGGGGATTTTCATGGAGTGATATGGCTGCTAATACGGCAGGTTCATTGCTCGTGATTGGCCAAGAGCTGTTATTTGACGAACAGGTATTGCAGTATAAGTTCAGTTTTTATAGATCGAGCTATGCTTCACAATCCAATGGGTATTTAGGAGATAACACTTTGGAAAGTTTGTTCAATGATTATAACGGCCATACCTATTGGCTGAGCACCAATCTAAATAACTTAGTGTGGAAGGATAAAGCTCCGGATTGGTTGAATATAGCGATTGGTTATAGTGCAAATGGTATGTTTGGTGAGTTCGAGAATAAGACATCCTGGCGGGGTGTTCCCTTGCCAGAAGTAAAACGGTATCGACAATTTTTCCTTTCTCCAGATATAGACTGGACTAAGATTCCAACACAATCAAAATTCTTAAAAGGTTTTTTTCAAGCCTTGAATTTTGTTAAGATTCCGGCACCGGCTATAGAAATTGATGGTCTTGGTCGAGTGAAAGGGCATTGGATATATTTTTGAATATACTAATTCCTATTTCAAAAATTCAATAATAATAATCCCAATAAACCCGATAGTAGCCAAAAGAATAGATTTGTAGTCAGTAACTGAACTTGAAAATGATTTTAAATTGAACTTTTATCATCTATCAATAAGAATCTTATGAAAATGAATATCGAATGGCTCATGATTTTGATCTTAGCCTCATGTGCAACAGATGAAAAAAATAAATTAAGTGGTGAAGAAGTATTGTATCAAAGTATTAAATACCATGATCCAAAAGATAATTGGGACGAATTCGATATGTCGATTCGAATTCAAGAACCTAGAATAGGAAATCCCTCGAGATATTCCGTATTGTCATTAAATAATCAGGATCATTCATTTGAGTTGATAAGGAATAGAGACAATCATTTGTCAAAGCATATCATTGATGATAAAGGGGTTTCAAAAGTTTATCTGGATGATAATGAGGAAATATCTCCCGAACTGGTCACGAAGTATCGATTGACTCCAGAACGCAATAAAGGATATCACGAATTTTACAAAATGCTCTATGGATTACCAATGTCATTAGATAAAGCGTCATTAAATAGGATAGGGGAAGTCGAAAGCAGTATTTACAATAATCAACTCTGTTATAAAATTCCAATTGAATTAAAGGAGGCAATGTTTTCTATGAATTGGATTATTTATATCTCAAAATCCAAATTTGAGTTTAAAGGAATGGAGATCATCTTTCCCGACGACAATACGAAGGGGGAACGCTTGTATTATGAGGGTTCCATCTCAATAGGAGATATGCGACTTCCAAGAATACGACATTGGCATGAATTGTCCAATAATGATTATTCAGGCTCAGACATAATAATTGGAGAACTATGAGTACATAATGTAATAGCCTATTCTGTGTGGTGGAAAACCAAATTATAAGATAAAATAACTTACCTTGATCTTAATCTAAAACTCTACTGTTGTCATGAACTCAAAGGATTTATTGAAGATCATACAAGGCATCCCAAAAGCGGAGCTTCATTTACACATCGAAGGAAGTTTCGAGCCAGGATTGATGTTCGAAATAGCGAAACGCAATGGAATTGAATTGGAATATGATTCTATTGATTCCTTAAAGGAAGCGTACCAATTCAATAATCTTCAAGAATTTTTAGACATCTATTATACCGGTGCTCAGGTTTTGATCCATGAGCGGGATTTTTTCGATTTAACCTGGGCGTATCTGAAGAAAGTCCATAGCCAGAATGTGGTTCATGTCGAAGTCTTTTTTGATCCTCAGACGCATACTGATAGAGGGATTGGATTTGACCTTGTGATAAAGGGCATTCGAAGGGCCTTGGAAAAAGCAAAAGACGAACTCAATATAAGTTACAAGCTCATCATGTCTTATCTGAGGCATCTGAGTGAAGAAGCTGCTTTCGAAACGCTGGAATCATCACTGCCATACAAGGACTGGATAGATGGAGTGGGGTTGGACTCCTCAGAATTGGGGAATCCTCCTAGCAAGTTTGCTCGCGTATTTGAGGCGTCGGCAAAAGAGGGGTATCGATTGGTGGCGCATGCGGGAGAAGAGGGGCCATCGGAATACATTTGGGAAGCGCTCGATCTATTGAATGTAGTTAGAATTGACCATGGGAATCGATGCATGGATGATGAAGTCTTGGTGCAAAGATTGGTGGAAGAGAAAATTCCATTAACCCTTTGTCCATTGAGCAATTTGGAACTGAAAGTCATCAAAAAAATGGAAGATCATCCTGTTCTAAAAATGCTAGATAAAGGAATCATGGCTACCATTCACTCGGATGATCCTGCTTATTTTGGTGGCTATATGAATGAGAACTACTACGAGACCGCTAGAGTACTGAATTTAAATGAAGATCATTTGATGCAATTGGCGATCAATGCTTTTGAGGCGAGTTGGTTGGATGTGGAGTTGAAAGCAAATCATATTGCTGATGTGAAAAAGTATTTTGGTACGATAAACCGGTGAGCTTCAAAAATTAAGCAAAAGAATGCTCCGTTAATATTAGGAAATTGAGATACTAGATATAATAATGAAACCCATGAAGAAAGCTTCGATCTTAGTCCTATTCATCCATTTGTTGTTTCCATTTTCTATTTTTTCTCAATGGTCTTTTGAATTGAGATCAGATTTCTCTGATGTTGAAAAAATTGAAACAAACTCTTATAATTATCGTAGCGATAGCTTCAAGGACTATGTAACAATTCATAATTACTTTGATGGAAGAGTTATTCGGTATCAAAGATTCACTAAGGGAAAACTTGCAAGAGATCAACATACAACATACATAAAAGAGAACAACAAAGAAATAGTTGTCGAAACGAATGGTATTACTGGAGAAAGTGATGCAAAGTTTTTTAAGTATGACAAACAAAATAGAATTAAGTCATGGGCTTACTACAATCTCGAAAATCAAGATATAGATTATAGTAGAAATCTAACCAATTATATATACAATAGAAGAGGTCATATGATTTCACAAGTAGTAAGTAATGTCCAAAATGGCTGGAAGAATAGAATTAACTATAAAATGAACTACCCTAATGATAGCACTGTAATAAGGCTCAATATCAACTCAATCTACAACAGAGTTGATTTAGAAATTCAATATGAATATGACACTACGAACAACGCTGCTATAGAAACAGGAATATTATATGGTTATTTGTATTTGGATGAGAACAATCAGCCTATTTATGAAGGAAACACTTTGTTTATTGAGGCGGATTACCATGATATGATCAAAAGAAATGGTAGGAAGATGATGGTTAAAAAGAGCATATCAAAAACGAAGTATATTTATGATGACAGAGGTAATTGGATTGAGGCTTATACCATCAAAAAAGATGGCCAGGAGCAATTGATCAGACAGAGGAAAATAACTTATCGATAGCCTAATGAATAGTATTCTCATGAAAAAAACGCTTTCCATTACCGTTGTTATATTGTTCACTTCATCTCTGGTATGCTTCTCCCAATGGAACCCCGAATTAAAATCAAATTTAGAGGATGTCGTCCAGATAGAATCTTCATTCTACGATCACAACGGAAAAATCAAAGACGAATCATCACTCTCCCATTATAAAGATGGAAAGCGTATACGATATCAATATTTTAAGGAAAATGAATTGGTGCGAGATGATAATTATGTTTATGAATACGATAAGAATAGAGAAACGGTAACGCACACCAATCCCATTCCGGAATGGCATTTCAAAACAGTGAACACTTATGATAAAAAGGGAAGACTGAAAAAATCAATCCGATACGATTTAAATCATAGCGTATCCGAATACTTTCAGTCAAAGTTCAAATATAACAAGGCCGATCAGCTGGTTGCATATCGAATAACCAATGTTCAAGGACCATGGAAAATGAAGACGGATTTAAAACTTGTCTATCCCAATGATTCGACCATTAAAAGAATAACCATGAGCCATCATTTTGATGGTGTAGGCTATGAAATGCAGTATGAATATGATTCCGTTGATGAAGTTGCATTGGGGACCCAAACGAGCTATGAATACATTTATCTAAATCCAAAATCCATTCATAAGAATAGAAAAATAAGTTCATCATTTGACACTAATCCCAATACTCTAATCGAAAGCGATACGATCAAGATAAAAGGGGAAATACTAGAGGTCAAGAAGAAAATTTTGAAAACAAAATATATCTATGACCAAAGAGGCAATTGGGTCGAAGCTTATCAGCTTAATCCAAATGGAGATCAGACATTGGCAATAGGCAGGAAGATTAGCTATATCTCATTCCCTTAACTGTCCTTTATTAGTATCGTTTAGGAAGGAACCAAATTTTGATTAAAACGGGTTAATTGAGTATATTTATCTAGAAGCGTTGCAGTATGACTACTAAGGCAAGATTAATCGAAAAAATAAATTCCATAGATAATGAAAGCCACCTCGGTGCTTTGTTAAAATATTTGGAAGAATCTGAAAAAGCAAGAGTTCAACTTACTGAAAAAGATATTGAGGAAATTAAGCTGAGTGAACATCAATTCGAAAATGGAATGTTTCTTAATCAAAAGGATTTGAGAAGTAAATTCAATAAATGGCTCGAGAAATAAAATGGTCTCTTAGAGCTTCCGAACAACTATTCGAAACACTTGAATTCTGGAACACTAATAACCAAAGCAAGAAATACTCTACATCCCTCTTCGAAGAAATTGATGCTCTTTTATCGTTGATTAGCGTATTTCCAGAACTGGGAAGAAGGACGTCCCATCCCGATGTAAGAAGGATAATTGTAGACCAGAAATATGGATTGTATTATAGCGCAACAGACGAGTTTATTAAAATTAAGCTCTGGAGATCTCTAAAAATGGATCCCGATCAAAACGAATATGAGACTTCATAGAAATTAACTCAGGATTATACTTGAAACCTCTTACTCTTTTGGTACAAGAATTGCAGAAATTACTAAGGATAGGTTCCATTATCAACAATCCTTTATAAATTGAAGACCCCAATTGTGACAGGGAGCATTTTAAACGCGAATCAATGGCTGAATTAAAACCGGAACATTTATTAAAGTTGAAAAGGAGGGAGGATTTGATTGCCTTGGCCAAGGAACATCATATTCCAATAGAAAAGACACTTTACAAACTGAAGTATGAGGCGGAATTGAGGAAGTTGCAGTCGGAATTTGTCAGTCTTCAGAAGTTCATTGCCCAGAAGAAAATGCGAGTAGCTATTCTATTCGAAGGAAGAGACGCTGCAGGTAAAGGTGGTTCAATCAAGCGGTTTAAAGAGCATTTAAACCCGCGTACTTCCAGAGTAGTTGCATTGACCAAGCCCACAGAAGAAGAAAGAGGACAATGGTATTTTAGACGATATATTAAAGTTCTGCCGAATCCTGGGGAGATTGTGTTCTTCGATAGAAGCTGGTATAATAGAGCAGTAGTCGAACCAGTAATGGACTTTTGCACGAAAAAGCAATACAATAAGTTCATCGTTCAAGTACCGGAATTTGAACACTTGCTCTATGAAGACAATTTGAAGATCATCAAGTTTTGGTTTTCGATTTCTAAATCGGAGCAAAAGAAAAGATTCGATGCTCGATTGAGCAATCCCTTAAAACGGTGGAAGTTTAGTCCGGTTGATATGAAGGGACAAGAACTGTGGGATAAGTATACTCATTACAAGGAAGAGATGTTCAGTAAGACCCATACAAATTTCAGTCCTTGGATCATTGTCAAGACCAACGACAAGAAACAGGCGCGTTTGGAGAGCATGCGATATGTTTTATCTCAATTCGATTATGATGGAAAAGGAGATTCCGGAATAAGCCTCTTGCCAGACCCTAATATCATCATGCGTTATCATAGAAGTGCCATTCAAATAGATATATAATGGAGATCAAAACACTGTTTACAAAGGAAGAAATGGACTTGTTCAACTCTAAGATGGGCCTTTACACCCTCTTAAAGAGCAAGACAATCAATCTTGATAAAGTACTGGATGAATTGAAGTACATCACAGAACTAAAAAGACAACAAGAGGGATTAATCAGGCTTCAAAACTGGGTGATCAAGAATGATAAAAAATTGGTTATTCTATTTGAGGGAAGGGATGCTGCAGGAAAGGGTGGTGCGATCAGAAGAATCACAGAGTATATCAACCCAAGGTATTTCAGAACGGTGGCCTTAAACATTCCAACAGAAGATGAGAGAAAACAATGGTTTTTTCAACGCTATATTAATCACTTACCCAAGCCCGGAGAGATAGTTTTCTTCGACAGGAGCTGGTACAATAGGGCAGTAGTAGAACCCGTGAATAATTTTTGCACGGAAAAAGAGTACAAAATATTCATGACCCAAGTCAATGACTTTGAAAGAATGCTGGTACAATCCAATACTTACTTGATCAAGTTTTATTTTTCAATAACGAAGAGTGAACAAGCAAGAAGATTTGAAGATATCAAGAAAAGCCCATTGAAGCGCTGGAAGATGACACCGGTTGATGAAAGAGCTCAAGCCTTGTGGGATGAGTATACCAAATACAAAAAGAAAATGTTCGAAAAAACCAATACAAGTCACGCCCCTTGGGTTGTCATTGATGCCAATAAAAAGTCCATTGCACGATTAAAGGCCATCTCGCATATTCTGGATGTTATTCCTTATAATTAAATAACTGATTAAATTATTAATCCCCATCCCAAAGCCCTAAAACCTAATCCGCAAATCCTATTCCCTAATTACTTTCATCAAGAATAGGCTTTCTTGTAGATTTGCCTATTTTTGTGTTTCGAAATATTGTGATGGTTGAACAGTTAAAAAATAATATACATAGTTCTCTGAATCAGTTGTTTGATCAGGAATTGGACGCGTCCAAGATTCAATTGGGTGAGACTAGAAAGGAATTTGAAGGAGATTATACCTTGGTATGCTTTCCCTTGATGTCCTTGTCCAGAAAGAGTCCGGAAGACACAGGAAAGATGATTGGGGATTATCTCGTGGAGAATATGCCCGATGTTGCATCTTATAATGTGATTAAGGGCTTCTTGAATCTCGTCTTAAGTGATGACTATTGGCATGGATGCTTATCACATATGCGGGCTACGGATAATTTTGGTGCTGGCGCGAAGAAAGAAAGATTACATCTTGTAGAATCTTGCTCACCCAATACGAACAAACCCTTACATCTGGGTCATGTTAGGAATATACTGCTCGGAGATTCTGTATATCGAATTTTGAAGTTTTCAGGAACGGATGTTAAACGAGTTCAAATCATCAATGATAGAGGAATAGCAATTTGCAAAAGCATGTTGGCCTGGAAGAAGTTTGGTGAGGGAGAAACCCCCGAGTCAGCCGGAGAAAAGCCCGATCACTTTGTGGGTCGCTACTATGTAATGTTTGACAAGAAGTTTAAAGAAGAATATCAATCTTTCCAAAGTACTGAAGAAGCCAAGAATTGGTATGCTTCTGAAGCGAAGGAAAATGAAGATGAGGCCGCATTCTTTAAGAGAAACAAGAACAATTATTTCAACAGTAAGAGTTCCATTGGTGGTGAAGCGAGAGCGATGTTGTTGGATTGGGAGAATGATGATAAAGAGACAAAAGAGCTCTGGACAACCATGAATAATTGGGTTTATAAGGGCTTTCAGCAGACTTATGACAGCATTAACGTGGAGTTTGACCACATCTATTACGAGAGCGAGATGTATCTCAAAGGTAAGGATGAAACGTTCCGAGCCTTGGAAAATGGAACCTTCTACAAAGAAGAGGATGGTTCAGTCTGGGTGGATTTGGAAAATCAAGGCCTGGATAAGAAAATTGTTCTTAGAGCCGATGGCACATCTGTCTACATCACACAAGATATTGGAACAGCCATACAGCGATATGAGGACTACGAGATGGACGAGATGACCTATGTAGTAGGGAATGAACAGAACTATCACTTTCAGGTACTCTTCGAAGTGCTGAAGTTGCTGGGCTATGAGTTTTCCAATCACCTTCATCATTTGTCTTACGGGATGGTCGAACTTCCCGATGGTAAGATGAAGAGTAGGGAAGGGACTGTTGTGGATGCAGATGAATTGGTCGAGGAAGTAATCAACGAAGCAAGCCTTGGAATTTCTGATCGGGCTAGATCAATGAATTCGGATGAGGCAGGAAAAAATGAATTGGCGAAGAAGATTGGTTTAAGTGCCTTGAAGTACTTTATTCTCAAAGTAAATCCCAAGAAGGGAATGGTCTTCAATCCGTCAGAATCAGTAGATTTACAAGGGCAGACCGGACCGTATATTCAGTATTCTTATGTTCGAATCAATGGTTTGCTGGAAAGAGCGAGTAATGAGGGATTGGACTGGTCCAATTCGAAATATACAAATGAGTTAAAACCTCAGGAGAAACAAATTCTATTATTGTTGGTGCAGTTTCCGCAAATAGTGGAGGAAGCAGCCAAGAACTTGGATCCGGCAGAGCTGGCGAATTACTGTTATGCCTTGGCAAGATCATACCACAAGTTTTGGTCTGATGTTCCGATCCTCATCGCAGAAGAGGAAGAAAAACTGTTTCGTATTAGTTTAAGTGAGATGGCTGGCAAGGTGATCCAAACGGCCATGGGACTGTTGGGTATTGAAATGCCGTCTAAAATGTGATATATGGGTAAGAAAGACAAAATGCACTTTATTGAGCAGATCATTCAAGGTGATCTGAGATCAGGAAAGCATGAGACGATAAGAACGAGATTCCCGCCCGAACCCAATGGGTATTTGCACATAGGACATGCTAAATCCATTGTGTTGAATTTTAGTTTGTCGGAAAGATTCGAAGGGGAGACGTATTTACGTTTTGATGATACGAATCCAGTTACGGAAAGTGTGGAGTACGTAGAATCGATCAAAAAGGACATCCAATGGTTGGGTTACCAATGGGCCGGAGATATTAAGTTTACCTCGGATTATTTTGAACAACTGTATCAATTCGCCCGAAAACTCATTCAAGAAGGCTTGGCTTACGTCGATGACTCTTCGATTGATGAAATTGCCAGTCAAAAAGGGAATGTCAACGAGCCTGGAGTAGCAAGTCCTTATAGAGATAGATCAGTTGAGGAAAATCTCGAACTATTTTCCGGAATGAAGGAAGGAAAATATGGGGATGGCGAAAAAGTACTGCGGGCAAAGATTGATATGGCTCATCCTAATATGCACATGAGAGACCCAATTCTATACAGAATAAAACATGTCGAACACCATAGGACAGGCAAAGAGTGGTGTATTTATCCCATGTATGATTTTGCTCATGGGCAAAGCGATTCGATTGAAAATATTACGCACTCCATTTGTACTTTAGAATTTGAGAACCACCGCCCACTGTACGATTGGTTGATAGAACACTTGGAAATTTATCCTTCCAGACAGATAGAATTCTCCAGATTGAATCTTACTTATACGATCATGAGCAAGAGAAAGTTGTTGAAGTTGGTGGAAGGCAATTATGTAAGCGCCTGGGATGACCCGAGAATGCCGACAATAAGTGGAATGAGAAGAAGGGGATATCCGCCGAGTGCTATTCGACAATTTGCAAAGGATGTGGGTGTTACAAAAAGATCACAATTCATTGATCTCAGTAGGCTGGAGAATACGGTAAGAAAAGAATTGAACAAGACTGCAACCAGGGTTATGGCGGTACTGGATCCTTTATTGCTCGAAATAGTCAATTTTCCAGAGGACCAAGTAGAGTTGCTGTCCATCATCAATAATCCGGAAGATAGCAATAGCGACCACCATGAAATGCCATTTTCGCGGCAATTATATATCGAAAAGGAAGATTTTATGGTCGATCCTCCGGAGAAGTTTTTTAGATTGAGCCCGGGAAGTATTGTAAGATTGAAAGGTGCTTTTATCATAGAATGCTTGGATTACGAAACGGATGACTCCGGTCAAGTGACCAAAGTAAGAGCGAAGTACTTTGAGAATAGTAAAAGTGGGGAGGATACCAGTGGTATTAGAGCGAAGGGTACATTACATTGGGTTTCGGCGGAGCATTCAAAGGATGTAACAGTTCATCAATACGACCGTTTATTCAGTGAAGAATTTCCTGGCAAGGAAGAGGGAAGTGACTTTTTGGATTCTTACAACAAAAATTCTCTGGAAGTGATTACGGGAGTAAAAGCTGAGCCTTATTTGTTTGATGCGGAAGAGATAGAAGCATTTCAATTTTTGAGGAAGGCTTACTTCGTCAGAGATAAAAATAGTACGAAAGAAAATCCTATATTTAACCAAACGGTTAGTTTGAAAGATAATTGGAGTTAAATCAATACAATGTCTGGTAATCAAAAAAATCTGGTTGATTCGGGACTGTTCAATATCCTTTTGCACAGACTGTCCCACCAACTCTTGGAGGATTTTGGAGATTTTAGTGATTGCGTTATCATTGGCTTACAACCCAGGGGAACCATACTCATGGAGAGCCTGGTAAAAATCATAGAGAAAGAAACCAAGCATTCGATTCTTAGTGGAAAGCTGGACATTAGCTTTTTCAGAGATGATTTTAGAAGAGGGGATGACCTGATTAAAACCTATCCTACAGAGATTAATTTTTCCTTAGAAGGGAAGACGGTAATACTGATTGACGACGTGTTATACACGGGTAGATCTGTCAATGCGGGGCTCACAGCTCTCAACAACTACGGCAGAGCAGATAGGGTAGTCTTGTTGTGCTTGGTCGATCGGAGGTTTGATCGTCAGCTACCGATTAAGGCCAATTATACGGGGCTGGTCGTTGATACAGTGGATGAGAGTTATATCAAAGTCAATTGGGAGCCGATTGACGGAAATAATAGCATAGTTTTAAAAAGTAAAGAAATCTAGTTCATGTCGATAAATAGACTGAGTCAGGAACATCTGTTAGGAATCAAATATCTTAATCTGGACGATGTCAATCTGATTCTGGATAGGGCAAAAGATTTTAAGGAAGTACTTCACCGACCGATCAAAAAAGTCCCTGCTTTAAGGGATATCACTGTCGCCAATCTCTTTTTCGAAAATTCCACCCGGACGAAGATCTCATTCGAATTAGCGGAGAAAAGACTGTCTACGGATACCATCAATTTCAGTTCGTCTAGTAGCAGTGTTAAAAAAGGGGAGACGCTACTCGATACCGTCAACAATATTCTATCTATGAAGGTGGATATGATTGTGATTCGACATCCCGAACCTGGTTCTGCCAAATTCATCAGTGAACATGTCGACGCCAATATCATCAATGCCGGTGATGGGATCAACGAACATCCAACACAGGCCTTGCTGGATGCTTATACGCTTCGAGAAAATTTGGGTGATTTAAATGGCAAAAAGATCGCTATTGTTGGAGATATTAAGCATTCAAGGGTAGCGATGAGCAATATATACTGCCTGAAGAAAATGGGAGCCGAGGTAATGGTTTGTGGTCCCAGAACATTGATTCCGGATCATTTGCCTGATTTGGGTGTCGATGTGAGTTATAATGTTATGGAGGCACTGGATTGGTGTGATGCGGTGAACGTATTGCGGATACAACTGGAGAGACAGGACATACAGTATTTCCCGAGCAAAAGGGAGTACAACAAGTATTTCGGTATAACCAGAGATAAACTGGACAGGATTAATGATCACAAAATTGTCTTACATCCCGGACCAATGAATCGAGGGGTAGAGATCGACAATGATGTGGCTGACTCCGAACATTCCGTGATCCTCCATCAGGTGGAAAATGGAGTAGCTGTTCGAATGGCAGTTCTATTTTTACTGGCACCTCCGAGAAACTTATCTTTTTCTTAAAATGAAACTTTTGATCTGGAATTTCGTTAGCCATTTTGTGGGACGAAATGAAATTATAAATTTTCTTCTGCGTTACTGATTTCAAAGCAAAAATAATGATGAAGTATATTTTCTTTTTTCTTTTGAACTTTCCATTATTGTTGATGGCACAGGATGCCTATAAGATAGAAGTCAAGATCGAAAATTATACAAGTGATACGCTTTTTTTGGGCAACTACTTTCTCGACAATCAATACCTGAAGGATACGGCTGTTTTTGACGGAGAAAAATATGTTTTTGACGGTAAGGAAGCCTTAGAACAAGGCGTCTATCTGATAGTTTTACCACCGGATAATAATATCTATGAAATCATCATCAATGATGACCAGGAATTCAAAGTCAACATAGATCATACCGCTGAGGTCAACAAGATGACGGTCAAAGGCCAGGAAGAGACCAAAGCCTTTCAAGAATACATTCAACTCGTTTCTTCAATAAGACCTCGTGGGGAAGAGCTTTCCGGAATAGTCAAAAATAGTGATCCGAAATCTGAAGAACATAAAAAAGCGCAAGCGGATCTCAAAGCCCTAGGTGATGAGCTGGAAGAAAAAAGAAATGGATTTGTGAGAAAATATTCCGGTTCTATTCTGGCTTCTCTGATCAAGTCGGGTCAGAATGTTGAGGTACCTGAATTTGACGAGATAGAAGATCAGGATGAGCGAAATAAACGAAGATATCAATATTATCGAGATCACTATTTCGATCCATATGACCTCACAGACAGTAGATTACTGCGAACTCCTTTCTTCTATGAAAAAGTCAATTATTATGTGGAGAAATTGACTCCTCAGACTCCCGATAGTATCATAAAAACTCTGGATAATTTGCTAGAAAAATTTGAAGGAGATGAGGATATGTTTAAGTATCACCTTATTACTTTTTTAAACAAGTATGCTTCTTCAAAAATAGTAGGTTTTGATGCGATTTATGTTCATCTGGTGAATAACTATTATGCTCAAGGAAAAGCACCTTGGACAGATGATGAGCAATTGGAGAAAATGATCAAGAATGCAAAGAAATTCGAACCCATTCTAATCGGAAAACCGGCTCCTAGAATCCAATTGGTCAAAAGTGATGGTAGTCCCATTGATTTGTACGATGTACAAGCCGATTACACGGTTCTTTACTTCTGGGATCCGGATTGTGGACATTGTAAAAAGAGTATTCCAAAGTTGGTTTCATTCTATGAAAAGTATAAAAACCAGGGGGTTGAAGTGCTTGCTGTCTGTAGTAAATTGACCGATAAAGTACCCGAGTGTTGGGAGACGACCAAGGAGAGGGGAATGGACATTTGGATCAATGCAGCCGACCCTTATCTGCGTTCGAGATACAAGCAAGTATATGACGTGAGAAGTACGCCGATGATCTACATTTTGGACAAAGACAAAAAAATCGTTTCTAAGAGAATAGGCTCAGATCAATTAGAAGAGGTCATCGAATTGTTGAAGCAGATGGAAAACGCCCAGAATTGATGGCTTTCATGGCCATTTAATATTAAAATTTTTCTATATTTGAGATTACTATCAAAGGGAATATAGATGGTTTTTATCAAAAATTTTTTAGCAATTCTCGGACTGATGATCACGGTCCAATTGCTCTCGCAAAATCCTTCGGAATTAGTTAAGGCAGACAAGTACTTTGAGTTGTGCGATTTTGATCGTGCTGAAGAAATGTACGATGCGTACTTGAAAGATAACCCGGAGAATGCTCATAGTCTGTGGAAACTAGGCGACATCGCCTGGATGAGTTTTGATTATGAGTCAGCCTATATCTACTATGGAATTGCTAGTGGGCTGGATTGGAAGAGTGACGAACATATCAGAAGGTATGTGGAAATTCTGATGAAAAACGGGGACTATTCCAATGCTTTGAAGTGGGCTATGAATTTGAAAGTGAAGAACCCGGAAATGGGTGGTTATCTCGTTAGGAAAGTTAAGTTTTCTGAGGGGCATTTCAATGATCCTGCATCGTACAAAGTAGCTTATCACGATATCAATTCGGCACATTCTGATTTTGGTGCGACTTTTATAGCAAAGGATTATATGGTTTATGCTTCGGCGAGATCGGATATGAAGCGCGTTTTTCAGACTAAAGGAGCAGAAGATTGGGCCGGTAGATCCTTGAATCAACTTTTTGTAGCGCCGTCTTTATCGTCTGCAGAATTGGACCAACCACTTTTTTATCGGACCGACATCGAAAATAATTACAATGAAGGTCCAATAGGTGTAAGTGGAGATGGCAGATGGGTGGCAGTTACCAAGAATAATTTTTTGGATGGGATTAACCAAATACACACTCCCGGGGTTGAAATGAGCCTTTACTTGGGTATTTTGGACGATAGAGGTAATTGGAAAGATTTAAAACCTTTCGAACATAATTTGCAAGGATTTTCTACCGGAATGGCTTGTTTGAGTGAAGATGGAGCGACGATGTATTTTTCTTCGAATAGACCCGAAGGTTTTGGCGGCTTTGATTTGTACGTGAGTCATAAAGTAGATGGTGATTGGAGCTTCCCTAAGAATTTGGGACCTACCATTAATACGATGGGAAATGAGGTAACGCCTTATATCAGTGGTAAGGATTTGTACTTCAGTTCAGATCTTCAACCAGGTTACGGGGGATTTGACATTTATCGATGTGAGATGGATGACCATTCTTCCACTGACAAAGTGTATCACATGGGGAACGGTGTTAATTCGAAATTCGATGACAATTACTTCGTATTTGATCAGATCGAGCAGTCAGGTTTTTTGACTTCCAATAGACGTCTTGATGGAAACGAGGATATCTATACCGTGGTTGGATTAGGTAAGAGAGTAGTAATAAAAGTGATAGATGCTCGAAGCGGTGACGGTATTGCAGATGCCACTATCAATTTTGGAGATTGTTCTTTGAACGAACTAACCACTGATCAGCAAGGTGAAACAAGTCTCAGAACAATCAATGATGTGAAGTGTAATTTGACGATTGGCAAGATGGGATATGGATTGGTCGAAGTACCATTCGATACTAAATCCAGAGAGTATTTTGAAATAGCCCTTTATCCGAAAGAAGAGAAGAATGTTACAAGTGGTGTTACGATCAATGAGGAAGGTAAAGTTGAAGGAAAAGTCTACATCAAGGTGATGAAGAAATACTCCACTGAGTTTGAAGAATACTCTTCTGATGCCAATGGTAGTTTCGAATTGGCTTTGGAACCCAATCAATCTTACATTATAGAGTTTGCAAAATCCGGTTTTTATACCCAAGAAATCAAAATAAAAACTGATGATCGATTGATCTCCCGATTACCGGCAGTTGCTTTGGTAAAAGAGAAGGTGCAAACGGAATCAAAGAATGTAATTCCGGAATCAGTATCCGATTTAGCGGGTAAAACAGGTTATTCTGTCCAGTTGGGTTCTTTCAGTGATATTGACAAACTGGACCTGGGTAATTATGATAATTTGGATGACTTGGGGGCGCTTTATACGAAATTTGAAGGAGACAGTTATAAGTTGAGATTGGGCATTTATGATACTGAGGAAACCGTTCGAAATATCAAGAAAATGCTAGAATTGAGAGGATATGATAAGACTTTTGTAGTAAAGGAAACGGGAGAAGAGACAAAGAAAAGTTTTACTCCACGAGAAGATACAAGAGAAGCCAATAAAGAGTTTACATTACCTTATGCTGTGAGATTGGGTGCTTATTCGGAGGCGAGATGGTTCGAAAAAGAAAAAGCAGCTGAACTTGGCGAAGTATATTCTTATAAAAAGGATGATCTTACCATATTCCAAATTGTCAATGTGGAGAAGCTAGCGGAGGCAGAGGAAATCGCAGAAAAAGCGGAAACTATGGGCTTCAAAGGAGCTTATATTATGGTTTTAGGTACTGATAATAGGTATATTAAGTTGAAGTAAATTATAAATGTATAGATATTGAAAGCCGTTCTCAGTTTAGAGGGCTGCTTTTTTGTTTTAAAAGCACAAGTTGTCAGGATTCATTGAAATACTAAGAACTTTTACCGTTTGCTTGTTAGGACGCAAGTTATAGTTTATAGTGAGTTCAGGTATACAGATCGCCTGATTTTCTGAATAGAATATCGGATGAATACTCCTCTTAAAGAGCTCATATTTATGGTCGATAAATACATCGCTGATCTTTTTAGATCCTTTTTTCATAGACTCAATTCTATCTCCCTCTGAATAAGGCCTAATATTAATTGGAAAGCAGATTCGATCATAGTCAAGAAATAGTGTGGCTGAAGAAAAAGCCTTTAATTCTGTATAATTTGCATAACTCAATAGTTGGAGTTTTATCGAATAAGGACCCCAAATGATGTTGTCAGTGAAGTCATTCAACGTGACAATTTGAGGTGGTTTCAAATGCCTATTCTCTATGAAATACAGGGAATCCTTTTTTAAGTAAATGCTATGATCTGTCGCAAGAATTCTTTTGGTTTCAGAAGTAGCCGATCGCAATAGATCATCGAATTGCTGAAAAGTGAAGCCGTATCGCTTGAAATACTCATATAAAATCAAGGACACTTGATCCTGATGTCTAAGTTGTCCAATATTGTATTCTCGATAATAACTATTTCGTATAAGACAGCTTTCTACACTGGACTTAATCAAATCCTTGTACAATGATTCTTGTGCAGCTATCAATGAAGCCGTTTTTTGCAGTCGCTGACGATAATCAGGAAAAAGCGATTTGAAATGCGGAAGAATTTCATTTCGAATCAGATTCCTTGAATAGTCATTTTTGGAATTACTGGCATCTTCTCGAAAAAGTACCATATTTTCTTTGGCATAGCTTTCAATTTCTTCCTTAGAAATTTTTATCAAGGGACGCAAAATTCGACCATCATCCAATAGCATATTGCTCAATCCGGAAATACCTGTTCCTCGGAAAAGATTGAATACCAAGGTTTCTAGCTGATCATCCCTATGGTGGGCGACAACGATATACTCTGCATTGCGCTCTTTCAAAAGAGTATCAAAAATTTCATATCGTATTTTTCTTGCCTTTTCCTGTATCCCAGAACGCAGTTCTTTTAAACTATTCTCATAAATACGAAATGGAATATTATTTTCGATACATCGCTTTTCGACCAGTTTCGCATCTTGGATTGAGGCTTCTGCTCTTAGATGATAATTGATGTGCACCACCTCGATATTGTACTTATTCCGATGTAAAATATGCATTAGGCTCATGCTGTCCATACCTCCACTTACTGCCAGAATTAGCAAGTCATCTTTGCGAACACCGCGGTCCTGCAAGTATTGAACAACCCTTTCGTCTAAGCTTGACATTAATTAATATATTCTTTCCCTGTTAAGCCAATTGCGGTAAACCAGAGCATTGCGATTGTGGGCCTCTAAAGTCTTGGCAAACTCATGTTGGCCATCATAACCAATCTTAGCACAGAAATAGAGGTAGTCGTGGTCTTCAGGATTGATCACCGCTTCCAGGCTACTTAAAGATGGCATGGCGATAGGTCCCGGAGGCAACCCTGGATACATATAAGTATTATATGGCGAGTCAATGGCTAAGTGTTTATTAAGTACCCTTCTTAGTCCTTTTTCTCCTGAAGCAAAAACGACAGTAGGGTCAGCTTGCAAAAGCATTCCTCTTTTCAATCTATTCAAGTAAACACCAGCGATGGTCTTTTTTTCCTCATTGGCCTTACTTTCCTTTTCTACAATCGAAGCCAGAATATAGGCATCTTTTGTACTTAGATTGTTTTTATTGATGGATGACAGCTTTTCATCGGTCCAAAACTTATTGTGTTCGCGCTTCATTCGATCTACAAAACATTCGGGATCACAATTCCAGTACATCTCATAGGTATTCGGGATAAATAAGCTGAGAAAATTGTCTTGATTATAGCTTTCGTTATTTGAACTAGCATAATCGTCGAGATATTTCAAAAACTCTACGCTGTCTTTTTCAAGATATTTTCCAGCTATTCCAGCAAGGTCTTCAATGCTCTCGCCATTAAAAACGACGACATTGATTGGTTTCTGATTTCCCGATCGGATGTACCTAATCAGTTCTACATTGGACATTGGGCGAGTCCAGTTATACCTACCGGCCTTCAATGACTGATCACCAAAGCGCATCAATTGAGCTACAACTGGAAGAGTCAGTTGTGATAGCTTGGATTGATAGGGAAGTAATTTAGAATAGAAATCTTCCACTTTTTCGTCTGAGGTAATATATAGATGATCTCCTTTTTCCATTGAATTAACCTGTACGGAAAAAAGGGCAAAATAGGCCAGAGTACTGCAGATTATTCCTAGTAGAATAAGAGCATATAAAATTCGCTTCATGGAGAATATTAATATTGTTCTTCGGAATTAGGGAAAGTTCCTTCTTTTACATCTGTAATGTATTGCTTTGTAGCGTCCCTCATCATCTGATCCAGTTCCAAGTATCTTCTTAGAAATCTCGGTTTGAAATCAGAAGTAATACCCATCATATCCTGAGTAACCAATACTTGACCATCAACAGAAGGACCAGCACCGATACCAATAACAGGACATTTTACTTTAGCCGTAACTTGTGCAGCCAATTCTGCTGGTATTTTTTCGAGGACAATCCCAAAACAACCTATATCATCCAAAACCTTGGCATCTTTTAAAAGCTTCTTGGCCTCCATCTCTTCCTTTGCCCGAACAGTATAGGTTCCGAACTTATAAATGGACTGAGGTGTCAATCCGAGGTGGCCCATTACAGGAATTCCCGCAGTGAGAATTTTCTTAATAGATTTACAAATTTCCTCCCCACCTTCGAGCTTTACACCGTGCGCCCCGGACTCCTTCATAATTCGAATGGCAGATTCAAGTGCTTTGTTGGGATTACTTTGATAAGATCCAAAAGGCAAATCCACCACAATGAAAGCCCTGTCTACACCTCGAACCACACTCTGGGCATGGTAGATCATCTGATCTAAGGTTATGGGCAAAGTTGTCTCATGACCGGCCATCACATTGGAAGCCGAATCACCAACTAAGAGAATATCTATTCCTGCAGAATCCAAAATCTTTGCGAAAGAATAATCATATGCAGTAAGCATGGATATCTTTTCTCCCTCATTCTTCATCTTTTGAAGAATATGCGTTGTCACTTTCTTGGTGCTCTGATATTTATACGAACTCATAAATAAGATCTATATTGAAAATTCAATCTAAATAGTACTTCAATTCCAATCCGAGGTTGTTAAAACTACTTAATTCGTCTTCGCTCACGAAAGGAGCCAATTCATTACCAATGGATTGATTGATCATCCTTCCGGTTTTGGCAAATATAGTACAAGTAAATTGTTCAGATATTCCGATGTCCAGTCCTAGGCCCAAACCTATCAAATAGTTCAGATCATCAGTTTCACTGTTATTCGTTTCACTCTTAAAGTTTCTGATGGCCGTATACAACTCAAAAAAGAATCCTTTGGAAAAGAAATTAGAAGACTGAGAAAACGTGGGACAATTACAGTCGCCGTCTATAGATAAAACATAAGCGCGTACAGGCACCGAAATGCCGATGGAACTCTGTTTGAGTGTTTGCTCATTGATATCTTGTTCAATGGCCATGGTATAATCTAGACCTGGCAGAAAATTAACGCGGAAATTCTTTAGTCCAATTTCATAGTGAAGATTGACGTGATAATTTTCAATATTAGTGCTTACTGTTGTGTTGTTGATTTGCAGATCATCAACTGCTTCGTTGAAGTAAGCAAGCCCAACGCCAATTTGAGCTTCGAGACAAAAAAAGCAAACTAAGCAAGGACCCAGCAGCACAAGTCGTCTTAAATTCATAATATTGCGATTTAGATATAGCAAGATACTGATTTGAAAACAAAAAAAACGGAACAGGACCAAATTAGTGTGATAACACTTGGTTGCTCAAAGAACGTAGTTGATTCAGAAAATATTATTACTCAGTTAAAAACAGGTTATGAAAAAGTTGATCATAATCAAGACGAAGGATCTAATATTATTGTGGTCAATACGTGCGGGTTTATTGACTTAGCAAAGGAAGAATCGGTCGATACCATTTTGCACTACGCGGATCGCAAGAAGAAAGGGGAGATAGAGAAACTTTACGTCACCGGATGCCTTTCCGAACGCTATAAAGAGGATTTGCAAAGAGATATTCCTGAGGTAGATGCCTTCTTTGGTACGATGGAATTACCTGGATTGCTTTCCAAATTCAAGATAGATTACAAACACGAGTTGATTGGCGAAAGACTACATTCAACTTTGAATCATTTTGCTTATCTAAAAATATCTGAGGGATGTAATCGAACGTGTAGTTTTTGTGCGATTCCACTTATGAGAGGTAAACATATCTCAAGAACCATTGATTCCTTGGTCAAAGAAGCCCAGCACTTAGCCAAGTTAGGCGTAAAGGAATTGATTCTGATTGCTCAGGAATTGACCTATTATGGTTTGGATATTTATAAAAAACGTGCATTATCAGATCTGCTCGACGCTTTGTGTGAAGTCGATGGAATAGAATGGATTCGTTTACATTATGCGTATCCAACAAAGTTTCCCTTGGATGTGATAGAGACCATGGCCAGGCAAAAGAAAATATGTAATTATCTGGATATTCCGCTACAACACGGTTCTGATCATATGCTCAAACTAATGAAACGGCAGACGGATTCTAAGACGCAAGAAGATCTCATTGATCGTATTCGAGAAATGGTGCCTGGAATAGCCATTAGAACAACCTTTTTGGTAGGTTTCCCTGGTGAAAGAGAAGAAGATTTTCAGTATCTGATGGATTTGGTTCGTCGAATGCGGTTTGATCGGGTAGGGGTATTTCAGTATAGCCACGAGGAAGGAACTTCTGCCTATGACCTGGAAGATGATGTTCCGGACGAAGTGAAAATAGAAAGAACCAATCAGTTGATGGAACTTCAAAGTGAGATTTCTTTTGATTTGAATGCAGCTAAAATTGGTCAAACTTATAAGGTTTTATTCGATAGAAAGGAAGGTTCTTATTTTATTGGTAGAACGGAATTCGATTCACCTGAAGTCGACAACGAAGTAAAAGTCGACGCTTCCCAAACATATGTTTCCATCGGCGATTTTGCAGAGGTTCGAATTACGGATGTTGAAGCTTTCGATATTTATGGAGAAGTTGTTGGAGTCTAGGATTTAGGATCTAGAACTTGGGACTTGGGACTTGAGAGTTAGGTCTTTGGTTATGGGTCTTTGGGCCTTCTAAGTTATATTCTGTTCTAACTGGTCAGGCTGATAGAAACCGAAACTTCATAAAAACTCTACATTACGCAATAATTGGATAATAGGGTAAGGCTGAGCGAAGCCGAAGCCTGGATTATCTTCCATTTTTACCTTATCTTTCTCATATTATATTCCGGCTTATGAAGGATGCGCCAAACTAAGATTAATTTCAAACGATTAAATCAACATTAATATGAATGGGAAATACTGCACAATAGTAGCTAGTTTGTGTTTGTCAATGCTATTCTGCTTTTCATATGTTCAAGCACAGCAGGAAAGCACTAAGTTCCCAATGCCCATTGCTGGTAAATGGCAAGGATGGAGCAAAATGACCATCGCTCATCAGAATGGTAAAGTTGTAGGAACCTATACCGATACGTACGTAGATGACAAAGGATTTGTGGAGTTGTATCGTAAAAATGGACATTGGACAGGAACTTGGACAGAAAAATCAATTGGAAGAAGAGGAAACTTGTTTAATATTTTCGTCGCTGAAGATGGGAAGTCGATTCGAGGGCAGTACAGCGTGATTCAGAAAGGATCTCGTGGTGATTTTAAGGAGAATGTTAAGTTTCATTGGAGCTTAATAGAAGCTGAAGGAAGTACAAATAGAGACCAAAGTACCGAAGAAGAGAATAAGGAAGAAGGTGACGAAAAGGAGGAGCGTGTCACTGAAAGGAAACCCGATTGCGAGCAAAATGTGAAATACCTAAAAGATAAGGCGATTACTAAGATTTATTACAGAGCTCATTCTGTGAAGAAACCGATGTTTTTGCAACGATCTCAAGTTGGGGTCGAATTACCTGCAAGTGCATGGTCTCTTTTATCTGATATGCTTGTTCAAAGTTTAGGACTTAAGAAAGATTTGGTCAATTTGTACAATCATCCCGGAGAACTGAGAAAGGGTCATCACCTACAAGAGAAATTAAAGGCGTTGGGCTGGGCAAGTGAAAATCAAATGGTTGCTCTTGAGTTTAACCCTGGAGGTACGCAATTTTCAGATATGACTTCGCTGGCAACTTTTTACCTGAGCGCATTACGGGCTGGTGCCAATGGAGCCACAGGTTTGGGCAAACGCATCAACAACAGCCAACAGGAAGTATATTGGGAAATATGGTATGAAAGTACCGCGGTCACCTGCTGGCCAATTATGAGATGTGTAAATGGAGAATGGGAAGCGGATTTGGATAACCTGCACGTAGCGGACATTGTTTCCTCTGAGGGTTCAGTCAGTGGGCACAAATTGAATCTTACTCCCAATGGTGTAAAGGAAGAATACGAACGCTTTGTCAACACCATGGAAAAAAAGGATGGCAGTGGCAATTTCAATAGGAATAATGCTTGCAAAGATTGTTTGGAACAATTGGATAAAGTGGATTGGCCTATAGAAGCTAAGTGGTGCACGTTCTATAAGAATTTAGTACAGGAAAAGTCGGATTCTATTGAGTTTTTTAAAGGGCGAAGGCAGGCAGTCAATAAAGAAGCAGAGACATATCAACGGTATCATAAGAAGGAGCGCTTGGCAGAGTTAGCAGCACTAAAAACTGAATTAAGTACTAGAATAAAAGAAATAAACCTGGCCTTGAATGCCAACAAAACGAAAATTAGTTCTACCCAAAGATCCATCGATCAATTCGAAAAGAATAATTTAGAAGTTCCTTCATCTATAAGCAATAGATTAAAGAATTTGATGAAAGAAAGGGACGGCTTAGAATTAGAGAAAAGCGAAAAGCTTGCCCAACTTGATCTAGCCATTCTGGAGGAATACGATATCAATTCCGGATTTAAAGAGAGGGCTTTCGAGGAAGAAAAAGCATTCATTCAGAAAAGCTTGGATCGGCTAATGAAGGAAAGGCATGAGGCCAGGCAATACGCGAAAAAGTATTGCTAGAATACAGCCTAATGCGTTTTGTCAATAGTTGAAAGAACATTTATCTAAACATTGTAAATGTTCTCTACCTGACAATTACTTTCAAAATATAAGTGGAATCTCTAATGTTGTAGGAGCACCGGACAACCAATTGGTTATTTTGGTCATATTCTTATCGAATGAAGAAAATTAAGCTTATGTCACGTTATTTTTTGTTTTTACTGAGTATAGTCCTTTTGAATGCCTGCATCAAGGACGATTTTGTAATGGATGAGGTAGATCCGGTACTTCGCATCACTTCGACGGTGGATACGATCGGATTAAATCAGGAGTTTCAGTTCGAATATATGTATCTCAATAATGTTGGACTTGAAGAAGAGATTATACCTCAATGGAGTAGTAGTAATGAACAAATCATCAGCATTGATGCCAATGGCTTGGCACAAGCCTTGGCAATTGGAACAAGTACTATTACTGTCCAATACGAATTAGATAGCATCGATCTGGTTGCTGAGATGGAAGTAGTTGTAGGACAGAGAACTGTTATGATGGATATTGTAAAGTCAGGAATGATTCGAACGACAAGTTCTTATAGATTGAGTGGTGATTTTACTTTAAGAGCCAATGGAGATGACCTGGAATTGGAGTTTGACGACAACTATACCGCCTCTACTTCGCTCCCCGGTTTGTATATCTATTTAACAAATAATGCGAATACGACCAATGGCGCTCTTGAAATAGGGGCGGTAGAAGTCTTCAATGGCAGTCATAGTTATACGATCCCAAATACCAATATCAATGAATATGCCTTTGTACTATATTTTTGTAAACCTTTTAATGTTAAAGTAGGTGATGGTAGGATTGAATAATTGGATAGCACGAATAAGTGTTTTGAGTCTCGTATTGGTTTTTTCAGCCTCAACGGCCGTTTTTGCCGGAGGGCCATGGCCACAGAAAAAGGGCAATGGATACTATAAGTTGTCAGAATGGTGGGTAGTATTCGACGAGCATTTCACGGATGCCGGAAAATTAGATCCCAATGTTACCACTGGCATTTATAATACCTTTTTCTATGCGGAGCACGGTATAACTGATAGGCTAACCGGTTTGGTTAATGCGAATTTATTTTCTAGAAATTACATGAACAATCTGGTATCCTCTACTACCAATGATGTTTTGGTGAAAGGAGAAGCCATCAATTCGATTGGTGATATTGATCTTGGACTGAAATATGGATTGACTCGCCCAGGAGCCAAAATACCAGTATCGGCAAGTGTTATTTTTGGAATTCCCACGGGTAAAACCGAAGGTGGCTCTCAAGGTAACTTACAAACGGGAGATGGTGAGTTTAATCAAATGATACGCCTTGATGCAGGAAGAGGTTTTAGTCTGGGGTCCTTACCAGCGTATAGCAGTGTTTATGCTGGGGTAAATCATAGAACAGAGGGCTTTTCAGAAGAATTTAGATGGGGAGTAGAATTAGGAACAGCATTATTTGATTCTAAGTTATGGACTAGTTTGAAGATCGATGCGATAGAATCATTCAAGAACGGAGATACCGCAGAAAGTGCAACAAGCACCAGCATATTTGCTAATAATACTGAATTTATCAGCGTGGGTCTTGAGTTCAATTATTACTTAACGGATAAATTTGGTGTATCTCTTGGAGCAGCTGGAGCCATGCGCGGAGAAATCATCGCGGCGGCACCTTCGTATTCTGCAGGGGTATTTCTTGATTTGTCTAGGAATTAAGAATTGGGAATTAGGAATTAGGAATTGGGAATTAGGAATTGGGAATTAGGAATTGGGAATTAGGAATTGGGAATTAGGAATTGGGAATTAGGAATTGGGAATTAGGAATTGGGAATTAGGAATTGGGAATTAGGAAACCCACTTTTCAAGAGTACAACAACTATCATAAAACTCAAGTTTTAGTCATATGAACGTTAAAAACATAGCATTGAGGATTTTGCCCGTTGCAGCAGTTGTTTTAATCGCTGTATTATTTGTTCGATCCAAGTCTCATGATCCAAAACCTGTGGTTAAGGAATACGGATTATTGGACACTCTGAAGCCCAATGATGAAGGCAAAGTTGTTTTGTCGGAGGAGGAATGGAAAAGTAGATTGAGCTCTGAGGAATTTCGAATTTTGAGACAGAAAGGTACTGAAAGAGCATTTACCGGTCCTTATTTGAATAATAAATCGGAGGGGACCTATAATTGTGCCGGATGCAGTTTACCCTTATTCTCTAGCGATACTAAATTTAAGTCCGGAACGGGATGGCCTAGTTTCTATGATGAAATTGGAGATCAAAATGTACTTGAAATTCAAGACTTTTCTCATGGAATGATTAGGACGGAAATAGTTTGTGGACGCTGCGATGGTCATTTGGGACATGTTTTTAGTGATGGCCCGCGACCGACGGGATTGCGATACTGTGTGAATGGAGCAGCACTTAGTTTCGATGAAGCCAAAGGCGAAGAGTAAATTAGCGTGGAATTTTAATCATTTCTGTTCTTTCGAAACAGAATTTTTATAATAAATTGGGCTTCTGAATAATGTAAAATTTAACGGATGAAAAGTTTAGAAGATTTCTTTCTTACACTTCCCACTAAAATATCTCCTGACGCCATAGAAGGTATGAGTACCAACTTCCATTTTGATTTCAAAGATGGAATGCAGTATACGGTTTCGTTGGAAGATGGAAAATGTGATGTATCTGAGGGATTGTCGGGAAGTCCTGAATGTGTGGTATCTGGTGATGCGGATGAATTTCAAAAAGTTATCAATGGAAAATCCAATCCTATGATGGCATTGATGATGGGAAAAATAAAAGTCAGTAATACCGGGCTGATGTTGAAATACGCCAAAATTTTTGGTGTGATGTAAATAAAAAAAGGAAACCAATATTCGGTTTCCTTTTTTTATTCTCAAATCTTTCGATTTATCCGTAGATTGATTCTTTATTGAATTTCTTGGTCAACAAATAATAGAATACCGCACGGTGTTTTTGTCTATTAGAAGAACCCATTTCTTCACAAACCTCTTTAATGGCACTATCCAAATGACCGCCATCATCAAGCCCTAACTTGCCAATCAAGAAATTGTTTTTAACTCTTGCCAATTCCTCCGGATCAGTACAAGAAACCATCGCTGCATCAGCATTATAAATAGATGGACCCAATCCTTTTGCAACTGCAGTTAACAAGTCAGAATCAACACCTGATATGTTCATTTTTTCAGCCATATCTTTTTGGTACAATTCTAAAGCTTCATCAAATTTACTCATTCTAAAATTTTAATATAAAGGTTAAACAAATTGATTGATTCTCAGGAGTGCTTCAATATAGTTATAATTCCTCAGTAATTTCCAGTGATAGGTGTGAATTATTTGTGAAATATGGGAAGCCATCGATTGATGACTTCCCCTCTGCAATTTTCTCGCATCCCCTACAATCTGCAATAAGTTTACAGATGAATGACCTCGTCATAAGCAGCAGCCGATGCTTCCATCACCGCCTCACTCATGGTTGGATGAGGATGAATAGCTTTTATGATCTCATGACCGGTTGTTTCAAGTTTTCTAGCCGCAACGATCTCTGCAATCATCTCAGTAACATTATCCCCTATAAAGTGAGCTCCAAGTAGCTCTCCGTATTTCTTGTCATAAATTACCTTCACAAAGCCTTCCTTAGATCCAGAAGCAGAAGCTTTTCCACTCGCACTAAATGGGAATTTACCCACTCTAAGTTCAAATCCGGCTTCTTTTGCCTGGCTTTCTGTATATCCTACAGAAGCAACTTCAGGCTTACAATAGGTACAAGAAGGAATATTATTGTAATTAATAGGCTCGACATGAAGGCCTTTTATTTTCTCTACACACAGGATTCCTTCAGCACTAGCGACGTGGGCTAGGGCAGGACCTGGTATACAATCACCAATAGCATAAATGCCCGATACATTTGTTTCGCAATAACTATTGACTTCAATTTGTCCATGCTTGTTGGTTTTAACGCCAACGGTTTCAAGACCAATTCCCGAAGTATTTGGAACCACCCCAACAGCGGATAACACAACATCACAAGCCATCATTTCTTTCTTATCTGATCCGTTCTTTTGATAACTTACTTCTAGATGGCCTCCTTTTTTATTCACTTCAAGAACAGCTGTGTCCGCAAGTACATTGATTCCGCGTTTCTTGAATATTTTATTCAATTCTCGCGATACATCCTTATCTTCTCGTGGAACTAGTCCCTGTTTCATATATTCAATGACAGTAACTTCAGTTCCCAAGGAATGATAGAAATAGGCGAATTCTACTCCAATGGCACCCGCTCCTACGACAACCATTCTTTTGGGAAGCTTGTCCATCGACATGGCTTTTCTATAATCGATGATGTTCTCGTTGTCGATGGGTAGATTAGGAAGTGATTTTGCTCTGGCACCAGTAGCTACAATGATATGATCTGCCTCGTATATTTTGCTATTGCCTTCCGCGTCGTCTACCTGAACCTTTTTGCCTCTTAGAAGAGTGCCAAATCCGTTGATCAGGTCTATCTTATTCTTTCTGAAAAGAAAATTGACTCCCTTGCTCATTCCATCGGCTACATCCCGAGACCTTTTGATTACCTTTTCAAAATTGGCTTTAGGAGATTTTATTTCTATGCCATAGTCCTCGGCATGATTGATATAATTGAAGACCTGTGCACTTTTCAATAAAGCTTTGGTCGGAATGCAACCCCAGTTCAAACATATTCCACCTACAGACTCCTTTTCGACACAAGCTACTTTCATGCCCAACTGTGAAGCTCGAATGGCGGCAACATATCCGCCCGGACCACTTCCAACAACGATTAAATCATACTTCATTAAAAGATCGGTTTTACTTTGAATTAAATTGGCAAATATAATCAGAACATGACATCCTTCTCTCTAATCTAGAGAAAAATCCTAATTGACAGATTTAGTAGATATTAAGTTTTTTGCCTGGTCTATCCATTTTTGTCCTACTATCCGCGATTTATTCACTTCAATAAGCTCAGCAAGTTCTTCAATATTTTCTTTATCCCAACTGGCTAAATCTTGTATGTTCTTAATACCAATTTTCACTAACCTATGCTTATAGGTTTTTCCTATGCCTTTTATTTGTAACAAATCATCTGTACTAATCTCCGAAGTAGTTTTATTACTTTGTCTTGTTTGAATAAAAATACTTCGTATATCATCACTACTATTCAGTTTATGAGCTTGTTCAACCCATTTTTCATTCCTTATTCTTCCGGACTCAATGCCTAATAAAGATTCAAGTTCTTGGATGAAATCGTCATCAATACCAGCCAACTGTTCAAAGGATCTTATACCTAAAGCGTAGAGTTTGGATTGTATAGTTCTATCGATATTGAATATTAAACTAAGTCGCGAATTGCGATGTCGTTTCTTTTGACTCTTTTTATTTGGTTTATCGGAATTGTCCGTGATGTTTGAAGATATTTCTTCTTCGGATTCACTCTTATCTTCTTGATTCCACATCTGATTGACCTTGCTGTAATTCAGCGTGGTTTCTCCTGTTTTTCGAATTTTGATCTCCTTAAACTCCTTGAGTTTGTCCATCAATTTTTGAGCCTCTATATTCTCTTCATCCAGGATTTCATGAAAGTCGTTCTCTTCGATAATATTATCCAGTGTATCTAGGTCGTCTTCGACTTCAAAACCGGACTCGTGATCCAAGAGATTTTCAGGAGTCTCTTCGATTCCTGTAGACTCAATTTTCTTTAAGTTTAAATGCTTTAGCTGGATTCTAAGTGCCTTGATGATGTTTTCTTGACGTTTTAACTTCAATTCCAAATTGGAAATGGTATCATCTTGTTCTGCGGAAGATTGCTTAAGAGGAACTTGAATAATTTGCTTCACTTTTTTAGCATCCCATTGATGAATCAGTCTATATTTCTGTGCTAATAATTGTTTGATATATCTTTTTTGCCTCGTCAACTCATCTTTTAATATGATCAATTCGTCAGCGGACTGGCGGTGTAAATTGGTGTATTTATTTTTCCATTCCAGTGACTCAATATCCAGATCTTCACAAAGTAATTTGAGCCGATCGAATTCATTTTTTTGACTGAAGTTTTGCTTGATCTCCTCAGAGAGCGCTTCGAGATCAGTTTTTAGATTGTTTTTTTTTAGCTCGGCTTCCTCAATTCTTTTCCTCAAGGCTTCAGAGTCCTTTAATTGCTCTGAGTAGTACTTAGATTGTTCTAGAATTTGGGTTTCAAGCTCCTGATATTTTTTGTCATTGGAAATATTGGTTTCTCTCAATACTTCAATTTCTTTATTGAGAGCTTTGTACTGCTTAAAATTCGAGTATTTACCTATTAGATAGGAGATATAAAAACTTATACCAAAAAAAACAACTACAGATGCTATGTATATATAAACCATCCTATCAGTTATAAGTTATTTTCAACTCAAAAGAATCTGTTTCACTTGGTCTGATATCTCCAATTAATCGGAATTTTGGTACTTTTTTCTCGGAAATTCGAGTTTTTACTTCCTGCACGAACTGTCGGTATTCATTGATCTCTTCCTGAGGTTTTGGTCCCTTCAATATAATATTCACCTTGGATTCTTCCGATTGATCCAGATAGACTTTGATCTTGTTGTATTCTTGATCCAATTCTTTTGTCGAAAGATTTTCATCGGAAAGTGCATTGAATGAAATAGAGAAATCCACAAAATCACTGGGGTCAATGACCTTGTCACCCATCTTAATTCCTATCACATCGTATAAATATCCCTGTTGCAGGAGTAGATTATCTTTTTGTTCTGTACGCATTGACAAGATTTCGTCAAATTCTCCGTACTTGTTCAATATATTCTTAAAATTTTTCGCTCTTCCTTGAGCAATTTCCGGACTTTCCTTACTAGTGTAGTACCCTGTGATAATGAGATTGCGTTTTTCAGAATTTATATTCTTTATGAAAGACTGTAAGGGTGAATTTTCATTTTTCGAGAAGTAAATCTCCTTCGATCCCGGTTTGCCCATGATCATAGATGGAAGCTCAGCATTCATTTCTGCAGCACTAACATGGCCGTTGTCCTGGGTGTTTTGCGCCCAGTTGGGTAAAGTAATTCCAAACCAGAGCATTCCGGTCAGAATCCACAATACAAGCAGTACCTTAAGCCAAATCAATCGCCTCGTCATTTATCCATAAAATTCTAGCTAGAACAAAATTATTAATTATGTCGCAATGCTAAGCTTTAATATTCATTTACTTATCCACATTTATTTCAATAATTACTTTTTATGAGGAAATATACTAAATTGGCTCGATGAGATTTAATGAGGTTTAAGTTAAACCAAAGTATTAATATTGTATTTACTAAGGAAACACTGTTTGATTTGAAGGAGAATAAACATACGGATCCAGTGCTGGATTCGATAAAGAAAAAGTATCACATATTACTTGAAGAAATAGGGGAGAATACTTCTAGAGAAGGATTACTGAAGACACCTGAAAGAGCTGGTAAAGCACTTAAATTCCTGACTCAGGGATACGATCAGGATCCTGATGCTATTGTTAACTCAGCACTATTTTACGAGGATTATTCCGAGATGGTGGTGGTTAAGAATATCGAACTCTATTCGCTATGCGAACATCATATATTGCCATTTTTTGGCAAAGCTCATGTCGCCTATATTCCCAATGGAAAGATCGTAGGACTAAGCAAAATACCTCGAATAGTAGATGCCTATAGTCGTAAGCTTCAGGTACAGGAAAGGCTTACATTAGAGATCAGAGATTGTCTACAACGCACCCTTGATCCGCAAGGTGTGGCGGTTGTAATTGAAGCAAAACACATGTGTATGATGATAAGGGGAGTGGAAAAGCAAAACAGTTCCACGACGACATCAGCCTTCACTGGTCAATTTCAGAATCAAGAGACTCGTTCAGAGTTTCTTAAATTGATTTCTTCAGATTTAAGCTAGATTTCTGACCGACCTAGACAGGGTAAGAAATGCATAATTTCGCAAGATGATCGGCAATTTTGTCGTTATTTGTGATAATATTATAATTGATTGAATAACTAATTGAATTATGAAAGCAGCAGTTTTCCCGGGACAAGGGAGCCAATTTACAGGAATGGGCTTGGAATTTAAGGATAATGAAAAAGCCCTCGAGTATTTGGATAAAGCGAAATCCATTTTGGGCTTTGATATTTTTGAGATCATGTTGGATGGTAGTGAAGATGATCTTAAAGAAACCCGGGTGACCCAGCCTGCAGTGTACTTACACGGAATAATCAAATATTTTTTATCAGTAGATCCTTCCGAAATCAGCGCCTTCGCCGGACATTCACTTGGAGAAATTACAGCACTGGTAGCTTCCGGAAATCTCAGTTTCGAGGACGGATTAAAACTGGTTTTGGAAAGAGCGCTTGCCATGCAATATGCCTGTGAACTAAAACCTACAACGATGGCGGCAGTTTTGGGTCTGGATGACCAAAGTATCATAGAGACCTGTAAGGAATTCGATAAAAAGATTGTCCCTGCCAATTTCAATTGTCCTGGCCAAGTTGTGATTTCAGGTGAGATTGAAGAAATGGCTAAGGCATCTGAAAAACTCAGTGCAATAGGAGCGAAAAGAGTTATTGAATTAAAGGTGGGTGGAGCTTTTCACTCTCCATATATGCAGCCAGCTAGTGAGCGCTTGAATAATGCAATTGACAAGGCGAGCTTCCAGATCCCAATCAAACCCATTTATCAGAATTTTGATGCAAAGGCACAGAAGGATCCTTTCATTATCGCAGGTAATCTAAAGAAACAACTCATTTCTCCAGTAATGTGGACCAACTCTGTTAGGAATATGATCAACGATGGAATCACGCATTTCTACGAGGTCGGAGGTAAAGGAAATATTCTTGCAGGACTAATTCGAAAAATTGATCGTTCTGTTAGTGTTGAAAAGGTATAAAGGATAAATATGATTCTACCCGAGTTTAAAAAGGGAAATATATTGATGGCGCAGCCATTTATGGACAGTCTTCACTTTAAGGATTCAGTTATTTTAATCACTGATCACAGTGATGAGAATGGGACAGTGGGTTTTATCATAAACAAAAGTCTAAACATTTTCATACCCGATGTAGTCGATGGTTTTCCCGACATAGAACTTGAATTGCACTATGGAGGACCCGTTCAAACGGATACACTATATTATGTGCACAAATATGGAGACATATTGAAGGATAGTTTGGCCATTACTGACCGCCTGTTCTGGGGAGGTGATTTCACACAACTCAAAGTTCTCATAAGAGAGAAAATTATAGATCCAAGTGGGATAAGGTTTTATTTGGGCTATAGTGGTTGGTCTGCTGGTCAGTTGGCCGATGAATACGAAGCTGGCACCTGGATGCTATCTGAAATTGATAGCAATTACCTCTTCAAAAAGAAACTTGGGGATATCTGGCCACAGGCTGTGTATAACCTAGGTGATAAGTTTGAAGTGATATCTAAGATCCCCGGTAGCATTAATTGGAATTAGGTGTTGGTTGTCGATTGTATGTGATCGATTGTCAGATACATGTATTCACCAATCACTGATCAATAGTAACTGATCAAGAACATCCAAAGGTCAAAAAAAATCAAGTTAACCAATCACGACATATTATAATTTATCTTGTTTTGCATACCTTGCAATAGACTCTGTCATACTCAGATATTTTTCTCGTCTTTTAGACGTTAATATTTGGATTTGAATTGTTTAGATTAGAGGTAATGAATAAAGATGATGACAAGTTGGTGAAGAAGCAGTCGAGTAAAAAGTCCTGGCTGATGTTCCTTCCTGTCTTGTTTATTTTTTCCGTTTTACTCATCATTATCTCTTATTTCATTTCTCCGGTTATTCAAGAATCCATTAGCAAATATTTGATAAACTCTGTAAATCAACGATTTGAGGGAGCTTTCGAATATGATGAATTGCTTATCAGGGGTAAGCATATACAGTTGAACAATTTTGTTTGGAAAGGCTATTGCGGTGATACATTGGCAGAAATTGAGCGGTTGGAATTACAACTAAAGCTCAATTATGCGAGAATGCTGAACAATGATTTCCGATTTACGGATTTAAAAATAAGAAACGGCTATTTTCGTCAGACCAGTTATATGGGGGATAGCATAGCAAATGTGGCCATCATGTTCTCTAAAGGTGATCAAGGGCCAATCAGACATGCCAATAAGTTCAACTTGACTTTTGAAGACGCTGAAATCGAGAATTTTTGTTATCTCATTGTCGATGAGAACAATTCGAACACCTTTGACATTTGTTCGGAGTATCTCACAGCAGATAAAATACATTTCAATAACAAGAAGAATTTGTTGCAGTTCTTTGGACCTCGTTCGAATTCTATGGACTTCAGTCTACAGATGTTTGAGCAGAGCACCTATGCAACACCATATCCACCACCTTTGCCGCAGTGGGAGTACTTGACTTTAGAATTTCACGATGTATCCTTCTGTGATTCGAAAATGAGTTATGATAATCACCGCAATGATTTTAATTTTGAAGCTGAGGAGGCGGTAGATTATAATCACGTCGAACTTAACGACTTGAATATCGAACTAGATTTTTTCTCCAAGTATTTACTCCATTTTAGAATAGAAGAATTTGATTTAAGCGCGGTTGAAAAATCGGGCTTAGAGATATATCGATTTGCCGGCTATAGTGCAGATATAGGATGTGAATCGACCCAGATAGAAGAGTTTGTCTTGACTTCTCCGTTCAGCAATTTTGAAAGTGATATCGTTTTTTCCTATCCTGAAGGATATATCTCTTGGTTGAAATTTGCCAATAAGGTAAAGATCAATGCTGATGTTCGAGAATCTCATCTATCTCCATTAGATCTCTTCTATTTGGCACCGATGCTTCGAGAGAATAAGTTCTTGGTTCAAAATCAGCACCAATTATTCTCTATTGAGACCAAGATTGTCGGTTATATAAATAAACTGAGGCTGCGAAATATTAATTTCCAGTATTCGGATCAGTCCTTTCTCAAAGGACAATTAACTTTAAGAGATGTTACCAGTTCGGAACTGGCCTTTATAAGTTTGAGGATAGATCAAATGGAGAGTCATATCAAGAACATAAGACAGGCTTTTCCGGATTTATACCTTCCTCGAAGCTTCGATCTTTTCAAACGATTTAATTTCCAAGGAACCTACGATGGTACGCTTTCAGATTTCCTAGCTTATGGAGTGGTACAATCCTCGCTTGGTGAAGTAAGGGTGGATTTGAGCATGAAGAACATGAATCGAAATGTACTGCCCGAATATTCAGGAAACCTCGAACTTGTCGATTTCGATCTGAAGAAATGGACGGATAATGAAGAACTGGGTATGCTCAGTATGAAGGCCGAGGTATCTGAAGGAAAGGGATTGACCTTGGACAATGCAGAAGCAACACTTAATGCTCAGGTAGATGTCCTGGAATACAATGATTACGAGTATCGCAATATTCAGTATTCGGGAATTTTTAGTAAGTCACAGCTAGAAGGAAAGGGAAGCATTAGAGATAAAAACTTGGGAATTGACTATTCCGGTAAAATCGAAATTGTAGATTCCAATTACATCATTGATGCGAGGCTCAACTTTGACGAAATAGCCTTGAAGAAGATCAATTTGATGGATCAGGATTTCATTTTTTCAACCAATGCAGATCTAAACTTAAGGACTACCAATTTTAAGAATTTGACGGGCTATGCCAAACTGGACAGTCTATTCCTTCAGGAAGGCGAGAAAGAATACTCTTTAACGGACTTTAGTATTTATTCCTTGGAGTACGGTTCAGGACAGCACCTCAATATCATTGGTGAGGGTTTTGAGGCTCGAATAGATGGGGAATTCGAATTGAATAACTTTTACAAATCGCTGTTGAATAGTTTTCATAAGAACAATGAGAGCCTAGCCCGATTTATGAAACTGAATTATTATCCGGAGGCGGAAAATTTACAGAGCAATTTCGAGATCAAAGTAGATATTGATAGCCTATACGGATGGACTAAAATGCTTAGTTCTAATCTGGAAGGAATCAAAGATTTTAATGTCTTTTTGGCCCATAATTCGGATTACGAATCATCTGAAATAGCATTTGAGACGCCTCACCTGAAATGGGGCAATGTGGATTGGCATAATGTGGATTTGGATTTTTACTTGAGCGAGGGCTCCGGCGAATTAAGCTGTGAACTGGATTCAGTGGCAATAGGAGAGACCTCTATCAAATTCGTGCGGAGTTTCTTCAATATTGGCCCAGATGAGATAGATTTTGCCTTTATCTCAGAGGATCGCAATAGTCTTATAGATCGTGCCAATTTCAATGGTCATGTAGAATTGATGGACAGCATTTTTCAGATTGAATTGAGCAATGGACACATTGTTCTGATGAGCAAGCTGTGGGAAGTACAAGAGGGAAATAGCATTGAAATAGGCAAAAACCTGGTAAAACCTAGCAACTTTATCTTAAAGAATCAGGATCAATTGATTGGCCTGGAAACGATCGATGAGGATATGATCGGTTTACGGGTGGAGCAATTCGATCTGGCATTTTTCAATAAATATATACCGATAGAAGCCCTAAAGATCTTTGGAAACTATGATGCCGAAGTGGCATTTAGCAATGATCTTCAATTCGAGAATATCTCGATCGAGGCAGAATCTGATCAATTCGAAATCAACGAAGATGATTATGGTCGAATGAAATTGATCGCCAAGCTTCCCAAGTTGGATACAACCTTAAATGGTACTTTTTCAGTGTATAAAGGAGATCAAAAACTACAGAGTAATTTCCGCCATTACTTGGGTGATACCAGACAAGCGAAATCAGGTTTTACGGAAGTTTGGACAGAGATCAATCACTATCCATGTAATATGCTAGAGTACTTCGCCGGGGAAGTGATCAGAGATACAGAAGGCAGCTTTAAGTCGAATTTCAAAATATTTGGATATCCCAATGAACTGCACATCGAGGGACAATTGAACATTGATACGATGGCTACAACTTTGGATTATCTGAATTCAAGGGTTTTCATCAGTCATCAAAATATGGCACTTACGGACTCGATCTTTCTCTGCGAAAATTGCTCCTTTTTCGATCATGAGGGTAACATAGCTTATGTTTCAGGAGGAATAAAACATCAAAATCTAGGTCAGCTGGAATACTTGGTAGCCATTCAAAGTGATAACTTAAAAGTATTGGATACCAGGAAAGGTAGTAATGAGTATTTCTACGGAGAGGCTTATGCCGGGGACATGAATGCCACTATAGTAGGTCCTTTGTCCTTACCTAGAATGTTCGTCGATGCCAGTTCTAATCCCGGAACCCAAATCAGTTTTCCTCTGACTTCGGAACAGATCAGTACGGAGAGAAAATTCATTGAGTTTGGTAAGAAGGATAGCATCGAATTGACTTCTGCGAACAATCCAGCGGGAGGCTTCGACCTGAATCTGAATCTGGACGTGAATGAAAATGCGGAAATCGATATCATATTCGACGAAAACTCCAACGATAAAATTCATGCGACGGGAACAGGGAACCTCGCCGTAGAATATGATAGAACCGGCGATCTAAATGTGTACGGTAATTATGATATAGCAGAGGGTGAGTATCTATTCACTTATTTGAATTTTGTCAACAAGCCTTTTATTCTTAGGGAGGGGTCCACGATACAATTTACAGGTAGTCCGTATGATGCTTATTTAGGCATGACGGCCGATTATTCGGGATTATCCGCTCCTGTTTATCCACTGATACAGGAGTATTTGATCAATAGTAGTGATGAACAATTAGAACGGCTGGCCAAGACGCCAACACAGGTTGATTTGTCGATGATCTTATCAGGAGCCCTGCTTTCTCCAGGTATAGATTTCGAAATTGGCTTTCCCGAGTTGGATCGTCAGTTGAGGAATTTTGCGGAGGCAAAGATCAGTGCGCTGGACAATATCCAAAACGATTTGAATAGGCAGGTATTTGGACTTCTAGTGGTAGGTACTTTCCTTCCCAGCCAACAGGCACAACTACAAGGAACGCAACTCTTGACAGGTTTGAATACGGTTTCTCAAATGATCAGTAATCAGTTGAGTAACTATATAACAGGATTGGTGAGTGATTTACTGCCTTCTGAGCAATCCATTCTAAGTGGTTTCGAACTTGATTTAAACTACAGTTTTTACGATTCTGATATCAGCAATGTAAACTCGGCATTTAATTCTTCGGAAATTATATTGAAACCTCGATTTTATCTGTTGGATAACAGGGTGACACTAGACGTAAGTGGTAGTTATAATAACTCTTCCTTGTACAGCGATTCGAATAACTTTTATGGGAACTTCGTGCTGGGAATTGATCTAACCGAGGATAAAAAATGGAGATTTAGAGCCTATCAGCGATTCGAACCAGACTTTACGAATTCCAATCGATCCAAAACCGGTATTGGAGTGAGTTATAGAACGGACTTCGACAACTTCAAAGAATTTGTCAAAAAACTAAATACCAAACACAAGGAAACTATTGGCCTATCTGAATGATCATTCTAATGGGATAATGATCACTATAACCGCCGTAATAATTAGGGCCACCATATGTTCTACTAGGTTTCTCCCCATATTTTGAGTCTTTGTAGATCATAAAATCCTTCTTAAAAATTTCGACACTCTTGATGGTGATGGCACCAATAGAATCAGTAAGATTCGAACTTACGATGAATTGATCCAGAACATTTTGATTCCCGCGATAATTGTAGCTTCCGATATCCATCTTTTCGAATTCTTCCATTTGGTTGACCAAACGTTCATCTTGATTGTGGATGGATAGTAGCTGCTGTATGCTTTTATTGCTTGGTTCGTCATTAAAGTCTCCCATTAATAATATTTGGGCGTCGGATTCCTTCTTCCAGATTTGCTTGATCTTTTTCTGAACGTGATAAGAAACCCACTCTCTTCTGGGAGAAGACTCTTTTAGGCCACCTCTTCTGCTGGGCCAATGATTAACAAAAACATGAAGATTTTCCGAACCAGGTAATTTCAATTGTGCATAAATTACATCTCGTGAAGTATAATCAACACTGATGTTATCCGGAAAATGAATTCGTATCTTTTCCGATTGTAGTAGCTCAATTTTAGAATTGTCGTAGAATAAAGCGACATCAATTCCCCTTTGATCCGGTGAGTCAAAATGAACAATTCCGGGAAGTCCTAAACTGTCACTCAAATCCTTCGCTACCAAAATATTTTCGATTTCTGCAACTCCTAGGATGTCAGGTTTGTTCATAGCACGGTAGACCTGATTCAAATTGGATAGCTTTTTATAATATCTTTCAGAATTCCACTGGGTAGGTCCCACAGGAGTGAAATAGTCATCCTCTTTATTGGGTTCATTAATGGTATCGAATAAATTTTCTATGTTGTAAAAGGCAATTGTCAATTCTGAAGCTTCGGTATTTTGGACAGTACGATGTACTTTACAGGACAATAGGCAGGCAAGGACTAAGAGTAAATAAACTAATATGTATTTTCGCATAGAATTGTAGAATGACCTAAATAAAATAAAGATAAGATTCCTTTTGTTTGGATATCATTAATTAAGAAAAGATTAATTGAAGGTTTTAAGTGGCATTAATGAAAATTTTTCCTGACAACGCAATTGCTAAAATTGAGTTCGACAAAATAAAGCAAATTACTTCGGAATTCTGTGTTTCTGACATAGCAAAATCAGAAATCCTGTCTGAAGAACCCTATCGAGATCAATTGAGATCCTCAGAAAGCCTAGACTTTGTAGATGAGTTACAGGCATTGTATCACAACAACTTAGATCATCCCATAAATTACTATTATGATGTTCGTGAGATTTGCGACAAATTAGAAATTACCAATGTTGTGCTGGAAGTTCAAGAGGTACAGGCTGTTCTACGAAATACGATGACTGTAGAAGCCTTGCATAAATTCTTCTCTGAAAAGGAGAATGTCGAGTTATTTCCAAAGCACAAAAACTTAATCGGTGAACTCTTCCTGCATAAAGACTTATCAAAATCAATCAGAAAAATTCTCAGTGAAGAAGGTGAGGTCAAGGATAGCGCTTCACCTAAATTGAGGGTGATCAGGACCGAAATCAAGCGAAAAAACAGCGAACTCAATAAGGTCTTCCAGAAAGTACTTCGGAAATACAAGAAGGATGGAGTGCTGAGTGATAATCCTGAGAGTATCAAATTTGGACGTAGGGTACTGAGTCTTCCCGTAGAGAACAAGAGAAAGGTCGAAGGGATGATTCATGCGGAATCCTCATCTGGAAGGACAGTTTTTATTGAGCCTAAAGAATTAAGTCTACTCAACAATCAACTTACAGACTTGAGTATTGAAGAGCGAAATGAGATCTATAAAATCCTTAAAGAATTGAGTGCTGAAATAGCTCCGCATCGCGAAGAATTCCGACTGAATTTATCCTTGCTCATTCTCATGGATATGTATCAGGCCAAATCGAAATTGGCCTTTAAGATGGAAGCCAGTAAGCCTAAATTGAGTGCAAAGGCAGAATTTAAACTCAAACAGGCTTATCATCCATTTCTTTTATGGAAAAATAATAGTGCAGGGCAGAAGACAATTGCATTCGATCTCTACCTAAACAAGGACTCCAGGATGCTATTGCTTTCTGGTCCTAACGCTGGTGGAAAGACCATTTCGATGAAGGCCGTTGGGCTAATTACTTGTATGTTGCAATCCGGTTATTTGGTTCCCGTAGATTCTGAGTCACAGATCGGCTGGTTTGATCAAATGTTTGTTGAATTGGGAGACCAACAATCCATAGAAAATGAATTGAGTACATATAGCTCAAGACTATTGAGTATGAAGCACATCTTACAAGATGCGGATTCTAATAGTTTGGTGTTAATAGATGAATTTGGTTCCGGAACTGATCCTAGAATTGGAGGAGCCATTGCCGAGGCCATGTTGGAAAAACTGTTAGAGCTCAAGTCCATCGCAGTTATAACAACACATTACGACAACTTGAAGAAATTCGCATTTCGAAAGCAGGGGATCATCAATGGATCCATGTTGTTCGATATGAAGAACATTTCACCAAGTTACCAATTGAAAATTGGTAAACCTGGAAGTTCCTACGGTCTTGAGATTGCGCAGAGAATAGGATTGCCTAAGAAGATAGTAGCTCGAGCCAAAGAACTGGTTGGATCAAAACAAATCAAAGTTGAAGACTTATTGAACTCGATCGAGAAAGAGAATTTGGCTACGATTGATGCCAAGCAAAAACTAGAGTCAAAGGGATTACAATTGGATCGATTGATCAAACAGTACGATCAGATGTTCGCTGATTTCGAGTTGAAAAGAAAGCGACTGAAATTAGAGATTAGACAACTTGAAGCACAGAAAATTGCAGCGCAAAAAATGTCCATCGATCAATATCTCAAAGAACTGAAAGACGAGAATAAGAAGGAAGAGGACCTGGTTAAGTTATCTGTCGAATTCAAGGAAAAAATGAATGAGAGTAAGGAGGATCTTAAACAAGTTCAGGAAGAGTATAAATCAGAGATTGATAAGACAAATGCTCAATCCAAGTTGGAGATAGGAGATCATGTCAAGCTTAAAACTGCTGATACACAAGGACAAATCATTGACTTTGTCAAAGAAGGAGTCGCCCTGGTTGAAGCTGGTATTTTTAAACTCAATGTAGCAGTTGGAGACCTGGTTCGTATTAACGAACCGCTAGAGATTAAATCCAGAAGAAGCGTAGATTATAATTCCGGCACACAACATTTTAATCCAAAAATTGATATTCGCGGATATAAGTTAAAAGATGCAGAGGCTATCATTGAAGAATTCTACGACAAGGCCCTTCTTTCGAATTATCGAAGTTTGACTATTTTACATGGAGTGGGGTCAGGTACCCTAAAGAAAATGGTTTGGCGTAAAGCCAAGGAGTACAACTTCTCTGAGTGTAGTCATCCGGAAGAAGAGTATGGTGGTGAGCGCTTGACGAATGTTAGGATTTAAGGAATTAATAATGAAAAATTAATAATTGCAGGATAAAACAAATGGCATGAACGTTATTACAAAATTACGGATCCTTATCCTATTATTGCTAGGCTATTGGATAACGGAAATCAAAGGACAAACTCAATTCCAATACGATGCCTCTGCTGAAAACCCTTATGGACTCCCCAATACGGAAATGCCTGTAGAATTTTTGGATTATGCTCCTATGATTGGTGAAAGTGATTGTAAATCCGTAAGTCGAATAGATCAAAACACATGGGCAGATACGGTCCATATGACATGGAGATTTAAATACATCATGAATGGTATGGCCGTACAAGACGAATCTTTAAAAGAAGATGGAAAGAATGCAGGTAGTATTCGCCAGTATATCGCCGATAGTGCCAGATGGTTTGTGCATTATTATAGTTCCGTTTCACCTACCGCAGCTCTTCCCGCTTGGGAAGGAAATAAAAAAGAAAATGGAGACATAGTCTTATACAATGATCAACCCGCTCCTAATGGAACCCCGGGCAATTTTAAAATCACTTTTTATAATATTAGCAATGAAGGCTTTGACTGGTTGGGAGAATGGGTTACTAAGAATGAGAGTTTCAGTTATCCTACTTGGAAGATCTATTGCAAGAAAAAATAGTGATGCAATAGAATAGATGCATCAAAAGCAAAAGCTTCTTTTAGAACCGCATAATATTATTAATTTTGGAAATATCCAGCCTCAAAAGACCGTAAACTTTTTTAAATAATTCATTAGGACTAATGAAACTAAATCTGCTAATATTCTTTGTATTACTGCAAATTTTTGCGTTAGCTCAACATAAAGATCAAGGCATCCCGTTGAATACCGGTCTCTATGGGGCATATGGAATTCAACCTGGAATTAAACTGGGAACTGAATTTGGACTTAGAGAAACAATGATTGAATCAGAGGATAAAACAAAGTACAAGAATATATTTTTAAGCCCTCAAATTGGAGTCTTTGTACGTCCTGAAAACCACACTAGTTTTTTAGTCAATGCTGATATAGTTTATAAGATGAAGTCAGATCATCGAAAACTATATATTGCTCCGTCTATAGGTGTGGGTTACTTAATGGCTAGGCAAATATTGGATGTTACGGTTGATTTGAGCAATGGAGAAATATCCAATAAGAATAGAGAATTAAGGCATTATTTTTTACCTGTTGCCAATTTCGAATTTGGAAAAGAGCCCAAGAATAAGATGGGTTGGTATTCCAAGTTCTCCTATGGCAGAAAAATATCTTCTACTCCAGAGAATTCAGGTTTTTTTGCAATAGAATTAGGACTGAAATTCAGGATAAAAAAGAAGGGTGAAGCATAATCTTTTGTTCAAGAAACAAAACAATGAAAAGAAAAGAATTTTTAAAGAAAAGCGCTGCATTGGGAGTAGGTCTTCCTTTCCTTACTATGTTGATGGATTCCTGTTCGGAGGAAGCCTCGCTATATCCGGACTTCGATGTTGATTTCTCTGGAAAGGTCATCGTTATTGGAGCAGGTGCTGCAGGACTTACTGCGGGATATGTTTTGAATAAATATAATATTGATTTTCAGATCATCGAAGCTTCTTCGGTATTTGGTGGAAGAGTGAAGAGAATTGCAGATTTTGCTTATTTTCCTATTGATTTAGGAGCAGAATGGATTCATGCACGTCCTTCGGTTTTGGCGAGGTTGATCAGTGATTCATCCATTAAGGCAGATATAGATATTATTAGATATAGTCCGGATACGATTTATAACTGGAAAAATGACAAACTCAAGAAGCAAAATTGGGCGAGCAATTTTTACAGCGAGTACAAATTCAAAAGCACAACTTGGTACGGTTTTTTTGAGAAATATATTGCTCCAGATATCACTGATAATATTATTTACAATAGCCCTGTAAGCGAAATTGATTATTCCGGTGATAAAGTAGCGGTTAAAAATACAAATGGAGATGTCTTCGAAGCAGATCGAGTTTTAATCACTATTCCGATTAAAATTTTACAAAGCAACAGTATTAGCTTTACTCCGAATCTGCCCTCCGAGAAAACGGAGGCCATCGACAGCATTAATATGCCTGATGGATTGAAAGTTTTTATTGAGTTTTCTGAAAGATTCTATCCGGACATCCTTGTTACTGGAAATCTCCTCAAAGAAGTTAGCGATGCCGATAAGCTGTTTTATGATGCAGCTTTTAGAAAAGACACGAATAGAAATGTCCTAGGTTTATTTACGGTAGGAGAAAAAGCCTCTGTTTATACTTCATTGGGCAGTGATGATGAAATCTTTGATCGAATTATGAGTGAATTGGATGAGATTTTTGATGGAAAAGCTTCTCAAACCTATGTAAAACACGTTGTTCAAAACTGGTCGAAAGAGCCATATATTCAAGGTTCATATGGCATTGATTTTAATAATGACCAGTCTGCTACGGTTGCCAGTCTTGTGGAGCCAGTAAATAATAAGTTGTTTTTCGCAGGTGAAGCTTTACATGTAGATAATGGCGCAACTGTTCATGGAGCTGGTGAGTCAGCTTATACTGCCGTGCAAACAATATTAGAAACGACATAAAAATGAAGGGTTTCAACAAATAGGACATTTTGGTTGTATGTATTTTTATAAGAAAAAATCTTATGAGAAATTTTAGAATTATCCTTTTATTGATCTCTGTTCTAACTATTTATTGCGTTTCCTATTCACAGGACCATCCTCAGGTAAAGTACGGACCTGAAGAAAGACAGTTCATGGACATTTACATCGCGCCATCAGATTGTCCAACTCCGGTTTACTTTGATGCACATGGCAATGGACAAACGATCGAAATGCCGGATGGAATTATCAATGCCTTGAAAGAGGAAGGAGTTTCTGTTGTGGCTTGGGAATCGCTTACCCGAATAAATGATGCAGCAACCATACAAACAGGTTGGGATGATGCAGAGCTCATGTTTCAATGGGTGATCGACAATGCAGAAACCTATAATTTTGATACGACCAAGTTCATCATTGGTGGTTCTTCTCGAGGGAGTATTTTAAGTTGGATATACGGACATAGACCCAATCCAAATGTTAGAGGATTGTACATGTATAATGCCCTTCCAGATGGAATCTGGGCGAATCCTGGACTTTGGTATCCACCAGATGAAGTTACTGTTGAATCTCCTCCAATATTTTTCGTTTACCGATACGAACCGGGGATAACTACTGATATTCACGACCCGGATAATGGTATTATCATCATGGAAAAATATGATGAACTAGGAATTGGAGATAGAGATACCATGATTCACAGCATCCAATATACAGGAAACAGGAATAAGTATCAGTTTTTAGTAGGTTTTATTAACTCCGTAATTCCTCCATGTGGGACGGTTACTTCAACATATGATGAGGAGGAAATACAGAATTATGAGGTTTTTCCTAATCCTTTCCAAGATAAGCTTGAAATAAAGGGGGTAAAGGGTGACGAATATTTTTTGGTGACAGATGTTCTCGGTCAAGTTCTTTCAGAGGGAAGGTCTTTGGAATCACTTCGATTATCGGAATTGAATAAGGGTAAATATTTTCTTGAGATACGAAGTGGGAATGACCAAAAAATTATTAGCTTGATGAAGAATTAGGAGTTAATTTTTTGGTGCTGTGGTGAATAAAACTGAATGAATAAATATCAATTTACAAGGTTAATCCTTGTTCATTTTACGATCTCGTCGTTGTTTCTGTTGAGTTGTTCCATTCACCATAAGATGGAGAGGGGAAAAGTTGTTCCTTCGAGGTTTTATGAAAAGATCCAATTCACCACAGCAAAAGGATTAATGCTTGTTCCCGCAGAGTTTGAAGGAAAAACTAAGAACTACTTATTTGATACCGGATCAGAGTTGACCGGTATTCAGAGAACCGAGTTAAAAGGAAAAAGAGTAACGGTAAGGGGCGCGACCAACAGAAGTGTCGAAAGTGGTACTGAAGTATTGAAATCATTTAAAATTAAGGGGACAGAATTCAAGAATACCTTCGCCACTAATGGAGATATGAAGGGACTGAAGGAGCAGATTCCTAATTTTGGTGGAGTATTGGGCAGAACGATCATTGACAGGGCCAATTGGTTGATTGATATTCCGAATAAAACATGTATTATATCAGATCGAGAATTGTCGGATGAGACATTTAAGGATATTCCATTGGACAAATCGATTGAAGCACCATATACAATCATAGTGATAGATGGAAAACCATATCCGGCCATTTTGGACTTGGGATCAACAGCGATGTTGAATGTTCCCAATGATACGGACTTGGCCAAGGAGTTAATGCAAGTTTATGAATTCGAAGATCGAGCACGTGAGCGTTATACTGTCGGAGGGCTACAATCTATCATTCAACAAGTAGGTATTTTACCTTCTCTAATAATCGGTGATATAGAATTCAAGAATATCGAAGTGGCGATCAATGAAAGTAGCCAGCTTAGAGTGGGCATGAACTTATTCAAAAATAATATCATATACATTGATAACTTGAATAGGAAGTATCGAGTGAAATGATAAGTTTGTAGTTTTACGTATGGACCCAAAAAAGCTGGGGCGTTCCAAATCAAATGAAATAAAACCGAGATGAAGATATTTATTATAGGAGGAAATGGAACCATTGGAAAGAAGGTAACGGAGTACTTTGGAGAAAAGCATGAGCTAATCATTGGTGGAAGATCGAATGGAGATGTAAGGATTGATATTTCCGATGCTGATTCGATAGAAAGTACCTTGAGTAAATTGGGGCAATTAGATGCGATTGTCTGTATTGCCGGTGAAGCAAAATGGGATGATTTCAACAACTTATCCGAAGAGGATTACTACATCGGCTTACGGAGCAAGCTTATGGGCCAAGTTAACCTGGTGAGGATTGGTCAAAAGTATCTAAACAATAAAGGATCGATTACTTTATCAACAGGAATTCTCGCGGATGATCCAGTTGTAAAAACTACAAGTGCTGCTATGGTTAACGGGGCCATCCACAGTTTCGTAAAAGCTGTTGATCTCGAAATAGAAAATGAAATAAGGGTCAATGCGGTGTGCCTAGGTCTCGTCGAAGATGCTTATGAAAAGTATAAGGATTACTTTCCGGGGCACAATCCGATTTCCATGAAAAAGGCAGTAAGTGCTTATGCAAAAAGTGTAGAAGGGAAGGGTAGAGGAGAGATTATAAAGATTTACGAATAGAAATCAAGTATAATCCGTTTTTCCTTACACAATGCTCAAATCGTATATAGTTTGTTCTGAAATCAATACTCCCATATTAATGTATTAACTTCAATGGCACTCAAAAAGCTGAAGGATGAATCCGTTGAAATTAATACAATGCCAGCCATGGCTACTTGTCATATTATTTGCGATAAACTTTAACAGTTTAACGGCACAGAATAGTCTATTCTACGCCGGAAACTCGGGAAATGAAGCTTTTTATGACATCGTACAGTTATCCGATGGTACCATCTTGATTGCGGGATCTGCTGATGATCTCAATTGGCTTCCTCCAGAAACTAATAAAGTAGAGATTAATCCAGGAAATATTGCTAATAGTCAAGGGACAAACAAATACGGATTCATCTTGCAAACAGATAGTACCTTAGAAAATATCTTAAGTGCCGTAACCATATCTATGGGTGGAGTAGAAGATATCCGTTACATAAAGACTAGCAATGAACCCAGGAAGGAAACTGGAGATATTTACATAAGTGGAAATACCCGGGACATGGAACAAGGGGGGTATTTCATTGGTAAACTGGACAATAATTTTGTCAATGGTTTGCCAACAAAATTTGAATGGACGTATAATACTAAATGCACTGATGGAGATTATCCAAAGCTATACCATCCTTGGGATGTCGACTCCAGAGGTCGTGTATATTTCGTAAGGGGTGATTCTCATGATTGGAATTGGTCGGCCATGTATCGATTGGATCCAGAAGGAAATTTAGATGTAGTTGAGAACTGGAGAACTCATTGGAAAGTAGAAGGTGGAGAGTTTAGAGGAACGCCAGCAAGTAGTTATGCGGGCGAAATAGATTTCAGCGGAATCGTATTTAAACGCGATAGCCGTTGTAACCTTCGATCCTGGACTCAGGAGGATTATAATCTCATTCTGTCCGATGGAAATGGTGGGACGAAAAAAGGAAAATGGCCGCTGGACGTTTTGTTTGACGCTCCTTGTGATCCGGATGGCGAAGCCCCTACGAATGGCCCAGGCTATACTGGATATCGTCCAGGAAGTAGTTTTACTTTCGGTCCTTCTTCAGTTTGTGTGGATCGAAGAAATGATGATTTGTACGTAGGATTTAATGCAAAGAGCATTTTACCTGGGGGAAATCCTGATTTCGAACCTGCAGTAATGAAGATGGATCAAAATGGGCAGCTACTTTGGTGGTCAAGATTGTATCATGAGGTGCGGAATGATGACACTAAGCACAACTCTTCACCTGATCAATACATCGATGGTTTGGCTATTGACTATTCTTCTGGTGTGCCTAATAGTAGTATTGTTGTTAATGCAAGATGTCATGGAAATAATGTCGAGAACTTCTGGGAGGGAAACACGATTAATAGCAACCCGTCTCTTTCTGGATTTCAAAATCAATTTACTGGGAGTTCCGGTAATATTCATATTAGCTGGTTGGGTAAATTGAATACGGAAGATGGTGAATTACAACACAGTACTTATGTGGCGGAAATGGGACAAAATACTACTGGCATTGGAGCACCACATCCTGATCCATCCATTAATGGATGGCCCAATCCCAATAGTGGTTGGATTAATCTGAATACTACGAGATTAGTTCGCAACTCAATTAAGGTTACAGCAGATGGATCAGTGATCGTCCTAGGCGTAGCTCGGCGTCCAATGACCACAAGTAATGCATATTTTAATATGCCCAATCCTTACTATAATGGTTATTCGGCCTGGTCTTCTTTTGTGCGTCAATACAATTCGAATTTTTCCCTACCTCAATACAGCAGTATTGTTCGAGGGACTTGGGATACCTTGACCGCACAACCTCCTTTAAATGTTGAATTATACAATTCGTTTAAGACTAAAAAAGGCATCATAGTCGTGGGTAAACATCTGGGAATGGAGAATGACGTACCGGTTATTAATGTCCCGAGTTGGGGTAAAGAAGTATTCGAAGCTGAAAGTGCATTAGTCGGGTATTTTGAGGCACCCGAAATTTATAATGAAGAGGATTCCCCTGTGATAAGGACAGTTCGAACAAATGAAGTCATATCGGAAAATAGGAATCCTATAATTTACCCTAATCCCACTACAGGACCTCTACGCATTGAAACGGAAGCGCCAATTCAGACTATAAAAATCTACAACCTCTATGGTCAATTAGTGAAGGAGGAGAATTCAGACAAAGTAGATTTGTCGAATTTACCAAAGGCTTTGTACTTTGTTAAAATTGAATACGATCAGGAGAGATTTCATTTGCTAAGAGCTTTAAAGAAGTAGTAATTTGATCTTGATCCATTCTAATAAATCTAAAGTTCTAACTGTATTTTACTATTGCATTAAATAGATTCATTGACACTTAAATTATTCAATATGAAAGATAAACTCCTTTTGTTACACGGTGCCCTAGGTAGCGAAAAACAATTTTCCGAGATAAAGGAAAAACTTGAGGAATCCTTTGAGGTACATTGCTTGAATTTTGAAGGACATGGAGGAAGCGAGTCATCGAACGAATTTTCAATCGATCTTTTTTCTCAAAATGTGCTCGATTATCTGGAAACACATTCTTTAGAGCAGGTCAAGATTTTTGGATATAGTATGGGTGGTTATGTATCCTTATATACTGCTTTAAAAGTTCCGACAATGATTACAAAAATCCTTACTCTTGGCACTAAATTTAACTGGGATATAGAAGCGGCAGAAAATGAGCTTAGGATGATGAATCCGGCCAAAATAGAAGAGAAAGTACCGCAATTTGCTGAGAAATTAAGGCTCGAGCATCATCCTCAGGATTGGAAGCTAATAATGAATAAAACTGGAGAAATGATGATCATGATGGCCAAAGGAGCAAAATTGACGGATTCTGATTTCAAAAGGATTGGTCAAGAGGTGGTCATTGGAGTAGGGAGTTTGGATAATATGGTCAGTTATGAAGAGTCCGAACATGTTGCTCAATTGTTGCCTAACTCGACATTGATTCAATTGGATCAGGTAAAACATCCAATTGATAAAATAGAACCGAATAAACTCATCGATTATATTATTTCTAATTTGTCCTGAGCTTTTTGATTCCAAGTTTCTTATGAGTTATGACTACAGGTTAACCCAAGTTAATGCCTAGGATCTTCAAACCGTTAGATGTGATAGACAGGTTTTCTTGATTCATTAAAGTGGCTTAAACGCATCTGCCAAGCCATTTACTCAGGTATCGAAATAAGCACATCTTTAATCTCACTATAACTAAAGTTATATTCTTCAGGCAGTGATTCTCATTTAAATTGACCATTAATTATTGAAGGTAGATTTGATTCGAAAGGATAGGACATCTGTTCCTCCTATGAATAGCGAAAAGCTATAAGGAATTGATTAATGGATCATACAGAGAAACAAGAAATCAAAGAACTAATTGCCCTTGGCGAATTAAAAAGAGCAATAGCACTTCTACTCAGTACTCAACTGAGTAGAAGTAAACGGCAGGAGGCTGAGGTTTTGTCTTCCAGGTTGAATGAAATTGAGAAAAGCAATCGAGCTGGTGTGCTGAAGGAAGATGATTATCGGGTAGAAAGAAGTAAGATTCGTAAAGCCATGCTCGATTTTATATATGAATATGAAACTAAAACTTTTGATCCTAGTAAATCAGGTAGATTTCTATCCATCCTCAAACAATTACGGTTAATCATTCCAATATTACTGGGTTTAGTATTGCTCTTAAATTGGTTGAACTCAAATCAGAAATTTAATCTCTGGAGTTCAATAAATGGTCCTAATGGAGCAGCAGGTCCAATAGAAATTCAGGGTACTCAAGGTGACCCCATTAAAATAGATAAAAATGAGTTTGAAAAAACAAAGGACCAACCGCAGAATGAAGAGATTAAGCTTAACAATACTAATACTCAGCGGAATTTAATGCCAGAAATCCCTACAATAAATCTATACAATGAAAAATTTAAGGGTTCGCTTGCCCTCGTCGATGTTGATCTTATTGAGGATAGCAGAATTTTAGAAAGCCTCTATTCCTTATTGAGTAAAGAATCTTATCAAGTTACGACTTCTTTCTTTCGCTCGGATTTTAATACTGCTTACCGATCCAGACTATGGGAGGATGGAATGGAAATCATGGAGAGTATATCACTTCCCAGTAATGTTAAATGCTTATGTCTTATAAAGGAGAAGTTGGTATATCAATCCACTGACACTCTTGGTCATATATTTTTTGTGGCAAAGGGAGAAGTGGCTCTGAAAATTCTGAACAACGTCAATGGCGAGGTTTCGAAAATAGTTATTCCAGTAGGAGGCCCAGGAGCAGACTTCCGCAGGGCTTACGAATCCTTCCTGGAGAATTTTATTAAACAATTCAATATGAATGATCACTTGAAAAAATTTGAACCATGCAAAAACTAATTACAGTAATAATTTTGATGCTTCTCACATTTTCTATTTCAGTAGGTCAGGACATGACTACCAAGGAAATTTGGAAGCTGGCTGAACCTTTTATGGAAAAACTAAGAATTCAAGGTCAGAATGTTCACAATATAATGGTTTCGGACTTTACGGATGGGGAGGTTGCTCCAACAGAATTAGGTCGTTTTCTAGCAGAAGAATTCTCTTATTATTTGTCGGAGCTCGATCAAACAAAATTTTCAGTTTTAGATAGAAGTAAGCTGGAAGAATTACTGAAGGAGCAGGGGCTTATTCGAAAAGAGCTCATCGATCCAATGAGTGCAGTCAAGATGGGAAAGCTACTCGGGATGAAACATTTGTTGTACGGAACCATCGTGGATTCCGGTGAGTCATTCACAATATATGTAAAACTCATAGAGGTGGAAACTCAAAAGGTCTTGGTTTCGACAAGGGGTCGAATTACAAAATTTCCATCCTTGCCAAAACATTTAGATTAACATTCAAGCATACAGTATTCATCGAATTTTCTTTTTCAACCGCCAAAATTATTTTGATATGAAAACTTTTATTTCCTTTTTGATTTTTACTTTCTTGATTCCTTTAACAGTATTCTCACAGAATTTTGTAGATAACGAGGTCGATGGCTTAGCCCAGAATATAGCTTCGAAATTAGATGCGAAAAATGGACAATTATCTAAAAAGAAAAGATTCAATAGCGTTGTGGTGGAGGATTTTACGGATACTGAAGGGAAAATATCTAAGCTAGGTGCAAGTCTTGCCGAGGAGTTTTCTTTAGCTCTCTCCAATGCGGCTCTCTCCTTTTCCGTAACCGGGATTCACGATTTAAGTAAAACCTCGGAACACAAAGGCAAGATCAATCTTAATGGGATATTAACCGGGGCTGAGAAAATATTGGATGGCACCACCGATGATTATGACTACGAACAAAATCAAAAAAACCGAGATGCTGCTAAGACGGTTGAGGGAGTAAGTGAAGTTGGTCTAAGTTTTAAAGATAACTTTGGTAGTCATAAAGGAATAGATGCTGTAGTAACGGGCACTTTAACAGAGTCCAATGATCAATACAGATTATTGATCAAAGTTATCAGTACACGTTCTGGTAATCCAATGATCGTCAATGCAAAGGGATTTATCAGTAAAACTCCTTTTATTCTTAAACTGGAGGAAGAGGAAAATGAAAGACGCAGAAGTTCTATTAGTAGTAAAGAGCCTTATAGATCATCAGATCATCTCAGTAGATCGAGAAGTAGTCGTAGCGCTCAAAAAACATTTGAATCAAACAATACTAAAGTAGAATTATTGGATGTAAAACAAGTTGGTCAAAACATCGAATGCTTCTTTAGAATTACCAATATCGGTCCTGACCTCGAATTTTACCTTTATGGCGGGAGAAGTGGTAAATTGATCGATAGCAATAACAGTTACGATTACTGGGCTGAACAGGTAAGACTTGGTGAAGTAGTGGACAATTATAGGGTAAGCAAGACCTTGGTGACAAATAATCCAGTAGAGGCAAAAGTTACCTTTGGAGGAGTAGCAAGAGATGTACATAAGCTAGCAAAACTTAACGTGAGATGTTCCGGACATGGTGGATATTTTGATATAGAATTTAGGGATGTGATGGTGGATTAAATGCATAGTAAAATATGGATTGAACAGGCATATAAAAGGAGCACACTTAAATTGCCAGCTGTGCTCTCGTTTGGGATCGATCTTGAATGATTGGGAAAGCTAAACAGAGAAATGAACAGATAATTACCAGCGATAATTATCTTATTAGTGTAACATCACCATGATAAACTCCTCTTTCGCCGTCTTTCCATCTCACACGGGCAACGTAGGCAAAAACAGCAGGATTCATATCTCTTCCTTTAAATGTGCCGTCCCAACCTTCAGGATCTACGCTGTGTTCGAAATCGGTAATTCGAATAATAAAATTACCCCAACGATCAAAAATCAATAACTCCTCGACAATCTCTAGAAAAGGAGTGGCATAGACAGTGAAAAAATCATTGACCCCATCTCCATTTGGTGAAAATATATTGGGGATGTATATATTCTTTACATTTCTTACAACCACTTTGGTTTTGGTTTCATAAGGGCAACCATTGATATCTATTCCCGTTAGAAAGTAATCTGTAGTTTCAAGTGGGGATGCCCAAGGGAAGGCGCAATTCACACAACTTAAGTCCTGGTCCGGAGTCCAATAGAATTGTTCAAAGTCATAATACCAGTAGGGCTCTAGTTGGACAGAATCTCCGTAATCAATTTCGTATAAATACTGAATACCGAGCAAGTTTTCATAATAATCAATGTTCACATCCAATATTGAATCGCATCCATCAAAATTGACCCCACTGAATCGAATTGATCCCGAGGTAAAGTTCTCATCAAAAATTTGATTATCTATTTGAATCATTTCACCTGGACATAGAATGGTATCTAATAGGCCAAAGCTTTCTTCAAGTAAAGTGACATTGACTTCAACGGTAGAGTCGCAACCATAGATGTTTTGACCAGAATAAATGACATCTCCTGATAGCCTGTTTTCATCAAATACTTCATTCCCAATTTGAACCGTTTCTCCTGGACAGATACTGGTTTCTACCTGAGCAAAACTATGCTCCAACAACTCCAATTCGACCTGAACAATTGAGTCACAACCATTAATATTTTGACCTCTGTAAACAACTATTCCTGACAGTCTATTTTCATCGAATGTTTCATTTCCAATTTGTACACTTTCACCCGGACAGATTGCAATTTCCATGGTTGCAGTACTTGTTTCGAGAACATTGACTTGTACTTGAACAATTGAATCACATGCGTAAAGTGCCTCACTGTGAAGGATAAAAGTATCGCTGAGATGATTTTCAGAAAACCACTGATCCATGAATAAAATTGAATCATTTTGGCATATATCCAAGATTAAATTATTAATCCCCGTATTTCTACAAGTTATCAAACCAAAGTCAAGAGAAAAGTCATTTTCATTGTTGCCAGAAGTAGAAAAACGATGACCTATAAAATTCTGAATATTAAATGGGGCATTACTATCCAAATTACGTGCATCAGAATCGTTGTTTTTGTTTCCAAAGCCCATTCTAACCTGCCATTGACAGGGAACGTAATAATCTCCATTAATTAAGAGACTACTTCCCGAATAATTGTCTAACTCGCCAAGGGTAAGATAATATTCCGTGTCAGGCAATAAATTGGTGAAGTAATAGAGCCCTTTTGGGGAAGTAAGAGTACTGTCTACAATGACTCCATCAACATCATAAAGTTTAACCATTAGATCAGGAACTGGATTTTCTTCAGGATCTTGAATTCCATCTTCATCTTCATCGAACCAAACATAGTTACCCACCGAGACACTAACACCAGCTTCAGTGGACGAACCAACCAATAACTCGATGTCCCCCAGGCCTGCCGACTTGCCAAAGGTTCCGATTTCTCCGGCAAAGATGGAATAGCTAACATTTTTTCTTCCATCTGAATTATTGAGTTGACTCCATCCGTTGGACCAAACAGTCGCCGGATCCATCAAAGTAGACAAAACGGTATTGTAACTTGGATGCAGAGCTAAAGCTCCGAGTGCACTTTCGCGATGCCATTGATAGAAGGCATCCTCGAAGAAAAATTCACCTCCGCAGACTCCCTCATTATTATTGGCTCCCGGAGAAGTGTAAAAACCGCTTGAAGCATTCTTTTCAAGTAGGTAGTCATCTTGTAGTTTATACAGTTTCAAGATATCACCACCGGTGAAGCTGATGTAATTCAACATGTCGTTTGGGTCCGGTCCGTAATCTCTACCACCGGTCTGATATCCGAAGCGATCGCCTATACCCAAAATCATATTTCCGTCAGGGTCGAATTCAATATCACTTAAGACTGGCGAAGGTCCGCAAGCAATATCATTTACCACTCGGTAATTATTGAAATCGGGGGACCAAGGAATAAAATCTGTGCACAGGTTGCCAATAACCGGACCCTTAGGGTAGCTCAAATTAAAATCTACGACAGATTCGAAATTTTGTCCATCCCATGCGTAGACGTAGGCCCATAGATCCTCCGGATTTTGAGTGGATTCCGCTGAACAGACTCCACCAACATATAATTTATTGTCGTGGTATTTTAATCCCCATGGTCGCCAATCACTATCATCAGAACAGCCTGGGTTCGGAATAGGTACCTCTGTTACACTATTGGCTGTGATAGGTAATCGCAATGGATTTCCTATCTCTATTACGACGATAGACTTGGTAAATAAATTGACCACATATAAAATGTCCTCTTCATCATTAATATCCATATCTCCTAATCCCCACTTGCCAATAAGATCAAAAACGTCAGAATCATGTGAGAATGCATTCGGTGATTGAGGTAAATCTCGATTAATAGTGCTTTCATCACCGGTCTCAATACCAATATGATCCAAATTGAGTAAAAGGTTTGTTCTGCCGTAGTACTCGTAATCTACTGAAGCAGGAGGGTCGGGGAAAAAATCGGATAATGAGGTTCTATAAATTGCTCCTAAACCATGAGGTCCCCAAGCTGCTTGTCTCTTTAGGAATGCAGATGAAAACAAATTATGCGATGACTTTTGGTAAGAGAGTCCCCAAACAGAACCCGTTTCATAGGCGTTGGAAATATAGTAATTTCCACCTGGGCCTAGTACGGGCCCTCCTTCGGGTGTAAAATATTTGTTCAATACAATGGTCGGCTGTCCGGCAGCTTCAGAAATGCTATCGGTGACATCGCCTTTAGAAAAATAAGTCGTACTAATCCATGGGTCTTCATCAACATAGGCTTGGGTTGCATTTATTCCCAAGCTCAATCCGCATTCTCCGGATGCAGCCATTTGAATATTCGTATTGCTTTCAGCTCCGGGTCCACCATCGAAAAGACCTGAAGGGACTTCAAATTCAACCCTGATAGGAATGCCCGGTGTAATATTATTAGTTGCCCATATTCCGTTTGTACCTGACATCGTTTCAGCTAGTAATTGATCATCTCCGTAAATTTTTATCGGAATACCAACAATCCCATTTTCAGAAGAATCCTGAACACCATTGCTGTTATAATCACTATAGACTTTTCCACCGGTGCTGATTCCAGCCTGACATAATAGTGGATCGCAGTTTTCCGGTAGTGTTACCGAACGAATGATCTCAGAGCAATCGCCAGATAGAGTACTTACAGTTAAGTCATAAGTACTTCCGTCCGATGTCACAATAAAGCTGGCAAACTGTGGACAGGATATATCAAAAGGGTCTATAAATTCCTGCTGACCTTGAAAATCAACTACGATTAAATCACCAACAGGAATATCTACGCCGTTAACAAAAGCAGCAATGATGAGCTTAGAGCTATTTCCTGTTTCATCACCATAAACACAGTCGCCTACAGTAATTCTATCAATAATAAGCTCGCAATCCAAGAATGGACTACTAGAAGAATATTTCTTATGTGGCTCGTTGAATAGGTTCAGGTTTAGGTAGAATATGGTCAAGCCAAATAAATAAAAAATGACGGTTCTAACGATCATTATATCTGATTAAGCATTAACTTGATCAGTGTTGATTTTAATTTTTACAAAATTTTCATTATTCTTTGTTTCTTGCTGTTTTTAACTTCACAAAAGCATTTAATTCTAAAATTAACAAATTTTGCGACATAAAAAAAGGTAAAAATTCTATAATTTATAGCCCTATAAACTGATTAGGTTTTTACTGTTTTAGAGGGTTCGCGTTAAAAACACTCTTATTCTATATTTCTATCTTTTAGTAATTTTAATCTTGAAACAATAAACTAGCACTTTGAAAAGTAAAAACTTAGATATTCTTATTGTTGAGGATTCGATCAGTTATGCTATAGAATTAGAGCAATTATGTATTGATGTGGGGTTAAATGTATTGGAAACAGTTGCTGATTCAGCCAACGCATTGGATATCATTTTTGATGCTCATCCTGATCTCATATTAATGGATATTTCTATTGACGGAAGGCTTTCAGGTTTAGATATAGCCCAGAAGATCAAGCACCTCAATATACCAATCTTGTTTATCACCTCTTTTGGAGATGACAAATCCATTCTGCAGGCACAACAATCAAATATGGCTGGATATCTAATCAAGCCAGTTTCTGAAGAGGACCTGACCCATACTCTTAATAAGATTATTAAGGCATCTTTGTCCATTACTGAGGATGAAGGAGTGGGGGTTGTTGAAAAGAATAACGATCAGCTAGCGCTTTTCTTTCTTAAAAATAGCATTTATCAGAAAATAAAACCTGCAGAGATAATTTATGTACAATCTGAAGACAATTATTGTAGATTCATATTGTCAGGTAATGAACAGTTTCTTTTACGTATTACTTTAGGAAATGTAGAAAAGATGATAATCCAGCATGGCTTTATTAGAACACATCGAAGATTTATCGTGAATGTGGATCGAATTGAGGAGATTCACGTCTCTGAGAGCAAACTATCTCTTGCTGGTGGGATAGAAGTAGCCTTTAGCAGAAGCCGGAAAGAAGATATCCTTCAGCTAGGTAAGTTTTTGAAATAGCTTATTTAAATTAAGTTGAGATCAACATCTTCTTCGGCAGATTTATGATAAAACTACTTCCCAAGCCAAGTTCACTGAGTATACTCAGTTTCCCTTCTATTTTGTCCGTTAAATTCTTGACAATATTTAAGCCTATTCCCGCTCCTTTCTCGTTGTCTGTTCCATCTGAACTTTGTAGATAATCTTCTGACATTATCAATTGTAGTTTTTCAGGTTCGATACCGACACCTGAATCCTTTATTTCGATGTTAATTCCGTCTTCGTTCTCAACAGTACTTAGAGTAATCTTTCCTCCTTCCGGAGTGTATTTAATAGCGTTATCCATGAGATTTCTCAAAATAGCCACAAGAGAATTTTTGTCTACTTTAAGAACAATATCCCGAGGGATTTCAATATCTACATTTAGTTTTTTTCTCTCGATAGAAGAGGTAAAAAGTTGTAGATTTTCTTCTGCGATTTCATACAAATAAACAGGTTCCGGCTTGAGAGGTAAAAGATCCTTTTGTATACTGGCCCAGTTGAGTAAATTATCAGTGAGTGAGTAAAACTGATGAGCATCACGATCAATTTCCTTTCCTAAGGCTTGAAGTCTATTTAGATCTCCTTTTCCAATGAGATAGTCTATATTTTTAGCAATTCCTCTGAAGGCAAGTGAGGGTTTTTTAAGATCGTGTCCGATGATCTGGAATAGAGTATCTTTTACAGAATTGAGTTGTTCAAGCGTTTTCTTTTGACTCTTTATTTCCTTATTTCTTTTTCGAAGTAATCCATAAAATACAGAGAGAACAATCAATAGTAAAAGTGCTCCTATCCCTAATGTGTAGGCTCTTTTCTCTTTCTCTTTTAGAATTGCTTGTTCTTTTTCATTTTCAAAAGCGATCAGTTCTTTTTCCTCCTCAAATTGGTTGGTCAAGTCAAGTGCGGTTAGTTGTTTGATGTGATTGTCTTGATTGATGGAATCTTCTAATAATTGATGGCGTTCCAAAAAATCAAAGGCTTGCTGATAATTCCCTTGCTTTTGATACGCATCCCATAACAACTTGCTTGTCTTTATTTCCAAATTGATATTACTGCTCCCTCTCGCAAAATCGAGAGTTTTAAGGCAAAGAGGAATGGCCTTAGCAGCTTGCTCAAGCTTTAAATAATACTCCGCCCAGGCATTGTTTCTCAAAAACGGTAAATCTGGTTGTCCCAGGGATACGAGAGAATCGACCCGCATTAGGGTTTGGTGAGCTTCATTTGTGCGATTTGCTCGAATATATGCTGTCGCCAAGTCGCAGGAAACATGAGCAGTAATACCAGGATTTTCGGATATTGATACGGCCTCCTCGAAATACCAAATTGCACTATCAATATTTCGGTCTCCCAGATACACTAATCCCTTAGATGCTATACAAATGCAATGCCGGATAGAATTATTGATAGAATCAGCTATCATGGCACATTGGGAGTAAAAATCGAGCGACTTTTTTGAATTGGCAAAAGAGTTATGGGCATCACCCAAAACATGGTACGAATCTACCAATCGCATTTTATCATTGGCCACCTTCGCTTCATCCAGTTGTTGGTAGAGAATTTCTAAAGCTTCTTTGGTCTTTCCTATTTTTTGATAGTTAGAAGCTAGTTCAGACATAATAGCCGCCCTAACGTCAGGTCTCATGCCATCTTCAAGAACATCGAGTCCTTGCTTCAAGGATTCAATGGCTGTTTGAGGATCTCTAGCTGTTATTAGAACTGCTTTATCCAGCAGTGAAATAGCCAAGTTGCTTTTTAGTGAATCTCGCCTAAGGTACCATATTGAGCTGTCCATTAGAACCAAAGCTTTATCCAGATTTCCATTATTATTTTGAATCCATCCTAGTTGATTAAAAATACGGGCTGGATTAGTGTCGCCTTTCTTCGCATAGGATAGAGCTTCTTCTACGGCTTTAACACGTTGATCAGGATTGTTTAATCGTCCATAACAAAAGCTCTTGAACATAAGCGCATCCACAACTTTAGCATTATCTTTTGCTTTGGCATAATAGTCTTTGGCAAGATTGGCATGGTTAATAGCGGTCTCGTATTGATGTTCTTGCTCACTTAATTTTCCCAAATAATAATTGGCTGTCCCCAGGCCATAACTAGAATTGTTTTTTTTACTCCATTCCAAGCACTCTTGTGTAATTTCCTCAAGTTTATCATCTCCTTGCATACTCAACTCACGCAATAAAGCTCCATAATTTAGTGCTTTGATCGTATCGTTTGGAGCATTCTTAATCACCTGATATAGGCTGTCTGCAACTCCATTTCCAAAAGAGGGAGTCAATATTAAAGTGCTCGCCAAAAGTACTGTCAAGATGTAAAGAAAGGGGATATGAAAAATTGGGAATCTTTTCGAAATCATAAAGTTTAATAATGCAGCATTTGAACGCTGGTAAAAAAAGTATCTACGTTTATTTCAAGTACAATAAATATCTTAATGGCTCATTGGTCAGACTGGGGTATGTCCGCCGTAAAATTACTAATTAGGGTTTAATTAAAGTAGAAGATTTAATGCCATTAGCCACAACATATGACCGTTTGCCACAATCAATGACTGGCTAATATCTGTTGTAGAAAAAATTGAATTTAAAATATAGGTTTCTTAAAAAAAGAAGACCTACTCTTAGGTGATTTTATCTTTTTATTATAGGTCTTAATCCTAAATAGTTGTTCGCCACACTGTAATGTCATTCACCACAATTTGTTAATTAGAAATTCTAATGAGTTATAATTTGTAATTCAATTGCAGACATCAAAACCGTATTAATATGACCGGTAACAATAATGAGACAATCATTCCCGAAGTTGGTTTTCCCAATTATCCCAGTGCTTATTGCAAACTGGGAAATCGTTGGATACCTTACGTGGGCAGGGATAAGGTGGATAATGAAAATGAGGGAAAAAAATGGTTTCAAACACTTGCAAAACATTTCGAAGAAGAGCCTCGCTTTTTTTCGCCTATTCAGTTTAAAGCCATGTATGCTACGGAATTTTGTCATAGAAATAATCGCTTTTTTTCGGCTTTATTTTCTGCTAATTCCATGCCCGTTATAGGACAAATAGAAATGATAAACCCTATTCATGATAGGACTACCGTTTTAAATTGGTTACCATGCCAAGGGCAAGTTATGCCGAGGAAAAGTTATCCTGCACTATGGTCTCTCATCGGATATACATACGGTGGGTCCGGAGATTATTTTAATTTACCTGATCTAAGGGATCGTCAAATAATAGGTCATTATCACGCACGAACCATTGGAGAAAGTTTTGGTGCTAATGAGGCCTTATTAACAAGCAAGGATCTACCGAAACATAAGCACAGTATTACGATAAATGCATCCAAAAACCATGGTACCATTGCCTCTCCTCAAACTAATTATTTGGCTAAAGGGGCTGATGGAGTGTATGGTTATTCTTCAGATATGGAAGAGAAGGTTGTCATGAGCCCGTTTATGATTGAAGTTCTGAAAAGGTCTGGTGGCATTAAATTGGATATAAAGGATCCATGTTTATCGGTAAACTATTTTATCAATCTTGTAGGATACTTTCCCAATGATTCATCAATAAGCTAGAATCGAGTTTGGTTCGATAATGTAGCCCTTCTTAGTGAGTAATACTTATAATGATTTTAAAGAATTATAAATGTCAAAAAAGGAAAGCAGATGAAAAAAAAGATAATTGGATATCCTTCTTATCCCAGTGCATATTGTAATGTAAATGGAATAATGAGGCTTTACCTTGGCGAGGATTTAATACATAATGAATTGGAAAAGAAGGAGTGGTTATTGGGACTAAAAGATCATTTAGAGCTTCAGAGCGATCCAATTTTTGGTGCTTTACGCAGGGAAAAATCCGATCATTTTCCAAGGTTTTCAATTCAACAAAATAATATTAATAATGGAACTGCTAATGTTGATCCATTTCCAATTCTAGGACAAATTATGGCATTTCCTGGACAGCGCACTCCGGGTGACGCTTGGTTCGAATGTGATGGCTCTTTGCTTTTAAGAAATGAATTCACTGCTTTGTTCAGTTTACTTGGATACAATTTCGGAAAACATGGTGATACGTCCTTTGGCATACCTGATTTAAGGGGAAGGTCCGCAATAGGAATTGGGAGCGGTTCCAACTTATCTCCCATTCACTTAGCTGAAAAAGGTGGAATGGAGCGCTATACATTGCGAGTAGATAATCTAGTTCCTCATACTCATGATATTAGAATCAGGGCTTTTGGTAAAAATGGAAATGAGAATAGTCCGGAAGCAGGATTAATTACTACTTCAGACTCGATAAGTATAAAATATACTGATGATTATAATGTCGAAATGAAAAGTGATATGGCAGAAATGTTAGAAGCAGGTGAAGATAATCCTCAATCAATTAATTTGATGCCTAAATCATTGGCAATGAGCTTTTATATCTGCGTTTATGGCGTATATCCCTCAAGAAATTAAAAAAATAACGATATGAATAAAATGCAATTCCCGTCTTATCCATATGCATATTTCAAGCATGGTCCGATACTAAAAATGTACTCTGGGTCTAATACCATTGAAAGCCAGAAGGAGTTTGAAAACTGGTTGAGTTTTGCCATGAACTTAATGGGAACGACAGACATTCCAAAATTTAAAGGAGTCTTAGATTACCTGCCCATAAATGCTATAAAAATTGATGAATCCAATGAGATTAAAAGCTTGAATTTAAACCAATCTTTGGACGGAGAATATTTTGCGGGTCAAATCGTATTGTTTTCGTTTGATTGGGCTCCAAACGGTTGGTTACAATGCAATGGTCAAACCTTGTCCATCCATGAGTTCGATCGCTTATTTTTTGTGATTGGAACGCGATATGGCGGAGATGGAAGAACGGTCTTCAATCTTCCTGATTTAAGAGGAAGGGTCCCGGTTCATCAAGATGCTGCAAATAAAGTAGGTAGCAAAAGAGGTTCTGATAGAAAGACAGGAGGAGTTCTTCCGGAGCATACGCACGGCTCTAAGATTCACGCCACAAATAAGGCTGCAGATAATGTTTCACCGGAAGGGAATATATTAGCATATAGGAATGATAGAGATTATAAAATACCCGGAATAAAGGCAAAAAGCCTTTTAGAGATGAATTATAGCATGGGAAGAACGTCTTCAGTAGGGTCGGGAACGGCATTCGAGACACGTTCTCCTTACTTGGGACTTTCTTATTGTATTAATATGGATGGGATCATTCCTGTGCCCAGCTAAGTATTGATTATTTGAGCTCAAAATAAGATGAAGATGATCTTGTTTTATGTAGAAATTCTAAAGAATTGAACACAGGTGGTAAAAATGCCTAATCAAAATATTCCTGGGATTTCCTTGCTCTCGCCACTTTATAGAGCCGTTCACCACATGATGCATCAATCCAAATTGTGAGGTATTACTTTGTGTATGAATTGATAGTATAAAAATGATTGATTCCGAATCATACTTTTTTCTAAAAGAAGGTGTCTATGTCAAAACACCCATTACCGATATCATCTATGTTAAATCCGATGATAATTACTGTAGATTTTACTTAAAAGATAGGGTGCTGCACGTTATGAGGGATACCTTGTCTCAGGTTGAAGAGCGGTTATCACGGCACTCCTTTTATCGTTGTCATCGTCAGTATATTGTCAATCTTAATAGGATTGAACGTATTAATACGATTGATCGAACGGTCATTCTGGAGGAGGATCACGAAGTTCCGTATAGCAGATCTAGAAAAAAGGAATTAATTGATATGATAACAAAGCTATAGAAATAGGTCGGATCATAACGTTTTGACTTCATTCCCCAACTTCTTCAACTGACTTAGATGTGAGCGTACTCCCTTAAGAAAGGTCTTGTTTTCTCTGTAAGTCACCCCAAACTCTTTAGCAGTTTTTCGAACAATATCAGTTAAAGCAGGGTAGTGGGTGTGGCAGATATCCGAGCGCAAATGATGGATGACATGAAGGTTTAAACCTCCGAAAATGAAGTTAGCCAAGTTACTGTCAGTAGCGAAATCAGCCGTGGTAGCAAACACGTGAAAAACGTAATTTTCATGATCGTTTTTACTTCTAGGATAATCTGTATGGTCCACAATATGAGTGGCTTGAAAAGTAAAAGACATGATCACTCCGATCATAAACAAAGTGAAAAGAAATGTAAAAACAATAAAGACCCAATGAAATGAAAAATATAAGAGCGGTAATAGAAACATGTATCCAAGGTAAATGAATTTGCCCAGGAACAGCTGAATGTATTCCTTGGTTGGATGTTTGATGCCTTTCAGATGAACATTGTTCCTGGAAAAGAAATATTTAAAATCTTTAAGGAAGACATAATAGATCAAATATAACCCGTAAACTATCGGTGCATAGAGATGCTGATAACGATGGTAATTCTTCCTTTCCATTTTGTCGGAAAGTCTCAGAATACCTGAAGTTTCCAAGGACATATCTTCTCCGGAAATATTCAGGCAAGCATGATGTCCCTGATGGTGCATATATCTCCACATATAAGTGTTGACTCCTAAAAGATCATAGCTATAGGCCCAAAGTCGGTTGATCTTATTTCGTTTCGAAACCGCATTATGCAGGGCATCATGGCCGACATTGAAAGAGAAGAAGATATGGCCTAGGCCGTGAAAAAGGTATAAAAGGAAAAAACTGAGTTCATCTTTAGAAAAAAAGAAGATGGCAAGGTATGAAAGGAACCACCAGCTCAATCCCATGACCATCTTCAAGCTCATTAAATTATCTGACTTTATCGACCGATTGGATTGCTTAAAATAAGCATTGATGCGTTGCACCAAAGTTCTGGTAAACTCTTCCGAATTGACGATTTTCGTATTCATTTTCTCTCGGCCACATAATCTTCTCGTCTAAGGTAAATTCTGAAATGAACAATAGGGAAAATAAGACTCAATTAGGGGTGTTTATCGGTTAAAAGGGGGCGAATGCCCCTTCTAATAATATTTGGAAAAGTTCAGTGAAAGAACAACGAAAACTAATGCTCTTCAAATCTTTCTTTCACCACCCAATAAGCCTTCTTTGGTTTTCTCTGATAATCAATAATACTCCAGCTGGGACCGGGCCAACAATCATTGAGCTGCCAAAGCAAAGAACCCATACAATGACCTTGCTTGGCCATATGATGGTGTATAGCACTATCCAAAGCCATGGCCTGCATGTCTTGGCTTCTAAGAATAAATTCTTGGACATTACTCGGTGATTCAAAGTATTGCTCGATGTGTTTTAATATTTCTCCATTTCCGATATAGCTCTTTTGTCTGCTTTTTAAGGCCAAACTGTCTAAATGTAATTGATTGGAATCCATGTATTCTAGAAGAAGAGAAGCGTCAGGGTAACTTTGCATACCGTATTCTACCATGAAACGGCCTACATTATCACTATAAGAAGAGAAATCTTCTCTGCCATGCCAAACTCCCCAGTAGTGCATGGAAGAGTGATTGAAGTTTTCGGCCCTTCCCCAATTGCTCAAGGGTGAAGTTGGAGTATAAGGAATATAGGGATTAATATTTCTTAACCAAGTTGGGATAGAATCGTGAAACATCCGAACATAAGCATCCCATAATTCTTCTTGCAAAGCTTCTTCGTAGCCGTACTTCTCCTGCCAACCCCAATTGTGCCATGCCACTTCAATTTCATTGTTCCCACACCATACCACGACACTTGGGTGTTTGCTCAATCTTTGACTTTGGTACAGCACTTCTTCCTTTACTTCTTTTAGAAAAGGGTCATCCACGGGATACATGGTTCCGGCAAACATGTAATCCTGCCAAACCATCAATCCGAGAGAGTCACACAAGTGATAGAACAGGTCTTTTTCATAAATGCCTCCTCCCCATACCCTAATCATGTTCATCCCAGCCTCTTTGGCCAAGCCGAGAAGTTTTCTGTAATCTTCATCTTTTACTCGGGGAAGAAAAATATCCTGAGGGATATAGTTGGCACCTTTAGCAAAAATTGCCTGGCCATTGAGCTTAAAATAAAAAGAAGTTCCAATGGAATCGGGTTCATTAATGAGCTCTACTGTTCGAATTCCAAAATGGATTTTTTGATCAAAAACCTGAAATTCAGAACTGCTTAAAATCAGATCGGCAGCGTATAAGTATGCTTCTCCATTTCCATTAGGCCACCACAGTTTCGGATGATGGATTTCAAAGGTATCTAAGTATTGGTGGACTCCTTCTAGTAAGAATTTTTGGCTTTTGAAATGATCACCCAGCGAACATTGGACTTCTGAGTCCGAATCTGCTCGAATGACAGTTTTCAATACCATCAGAGCCTTTTCCTGGGTCAACTCCATCGTGTGAACGGCATAATCCAATAATTCTATGGATTGTGTAGCACGGACTTCGATATCGAGATAGATCCCTGAACTGACAAATCTTGGTGCCCAATCCCATCCGAAGTGATAAGCTGCTTTTCGACAAAAAGGACTGTATTTTCTTTCACCGAATTCGTTATCGGCTGGTAATACATAATCCAAGGAATCCACCGCGGCTTTTTTCGCTTTAAAAGGAGAGGTAAATTCGATCCTAATCTTGTTTTTACCAATTTTGACAAAAGGCTTAATCTCGAATTTCCAGGGTCTAAACATATTTGAGCTCTGTCCAACCAGAGCATCATTGATGTAAAGCTTAGAATAGGTATCTAAGCCCTTGCAGAGAAGTTCCAGATGAGGGGAATTAAGTAAATCGCTGTCCAATTCGAAAGTTCGACTATACCTCCAATTCTTTTCCTCCAGATACTTCAACTTCTCCTCTTGGTATCCGTAGTACGGATCTTCAATGGCATGGTTCATCAAAAGATCAGTATGGACTGTTCCAGGTACTTGCGCTGAATATTGTTGAAGGCTATCCAGATCCGTTAAGGTCCATGCTCCATTGAGTGAAATTACGCTTCTATTGTTCGAATGGTTTCCATCTTGTCCACAAGAAATCAAGCTGAGTAGAAGAAGCAAATAACAGAGTTCACGAAGGCAGAACATCGATGATATTTTTGGTGAATTCTCGATTATAAATCGCCCTGCTTCCAAAATCAAAGGCATCGTTTACTTTATCCGTAATATAGTGATGGCTGGTGAAATGTACGTTTCGAATGCCCGCTTCAATGAAATGGAGAACATTATCTGCATTAACCCCGCAGCCCACCAGAATATTGAAATGATCACCATGTTTTTGATGTAACTCTTGGATATAGTCGATTCCCAGCGGGGCCTTAATTGCTCCACCCGAAGTCAGAAGATTTTCCATAGGCATTTGACGGAAAAAATCCAGTGCTTCTCTTTTATTCGAACAAACATCAAAAGCCCTATGATGACTTACTTTAAGCCCTAGCTTATTGGATAGGGAAAACAATTCATCTGATTGATCTTTATCGATGCTCAGATCCTCATTCAAGCAACCAAAAACAACTCCGCGTATACCGAGATCGGCACATGCCCGAATGTCCTCCTTCATGACCAGAATTTCTTCTTTAGAATAGTTGAAATTACCCGCACGAGGTCTTATCATTACGTGGATAGGAATGTTCAATGCTTCTTTGCAGGCCTTGATCATTCCGTGACTGGGAGTAGTTCCTCCTTCTATTAAATTCGCACAGAGTTCGATTCGGTCCGCACCCAATTCCTCAGCAAACAGAGCATGATCCAATTGCTCTAAAGCCACTTCTACCGTTATTTTATCCCTCATGTCGATATCCTTTTAAACCATAAAATACAAGATATATATAAGCCAAAACAGGCAGTATAAAACAGTATTTAACTCCTATAGCTGGAATGTCCGCAAGAACACCTTGCAAAAGTGGTATGACAGCACCACCAACAATCATCATGACCAGTATGGAAGAACCATAGCTGGTAAACTTGCCCAGTTTGTCGATGGCCAAGGTGAATATATTGGACCACATGATGGAGTTGAATAATCCAATACCGATGACAGACCATATGGCAACATTGCCCTTAGACATCATGGTAATGACCAGGAGCATGACATTGATACCGGCAAACAAGGCTAGTTGACGATTGGATACTGATTTTCCAAAGTAGAATGCAAGAAAATTTAAGATGAGCATGACGTCAAAACCATAAGATTGAGAAAGCGGTTTTCCGTAAATCCATAGAAACAATTTGACAACTGCAATAGCAATCAAGGGAATAAGGATCATTTTGCTCAATGACTTATTTCCACTCAGCGATAATGCACCTAAAAAACGTCCTACCATGGCTCCTCCCCAGTAATAGGCGACATAAGTTCCGGCAGTTATCGTATCCAAACCAATACCCGGATCCGACCTAAAATACTCAATCAGGAAGCTCCCAATGGCTATTTCGGCACCGACATAGCAAAATATGGCAATCGCTCCCAGGTACAATGCTCGATGTGCCCAAAGATTGAACTTTGCTGATCGATCTACTTCTTCTTCAGCTTTAATTTCAGGAAGTTGAATAAAGGAGAATATGATAGCTAGAAGGATTAAAGCACCAGCAATAAAAGCATAGGGCAATCGAATGGTACTAACATCTACGACTTCGGTATTTTGTAATATGAGCCAGGCCCCAATCAAGGGAGCAATGGTATGACCGATAGAATTAAAACCCTGAGCAAGGTTGAGTCGACTGGCAGCAGTCTCGGGTTCGCCAAGAACGGCAACATAGGGATTGGCAGCCACCTGTAGGATGGATATTCCGCTGGCAAGAACAAAAAGTGCCAGTAGGAAAATAGCATAGACATGCACATAAGTGGCTGGAATAAACAATAGACAGGCCAAACCCATCAAGAACAGTCCGGCTACAATGCCCTTTTTGTATCCAATTTTTCGAATCAAGATACCCGCAGGAACGCTGACCAAAAAGTAGGCGAGAAAGAAGAAAAATTGGATCAATTGAGCCTGCCAATTCTTTAGAGTAAATGCCGATTTTAGATGAGGAACCAGAATGTCGTTCATGGAAGTTAGGAAGCCCCATAAGAAGAACAAGAGAACCAGTATATAAAAGGACCGATAAGATTGTTGTTTTGTCATATTACTCTATTTAATCATAATTTCACCAATAAATAGCCAGGCTTCATGTCCGGCGCCTTGTTTTCCCTCAGGAATCTCACCAAAGTTCTGCGCCTTTACTTTTAAACTTTGATATGCTCCTGTTTCAACCGCCAATTGATATTCATTGGCTCCGGTTGTTCCATCGACTTCTAGAAGTTCGCCTATTTTCTCAAAGTTTGTACCGTCTTGGGATCCTTCTACGAGGATGGATTGGGGTAAATAAATCCATTGTCCGGGTGCATTGAAAACTTGAAGATTAATTTTGTTCACGGTTTTCGCATCCGCAAAAGATACAAGGAGTTCCAGATCCTGTCCTGCAAAGCCCAACCATTCGTTACCTCCATACTTGTCCTGAGGTGCCTTGATACCATTTACTATGGTAGTGGGACCGAACCCCGAATACTTTGCGTGAGGAGCTTTGGTCATTTTAATTTCAGCCGATGTTCCGAGATGTGGTTCGTAGAGAATTCTGAGGCTATCCGCTATTTGTCCGGTAGAATTCATGGATCGAAAATAATATGTGCCGTGGGAAGATAGCGGGAAAGGTAATTGTCTAATGGTTTCCCATTGCTCCGAATCCGATTTTCGGTATTCTATGGTTACCGGTAATGAGGCATTGAAGTCTTCAATATTGCTCCCTTGCCCATTTACTGTCCGCAAGGATGGATTAATTTCAGATAAATGGTTGGCTATATTAACACCTTGATTACTCCAGAAATTAATGTGTTCGGAAAGTTTTTGGGCAAACTGAGAGTAATCTCGTTCTTCCCCTGTAAGAACAAATACCTCTGACAAGGCTGCCATTCGAGCCAGTGCCATATATTCTACTTGATCAAAATTCGACATGTATTCTGTCCATACATTGCCCTGAGCTCCCATAATATGGTGATGGAATTGCGTGTCCAATTCTTCCGGGATCGGATCATACGCATACACTTTTCGAAGAGGTATGAATCCACCAATGGCCAAAGGCTCATCCTGCCGTGTGGATTGATAATAATCAAAATAACAATGGGTGCTAGGCGTCATAATCACATTATGTCCCGTTTGTGCAGCTTGAAGCCCTCCGGATTTTCCCCTCCATGACATGACTACTGCATTTTGCGGTAAAGGACCATCCAGTATTTCGTCCCAACCAATGATCGTTTTTCCATGATCTTCAAGATAATCGGCTACTCGTCCTATGAAATAACTCTGAAGTTCTTCTTCATCTTCGAATCCTTTTTCTGCCATTAACTTTTGACAGAAAGCACTTTCTTTCCAAGCTCTTTTTGGAACCTCGTCTCCGCCTATATGGATATATTTTGAAGGAAATAGTGGAATGATCTCGTCAAATACATTCTCAAGAAAGCGAAAGGTCTTTTCCGTAGGACAATAAATATCATCGAAAATTCCCCATTTCTTGGCGACGGTATAGTCCTTGGTAGGATCACAGGATAATTCCGGATAAGCGGTTAAAGCGGCTTGGCAATGACCGGGCAATTCGATCTCGGGAATGACTTCGATACCCAAATTAGAGGCATATTCTACAATCTCTCTAACTTGTTCTTGAGTATAGTATCCACCATATCGCTTGCCATCAAATTCCTGCGGCTCGTCGTTGTAATGTCCTATCAGTGTTTCATCTCGGTAGGCTGCTATTTCTTGGAGCTTGGGGTATTGTTTGATCTCTATTCTCCAGCCCTGATCTTCGGTGAGATGCCAGTGAAATCGATTGTAGCCATAGAAGAAAAGGTAATCCAAATAGCGCTTGATGTCTACTACTTCAAACATGTGACGCCCCACATCCAGATGCATCCCCCGATAATCAAACCGTGTATGGAGCTCAAAACGACAAGAAGGTATTTGCTTGTCACTTAATGAGGACAATTGACATAGAAGGCTTGCTGCTCTGTAGAGATCTTGCTCGTTTTCCAATTCAATTTTGATTAGGTTTCCTTCGAGTTGAAGACTAGAAGAAGAGGCTGAGGCAATGTGAAGATTGACTTTGTGTGAATATTCTACACTCCATTGCATGAAAGGATAATCAGCCAGGGCTTGATAAAGAATCCGATGATTTTCTTGGGTCGAATCTAACTTGATACTGGTAAGCCTAGAGACTGATTCTTCTTGATCACAATGATCGATTGTAAAACCAATGAGGGGAGGAGTAGGGTAATGGCTTCGATCCTTGCAGGAACTGTAGCATATCAGAGCTAAAGCCAACACAAAATATAAGAAGAGTGTAGATTTCTTCATGGTCTAACTCTATTCAATGGTGATTTCATCAGAAAATAACCATGCTTTTCCTTCGAACTCCGCTCCTTTATGCCATGGTGGGCAAAGAATGTGACTTTTGGCTTTCACATGTATATATCTCGCCTCTTTACCGTCGGCTTCTGCACTAAAATTCTGCAGATAAACGCCCTTCTCTTTTGGAGAAGTCTTTGGTTTGATTTCTCCAATCCTCTGAAAGGACTGTTTGTCTTTCGAAATACTGATGGCAACCGACTTTGGAAAGAAAATCCAGCTGTTTTCATCCTGCAAAAATCCGCATTGCACTTGATGAATAGGTCTGGCTTCTCCCAGATCAACCGTATACTCCAGATCCTGCCCCTCAAATCCCTGCCAACCTTCCGTTCTAAAGTCTTCACCTCCTCTTAGGCCATCGATCAAGGCATCCTCACTTCCTCCCGTATAAATATTCGAATACTCACTGGCCAAATCAATGGACATGCTGTGGTCTCTTTTGTAGAAATCGGTGCAAATAATAGGTGATTGTATCCCTCCTCTTTGTCCATAGCAGCATAGTGTAGCTCCTTCACTTAATACTATGCTATCGGTGGGTTGATATTCATGAAACTGACCATCTTTCAAACCATAGAAAATTCGATCGCCCTTTCCTTGTGAAGCCAATTTAATAGTAGTATGATCCTTAAAGCTTAAATCTCCTTGTGAGAAATATGGCGTATGGACGAAGGTTGAATCATCAACATTGGAGATGGGTAGATATTCATCTTTAACTCCCCAGTTTTCATTGGGTTTATTTCCCATGACGAAATGCAGGTTACCACCCGCCATAATATCAGAATGCCTGATGTAGGACTTGCCATAGGCCCGATCATTCAAACTGACGGACTGGATATAGATATTTTCATCCGAGTTATTCGAACTAGTAACTTCAAAAGCATTTCCATTTTCCAAATTGATCTTGGCATGCTGAACCAAGGGACTACCAATCACGTAGTAATCACTTCCGGGAACAACTGGGTAAAAGCCCATAGCACTTAAAACATACCAGGAACTCATTTGCCCACAATCCTCATTTCCCGAAATTCCATCAGGAGCATTTTGGTACTGACTTCGAAGTATTTCTCTTACCCTTTCTTGAGTTTTCCAGGGTGTTCCGACATAATTGTACAAGTAGGCGATATGATGACTGGGTTCATTACCATGAGCATATTGACCGATGAGTCCGGTGATATCCGCTTGATCTCTTCCAGTTGTCGAATTGGTGGTTGTAAAAAGTTCGTCCAGCGACTTTTCCAAGTTCTTCTTTCCTCCGTGCAAATCGATGAAACCATCCATATCGTGAACCGCAGAAAATCCATAATGCCATGCATTGGCTTCCGTGTAGTGGTTGTTCACCTCATAAGGGTCGAATGGCGCCTTCCAGAAATTATAGGCTCTAGGTCTGAAAAACCCGGATTCAGGATCGAAAATATTTCGATAATTCAGACTGCGATTCAAAAAGTATCGACTGTCTTCTTCCTTTTCCATAGCTTGGGACATTTGAGCAATACACCAATCGTCATAGGAGTATTCCAATGTTTTCGAAACGGATTCTGCCTCTTTTTGAACAGGAATAAATCCGTATTTTTTATAGGCCTTCAAGCCCAAATGATCCTGCATGGCGCTGTGTTTGATCGCTTCAAATGCCAACTCAGTATCATAATCCCTAATCCCTTTAATATAGGCATCGGCAATGACAGAAACACCATGGTATCCGATCATACAACCCGTATAACAGGCCGATAAGTCCCAGATTGGAATAATACCACCCTGTTCATATTTTTGGATCATGGTTCGAACGAAATCATTGGTGCGTTCCTGGTCCATGATGGTGTACAAGGGATGCGTGGCCCGATAGGTATCCCACAGTGAAAATACGGTGTAATGCTTGTGGTCCTCCGTGTTTTGGTGAATCTCGAGATCCACACCCCGATATCTACCGTCAACATCCTGGTATAGATTGGGTGCTAGCATACTGTGGTATAAGGAGGTGTAGAATATTGCTTTTTCGTCCTCATGGCCGAATGTTGCTTCGATCTTATTGAGTTCATTTCTCCAAAGCGTTTCATTCTTTTCCTTGATTTCTTCGAAAGAGTAGGGCTGTAGTTCTTCTTTCAAGTTTTTGCGAGCACCTTCGATATCAACTGCCGAGATGCCTACTTTGACTACAATGGATTCAGTAGCTTTTTCAAATAGAAACAAGCCTTTCGAGTGATGCTCTGAATCCTGATGTTTTATAGTTCGAAATTCGACAAAGGGCTTGGAGAACTCTATGACAAAAAACAATCGTTGATCAGTCGCCCAAGCATTGGAATGGCGATGGCCAACAATCGTCATACTGTCGATAACTTCAACGTTACAGGATAGCACTTCATCCCGATGCTCCAAATCCAGCACTACAGCAGGATCTTTAGAATTCTTAAAATCATAGCGATGAATACCACATCTTGGAGTGGTACTCAAGGAGACTTCAACTTCTGGTTTCTCCAAATACACCTGATAAAATCCAGGTGAAGCTTTCTCCTGATCGTGGGAGAATGCACTTTGATATTCCTCGTAATCCAGCTTTGAGTTTTTGATTTCATTCGCATGATTAACGGGCATCAACAAAATATCCCCATAATCTGAAACTCCCGTACCGCTGAGGTGGGTATGACTGAATCCGTAGATGATATCATCGGAGTAATGATAGCCGGAACAACCATCCCATCCGGTCAATCTCGTATCCGGAGAAAGCTGAACCATACCAAAAGGACTGCTGGCTCCCGGGTATGTGTGCCCGTGCCCACCAGTACCGATAAAAGGATTGACATACTCCAAAACATCCTTATTTTCTGTCGAAACAGCTTGATTTTTTTCTGAACATTGATAGCCCATCATGCAAAGTGCAGGCAGGATGATAAGATGAAACAAAGGTTGCTTTCTTGATATCATGGTTTAATGTTTTTATTGATAAAGGGATAAACTGCTCCGTACAATGGAGCCTTCGAACCCAGTTCCGTGTTTTTGACTGCAACAAAATTCTTTCCTAAATGCGCATGCAGGGAAGGTGCAAACAAATCCATAGCCAGCGCTATATTTCCTCCGATTGCTAGGGTATCTATTTGAAGCTTGTTCATAAACGGGGCAAGAAACTCAGCGAGATCTCTTCCAAATTGTTCGAAGCACAAAACAGCCTGAGCATTTCCTTCTTTTGCCGCTTGTGCAATGAGTTTTACATTGGCCAGTCTTTGACCGCTTATGGATTCATAAAGTGCAACCAATCCCCTTGTAGAAAAGAACTCATCCGCCATCTTGCCTTCCTTGAATTCCAGATGGTATAATTCTCCACCATCCGGTATATGTTCACCCTGTTTGATGCAGACACCATCAAATACAAAGGAGGCTCCAAAACCGGTCCCAAGGGTGATAACCAAAGCCCTTTTCGTATCGCGAACGGATCCCATCCAGTATTCCCCAATCGCAAATGCCTCCGCATCATTCATGAATCGAATCGATGTATCCTCGGCAAGATCAAGATATTCCTGAAAATAATTCAGCAAGTTGAAACCGTTCAATCCTACAAATTTACCGTGATCATAGCGCCCAATACCATTTTCATAATCGAATGCTCCGGGAATAGAAATTCCGATGCCCGTAATAGCTTGCTCAGCCATGCATTCGTTCATCAGATCGACCCATCTCCTTAACAACTCGGCTCTTTCCAAATCATGGGCAGCCTCCTTTTCATGGTGAGATTGGATCGCAACTTCTTTTCCATGAGCATGGATCAGTGCGGCTGAAATATGGCTACCACCAATATCAACTCCTAAGTACATGAGGCATGATTTGATTGAGTAAGTTGACTGTGGAACACGGCAAAATAGATTGATCAATTATATCCTCTAAAGTAAGAACTTAATGACAAGAATTCTAAATCAATACAAGCAAATAATTCTAGCCACTAAAACCCTAAACCAACATCCTCATCCTACAACCTAAACCCTACATCCAAGCCCCTATATTCTGATCACCGACTACGGATCACCGATCACTTCAGTATAACAAAAGTTATACATGTGAATTCAGTCTTCCTTTGTAAATTAAAGGGCCCAAAGAAATCAAATTTTACTATTGAAAACGTTGGCTTGGTATAGGTATAGAACCTGATTAAACGCTTAAAACGTTTATAAATGTTTAAATAATGAATAGTGTAAAAAATAACTCGGCAATTTGTCAAATTCCATTGATATTGCAGATTAACGACATAACGGATATATCAGCAATATTGCTGATGTAAATATGTTACCTGCAACTTTTGAAGAATGAAAATTAGTCAACACAAAATATTAGGGAAAAGAATTTTTCAGGAAGTAACAATTCCACGAAAAATAATTCATTTACAAAATGATGTAATTGCAGTGTTTCATTCATACTACGGACAATGGTCAGCACGGCATCAGGACATTAAGAAAAAATCAATTACACTTTTTAATCAAAGTGGTAACAAAACTATAGGTCACATCGAAAACATAAGGTATCCTTTAAATGACATAGATTACGATCCTATAAAACAAGAAGTAATTTTAGCTACTGGAACTTATGATGGTGGATACTCTTTTGAAGGCGAATTACTACATTGGAATCTGGTTACTAATCAACTCAAACTTTTAATCTCTGATAACAGAGAATTTATTAGTTGCGACCTCAACAATGACTCAATTAATTTTAAAGTGAATCCTCCAAATGACATGGATGAAAATTTATCCGTAAAGTCATATTCAATTAATAGAGATGGGATTACCTACCAATTAAACCAACTGAATCCAATAGAAATATTTGATTTTGATTCGAGTCATGATGAGAAATATTTCAATTCAGATTTGAATTTAATAGCAAAAGAAATTGACCCGTCATTTGAAATTAACTCTATTACTTGGGATATATGTTTGATTAAGGATAAAGTGATTTCAGCTCATTCAAATGGAAAAATATCAATTCATTCAATTATAACAGAACAAACGAAATCAATTAAATTGAAAGAACATGGTGATTGTGTTCAGTTGTTTCAAAAAAATGAACAGAATAAGATAGTTGTAAACACTTGCTATAGACAAATTCATCACGAAGAATACAATACTGTATATGAGTACGATTTGGAAAAAGAAACATATACGGAAAAGGCAAAAGGGAAATTCTGTTTATCAAAGAATAATAATGACTACTTTCTTGCGAGACAAACAAATCACAATCGGAAAGAAGATAAAGATTTGATTTATAATTCAGAATTTGAAGTTGTTCTCGATATAGATTTGGGACATTATGATTTATTCAATCATTACCTAAGAATAGATAATGAGTCCGAATTATTTGCACTAGTTGGAAATCCTAAAGGTCAACATAAACTAAAAGAAATCCATCAATTAAATCAAGATGGAAGCCGATCAAAGTTATTCAGCATTGAAGATGATGACCCTCATTTAATGGAACCAAATTTTCTAAAGGTAAAGGATATTTACATAGTACAAGGAAGAATTTATAATCCTAACCCAAGAATTGCAAATCATAAAGTAAGTGGCTATGATAAAACAGGAAAACTTCTTTGGACAAAACCCAAAGACGGAAATGCGATTGATTTAGAAAAATTAAGTGGATTTGATAATTTTTTTGTTGCAATTTATAATGATGGTGCAGTTGAGATATTAGATGCTCTAAATGGCGAGATAGTAATTAGTCTGAATCAAAAATCAAAAGTTATTAATTGCAGACCACTATGTTCGTCAAGTAACAAAAATATATTGGCAATTGGATATGATAATGGACTGATTGAATTATATAAAACGGATGAGTAGCAGCAGGTAACAATAGATACCACAGCATATCTCACTAACGTGAGAGACGCAGGGTATCATCATCCGTTCTCGATAATTAAAAAACGAATCATGAATAGAGAGTTTCACAGAATATTTGGAGACATAAACGCCGAAGACGACGACCTACTATTTAAATGTAGAGTTAAGAAAACAAGTAGTCAATTTCAAAAAGAAGTTATTACAGGAAGATGGGGTTCTGGTAAAACGGCACAAATGTTACTTCAGAATGAGGGTCAAATAAATTACTTGGAAAAAAATTTTCCTGATCAAAAAATGATTTGGTACTTGAGCGAAAGAAATATAGTAGAAGACCGAATAGTGGAATTGTTTGATTCTCAAAAAAACAATATCTATCGGTTCGAAACTGTATTAAAAAGTATGTGGAAGGCAGAGATTCTAAGAATTTACGTGTTTTTGCTTAATGCATACCTTCCACAATATAATATTGATAGAAAATCAGATCATTGGAAGGCAGTAATTTCAATAAAATCGAAACACAACTTTATAGAGTCCACGTCAAAATATTTGGGTATTATCTCAAAAATGATTTTTAGAGATGGAAAACAAGAAGTTGACAAACTACAAAATTCTGTGGATGACATGCTGAATGAAAAGACTTATACAGTTGTCAGAAAATGCTTGAAAGATTTAGCTGTGACTAATCAATTTATTCCTCAAATTGTAATCGAGCCAATCGAAACTCCACATTCCAATTTTGAAAAGACAAGAAGCCTTGCAGAATCAGTTGTAAGGGCACTTATCGATATTTACATGGCGAAATTCTATAAATCCTCAGAAAGACCTTTTAAAGTGCGACTCGTTATCCCTTGGCATAGATTAACTTCGCAAGTAAAATTCCCACAGAAACAAACTGATTTTATAGGGTTCGTTTCATGGAAAAGAGATGAATTGTATCAATTCATCTCTAATCGTATTGAATGGGAATTAAAAGCAGTAGGACGAAAATTAACGCGAAGGCACAATATGGGCTCATGGTACGAGCTATTTGACTCTAAAGTTAAAAATGGTTGGGTAAAATCCAGTTTTCAAGAAGACTCCTTTTCATATTTCCTTAGGCATACTCATTTTAGAGCAAGAGACATAATCAATTTATGTAAAAAATGTGTGGAGCATGCATTTGACAATAGTAGTTTCTCATCAAAAGATGATGTGCTGCGTACGGGCTTTATTACTCAAAAAATAATTAAGGAAACATTCCATGAATACAATCATGACGCCGCAAAAGAACTACTGGAAGAAGCCGTAAGAAAATATAAGGGGTTTGGCGATTATATTGAAGCTTTATATAGATTGCCGATAGTTTTTACGTATAACGAGTTAGAAAAACGTTTAACTACATACTCCATTGGAGAGAATGTGGAGGAAGTTATGATAAAACTCTGGGAAAGTGGATTTATAGGTGTAACAGTTGAAACAAATACCAAAGATAAAATTGACTTAATTGAGACCTTTGGAAATAAAACTGGTAAAAACATTGTAGACAGTCATTATAGATGGACTTGGTTTTTTTATAACTCAAAGAAAACCCCGATTGAAATTCTAAGAATGATAGAAAGTGTTAAATGTACAAATTATGGAATGTGCCTACATCCTAAACTTTTTGAAACGTTTACCCCAATTGTTTCTACTAAATTAAACGTACCAATTGGAGTAAGTTGAAAACTATCTAGAACAATAGATATCAGATCATATCTCTTCGTACCTCAGAGAGACGATCAATGTCATTATCCGTTATGCAACACCCAAATGAAACACCTTAGAGGAAAAGAATGATACTGAATGAACTTAAAAATCCAAGATTATCTAAACCAACTAAATACTGAAATTCAGGAATGTTATTCAGATGAGATTAATCTACGGGAATCGGATTTTGAAAAGTATAATACATTCGACTTCGTAAACTTCCACTTGATATATCAATATATTCTGAATGACGCTTCCGAAAAAAGAGATTTATTTATAGCTATTTCTGAAAAAGAATTCAGAGAAAACTTTTTAACCTCAATTTTTCACTCAATTGTTCTTATTAAGCTCTATCAAAACTTCTTTAATGAAAGGGCAAATCCTTCTATTGAAGTTGGAGACTTGGTGTATTCACATAAGAAAAATAGAGTTTATCAAGTAAAAAGAAAAAGCCCAACTGGATTAACCCTAAAATATAAGTTCCCGAAAAAGAACGAACTGGGAGCTACAATTTCCATTAGTGGTCATAAGTTCTATAAAATAAATCCAAACCTATCAAATGGACGGAATACGGGTAAAAACATTGATAATTATGTGAGCTATTTACACAAAGCTTTTGGAGATAGCTTTCCGTTTATTACAGATTTTAAGAATAGAACTTTAGTAATCGCTGAAAAGCAATTTTTTAAGGAAAGCAAACACTTGCCAATAAGATATACCAGTAAAAAAGGCAAAATCAATAAGGATTTACCTTTCTTCAACTATATGGTTGAATGTTGCAACGACTTCAATTCAGCACAGAACTTCCTGCTTAACCAAGACCAAAGTTTTGATGAAGTTATCGTTATTGGCGATGCAAAATACAGGGAAGATTTTGACTTTATTTTGCAGGAAAAATATAGAGATAAGTACAAAAACATAATTGTTATTGGTGCAGAAAAACCAAGTTCGGAAAATGAATTCATAGAATGGTGGTGGTCTAATGACGAAGTCAAAATCGCCAACGAAGAACTACCAAACAACATTAAAAAAGTTGCCTTGAAAAATGAAGAACTTCATTCACTCTTCACCGAACTTAAATCAGAAATTCAAAATATAAAAGATGAAAGCAAGGTTAACCTTGCCTTTCTCTTAAAGTACACGAACTTTTTCTGTAGAATGGTTTTAGTCAACACCAACTTATCCAAAGGCATCTTTCAAGAATATTTAGACCGTCTTAATCATTATTTCAAAAGCGAATCATTTACGGAAGAATTGAACAACCTTTTCTACGAAAAGGACATATATAATCCGAATACAATAAAGGAATATACTACCCGCATTTTCAGCGTGTTTTCAAAAATTGCAAACGCTCTCGAAAACGAAAATTTGAAATGGAATTACATAAACCAAAAAGCCAAAGAAATCTATCCTAAATCAGTTTATGTACTTACAGAAAAGAAAAATTATGATGCCTTTTCCAATCAACTTAAAAGTGAGAAAATCTACAATATTGAGTTAATAAGTGATAAGCGAATTGACAACTCAAAACTTTATTTGGATAAGTGGTTAAATGACAGGCAGAATTCCCATAGAAAATTGGTAATCGTCCCATACTTAAACAATATGGAGTTATATTCCAAGATTAAGGCTATCAAAGGAAACTGTAAAGTTCTCTGTTATGAAAATTTAGACGAAATTTCGTTTGAAAATGTTGAACGCACCTATCATCAACAAGAAAAAGAGAAGTTAAGCCATAAAGACAGGTTGGTATTTTTCAATACGGATTTCAATCATCCAATAGAAGTAAAAAAACGAGATTTGGACGATGTCTTTGATTTTGATTTAAATGATGAGAACTTCAGAGACAACCCTTACGAGGCTTCTGATTTGCCTAAAGAAAAAGCGATTTATGAAATTCAATTTAACGATGGAACTGTTGATAAATTTGATTCTTCTAAAGGTATCTTCCTCATAGAAAATAGTGAACTTATTAAGACAACCATTGGAGAGACATACGAAAATTCAACAATCAGATTTTATCAAAACGACAGCAAGGAAGAATTCAGAAGAATCCTTAAAATCTTTGACACAGAAAAATTGTTGGATTCGTTCGATACGTATTCGGATAGCTGGAAACAAACATTGAAAGATTTGTGCAATCAATACGAAAGTACCGAAAAACTGTATGAAGCTCTTTTTTCTGCATTCAAAATTCATTACAACACATTCCGAAATTATTTAAACGAAAATTGCGAAACACGATTTCCAAGGGTAAAAACTATGGAAGTAATTCGTGAATTTTGTATAAAGAAGAATCGTACTGATGATTTGTTAGTTACGGAGTTTGAAAAGTTCAAACTATATTCTAAAAAAGATCATTCAATCAGGCAACAGGCAGGTAAAATTTTAGGTAGCGACCTTTTGGATTATGTTGCTTCTGGCAAGGAGGAAGTAAGTGATTCCTTGAGTAAAATACCAAACGATATTTTGGACAAACTAACAGCTACAATTCAAGAAAAAACAATAATAAAAAAGACTTTGATAGATGAGTGATTACATAAATGAGCCGAGATTAATATTTAGAGATACAATCAAAAATAATTTGATTGGTCCTGGCTCGGATGTTTTTGTTTCAGATGACGAAAATGAAATAATCTCGGATTATCCATTGAGTAGATATTATTCAGGCATTTTGTTTCCAGAGCGAGATGTAGAAACGTCTATTGGAGAAAAGGAAACTATTGATGCAAATGCAGAATTGGAAGATGACAACCTTGACACAGATTTAGAATCTGATGAAGAAGCTGAAAACGATTTTGATGAAGATGTTGACAAAAGTAAAGCTATTGAACCTGAAAAAGAGTACTCTGAAGCCAATCAATATTTCCCTACAAATTTTGGTTTAACCTTTTGTGTTCCAAAAGATGCAAAGACTTTAACAGTTACATTTAATTATGCAAAATATGTACAACTTGAATCTACAAAAGCATCGATAGAAATTAAAGAGGAAGATTACAATTGGTTTATGGAACATCCATACAACTCAATTAGTAAATATTTCAAGTATGAAAATGGGCTAATGCTCTTAAACAAAGAAGAATTTGACAAAGGAGGATTGTCTATTCGGAACTATAAGACCAGATTTAAAGAAAATGAACAACAAACGGAGTTAGTAAATAGTACAGCATATAAAAAAGGAGAATTGCTGTTAGGGCAAAGACTTTGGAAAAGGGTTAAGAGAGAGCCGATAACTGTAGAGCTAAACTTAACCGAAATTATTGCCGATGAATCCAAAGAATATCCATTAGACCAAAGTCAAGAAGACAATTCCATCGTTACTTGTTATTACAAGAAAATTTATGAAACACATTATGGCAAATTCATAAAAATTATTTTGGCAAATAGATTAAATCACCCAAAAAACAAATTTTCCTTTGGTAATGAACAATTAAATATAAAAGCCATATTTCAAGGCGAAATAGCAATTTCAGGAGTTAATTTTTTACCGTACAAACAACTTTCTGAAATTAACCCGTTTGACAAAGAATTAAATCTTATCAACTTTCAATACCGAAAAGAGCATTCTTTCGCTATTGGACACGGTTGTGCGGTTACTTGGAATAATAACAAGAATCCAACGGAAATAAAAACCACTTTTTTACCCGAAGTTGACATTAAGAATTATAGCAATGCTTTTAAAGATGATTTCCCGAATGATTTGAAAGAAATTACCGAGTTGAAGAAACTTTCGATATGGACAGATTTAGATAAAACGGTAATTATACATAAGCTAAAATTATTTGTCAACGAGTACAAGAATTGGATTGCTGAACAAGAAAAGACAAGAACGGAAAACAATTACAAAAATTCCTTAACAACCATATTAGAAAAGCAAAATAGAACCTATGACAGATTAATCAAAAACATAGATTTCCTTTCTGAAAATGAAACCGCATTCAAGGCTTTTTTATTAGCAAATACGGCAATGTATATCCAAATGCTCATTTCAAACAAAGATTTGTTCGGTAAAAAAGGAATTGAACTATCAGAAATTAAGGAGCAATATAGCTATAACGATTTAGAATTCTTCAAAAACCATTCATTCAAACCAAACTACAGACCATTCCAATTAGCGTTCTTTCTTTTGAATATTGAATCTACAATCAATGAAGATTCAGAAGATAGAAACAATGTTGTCGATTTACTTTGGTTTCCAACAGGAGGTGGAAAAACAGAAGCATATTTAGCGGTAACTGCTTTTACTATTATCAACAGAAGAATTGTACACGTTAAAGATGCAGATGGTGTTTCTGTGATAATGCGTTACACACTTCGTCTTTTAACAGCACAGCAATTTGAGAGGGCAACGAAGCTAATCTTATCGCTGGATTTTTTGAGAAGAAACTTTAATACCACTCACGAATACTTCTTTGGCGATGACAAAGTTTCAATTGGGATGTGGGTTGGAGCTTCAACAACGCCAAATTCTTATAAAGATGCTCGTTCAATTTATAAAAAGGTATTTGACGAAATAACCAAGTTAAACAACAAGAAAAATGGCGATTATCGAAAAGCAAATACGTTTCCAATAACAAACTGTTCTTGGTGCGGTTGCAACTTGGTAACGCAAAACCAAGCGGGGAAATTTGACTTGGGCTATAGAGCGACAGACAGAGCGTTTTCCACTAATTGTCTAAATGCAGATTGTGCCTTCAGCGAAGAACTTCCAATTTACTTTGTAGATGATAAAATCTACCAAAATCCGCCTACATTACTTTTTGCAACGGTAGATAAATTCGCAATGCTTTCGCATAGACAAGAAGGCCATCGTCTTTTTAATTCTGTATTAGAGGAAAAAGACAAGAACAAACAACCGCCTGATTTAATTATTCAAGACGAGTTACACTTGTTAAGCGGTCCTTTGGGTTCAATAACTGGATTATACGAGTCAATCGTAGAGTTACTTGCTACAAAAGGAAATAAGAAACCCAAAATAATCACTTCAACAGCAACAACAAGAAATACCGAACAACAAGTTGCAATGCTCTACGGAAATAGAAAATTGAACATATTTCCACCAATGGGAGTAACTTATGATGACAACTTTTTCTCATACGTATCAACTGAAAGTAAACGAAAACACATTGGCTTTATGCCAACAGGAAAAACAGCACTTAATTCTCAAATACGGATTTTGGGAAATTTGCTTTTAGCACGAATCAAGTTATTTCAATATTATCGAACAAAGGAAGAATTGTCAAGGGAAGAAGCAATTAATAGAGAAAACAATTTTTGGACAATCGTTTCATTTTACAACACTTTACGTGATGTAGGAAAAGTGTACAACAAGGTTCCTGCAGAAATTTCAGGTTTTTTAAAACTATTACACACTCGTTATCAACTAAACAAACAAGTTTATGGTTTTAACTATTTTGGACTTGCAGGACGAACGAAAGAATTAACGGCAAGAGTTGAAAGCAATAAAATAAAACAGTTTTTAAACGACATTGAAAATCCTTTTAATTTGATTTTGAAAGATGGCTGGAGTTTTGTTCATAACACAGTCGATTTGGTCTTAGCTTCCAATATGTTTTCCGTTGGGATTGACATTGAACGGCTCAACATAATGTTAATGAATGGACAACCTAAAAATGTGGCTGAATACATTCAGGCATCAAGTCGTGTAGGAAGAAAAGACAGAGGAATTGTAATCAATCTATTGGACGCCAATCGTTCAAGAGATAAATCGTATTTTGAAAATTATGTTCCTTTCAACAACGCCTATTACAAATTTGTAGAGCCATTAAGTGTAACACCTTTTACAGAAATCGCATTAGATAAGGTTTTAGCGAGTTTGTTGGTTTGTTATGTTCGCCATAAACAGGGTTGGTATTTGGACAAAAGAGCAAAAGATTTTACAGGCGATTATGAAGAGCTAAAGACTTTTATTTCTAATAGAATCAAAAATAAAAAGCAACTGAATTATGCTTTGGATAAGCTAAAAATATTGGTCGAAAAATGGACAACAAAAGAAGGTGATTTGACATACAAAATTTTGATTAAGAAAATGTCCGAATTAGATGATTGGAGTTTAATGATGTCGATGCGAGAAATTGATACAAACAGCATTGTAAAAATAATTAACAAATAATGGGACAATTTGAGCAAATACAAACAAGAAAAGCCATTAGTTCTTATGGTGGTGTAGGTTCTATTATCGAAACAAGAGACGGTTCAATATTAATCGACAATTTCAACGAGTGGCCTTTTTTTCAAACTGTAAACGGACAATTTGAAGAACACAATTTTATAATCGACAAAAGATTTAAGAATCGATTAAGCAAATACTTTCAAGAGTTAGAGTACTTGATAAAAATACCTGTCAATGAGTTGAAACAAGGTTATAAGCCTGAAAATCCATTCGCATTTTTATCTGCTAAATATTTCCCTGAATGGTTTTATTGTAACAACTGCAATCGTTTTGACAGAATTGACAAATGGAAAAACAATTGGGAAAACAATGTTGATTCTTATCATAAAGAGAAATTTTATCCACCAAAATGCTATAGTTGTTACGTTAAAAACAGAGATAAAAAGCGAAAATTCTATGATTTGGAGCAAGTGCGTTTCATTCTAACTTCGCCAAACGGAGAAATCGCTGACATCCCTTGGGATAAATGGTCATTATTTAGAGGAAGGAAAAAGGAAGAAAATACAGATGTGAAAGATACAACAGACGAAGAAGAAATTATTACACTTGGGAATATCCAAGTTCCCGATGATGTAATATTTGAATATAAAACATCTGATAAGTTAGATGATTTAAAAGGTATTTGGATAATAGCAAAAAGAAAAAATGGAGAACAGTTGAACTTTACAACACTTTCTGGTCTATTTAATTTGCGAGTTAAAATTCAAGAATTGCTACCGAATACCAAGGAAACCGACATTTTATTTAAACCAGTAATACGGTCAAGTAATAGTGTCTATTATCCGAACATTCTGTCAAGTATTTTTATTCCTGCAAATGATGAGTTGAACGAATTTTCAATTAATCTAATCAGAGAGGAACATAATGACGGAAGCAATGCTCAAGCAATTTCAAGAAACTTAAAACGATATAAAAATATAGACATTGATGCTGAAACGATACAAAAGCTAATTGATAACAATTTTAGTGAAAGGGAAGTTGAAATCGCAAAAACTGAAAATCAATACCGATTTGATGAATATAAATTCATTACTGAAAAAGATAACGAGAGAATTGAGGATAAATTGATTTTTAACAAAATTGACAAATCACTATTTCAAAGTAATGTGATTAAATCCATTTATAAAATGGACAAAATAAAAATCACTTCAGTTCAAACATCTTATACAAGGCAGGAGCCTATTTCAACGAACTCATTTTTAGAAGATGAAGACACCGAAAAAAACACTATAGAAAGTATTACGAAGAAATTTACATCAACCTATGGCAAAACGACTAAATATCTTCCAGCAATAGAAAGTTTTGGAGAAGGCATATTCTTTGAATTTGACCATACAATTTTGGATGAATGGATTAAAAACAATCCGAAATTAGAAGAGCGACTTGCCATTTTGATTGGGAACAAACAGCAATTTGAATCGTCTTTTAATGAAGATTTTGAGTTAAATCAGAAATTTGTTCTTATTCATACGTTTTCTCATCTATTGATCAAGGAATTGGAGTATTTATGCGGTTATCCATCAACATCTATTCAAGAACGACTTTATATTGATGAAGAACTTGGAATGAATGGAGTTTTGATATACACCATTGCAGGTTCGGAAGGAAGTTACGGAGGAATAACATCGATTTGTGATGACGACCGAATTGGCAAGTTGATAGAATCGGCAATGATAAGAGCCATTGACTGTGCGACAGACCCTATTTGCTATCATACAAATGGACAAGGTGTAGCGAATTTGAATCTTTCAGCTTGTTTCAGTTGCACTCTTTTACCGGAAACATCTTGTGAAATGTTTAATTGCTATCTCGACAGACGAATTTTAATCGACAAAGAATATGGATATTTCAAGAATATAATAAACAAAATGTGAAAGGGCGATTGCATAACAACGTGTATAAGCAATAGCGGTTGAAGTGCTTTATCAAATTTTAATTGCTTAAATTAAGGTATTTTGTAATCCGAAAGTAGTTGCTTAAAATCCGCAACTGCTAATACACAAACCCGTTAATTTCAATGTATAATAATGAATTAAGTAATATCACTATCGCTAGGCAAAAGTACAAACCCACCAATCTGTAGTTTCAGCCATAAGCAGACATGTCCAAGCTACAGATTATAATTAAAGCAGTGATCAAACACAATTAATTATCCGACCTCTTACTCCATCCACCAAAGCCTAACATCCGTCTCATCTCCACCCATTCTACCCACTTGCTCTGACCAATTATCGAAGTTATAAGCCGACTCCGACACAGGATACTGGAATCTAAAGAAATCGTTTGTGGGTTTTTCCCTAGGGATAAGATTAGTCTGACGAATCATGGTAAAGGCTTCCCAGGGCTGTCTGAAGTAATTAATCCATCGCTGGGTGTAAATCTTGGATAAGTTCTCCTCTTCACTGGCTCCAACAACGAATTTATATTTAGGGTTTTCCGTTAACTGGTAGAGTTCGCCGGTGGAGAGTGGTGTTGGTTTGTTTTCCCAAATAGATGAATTTTGGACGAGATCTTGCCAAAATTCCATAGAAGTCAGCATGCCTTCTGCGTATCTAAAGCTGGCGATTGATTGATCTTGGCCAGTGCCTATTCCTTTTAGAAATACCTCTGCTAAAATGAACTTCATTTCTGCAGCGGTAAGCAATATTTCGGGGATGTCTTGTTCGTCTCGAACCAGGTAAAAATTGAAGGAAGAGTAGATGTTCCCATCGCCCTTGTTGTCGTAAGCATTATCTCTGATGTCTTTGTCATAGGGAGCACCGCCGGACTGAGGGATTCCACTATTGGGAAGCTGAGGAAAGGCCACCCATTCATCCGTATTATTGGTTTCGAAGAAAATGTTGGCTCTGGGATCGAGGATCTCGTCATCTTCCGTTAAGAGGGTCCATAGATTCGAGCCCATTCTCAGTTTGTTGTGTTCTCGAAAGGACCAGTTTACTCCCAGATTCGACCAGCCTTGCTGGGATGGACTCATCATGACGTCTTCGCCCGGATTGATCAAATCATAGCCGTTGGTCAAGATATTCGCTACTTCTTCATTGACCAATTCCGGTTCTTTGTCCGCGATTCGAACCAGATATTTCAATAGCATGGAGTTGGAGAATTTGATCCATTGTCCCAAATTGTCACCAAACAAAGCGTCATGTGAACCTACCCGAAGAAAAGGATTACCGGCAGCCGTATTTCCGGAAGTAATGATCAATAAATCGCTGGCTTCTCGTAGATCTGTCAGGAGGGAAAGATAGATATCTCTTTCATCATCGTATTTGGGTCGTACTATAGCCTGGTCACCATAGGCCCTTCCTGCCTCAGAATATGGGATACTGCCAAAAAGATCCAGGAGCTTAAAGGTCTTGTAGGCCATCAGGATGTCGATTTGGGCTTTGACGATCAATGTGGCTTCCAGATCGGCACCTACGAGTTCGTCAATATTTTCTTCCAACTGGCGGGCATTTTTTAATGCAGAGTAGTAATTGCTCCAGATTTCTTCCGTTCCGGAATCGACATTCCCAAAAGTCTTGGCGGTGACTACGCCCAATTCGGTTACATCGTATAAGATCTCATTGTGCAAGAACAATTGCTGATTCCAATCCAGGCGCAAAGAGTTGACTAGTTCATTAAAAATGGCCTCGTAGTTGACTTCTGTCGGTGCCAATGGGTTTTCATTGATTTCTTCGAATCCATCATCGCAAGAAAAGAAAAGCAAAAAGCCAAAGATGATATATGTAAGAAAGAACTGCTTCATGGGATTAAAATTTGGCGGCTAATCGAAGGCTGAATGATCGCATACTAGGAAAGGAGGCCCATTCTAATCCTTGGGCATTACCAGATCCGCTGATTCCTTCAGGATTTACATTATCAGGAAGTGAACTGTAGAGATAGAATAAATCACGTCCCACCAGACTAATCGTCAAACCCTGAAATACTTTTGAGGAACTTAGAATCTTCTGAGGGAACTGGTAACTCAAAGAGACTTCACGCATTTTAACCCAACTGTTGTCCAGTATTCCCGGTGTGGTCAAGATCTTTCCCCAGCCACCCGCATTCGGCAAATATTTGTGGTAATAATGAACCACATTGGTATTGGGTGAGCCATCGGCCAGAACTCCAGGTAAAATTACCCCGACATTTCTGGTCTCCCCATCGGGATCCGTATAGGGAAGTCCATTGCCATCCCTTTCGTATAGCGTTTCAGGACTTTGGCCGGTTTGTAGTCCTATAACGTAGGAGCCCGCATAGATATCTCCTCCTATTTTAGAATCGATCAATGCACCCAATCGGAAATTCTTATAGCTCGCCTCCAGATTAAATCCAGCCAATAGATCCGGGGCTGCGTTCCCAACAGGAACATGATTCTCCGTGACGAGATAATGGGTTCCGGCATCATTGAGGATCGGCATTCCGGATTCCTCATGTCGAATATAATCGTAACCGTAGATGGTCCCATAGGATTCGCCCTCTCTAACCATGATCTTAGGCCCAAAATCTCCCCAGATATCGGCAATTTCCAGCACATCGGCACCGCTTCCTAAGCTGATGACCTTATTTTCATTGCGACTAAAGTTCAGGCCTAATGTGAGATGTCCTTTGGGTTTGTTGAGCACATGGTAGGAAATACCGCATTCGAAACCTCGATTCTCTAGAACGCCATTGTTGATTCTAATCGATGAGACCCCGGATGAAGTAGGAACCGGCGATTCTAGAATCTGATCAAAGGATTCTATCTGGTAATAGGTGAAATCAACATTGAGTTTGCTATCAAATAGTCCAACAGTGATACCTCCTTCGTAGGAATCCGCCTGCTGAGGCCTTAATTCCGAAGGTGGACGGACATCAGGCAATCCTGCCGTTTGATTGCCATTGAAATTATCGATGTCATAGACAAAATCCAATTGATAGGGATCAGTATCATTGGCTGTTTTGGCATAAGAAAATCGGAACTTTAGAAAATCCATTTGAATACTACTCAAGTTGATGTGTTCCGATAAAACATAACTCAAAGAAGCAGATGGATAGAAATAGGAGTTGTTATCAGAGGGTAGGGAAGAGGACCAATCATTTCGACCGGATAATTCAAGGAACAAGGCATTGTCGTAATCCAAGTTCAGGAAGGAGTAAAGGGAATTGATCTTCTTTTCGAAGACAATTTCTCTGGGAACTGGAATTCTGCTTTGGTCTTCCCCGGAGTAATTGGAGAAAGCAAACAGCCAGGGGTTGATCCATTGATCCGTCGATGCATTGAGCCCGTATTGATCTCTGTACCATTGTGCTCCTCCTCCAGATAGGCGAGCATTCAACTTGGGAATCAGAAAACTGTTTTTACTAACGGTAACGAGAAATTCACTGTTGTGGATGGTGTTTCGATCCAATTCTCTCTCGTATTTGGCTTCTGCTATTCCAAAGGGATCAATAGGATTATTTCGAACTTCGAACTCATTATTCGTCCAGTCTAATCCGGTTCTACCCATCAGATGTAACCAGTCTGTCAGTTGATAATTCAAGGTGATGGATCCTATTAGCTTGTTTCTGTCGAGGTAAGTGTTCTGATTATAGGTATTCCACCAAAGATGTCGTGGAGTAAAAGAAAAGGGGTAATTGCCGTCGTAATTATACCTGGATCCATCTGGGTTGAAATTCAATTCCTCTTCCAAACCCTTGTAAGATCGCGGCCAACTGTAAAGAATTCCCTTGCCAAAGGATGCATTGTTGTCATCGCCTAATGAAGGGCTGTTTTTGCGTCCAAACTTGATGTAGGATACCGCAATTTCACTGCTGAGTTTCTCACTGATATTGAGTCGTGAACCGATATTGGCGGTGTATTGATCGAATTCCGAATTGGGAACAACAGCATTGTGCTTTTGATAAGTGAAAGAACTTCGAACCGAACCGAAGTTGCCCGCCTTAGAAACGGCTATGTTATGGGTGTTCGTCGTTCCATTGTCGAAGAATTGTTCCAAGTTATCTGGTTGTGGGCTGTAGGGGCGTAATTCGCCGTCCCACCATCGTACCATTTGACCTTGCATCTCCGGGCCCCAGGAAACTCCAGTGGAATAAAAACCGAATTGCTCCGTCGTAGGGCGTCCATAAGGACCATTATTGCTGTGGACATCCTCCGGATAGATCAACTCTCCATCGGCATTGGTTTTAAAACTTGGTTCCGACAGGGAAATAGGTCCTCCAGCTCCGTATTTGTTTTGCACTGAGCGAAATCGATAGGGCGTAATGACCTTGGTCGAAAAGTTGTATTCAAGTCCCAGGCCTCTAGTATTCGTTCCTTTCTTGGTCGTGATGAGAATGACACCATTGGCTCCTCGCATGCCGTATTTTGCTGATGCAGTTGGTCCTTTTAGAATGCTGATATCCTCAATGTCTTCGGAATTGATATTATTGATGGCAGAACCCCAATCCGTTCCTCTTCCTATTTGAGTCAGTCCGGGAGGATTTTCAATCGGTACTCCATCTACTATGATCAATGGTTGATTGTTGCCTGTAATATTGTTATTCCCTCGAATGACTATCCTAGTTGTTCCTCCGTCCACTCCATTGGGAGACTGAATTTGCACACCGGCAGAACGCCCACTCAATGCATTGACTACATTGGGTGCATTCGACAAGGCCAAATCCTCTCCGGACACTTGATCTGTTGAATAACCCAACTCTCGTTTCTGTCTCTTTATACCCAGACCGGTTACAACCACATCATCGAGTAATACGCCTTCATTATCCAAGAAAATTTCATTGAACTTATCGGCTTGTAATTCGACCTCCACACTCCGATAACCAGTGTAGGATACGATGACCGGAAGACTGGCCACTTCAGATTTTAGACTAAAATTCCCATCGTAATCCGTTATGGTTCCAGTATTTAGGTCCTTGATCTTGATCGATGCGCCGATTAATGCCTCACCGGTTTTCTCGTCTTTTACAGATCCCGTAATATCAAACTGAGCAAAAAGTGGCGCTGATAATAGACAGAGTATTAGCAGAAGAAAACAGAACTTTCCAGTATACGACATGGGCGCTATGCTATTGTATGTAGATGATCTTACCTGTTGTAATATTTCCTTTTTCCGGATGGATCAAATCATACCAATGCACACCGGTGTTACTCAATTGAATTTCCAATTGACCTAGGTCATTCAGTTCAATTTCCCTTTCGACTAGACCAGTTGATGAGAAGATCCTCAAAGTACTACCATTCCAATACTCATCAAATCGCACCTTGAATTGACCATCAGTTGTGAGGTTTGGAAATACTTCGAAAGCGTAATTCTCAATAGGCTCATCCTGATTCGTGATGATTTCGGACTTGATCACATTGTCACCGGGATTATCGTCCAGATCACTAATAATTTCAGCAAATATGGCTTTTGGCATCGAATTCCTGGGAATATCCAGAGAAGTACTTAATTCTGTAGTACTGCCCACGGCTATGGATCCGGTAAAATTTTCAGTCGAAACCAGTTCGTTGTCGTAGTAAATCTTGACCGTGTATTCATTCAGATCAAAATGCCCGGTATTTTCAAAGCTAAAATGTGCAGTAGTTATATTACCATTGCTTACCTCCACCTCTACACTGCGTGCCGTGAGATTGCGGTAATCTTTATACGGAGTAGAAGAACTTTCAACAAAATAGCTGTAGAGGCGGTAATAGGGCTCGGTATGCCCGCTGTTGTTGTAACCTGTATTCAACAAATTTCTGTAATTCTGCAACTCATAATCAATATTGATGTCATTGCCCGGGCTTTGAGCAGAACTTGTATTAATGATATAGGGTCGAACTTCTTGGCCGGGACACCATCCCGCTCTGTTGAATAACCAATTTCCCGCTTGATCAGAACATGGATTAGCGGCACAATCACTCTTCCATAAATGGTGGTCGTGGAAATCATTGCCATTTACCCAAAGCTTATGGGTGACTTCGTAGAACTCAGCAGCATTATTGGTATTTCCCTGTCCATGCCCACTTATCGTCATTCGAACATGACTGGTTTCCGTATTGTCCTTTACATTCACAGAAACGGCGTCCAGATCATGAGAAATACCGGGATCTCCATAGACCAAATATCCTCTTTGCCATAAGGGAGCGATGGTAGAATAGGTATTGACAGACTGTTCATCGATCAAATCAATGGACATATGAACCAACCAACCTTCCTGCGTCCAGACTTCTATATTTGTAGCGAATTTGACCTCACCACCAAGAATACTTTTAAAATCTGTGATATCTACAACCCAACCTCCACAGGCAATGCCGTAAGGTGTGATATATCTGGCCAACTCAAAAGTGCCTTCATCGGTAATCACTCTAAGATCGGACAAAACATCCCAAGGACCGCAACCTCCTGAAGGGCAGGTGAGATCAATATTGAGCATAATCTCCTCGTAGCGGTGAAGATCATTGGGTAAGGTCATGACCACTGAATTTTCCTGGTCACCTATTTTATGCAATTCACCATCGTGAATAATGATCTTGTCCTCATCACCAGATTTAATCTGCAGAACGTCTGAGTTATTCAACCCATTTTGATCATCTGGATGTGAGGCCACTACCATGATTTCAGGATCAGTCATACCCACCATATCAACAGGTATTTGAAACTCATAACTGTAAACTTCATTGGGTTGGATGGTAGCGGACAAAGTCTCAGAATTATACAGCGCACCATTCAGACTGAGTGCCAAATCAATATCCGCGATAGGAGAGGTACCAGTATTTTGAATATCTACTTTTAATTTGACAGGATGATTGATCATATTGACGATATCAACACCGTAAATATTCTGAACAGATATATCGAAATCCGGTAAAGTATAGCCTTCTACCCAATTCGATTCATCCATAAAGTTAAACGAGGCATGACTACTTATTCCGGTTAGATCTCCGGTAAGGGTACCGGCTCCTTCATTCATCGGATAGTAGGCGACAAGACCACTCTCACCACCAAATAAATCAACGGTCATGTTATCCGCTATTTCCGCTTGACTTCTAGCATCACTCCAGATGCGGACCTCATCCAGGACTCCGTGGAAATTCCTTCCACCAAATCCGGGTGATCCACCGATATTAATGGGCATGTCAGGAGAATGGGAGGGTGTTCCGGAAAAAGAACTTGTGGCTACATTTGACCGTCTATATAAAGTCGAATTGTGCCATTATCTACCACGACAGCAACATGATGCCACTGATTGGTATTCATGATGGGAGAAGTAGCAGCTTCCTGCCAGACATTATCCACTGCCATGACGAAAGACAAAGTACCGTTGGCTCCACATCGAAATGCAAAGCCTCTATCCGGGGACTGATTGTCCTTGGTTACGATACTACCTTCCCAAACATTTTGTCTCCATTGTTCAGCAAATATCCAAGCCTCGATGGTAAAACCGTCGCCAATGTTGAGAGCGTCGTTATGTGGTACACTTAAATATTCTTCTTGACCATCGAAGGAAAGGGCGTTGTTTTGGGTATAAACATTTGATATTAATACAGTTACAAAGAAAAAAGAAAGGAGTAGATTTATTGTTTTCATGATTGGAATATTGCTAGAACTTTAGAAAATCAAATTGTGTGCACGTGCACATAGCTAAAATAAGAATTTTTCGTAAATAGTTTAAATTTACTTGAAATTTTTAGACTTTGAGGACAAATCCTAGCCTGAATATAAGAAGAAGGCACGGATATTGAATCAATTTGGAATAGCAATGAACAAAAGAACCACACTGAAAGATATTGCTGAGTTAGCGGAGGTCTCCAGAGGAACCGTAGACCGTGTTTTGAACAATCGGGGTAGGGTAGATCCTGATAAAAAGAAAAGGATACTTCAAATCGCTGAGCAATTGGGATACCGCAAGAATATGGTAGCGCGGAACCTATCCCTTAACCAAACGAAAGTTGTACAGGTATTGATGCCGACTCATGAGCATGACCAGTACTGGGGGATGGTGTATAAAGGAATTCTTTCGGATGGAATGGCCATGAGTCAGTTTAATGTGAAAACTTCATTCCTGTATTACGATATCTACTCCAAAGATGATTACCGCCAACAACTCAAAATGGCTTTAGAAAGCGCGCCTGACTTTTTACTATTGGCACCCGTTTTTAAGCAAGAAACCCTGGATATCCTGGATCGCTATCACGATCCATCCATAAAGATCTTTACGATCAACTCTGAAATAGAACACGATAGCATTTCCTGCTTTCTAGGTCAAAACTCCTTTACAGCGGGCGTAATTGCCGGTAAACTCTTCCATAAGATGGTGGCCAAAAGAGAACGAAAGATATTGTGTCTTACGCTTGGGCATCCCAAAGAAAATGCGATTCACATCCAAAAGAAACTGGAAGGAATCCGGCATTTTAATGATCAATCGGGTGAAACACTGGAGTTGATCAGTATGTCTATTGAAGATTTCCACGATGAACAAAAGATGCAGGAACATTGCAAAAAAATAGAATCAACTTATCCTGATCTAGACGGAATATTTCTAATGAACTCACGGGCTAAATTCTTCATTAGAAACTTCAAGCGCTCATCACTTAAAGGCAAAGAAGTTTTGGTCATCGGCTTTGATCTCACTGAGGATAATATTGATCTTTTAAAAGAGGATAAAATTGATTGTCTCCTTAATGAGCGTCCTTTTGAACAGGGCAGAAAAAGCATGGAGTTTATTTTTAATCACTTGGTGCATTCCAGAACTATTCCGGAGAAGCATTATCTGCCTATTGATATTGTGATTAAGGAGAATTATTTTTTGTATGTTTAAATTACCACTTGATAACGGAAGCGATGTTAGTCGATATCAAGTGAAGAAAATCATGTACATAGAATTATCCATAAACAATTCTTAAAATTTGAAATTACTCACTGATTTTATTCTAGTTACAGGGATAATTCTTGCTTTATTAAGTATCATTTCATTAATAAGAAGAGGAGAAAAGGAAACACATCAGAAGATTCTAGCTTTAATTTTTCTCTTGTTCCTGTTCGAGTTTCTTTTTTTCTATGCCGTACTTCACAAGGTTAAATGGCTTTTCTTATTCACCTTCCTTATTGAAGATCCAATAGCATTATTTATTGGCCCCTTAATTTTGATGTATATCAAGTCCATTTATGCAAGTAGAATTTTTGCAATTCAGAGATTATGGACTCATTTTATACCTGGAGCATTATATCTGTTTTTTATATCCTTACCAGCGTTTTATTATCTTCTAACTGATAATATTATTTTCGATTACATTATCTTATTAGATAAGAACCTGTATCTATTAAATATTCTTATTATTTCTCCTTTAGTATATTCAATTATTTCATTGAGACTTCTTCACACGTATAAACAAGTCGCTAATCAGAACTTTTCTAACCTTGAAGAAAAAGATTTGAAATGGATAGGACGGCTTTTAATTGGAGTTTTAATTGTCTGCGTCATTGACTTATCAACAAGTTTCTACGAACTAGTTTATGGAGAATTAGAATGGGATACTGGTTTTTTAACAGTAGTAGCTTTAACTGCTCTTGTAGCTTATTTAGCTTTCTATGGAATATCTCAGTCTGAAATTCTGGTCCCAGAATTTCTACTTCAAAGAATGGAAACAAAACAAGTTGCACCCAGAAATAATACGTCGGAAAAACCATTAGCGAATATGGATTTAGCAGAGATAGAAATAATTAGAGAAAGGCTTAATGAAGCACTAGAAAAACAGAGGATATTCTTGGATTCGAATCTAACCTTAGGCAAGTTGTCAAAAAGTGTTGGTACAACGGATAAAAAACTTTCAAATTTCCTTAATCAACATCTTAATAGTTCATTCTATGATTTGATCAATCGATATAGAGTGGAGGAGGTAAAACGGTTAATGAACTCAAATGATTTTTCTAATTACACTTTGCTCGGGTTAGCTTATGAAGCAGGTTTTAAATCGAAAACAAGCTTTTATCGTGTCTTTAAAAGGATAACTGGTTTATCTCCAGCCGAATACAAAAAAGGCTCACTTTAGATCTCAATTTTGGCCCACTGCTTCCATTGGCACCAATCTAACCAGTTTTGGCACTTCACAGCCTGGTATTTGCACTTTATTTGCATGAAACAATTATTAGTTTATGCAAAAGAAAAAATTCAACCTTCTTCTCTTGGTTTTGATAGCGATGAGTTCTTGTATTTGCGCTCAAAATAATAAGTCTTTAAGTATTGAATATTTCGAAGAGTGTATAGTTAGGGCACCATTTAAAGAGAGAAAAGATAGTCCTACATATTCTGGGGGAGTATTATCGTATGAACTGACCAAACCAAGAAATGGGATGTATGAATTTTCGCATGTATTTCAGCTTGGTTATTTCCATCATAGGCATGTAAATCAATTGGGTTTTGTCGCATGGAAACCTGAATTTGAAGTCAGAATTGCACGTTTATTTGGCTTGCATCTTATCCCTGGGTTGGCTTATGCACATTCTTTCACAACCCAACAACAGTATCGCCTGGAAGATGGTATATATATAAAGAAAATGAGTACAGGGAGACCTCATTTTATGCCGTCATTAGGCTTCGGGCTAAGCTTAAATTTCAACAGATTTAACTGCCCTTTTGAGGTATATTTTAGACAAGAATATGCAGTGATTTACCCCAATACTCGCAGACTTCCAATAAGCTTACACTCCTTAAGAGGACTAGGAATAAAATATTTCTTTAACACAACTCAACTTGAAAATGAGTAAAAATTATATGTTAGTTTTATTGATTGCGTTGTTCCTAATGCATTCATGTGAACAGGATCCATGGGTTGAAGATAATGGCTATTTATGCTTGCCTAGCATAAATAACACTCATCCCGATGAAGAGCGTTTTGACCAATTCTTAGAAGAGAAAATTAAAGAAGGCTTAACGGGGATTTCTATGTTGATCAAAACTCCAGAGGGTTTATACCAAGGAGCAAATGGTGTATCGGATATTCCCAATAGGATAGAAATGCTTCCTTGTGCCGTTCACCGGCTAGGAAGCATAACTAAGCAATTCACAGCTACATTAATTTTGATGCTTGAAGAGCAAGGGCGTTTGGATATCAATGACAAAATAAGCTTGTATCTTCCTTCAAGCATAATCTCCGGCATCCCAAATACTATGGAGACTACCATTCGAAACCTATTGACACATTCGAGTGGAATTCCAGATGTATATGATATTGACTTCTGGTTGGAGTTCTATAATGATCCAACCAGAGTAAGAACAATAGAAGAGGAATTGCAATATGCTAAGAGTTTAAATGCTGAATTTAAACCCGGAGAATATATCCAATACTCAAATACCAATTATATTCTTTTACAGATAATAGCTGAGACTATTACAGGTGAACCACTAGAAACATTGTTGAATCAATTGATTTTTGATCCCTTGAATTTGGAAAATAGTTCTTTCAGTAAAATAGGAACTAGACCAGATAATCTTGTTAGAGCCTATACTGATGAGTTTGAGAATGGATACCTTAAGGATGTGACAAATTATACTTTTGGCGTGAGCAATGGCACGGGAGGAATATATTCGAATACGTTGGATTTACTTCATTTTCACGAAGCTATTCTAAAAACAAATTTCTTTTTTGATCAAAGCAAAGTTGATGAAATTTTAAAGATAGAGGACATCCCTTTTTTCGAACCTGGAAACTGGACATTTGGGTCCGAAAACAAAGTCAATAATGTTAATGGATTTGGTCTTGGTTGGATCGAACTAGATACAGACTATGGCAAAGCATACGGACACAATGGTGGATTAATGGGACGAAAAGCAAGAGCCTGGTATTTTCCCGATGCCAACAGTCATATTGTCTTTTTCATCAATGCGAATGGAGGCAAAATAGATGAAATATCACGGGAATTATTTAGAAACGATATGATCGAATTGATTTTCGAATAAGTTGAAATATGGAAAGAAAGATGAAAGTAATAGTTCTTATGGTACTTATTTTTTCAGCGAGTATCTATGGGCAAGGTATGACCGAATTGGTGTTGGGGAGCAAATTATCGAAGACTCTTCGATTGGGAAGTTCCCAGACATTCTATACAAACTTCAATAAGGGAGATTTTGCCTTATTCAATCTAAAGCAAAGAGGAATAGATGTACTTGTTAGAACCTATGATCCAAATGGCAAGTTAATAGAAGAATTTGATTCTCCCAATGCTAGTATTGGAAACGAGATCATCCTAATTGATGCGCAAGTTGGCGGGACATATAGGATAGAAGTCAAGCCCTTGGCGGAAAATCAAAAAGAAAAAAAGGGGGATTATGATATAGAGTTCATAAGTGTTCATCAATCGGCAAGAGAACAACTTAATGCTGCGCTGGAATTACTTTATCATCGTGATTTTATTCCAGGTTTTGCCGTCGGAATAGTTGACCGCGAGAAAGTAATTTATCAAAAAGCTTATGGATATGCTAATTTTGAGAAAAAGTTTAACTATACAGTAGAAACCATCCATAGTATCGCATCCGTTTCTAAAACTTTCATTGGATTATCACTGATGATTCTAGTGGAGGAGGGTAAACTGTCTTTAGACACTCCGGTTAATGATATCTTACCATTCGACGTGAGAAATCCCTATTTTCCTAATGATCCTATTACGATAAGGCATTTGGCAAATCATACTTCCTCGATTAATGAGCAAAAATTCTATGGGCAGGCTTATATGGTCATGGATAAAAAGATAGTGGATAAGGCTAATTACGGCAAAAATTTCGCAAAGGAACTCAAAAAAGCATCAAAGAATAAAGAAATACCATTGTCAGAATTTCTGGAAATGCATCTGTCCGAAAACGGAACGCTATTCAGGAAAAAGAATTTTAACAAATCTAAGCCTGGTGAGAATTGGTACTATTCAAATACTGGCGCGGCATTAGCGGCATATATAGTGGAACTGGTTAGTGGATTGTCTTACGATGAGTTCGTTATGAAAAATATAATTGAATTTTTGGACCTGAAAAAAACAAATTGGGGTTTTAACTTAAAGGATAGATCAGAAGTATCCGTACAGTATAATATATTGAAAACTCCATTGCCACTCAGAAGCATAATTACTTATCCCGATGGTGAAATGTACATGAGCCTTGCTGATCTAAACTCCTATCTCCAAAGTTTTTTAAATGGAATATCAGGAAAAGGAATTCTTCTAAATAAGCGTTCATATCAAGAAATGCTGAGTGTTCAGCATGAGCAACAATTCGGAAAGTTTAAGGGTAGAAAAGACGGCATTTTTTGGGAATATCGCAGAGATGGATGGATGGGACACAGTGGAGGAGATATAGGAGTAAGTACATTGATGTATTTGGATCCAGAGACCAATATAGGACTTACTTTTACTTGCAATGTCATGCCTTTAGAGTCAGATTCTTCTAATGCTCAGTCCAAAAGTATATGGTCCCTGTTAAAACGGTATGGTCAAATGTTAGACTAAGAGACAATTTCTAGAATTTTTTTAATTGTCCTTATACTAAAAAAGACAAACCTTCACAGTTTGTCTTTTTTTTAGGGAGACTGATGGGATTTGAACCCACGGCCCCTGGAACCACAATCCAGTGCTCTAACCAACTGAGCTACAATCTCCATGTATAATTTGGAAACGCAAATTTAGGATATAATAATTATTTAATCTAATCTTTTTTGAATTTTATGCCGTCAAAGATGCATACCTTTCACTCACCGCTTCCCAATTGACCAATTCCAAAAATCCCTTGACATAATCTGCTCTGCGGTTCTGGTAATTGAGATAATACGCGTGTTCCCAAACATCAAGATTCATCACAGGCTTTCCCGTTTGCTCTACCAAGCCCTTCATTTGTGGATTATCCTGATTCGGGGTTGTGCTGATAAATAGTTTTTTGTCTGTCGGACTGTAATTCAACCAAGCCCAACCCGATCCGAAAACAGACATTGCTGCTTTGTAAAATTCGTCTTTGAAATTATCCATTGATCCAAAAGCTGTATCGATGGCTCCACTCAAATCCTTGGAAGCTGTTTTTTCAGATTTTGGACCCATGATTTTCCAAAACAATTTATGGTTGTAGAATCCACCTAAATTGTTTCTTAGGAAATCATTTTGTCCATCTAAAGAGCTGAGTATCTCATTCATCGTTTTATCAGCAATTCCTGCATCTGCTATGGCCTTGTTGGCTTTTTTGGTATAGCCCGCATGATGTTTACCGTGATGTATCCGCATGGTCTTTTCGTCAATGATCGGACTTAAGGCATTAAATTCATAAGGAAGGTCAGGCAAGGATAACTCTCCGACTGGACTAGGTCCGTCTTTTTTATCCTTCGACTTCGCAGAAGGTTCACAAGCGATGAATGCAGGGACCAAGGCCGATCCCAAGGCTACAGATCCGGTTACTTTGAGGAATTCTCTTTTATCCATATTCTAAGAAAAATTATGAAACGCTTAAATATAAAAACTATTTATCAGACATTGCGATTATTATTTATGAATATTCAAAATAAGAAGGGTATCAATATATCATGGCAAAGCAGGAAATAGCGGTAGAAGGTATGACCTGTCATAGTTGTTCTGCGGCAGTAAAAAATTATTTGGTAGATCTTGGATTAGAAAATATCAATATCAATCTGGAATCCGGGAAAGTAAGCTATTCCTCTTCTTCAATCGCTTTAGAAGAGGTAGAAAGAGGATTGACCAATTTAGGATATCCAGTTATCAAAGAGAACCAGCGAATAGCTCTTTCGCTCAAAGCCAAACTACTGATTAGTTTTATATTCACCTTGCCACTTCTCTTGGATCATCTCATAGGTATGGTAGGAGGATCCGGATGGCGCCTAAATCTCAATACCCAGTTGTTATTGGCGATACCAGTATATATGATAGGTGTTTATCATTTTGGACTTAGTGCTTGGCGGGCCGTATCCAAGGGAAGAACCAATATGGATGTGCTCATATTTCTTGGCAGTACAGCCGCATTTATCTACAGTGTGATAGGCTGGTATTGGGGTGATTACCGATTGATCTTTTTCGAGACTTCTTCCTTGATAATAAGTTTAGTCCTTTTAGGGAATTGGATAGAACAAAGAGCACTTCATAGGACGAGTAGAGAAATAGATGATCTAAGTGAAATTATTCCTGAAGAGGTAAAAAGAATCAATATAGGAGGGGAAACGGAACAGGTGAGCTTAGACCTTCTCACCGTAGGGGATCAAATTCGAATTAATAGCGGAGAATACATTGCTATAGATGGGAAAATCATAGCTGGTACGGCAGATATTGAAGAATCTCTGGTTAGCGGAGAATCAGACTTGCAGTCCAAGAAAAAAGGTGATCGTGTGATCAGTGGTTCTTTGTTGGTTAATGGTAGCATTGATGTGATGATGTTGACCAGCGAAGAGGAAAGTTTTGCACAGAAAATAGTCAGCATGATTCGAAATGCTCAGATGGAAAAACCTAAAATTCAAAAAACTGCGGATCGCATTAGTTCGTGGTTTGTGCCAATGGTAGTCATCATTGCCGCATTGTGCTTCCTACTTGAATATTTTGTTTTTTCCTTCGGACTGCAAGCCTCCATTTTAAATTCGATTGCCATATTGGTGATCGCCTGTCCTTGCGCTTTGGGTTTGGCTACTCCCGCTGCCTTGTCCGTTGGTTTGGGTCGATTGACAAATATGGGGATACTGGTTAAGGGTAGTGACACCATGCAGTCCTTATCAAGGGCTAATGCAATGATATTCGACAAAACCGGCACTTTGACCAAAGAATTAAAAGAGGTAAAAGATTGGGATTATTTGGTGTCTGGTCAGGATGGGGAAATTGATGAGATATGTTATGCTCTTGAATCAAGATCCAATCACCCATTGGGTAAGAGCATTATTGCCTATTTAAATCAAAAGTCTGTGAGCAATTCTATTTCCTTGAAAAGTATTTCAGAAGAACCTGGCAAAGGGATCGAAGGATGGGATGATCAAGGAAACCACTATCAGTTGATCAAGGACGAGTCCAAAACCTATGACCTTCTTCTTCAAAAAAATGGTCAATCTCTTCTTGGAATGAGATTTCGGGAGGAAATAAAGGAGGGTAGTCAACAGCTTATTGAATATTTGAATACAAATGGTATAGACAGTTATATCTTAAGCGGAGATAGACAGGAGAATGTAAAGGAGGTGGCGGAAAAAATGGGCATTCAGGAGTATTACGGTGGACTTTTGCCCGGAGAAAAGCTTGATAAAATCAAACAACTCAACACCAGTAAGAATACCATGATGTTGGGTGATGGACTCAACGATGCTCCATCTCTTCAACTGTCCGGGGTAGGTATGAGTTTTATAGGGGCTACTGATCTCGCCAAAGTCAATTCTGATCTTTTACTTATCAGGGATGATTTGGGATTGGTCAAAAAGGCAATCAAGGCTTCTAAGCAAATTATGAAAACTGTTCACCTCAATTTTGCATGGGCCTTTGGATATAACATTATAGCCATTCCCTTGGCTGCACTGGGTTATTTGAATCCTATGTGGGCAGGGCTATTCATGATGATGTCCGATGTCATGGTGATTGGAAATTCTCTGTTGTTGAGGAGGAAAATACACTAGAATTTAGCTTCGCTTTTTACGGAGGTAGAAATATCTCAACTTGATGTGAAGAATTATACGGCAATTCGAATCGATAGAAGAATAAAAATCACCATATTTGTCGTTTAATTGTTTTAAGGCACGAAGGAGTAGATGAATAAAATAGTCATTCTTGATTTTGGATCCCAGTACACCCAATTAATTGCCCGTAGAATTCGTGAGTTAGAAGTTTATTGCGAAATTTTTGCCTTTAATAAATTGCCTGATTTCAGTGATTGTGGTGGAATTATTCTGAGTGGTTCGCCCTCCTCAGTACACGATTCCGGAGGTCCCAGAGTTGATTTCGAAGCATTCCCAAATGTTCCAATTTTAGGTATTTGTTATGGTGCACAACTTATGGCGGATATCTTTGGAGGTAAGGTGGTCAAGAGCAATCATCGTGAATATGGTCGTGCGCAACTGAACCATGTAGTAGAGGATTCTGCTTTATTGGAAGGCATCGCTTTGAATAATCAAGTTTGGATGTCTCATGCGGATACCATATTCGAACTTCCCAATCATTCTAGAATCATTGCCTCAACGGATGACGTGAAAATTGCTGGGTTCGAATTCCAAGATAAACGAATGTGTGCTATCCAGTTTCACCCGGAAGTTTATCATACGGATAATGGACTGGAAGTGTTGAGAAACTTTGTTTTCGGAATTTGCGGTATGACTTCCAATTGGTCTCCAGGCAATTTTGTGGATCAGGCAGTCAAGGAAATCAGAGATGAAGTGGGAGAAACATCGAAAGTATTATTGGGTTTAAGTGGAGGTGTTGACAGTTCTGTAGCTGCATTACTTTTAGATAAGGCCATTGGCGATAGACTCCATTGTTTCTTTATTGACAATGGTCTGTTACGAAAAAACGAATTTGAAGATGTCCTGGAGAGTTATAAGAACTTAGGTCTCAATATAATAGGCATTGATGCCAAGGAAGAGTTTTACAGCGAATTAAGTGGGGTATCAGATCCTGAAAAGAAAAGAAAGACGATTGGAAGGGTTTTCGTCGAAGTTTTTGAAAAAGAAGCCAAGAAGGTAAACGGCATCGATTATCTCGCGCAGGGAACCATATATCCGGATATCATTGAGTCCGTTTCTGTTTCAGGACCTAGCGTTTCAATCAAATCTCACCACAATGTCGGAGGACTTCCGGACAAACTTTCACTTAAGGTGATAGAACCATTGAAAATGCTTTTCAAAGATGAGGTGAGAAGAGTAGGTCGTGAATTGGAGCTGCCCCCAAATATATTAAATAGGCATCCATTTCCGGGTCCAGGTTTAGCTATTAGAATACTTGGGGATATTACACCGGAAAAAGTTAACTTACTGCAGCAAGCTGATCATATTTATACCAGTATATTGAAGAGAACCGGTTGGTATGATCGAATTTGGCAGGCCGGTGCAATCCTTTTACCTGTTCATAGCGTTGGAGTTATGGGGGATGAGCGAACTTATGAAAAGGTAGTAGCCCTAAGAGCGGTGCAATCTACCGATGGAATGACAGCGGAGTGGAGTCCAATACCAACTGAAATTCTTGGAGAAATCTCTTCGGCCATTATCAACCGTGTCAACGGTATCAATAGAGTAGTTTATGATATTAGCACAAAGCCTCCTGCAACGATTGAGTGGGAGTAAAATAATACTTTTTCTTTCGGTTCTTATGTTGACTTCATGTTCTATATTTAAGAAGTCTAGCACCGACAATTCTACCCCTGATTACGGATCTCATATCCCTAAGGATGATGATCTCGAAAAGCAGGATACCATCATAGAAGAGATTGTTATCTCGGAAGAAGAGGAAGAGGATAAGGGGCCAAAGAGATGGGATGATGGGAAGGAAGATATATTGGTTGTCTTACCATTTAATAGCTATGCGCATACTATGGATGGATCGCATTCCTTCGTGTTGCATTTTTATTCGGGTCTTAAGCGTGGATTTCAAATGCCCCAAATGGGACACCGTCGATCCATATCATTGCGAGTTAGAGACTCCAGGGGATATAACTCTGAAATGCGAAGTATTTTGGCTGGAGTTGATTCGATCAATACTGATTTGATCATTGGTGGTTTTTCGAAAAACAATATCCAGTCACTATCCAATTTATCCAAGGAACTTGAAATACCCTATCTGTCTCCTATATTTCCAAGTGGCAGTATGAACAAAGAAAATCCTTATCATATTCAGGTTACTCCGGATTTTGACAGCCATTGTGAGCGATTGCTACAGCATATATATAAGCATCATAGAAATGCCAAACTTCAGATTATCAGTAGAAATACCAGTGCGGAGAATAATAGAGTTAGAAAACTTCAAGAAATGTGGACAAAGATGTATCCAGACAGTGAAGGATTCGGTGTCGGTGAAGAAATAGGGATCAATTGGGAAGATGAGAATTCCGAGTTCAACTTCTTAGGGAAGTTTGATCGCTATAGTTCGAATATTTTTATCATTCCATCCTGGTCTAGCGAGAGTTTTGTCTATTCGGTCATGAGACAGTTGAGTATTGATAAAGGAAGATCTGAAGTCATTGTTTATGGCATGCCGCAGTGGAGGAGTTTTGAGCTTTCGTCTTATGAGTATTACGAGGATCTGAATCTAAGAATTAGTTCCGGGGTCAATATAGATAATGAAAAGAACCTTGATGAGATCAAGAAATCCTTATATAAAGAATTCAACTACATTTCATCCGACAAAGAATTATTGGCCTATGCCACTGGTTATGATATAGGAAAATATATGGCTTACCTCATCTCTCAATATGGTGAAAATTGGATGGATTACCTGGAAATGGAAAAATATAAGGGCATGGCGGTAAACTTTGATTTTGGCAGGGCCAATGAAGACAAGGTACTGGTTTCTACTCCAGGTTCTTTAGGGGCTTATGAAAATGAGTCTGTACGTATTCTAGAGTTCCAGAATTACAGTTTTCAGTTGATTGAGGAATAGTCGAAATTTTAATGATCGATGACAGAAGAGCGTCAGGAAAGATTTAGACAGACTGCTTTGCGGCGTCAGTTTGATGCCGCCGTAGTATTGGAAAACATCTCTGATATGCATAATATCGGTGCGGTAATGCGTACCTGTGATGCGGTAGGGATTCCAAAACTGTATATTTTAAATACTGAAGAGAAGCTAAAGCACAAAAACTTGATTCTAGGTAAAAGAACTACTTCCGGATCCAGGAAATGGATCGAAGTAGAGTATTTTACTAGCAGAGAAAGCTGTTTTGAGCAACTCAAGAATAAGTATGCGCATATTTTTGCTACGCATCTTGATACTGACTCTAAATCGATTTACGAAACGGATTTTACCGAATCTTTTGCTCTTGTTTTTGGAAATGAAAAGGATGGGGTCACAAGGGAAACACTAGCACATACTACTGGAAATTTGAGAATACCTATGATGGGAATGGTGCAGAGTTTGAATATTTCTGTGGCCTGCGCGGTGAGCTTATACGAAATGTTACGCCAAAGAAGTAATTCCGGTCAGTATGACATGGTAGAATCTCCTAGCGCTGAGCATCAGCAGCTGTTTGAGAAGTATTTGTCCTTGCATCAAAATCAAACGTACAACCGAAAAGTCAATCCCAGCGATTGATATGAAAATAATAACTCATTTGTTATCTTTGATCCGCTGCTCTGGCAAAATACATCGTCATGATGCCATTTTGTTCGAATAATAATTTTTCCATTTATGCGATTACAGCAACTTGAGATAAAAGGTTTTAAAAGTTTTGCCGAACATACGATCATTAACTTTAATGAAGATATAACCGGCATAGTGGGTCCAAATGGATCCGGTAAATCCAACTTGGTTGATGCCATTCGATGGGTACTGGGAGAGCAGAAAACGAAGGATCTCCGGACCGAAAAAATGGAAAATGTCATTTTCAATGGAACGAAAAAAAGAAAGAAGAGTGGTCGGGCCTTTGTCGGACTGAACTTTATCAATGATCGAGGTAAGCTTCCTTCTGAGTACCACGAGATTGTGATTAGTAGAACACTTTATCGCTCCGGTGAAAGTGAATATCGATTGAACAACACCAAGTGCCGTCTCAAGGATATTAAGAATCTATTTCTGGATACTGGAATCGGTTCTGACAGTTACGCCATCATAAGTTTGGGAATGGTGGATGAGATTCTTCTGGATCGGGAGAATTTCAGGCGTCGAATGCTGGAGCAAGCAGCAGGTATTGAGAAATACCGGGTTCGGAAACGGAAGACGATGCTCAAGTTGGATAAAACGGAGGAGGATTTAGATAGATTGTTAGATCTTTTACATGAGGTAGAAATCAACATGAAGTCCTTGAAAACTCAGGCTAATCGAGCTAGGAAATACAAGGATATTAAGGAGCAATATAAGTTGGCTTCACTGCTTTTTACGAAGCGTCATTTGAGCCGAATTGATAAAGATTTGGGAGAAACCAAAAAGCTCTATGACGATAGCTCCAGGGAGTTGTTAAAGTTGAAGAGTGGTGCGGCGCAATTGGAAAAAGATATAGAACAACAGAAATTCGAACTACTTTCCGAGGAAAAGGGCATGGGGGCGCATCAGGAAAAGCTGAACGCATTGATGAATAAAATCAGGGAGAATGAAACGCAAAAAAGTATTCTAAAAGAACGAAATTCTTTACTAACTCGACAAAAGGATCAATCTGAACAACAACTGCAAGCGGGTGATGAAGAATTAGAAAAGATTAATTCGAGTAAGAAATCCTTTGAGTCTAAATTAGACATCGAGCAAAAAGTGTTGGATAAGGTATCCGAAGAATTAAAGGCATTAGATTCGAAAAGAGAGCAGTACAGGGTAAAATTATCAGAGCTTACCAAAGCACTTCGAGAAATAGTAGAAGGAGAACAGGAAGAATCGGAAGCGCTTAAATCGGATCAGCTTAAGAGGGCCTTGATTGAAGAGAGAATGCTTAATATTGAAAGAAGTACGGAAGATTTTAAAAAGGATATTCAGGCAGAGGAGAAGAACAAAGCGGATTTGTCAGAGAAAACCAAATCTTCACAATCAAGTCTTGAGGGAATAGCAAAACAAATTGAAGACTTAGACAAAAAGAAAACGGAGAGTAGTAAATCTTTCGAAGCACTAAACAACAAAATAGAGGATAAAAGAAAGAAAATAAATAAGCTAAACCGAAGAATTAGTGGCTTGGAATCCGAATTAAATATCACCACTAGTATGGTTGAAAATTTAGAGGGATATCCGGAGGCAGTGAAGACTTTGAGCAAGAATAAAAAACTGAAAGGAGATTTCGAACTGTTTTCTGACATTATCAATATAGAAGAGAAGTACAAAGCGGGACTAGAGCTTTTCTTATCTAATTACATCAATTCACTCGTCTCGAAAAATGTAAAAAGTGCTTTTACTGCGGTTCAGTTATTGCGAGATTCACAAGGCGGCAAAGTCGACATCATATTTAACGGAGCTTCTACCGAAATCGAATGGAAGAAATTCGAAACAGAAAATGCTGTTAAGGTCCTGGACATATTGGATTATAACAAGAAGTACAAGAATATCATTGAACATACTTTTGCTAATGTCTATATCGTGGAACAATTACCTGATCCTCAAACGGTAGAAAACGGAATAGTTCTGATAGAAGCCTCCGGAGAGAGAATTTTAAGTGCTGGGCGATTACGAGGAGGAAGTAAAGGCTTATTCGAGGGTAAAAAATTGGGAAGAAAAAAGAACATTGCCCTTTTAGAGAAAAACCTCAATAAGCTCAATGATGAGGTTTACACCTTGAATACGGAATTGGATGAACTCATAAAGAAAAGAAACCAGACCAATCTAAATGAATTTGACGATCAATTCGATACACTATTAAAGAGGCGTCAGGAATTGCATTCGACCCTAGCAGTGGATGAGGAAAAAATTCTACGACTTCAACAGGGAATTGAAACTAAAACTGGATTGATCAAAAAGCAAACCGAAGAGAGAAAACAGCTTATCGAAGAAGGAAAAGAACTCGATAAGAAGATCAAGCTCCTAAGCAGTAAAGGTTCTGAAAGGGAGGATCAGATTGTAGGAATGAGAGAAGAAATTCAAGCCCAAACCCAAGTCAGAGATGTTAAAGAAAAAGAGTACAACGAAAAGAATATTTCCTTTCTACGTCAAGAAAATTTAGTTCAGAGTATTCGAAGAGAGATAGATACACTACAAAAGAGTGAGGAAGACCACTATAAACGCTTAGATATTGCTAGAAATACACTGGAGTCCAATGAGAAAGAAATAGCAAGGATCAATAAGGACTTGCTGGGTATAGATGAATTCTTAGAAGCCAATTACAAGTTAAAGAACGCGATGAGCGAGTCGCTCAACAAGGAGGAAAGGGAGTATTACAAGAAAAAGGAGGCCATAGCAAAATTGGAAAAACTCTCGCGAGAAAACAATACAAGCAGTCAAAGAATTACGGAAAAACTCAGTACGCTGGAAAGTTCCAGACAGAGATTAGGATTCGAGAAAAAGGAATATTTAAACCGCTTAGAAATCGAATTCGAAGCGGAAGTAATAAGAGAACTTAATGATATAGAAGATGTAGAAGATAAGAATGAGGAAGAACTCAGAAACACCATGGAGAAATACAAGTCCAGACTGAGAACCTATGGAGAAATTAACCCTTTGGCAATCGAGACCTACGAAGAAGTTAAAAAGAGATATGATGAGTTGGTCACGCAACGTGACGATATAGTCAATGCAAAAACCAGCTTATTAAGTACCATTGATGAAATAGAACACGAGGCGGAAGAGAGATTCTCCGTAACATTCGAGGATGTTAGAGTTAATTTTAAAAAGGTATTTCGATCACTATTTACGCATGAAGATGAATGCGATTTATACTTGGAGGATGAGGATGATCAGCTCAATTCAAAGATCAAGATTATTGCTCGACCAAAAGGAAAAAGACCTCAAAGTATCAATCAATTATCGGGAGGCGAAAAGGCTTTGACTTCTACAGCTTTTCTGTTTGCCTTGTATCTACTGAAGCCGGCTCCATTCTGTATTTTCGATGAGGTGGATGCTCCTTTGGATGATCAGAATATTTTAAAATTCAATAAAATCATCAAGGAATTTAGTTCGGAGTCCCAGTTTATCATCATCACACACAATAAGCTCTCTATGTCGAATGTTGACATTATCTATGGGATAACTATGGGTGAAGAAGGCGTATCTCAGATAAGTGGGGTAGATTTCAGGAAATTAAAAAATCCGGCGATCAGCGCATAAAGAATAAAACTTCGACTACAAACAGCGATATCAAGAACCAAACGTTTTAATTATTAGGACTCTTGCTGTACGGCATTGGTCTTAATATTATTTGGTTTTTAGTTGGTTTTGTTTGTAAGTCGTAGTGGCAGATCACCGGATTTGCCCTGCGGCTTCTTTGGAGTTTAAATATATGAAAATAATTTTTTAAAATTCTCTTCCAACTATTGATTTGCAAGCCTTCTTCCTCTAAATTGCACTGATTTTCAAATAATAATGTGATATGACTCACAATAAGATTGTCATTTTTCTTGTCTGCTGGTTTGGTGGGATTTCTTTTACATCGGCTCAGACATATTTTAATATCAATGATTTTCCAGCTTCCTTGCAGTATTTATCCACTTTGGGTAGCACGATTGTCGAGGGAAAATCATTGGTACTCACAAAAGAAGAAAAAGATAGGGTAGGAGCCTGCTGGTACAAATCTGAAAAGCTGAAAGTTAGTGAGGGTTTTGATACGCATTTCACCTTTAGGATTAGCAATTCAGAGGGAGATTCCGGAGACGGTTTTGCTTTTGTAATGCAAGATCAGTCTGCATTGATGATGGGTAAACCAGGGAGTGGATTAGGATACAAGAACATCATCAATGGCTTGGTATTAGAGTTTGACACCAAGGATGATGAAGAGGGAAGTAAGAATCATGTTTCTATAGCATACTATAATAAAGAGGAGAAAGAATATCAAAGCATAGCCACGGTTCACTCTATAGCCGAAATTGCAAATGGACAAGAGCATTTTACTAAAATAGAATATAGGAAAGGAAGACTTTCTGTTTTCCTGGATAGTTATCTCTTTCCAATTCTCTCTTTAAAAATAGACTTGGCTTCTCACTTTCAAGAAAGCAATGGAGAAGTCTGGATGGGATTTACTTCCAGCACCTCAAATTCCGCCTCCAAACATGAATTGATAGAGTGGAAAGCCAATGGATTGGTGGAAAAACCTGAGGATGTAAAAGTGGAAAAGATCGAAGTGAACTACTCCGATACCATTTTAGTGAACGAACGCAATATTTCGCTCCAACTATGGGATGGAAATAAAGTAGATGGTGATATGGTATCTATTCAACTGAATGATGATTGGATTTTGTCTAATTATACGTTGGAAAAGAAGGCTTATACTTTGGATTTGGCCTTAACTGGTTTTGAGAACAAATTGGTCCTATATGCTCAGAATCTAGGAGAAAATCCACCTAATACGGCTACTTTCCTGATAGATGATGGTGTTCAGCGGCAATTGATTGAGTTGAATGCGGACTTTGAGAAAAGTGAAGCCATCTTGATTCGATTTGCTCCTGATTAATTTGAAATTAATATTGTATAAATACGATCAATATCATATATTTGCACTCGCTATAAATTTAAGCGACAAGCGAAAGTAGCTCAGCTGGTAGAGCACGACCTTGCCAAGGTCGGGGTCGCGGGTTCGAATCCCGTCTTTCGCTCAACGAATAAGCCTTCAAAATCGAAGGCTTATTTTGTAAAGAAGATAAATTACAGTGTGTCTATGCCCGGGTGGTGGAATTGGTAGACACGCCGGACTTAAAATCCTGTGAGCTTCGGCTCGTGCGGGTTCAAGTCCCGCCCCGGGTACTATAATTGCCTCGTAAATCATTGATTTATGGGGCTTTTTTATTGTTATTTTAATAAGATTACCACAAAGCTCCCTATCCAAAAGGGCATTTCAGGAAATATAAATAGTTAATAATCTCCTAGCATAAGGTTTGAATACCGGTTTACTTGAATTTGAATATGAACGAATATTGTTGTTGTCTAAGAGACTAGTCAAAGACTATTTTTAACTATTAAATTTTATTGTTCATGAGAAATACAATGATAATATCAATATGTTTTTTGCTCTCACTACTAATTGCCTGCAGCCCAAAAACGACTTCTAGTTCTGACGAAACTAAAGCTAGAATTTCTAATGAAGTTAAGGATATTACTCAGTCAGAGTTGGCCAGATTAAATGTTAATATGGCACCAAGGCTTCAGTTGAACCGGAAAAAGTATGATAGGGGAGAGAATCACCTAAGAACAGCTGGCAATGGTAATAAATTGTTTTTACACTACGACGGCGAAAGTAAGATTAAGTTGATCGCTAGAAATAGAAGCAATATGATAATTAGTTCTGATATTTTTCGAGTTAGCAACGGTCTTTCTGCCACAAAATGTTTATGGTGTACTGGTGTTCCCAAAGACTGTCAGGAAATCCCCTGTGATGAAATTGTCATCATTAGGTCTTAGCGACATCAGCAGATGAAGCTTGAGTTCATTTAAAGAAACTGAAGAGTCATAATTAAACTAACATGCATGGCTCTTCATGTTTTATCTGTCAATACTTCTTCCCATGCTTATAAGCTCTCAATGAGTTATATCTCATCTTTGCTTTGATATGATATTCCAGGTCGATTCCCTTATAGGCAGCAAGGTCCATTACTCTTATCATAATATCGGCTAATTCATCCTGAAAGCTATCCTTAATTCGACTTTTAAAACTCGCCTTAAATTCGTCATCCTCAAGTCTTAAGTCAATCCTGTTGCCGGGCTGCATATATTTATCCTTTCTATCACACTCTAAGGCCTCGCTTACCCTCTGAATGGATCAGGGCTAGCATTTCTCCAATATTTTTTTCTCCTTCGTAAAAACCATTTTTAACATTAATGGCGTAGATTTCTTGAGCTAAGTCGTTGATCATAGGTTATAAATTTAAAAGACTAGCGAAAAGATATTAGAATTAAAGATAAGCCGATAATAAAATGCTATTTTCGATAATATGATATTTGATCAAATATTAGAATAAGTAAAAACTTATAATACTTGAAGATATGAAACAAACCACATTTATCCTTTTTATTGTTCTTTCTTTTCATTTCATGAATGCTCAAACCAGAGGAGTAACGGAAGACGGCGATGAAGTGATTTTATATGATGACGGCACCTGGGTATATGTTGATGAGAGTATACTGAGCGAGGAGAAAATCATCATTACCAATGAAACGAAATTCGAAAAAGACCAAGAAGGCAACTTTTAAATTAAAAAGTAAAATTACCGACGTTGGAGTTTGGATAGATCCAAAGAAATGGAAATTTGTCAAAGGTGCAGTCAACGGTGATGCTGAGTTTGAGTTTCAGAAAAAAGGTGATGATCTCTACGGCATGTTGATTTCTGAACAACTGGAAATTCCGGTTGAAACTTTAAGAGAAATTGCGTTCGAAAATGCTCGAAGCGTAGCACCCGACCTAAAGATCATAAAGGAGGAATATAGAAATGTTAATGGCATTGATGTGTTCATGATGCAAATGGTAGGGACCATCCAGGGAATTAGATTTGTTTATTTCGGTTATTATTATTCTAATGAAAGTGGGACGGTACAATTGTTGGCTTATACGGGAGAACAACTGTTCGAAGAGTATCAAGAAGAAATGGAAACGTTCTTGAACGGATTTGTGGTATTAGAATAGTATTCGCTGAATCTAAGGACGGTTTTGTAGCTTAAACTTGACCGGTAAACTAAATTTGACTGGAACCGTTTTTCCATCTTTTATTCCAGGAGTCCATTGAGGCATAGATTGAATTATAGATAATGCCTCTTCACCACAGCCGTAGCCTATATCCCTGGCAATGAATGCATCTTCAACATAACCTAATTCAGAAACGATGAAGCTAATGACCACGGTCCCTTCGACTCCTTTTTTCCTCGCTTCTTGAGGATATTTAAGACAAGTATAGACATATTTTAACATTAGTGATTGGGCACAACCTTGAACATCTTCTAGTGTTCCTTCCGTTTCCTCGCAACCGGGAAATCGTGGCATTTCCTCGACGGCTCTTAAATACAGAGGTTTATCCCCATCGCAATCCATTGTACCTTTCCTTAGAAATTCCCATTCTCCATTTTTCATGACCTTTCCCGTGGAATCCTGATTGAAGTATTCTATTTCATCATATTCAAAATTTATAATAGTGTTATTGTTCAAGTCTATTGCTCCGGCATATCCGTCCTTGTAAGCAATAAACCCTGAGCCATTTCGGTAGTTGTAAATCAATTGATCATATTCACAAGGTATCACCAGCTCACCACTCCAATTCACAATGCCGTACGATTTATCCAGGGAAACGAGGAAGAAATCCTCAATCTTCTCGGCTTCATCATACACATAATCCTGGACCAAATCGCCTCCAAACACAAAACCGTATTTGCCCTCTTTTTTCTTCTTCTTAGCATAGGACTGAGCGGAAGTATGAAGAGAAAATAAACTGAAGAGAATAAGAAAAAATAAGGAGTTCTTCATAAGGGTATTTGTATAAAACCAATATTAATTGTTAAGGTCAAAATTATAAAATCTAGGATATATCTCAGTTTTGTTTCGACAAGGATTTTAGAATAATTCACCATAATATTGACTATTATCTTTTCAGACTTCGATAAATTATTATTTTGCAATGAATTTGATCGGTATGTCTACAAGTGATATAAATAAGTTTTTCCAAACCTACTCAGAGCATTTCATTCAGTGGTTGCCCTCTGCATTGCTGGCCATAGTGGTGGTGGTCATGGGACTTTTTGTGGTCAAGTACATGAATAGATTAATAGCAAAGAGTTTTCAGCGCTTCAACATTGATACGGAGATCAAGGGCTTTCTCCAGTCTTTACTTAATATCATATTGAAAGCTGTAGTACTACTAATCGGTGCTTCTATCATTGGATTTGAATTTTCTGCCCTGATAGGATTATTGGCAGCAGCAGGTTTTGCCGTTGGACTCGCCTTACAGGGTTTCATGGGTAATTTTGCCTCCGGATTGACCATTATTTTCTTTAAGCCTTACAAGATTGGAGATTGGGTCGAAATTTCTGAGAAGTTTGGAAGAGTAAGAGGATATTCAAATCTTCAATACCCATTTATCTACACCAAACAATAAAAAGCTCATCGTCCCCAATGGACAAGTTACGGACAACATCATTACCAATTTTTCGAATTTGGGCTATATCAGATTAGAATTGCAAGTCTTAACAGCCTATGAAGAGAGCTTTCCAAAACTAAAAGAGTTGATTTTAAACGCAGTGGGCAAGTCTGAATATGTGATCAAGGACAAAGAGATTTTAGTTGGTATAGAATCCTATGACACGCACAATATACTATTGGCGGTGAGACCGGCAATACACCCTGATCAGTACTGGAATGCTCTCTTTGATTGCAATTCTATCATTAAGAAGGCACTACACGATGGTGGTATCAAAATGGCCTACTCTGAAGGAGTTGAGCTGGGGCCAATTGGACCTTAATCCGGCAGGTCGAATTGAACGATTTGACGATGATCTACACTACAATTAAGCCACTCTTTTGATATTTCTGCACCAAGAGATTCATAGAATTTAATGGCGTCAACATTCCAATCCAACACCTGCCATCTCATTCGTTTGCAATTCTCTTGTTTGGCAATTAAGAATACTTTATCAAGAAGTTTCCGTTCCAATCCCCTGACCTCTTAATTCAGGCAAAACATAGAGATCATCCAAATAAAGACTCTTTCCAACCCAGGTATAATAGCAGAAAAAATAGAGCGCGATACCTATGATATGACCTTCGGAATTTTCTGCGACAAGACATTCGAAATAGTCTTGTTCTTGTTTCATCAATTCTACGCTATTGGTAACTTGGTCCTCTGCTTTCTCAAAGCGTGCCAATCCTTTGATCAATTCCAGAATGGCAGGAAAGTCTGACTCCAGTGCGGGTCTAATATTGATATTCACAGTAGAATGTAGCTTTTACGCTCGTTGCATCAGAAGATTTTCTTTCCCCATCCCCAAATATTTAAGCAGTCTAAAATGGCTTTTTAAGGCCTGAAAGAAGGACTTATACTCGTAGTAGGGTAGATTAAATTCCTTAGCGGTCTCTTTAACAATTTCGCGATATCTTTCGGTAATGTACATGGCAAATGTTAGGAAACAAGTGGTGCTCAATTTGGAAATTCAGACCTCCGATAAACCATGAAAAGATTCTACTTCTTTTAGCGAAATTAGCGGTGGTTCTAATTTGATGAATAGCCCAACTGTTCTCAAGAGAATGCTTGTTCTGAACATCAAAAAACGAAGTGTCTTCAAGCACATGAGCGCATTGGAATATAAAAGCTAAGAGCGCTCCACATATAAAATGCATAAGAAAGAACCCCAAAATGATGATTCCTATAGGAGCATCAATTAATATAAGAGGAAGGACTAGAAATAACCCAACATAAATAATTTTATTCGTAACAACATCGGTAAGAGCAGATGAAAATTTAAGGCCTTGTGTCTTCAATAGCCCCTCATCTCTATACTTAACCAATGCAGCAAAATCTTTTACTGAAAACCAATAAATGGTCATCAGTGCATAGGCAAAAGGTCCATATACATACTGGTACTTATGAAATGATTTGATCTTTGTAGATGGTGAAAACCTAAATAATGCACTTTCAATATCCTCATCGTATCCGTGAACATTGGTATAGGAGTGATGCAATACGTTATGTTGTATCTTCCAGTTATTACTATAACCGCCTATAATCGCTATGAGACCACCCATCAATTTGTTTACAGTTTTATTAGTGGAATAAGCACCATGATTGGCATCGTGCATTACAGACAATCCAATACCTGCCATTCCCAGTCCCATCAATGACCACATACCAAGAACAAACCAGGAATTACTACTGAAGTTAGTAAGCAGTAATATAAAGGGAACGATATATAGACTAATCATGAAAACAGACTTGATCACCATTCGATAATCACCGTGTCGCGAAATGTTGTTTTCCTGAAAGTAATTGTTCACTCTAGATCTAAGTACTTTGAAAAACTCAGGGTGATCGTTTCTGTTATATTTTAAAGGCTTCATATATTCAATTCGTTAGCGGCACTAATGTACCAAAAATTGATTAGAAGGAAGCACTTAGCCAGAGATAAAAGAAGTTAAATTTCTAATTGCCCCAGTAGTATTTGACACCCAATTGATAGCTGGAATTCTTTATATTATTGGTGTTATTGAAAACTTTATCCCCAGAAATATTGAGCAAACCACTGTAGAAATGTCCATTGATACTCAGGTTTTTCAGAATCTGATATTCCAAAGAACCATTGAAACCCATTGCAATCTTTCTGATATTATACTCATAAGGTTCAGCATTCTTAGAATTTACGATATAGGCATTGTAACGACCATTGTATTCCGGGTCAACACCATCCGTATGGTAATTATTTACCAAGAATCTATTCTCAAGACCCAATCCAATATTGAATTTAGGATGAAACTGGTAGGCTACACTAATTGGTAATTGTAAATAGTGTAAATGATCTACTAGAATCTTGGTGTCAAATTCACGAGAAATAATTTCAGTATTTCCTTGGCCATCTTGTTGAATGAAATCAGCTTGTCTCGATGCTTGAATAGCATCATAATTTTTAGCCCATAAGTATCCAAGACCAATGGACAAATTTACTTTGTCTTTTATCGGTAATGAAGTCATGATTCCAGCTCCAATACCATTAAACCTAAAGCTCTTATCCACACTGGTCAAAGTGTAAATGGCATTTTTTGTTTCTTCTTGTTCCACAAATTCGATGGGCTCAACATTGACTTCCGATTCAGGTCGGACATTAATGGTTGGATCCATTAGCATAGCAAATCGTGTGCGTTCAAATTCTTTTGTTGGTAAAGATTCTAGCGGTTGGACACTTTGATTGGTAGTTACAAAACTTTGGTCTTTAAAAACTGCAAAATCAGTATTTCCTATTCCAAAATTGCTTGTGGTCGATCCGAATTCAGATAATACGCCAGTATATGTTTGTTGGTACTTTGGATAAGTAACTTTACTCTTTTGATATGCATTAAGAGAAGTATTAAAAAGCGAATGAAGGATGGTATTTTCCATCTTGGCTTGATGAACCGATGAATTTAGGCTGTTATTCTGTTGTTTAACTTCATACAATGAAGAACTAAGTCTGACAATCGAAAATACTGCAACAGCCAAGGCCAAGCAAAGGGCATAAACACCGATGCTTTTCCAATTAGAAGAAGATTTAACCACTGGCATTTTCTCATCCAAGGCCATTTGCATATTCTTCCAACCCCTATTTTTATAACTCATGCGAGTAAAAAAACTATCCAACATTACTATTCAATTGACTAAGTGCAACCAGTTCTTTTAATTTCGTTCGGGCATTATTTAAATGCCATTTGGAGGTACCCTCCGTAATTGAAAGTTTCTTAGCAATCTCTTTGTGACTATAACCTTCAAGAACAAAAAGCCTAAATACTTTTGAAGATGATTGCGGTAGTTTATCAATTAATTCAAGCAAATCCTGGAAATACAGATCATTCAAAGCCTTCTGACCAATAATCTTGTCACGGTCTTCCAAAATGATGTGATTTCTGTATTTGTTCTCTTTCTTATAGTATTCTGATAAACAACGAAATACAATCTTCTTAATCCATCCTTCCAAACTCCCTTGAAAGGAATATTTATCGATCTTCATGAACACCTTAAGCATGCCAATATTGACAATTTCTAAGGCTACATCCTTGTCTGCCGTATAGCTTAAACACATGGCAAAAATGGAATCAAAGTACTTCTTATAAAGCAATTCTTGCATCCTCCGGTTGTTTCCCAAACAACCTTTAACAAGTTCTTTATCCGATAATTTACTTGCCCAAAACATGATCAATTACTTGATTAGACTACAATTTAACCAATTAGGTTGGTAAACATCAACTATTTTGGCTTTTTTCCTTGGAGAACTTGTTGAGGATTATGCTTGCGTTAAGTTCGAATCCAAACAGAATGATAAATGAATTGATCTGCAACCACAACATGGTGATGATCAAAGCACCAATTGAACCATAGATCTGATTGTAGTTGGAAAAGTTATTGACATAATAAGAAAATATGAGGCTGGACAAAATGGAAAGGAAAGTTGCAGTCGTCGCTCCGGGAGAAAAGTAACCGTATTTCGTTTTAAAATTGGTGCCAAATCGATAGATGGTAGAAATTACTGAATAAATTAGGAATACAATGATCAACCATTTACTTCCGATGATGAAGTTCGAATAGTTTTCAAAATGCATGAATTCAGCTAATCTTGATATGGCAGAATTGCTAAAGAATATGAGAACACTACTGGCAAAAAACATGATACCCAACACAAGAGTAATAAACACAGAGACAAATCTTCGATAGAAGTAAGTTCTTTGCTTAAAGGCGTCTTCATATTGTTTTTCGAACCCAATCATCATATACATTATCCCATTTGAAGCAAAATAGAGCGCTAAAAAGATACTGAATGAAAGGAGCCCGGTCCGAGGCCTAAACAATATGTCTTCTAAAGTCTCCAAGAGAAATGCTGCAGACTCTTGTGGCAAAAATTGACTGATGATATTGTTGATGTAGTCGAAGTAAAATTCCAAGTTCTGATTGGGTAGGAATGGGATAATGCTAAAAATCAAAATCAAAATGGGGAAAAAGGCCAAAAGGAAACTAAAAGCCATACTGTTGGCTCGGACTGTTATATCATCCTTAATAATTTCCTGATAAATTCTCGCCAGTATATCTGCGATAGGAATTCCATCAAGTCCAATAAAAGAGGTTCGCTTGGCCCATTTCCATATGGGAACAAATATTATTTCCCATATCCGAGAAAATATTTGATCTAATTTATCCAAAGTAATCTTTTAATGCTTCCTTTAAATTATCCGGGCATCGAGCAACTTTCTTATTAATCATGTCATAGAACACAAGATTAACCTCCGCTTTATTAATCAGGACATTTTCTTCATTGTACAATTCATGGACGAAGGAAATATTCCAACTCGGCATTTCAGATAGACGAGTGACCACTTTAATCTTTTCGTCATATCTGGCAGGTTTGATGAATTTCACCGTCAAATCCGTGACTGGCAGCCCGATCTTTTGATTGTTTTCCATCTCACTGTATAGGATTCCGATATCTCTCATCAACTCAACACGACCTATCTCATAAAGCATGCTGTAATTGCCGTAGTACATCACACCCATTTTATCGGTCATACCGTACCTAATTCTCTCGAAACAAATACTCTCCAACATGACTTATCTGGATCTTAGCAATGGACATGACATACAGTGAGAACCACCTCTTGCCCGGGATAATTCCGCAGATTTTAAAGTGAAAATGGTCTTTTCAATTTTACTCAAATCGGCCCCTTTATTTTGCTCAAGAAATTCTTTGGCATCGACGACACTAAATCCGAATTTTTCGAATTCTTTGGCGGTTTCTTCATTTCGGTCATAAGCAATAGCAACTCCAGGTTTTATTGTCAATAGATTACAAGCATCCGTCCATTGTTCTCTTTCTTGTGCCGGAGATTTCCCTCCCCCTGCGTAAACAAACTTCATTTTAGAGTCAATTTCCGCTAAAATGAATTCTTCAAGTGTCGGATAAATTCTTCGTTCTCCACTTTTGTTGTAAACACTAACGAAAGAGCTTCTTCCCTCATGAATAATAGGTTTGTAACCAACAATAAGATGTTCGTCAACTTGAGTGAATAAAGTGTCAATATGCATAAAAGCACGATCATTAGGAATGTGTACTTGAACCATGTTATCCACTACCGATTTTTCAAACAATACCTCTTTTAAAGAGTGAAAGGCATGATCATTACTTCGCTCACTTGCACCGACAAGAAGGTAATTTTCGTCAATAATCATCATATCCCCCCCCTCAATATTTACATAATTACCATCTTTCGATGGGGGAAACAAGTCGGGTAAATTCAAATTGATGATTTTATCCTGTTTCTTTAGCTCTGAGAATATCGGGTTCTCCCAAAAGATGAATCTTGTAAGTAAATTCTCTCGGTAACGGGCTTCTTTGGCGGCTTTGGTGATGACCACGTGATCATTAACCGTTACTGCTATATCTCTGGTGAATATAAAGTTTGGAATGGGATCACAAAAAGTGATTTCTTGAGAGGCAATCCTTCCTGTAATCAATGCATCAGCTAGCTCAACATCATTCAGCCCCATTAAAATATCACCGTAATTATGAGGCAATTCCTCATAACCCAGAATCATTTGTATAAGTTCTTTTTTACTCTCTTCATTGGCTCCCAGTGCATCTTCAAGCAGTTTCTTGGCACGTAAAACATTCGACTTTCCAAGGAATGCTTCTAATAAGCCGGAGAAAATTCTGTGCTCATTGACCATTTCAGGAAAGTGAACTATATCATCGAATAATAACTCTTCTGCCCTTTTCGGGCTAATCCTGGCGATTCCTTCATCCGGCTCATGAATTATGAGGCTTTTTAGATGGTTTATTTCGGAATTTGAATATATCATTACAGTAAAATTGTTATCAATTAAGAAATTGGTCTGAATTAATTATTGTTTTCTACAAAAACCACTAATTTGGTAGAGAAATTTAGCGATCCTATGCTTAAAAAAATTAAATCTTTATTTTTTGTTGAAGATAAAGAAGTTTCGAAAGAAAGCGTTCAGATAGAACAAAAGAAAAATAAGATCACTACCAAAACCTCTGACGTTTCTACCAAAGATTTGGGTAAGTTTCAGAGCATTCTCCTTAAAACCATAGAGGAAAATGACCAGGAGGGATATGATTATTTGGAATTTAGACATAGTCTCCAGTCTTTAAAGAAAGTAACGGACAATGAAGATCAGAGATTTTTGTCTGCCCTTTCCATGCTATCTTCTGTAAATTCCAGTCCTGAAATACTGCTCAAATCAGGCAATATTTACTTGGATGTGTTGGAGCATGAAAAGAAGATCTTCGAGGATGCATTGGTTCGACAAAAGGCTAAGATGATCGACGTCAAAACCCAGGAATTAAAACACACCAAGAAGTTAATACAAGACAAAGAGGCACAGATTAAAATGCTGGCTAAAGAAATAGAATCCCATGAACAATCGCTCAGCGAACTAAAATCTTCAATCTCCAATGCCGATAATGTAATACAGCAGAATAGAAGTAGTTTTGATATTGCGTATAACCAAATCCTTTCGGAGATTCAACACGACTTAAATAGAATAAAAAATTTAAAAGGTAAATTATGAAATTGACAGGATTTTCTAAATTCTTGATCACTCTACTCATCTTGGGAGCAATACTATTCGCTGCAAGATATTTTCTCAATAATACGGAGTTAGGTAAGGAATTGAAAACAAAAGGTGAAGAGGCTGTAGAGGAAAGTAGGAAGAATAATGACGGTAATAGTGGAGGATTATTTGGAAGAGGCAAAAGCGATGATGATGTACTCAAAGTTCAAATATTCACCTGGGGAGGATATGCTCCGGGATTGTACTTTAATGAAGGCGCAAAACACAACGAAAATTCACGGTTTTTTAAGGATTACGGTCTTAAGGTTGACTTTGAACTAATAGACGATTTTGATGCTTCTCGAAATGCTTGGAGAGCAGATGAAGTACACTTGTTGGGTAATGAAGTATCCGCTATGGCCGGAGAATTTTCAGGTAAATCTGCTGTCGGATCTTCAGGTCTTGATCAATTCGATCCCAAAATTGTAATGCAAGTAGATTGGTCAAGGGGAGGAGACGCTGTAGTGGTGAAGAGAGGGATTAACTCAGTGAATGATCTAAGAGGAAAGAGTGTAGCTGTTGCTCCAGCAACCCCGTCTCAGACATTTCTGATATGGATGTTGGATGCGGCTAATCTATCATTGAATGATGTGGAAGTCTTGGAAGTTCCCAGTGCCATTGATGCCGCTACCGCTTTCAAAAGTGGAAAGGTAGATGCTGCTGTGGTTTGGAGCCCTGACGACGAAATCATCTTACGAGAAGTTGCTGGATCTAAGGTATTACAATCTACTAGGGAAGCTTCGCATATTATCGCGGATGTATTCATGGTAAAAAAAGCTTATCTGGACAAATATCCTGAGAGAATAGATGCTTTCTATGAAGGTTGGATGAAGGCTGCTGCGGAGATCAATGCGGTAGGCTCAAATAGAGATAAAGCTGAGAAGATTTTTGCTGAAACTACGGGCATTTCTGTTCAAGATGCGGAAGCTGCTATCAATAATGTCTATTTAACCAATCATGGAGACAACTTGAATTTCTTCGGAAAAAATATCAGCTATAAAGGTGTAACTGGAGAATCACTTTACACCAGAATGGGTGGAGAACTTGAGAAATTGGGATTTGCACCTGGAGACAGACCAAATTGGAGAGTGATGTCTTATGGCAATGCCCTGGGTAAAGCTAGGCTGGTTGGAGCTACGCATAACGGCGAAGCCACTCCTGATTTCGGTCCGGCTAAGGAGAGCGATAAGGATATACCGGCATTTGCAACGAAACCGGTTAGAATTAGTTTTGCCACCGCGCAACATGCACTGGACGCTAATGCAAAGACATTAATTGACCTGCAGTTTGCAGATATCGCCAAGGCTTATAGAAATTCGAGGATAAGAATTGAAGGAAATACGGATTCGGTAGGATCCCGCGATATGAACGTTAATCTTTCTAAGAAGAGAGCACAATCAGTAGCCAATTATTTGATGAACCAATACAATATCGATAAGAATCGCTTGGTCATCGTCGGTAATGGACCGGATAATCCAGTAAAGGGTTGTGAATCCAATGCCACTGAGGATTGCAGAGCTAAAAATAGAAGAACTGACTTCCAATTGATCAAGTAATGCAGTTATTCGAGCTTAGAGCTAAGCTCCCAAAAAGGGTTCAGTTAATTTTACAGATTGCAGGCTTTCTTTTGCTTCTGCTTGTTTGGTACATCCTGACGGCAGGTCAGGAACCCATGGTTCGAGCATCGCTTCTTCCAAGTCCTGGTGCAGTTCTGCGGGTATATCCGGAATTGCTGACTGAAAACGATTTGTTGAGCAATACGGCAAAATCATTGAGCTTGAATCTAGCCGGTTACTTGGAAGCCGTCATTATTGCTTTACCTGTTGGTTTTGTAATTGGCTTATTGCCCCTATTCCAGGGACTATTTCAGAGACCCATCGATGCTTTTCGATATGTACCTCTCACTGCTGTAACTGGATTATTCATCGTTTGGTTCGGTTTAAAAACCTGGATGAAGGTTCATTTCCTGGCTTTTGGTATTTTGATCTATTTGCTGCCTATGGTAGTGCAGAGGATATATGAGGTAAAGGATGTATACATTAAGATGGTTTATACTTTGGGCGCTAATAAATGGCAAACCATTCGATCCGTATATATTCCCAGTGTTATTTCCCGCTTGTCGGATGACATAAGGGTACTTACCGCTATAAGTTGGACCTATATTATAGTGGCTGAAAGTCTAGGGAATCAGGGTGGAGTAGGAGCGCTTATTTGGAGATCGGGCCTGAGACAGGGCAGGGTAGACAAGGTATTCGCCATATTACTGTTGATCATTGTAATTGGAGTTATTCAGGACAAGTTATTGGCGGGAATGGACAAAAAGATGTTCCCGTTCAAGCACGAGCTATCGGATAAAGAAGAACCTGAGAATATGGGCATATTGATCATTAATTTTGCCGGGAAGGTTTTATTCTGGATCGTTATAGCCTGCTATCTTATGCTTTTGGCGAATAGCTTTATCGGATTTTTAGGCAGTAGAACGTTGATGACAGAATTCTTTGGAGGTAGTGTTTGGTCGATACATGTGTTATTCATTATCATAATTGCCTATCAGATTAATAAATTGATTAAGAAATGACTTTTTTAAAGGAACTGGAGGCGGAGCTTCAGGGGAAGATCGATGAGATTCTGAACCATAGTTATCTGAAAAGAATGCAAAATAAGGAGTTGTCAGAAGCGGATCTCAAGATTTTTGCAAGGGAATATGGAATTTACTGCATGTATTTTCCCAGATTTCTAGCTGCAATTGCGTCGAATGTAAGTTCCGATATCGATCGTTTCGCCCTAATTGAAAACCTCTGGGAGGAACATGGCGAAGGCGATGAAAAGAAATCACATCGTAATTTGTACTTCAAATTTTCCTCTATTTTAGGAGTAACCGAGAAGAACATCGACAAGATGGAACCATTGATTTCGACCACAATTTGTGTGGAGAATTTAATGTATATGTGCAAGAATGCCCATTACATCATGAGCATGGGAGCGATGGGCCTAGGTACCGAATATTTTACTTCTGACGAGTATAAGATTATCCTCAATGCGCTTGAAAGCTATGATTTATTCGATAAAGATGATCTAGAGTTTTGGTCCGTTCATATTTCTTTGGATGACGGGCATTATGCAGATATGATGAAAAGCGTTGAACCCTATTTGGAGAAGGCGAAATACAGAAAGTTATTGAAGAAGGGAGCAGAAAGGGCCATTGAATTGGAGATCATGTTTTGGGATGGCTTAGAGGAAAATTACCTGGAAATATAACAAGAGAGTAGGGTGGCTGAAATAATAGAAAATATCATCTCATTGCAGAATATCCATCAGGAATATGATGGAGGAAAAGTACAAGTGATCAATGATCTGAATTTAGAGATTCCATTTGATTCGAAAAGAGGTAAAATTATCGGATTGATGGGAATGTCAGGTTGTGGAAAATCTACATTACTGCGATATATAGCCGGATTGCAAAAACCTAGTTCTGGGGAAGTACTGGTAAGAAATAAACCGGTAGACAAGGATAATAGGGCCTCTATGGTATTTCAGCAATACAGCTCTTTACCATGGATGACAGTTTTAGAAAATACTGCTTTGGCACTCAAATTTAAGGGCTTGAGCAAAAAGGAAAGGGAGGCTAAGGCGATAGATATTTTGGCAAAGGTGGGCCTTGCGGGTCACGAGCAAAAATATTCACTTTATCCTAATCTAAGCGGAGGACAATTGCAAAGAGTAGCCATCGCTCGAAGTTTGATGGCCAACTCAGACATACTTTTAATGGATGAGCCATTTGGTGCACTAGACATCAATACTAGATTGCAAATGCAGGATTTATTACTTAAGATAGTGGATGAATACAAGCCCACTGTATTTTTTGTAACCCATGACATATCCGAAGCGGTATATTTGGCGGAGGAAATTTACATTATGAAAGCTCCTCCTAGTCGAATTGCAGAAAAAATAACCGTCAATCTAGACAAAATCAGGACCAGTGAAACAAAGAGGACTCAGGAGTTTACAGATCTCGTACATTTCGTTGAGGACAAGATGATAGAGATTGCAAATATGTAATCCAATATGGCCATCTTGGTATTTGATTTCATTTCAATAATCTCAGTCTTTTTAGCAATTTATCTTTGTAGCGAATACTCAAAGGAACATAATCTCCATTGCTCAAATTAACCTGGAAATCATTTAAATCTATGCACGAGATTTTATCAAAATGTACGAGATAATTGCGATGACATCGGATAAAAATATCAGGAAATTGTCTTATCAATTTTGCCAGGGACATTTGTAGTAGATACTTGCCATGCTCACTAACCAAGATGGAGTATCTTCCTTCGACGTAGATATGTAGGACATTATTTAAAGAAACTCTGAATATTTTCTTTTGCTTTTTGACATAAATATGGCCTTGAAATTTGGGTTTTGGAGTGTGAGGTTTTTCAGATTCCATTTTGGAGATTCTTGATAATATTAATTCAGTTAAATGGCTATAATCTACCGTTAGATGTCGAGTATTAGTACTCGTTCCAGCTGAGTGAGGTGGTTCTTTTGTTTTTGCGACATAGAGTATTTTGGGCTCCTTTTTTGATTTCGTCAGCTGTGGATATTTTTTCGGTCTATCTTGGCACATCAACAAAGCTTCCTGCATGGTATGGGTAATACCAATAACAACATATTCCATATTTCATCTTGGTTTATAAGTGGAGAATGATAAATATACTTTAAGAGATCTCTCTGGTGAAAATGAAAATCACCTATTTGACCTGTGGATTGGAACATTTCATTCCGAATTCAGGGCTATCGTAAAAATATATTTTTCGGTTAAAAATTAGACCCGTATTTATACCTGGTTTTAAAAACCAGGTAGTTTCCCGTAAGCTGGAAATTGAGCCTTATATCAATATTCTCAGCGCTTAATACATTAGATCCATCGCTCATAACATTCTTTGGTACTCTTGTACCATTATTTCAAATCTTCATCGTCAATCCGGCTAATTTTGAAGTGATATCAATATTTTCTATTCACAAAAAAAGATTACAATGAGTGACATTAATTTAAATTTTATCAACTTATCAGGTGATCAGAACAATTCAGAAGTGGTCATTTTTCAGAAAAATCAGGCCCCGACGTACGAGGAAATTGCTGTAGCATGGAGAGTGATCAAGAATTGTGGTTTTGGATCCAATCATCCTTTTACTTATCCCATGGAGATGTATGTCTCTAGTGGAGATAGTTGGGGTAATTACCAACCACAGTTGCAGGCTCAAAATGGGCAATCTTTTCAGGTGACCAAGACTAAGTCCGGAGATGTTCTCAGTTTAATGAATTCTCCCGCTGCTTCCCAGAATGCCGTGGATGTATTGAATAACTTGGAACAAGGAGCGATCAGCGCAAATATTTACAAAGCCGGCAAACTTCTTGCGACTAAAACAAATGTTGCCCCTGGACAAAAGGCAACGTTTGAATTCAAACCGACCATTTATATCGGTGTTGCCTCTCAGATCAATGAAGGACAGGTCATGAATTCGGCTATTCTATCAACATTTAATACTGAGTTGTCTCTTTTCGGGATCATCAGTGCTGATATCGTTATGACAGGTGGCGGTCCTGGAAGTACCTCTACTCCTTTCACTTTTACTTTGCAAAACGTGGTCAACTCATAGGTTGAACATTACTAAGAGTGTATCAGGGCATGTGATGTACTGTTTAACGGGATTATCAGTTATACGCAATTGAAGTTTCTCTCTTAGCTATGGAAATTCAATCTGTGAAACTTCAACCCTGATGTGCTCTTTTTTTACGAATAAATCTTCCAATTCTTTTTTAATAATTAAAACAAGTTCATAATGAGTTCTCCTCCAATAGTTGAAACCAGAAAATTTAAAACCGATCTGTTAGGTCGTGAGAACCTAATATTTGAATTTTTTATCACCCAGGCAGAGGGCACACAACACATAGATTTTGTAGTATCTGACAGCAGTTTGCAAAACGAGCAGAATTACTCTTTTGGTAAATATTTAAGCGTCAATTTAGATGGTCCTCTGGAGGCCAATGGTGTCGTTAAAATTTCGGCGAGAAACGTCGATGGTGAAATTACGCGGATAATTGAAGGGAATTTTTTCTGGGAAAGCTTGGATACGACCAGTGAAGAAGACATGCCAGAGGGAACACCCCTGCATTTTGAAGGGTATATGGTTTCTCTTCCCAGTCCAGAATTGAATGAAGAATCATGAACTCTCCGAATTACAGATTTTGGATAAGTTCCGATCGCAAGCTTAAGATCGAATTTTGGTTGGAATATTCGACCGAACGGATGTTTTGCTCGGTTCGATATCTTATCTCCAGGTTGGATCAATTGGAAACCTTAAGACAACTTGAAATATCCGACCCTGAATCTATTTATAAAGAAATTTCAGGATATGTAACAGAAACTCCGGTCGAAATCAAGCATGAGTACATCGATGGTTATAAAATCCAAGGATCGTTTCATCTGGAATATTTAAATCTAACTGTGGCTGAAAAATCTACCGCTGTTTGGGCGGATCTTTACTACGGGTATCACGAATTTCTGCACTTTGAAGGCGTCATGGCGCATTTCGATCGATTTGACCCGGGACCTCCAATCCCTGTAATCCCGGATGATCCTATTGACGATGATATTCCTGACCCGACGGTAGAAATTTCAGAAACCATCATAAGTGATCAATCAGATTTTGACCTCTTTCCATACGTTCAAATGCAGTTTTGGCCTAAGCCAAGCAACAATGAGATCAAATTCAATTTTATACAGTACGACTACTTTGCAGGTAAGAATCTCTATAAAATTCTATCCGATATAAAGAGCTCGAATAATCCTGAGCAAAGACAATCTATGTTGAACGCCTGTTTAGATTTCATTAATTCCAGCGATGAATATTACCAGCAATGGAGTGATGTTCCTTTTCCCTTCTCTTTGTATCCAGCCATCTATGATATATTAGTTGATGACGGTTATAAGGGTAAGGGACTGATGATTGACATCCTTGATGTTTTGGGTTTAGAGCTGGAAATATTCGGATTATGGGTAGGTGACAATACCTATAAAATGACCTTGGATCAGATTTGGCAAAATTATTTCGCATTGCAGATCATTCAAGGATATCAAGAAGAACAATACGTTCTTCTTAACAAAACCATCATTATTGCGAATGTGATCAACCAACTCTTTGAAAACATTTCGCCGCCTAGTGATTTACCGGTTTCTGCTCTGACCGATTTATTACGAGCAACCATTGTATTGCCCGATAGTGTATTCCCTTTACCTCCATTTAATCCCGCTTCACCTCCAATAGTATCAAGCACTACCGGATGGATACGTCCTTTTGCATTGGGCTTTCTACAGATGGTCAAGCAACGGCTTAAAGGCTATGCATTGGGAGAAATTGCTCGAATCGAAAATGTAGCAGGGGGAGAACGCAAAGAGGTTGTGAGACGGCATCTTAACAGACACAAGGAGTCACAAAAACATGAGACAAACAGTGAAAACTCCAACGATCAGAAGATATCCGATTTGAGCAGAGACTTCAATTCAGAGATTAAGAAAACCATCGGGCAAACCATTTACAATTCGGATTATTCTAATCTGGATATTTCTTATGGCCCAATGATCATTAATGGTTATTCTTCGGTATCAGTCGATCCTCAAGCACCTAGCCAGGATGTTTTACTTGAATATGCCAAGTCAGTATTGACCAAAACGGTAAGTAGAATTAAAGAATCTGTTTACAAGTTAAGGGCAACAAGTCTACTAAACGAATCAGAGGAAACGGTATCAAGCCTTTTTGATAACGCCAATAATTCGTCGGCCTATCGGGGTATTTACAGATGGCTGAATAAGATATACCAAGCTCAAGTTGTCAATTACGGAAATAGATTAATTCTGGAAATAGCCATAGAAAACCCTGCAGCGACATATAAAAATCGCAAAAAGAACCTCAACAATCAGCAGGTTCAAAAACCTGTTTCCCCAGAGAGTTTGGGGATTACGGAATTCACCAAAGTTACACCCGATAATTATGTGCAATTGTGTTCCCTTTATAATGTTGTAGACATTGAAATACCACCAGAAGCCACACAAATAGTATCAGAAATTATTAGTTCGGGGGATTCTCAAAAAATGATACAACTTCCAGATGGATATAAAGCTACCAACGCTACTATTAGCTATGCTTTTCTGGATGCAGGAGTGAAGAGCATCGATGGCTTGATTGGGAATCAGCCTTTGAGCATCCCAAATCCTCCTGTTAATGGAAGTAAACCAGTTACATTGAATAACGAAGTCAATACTTTGCCGGTTATTTTCAGTAATTCCATAGTAATAAGTTCACCTCCTGAAATTTTAAATCAATTTGTAGCGACCATTGAGGTAGAATGTGTTCTAGGTTCGAATAAAATGGAGGAGTGGCAATTAAAAACTTACAATCAAATCGTTGCAGCATATCAAAGACAACTTAATGCTTATTACGATACGATAGACCATATACCGAATACCGAATCCATGAACCCCGCGATGATTCGAGAAATTATCCTCAGTGAATTGAAATACAATTGTGAAAACCTGTTGATCGACATTTATTACAGTATGGTTGGATTCCCCATAGATGATCAAATCGAAAAGGATTTGACGACGAATGATTTCATCTACATGCAATTCTTCAACATGATATTTGAATGGAATGAGATGTCCTATACTCTTAGTGAATCCTATTCCTCTTCTAATAATCTGCAAAGGGTTTTCCTTCAAAACTATACGGATAGCCTACAACCATTTCTGCAGGCATCAGTGGCCAATGTACTTTTGCCCATTAAACCCGATTTTAATCTTTCCGCACTTTACTATTTGAGTACGGGTCTGATATTCGAAGACAATAAAAATTTCGTTCCTATTCTTTCTTCAGAGCTAAATATAGTCTCGGCTCTAAAGAAATTGAACAACTACGAGACGATTACCAGCATTTCCAAATGGGATGTGACCATACCTACCTCCATGCAAGTTATCCAAGATGTCGAAGAATTGGAATTCATCGAACAAGATATAATTATAGAAGAATGATACGAGCCAACAATATGACGGTACCAGTTCTACCGGTTGGAGTACCTCCGGGAAGTGTGATGGCTTTCGCTGGTAAAATTGCTGCACAAGTTTCCAGTCCCCCGCAGCAATTTGAGACACTCATCGAAAAATGGGGTTGGATGGTTTGTGATGGTCGTCAACTTTCGATAGAACAATACCCCGTTTTATTTCAGATGATCGGGTTTATTTATGCTCAATCGGGTGACGATGTCTCATTACCTATAAAATCTTCAGAAGCTGGATCACGTACTTTTCGCATCCCTGATTATCAGGGCTATTTTCTTCGAATGGTAGATCCGAACGGCAAAGTAGACAAAGACAATGACGATAGAAAGATGCCCAATGGTGACGATGGAGCAGGTGTCGGTTCAATTCAACAAGATGCTATGCAGGTACATCAACATCAATACAGCGCTGCAATAGGAGCTACCTTGGGTAAATCAGGTTCTGATTTCGCTGTAAAACAGACGGAATTGACCAGTACTCCTACGAATGACAAAGTTAAAATACCTGGGGATGTTCGAGTCAGTCAGAACGAAACCAGGGCCGTAAATATGGCGGTATACTACATTATCAAGTTTACCTAAAAGAGATTTCTGATGAATAAACTAACCCTTAAAAAATCCTTCCCTTTGGTCTCTTGTATAATGCCAACCGCACGGCGCCCTCAATTTGTAGAACAGGCTGTGGCTTATTTCAGAAGACAAGATTATCCCAATAAAGAGCTAATTATTATTGCTGATGCACATTCTGATATTCCTGATACTGTTGAATGCACATCGGACATAAGCATCTATATTCTGAATCCAACCAATTCAATTGGAGGAAAACGCAATTATGCTTGCAGAATGGCCAAAGGTGAAGTGATCATTCATTGGGACGATGACGACTGGTATTATGAGAATCGTATCAGCAAGCAAATAGAGCCAATACTTGATGGCAAGGCCGAGATTTGCGCGGTAACGAGGCCACTCTTCTTTTCCATTCATGACTTAAAGTTTTGGAAGATCTCAGAAGCACTCAATCAGAGGATGTTTGTCAATGGAGTGATGGGAGGTAGCCTGGCTTTTCTGCAAGGAGTTTGGCGGAAGGGCGTACGTTATCCGAATACTTCCTTGCGTGAGGATATTGATTTTTTACAGCGAGCTTTAAAAAGAGGTTCGAAATTGGAATTGGTAGAAGCTAAAGACCTGTATATCTACGTAAGACACAATAATACCTGGAAGTTTAATACGGGCAATTTTATTGATTCCAACGAATGGTCGCAAGTGGAGATACCTGTCTCATTGAGTACGGAAGACTTTAAATTCTATGAATCACTTAGGATCAATCAATCAAATAGGACTTTGCAATTGAGGAATTTAGAGGATCAGTCCAATGAACGCACCATGGTATCCTGTATTATGCCAACAGCGGATCGTCCGGATTATGTGAGAAAATCAATCATTCAGTTTTTAAAACAGGATTATTTGAATAAAGAACTAATTATAGTAGATGACGGAACTGTTCCTTTCCCAATAGGCAATTTAAAGCGACATCCGCTGATACAGTACATACGTTTGAACAAGCACCATTCTATAGGAGCAAAAAGAAATATGGCCTGTGAAAATGCCAAGGGAGACATCATCCTTCATTGGGATGACGATGACTGGTACGCGAGCGATTGGATTAATCTTCAAGTCAATGCTTTAGAGGTGAATAAAGCTGATATCACGGGATTGGATACCATTAATTTTATTGACTTAATTCGAAATAAAGCATGGACCTATGAGTATCCAAGAAAGAATAATTCTTGGGTTCACGGTGCCACTTTAGCTTATCGAAAAGATTTTTGGCGAGGAAATCCATTTGAAGATATCAGTGTCGGCGAAGATGTAAAGTTCTTATGGTCTATTCGACCTAAAAAAATATATGCTCATGAGGGATACCAGTCATATATAGGACTTGTACATCATAAAAATACCAGTAAAAAACAAGTAGAAAGTGCTTGTTGGACAGAAATATCGATAGATAAAGTCATTTATCTAAGCAGTGGCTACTTTGATTCGAATCTAAGCCTAGTTGTTTAATCTTTTAAAATTATTAATATGGATCTTTGCTATCAAAACGCATTTCGTCTCATATCGCCCTACAAGAGCGAAATAGAAGCGCTAATTAAATCTAAAGATGGGGCGGCACTACAGAAACTACTCTATAAAATAATGACAGTTGATGCATATCCGGAGTACCGAAGTTCTCTCGGACCAATGTCTCGGGCTATTTGGATGTGGGCCAATTACTTCCAAGTTCAGGTCCAATGGAGACCAGTTCTAATTTTTTATAGGAACAGCATGGAAGACATCCAACGTGAGTTAACTGAGTACAAAGTTTATGGAGCATATTATCATGTTCAGGCCAATGTTGATTTAGGAATTAAGATCAATAGAAGGATTGTCATCAATACGAAGAGTCAAAAGGCAGCTGAAGTAATTATTTCTAATCTCGTTGCCAACAATGGAAAAGTGCGAAGCTTTCTAAAAAAGTATAAGATCTTTCTTGCCCAGGTAAAATTCGCTCAAATAAAAGACGATAAAATCGTGCTTTACTATGCATGTTCACATGTAAAAGAAGGACCTGGAGACTTTGATGAAAATGGTAAATCGATTCTAAGTCTTGTAGGTGAAGTAGAGGAGTCTAGTTCGAAATTCTTTCCATTCTATTATGTTTTAGGACCGGGAATAGCTTTTGGTGACGAGCCACTTGTACTGACTTATCAATCCAGTGCTATGAGCTTTTCTGATTTGCGATGTTTGGCCATGTCTCAAGGATTGATAGCATATACAAAGTTTCCAGATACCTGGGAGGATCTCAAGGCTTTGTTAAATGAACCATTTACCAAGGTTAAGGTGAATCCTGAGCAGCCATGGTTGAATCTTTGATGAACATAAGGAAATAAACAGAATAGAGTCGTTTATAGTGAAGATATGAATTGAACAGATCGATCGATTCTATACACCCTTTCAGTGGATAATTACAATTCAAGATTTGATTGGTACTAGTATAAATGCCATATATTTTGCATTTTTAGGTGAAATCAGTAACTCTTGAGATGGGAAACCTGCCGCAGTATGGACTCGATCTGTCTTCTAACTTAGATGGAACCAAGATTGTTCAGAGAATTCCTTGGACGGCTGTTTCAGCTTACGATGACACTTCAAAGCATACCCATGATTACAGTGAATTACTATTTTTTAGCAAAGGAGGAGGAATGCATGAGTTGGGAGCGAGTAATTATCCAATTCACGATTTCTCCATTCATGTTGTAAACTCAGGAGTTGCCCATGCCGTGAAGAGAGATAAGGACAACATGGGTTTTACCTTGGCCTTTTATCGATCCGTCATTCTGGAAGAAGATAATCTTTTGACCTTAGATGTCTTGGGAATGTTCAATCCTTGCCTCTCTAATATTAGCGAGGGCCTTTTCTCTGAAATATCGCATTTGGCTATGGCTATTCAAGCCAAGGTATCCACACATTCAAGAAGTTCTCAAGCCTATATTTTTAATGCGATTATAGAATTGATTGTCCAGTACACCAAACAACAGAATTTAATAGCAAACGATCAAATGAAATGGTTGAGAAGATTTATCGATTACTTAAATATTAATCGAAGAGAAAAGCCTAGAGCAAATAAACTCGCCACTCATTTATCCATTAGTGTGGAACATCTCAATGCTTTATGTCATTCTAGTTTTGGATGTTCGACGGAAGACCTGATAGCCAGATACCTTATGGAATTTGTCAAAAGAGATCTGATGTTTAGCAATAAATCGGTCAAAGAATTGGCTTATGATAATGGTTTTCACGATCCATCCCATTTTATCAAATACTTTAAAAAACAGGAAGGCCTGACTCCGGGGCAATTTCGAAATTCATTGAAAAACTAGATTTACCATCGTCTATTTTATTTGTACCATGAATTATCGAACTGTTGGACTAACTTTGAAAAAAAAGACTATGAAACATCTTATCACAATTTTACTGATACTTTCTGGATTGTTGGCGCATGCGCAATACCAATTAGAATGGGAAAAAGAATTGAATACTCTGGTTAGCTCTTCCTGGGTAAACTTCAGTCATTATGATGCAAGCTCTGTAGTTTACAATGTGAGGTGGTATCAGAACGTCAATGACACCAATAGAGTTCATAATGTATTAACTCAAATGTCCCATGAAGGAAATGAAATTTGGAGTTATGATTGGAATCAAGAGTTCATTGATCATGAATTAAGACTTTTACATTCGAAAGAAGATGGGAAGATATTCTTTATTGCTCGTTCTACGGGGTTTAATAGAACAGATACCTATATCATTGGTCTATTAGAATTAGGTGTTGGAGTGTTGTGGCAGATCCCCAAACAAGGTCTGGTTAATACTGGTCATTTGGCGGGTCATAGTGATTTGGTCAATGAAGGTGACCTCATTGTCATAAGTGAAAACAATGATGAAACGATAATGACGAGTTACTCCATATCGGGGAGTGAATTATGGAGTGTTGACCCTTTAATTGAAGACCCTTATAACGCTACCGTTCTGAGGGACAATGAGGATAATATATGGTTGCTGGGTAACGAAAGACGTTTAATTTATGATGTAAACGGTAATCTTATAGCTCAGGATTCATCACTTTTGTCGCTTGTTCCAAATTACAATTCAGGATTTCATATCAATGACAATAACGAGTTATATCAAATACATTGGATAGGAAACAGTTATTTTTTCCTGGGTTATAATGAGGATTTGGATATCATTCAAAGGGATACTTTTAGAGATCCTTGTCCTGCATTTGGTGATTGGCAACTATTCTTAGAAGACGATAATGAAGGACATCAATATATTGGTGGATTAGAATTATGTGAAGTTAATACAACGTATTTGACGAGTTTTTACAGATATGAAGACGGACAAGTTGATTGGTCTTATCAAACCCAAGGAATGAGTAATGGCATGAAGTTAACAGACGAATTATTGTTCTATGTCAACGGCAATGAAATTGGAGTTTTGAATAATGAGGATGGCACTTTATTCTGGCAAGAAATTATTGATACGCTCTCTATTTTTAGTGATTACAATTACTCTTTACTAGTAAAAGAAGATGCCAGCGAATTCTATACATTTTCAACCAGTCGAGAAAATCGTTATTATATCAGAAAGCATGTACTGGTGACCAATAATAATGAGAATATTGAACCAAGTAATTATAGTTTATATCCTAATCCAAGTTTAGGACCGGTATATATTGAAAATTTAGACAATTCCTTACCTCTCAATTATGAATTGGTCAATACCTTAGGTCAAAAAGTATCCACAGGAAAGTTAATCGATAACAAGCTTGATCTCTCAAATTATCAAGCAGGAGTTTACTTGCTGATTCTAGAAGGTCAAAAGCCTAAAAGACTAGTTCTGCATTAGCAGAGCTTCGAATTAAATTTATTGAGATCTTGTTAATCTAATATGCATTAAGGCAGGAGAATGAAATAAAACTCTTGCCTTAATCTTTAAGCACTTTTGGTATCGATCTTATCGAGCAATGTAAATATGATAACTAGAATAGTTCAGTCAATGATTCTAAGTGGTTTTCAATGATAATAATAGGTCAATTGATAAAATGTAATCTGGATTTCGAAGAATGGAATTTTACAAAACGGAGCTATGAAAATTAAGATACTGCTCTTCATTTACTTGTTTTCATCTTGCGCATTGTTAAGCCAAAATTTAGTCATAAATGGTGGTTTTGAAGACGATTCCACTACACAATGGGGATTTTATAACATGACAGGTTGGTTTCAACTTAATTCGGCAGATATGTTTCACATGAATGTTCCCGGTCCATTCATATCAATAGACCAAAAATTACCACGATCTGGAGAGGGATTTGTCGGATTATATGTCGGCGGTTATGGCATAAGTCCCCAGAATGATAGTTTTCCTTCACATGAATATATTATTGGTGAACTGGCGACTGCTTTAGAGCCCGATCAAAACTATCATGTGAGTTTTTGGGCAAAGCCATCAGGAGCAATATTTGATCCGGAATTTATATATACAACGGATAGAATAGGGGCATGCTTTATTATGGACACCAGCGAATTGAGATTAAATCGGATTGGATTAGAATTAATATTGGACGAAGATATCATCAATACCAATGGAGTTCTAATAAACTTTCAAGATTACGTAAAAATTAGTACTTGCTACAAAGCCAAAGGAGGTGAGCAATTTATTGTCATAGGAAATTTAGCTCAAGAAAGAGAAAATACTATTTTTCCTTTGTCTGATAATTCAATGTATGAGAAAGCCTATTTTATTGTTGATGATGTAGAAGTTATAAGGGAAAAGGAGCTGAACACACCTCTAGACACGATAATTTGTAAAGGAGATGGATTTCAAATAGAATTTGATACCTCATTTTTTTATCCTATTACAATCAATAGCGTTCCTATAGAAGATCATTTTGAAATATTAGATCCAGGTGTTTATACCATAAGAACTCGATTTGGGGATTGTCCAATCCAAAAAAGTATTCAAGTACAAAATGAGAAATGCTATCAGTGCAATTTCTTTGTCCCCAATACTTTTTCGCCAAATTCTGATGGTGTTAATGATGAAGTTTTTCTTTCCTCGAATTGCTCTTACCAAATCATTGAATCCGGAGTGTTTGATCGATGGGGAAATCAACTATATTTCTCCGAGGAAGAATTCAACTGGGATGGATCCAATACATTAGGGAACCTAGATGTTGGGACATATATTTACTTCATCAAGCTACTCGTACAGACCCCTATCAATGAGCAGTACAAATTGATAAAAGGTGGTATTACATTAGTGAAGTGATGGGGTATATGCCCTTTAGTAACTCGTAAAAAATTCATCTAAATACAGACATAATATCTTCTCTTTTTTAAAGGTCTAAAGCAGGGCTATAATTTTGCTCATTTGAGAAAATGCAACCTCGAAGGATAATTTCGTATCGGACTAAAGCTTAGATTGCAACGTTTTCTATGATTGAGTGCTTCTAGAGTAAAAGGATTAATGAAAGTTACTATACCCATGTCAACATTAATGTTATTTTTTCTGATGATGAATTGTACTTCCGATGAATCTATGGACGTCGGTAGTTGTGATTTTAATGCAAGCCAGGTCAGCGTAGATCGAATTAGTTCAATAATGGATTGTGAAATTCCAACAGAAGATGTATGTTTATATGTTGTGACATACAAGGGGAAAACAATTTCAGATGTGTACTTCTCTTGGTCCAATAATATGGTTTCCAGACAAGAATGTGGTGTTTTTATAATTAGTTGTGATCAGCTCCCAGTAGATCTTAGAATAAGAGAGAATTCTTCGAATTGCTTTGTTGATTTGGAATTTAATTGATCAAATTACATCAAATCCTATAATATCAAATCTAGTGCTTTTTAAACCTCTACATTAAAATTTCTCAATGCCTCGTTCAGTGATAATTTAGTATCGTGCTTGGCCTTGCGCTTTCCGATAATCAAAGCACAGTTGACCTGATACTCACCAGCTGGGAATGATTTTGTATAAGAACCGGGCACTACAACAGAGAAAGCTGGTACCACAGATTTATATATCTTTTCTTCTTCTCCCGTTACATCGATAATTCTCGTAGATGCGGTAAGTTTTACTCCAGCACCTAAGATTGCCCCTTCTTCAACCCTCACTCCTTCCATTACGGATACCGCAGATCCTATAAAGGCATTGTCTTCTACAATAACAGGAATACCCTGAGGTGGCTCTAATACACCACCGATTCTGGCGGCTCCTGCTAAGTGGACGTTTTTACCTATTTGAGCACAGCTACCTACCGTTGCATGAGTGTCCACCATTGTCCCTTCATCAACATAGGCGCCGATATTCACATAGCCCGGCATTAACACCGTGTTTGGAGCCATATATGCTCCGTATCTCACCGCTCCGGGAGGTACAACTCTGATTCCCTTTTCTTTGAGATTGGTCTTCAACGGAATCTTGTCGTAGAATTCCATGTCATTTGAACCAAAAGTCCTCATCTCGGCAATTCCAAAGTACAATAAAACCGCTTTTTTAGCCGGTTGGTTCACTTTCCACTCGGATCCATCCTTGTAGGCAACTCTAACATTTCCTTGGTCCAATTGGTCAATGATATTGAGTACTGCTTCTTTATAATTATCGTATTGTAATAAGTCTCTCGAATCAAAAGCTTCCTCTACTAGTGCAAAATCTCTTTCCATACTTAATTTAAAAAACGTCCTTTAGTGAATACAAACCATTCTTCGATTGTTGAAGAAAGGGTATGCAAGATATGGCTCCCTGAGCAAATATTTTTCTATTCAATGCGCGATGCTCTATCGTCAAAATTTCATCATTTAAAATAAAATCGACCTTATGGTCTCCGGTAATATTTCCTCCTCTCAAAGCGTGTACATTGATGCTATTTCCTTTTTTTCCTTCGCTAGCTCCTTCGATCACCTTATAATTCTTCAGTGGCGAGCCCTCCTGAGTTAGCGTATTAATTAAGGAAATTGCAGTGCCGCTAGGGCTATCAATTTTTTGGTTGTGATGGGATTCAGATACTTCGACATCAACAGAATCAGTCAAATGCGGCAACACGCTCTTTAAGGCTTTTTTCATTAGGTGAATTCCGATTGAAAAGTTGGAATCTTGAATAATGCTGATGGAATTAGAAGCTTCAAGTAATTGAGTTTGTTGATGATCAGTAAGCCCCGTAGTTCCCGTTATTAAATTCCACTTTTTAGCGACGAAAAAAGGTAGCCATTTCTCCAAGGCGTGAGGAAGAGAAAAGTCGATCACCAAATGTGCAGATAAGTCTGATAAATCCTCGTTACTGGTTGTAGAATCTATCATAGCTGCGACACCATACCCTTGTTCTTTAAGCAAATTTTGAATTAGCTTGCCCATTCTGCCTGCACCTAATACAACAACTTGAGCTGGCATCATGACCCGATCAATTTTTGTTCGGCAAGAATAGATTCAAGTTCTGATTTGTTGTGATCACTGAGTTCATTAAGTGGTGATCTTGGAATGCCTACATCGAATCCCATCAAGTTCAAAGCGTGTTTCACTGGTATTGGATTGGTCTCCGCAAAAATGGATTCGATAAAGGGGTGAAGTTCCTTCTGCAACCGAAATGAGTTTAACACATCTTCCTTACTGTCCCACTGGCAGAATTCCTGCATTTTTCCTGGGATGATATTGCTGGCTACAGATATAATTCCAGCTGCTCCATAGGATAAATAGGCATGCAACAGAGCATCTTCTCCACAAAGCAAATCAAAAGAATCCGGTAGAAGTCGTTTGATGTTGAGTAGGTGATTGAAATTACCGGATGCATCCTTGATGCCTACAATGTTAGAATATTCTTTGTTAAGTTTTGCCACTGTTTTCGCATCTATATGCACATTAGTGCGAGAGGGCACATTATAAATGATCATCGGAAAAGGAGCAACAGCTTCTGCCACTTCAGAAAAATGCCGATAAAGTCCTTCCTGGCCAGGTTTATTGTAGTAAGGAGTAATGATCATCAAGGCATCCGCTCCTAAAGCTATGGCCTCCAGACTTAAGCTGATAGAATCTCTAGTACTATTCGATCCTGTTCCAGCGATGAAAGCACATTTGTCTTTGCATTTATCACGGGTGTAATCAAATACATGCAATTTTTCTTGTCGGGATAGAGTGGGGGACTCACCCGTGGTTCCACAGGCCACAATGCCTGAAATACCTCCTTCAATTTGAAAATCTAATAGCCTTCCATACGAATCCCAATTGATTTCTCCATGTTCATCAAAGGGTGTTACTATTGCTGTATAAGCTCCGTTAAAATTCATATTATCTTTTCAGTCTTCCTTGTTGGCCTTGCATATTCATCATGTTTCCAAGATTTGGATTCTTACTCATCATGTGCATCATTTTCTTCATCTGATTGAATTGCTTGATGAACTGATTGATGTCGTTAATCTTTTGACCACAACCGAGGGCGATTCTCTTTTTCCTGGATAAATTGAGTAAAGCCGGCTCAGCTCTCTCCTCCGGAGTCATGGAAAGAATGATGGCTTCGACTTTACTAAAAGCAGACTCGTCAATGTCCAAATTCTTAGATACCTTATTCATTCCCGGAATCATTTTCAAGAGCGACTTGATATCTCCCATCTTTCGAATCTGATTCAACTGACTCAAGAAATCATTAAAATCGAACTTATTCTTTTTGATCTTCTTCTCAAGCTTCCTTGCCTCCTTTTCGTCGAATTGCTCCTGTGCCTTCTCAACGAATGAAACAATATCACCCATCCCAAGAATTCTCTGGGACATTCTTTCGGGGTAGAAAATATCCAGCGTATCCATCTTCTCGCCCATGCTGACAAACTTGATCGGTTTACCAACAGTATACTTGATCGATAGAGCCGCTCCACCCCGAGTATCACCATCCAGCTTTGTCAAGACAACACCATCATAGTCAATTACTTCATTGAAAGCTTTAGCGGATTTAACCGCATCCTGTCCAGTCATAGAATCCACTACAAAAAGTGTTTCAGTCGGAAGGATAGACTCCTTGATAGAAGATATTTCTTTCATCATTGCTTCGTCGATGGCCAAACGACCGGCGGTATCGACGATTACAACATCATTATTGTTTTCCTTGGCGTATTCTATAGCTTTCAGCGCAATCATCACAGGATCCTGATTGTCCTCCTCCTTGTAGATGTCAACATTGATTTGCTCAGCCAATACTGTCAACTGATTGATGGCGGCAGGACGATAGACATCACAAGCCACCAAAAGCGGCTTTTTGGATTTTTTAGATTTAAGATGATAGGCCAGCTTAGCGCTAAAAGTAGTCTTACCAGAACCTTGCAAGCCAGCGATGAGTACTACTCCCGGATCTGCCTTGATATTGATACCGACCTGTTGGCCACCCATTAATTCGGTCAATTCATCTTGAACGATTTTGACCATCAATTGGCCTGGCTTAACAGAATTCAGGATATTGTCCGTTCCGAGCGCTTTATCCTTGATTTTATCCGTAAACTCCTTGGCAATCTTATAATTAACATCGGCTGCAACCAAAGCTCTTCTTATTTCTTTGATGCTTTGGGCAATATTGATCTCCGTAAGCTTGCCTTGACCACTGAGATTCTTAAATGCGGACTCCAGCCGTTCGTTTAAACTATCAAACATGGATATTGAATTTTAGAGACACATTTGAATTTGTGTCGAAAGTGTATTAAATACGATTTCGGATGTATTATCCCGAGTTCCTCCTCCAACTGCAATGTATTTGATGGTCCCTTTTCCATCTAAAATGATGGTCGTGGGAAATCCGTAAGTCAAATTGAGATCGTGATATATAATTTCCTTCGCATTGGGAATAACATCAAACTTGAAATCTTGTTCGTTCTCCAACATATATTCTACAATGCCCTTAGAATCTGTCGTAAAGGACAGAAACTTGACACCCTTCTTCTCATACTCGTCGTGAAGTTTATTTAATCCTGGAATTTCAGCCATACATGGAGGACAATTTCGAAACCAAAGATTCAATACCACTATCGAACCCGAATAATCACTCAGTTTCACTTGATCTCCAGCCATATTTTTCCCTTCAAAAGAGGAAAAAGGTTGACCTATGAGGCAATTCAGAACCCGTCTTTGCCTAAGCGTCATATTAGACTCGTCGGAGAACTTATGCTCACACTCCTCAATAATTTTTTCGAAACTCTCTTGGCCTATTGCACTGTATTCAAAGAAAAGAACACAGATGAAAAATAAAATATACTTCAAACCCAATCAGATTTGCCACAAATATAGAAAATATTGTAGACGTTCGAGGTCTTTGTTCAAACTCATTTAGAGTCAATACTTTTGAATTTTTGCAGGTAATATTTACATGCTATCAACATTGATTGTAAATTGCGCTCTAAAATTTAATGAATGGATAGGAATTCAATCATAGGAATGTTGATGTTAGTGGTGTTATT
>CBDDLT010000009.1:0-87300 GCA_965230755.1 Saprospiraceae bacterium | reverse complement strand
TAATTCGACCATGTTAAAGTTAAAGGAAAAAACTGGGGAAATAAAAAAAGCCCCTTCAGCACTGGACGGCGAAGGGACTGTAAAAAACAAAGGCCACTCTGTTTATCTTAAATAATTACCGCGATATAATAAACTGCTTGCGATAAATATTGTTTTCAATATAAAGCTCGAAAAAGTAAATGCCTTCTTCGATGATGTAAATATCTATAATATCTTTTGAATTATCATAACGCTTTACAGTATTTTTGTAAACAGTGTTACCTAAAATATTCTTAATCAGTATTTTATAAGGCTTATTTAATTCATAATTTAATGTGAAATTAAGCTTGTCATTAGCAGGATTAGGGTAAATGTCGAAGAAATCGGTCTCTTTTTCGAGTTCTTCAGAATTGTTGGTTGATAGACCCTGAAGTTGAATAACAAAGTCTTCCACTTCACCCTGTTCGAACACTCCACAACAGTCTTGAACCAACTGAGCATCGTACTCTTCCATTGACTGATAACTGACCCTCATGAGGGTCTCACCGTTTCTGGCAATACTAGGAATATAGATATTGGTATTGATCTGATTCGAAGAAAAGATCTGACCGGGATCTAAGACATTTTCGAGCTGATCGTTAAAGTCTCCATCGCGATTGAAGTCAATCCAAACTCTCCAGTATCCTCTCTCGGAGTTGTTTTGCCCAAGGGCTGTTAGCTCTAAGGAATGATGCTGAGTCGCTCTAAACGGTATCTGGTACTCATCGTACATGGCATACCCGCAATTGTTTCCTGTAATAATGCTTTGTTCGTCAATCTTAATGGACTCAATCCAACTCTCTTCACTGGACAACGCACTGGACTCACAATAATCTGTAAATCGATGACATTCGATGAAAATGTTGAGATAACACTCGCTGACATTACCACAGAGATCGGTCGCTACATATTTTACTTCTGTACTTCCTGGAGGAAACCAATCGCCAGGCTGATAGTTGGAAGTAAAGGAGAGCAAACCGCAGTTGTCCGAAGCAATGGGTAATTCCCAGAATACTTGTTTATCACAACAAGAGTCTGTCTCCAAGTAGATATTGTCAATGCAGTTATCAATAATCGGGGCCTCATAGTCTTCCAGATGAATTTCCTGAATACATTCGACCTTATCCTGAGGATTGTCAAAGTAATAGGCATCCCATAGTCGTTTGATCATCACTGATCCGGGGCAACTTCCCGGATTAATTACTTCATCCCAGAATCCCAATTCATAACGACCACAATTGACGGTGTCGACTTCCACCTCGGCGTACCCAGTGTGGATCGGATGCACAGGCAGGCCGGGACATCCATAGTAATCATCCGGACAGGTCAAGTACAGGAGCAGTACAACAGTTCTCTCCTGTTATCGTAATCATGAAAGTACAAGTGGATTCATTGCCACAAGCATCAGTAGCTGTGTAAATGATCTGGTGAACACCCTCTGAGAAGATGATACCGGATGGGTAGTTGGAGACCAGCTGTACATTCGAACAATTATCCCATACATCTGGCTCACTCCAGTAAACCTTTCGACTACAATCCTCACCTTCGGCTTCGAGTTCGACATCATCAGGACATGATTCGAAAACGGGAGCTGTAACATCCGCTTCCAAAGCAATGGTCTGAATTTGAGAGACGCTTCTACCGCAATGATCGAAAGCTGTAAATATTCGATAATTGTATCCATCCTGGCTGCAGTCGCCCTGAACAACAGAATCGCGATGGATTACTCTATCAATACCACAGTCATCATCGGCCCAAGCTTCGGCTTCCGGCAAGTCTTCACCACTGCAAAGGGTAATGTCCGCAGGGAAATCAACAAAGTAGGGATCCATTCGATCAATCAAATCGATCCACTGAGAACACTCGTCCCAATTGCTAGGATCATTTCGATCCTGAGCAGTCCAGATACGCTCAATTTCAACGACACAGTCCGACTGGCGGTTATAGACATCTTGATAGCTTAACTCTACGTCCAGGCATGCATCAACTTGGTCCAAATAGGCTTCCCCCAAAACATCCGGATGAATATCATCTCCCGGGCATCCGATATAATCCCTTGGGCAATGTATGCTGAGATCTCCTTCACAACAATCTTTGATAGTAATGTAAAATTCACAATAGTCCGTATCACCGCAAGCATCAGTCACACGGTACCTGATTCTATGAGTCCCTTCTTCAAAGAAAGATCCACTGGGCTCGCCCTCTATTTGGGTAACATGAGTACAGGATTTCTCCATAATAAACTCTTTCTTGGCGTAGTGATCCATCATGCTCCAAGTTCCTGAAGGACTCAGTATGGTATAATCTTTGGCCGCGGTATTGCCTGATTGACCGAGGTTCCAGTTTCTAAACGAACTGGGAGAGCCATTGCTCCATTCCAGGCGGCCTTCTTGAAGACGATCGTTGAGTCCAATAAAGGCACTTTGATTCATCAATTGCCCGGCCAGGAAATTGTTTTCGGAAATAGATTCTATGCTTACCAGGTGACCTCCATGGGATTGACAATAGGCTTCTGCATCCGTCCAAGTAGCGTTAAACGTAGAGCAGTAGTACGCCGATCCGTTTTGAGTGCCCATGTAAATAAAACCACTGATTTGCTGATTGGAGTTGCATTGTGAACAGCAGCTGTGGGCTTCGGGCTCATCCCAGTAAACATAGTTTCCATTCCATGAAGGTTCGCAGTCCATGACGATATCATCGGGACATTCTATACTCACTCCTCCGTTGACATGGACGTAAAAGGTACAAGTCTTGCGATTTCCGCATTCATCGGTAGCGGTATACTCAGCAAGCGTCGTCCCCAAGGGGAAGAAACCTCCATTTTGAGGGCCTCTGGTTTGTATGATCTCAAGGCATTTCTCCTTGACGATAAATTCTTTCGGATTCCATCCGGGAGTGGTCTTCCATTTTCCATTGGGCTTCATCTCGACATAGCGATAGCTTCCAATATTGCTGGGTTCACCGGCTTCCCAGTTAGTGTAAGTCAAAGGAGAGCCGTCGATCCATTGGAAAGTACCATTGCCATCGGGATCGTGAAGGCCGATATAGGCATTGTTTTGTACCAATTGATTGGCTAAATGATTGTTCTCTGATTCGGAAATGATAGAAACCAATTCCGTCTGATTAGCTTCTGCCCATGCATCGGCATCATTCCAACTCGAGTTAAAGAGTGAACAAAAATACTGGTTATTGTTGTGCCAGCCCATATCAATACAATCAGGAACATGATTGGTGCATTGACAGTCTGTGCTTCCATTTATAGGCGGCCAACTCACATAGGCACCCTGCATGCCGTGTTGACACTCCGTGTAGATGTCATCCGGGCAATACAGAGAAATGCCTCCGTTTCCAACAACGGTCACATTAAAGTGACAAGTGGTTTGATATCCGCAGGCATCGGTAAAGCGGTAGTAAACCTGGGTTGTTCCTAATGGAAAGTAACTGCCGTTGGGCAAGCCAGATATTAACTCCACGTCGATACAAGGAAATTCGATAATAAACTCCTTTCTGTCATTGGGGTGGCAGTCGTACCATTTTCCGGAAGTTTGCATGGCCACCGCGTCCTTAACTCCCGTTGGATCGTTGGGCGCATTAGCATCCCAGTTCATATAGGAAGTATTTTCCCCGGACTCCCAAATGAATTGATTTTCTTGGGCGAGATCATTCAAACCGATATATGCAGAGGGGTTGATAAGTTGGTTGGATAAAAAGGAGTTTTCGTTGGAAGAGTTGATAGAACCCAGATATGCTCCAAAGCTTTCCGCATAAGAGGAAGCACTGTGCATATCCGTTTCGAATAGGGAGCAATAATACTGGTGGCCGTTGTAATCACCCATGTAGACGCAATTGGGAATTCTGTTGGTACAGTAGTTACAGCTGGTGGAAATATTGATGGGGCTCCAGTGGACATATGCACCGCTTTCTCCTGGGTTGGCGTGTACAGTGATGTCGTCCGGACAGTCAGCATAGATACTTTGGGTCGAATTGAAAACAGAATTTTGGGGAACCGTTTCTAATTTAAATTCCTGGCCTAAGCAGTAGTTTACGCACAGCATAGCCCATAGAAAGAAAAAGCAATTCACTTTCATAACAGATTTTATTAAAAATTAAACAAAAACTGGTCTGAAGTTGGACTTAGTGTTTGTGAAAATAGTTCGGTTTGCAGGACAAATATAATTATCTTTTTTGATCTGGCAGCATTTTATATAATTAATTTATTGATATGTTATTACAGTAAGATTAACAGGATTTTATATTGAATTATTAAATAGATGCTTTAGGTCGAATTCGAATATTTCCGTCAAGAAAAAAATACCTATCCGAAATTAAGTTTTGAAATTCAAGGCATTTAATTCTTGCGAATGAGCTAGAAAATGAATCAGATATATTAAATTTATAGCATGAGTAGAAAAATTATATTCGCCTTTAGTTTGATCTTAGCACTTTCCTGTACTTATGATACTTCCGAGGATATTACGAATGAGTTCATGTGTCCTGAAGAAGAAATAAGCTATAGCATGGATGTGGAGCCAATCATGAGAAGCTTCTGTTATAGCTGCCACAATACCGTCAGTCAGCAGGGAGGAATTGTATTGGAAGGCTACGATGCACTCAGGGCTGCAGCGGAAAGTGGGGGCTTGATGGGAACTATTAGGCATGAAGAAGGGTTTTCTCCTATGCCACAAGGAGGTGATATGCTATCTGACTGTAATATTCAGATTCTTCAGATATGGATTGATGAAGGATTGCGGGATAATTGATAGTTAAAAATGAATAATTAATAATGATGTGTTGGTGATGAAAAGGAAACACTTAATATTGATAGGACTAGCATTGGCAATAATAGCTGCACTTTGGGGATATAAAGAATACAACAGAGAAGTGGAACGGATGTCTTCTGAAAAGACGGAACACAGCATCAATGCCGATGAAATGCTTCAACTATATGAATCCAATGAGGAAGAAGCCAACAGCAAATATTTAGATAAGATCGTAGAAGTATCCGGTGTAGTGGACAAAGTGGAGAAGGACGGAGACCAGACGAATATTTATCTAAAAACCTCGAATCCAGTCTCTAGTGTCATTTGTGAATTAGAGGATGGACAGGCAAATGTTAATAATATTAAAACAGGAGATCAAATTACAATAAAGGGTGTGTGCACCGGTTATCTGATGGACGTGGTTATGGTAAGGTGTATTTTGATCAACAAATAAAATAATTATGAATAGTTTTAAGTATTTGATTTTTTTTATCGGTTTTACATTCGCTTCTTTGGCGGTTTCAGGCCAAAAGCTGTATACAAAAACAGGTGAAATTGTTTTTCTCTCTGAGGCCGAAGTAGAATTAATTACAGCAGAAAATAATAAGGTGTCTTGTGTTATAGATCAGGAAACCGGTAAAATGCAATGGGCTTGCTTGATCAAGGCTTTCAAATTCGAAAAAGCGCTAATGCAGGAGCATTTCAACGAGAATTACATGGAGAGCGAGAAGTTCCCCAAAGCAGTATTTGCTGGTTCCATCGTCGAAGAGAACGGATTGGATTGGGATCAGGCTGGAGAGTATATGGTGAAAGTAGGTGGCCAGTTGAAAATTCATGGAGTTACTCAAGAGGTAGTTTTACCAGCGAAAATATCTGTTAGCCAGGACGGTGTTACTGCGAATAGTTCTTTCATGGTAAAGCCGGAGGATTACGACATAGAAATACCTGCTATTGTAAGAGAAAATATTGCTAAGAGCATTGCAGTAACAGTGAATGCGTCATTGCAGAGTTTGAAATAAAATATATGAGAAAAACTTTACTCCTTCTTTTTTTCTTCTTGGTCTCGATATGGTACGTTAAAGCGCAGGATGATCTTTTGGATCTTCTGGGAGATGAAGAAGTTCAGGATTTTACTGAGGCCACGTTCAAGGCCAATAGGGTAATTAACTTGCACAGTATAGAGCATACGGCAGGAGGAGTACTGGATTTAAAAATTTCTCACCGATTTGGATTCGTCAATGCTGGCATTGATGAATTTTTTGGTTTGGATCAAGCATTGACCAGAATTGGATTGGATTATGGACTGACTGATGGCTTGACCATCGGTATAGGAAGGTCTACCTATCAGAAGACTGTTGATGGGTACTTGAAATACAGAATTCTGCGACAGCAAACAGGAGTGAAAAACGTTCCGGTAACGATATCATCCCTGGCTTCTTTTGCTTGGAGAACGGCTGATTTTCCGGATGAGCAATCTCGCGATTATGAGTTTAAGCACAGGTTGTCTTACACCTATCAGCTCTTGATAGCCAGAAAGTTTTCGCCTTCCATTAGTTTTCAAATAGCACCGACTTTGGTGCACCATAATTTCGTGGAGGATGCCAGTTTGGAGCATGATATTTTAAGTCTTGGATTTGCTGGGAGGGTTAAGTTGACCAAGAGAACAAGTGTGAATTTGGAGTACATCTATGTTCCGGATGATCAAATAGAAGATTTTTATACGAATTCGCTTTCGATAGGATTTGATATTGAGACAGGTGGTCACGTATTCCAATTGCACTTCACCAATTCGACCCCAATGAATGAATCTGGGTTCATTACAAGAACAACGGGAGAGTGGTCAGAAGGTGATATTCATTTCGGATTCAATATTTCTAGGGTTTTCACTGTGGATCCTAAATGATCAATTAATAGTATTCCACCTCAGAATACATTCTACTTCATTAAAGAAGAGCGCTGAAGAGACTATGAATTAGATCGCTTAGTCTTTAAACTATTCGATAAAGCCACAATTACGATACCTAGAATTATAAGGCAAATTTTTAGAACGAAGCCGGTCCCTGGACCAAAAGCATCGAGAAATGATAGGAAGGCAAGTCTAGCGCCTACAAGAGCCGTTACCAAGGAAATTACTCCAATCGTAAAAATTATGAACCCCAGGATCAATAAGGATGTTTTTTTATCCATATATTCATCTTTGAAGAAGAACACTATGGTTGTTCAAGTCGTTCTTCTAATAATTAACTAATGGTCAAATACTATTTGTGGTCAAACTAATCGAATGCCCTAGAGATGCCATGCAAGGAATTAAGCCTTTTATTGACACGGATCTCAAGGTCAAATATATAAATAAGCTGTTGCAATGTGGGTTCCACACCATTGATTTTGGAAGTTTTGTATCCCCAAAGGCCATCCCTCAAATGCGAGATACCAACGATGTATTGAAATCACTGGATTTGGATAATACCGATACGAAATTGTTGGCCATCGTAGCCAATAGCAGGGGAGCATTGGAGGCCAGTATTCACAATGAAATAGATTATTTGGGATACCCTTTTTCCATCTCTGAAACATTTCAAATAAGAAATACCAATGCTACGATTGCCGAGTCCATCGAGCGCGTGGATAAGATCAACAAGATTTGCAAGGACAGCGGGAAAGAAATGGTAGTCTATATCTCGATGGGTTTTGGTAATCCTTACGGAGATCCATGGAATGTGGATATCGTGGGTTATTGGGTGGAGCAATTGGCCGCTCTTGATATTGGGATATTTTCACTTTCCGACACCATCGGAGTATCTAATCCGGAAAATATCAGCTATCTCTTTAAATACTTAATTCCAAAATACCAATCGATCGAATTTGGTGCTCATTTGCACACTACACCTCAGACCTGGAAAGAGAAAATTGAAGCTGCTTATAACAGTGGATGTAGGAGGTTTGACGGAGCGCTCAAAGGTTATGGAGGATGTCCCATGGCCAAAGACGAATTGGTAGGAAATATGCCCTCAGAAAATATCATATCCTATCTGGATGAAATAGAAAAGCCTGGAAAAATTAAGAAGGATGTGTTTTTGGAAGCGATGATGATGACCCCGGAAATTTTTCCCTAAATCCTGTTCGCTAATGAATTTGATAGAAATAATATTTGGAACTCCTTTGTATCATGAGTCCTATCTCCTTAGGGATGAATATTTGAGAAAACCACTCGGCTTAAAGTTCAACAAAGCGGATATCGAAAAAGAATACAGGGACAAACATTGGGGGTTGGTAGATGATCATGGTGTTTTGATTGCCTCTTTGATGTATTCTCACCATTCAGATCAAAAATGGAAAATGCGACAGGTGGTTGTTGACGAAGCTTATAGAAAAAAAGGTGTGGGTAGACTTTTGATAGAATTATCGGAACAGGCCATGCAAAATCAATACGGATTACAAGAAATAGAACTAAGTGCTAGAGTAGGGGTTGTCCATTTTTACGAGAGACTTGCGTATGTAAAAGTAGGTAAGGAGTTTACAGAAATTGGTATCCCTCATCAAAAAATGAAAAAGGCCTTTTAGGAAGAGGAAGAGTTATTTTTGGCGTGAAGGATTTATTTGAAAAAAGATTAATTAAAATTTTATGGTGTGTAGAATTACTGCTAAGCAAGTTTTTTATGTGGTTATTGCGATGATCGGATTCTTACTTTTGAATGGCTGTGCCATTCGAAAAAAAGATACGCAGAAAAAAGGGATTGAGACCACACTTCAAGAGCTCATTGATTCTATCTACAAGGAAAATGCTAATGTCAAGGGGATTATGGTTCATGTAGAGTACCCGGACAAGGACATATCATGGAGTGGGGCATCGGGATATTCCGATGTTAAGCAGAAAACAAAAATTAATGAGCAACAACCCGCTTTGATAGCAAGTACCATTAAGACCTATGTGGCGGCTACCATTCTGAGATTGATGGAAGAAGGAAAAGTAAGTATTGATTCTCCCATAGAAGAGCTCATCTCTTCAAAATCTAAGGCTCTTTTTGAAAAGGATGGATACAATCTGCAAAATATCAAGGTAAAACATCTTCTATCTCATACAAGTGGGATTGAGGATTATATCAATAAAGATTATGTCTTCAAGTACCTGGATGCAGTAAATGAAAATAAGCAATATCGCTGGACTCGGGATGAACAGTTGGCCTTAACCGTTGAAGTAGGAGATCCCTTAGGCAAAGCTGGAACAGTTTTTAATTATGCGGATGCCAATTATCTTCTATTAACAGAGATCATCGAAAGTCTCACAAAACAAAAATTCTATACCGCCATGAGGGAGCTGTTAAAGTATGAAGAGTTAGGCCTCAATTCTACTTGGTTTTATACCCTCGAGGAATATCCCAAAAACACCCAAGCCTTGGTTCATCAGTATTACGGAAAATACGGATGGGATTCTTATGATATAGATCCTTCCTTTGACTTGTATGGCGGGGGAGGAATCGCTTGTACAACAGAAGATCTAGCCCAGTTTTCTTATCATTTTTTCAACGGAGATATTGTAGAAAATACGGCGGTGAAGGACCTTGTTTTTACTTCAATGGCTTGTGAGGACTGCAATAATGATAACTATTTCTTGGGTTTGTCGGAGGATAGTTACCAAGGAATGAAGGCTTTTGGACATGGCGGCTTTTGGGGAACCGTAGCGCTATATTTTCCCGAATTGGATTGTTCTATCGCAGTTTATGTTTTAGAGCGTGATGAAGGAAAACTTAGAAGAGATATTCTTGAAAATGTAATTCGAAAATTAAAGAACTAAACCCAACAGTTTGTAAGAAATGGCTTTCAAAAAATTAAAGTATTGGTTCGATAAGGATTTGGCTGAAATGCTATCGGATAAGATTTTACAAATCAAACCGGGCTTTGATCGAGCAAGCTTTGTTCGGTCCGTTGATGAAGGGGTTGCTGAGCTCGAACTGAAGGATAGGGTAGAGCTTATTGCCGACGAACTTAAAAATCATCTCAATTTAGCTTACGGGGATAGCCTGGATCTAATGAAAAGCATACTAGGACCAGAAAACGAAGAAGAGACGGCTATGTTCACCAATTTCTACTGGATCATGCCTGTAGCGAAGTATGTGGAGAAATATGGATTGGAAGAATGGGAGGTCTCGATGGACATGATTGAGGAAGTGACGAAGAGAAATACAGGAGAATATACGATCCGACCGTTTATCGAGCAATATCCGGAAAGGACATTGGATAAAATGCGAATGTGGTCCAAGGATAGCAATCGGCATGTTCGAAGACTAGCCTGCGAGGGGCTGAGGCCTAGATTGCCTTGGGCGAAGAAATTAGAGGCATATATTGAAGATCCATCTCCTCTGAGGGATGTTCTGGAAAATTTGAAAGATGATCCATCAAAGTATGTTCAAAAGTCTGTGGCCAATTGTATCAATGATATTCTAAAGGACAATCCCGACTATGGACAAAAACTAATAGAGGATTGGAATGTGGATGGCATTGGAAAAGAACGCAAATGGATTATCAAACATGCACTAAGAAACCTATTGAAGAAAAAAGATCCTTGGGCTGAAAAGATAGTAGCTTCGTAGGTCAAAAGGAAAAAGCCAGCCTTAAGCCCAATTGTGGGGTGGCACCGGCAGCTGAATTAAAACCATTAGTAGCTGGCATGACGGTAGGATCAATATTCATACTGAGATCTTCATCAATGTCAAATTCCAATAAATGTGCATCGACATAAGCATCGACTCCATTTAAAAGATAAGTAACCACTACAAAAATCCAGTTTGACTCTAGGCCTTTCTTTCGGAGATCTCTCAATCTTTTCAGACTGGCGTCACTATAGATGCCTTCATATTGATCGATGGTCATATCGTCACCATCCACTCGAATTTCGTATGCATCTCGAAAATCTTCGTAGTTCTTTTTATTATCATCAATCTTGTATGCCAGATATCCAAAGACTCCGTAAATGATAGGAATTTTCCAATACTTTTTATTGTAGGCCTGACCAGCTCCGGGTAATACCAAAGACAAGCCCAGTGCCGCTTTGGGATTGGGGTAATCTCCTAGGATTCTTAACTTTCTTTTTTTCTCTGGCGCCTCCAGGGCGGTAGAATCACTAACTATTTCTTCACTAGTAATAAGTTCTTCTTCCTGCGCATTCGAGTTAAAAAACAAGAAAGTTGAGAAAATTAAGGCGATAATGAACTGGAGATTTCTCATATTAAAGAGTAAACGGAAACTACCGCTCAATTATTTCTATGATACGATTCAGTTCTCCTGTACTGGAAAAAGGAATTTTAATCGAACCCTTACCATTTTTCCCAACCGATAAAGCCACTTTAGTACCGAGGAGTTCGCAGAAACTATCCTCAATGGATTGGTATTCCGGCTTCAAAGCATTCGATTCCTTTTTTTCCTTAGAAGGAGGTGTCTGGTAACGTTTAACAAGCTGTTCCGTCTGTCGCACACTGAGTTGACGTCCCATGATTTCATGAAGGATGTCCAATTGCATGTCGATATCACTCAGACCTGCCAAAGCTCTGGCATGTCCCATACTCAAAGAACCTTGACCCAACTGAGTCTGTACCTGAGGAGGAAGTTTTAATAATCTAACGTAATTCGTAATGGTAGATCGCTTCTTCCCAACCCGGTCCGAAAGTTGATCATGAGAGAGATTACATTCATCCAGCAAGCGCTGGTACGATATCGCAATCTCGATGGGATTCAATTCTTCACGCTGGATGTTCTCGACCAAAGCCATTTCCAACATCTCTTGATCGTCAGCAAGTCGAATATAAGCTGGGATTTGTGCTATTCCCGCTTTTTTGGTAGCCCTCCATCTCCTTTCTCCTGATATAATTTGAAACTTAGAGTCGGAGAGTCTTCTCACTGTAATAGGCTGGATAAGTCCGTGGGTCTTGATCGATTGAGACAACTCTTCCAAAGCCTCTTTTTCGAATTCTATTCTAGGCTGAAATGGGTTTTCTTCAATTTGATCAACAGGTATATCAATGAAATTACTGGCCAAAGATCTAACAACCTCCTCCTGATCATTGAATTCCGTCTGCTCATCAATGGTGGACAATAAAGCCCGCAGCCCTTTTCCCAATTCCTTTCTTTCTCGCTTTTTGGCCATAATTCAATTTAATTTTGCATTTCCTTGCTCTTGCTGGTGATTCCGTTTTGTTTCAACAATTCCAGCGCAAGATTAAAATAGTTCAGTGTGCCTTTACAGGTTGCGTCATAAAGGACAACCGGCATATGTAGGTTAGGTGCTTCACCAATTTTCGAATTTCTATGAATGATAGTCTGGAAAACCTTACTCTTGAAATATTTCCTTATTTCTATGACCACCTCATTCGCTAGACGTAATCGCTTGTCGTACATCGTCAAAAGGATTCCCTCTATCGATAATTTGGGATTCAACTGCTTCTTAACCAAAGCAATCGTATTATTTAGTTTGCCGAGTCCCTCTAATGCAAAATACTCGCATTGTACCGGAATAATCACAGAATCAGCAGCAGTCAGTGCATTAACCGTTAACAAGCCAAGGGAAGGAGAAGAATCAAGAATGATAAAATCAAAATCATCCCTCACCTTTTCCAAAATCTCTTGAAGTACGTATTCTCTTTTGAAACGATTCACCATTTCTAATTCTGCTCCGACCAGGTCAATATGGCTGGGAATTAGATATAAATTTGGCGTCTCCGTTTTCAGGATCGCATTTTTTGGTTCCACCTCATTCATCATACAGTCGTAAATGCTATATTCTATATCATCTTCGAAAACACCGATACCTGAACTGGCATTGGCTTGTGGGTCAAAGTCAACGAGAAGGACCTTCTTTTCCAGAATGCCTAGGCTTGCGGCAAGATTGATCGCTGTTGTAGTTTTTCCTACTCCTCCCTTCTGATTCGTTATCGAAATTATTTTCGCCATGCGCAATTCTTATAGTTCCAGGACTTCTCCAATATTAGCTAATGTGATATTTTTTCCGCAGGCTTCAAAAGCATTGCGTACTTCCTCGTGATTGATCTTAATCGGGTCGAATGTATCGAAATGACATCCTATAATCTGATCACATTGGATCAATTGACTGGCTAGAATGGCATCTTGATATCCCATGGTAAAATGATCTCCTACGGGGAGTATGGCTGCACTCAAAGCAGGACATATTTGAGGAATCAATTTCATCTCGATGCTCAATGCGGTATCCCCTGCGATATAAATCGATTTTTCTTCATCCCATATGACAAATCCTCCAGCCAATCCTCCATACGTTCCATCTGGCATACTACTGGAATGCAGTGCGGCTACGGATTTTAATTGCAAAGCATCCAAATTCACCTTGCCTCCTGTGTTCATCCCGATTCCGGTAAGTCCCTTTTGACCGAACCAATTGATGATCTCATAATTGGAGACGAGTTTAACGTCCGGATTGTTGGCCGCAATTCTTTCAACATCTAAAACATGATCCGCGTGGCCATGTGTAAGAAGGATATAATCAACTCGAATTTCGTCGATATTTACCGCTGAAGCCAATGAATTTCCCGAAATGAAAGGATCAACAATAAATCTAATATTCTTCCATTCGAAGTAAAAACAGGAATGCCCTAAATATTTTACTAACATCTTATATACGTAAGCTCAAAATAATAAGTCATATTGCGCAAATTTATGCTTTATTTTAACTATTCTTAGCATTAATTGTTTCTAATTTCTAAATCTCGTTTTGTGACAAGCATTATAATCGGTACGAATAAAGAGAACAGTAAGTCTGCGATAATTGCCCAATTTATCTCTGAGGAGATGGAGGACGCTCAAATATTAGATTTAAGTGAGATTTCTTCTGAGTTTATTTATGCGAGCATGTATCGAGAACAGCATGCTACAATCTCTGAACTTCAGGACAGATACTTGATAGGAGTGGACAAGGTCATATTCATTATGCCGGAATACAATGGAACATTTCCAGGATTTCTCAAACTTTTCATCGATGCCTGTTCAGTAAGAAATTATCAGCAAACTTTTAAGGGCAAGAAATTATGCCTCATTGGAGTAGGCAGTGGGAGAGGCGGAAATTTAAGAGGATTAGACCATTTTACAACCGCGATGAATTATATGGGCTGCATCATTTATCCCAATAGAATGGCCATAAGTAAAATCGATTCAGTAATTGTGGATCAGATAATTACGTCAGATGAAATAAAGGAAAGCTTGAGGCAATTGATCACTGAATTTAGTGCTTTTTGATCATGTCAAATAATGTAGGGGAAATTATTGTCGAAAGACATGGATTGGTCCCATTCAAAAAAATGTGGGATTATCAAACTGGAATCCATCAGCAACTTGTCGAATTAAAAAGAGCAAATAAGGACAGTTTTTCTGAGAATAGATTGATTTTTTGCTCCCATCCTCATGTTTACACGCTGGGGAAAAGTGGAAAGGAACACAATCTGAAGTTGGGACAAGAGGAACTGGTCGATAAGGGCATAGAATTCTATAAAATTAATAGAGGAGGGGATATAACCTATCACGGACCAGGGCAGTTGGTAGTTTATCCCATCATAGATCTGGAGTTGATAGGCCGGGATGTTCATCGTTACATTCGTACCCTGGAGCAAATTGTCATAGATACTCTGGCTAAATGGGGGATTAAAGGACAGCCCTATGAGTCGTACACGGGAGTATGGGTCGAACAAGACGGGTGGAAGAAAATATGTGCACTAGGGGTTCATTTGAGCCGATGGGTGTCGATGCACGGGATAGCACTAAACGTTAACACTGATCTAAGTAAGTTTAATCATATTATACCTTGTGGTATCAATGAAGCGGATAAGGATATTTGTTCCATGTCATCTTTACTAGAAAGAGAAATAACAATAACCGAGGTCATTAATGAGTTTATTGATCATTTTGAAACCAGATTTAACTTAAAAACCATAGAATTAATTGGGAAGAAATATGAGTGAGAGACGAAAAAAGAATGTAGATGAATCCAGGGCAATCATGTCAGAATTGGTCATGCCCAACGACACCAACCCTTTGCATAATTTAATGGGAGGAAACTTGATGCGTTGGATGGATATAGCAGGCAGTATCAGTGCTGGAAGACATTCGGAAGCTCATGTAGTCACCGCTTCAGTAGATAATGTTTCTTTCAATCTACCCATTCGCCTAGGGGATGTAGTTACGCTCAAGGCCTCTGTGACAAGGGCGTTTAGAACAAGCATGGAGATTTATGTTGAGGTTTATAAAAGCAATATCAAAGGTGGTGATGCTCAGATGACCAATAGTGCTTACATGACTTTTGTGGCTTTGGATGATGACAATAGAACACCGATTGAAGTTCCCGAACTCAACCCTCTTTCTGCAGAAGAAAAGAAGTTGTATGATGCAGCTTTACGTAGAAGACAGTTAAGATTGATCTTAGCAGGTAGATTAAAGCCGGATGCGGCAACGGAGTTGAGGTCTTTGTTTGTGGATTAAGCTTCGGCTTCGCTCAGCCTGACCACAACGGAGTGTAATTAAGGAATAAGATGAAAATGGAAGTTTCCTAGCTTATCTGAATTATGGTCGAATCCGAGTTAGATTGTTTCGTTTCGCTCAGCCTGACCACAATTTAGAGGAGTTAAGGAATAATATGAAAGCGGAGGTTTTCTGGGTTATCCGGATTATGGTTGAATGCCTTTATCTTGAGCTTATCGAGGACCGATCTACAAAGAGTAGTTTTCTTTTAAGCATGAATCCGTTATTCCCTAAAATTTAATCCAATAAAAGAGCAAAAGGGTAAAACTCCACCCCATTATTAATTTTTCATTATTCACTTTTCATTAACTCCCCTCTTCATATCCACTTCAAACAAATTTTTGGGGATAAGCAAAAGCACTTCAATTTCTCCAGAAGAGATTTTTGACCTAATATAGCAGTATTGTAATTGTAACTTTTATATAACCTTCACAATGAACAATAACCGGATTTTAGGGAAAAAAATGTCGTCATTATTAACTCCTGAATTAATCTATCTAGACTTATTCGAACGGAATTCTCAAGATAGAAAATTGTTAGCATAAGGTTAAACGTAAATTATTAAAATGAAGACATTGCTATTCACCTCTAGGTTCTTATTATTTATAATGATTTTTTTGGACTCCGCGGGTATGAGGGCGAATTCGAAAATTGATTCTCTGATTTCTGAAGCAGATAAAATGCCTTTGGATACGGTCAGGTTGAAACTTTACAATACCATTAGGAATGAATACAGTAAAATTAGTGACATAGATGGGATTAAGAAATACTCTTACTTAATGATTGAGGATGGTAAAGAACTTGGTTATCATATGGCTCAGTCACTTGCATACAGGAGCCTGGCCATGGTTTACATGAATGAGGCTAAGTACGATTCATCAAGAATGTACCTTCAGGAAGAATTTGATATTGATTCTGTAATGGGAAACGATGATAGAATGAATGAAACTCTTCAATTGATTTCCAATTCTTATACTTACGAAAGTAACTATGAAGAGGCCATCAAATATTTAGTGAGGGCTATTACTTTGGCAGCAGAAAGTGGTAATAGAAGATATGAAGTTGCCGGACTCATAAACTATTCAGACATTTTATTTAAGATAGGTCAATCGGACAATGCTCACAATCAAATGCTGAGGGCATATGAAATTTGCAAAGAACACGATATTGTATATTTTCCTGAAACCGTGCTTAATTTGTCAAGTACCTATATCAAAAAAAAGAATTACAGAAGAGCAGAAGAATTGATCCTAGAGGGCATGGACTATGTGGATAATCATGAACTGGGACAACGACGTGGAGTAATGGTTCCAGGAAATCTTCATCACGCTTATGCTAATTTGCTAATACAGGAAGGAAAATATAAAGAGGCCTTGCTTTCAATTCAGAGAGCTATTGGGTATTTTGAAAGACTCAATGCAAGCCATATGTTGAATGAGTGCAAAATGATTTTGTCTCGAATCTATATTGGACTTCAGCAAGAGTATCGAGCAAAGCCTGTCTTGGAAGAATTGGCGTCCAATGAGCAAATACCATTGCAACTCAGACAAAGGGCGTCCGATCATTTGGTTGATATTCTAGAAAATGGTAAGAATCAAGAAGGCCTAATCAAATATCTAAAGTTGCGACAGGTTCTATCAGATTCTCTACTTTCGTATAAAAAGCAAAAGGAAATTTTACGACTAGAGGCTGAGTTTGAGACAGAGCTGGCTACTTGTAAAGCGGAAAACCTCAAAAAGATGCTCGATTCGGAGGAGAGGCAACATTCAAATACCAAAACGAATTTATATACTTCCGTGGCTTTTCTAATTCTATTGATTGGGCTATCTATTCTACTTTTTAGATCAAGGAGACAGATCAAAACTAGTAATATTAAATTAGAAAAAAGCCAAAAAGAGATCATTCAACATTTAGATCAAAAAGAACAGCAAGTGATATCTTATTCTATTCTTAAATCCAAATTTGATGGATTTATTGGAACCATAGAGTCAGGAATTGGTGGCCTTAAACCTTTCGTTGTGCCTAACGCACAGGATTTGATATTAGACTTAAACCAGAAAATTAAAACAATAAGGGAAGAACAAAAAAACTGGAAGAGTTTTAATGATCAAAGTGAATTGATGAACATTTACTTTATTGAAAACCTAAAAAGAGCTTACCCTGATTTGAGTCCAACAGAATTAAAACACTGCGCATTGGTAAGGATGAATTTGTCTGCTCGCGAAGTATCTCAATTATTGGATGTAGCTATCAAGTCAGTGGAGACAGCAAGGTACAGAGCAAAGAAAAAGTTAGTGCCGTCAGATTCTAATCAAAGTCTCTATGAATTTCTTGTCCAAAGATCAGAGGACTTTAAAGAAAATCATAAAGAAGAAGAGTAAATTCATCTTTATCAATTTTATACTTGAAGACCGTCATTGAACCTATTTTTTGGCATGATATATATCAATGCAGGTGTTAGATCATATATGTGACTTAGGAATTATATGATGTAGTACACTACAGCTGTACTCCAAATAAATAAAAGCACACTTCAGATACACTACAAGTTTGTTTTATCCTTAATATTTCATCTAAATGGCTCGATTTTAGACAGTTATGAGGCATGTGCATAATTGATTGATAGATCATTATTAAGCTATTTGATAGAAAACTAATTGGGGGATTAGGTTTGTATTTTTTCAATTCTCAGAAAAATATGATACTGTCCATTCAGGAAAATGATAATTGGACATTACATGTTTTTCGGTACCCAATTTTTTTCATGAGTTCAATATAAGCCTAGGTATTAATAAAAAACCAATACTGGTCTTTGCAAAATCATTCAGTAGGTTAAGAATTCAATAACGATCAAATATTAGTTCTGATTGAGATAGATGTTATGCTCAAATTGAGTAACAATCTACTAATAAAAGAGTAATTAAAAATGATGTTTTTTTGTAAGAAATTAAATTTCCGCAACAAGGAAAAAACTACCAAAAAAGTCCATGCAATTGAACAATGGTGGCGGTGTTATCTGCAAACAGAAGGCTTAGCCCTCGCATATAATGCTATTGGACGATTAAGAGTGAATTGGATTTCTTTAATTTTTCTAATTCCCTTTTTGTTTCAACTTAAGACTACAAGAGGTCAGAATATATGGGAAGGGGAAATAACCATGTATCAGAGATTAGAATTGGATCATTGGGGTACGGCAAAATTCAAGTATGAAAAAGAGGGTCCTGATGAGGTTAAGATAACTTATGAATTCTTAAGGAAGAAATTGCCAAATCCTATTAATCTCAGTAATGAGTTCAAGCTAACAATTCAAAAAAATGAATTATTAGTTTCTCCTGAAATAATACTCTCTCCAACTGATATCTACTTCGACACAAGTATCGATTTTTCTCGTGAGGGGATGTTGTACAGTATACCTCGAAGTCCAATTTTAGGTGAGCAATTAGAAGATATTAACTGTGATTTTAAGTTGAGCAGATTCAATGATGAATTCATTGACTACAGCATGGAGGTCACCAATAGGCATGTAATTGAAATACGAAATTTGGACATTGGCGGAAAGGACTATAAGACCTATGTCATTGACCAAAAGGTAGTCCTTGAGAAGTACTTATTTGGAAAGCTGAATTTAAAATCAGAAGAGAAGGTCGAATTAACTTTTATCCCTGAGATAGGTATTGTTTGTATTAATCGAAGCCCTAAGATTGACCTTTTAGGAAATGATATCACCACTCATAAAATCAAATTAGAAAAAGGTGACTTTTTGGTGAAATCAGAGAGAATTGAAATCAAGTCTAAATAATTATTAACAAGATTAGTGATGAAAAGAAATTATATATCAATAAACGTTTCAGGCGTATTATCCGTATTCTTTTTTTGGCTGTTGGTGACTCCAGCAACAATGTTCGGGCAATGTTGTAATACTTATGTTATTACATCCGTTACGGCCTCAGGAATCACAAGTGTTCAAGCAACAGGTCCTGCAGGTACTTTTTTCGTAAGTTGTACTCAGCAAGGAGAGACGGCTCCACCATTAGGTACTAGTTATTGTCTAAACACTGGTACAGGACTTCTAGAGCATTCTAATTACCAGGATTTGGCAACATTTGATTTAAGTGGAAATAACACCAGAATTCCTGATTGTTGTTTTTTGAGCGCAAGTATTTCAAGCGTTAGTAATGCAACTTGTGGTCAAAGCAATGGTTCTATTTCGATTTCAGCTTCAGGCGCATCTTCCTATACTTGGAGTCCGAATGTTAGTTCCGGGCCAACGGCCAACAATTTAGCTCCGGGTACTTATCGAATAACGGTAACCGGAGGAGCATGTAATCGATATTTGTCGGCTAGAATTACTAATACTTCAAATCCTCCTAATGCGCGATTATCAGCAAGCCCGACTAATATCTGTTCAGGTGAGTCTACTATACTCACTGCTTCCGGAGGAGGTACTTATTCGTGGAGCCATGGACTGGGAACAGGCAATTCCAAGGTGGTTTCTCCGTCAAGTACTACAACATATAGTGTTACAGTAACAAATAATGGCTGTACTGATGTAGCTTCAACTACGGTAACCGTCGAAAACTGTATGGATGCCGCTCTGAGAAAAGTATATGCAGGAGATCTTGATATTCCACTGATGATTGGCAGCAATGCTACTTTCGATATCGAAGTTTGTAACCAGGGGATCAATAATACGATAGATTCAATAGAGATAACTGATTATATTCCCAGTGGGTATATTCTTAATGATCCCAATTGGACGCCAGGAACTTTAGGATCCTCCGGAGTAAGTGCCAGTCGGGAATTCTATCCAGGTGATGGGTTTATGGACGCAGGAGGATTTTTAAGTGGGGAGTGTTTTACTGTTCCCATTACTTTACAAATAGTACAGGGGGCTCAAGCTGATAATTTAATTAATTATGCTGAGATTAGTTATGTTCGGGATACAAATGGCAATACGGATGATGTCGATAGTACCCCAGATAATGATGATACCAACGATAATAATGTACTTCCAGGGGACCCTGACGATAATAATACATTAGGAGGAGGACCTGCAATAAGCGAAGACGAGGATGACCATGACCCGGCAACAGTTCCCCTGATGGATTTGGCATTGAGGAAAACATTGGATGGAAGCAATGGAACGTATAAGTATGGAGACATTGTTCGATTTGCAATACAGCTTATTAACCAGGGGAATCTTCCAGCCAAGGACATTGAGCTAGTTGATTATATTCCTGGTGGATTTACATCGGCGGGAGTATCGAACCCCGATTGGACAGGTTCAGATCCCAAAATATATACGACTATTGGCGATACACTTTATGCCGGTGAGGACACCATTATTTATGTTGATCTTTTGTTGGTTAATGACGGGGTTGATGGAAACTATATCAATTACAGTGAGATTAGTAATTTCTCGCAAATAGATGGAAGCCCTGGTATAGATATCGACAGTTCGCCAAATGACAATGAAAGCGATGATCCGGGAGGAATGCCAGAGAGTGCGGCAGATAACTTTGTTGATGGTAATGGTACGGGAACAATAGGAGATGGTATTGATAGCACTGATGAAGATGATCATGATCCTGCCTATGTAGAAGTTTACGACTTGGCCTTGTACAAAATATTACTGGGTGATCCGGCTCGTGTAATTGGAGACACGATAGAATACCAAATTTGTGTAATCAATCAAGGGAATGAAGGAGCTGTAAGTATAGGCATTACAGATTATATACCAGTGGGGTATAATTGGGTAGGCGCTATTAATTCTGGCTGGAACTTAGATGGCGGTACAGATCCAACATTAGTCAGCACAAGTATTGACGGACCCTTGAGTCCAGGTGATACGAGTTGTGTCAGTATTTTTTTGGAAAGCTTTGATCCTATGTTAAGAACAGACACGGTGTGGTATAATTATGCAGAGATCAATTCCTTTTCGTCTGAGAGAGGGACAGCTAATCCTGTCGATGCGGATAGTGAACCGGATGCTATTTCCGATAATCAGAATATACCATTGCCTGATGAGCCCGAGGACAATCATGTAGATGATGATGGTTATGACAGTGATGGAGATGGTATTCTGGATGAAGATGATCACGATGTTGCTAGGGTTTTGTTTACCACTATGGATTTGGCCTTGAGAAAGACGATTAATGTTACCACACCAGGACCATTTGATCCCGGAGATCGGGTTGTATTTGATATTGAGGTCTGCAACCAGACGGATACTACCGATAGCTACAATATTTACGTAACGGACTATTTGCCTGACGGGCTTACGGTCATTGATCCGATGTGGATCTATGATGCCTCTTCTCATTCTGCAAGAACGGCGAATGATATTGACTTTCTGGCTCCGGGGGAATGCCATATTCTTCAGATAGAGACACAAATTGATTCGGATTTTACTGGCACTGTATTGGTAAACAGGGCTGAGATCAGCCAAATGGACGATGACGATAACAGTGCCAACGGTTTTGGTTTTGACATAGACAGTACTCCAGATAATATTCAAGGTAATGATGCCGGTGGAACGGTAAATTCTCCTGAAGATAATCATGTCGACGATGATGGAAGAGATAGCGATGGAGATGGTATTCTAGACGAAGACGATGAAGACCCTGAGGACATTGTGGTTCTTCAACCTTGTGAACCGAATGAAAATCTCATTTGTGATGATGATTCTAATGTTGCAGTTTTAACAGCAGATCCAGGCTTCTCGAATTACGTATGGTACGAATACGATGATGTCACTATGACAAAAGGTTCAATCGTTGGTACAGGACAAGAACTTACCTTGAGGGGGTCTGACATAGGTTCTGCTGGGTCAAGGAAATGTTACATTTTCGAGGCTGATGGTTCTGATAATTGTATAGTAGGTTCGTGTTGTCCAGTTTGTATAAGTACAGAGAAATGCTGTCCAGATGGCAACTGTTTCGGCGTTATTATCATTCCACCGGGAAGTCATTAACTGTTGTTCATAGTTTTAACTAAAGCTTATTAAACTAGAATAAAATAAAGATTATCACAAGTTTACGCTATTATAATAACACCGGATGTCAATGGATATTCGGTGTTTTTAATTCTGCTAAACGTAGTTAAGTTTTAAACAGCATTAAACCTGACTTAATATATATGGTGCATGCCGAAAGTGATAAAGTTTTACTTCAGGCCTAGTTTAGTGGAATTTCATGCTCTATGCAATCATACTTCATTGATATCTAAATAAGCATAAAATAGCATTCAATTATACTGCAGGCAGATATTAAGGTTTATTACTAAGATAAAAAGACGGAATTTAGTAATTGTGATTTCTTAATCACTTTAAAAAGTTTACGTTTAAATTGTCAGCTGCCTACCGAGGTGGCTGATTTTTTAACCCAAATAAGCCCCCGTAATAATTCACTATTAATTTTCATTATGAATTAATCAAACTTTCTTCCTGATCGGTCGATTAGATTAGCACTGGCCTGTTGCGTACCCATTACCAATACATCCTGAATATTGACATGCTCTGAACGCGTTAGGATGAAATAGATAATATCAGCCACATCGGGGCTGGTGAGAGGATTAAAATCCTGATAGATTTGGGCCCTTTCTTTGTCACCGTGAAACCGAACTTCTGCAAACTCGGTTTCTTCTACATGTCCGGGGGACACCTGACTTACGCGAATATTGTGTCCGGATAAATCCAATCTCATAGCCTTGGTTAGGGCTTCTACGGCAAATTTGGAAGCATTGTAAACATTCCCACTGGGATAGACTTCCTTTCCGGCAATTGATCCAATATTAATGATATGCCCTTTTCCTCTTTTGATCATTAAAGGAATAATACATCGGGTAGCATGGAGCAATCCTTTGATATTCGTATCGATCATTTTATTCCAGTCCTCGATATCTCCATCCTGTATTTTGCTCAGTCCACTCGCCAAACCTGCATTATTGATTAGAACATCAATGAGCAATCCCTTTTCTTCAATTTTAGAAACTGCCTTCCGGGTATCTTTAAAATCTCGAATATCGAATTTCAGGGTTTCAACTTCTACGCCGTATTTTTTAGACCATTCTTCGGACAGTTTTTTCAGTCTCTTTTTCCTCCTTCCAGTGATGATAATATTATGTCCATTGGAAGCCAGTTTTTCAGCGGTAGCCTTTCCGATTCCTGAAGTGCCACCGGTAATAAGAATGTAGTTTTGCAATGATAAGGTGGATTTATTAGTCTGACTATTGTAGGCATGAATATTGTCGTAATGTAAAGGACCTTCATTGCGAAAGGCCCTCTCATTACGGTCATTTGACAATCTGGGGTTAATATTCTTAGCTAAGTTGTAATAATGTCGAGCTTCTACATAGGACCCCTTGTGATAGTGAAATAAGGCAAGTTCATAATAAATGCGATCCTTGGCCATTTCAGTTGCTGGGGTGTCTACTTTTTCTTCTTTTGTACTGGATTCTTCGTTTGGATTCGATTCTTTTTCTTGTTGCAATTGTTGTTCGATGAGTGATTCTAGTTCCAATTTATCTCTATCCGATAAATCTGGATCTTCGATGTCATCACTATCGTCCTCAATGATAATTGGGGAATCATCTGAAAATTCTTCGTTAGTTGTACTTTGTTCGAGGTCTAATTGTTGAGTAGACTCGAGATCATCAATATCGTCCAAATCCAGTTGACCGGTATGTTTTTGATACTCATTCTCCAGTTCCTGCTGGGATTTTGCCAACTGTTCTTTGATGTATTCATCAGCAATGTTCGAATCTCCCAATTGGTTTTTCTTGAATTCAACCAATTTTCTCAACAACTCACTTTCAATAGAACGATTTTCTTCCTTATTGGATTCTTTCTTGGTTGCCTGTTCAGATTCTTCCGGATGCACGTTAATTCCGGGTACTCTGGAGATAATATCATTGGAGCCGGTCAATTCTGTTTTTTCGATGGAATCGTCATTCTCTAGCCATTGTCTCAAGATGGCATAGTCAGATTCTTTGAGTTGTTCTAAAACAGCATTGGGATTGGCATTAAGATGCCCTACAATTTGACCGAAATTGTTTTTTAGATGCTTAAGGTCGAATAGATACTGATCTTGATCTTCTTTCTTGTCCTTACCTAAATCGATGATCCATTTTCTTTCATGGATATATCTTCTTTCCCAAAAATTTCTGTAGTAGTACAGATCTATTTTTCCATGAGATTTAACGTCGAAAGATTTATCGACACGATTTAATCCACTGTGGTAATAGATGATTGTAAAAACATCCCAATTCTGAGCATCTGGACGATTGAGTAAATCGAGGCACTTCTTATTCTTAAGGAATTGATCAGTTATAATTATAATAACTTTCTCTCCATCCGGGATAAAGGATTTTGTCTGGGTTTCATCTATATAGATCAATTCGTCGTTAAAATAACGCTCGAGATTAATGAGAAATACTTCACTTGCATTCTCACTACAATGCAATATGTACAATTTACTGTCCATTGCTCGGACTAAATGCAAAATCTATTCCGAAAAGCCTAAAAATGCCCTCCGAGAATGAATAATTATTTTCCTAATGTTTTGTATCATAGAAGTCATCCTTGTTTTCCGACAAAATGCCAAGAATTGATCCGTTATCTGTGTTGAGTTTTCTGTATGCTAAACTAGAGAAAAAGCAAGCTATATTTCACCAATTTCACAATCCAATACCCCAATACGCTAACACGCTAATTGGCCAATACTCCAAAACGCCAACAAATTTCTACTGAGAAATAGCCAAAACCATCTTATTGAGCTTTTCTCTTTCGAGCTCATACTGTTCCGTGGCTGGTCCGTAAAACCCTGAATAGCTGGCTTGTAAAGCCTTAGATTTATCGAAGAAAAAGAGGCTGGGAAAAGAATAGACTTTTGAAACAAATGGCAGTTTTTCCGATGCCAAAGATTTGCTGGCAACACCAGCGTAAAAGATAGGATAGTCGATATCCAGCTTTTGCTGATAGGTTTCGATATGAGCTTTGGGATTCTTTTGATTTTTTCTTTCAAAAGCCAGAGCTATAATTTGTATTTCCTCGTGCTTTTTTCGAATCTCGTTTAGAAATAAGGAAGCATCCTTGCAATTCGGACACCAGGTTCCCATCAATTCGACAATGACGGGTTTATCCCAGTTCAATGTTGGATTTATCCCGAAGCTGTCCAAAAGTAAACTTTGAAGATCCCATACATCTTCGTTGCCAAGTTCCAGAATTACATCTGGGTTTCTCAAGTCACCACTTCCTTGAGTTGCCTTCCAAAAAGATCGATAGTGATTGCCGGAATGGAATACACCAACGATACTGTCTTCTCCATATATTTTTCCTTCGAGTTGGAAGAGATGTGTGCCATCAAAAGTAGATAGGTAAAGTTTATTTCCCTGCACTGTTCCGTCCAGATATCTGTAATCTCCTGTTTCTGTAGCAATGGTTCCGGACAAGTGATTTTGGTCTGCCTCTAACTGCATCTCTCCGATATAAGAACTCCCACTTTCCTCTTCAAATCGAATTTTCCACTTACCACTTATTTCTGATATCGGTGGCTTTTTTAGTTCGGTAAACCGGTAATTATCGCCTTGTTTGGCAACAAAAGGAATTTTATAGTTCCCTCTTGAAAAATCAATAAAATGACCTTCCATAATTCGATCTTCTATTGTTGCCTTGATCATGGTGTTGTATTCTGTAAAGTGTATTTCAATGGTATCTTTGGCAGTTTGAAAACTACGACCAAAGCGAATGTCATCGACAACAATTCTCTCTTCTCCATTGATTATTTCGACGTAAAAAGAGTCGGGCTGAGGATAGACAAAATTCATGGTAAAGGGCAATTTCCCTGCAGAAACTTGATCTATCTTAGTTGCTCTAATATCCTTCAAGCTCTTTTGATCAATGGGGACAACTTCAGCATCGCTTGTACCGTAAAGGCTGAGTTCAGCTCGCCATGGTCCCGGAGCTACCTTGGTATACTTATCGGGAAACTCAATACAAGACACCAATGAAATTGATATCCATAAATAGCATGTCAGGGATAGGATTTTACTTCGAACGCTCTCCAACGAAATGATCATCTTTATATTTAAAGAAAGTATTGAATGTAGTCAAAGATCCGTAAATTCTAGTAATATATTGCTGTAAATTAACCTTGTCTTCATCCGTTAACAACTTATGGCTATTCACTCTTTGTTCCATTACTCTTAATCGATCCCGGACCATTACTATCTTGTGCATAAATGCCTCCACTGGGAGGGTCTTCTCCTTCGTGTCCGACTCCCCAGGCTGAAATATTATTTGACCTCCTTGCCACTTATCTCCTAACTCAACCACGGGTGAAAAATCGGAATAGGTCTTCAGTATTTTGATCAGGCTCTTTTCCGCTTCTGTAAAACTAACTGTTTCCTTCGGTGGAATTCGTTCAATTATCTCGAATTTTGCATATTCTTTTCCCACAGCCTTAATGCCGTGCTGCATAAAGCAGATTTGATATGCTACAGCAGTGAGTTCGATAACCACTCCCTCTCCATAAGCCGGATGTTTTACTCTACTTCCTATCCCTAATATTTCCATTTATTCGTCTGTTTAATTTGTAACTATTTTATCAAAATTAATACCAAAGAATTGAATTAATAATTAAAAATGATCAATGAAAAATCCGCCCCTTCAATTTTTAATTATTCATTTTTTTTATTCTTTCCTTCAGTTCACCTAGCTCTTTTCCTGATATCATTCTCCACTTCCCTGATTCCAGATTACCCAATTCAAGGTTGATTATTCTTACACGCTTTAGAAAACGTACTTCATAGTCTAAGTACTCACACATTCTTCGTATTTGTCTGTTTAGACCTTGTGTCAGAATAATTTTAAACATTCTATCTCCTAAGATTTCAACTTTACAGCGCTTAGTAATCTGTCCCAAAACAGGAATCCCATTTTCCATTTTATTCTTAAAGTCCGGGCGCAGCTTTTTGTTCACTTTCACGATGTATTCTTTTTCATGGCCAAATCTAGAACGAAGTATATCATTGACAATATCGCCATCGTTGGTGAGGATGATCAAACCCTGTGAAGCCCGGTCCAGTCTTCCAACAGGAAAAATTCTCTTTTTGAATCCAATATAACTGATAATATTATTGGGCTCTCTTTGATCCGTGGTGCAGACAATGCCCTTAGGCTTATTAAAGATAAGGTAGACCTTTTTTTCTTTTCGATGAAGTAGCTTTCCCTTCACTTTGACATGATCTCCAGAAATAACGCGATTTCCTCGTTTGGCCACTTTCCCATTGATGGTTACATGACCGTCAGAGATTAATTGATCTGCTTCTCTACGGGAGCAAAGCCCGGATCTACTGATGTATTGGTTTAAACTTGTCGAATCCCTATTATCCAAAAGCTTTAACTATTTGATTGACTCCACCTTAGCACTGGGATACATATGAGTGAGGCTTTTCAAGTATTTTTTGGCTTGCTTTTTCGAATCAAATTTTCCAAGATAATATCGACCTGCTCCTCGTTCATATATTTTACCATGTTTCTCCAGAAGCATATTTTCAACATGTTCAGTTGGACCGGGAAGCTTGCCAAGATAAACAGAATATCCATCGAATCCATCTTCAAAAGTCATGATTCGCTCTATGCTTTGACTTTGATCATTAGTAGACTTTTCTTCCGAAGAAATCGGTTCATTGGGCGGGCTATTATCTTCATCTGAAGAGTCAATGATTTGCTCATGGTTCACCTCTTCTTTATCCTCATTCTTTTGATCATTGTATTTTTCTCCGCGACTTCTCAATATATCTCTCTTCACTTCTTCCGGAAGATCATCAAAACTTCCAGCTTGTATTTGTTCTGATCTGCCATCTATCATATCTTGTAATAATGCTTCTGAATTTTCCTGAATGATGATTTGTTCTAAAGTCAAGTCTTGGAACGGATCATAGTCTAATATTCCAACAACCTTCATTTCAGTTCTCCGATTTTCCTGGTGTTCGGCCTCACTACATGCGACACCATTTAGACACCTGTTTTTGATTTCTGATTCCCCATAACCAAAAGCGGAAAGGCGCACAGGTCTGATATTTCCTACATCGATAAGATATTCAACAACTGCTTCTGCTCTTTTTTCAGCCAAAGATCTGTTGTATTCATCTCTACCTCTGGAATCAGTATGCGATCCCATTTCAACGATAAGTGCAGGATTGTTTTTCAGTAGAACAATCAATTCATCCAAAATCGCCTTAGCATCTGACCGAATATTGGCCTTATCATAATCATAATAAATATCAGGAATGACGATACCCTTTCCCAATTCAATGGGTTCCATTTCAATGTTAGAGAGCAAGCTTCCCTTAGTCAGACCATCGGTGAGATTATCGGTTACTCCCGGTCGTACTTCACCGGTGCCCTCAAAGCACAGTATACATCCCTCAATATCAACATAAGCCTCTATTCTCTTGTTATAAAAGCCTTTCTTTCTAATCAACATCGTATAGTGATTCCCAGGTAGTAGAGGATGATTAAAGGTATAGGAGGTGGCCGAAGGAATTAATACTTCCTGCTTACCCTTTGTATTGTTATATATTTCTATTCTAGCTCCAATGATTGCGTCTACGGGATGATCAGAATCTCTTGTAGGAGCTAATGTCGCCTCAAATATATACCCAGGTTCCCTTTCCATCTCAAGGCTCAAAAATAATTTTGAATCATCTGTTTTTTTCGATGAAAAGTCTTTTACTAAGGTGTGAAAGGCGCTTTTTTTGGCGGAAATAATGAACTCCATATTGGCAGGAACGCTGCAACTGAAGTAACCTTCCAAATTGGTTTCTCCTGAATATAGCTCTTGTCCTGTTTTAAGTTCGGAAATACTTATCTCCACTTGATTGAGGTAGCCTCGGTTCTTTTGTTCGAATACGTATCCTTCAACGCTGACATCGGTTTGTGCTAGTAAACTGGTGATCAGAAAAGAAGAAAATAAAACCAATCCAAAGTATTTCATAAATTCTTATCATTAAATGATCAAAAAACAGCAGTTTTGTCTCTCCAATATGGTAAAATTATTGATATTATAATAAATTCATAAGTAATGAATATTGTATTTTTTGGCTCTGCGGGATTTGCTGTTCCTAGTCTGGAGATTCTAGTAGAGAACGGTTTCAAGGTCAAGGCTGTTGTCACTGCCCCTGATCGTTTTGGGGGAAGGGGTAAAAAAACCTTAATATCGACTCCTGTTAAGCAATTCGCGGAGAAAAAAGGTATCAAAGTTCTACAACCCAAGAACTTAAAATCTAAAGTTTTTAATGCTAAGCTTAAAGACCTCAGACCAGACCTTCAAGTCGTTGTAGCCTTTAGAATGCTTCCGGAAATAGTGTGGTCCTTACCTAAATTAGGCACGTTCAATTTACATGGTTCGCTTTTACCTAAATATAGAGGAGCAGCACCCATCAATTGGGCCATCATCAACGGAGAAAAAGAGACGGGATGTACTACTTTTTTTATTGATCATAAGATCGACACAGGCCAACTCATTGATCAAGTAAGGACGGATATTAAAGAGGATGAAACAGCGGGAGAACTGCACGATCGATTAATGATTCTCGGGGCTGAGTTGGTATTGAAAACAACGGAGCAAATACGTGACGGAAGAGTAGAATTAAGAATACAGAATGAAGAAGAGGTAAGTCATGCCCCTAAGATATTCAGGGAGAATTGTAGGCTAGATCCTAATAAACCTGTTACTGAAGTGTTCAATTTTGTTCGCGGAATGTCTCCGTATCCTGGAGCTTGGATTCCTTTTGGAAAAGGAGAAATGAAAGTGATCAAGGCCAGGGCTCATTCCTCTTGGTATGCCGATGCTGAACCAGGTTCTTTTTTGGTAACCGATAAGAACATTTACCTTATTGCAAAAGATGGAGTACTGGAAATAGAAGAACTTAAATACTCGGGAAAAAAGATGATGAGCACGAGAGAGTTTCTGAATGGATGGAACAAGAAGATGATGTGATATAGACCAATCATTCGTTATCATCTTTGAAAATTTGCTTGAGGAAATAAGAACAATTTAAAAGAGGCTCTCTTATTCACTAAGAGAGCCTCTGAAAATTAAAAACTGGATTACTATTGTTTTATAATCTTTCCGCTCAATTGTTCTGAAGAGGTATCAATAGTGTAGAAATAAATTCCACTAGGATTATCAACAAAGTTGATATCCAATTTATTGATTCCTGCTTTCATCTCCTCATCCATGGAAACAATGAGTTTACCACTGATATCAAAAATTCTAATCAATGCATGGGAAGATTCCTGAACATTGATAGTAAATGTACCACTCTGAGTGAATGGATTAGGAGAGAACTCAGCAGTAGATATTGCTTTGGACAGGTCTGTATCTGCTGATCTGCCATTTGTAAATCCACCATCTTCTGATTCCGAACAAAGCTCATCACAGGCCGTTACTGTAATTTCTTCTGTCATCGTATATCTACAAGTTTCTCCGAGCCCATTTGTGAATGAAATGGTAGCTGAAACAATGAAAGTACCAGCACATGGAAAAGTCAAAGTAGTCATATAGAACGGAGAGACTTGAACGACTTGACCATCAATAGTCCAAGTAACTCCATTGATCGTAATTGGAGGAGGACATTCTCCAATATTGAAGTCGAAAAGAATTGTAGCTGCACAGTCTTTTTCGGAAATGAGTTCAAGCCCATTGACATGAAGACATCCACCACATCCGCAGCCTTCTACTTCGATAGGCGTAGTAACGGTTAACTCGCATTGCTGACCAGTTTCAACGATAGTGAATCTCATCGTTACTGTGACAAAGTATATACCGTCATTGGGGAAGGAAGTAGTGATGATTTCACCACCTGTCTGCTGACCACCGGGGAAACCGAAATCCCAGTCAAAGCCGTCAATGGATATTTGCCCACACCCAGCTTGTAAACCATAATTGGCTAATAAGGTATAGTCACATCTGTCGCGATCAATCACTTGCACATCAATGAGGGTAGTACAATCTTCGCAATTGAATCCACAATCTGTAATCACCACATCGGTGCAAGTTTCTACAACGCAAATTTCACCTGTTTCCACGATTTCGAAAGTATAGGTAACGCAGACATTGAAAGTTCCGTCATGTGGGAAAGTAGTGGAGATAAAGAAACCGCCAGATTGTTGTCCGCCAGGGAAACCGAAGTCCCAATCGTAAGAAATTGGAGTAATAGCTCCACAAGTACCACTGTTATAGTCAAGAACGAATTCCGCTTCGCAACCATTGGATTCATGTTTAATACCCATATTGTTGAGGCATTCCTCACAATTGGTTCCACAATCTGTAATCACCACATCAGTACAAGTTTCTACAACACAAATTTCACCTGTTTCCACGATTTCGAAAGTATAGGTAACGCAGACATTGAAAGTTCCGTCATGTGGGAAAGTAGTGGAGATAAAGAAACCTCCAGATTGTTGTCCACCAGGGAAACCGAAGTCCCAATCGTAAGAAATCGGAGTAATAGCTCCACAAGTACCACTGTTGTAGTCAAGGACGAATTCCGCTTCGCAACCATTGGATTCATGTTTAATACCCATATTGTTGAGGCATTCCTCACAATTGGTTCCACAATCTGTAATCACCACATCGGTACAAGTTTCTACAACGCAAATTTCACCTGTTTCCACGATTTCGAAAGTATAGGTAACGCAGACATTAAAAGTTCCGTCATGTGGGAAAGTAGTGGAGATAAAGAAACCTCCAGATTGTTGTCCACCAGGGAAACCGAAGTCCCAATCGTAAGAAATCGGAGTAATAGCCCCACAAGTACCACTGTTGTAGTCAAGGACGAATTCCGCTTCGCAACCATTAGATTCATGTTTAATACCCATATTGTTGAGGCATTCCTCACAATTGGTTCCACAATCTGTAATCACCACATCGGTACAAGTTTCTACAACACAAATTTCACCTGTTTCCGCGATTTCGAAAGTATAGGTAACGCAGACATTGAAAGTTCCGTCATGTGGGAAAGTAGTGGAGATAAAGAAACCGCCAGATTGTTGTCCACCAGGGAAACCGAAGTCCCAATCGTAAGAAATTGGAGTAATAGCCCCACAAGTACCACTGTTGTAGTCAAGGACGAATTCCGCTTCGCAACCATTATATTTATGTTTAATACCCAAATTATTAAGGCAATCTTCGCAGTCAATTACACATTCCGTCTCGTATGGGAATGTTTGGCATCCACCGACAATTTCCCCGTTACAGTAGACAGAAATTCTAAATTCATAGGCTGTGCATGGTTCTAATCCACCTATGGTAATTAGATTGTCATTGACAGAATGAGAAAAAAGAGAATTTTGCCATGGATCAGTACTTCCCGCCACTCGTTGCACGATTTGATAAGTGTGATCTTCACAATCGTTGGTTGTGGGTCCATAAAGTGTGATTGAATTACTTGTTGCCGAAATCAGTTCGATTACGGCGCAATTAACATGAGCAAAGCTCATGGCACTGTAAAACACCATTAAGGTGAAAACTAAAAAGTTTTTCATAATAAAAATTTTAGGTTAAAAAAGATGTATCCGACTTAAAGAGATTGGAATAGGATTGGTCGGATTGCGCGCAAATTATATCGTTTCTAAAGGAAAAACTATATAACCTTTGTTATATATAATATGTAATCTAAAGGTTGTCAGCTTTTTAGAATATTTTGAAGTATGGAAAAAATATTAGATATAACAATTCTTTAACAGAGTGCTCACTTGAGAATTCAGAATTTCATAGGAGATCATGAATTTATTAGCTTTACTAATAAGAGAAATGTAGACCTGAACTTTTTTCATTTTTAGCTCTGAATTCTATTAATTGAGGAGTAGCTTGTGAAACAAGAAATGCAAAACAGAAAAGCGGATCAATTATCTAAACAGTAAAAGTGGAATAATGATAGCGAGAATTTGGCATGGAACAACGAAAGTCGAAGACTACGAGGAGTATACGAAATTTATGAAAGATGTAGCGATACCCGATTATAAGAATACGGAAGGGTTTATAAAATTATCATTTCTGAGAGGTGTGGATAATGGTGTTGCTCACTTTACATTGATTACTTATTGGAAGAACCTGGAGGTCATAAAAAATTTCGCTGGAAACGAATATAAGCTTGCCAAGTATTATCCTGACGACAAGAAATTCCTTCTTGAATTTGAAAAAAATGTAAAACACTATGAAGTGTTTGCTGATGAGCAAAGGTATGCCATTCGATAATAACGATGGAAGCGCTGACTAATGATTAGGTCAAAAAAGTCTCAAACTATCAAATAAACTTATCTACTATCTGGCTGAGAATTCTTAAAATCTTCCTAACTACATAAGTAAATCTATTGTCACTGGGATCGTAAGGATTTTCGTTTATTTCACTCAATATTTTACTTGAGAGTTGTTCTCCTCCTTCAGTGAAATTTAAGTACAATAGAACAGCAAGATTGAAGATGATGACAGCGACAATCGGAATGATATATTTTTTGCGGTTTTCCATGGAAATGCCTGTTCTAAAACAAAATTAATAAAAAACTACGATTTATATCGGCTCAGCGACATTCAAGTCTTTTATTAAAGGACGTATTTCCCAGAGTATTATTGATATTATGATCATAATTTGTCCATGTCAACGATCCGATGACAAATTCTATGTAAAATTTCCTCTCGGTGCATGACCAAAACCAAAGCACATTTTACCCGATCACAATATTCGATGAGTTGCCCGGTAATATCTTCAATAAGATCGTCATCCATGCCATTAAAGCTTTCGTCCAACAATAGCATTTTAGGACGTATGAGCAGTGCCTTAATCAATGCCAATCTTTGCATTTGACCTCCGGAAAGTTCTAAGGGTTTAAGATGTAATACATCGAGTTCGAGACCAAATTGATCTAGGAGAAGATGAAGGTCTTTTTCTCCAAAATTGAATTTTTTCCGAAATTCTTTTAGCGTATTATCGATGCTATAAAGAGGGTTAAACTCTTCATAACTGTTTTGTCCTACTAAGACTACACGTTCTGCTTTATCAGTAACTGTCCAGTCGAGCTTGCCTTCTCTAGGCTCTAAGTCACCATTAATGATCTTCAGCAAGGTTGATTTTCCCTTGCCGGATGTCCCCTTCAAGCCAACGCGCTCGCCGATCTTAATACTCAAATTAAAGTCGTGTAGAATGCTTTGATCGGCAAAATATCCAAAGGAAATCTTACTGACCTTGAGTAGAATATTATCATCCGGCTTCTTTAATTCTATCACAGTCTTATTCGCCTCATATTCTTCAACTTCCACCAGCTGTTGTCGCTCGATTCGGATAATTTTATCACAAAGAGAAGAGAGCCACTCCATCTCATGAGAAATAACAAGAACCAGCTTGTCCTCTTGACGGGCGAAATCCTTAATTTTTTGAGAAAGTATTTTTTTTAGTTCAACATCCACATGTGCAACCGGCTCATCCAGCAAAAGTATATCGGGATCTTGAGACCAGTGTAGCAACCAGCCAAATCGTTGATTTTGACCTCCGCTGTTCATGAAAGGGTAGTGGTCCAATAAACTGGATTCCAGTCCAAAATTTTCTAGCAAATTCTTGAAAGCTGGTGAATTTATATCGACTCCAATATCATTAAAATGTGATTTTAGTTTTCGGATGGGATTGAGTTCTTTTTCGGTGTGTTGAAATACAAAGGCCAATTTTCGTTTGAGATCATTTGGACCAGAATTGGAATAATTTACTTCGTATTTCCCGTCATTTTTCAAACCGTAAAACGCACCAATTCCAGAAAGCATTCGAAACAAACTTGTTTTACCCTGACCCGAAGGACCTACAATGCCGTAAATATTTCCTCCTTTAAAGCGATAATTCACCTCTTTGAGTAGAGGAACTGAGATGTCATAGTAAAGAGAAAAGTTCTCCAGTTCAATGGATACTGATGAATTTGTCATATGATTGGTGGCACCTGCCATACTGGATCTCAGAGATTCAAATAATTTAATGGAGTCACCAATACGGTTTAGGGACTCCTTCAAATTTACCTATTATTAGAGATAATACGGGATCAGCGAAGCACTAATTGTTTAAATACACTCAGAGAAGTTAAACTAAGCTAGGCGTTTCTATTCATACAATTCAAATCCTCGAATGCTATTTTAAGTCGCTCTACAAAGGATTCCTCCGCAACTCTAAGCCATTTTCTAGGATCGTAATACTTCTTATTGGGTTTATCATCACCTTCAGGATTTCCAATCTGACTTTGAAGATAAGCCTCATTTTTACCATTATATCCTCGAACTCCTGACCAAAATGCCCATTGCATATCCGTATCAATGTTCATCTTAATCGCTCCATAATTAATTGCTTCACGGATTTCTTCTCTAGAAGAACCACTACCTCCATGAAAAACAAAATTGACAGGAAGGTCACCAGTATTGTACTTTTCTTTGATATAATCCTGGGAATTTTTCAAAATAATGGGTTTCAGCTCTACATTGCCCGGTTTGTAAACACCGTGTACATTACCAAATGCCGCTGCAACCGTAAACCGATCACTTATTTTGCTCAAACGCTCATAAGCTTCCGCGACTTCTTCTGGTTGAGTATAAAGTTTGGAGCTATCGACATCGGTATTGTCAACCCCATCTTCCTCGCCTCCAGTCACACCAAGTTCTATCTCCAAGGTCATTCCTATTGCTGACATTCTCTTCAAGTACTCTTCGCAAGTACTGATGTTAGCCTCCAATTCTTCTTCAGAAAGGTCCAACATATGTGAGGAATACAAAGGGTATCCTGTTTTCTTGTAAAATTTTTCCCCGGCATCCAACAAGCCATCCACCCAGGGCAATAACTTTCTAGCACAATGGTCCGTATGCAAGATTACTGGGACGTCATAGGCTTTAGCCATAATGTGCACATGGTTAGCCGCAGCAATTCCTCCTGCTACGGCAGCAGCTTGCCCATCATTATTAAGGCCCTTACCGGCGAAAAAACTCGAACCTCCATTTGAAAGTTGAACGATAACTGGTGAATTTACCGCCTTGGCAGTTTCAAGCACAGCATTGGTACTATTGGTACCGACCACATTTACTGCCGGCAGAGCAAAATTGTTTTCATTAGCATATGCTAACACTTCTGTGATCTCATCTCCATGAAGTACTCCGGATCTAAACTTTGCCATAGTAGATAAATTATTAGTTTAAATGATTTTCTTTTCTGCTAAATAACGCTCTGCATCAAGTGCTGCCATACATCCTGTTCCAGCAGCCGTTACAGCTTGTCGGTAAATTTGATCCTGAGCATCACCACTGGCGAATACTCCCTCAACATTGGTCTTCGATGTTCCCGGTATTGTATTAATATAGCCTGTATCTCCCATATCAATCCATCCATTGAAGATATCAGTATTTGGCTTATGGCCAATGGCTACGAAGAATCCTTTTACATCAAGTTCAGATTCTTCATTGGTCTTATTATTGACCACTTTTACTCCGGTAACTTCCTCCTCGCCCAATACTTCAAGGGTTTCAGTATTCCAATGCATCTGGATATTTTCCGTATTCAGTACACGTTCCTGCATGATTTTCGATGCTCTTAGTTCATCTCTTCTGACAAGCATATGAACTTTAGGACTCAATTTGGACAAGTAACTTGCTTCTTCACAAGCCGTATCTCCTCCTCCGACAATAGCCAATTCTTGACCCTTGAAGAAGAATCCATCACATACCGCGCAGGCACTTACTCCTTTGTTCATCAATTTTTGCTCACTATCCAGCCCTAACCATTTTGCACTGGCACCAGTAGAAATGATCACAGTGTGTGTATTGATTTCTTCCCCAGCTTCTGTCCAGAGTTTGTGAACAGGTCCAGAGAAATCAACTTTAGTAATTTTTTCGTAGTTGATTTCCGTTCCGAAGCGTTCGGCTTGCTTTCGAAAATCATCCATCATTTGAGGTCCCATAATGCCATCGGGGTAGCCGGGATAATTTTCGACATCTGTAGTAATCATCAACTGTCCACCTGGCTCTTCTCCGGTGTAAAGAACGGGGTTCATACTTGCTCTTGCTGCATAAATAGCCGCGGTATAACCGGCAGGTCCACTGCCAATAATGACGCAATTTTTAATATCTTTATTCATAAACTATTTTAGATCAAAAAGAATGTTTTAGAAAGCGTGGTACAAATTTATAATAATTGTCATAATGTCATAGGATTGAATGGAACTTAAGCTTGAGGTGTTTATCCCCAATTTGAAATTAAGTAAACGAGAAGACCAAAGTTTTGTTTTCGATCCATGTAGATCTAAATATGTTTTATTTACTGAAGAGGAAATGATACGACAATTACTTATTCAGTTCTTTCTTTTGGAACTAAAAATTCCCCGTACTCTGATAAGTGTAGAAAGGTCTTTTAAGATTAATAATCTTCTGAAGAGATATGATATTATTGTTCATTCTTCACATCAGCTCGAACCGATTCTGATGGTCGAAGTCAAAAGAGCAGATGTTAAAATAGACCAAACCGTGCTGGATCAAATCAATGTGTATAACATTGGAATGGAAGCACCATATCTTCTCGTCAGCAATGGTATACAAAATATTTTGATGGAGTCACAATCGGAACAGTTAAAAGAGCTGAGAGCTTGGCCTGAAGAATTACTTCAATGGAAGGTTGAAAAATAACTGATTCTAAGCGAAAAAGATTTTTGTTTTAATCAATACTTAATTCGTAAATTGGTCAAAATTATTTTTCTAAGATGGGCAATCCCAAAGTTTTAATTACTGGTGCACTAGGCCAGATCGGAAGAGTACTTACCAAAGCTTTGTCAGAGCGTTACGGTATCGAAAATATCATCGTCAGTGATATAAATAAAGATGAAAGCGTACAAAACGATTTTGAGTTTCTCGATGTAACGGATAGAGAAGGCCTACAGAGAATAGTTAAGGAAAAGAAAATCAATCAGATTTATCATCTGGCGGCCCTACTTTCAGCTTCTGGTGAGAGAAATATTGATCGCACTTGGAGAATAAATTTTGACGGATTCATCAATGTTCTGGAAGTAGCTAGGGAATGCGATGTTGAAAGAATTTTTTATCCGTCGTCTATTGCGGTATTTGGTACTGATTTCGAAACAAACAATACACCCCAAAATGCCTATCGAAATCCTTCTACCATGTATGGTATTAGTAAACTGGCAGGAGAGAGTTGGTCTCAGTATTATTGGAACAAGTATAGCCTTGATGTAAGATCAATAAGGTATCCTGGTATAATTGGACATTCTAGTATGCCAGGAGGTGGCACTACGGATTATGCGGTGGATATTTTTCATCAAGCATTATCCAAAGGTGAGTATACCTGTTTTCTCGCTCCTCATACCAGATTACCCATGATATATATGGATGACGCGATAAGGGCTACCCTTGAACTAATGGAAGCTCCGATAGAGAATATCAGAAATAGAAACTCATATAATCTCCAAGGTTTGAGTTTTTCTCCGGAAGAGTTAGCTGCGGAAATTACCAAGCATCTTCCGAATTTCACTGTCAAGTATGAGCCTGATGAAAGGCAGTTGATAGCTGAAACGTGGCCTAGAAGCATGGACGATAATGCCGCCAGAACAGACTGGAATTGGTCCGAAAGATATAATTTAGAATTGTTGGTCGGAGATATGATCAAGCATTTGTCTCCTATTTATAATCAAGATATAGAACTAGATGTCAAATCCTATTAAATTATCCCTTCAAGAGGAAATTAATGCGTTAAAAGAAAACGGATTGTACAAATCCGAAAGAGTAATCAGTTCGCCCCAAGGAGCGGAAATCTCCACGACGAATGGAGATGAAGTGTTGAATTTCTGTGCCAATAATTATTTGGGACTTTCTTCGCATCCTAAAGTGTTAGAAGCGGCTAAAGCGACCATTGATACCCATGGATTTGGGATGTCATCGGTGCGATTCATATGTGGCACCCAAGATATTCATAAAGACTTGGAGCAGAAGATTGCCGATTTTGTTGGTTGTGAGGATGCCATTTTATATGCGGCAGCCTTTGATGCCAATGGTGGCCTATTCGAGCCGCTACTTACCAAAGAAGACGCAATAGTTTCTGATTCTTTGAATCATGCCTCCATAATAGACGGAATTAGACTTTGTAAAGCTGCTAGATATCGATATGTCAGCAATGACATGGCAGATTTGGAAGCCAAGCTGATCGAGGCAAAAGAAAATGGTGCAAGACGTATTATGATTGCGACTGACGGCGTGTTTTCTATGGACGGAGTCATTGCCCAAATTGATAAGATCTGTGATTTAGCTGAGAAATATGATGCTTTAGTTATGGTAGATGACTGTCATGCAACAGGATTTGTGGGTAAAACAGGACGTGGTTCTTCGGAGCACTGTAATGCTTTTGGAAGGGTTGATATTGTAACGGGAACATTTGGAAAGGCGTTGGGTGGTGCCTCTGGAGGATTTACCGCTGCGAGTAAGGAAATTGTAGATATCTTAAGACAAAAATCTAGACCATATCTATTCTCCAATACTTTGGCACCTGCCATTGTTGGTGCGAGTATTAAGGTATTAGATCTTTTATCCGGATCTACAGAGCTGCGTGATAAGTTAGAATGGAACGCGGCGTATTTCAGAAAGGGAATTGAAGCACTCGGTTTTGATGTTATCCCGGGGACTCATCCTATTGTTCCAATAATGGTATATGACGCTGCACTCTCTCAAAAGCTTGCAGATGCGCTACTCGAGGAAGGTATCTACGTTATAGGATTCTTCTATCCTGTGGTGCCGAAAGAAAAGGCTCGAATACGTGTTCAACTCTCTGCAGGTCATGAGAAAGAACACTTGGATAAGGCCATTAATGCATTCGAAAAAGCAGGAAAGAGCTTAGGGATTATTTAAACCCTAAGCCTTGACTATCTTTTTAGTCTTTTGCGTATTTCCTGATATTAATCGAACGAAATAGGATCCGCTCTTGTATTTGTGGAAACCTATGTTCATCGAATGGGTTCCTGAACTAATTTTTTTGTCGAATAGTACTTCAAGCCTTGAGCCTATCGCGTCATAGACTTCTATTCTAAGATGATTTGATTGTTCCATAGTGAATCTTAACTCTGCATTGTCCCTAACCGGGTTGGGAGCAATACTCAGTTCAAAGTCGAATGTTTTTTCGTCATTGTTTACAATCTCACATCCTTGAATGATCGGAAGTGATTGATAGTCCTCGAACATCACATTTTTAACAATCTCTGCATCCACTCCAAACCAATTCTCCAAAACAGTTCCATAGGCAGATCTAAAGTCATACTGCATGGCCACTCCTTCTTGAATATCTACATTTCGATCTATTTCCGGATCGTCGCCAATGATTTCCGGATTGACACAAGAGCCAAAGAAAATCATTGGAGCTGCGGTTCCATGATCTGTTCCTAGGCTTTCATTTTGTCTAATTCTTCTTCCAAACTCTGAATAGGTCATTCCAAAAACTCGCTGATCCAGTCCTTGCATTTCCAAATCTTCTTGGAAAGCACAAATGGCATTCGACAAGTAATCAAATAACACCGCGTGTCTTCCTGCATTTTTATCATCGGCTTCAACCTGCGAAGCATGGGTGTCGAATGAACCAATAGAAACGACATAAACCTTGGTCTCAAGACCGCCTGAGATTAACTGAGCAACCGTTTTTAGTCTTTGCGCCAAAGGATTATTATCTGCGTATTTAGTGGATAAATTACTTCCTGAGCTCGCGGCATCTTCGATCACGCCAGCGTAGGCATTGGTTTGAGTCGCTACCTCGCGGATATAACTCAGCTCTCTCCCATAACAGTTGTTGGGGGTGTCACCTTCCACACCCAAATCTACACTACCTGGGTTACTTGGATCCACTACGGCGAGACTAAAGGTCGAATGCGTTCCTTGGCAAGTCTCTGAAATACCACCTCCTATTGTTAGAGCAAAAGGATCTGTAAAATCAGCATTGGGATAACCGTCTGGATAATCGGCATGATCGACTTCAAAGAATCGTCCCAACCAACCCGTTGTCAAATACTCGTCAGCTTCTGAAGCCGTATGCCAAATATCTGTTGACCTGAAATGAGATCTGTTTTGGAAGGGGTAGCCCACGTTTTGAAGGATATTGAGTTTTCCCTCATCCCAGAGCTCCTTTAGTCCAGGTAATGAAGGATGTATTTTTCTAGCGCCATCGAGATCGAGCAAATCATTTTCACTTAGAATCAGGTCCGGACGGACTGCAGCCAAATTAGCGAATTGGTCCATAGAGAAAATAGTATTCAAGCCATCGTTGCCACCTACGAGTTGTATGAGTACCAAAACACGATCATTGATGCCTTCGACCATGGCACTCATTTTTCTGCTATACAATCCGGTTAGAGGAAAGCCATTGAGTAGTAGAGGTATTCCTAATGCTGTTGTATTTTGTAAGAAAGATCTTCTTTTCATTTTCTTTAATTTAATAGTTCAATATCCGGATGATTACATGAGGTGAATTTCAGGTAAACTGAACATCGCCACAAACAGATTCTCTAATCTTCCTCTCACATTGGCAGTATATGTGGGGTTTGTCGGGTCCGCCAAGTAATTCAGATATTCATCAGTCCACGTGAATTCTTCCTGACCTCCTAATAAGGCATCTTTTAAATAATCGAATTGATCTTGGTTCACACCATAAGGATAGAGATGATCAGATAGAAAAGTAATTAAGTCGTCAACAAATTGAGCATTGGGTACTTCCTCGACAACACCAAGCGTATTGGTAGCTGGATTGCCTCCCAGATCGAAAACACCAGTACTAAGCACAACACGTCTACCTGTAATCAAAGCTTTAATGAATTTTTCACGATCCGACAGGGTTACACTGTTCAACCAAATTCTGTAATAACTGGGAGTTTGATAATAGGCCTTCCATCCTGCAACATCGGGATGATTGAAAATGCTCATATCCGCAATTGCACAAAGTTGATTGAGTATTGCACCCTGAAAATAGCGAACATCGACATCGGGAACGAGTTCGGTTGCCAGGCCTTTGGTAATGGCCAAAGTCTGATCAGCCGGATTTTTAATCATACATCCCACTGCTTCATCACTGAAGAAATGCTCACTGGAAAGCAAGGCCTTCAAAGCTCCCTCCACCTCATAATTATCGTCCCTCAACATTTGAGCCATGGGTTCAATGATATTGGCTTCAACTTGATCGTCAATTTCATAGAAAACGAAGTATCGATATAATTTTCGGCATATGAATTTGGCTACTTCGTCTTGTTGGAAAATAATATTGATGAGTGTTTTGTACTCTTCTTCATCGCCGTTTTCTATGGTGGCATTACCGAATTTTTCAGAAAGTGTCTTGGTGCCAGTGTCATGACGACCAGGTATATATTTTACGAGCGTATCTGAATGAGTAAGATTGGGCAACTCCGACAAAAATAATGTTCGCCAACCAGTAAGAACTCTGGCAATTTCTACGATATCGTCTTCTGTATAGAAAGAGTAAACACCGGGTCCTTCTATTGAGCCCTTACCTAGGGTAAATAATTCGAGCAACTCTCTAGCATAATTTTCGTTGGGAGCATTTTTAGTATTCGTTCTGCCATCCAAATAGTAAAGCATCCCGGGATCTATGGTTATTTTTTCTGTCAATCGTTGGAAATTACCGATGGCTTCACCGTAAATCGTATTCATATATTGATACAAATAGGAAGCACGTGCTGCACCGAATACCCTAAAACCAGCCACAACAAAATGATTGTGCCAGAAAATGGCCATTTTACTGCGAATATTGATTTCTTCTTCATACATGTTGATGAATGCCCAATACGGTACAGATCCGAATTGGTAATTCAGTATTTGTTGAGCATTGAGATCTACTCGGATGATAGGAGAGTTAACCCAGGTTTCTCCAAAGTTCACAAAGGGATCATTCAATTCTCCTTGACCTGCACCGTCTCTGGACCACTTAACAGGTGGATCCGGTACAATCTTCGCGCCGTCAAAGAGCATATCAATAGTTTGGTCCAGCCCCAGATTTAAAACCTCATCTGTGGTTTCTGGTTTTGGACCAAATGTTGTTCTTCGCAATAAATGAGCGGCTAATCTTCTTGTCCATGGGCCTGTGTATTTGTTCAAAGTTCCGTTCATAACTCAAATGTTGGTTAATTAACTAATTGGCCAATTATATTTCAGGGATGTCTAAATATACGATTTTAATGGTAGACAAACGAATTATTACCCAAGTGTCAAGGAGTTCATGAATTAGATAAGCCGAAGATCCTGTGATCGTAGAGATGAAAATATATCATGAAAGGGGTCAACGGAAAAGCCAAGATGTCAATATTAATTAGTCTTTTACCAATGCTGCTCCATTGTTATTAAGAATGAATTATAGGAATTTATATCAACAAAGTATATGTGGCGCTTCCCTGCAAGAAGGCCACATTCGAATCAAATCACCTTGTGCTAGCGCGATTTGATCACTTTCTTTGTCTTCTGAATATTTCTGGATATTAATCTTACGAAATACGATCCACTGCCATATTTGCTGAAATCAATGTTCATTGTATGATTACCAGCTCCTATTTTTTTGTCGAATAGTATTTCAAGTCGAGAACCAATGGCATCGTATACCTCAACTCTTAGATGATCTGATTTTTCCAAATGGAAACTAAGCTGAGCATTATCCCTAACTGGGTTAGGGGCGACGTTCAATTCTAAATCCGGAATTTCCTCGTTGCTATTGACAATTTCACAGCCCTGGATGATGGGCAGAGCTTCATAATCCTCAAACATTACATTACGTACTGTTTCTGGATCAACTCCAAACCAATTCTCTAAAACGGTTCCGTACGCAGATCTAAAATCATATTGCATGGCCACACCTTCTTGAATGTCCACATTGCGATCTATCTCCGGATCATCTCCAATGATTTCCGGATTGACGCAGGAACCAAAAAATATCATTGGTGCTGCTGTTCCGTGATCTGTTCCCAGACTTTCATTTTGTCTGATTCTTCGACCGAATTCTGAGTAGGTCATACCAAAAACTCGCTGATCCAGTCCTTGCATTTCAAGATCTTCCTGGAAGGCACATATGGCATTCGACAAATAGTTAAACAATACCGCATGTCTACCGGCATTTTTATCATCAGCCTCCACTTGAGAAGCATGTGTATCAAAAGAACCAATAGAAACTACATAGACTTTCGTCTGAAGACCACCTGAGATCAGCTGAGCGACTGTTTTCAATCTCTGAGCTAAAGGGTTGTCATCCGCATACTTTGTGGATAAATTACTTCCTGAACTCGCCGCATCTTCAATAACTCCGGCATAAGCATTGGTCTGAGTGGCTACTTCACGTATATAACTCAGTTCTCTTCCATAACAATTATTTGGCGTATCTCCTTCGACACCCAGATCGACACTTCCGGGATTACTCGGGTCAACTACTGCTAAGCTGAAAGTAGAATGCGTTCCCTGGCAGGTTTCTGAAATACCACCGCCAATGGTCAGCGCAAAAGGATCAGAGAATTCCGCATTGGGATATCCGTCCGGATAATCTCCATGATCAATTTCGAAGAAACGCCCCAACCAACCTGTTGTTAAATATTCATCCGCCTCTGAAGCCGTATGCCATATGTCCGTTGACCTAAAATGAGATCGATTCTGGAAAGGATATCCAACGTTCTGAAGTATATTTAATTTGCCTTCATCCCAGAGCTCTTTTAAGCCGGGTAAAGAGGGATGTATTTTTCTAGCGCCATCGAGGTCTAAGAGATCGTTTTCACTCAGAATTAAATCCGGCCTAACCGCGGCCAAATTAGCGAATTGATCCATAGAAAAAATGGTATTCAGACCGTCGTTACCACCTACGAGTTGGATGAGAACCAAAACGCGATCGTTGATGCCCTCGATCATTGCACTCATTTTTCTGCTGTAAAGCCCCGTGAGGGGAAAACCGTTGAGTAATAAAGGGATTCCAAGGGCTGTTGTATTTTGTAAGAAATTTCTTCTTTTCATTTCTTTAAATTTAATAGTCGAGAATAAAGCAATTACATCAAGTGAACTTCAGGCAGAGTAAACATCGCCACGAATAAATTCTGCAACTTGCCACTTACATTTCGAATCAACATTGGATTGCTAGGATCTGCCAAATAATTCAGGTATTCATCTGTCCAAGTAAATTCTTCTTGTCCGCCCAAAAGAGCTTCTTTAAGATAGTCGAATTGTTCCTGATTTACTCCATAGGGATACAGATGTTCCGAGAAATATGAGATTAGATCATCAACGAATTGTGCGTTAGGAACATCCTGGACAATATCCAAAACCTTAATTGGAGGGTCATTCCTATAATCCAATACACCTGAACTTAAAACAACTCGTCTTCCTGTTAGCAGTGCAGTAATGAATTTCTCCCTGTCGGGAAGAGTTATGCTATTGATCCAAATTCTGTAATAGGTCGGTGTCTGATAGTAAGCCTTCCATCCAGCAACATCCGGATGGTTAAAAATACTCATATCAGCGATAGAACAGAGCTGGTGCAATACTCCACCCAGAAAGTAAGATTCATAATAATCAGTGGCCAGTGGGTAATTGAGGCCTTTCGTAATTGCTAAAGTATGATCTGCAGGATTTTTGATCATACATCCCACAGCCTCTTCACTGAAGAAGTGCTCACTGGACAACAATGCCTTTAAGGCCCCTTCGACCTCATAATTATCATTTCGTAAGATTTCCGCCATGGGTTCGATAATATTGGCTTCAATTTCATCATCTATTTCATAGAACAAGAAATAACGATAGAACTTTCTACATATAAACTTGGCCACCTCATCTTGCTGGAAAATGATATCGATCAAGTTTTTATACTCGTCTTCATCTGCATTAGTGATGGTCGCATTTCCGAATTTTTCTGAAAGCGACTTCGAACCCGTATCATGAAGGCTAGGTACAAATCTAATGAGTGGATCCGCATGGCTAACTCCCTCATAACTTCTCAATAAGGTCCAACCCGTCAATACACGAGCAATTTCTATAATATCATCTTCCGTATAGTACGAGTAGACCCCGGGACCTTCGATATCACCTTTCCCAAGAGTGAAAAGTTCCAATAACTCACGAGCATAATTCTCATTGGGCGCATTTTTTAAGTTAGTATACCCATCCAAGTATACCAACATGCCCGGGTCAACCGTCATTTTTTCAGTTAATCGCTGGAAATTACCAGTGGCCTCTTCATAGATGCTGTTCATGTACTGATATATCAATGCAGCTGCTCTAAAATCAGCTACCACAAAATGGTTGTGCCAGAAAATGGCCATTTTGCTTCTTATACTGATATCTTCAGCATACATATTTACATATACCCAATAAGGAACGGAAGCATTTTGATAATTGGCAATTTGCTGAGCAAGAGGTTCGTCTCGCCTCACGATCGGAGAGTTAATCCATGTCTCTCCATATGCGACCTCTGGGTCTATAAAGAATGGAGTCCGTGGAGAATCCGGATTCTGAGTGTCCGGAACCCACTTAACTGGAGGATTAGGAACCGTTTTCGAATTGCTAAAAAGCATGTCAATGGTAGAATCCAAGCCCATATTGGTGACTTGATCCGTCGTTTCCGGTTTGGGTCCAAAAGTTGTTCTTCTCAATAAATGAGCAGCCTGTTTTCTCGTCCAGGGGCCCGTATATTTGTTTAAAGTTCCATTCATATTTCCAAATTTATATAGCGCTGTGAAACGAAATCCTTCAATTAGGCTAAAAATTACAGTTTTTTTGACTCAAAATAAGCTTCCAGGTTTAGTTTTCAGAAGAATATTTTTTCAATCCATTAGATTTCATGTCGTATGAAACCACCATTTCTATCCTTATGTCGTGTGCCTCTAATGGCAAATCTTCAAAAATTTGAAAGCCATAACAAAAAGCCATTGCTCTTTTTTCCCGTCCGGCAAGAAAGCGATCGTAATATCCTCCACCATAACCTATTCTTCCTCCTTTTTTATTGAATGCGAGACCAGGCACAATAATTAGATCCAAGAATCCATCGTATGTACTCATATTGTCAGGAAAAAATGTTCCGAAAATTCCTTTTTTGATTTTATCTCTCGCCAAAAGTTCCCTGTTTCGAATGTTTCCCTCTTTCAATGCTTCAGGACAGACAACAGTAATCCCTTGATTTAAAGCGTATTCGATCGTCGGCCAAAAGTCTATTTCCCCTATCATGGGTAAATAGATATGAAGGACAGAAATTTTTTTCCTCGTTATAAATTCGATCAAAAAGTCATTGAATTTGGAGTCGATATGCGCTTTCTCGTCAAGAGCTAAGAGCGCTCTCTGAGCCAGAATTTCAGATCTAATTTTTTCTTTTGGATTACTCATTCGCATCTGATAAATTTAACACATACCGTAAATATTTTAATTCAAAATAAAACAATAGTTCAGTAGCAACTTAAAGTATTTACCTTTACGGCCATGTCAGATTCTTTCAAAAATCAAAAGCAAATCTTACAGAAGCTCAAAATTGATGAGCTGAACGAAATGCAAAAGGAAATGCAGCATTACTTTCATGCTAAAGATGAAATATTGCTCTTGTCACCTACGGGATCCGGAAAAACACTGGCCTTTCTGCTTCCATTGATTTCATCACTCAAAAGGGATCGTGAGGGAATTCAAGCGATAGTGATAGTGCCTTCTCGAGAATTGGCTATGCAAATAGAACAGGTGGCGAGGGAGACAGGATCAGGATTCAAGATTAATTCGGTCTACGGTGGAAGAAAAATAGCCAAGGAAAGAGCTTTTTTAAAACCCCCACCAGATGTTCTTATTGGGACTCCGGGAAGAATGTTGGACCATTTTTCAAGGGGTGATCTGGATTTATCTGATGTTTCCGTGCTTATCCTGGATGAATTTGATAAATCCCTCGAAGTCGGCTTTCAGGAGGAAATGGAGGAAATTTACGGTTACCTCGAAGGTCTGAAAAAGAAGGTTTTGAGTTCGGCCACAAATGGAGTAGAAATACCGGAATTCATTGAATTCGAGAACCCTCAGATCGTCGATTTCTTGCATCTGGACAAGCCCGATTTGAAACTACTCTATGCCAATTCTCCATCTAAAGACAAACTTCAAGCCTTGGAAAAGACACTGTTTGCTTTAAAAGGCAAAAGGGGTGTTGTATTTTGTAATTATCGGGAGAGCACCGAGAGAATAAGTGAATTTTTGGAAGAACATAATATCGATCACGGAGTATATCACGGGGGACTGGATCAAATCGACCGGGACCGGGCCTTGGTCATGTTTAGGAACAGTTCTCATCTCATTCTGATCGCTACGGATTTGGCAGCCAGAGGGCTGGATATTCCAGAGCTTGACTATATTATTCACTATCATTTGCCCTCAAGGGAAGAAGATTTCGTTCATCGAAATGGAAGAACGGCAAGAATGAAAAAAAGTGGTATGGCCATTCTGATAAAATGGAAAAATGAAGCTTTTCCGGAATATTTGAAGACCAAAATAGACCGCTTTGATGTAGATGATACTCAATCAGAAATGTCCACGACTCCGCAATGGCAGACGATTAGAATATCTGCAGGAAGGAGGGATAAAATTTCCAAGGGAGACATTGCTGGGTTTTTGTTCAAGAAGGGAGGGCTTAAACATGCAGAATTGGGACTAATCGAATTGAAGCAGGAATGTGCCTTTGCGGCAGTTGACATCAAAAAAGTCAAGCAATTAATTAAGTTGGTAGATCAGGAGAAAATCAAGAAGAGGAAAGTTCGGGTAGAAGAAATATGAATTCACAAGAAGATTATCTTAAACTACTTGAATGAATAATTTACCCCAACGCTTGAGGAAATCCCTAGGGTAGGGTGCAAAGTACTTGAAGCGGTAATGTCAATTTTAGAGATTGGCTGTAACTGCAAACCAAATGAAAACTGATGTTCTCTGGACTGATAACCTCCCAAAAGGGCGACTTTTTCGAGAAACTGATAATCAAAACCAAATCGAGCTTCAAGATCAAAGTCTTCTTCTTTAAAAAATTCTACAGCAGCCGTGAATTTTTCGCTGAACAAATAGGAGATCCCCAGCGTCAGAGAAGACTGAAGTGCCTGATCCTCACCGAGGTCCGTGCTTAGAGGATTCGAGACAATGAATCCCACGCCAAGCTGATCCGTTACCATTTGGTGCAGCCCCAGATCTATAGAAAAAGCGCTTTGGTTTCCATATTCCTCAACGCTGACATTCAGCATCTTGAATTTGATTCCGACGGATAGATTTTTGACGAATTTTCTGCCGTAGGCCAATCCCACCGCATTTTCAGAATAACTCTCCCAGCCGTAGTTGTAATAATCCACAGAAAAACCAGAATTCTCCATGGCTAAAGTACCACCGATGTAAGCACCAAATAAACTACTAATGAAATATCTACTGTCAATAAAACTGCTGATACTGGAAACATCCGCTCTAGCTATATTGGCGGGATTGCTAAAGCAGTTTTCCGGGCCTGAATGTATGCTTGTTATATTGCCCATGGCAAGTCCATAACTGCCCGAAGAACTGGGATTCCCGTATTGGGCATTTGAGGAAGTATTCATCAGCACAAGAAGAAATAAACCAGGGAGTAAGCTTCTTAATATCATTGGGTACTTAACTTTCTTTTGTAATAATAATAGGTTTCAAGCTGACTTTGGACCACCGATTCCGTATTGGACTTGGTATACCTGTTTTTTTGATTCTCGTCAATGATTCTACTCTTTACATTGTCATCGAGCTGCAATTTAAGGACATCCAGTATTTCTGACTTGATCGATTCATCAAAAATAGGGAAAGCAACTTCAATTCTATAACTCAAATTTCGGGTCATCAGATCCGCACTGGACAGATATATTTCATTCTTTCCTTCATGGTAGAATTGATATACTCTGGCGTGCTCTAAATAGCGATCCACAATGCTAATCACCCTTATATTATCACTTAAACCCTCTATTCCTGGGACCAAACTGCAAATACCTCTTACTATAAGATCTATTTCCACTCCTGCCTGAGAGGCCTGGTATAATTTGATAATTATTTGCTTGTCCTCAAGACTGTTGAGCTTGAACAGAATATAGGCCTTCTTGCCCAATCTGGCATTTCTAATTTCTCGATCTATTTTCTCTTCTAGCTTCTCCCTCAAATTAAATTGCCCTACGAATAGATTCTCGAATTTCTCTTCTGGAAGCATTACGGTTTCTAAGAAAGAAAATACCCTGAGAGCTTCTTTATTGATCGCCATATCAGTGGTGAAGAAGCCATAATCACAATATATCCTCGCCGTATTTTCATTGAAATTACCCGTACTTAAATAAGAGTAGTATTTCGTTTCTTCGTTGATCTTTCGAACCACCAGAGCGATCTTACAATGAACCTTTAATCCGGGGAAACTATAGATTACTTTGATTCCAGCTTTTTCAAGCCGCTCCCCCCATTTCAAATTGGCTTCCTCGTCAAATCTCGCTTTGACTTCAATAAATACTGTGATGTGTTTCCCTTTCTGGACCCCTTTTATCAAGGTGTCTAGAATGGCTGATTTCTTGGCTACTCTGTATTGTGTTATCTTGATATGGGTGACATTGGGATCATCAACCGCTTCTCTGAAAAATCTCAAAACACAGTCATAGCTTTGATAAGGGAAGTAATACAGATGATCTCTTTCGTCTATTCGATCAAAAATAGACGACGCACCGGCCTTCTCAAGTGTTCCAGGTAGAGGAACCAGCGAATTATTCAATAAATGACTCTTTCCAAAATCGGGAAAGTTCATAAAGTCAAAATTATTGTGATACCTTCCCTCAGGGTGTAAATCTATCTTTTCAATATCGAAAATATTGATCAAGCTCTTGAGAAGATTTTTCGGTGTTTCACGGTCGAAAACCGTTCTTGAAGCAGGTCCTACTTTTCTTTTGGCCAGGCTATCACTGATTTTCTGTATCAAGTTGCCCGAAAATTCATCATCAATATACAATTCAGCATCTCTTGATATCTTGATCGAATAACAGCCTTTGACATTATATCCGGGAAATAGATTAATGACTGAATGACGGACAATTTCGTCAAGGATAGTTATTTCGTGAATGCCATTCTTACTGGGCAGTTCAACAAATCTAGATATTTGATCTGAGGGTACATTGACCAAGGCATACTCTTCAACACTACTGTTTTCTTTATCCTCCAGTTGAATGGCAAGGTAAAGTGCTGCATTGTTGAGAAAGGGTTTTATTTTCTTGCCGTTCAGCAAAACGGGTTGCACAAACGGAAGTAAATTCTCTTCAAAAAACTCCGCGACATGTAGCTTTTGCTCTTCACTGAAATGTTCTGCTGTTCGAAACAGAATATTTTCTTCTTGTAACTCCTCGAATATGTTATTGAGGATTTTGGTGAAATCTTCCTGTTGACGATTTACTATTTTATTAATGTTCTTTAAAATCTCTTTAGGGGCGAAATCAAGTTCTTTTTTTGTCTTTTTACCGACTCTTAATAAGTTTCTGTGATGGGCCACCCGAACTCGATAAAATTCCTTCAGATTATTGGAGTAGATAGCTAAGAATTTCAGTCGTTCCAGCAGAGGATTATTGACATCTTGCGCCTCTTGAAGGACCCGATAATTAAAGGAAAGCCAACTCAGGTCTCTGTGAATATATGGATATGATCTATTCAATTTTTTGGTTTAAATAAGAAATTCTCTTCATCTGTGAAAAGTCCGCTATCTATTGAATATTAAGGCCTTTTCAATGTTTAAAGCTTCTGACAATATACACAATTTAGGCTGTGATCGAGATTATTTTATTATTAATTCACCAACATAGATTAAGCCAGTAATCGGAATAACTTTTGATGCTTATTTAGCGTTATACTTTTATCCGGTTTTAAATCAAGGGATCATATATGTTGAAAATTCGACACATTTTTATTTCTATGATCATTTTGCTTGCCTTTATATTGGCATCGGTGCTATTTATTAACTTATTCGTGCTGGCCTCCACTTCAGATCAACGATATACCAAAATTGAAGATTTACCGGATTACGAAGTCGCGCTTGTATTGGGTACATCCAGTACTCCAAATGGAATACACTACAATAAATATTTTTACGAGCGACTGGTAACAGCTTCCAAACTGTACCATAAGAATAAGATCAAGCACTTTATTTTAAGTGGGGACAATCACCGTCAGGGATACAACGAACCTGAGGATATGAAAAAGCTCTTGATTGAGCTGGGAGTACCTAAGAAATCGATTACATTGGATTACGCGGGATTTAGGACCCTAGATAGCGTGGTGAGGGCAAAGAAGGTTTTTGGACAAGACAAGTTCTGCATTGTCAGCCAATCTTTTCACATTCCCCGAGCCCTTTATATAGCCAATGCTAATGGGATTGATGCGACAGGGATTGAGGCCAAGACAACAACTCAAGCCAATCGCCATCGCTATGTTGTATTAAGAGAAATATTTGCCCGATGTAAAGCTTTTCTGGATATTTATATCTTTGACGTCAATCCCAAGTACCTTGGGGAACCTGTTAAACTAGAGATTTCATGAGAAAGAAAAAGCTGATTGGCAATTGGAAAATGAACACTTTGTTGAGAGAGGGTATTGATCTTTTTGAGGGCATTCAGAGGCTTTTCCCCGGAGGAGAAGCAGAGATAGGAATAGCTTGTCCGTCAACACATATATATGCTTTGGTAGAAAGGTCGAATCAAAGTAGTTCACCTATTATGGTCGGTGCGCAGGATTGTTCTTCCAAGGAAAGTGGTGCATTTACAGGTGAGATTAGTGCAAAAATGATCCAATCTGCTGGAGGACAGTTTACTTTAATAGGTCATTCGGAGAGAAGAAAATACCACGGCGAGGGAGGTGATCTTATGATGGAAAAGATCAAACAAGCATTGGATAATGATCTTCATGTAATCTATTGTTTGGGAGAGTCTTTGGAAGAGAGAAAGGCAGGCAGATTATTTGATGTGTTGAGAAATCAGCTTGAAGAAGGTCCATATCAGTTTGCCGGGGATGAGTGGTCAAATATAACCCTGGCTTACGAACCGGTTTGGGCTATTGGGACCGGAGAGACGGCCTCACCGGAACAAGCACAAAAAGTTCACGCTTTTTTGAGAAATAGCATACGCGAAAAATTCGACGATCAAATTGCAGAATCCTTGACCATTCTATATGGCGGATCCTGTAAACCTTCCAATTCTACCTCTTTGTTCGCACAAGCGGATATTGATGGAGGATTGATAGGAGGGGCCAGCCTTAAAGCAGAAGACTTTACAACGATATACTCGAGTTTCCCAACGAAATAAATTTATCGATTATTATACCAAGCCTCTGAAGTGATGAACTCCGTCGCTCTATTGCTATTGATTGCTTTTCGATAAAGAGAAACGGCCAATTCTGCCGCAATGCGCCTTGGGCCTTCTTTGAGTTGATGATAATTCTCTTCTGACCAATATTTCTTAACAAAATTCGTGTCGAAATCTCCACTTAGAAAGGCTTCATTTTCGAATACAAACATGCCGAACTTCCTGGTACTTTTGATCCCTTTTATATCAAAATTAGCAATGGCTCTTTTCATCCTTTTGGCGGCCAATTCTCTGGTTTCGGCCCATACGACCAATTTGGCAATCATAGGATCGTAGAATATGGGAATTTCCATTCCCTCAATGTACCCGGTGTCGAGTCTGACATTCTCATTTTCCTCAAGTTGGAAACGCTCCAATGTACCTATTGATGGATTGAAGTTGTCGAATGGATCCTCCGCATAGATCCTTAATTCAAAAGCATGACCATTGATCTTAAGGTCGTCCTGCCCAAAACTTAACTCTTCTCCTCTCGCTATTTTTATCTGTTGTTCGACAAGATCAACACCGCTGATCATCTCTGTGACTGGATGCTCAACTTGTAACCTGGTATTCATTTCAAGAAAGTAGTAATGGCCATGTGCATCCAATAAAAACTCTACAGTGCCTGCACCCTCATAGTCACAAGATTTTGCCACTTTGATCGCATCTTCTCCCATTTTCCTTCTGGTCTCTTCCGTAAGGACCGATGATGGTGCTTCTTCAATCACCTTTTGGTGCCTCCGCTGTATGCTACATTCTCTTTCGAAAAGATGAACTCCGTTTCCATGCTGGTCCATCAAAATCTGAATTTCGATATGTCGAGGTTTTTCAACAAATTTTTCTATGAAAACCGCCCCGTCACCAAAAGCACTGATCGCTTCATCTCTTGCCAATTGCATCTGCTCCTCAAATTCTTCGACATGAGTAACCATTCTCATCCCTTTACCTCCACCACCTGCAGAAGCCTTTAAAAGAATAGGGAATCCAATATTGACCGCAGTTTTCTTCGCCTCCTGAATATCCACGATGGCTTGGTCTGTTCCCGGCACCAATGGAATATCATAGGCCTTTACCGCTTCTTTGGCTCTTAACTTACTCCCCATTATTTCAATGGACTTTGCACTGGGTCCGATAAACTTAATTCCTGCTTCCTGCACTGCTTCGGAAAACCCCGCATTCTCACTTAAAAAGCCATACCCCGGGTGGATACCATCACAACCAGTCTTCTTTGCCACCTCTAATATTTTATCAGAATTGAGGTAGGATTCTGAAGATGGAGACTTGCCAATATGATAAGCTTCGTCCGCGTATTGAACGTGCAGTGCCTTTTCATCTGCATCGCTATAGACAGCAACGGTTTTGATCCCCATAATTTTTGCCGTTTTCATAATTCTCACAGCAATTTCTCCTCGATTGGCAATTAGAATTTTTTTCATTTCGTTGATATCATTGATATTCTTCAAAGAATTGGATGCTAATATGCGAATATTTATATAAATCTCTATTATTATCTTCGCAGTCCAAAGCTTAATGCAACAAGTAAAGTAATTCGAGATGGGATTAATCACCCGAGATGATTTTATCGAAACCCAATCCAAACTCAGTCAGAGAGGTTGGGACTTTATTGCATCCAAATTCAACTTCAATGCTAAGGCGAGAACAAAAAGTGCCTTTAACGAAAGCCTTTACCGTTCGTCCAATTGGTGGACCATTCCCAAGGTCAAGGAAAGATGGAATTTCAAAATAACCGGTGACACTAAGATCAACTATGAGCGTTATTTGGTTGAAAATATTTTGGCAGGAAGGAAGAACTTGAGTTTGCTCTCCATAGGATGCGGCGTCGCCTCCCACGAAATTGAATTGGCCCGATACGAGCTATTCGATCAAATTATTGGTGTGGATTTGGTGGCTCATTTGCTGAAGACAGCGGAAAAAGAAGCGGAAAATTTAGGGCTAAAAAATATTCAATTCAAAGAAGGTGATATTACTGAGATGAGTTTTGATGAACCATTCGACCTCATTCTTTTTCATGCCTCTTTGCATCATTTCTACGATATAGAAAACTTGATCTCACAACATGTCATTCCTCGCTTATCTTCTCAAGGACTGCTGGTCATCAATGAATATGTCGGTGCCAACAGACTGCAATACCCCAAGGTCCAAAAAAATGCCATTAACCAAATGCTTCAACTGATTCCGAAAAAGTATCGAACTCGATTTAGAGGCAATCGGGTAAAGAATTCATATTCCGGTCCCGGATTACTTAGAATGATCATTGCGGACCCTTCTGAGTGTGTGGATTCCGATCAGATTCTCCCAGTTTTGAGAAATCAATTGAAGCCCATTCTAGAACGACCGTACGGGGGAAATTTACTTATGGGAGGATTGAAGGATATCGCGCATCACTTTGTTGAGGAGGACAAGGGCAAATTGAATATCTTGGAAAGACTCTTTGATTTTGAGGACAATTACTTGGAGAATCACGAAAGTGATTTCATTTTTGGCGTGTATCAGAAGGAAAATTAATAGACCATTTTTTCTCCTGGTCCGTGAGTGGAGAATCATTCTTGATGTATTGGAATTTGCTGAATGTTCGGCATAGATATATTTCCGCAAAGTCGGGTTATGCAATAAAGTCTAAAGCGAAAAGGGATATTTACATGCCTTTAAGGAAAAGTATTAACATTTCTCTAAGATAAATTCGAAAAAATTATACCTAAAAATGTCTAAATTCGTTGTTTGAAAAAATTAAATGACCATGAGACAATTCATCATTGCGATATTATTGATTGTATTATTCAGTGCATGCGATAACGATATCGATGTTTCGGCGGACTATAAGACCATTCCGATAGTCTACGCTTTTATCGATACGGAGAGAGACACCAATTTTATTAGAATCGAAAAGGCCTTTTTGGGAGAAGGGCAGAATGCCAATGATGTGGCGCAAGATCCGGATTCCTTGTACTTCGATGATATTGAGGTGAGTATAACAAAGAGCAACGGAACAAAAATCGTTATTGATCGAATTGACGGTAATACGATTGGCAGACCAAGGGATGCGGGTACTTTCGCAGAAACTCCTAATTATCTTTACTTCTTTACTCAAAATGATATTTCTCTAAGAGCTGATGATCGCGTAACACTGGAGATCCTTCAAAATGAGAACGAGCTAGCTCAGGCGTCTACACCAATGATTGCAGAGGCTCAATTGACCTCGCCGTTCGACGAAGACTTTCCTATACCTTTTATCGAGGGTACTGATACAAGAATAGGATATCGTTTTTCTACTTCAACTGGAATGTACGGGATAAGAATTCGCTTTTCTTTTCTGGAAGAAAATGACCAAGGAGTATTTGTTGAGAAATCTGTTTTATGGAATATTCTGGACAATGGAGTAGTGACAGATGGAGCAGAGAGAGGATCGTATAGTGTCGAAGGTGGGGACTTCTTTAGATTCTTAGCAGCTGAGTTGGGCGGAGATCCTTCTAACCGCAGAAGGGTAAGTCAATCCTTGGATTTGGAGTTGATCGCCGTGGGTAAAGAATTGAGAAGTATTCGAGATATTCAATTGGCCAATCAAGGGGTGACGGGTTCGCAAGAATTACCGGTTTATACCAATGTTGATAACGGAAGAGGTATATTCTCAGCCAAATCAAGTTACATCGAGAGAAATATTGGCTTGTCTACCAGGACCATTGATAGCTTGGTCAATGGCAGAATTACGGCAGATCTCAATTTCATCAACTGACCTTTTGTCTTAACACTTGACAGAAATAGCATAGATTTTGTATAGATACTGACGCTTCGTCAGAGAATTTTACCATGGCATATGTATTGCTTAATACTCGTAGAATTATTAACGCAATACAAATTATAAAATGGGTAAAATAATAGGAATTGATTTAGGAACAACCAACTCGTGTGTTGCTGTAATGGAAGGTAACGAGCCGGTAGTTATTCCTAATGACGAAGGAAGAAGAACCACTCCTTCTGTTGTAGCATTCATGGATAATGGGGAGAGAAAGATAGGAGATCCTGCCAAGCGTCAGGCTATCACCAATCCAAAGAATACTATATCCTCTATAAAGAGATTTATGGGTTCCAGATACTCAGAAATAGCGGGCGAAGTTGATTTGGTCGCATATGATGTAGAAAAAGGAGACAACGACACCATTAGAGTAAAAATTGAAGATAGAAAATATACCCCTCAGGAGATATCAGCGATGATTCTTCAGAAAATGAAGAAAGTGGCTGAAGATTATCTTGGGCAGGATGTCACGGAGGCAGTAGTCACCGTGCCTGCTTATTTTAATGACTCTCAAAGACAAGCAACGAAAGAAGCTGGAGAGATTGCCGGATTGAAGATCAGCAGAATCATCAACGAGCCTACTGCTGCTGCATTGGCTTATGGATTAGATAAAGAAGGTGCTGATCAGACGATTGCGGTATTCGACCTTGGAGGTGGAACATTCGATATTTCGATCTTGGAGTTAGGAGATGGTGTATTTGAAGTAAAATCTACCAATGGTGATACACACTTAGGTGGTGATGACTTCGATAGAGTGATCATCGATCATCTAGCAGAGGAGTTCAAGAAAAACGAAAACATCGATCTTAGAAAGGATCCTTTGGCTCTACAGAGATTAAAAGAGGCTTCTGAAAAGGCTAAGATAGAGTTGTCTTCTTCTTCAGAGACCGAGATTAACTTGCCTTATATCACTGCTGTTGACGGTGTGCCAAAGCACTTGGTATTGAAGTTGAGCAGAGCCAAATTCGAACAATTGGCGGATGACTTGATCAGAAGATCTATCGAGCCTTGTAGAGAGGCTTTGAAGGATGCAGGTTTGAACAAATCTGAAATAGACGAGGTAATTCTCGTAGGAGGATCTACCAGAATCCCAAGTATCCAAAAGGCAGTAGAGGATTTCTTCGGAAAGGCGCCCAACAGAAGTGTGAATCCCGATGAGGTTGTAGCCATTGGAGCTTCGATCCAGGGTGGAGTTTTAAGTGGTGATGTTCAGGACGTATTATTGTTGGACGTGACACCATTGAGTTTGGGAATTGAGACAATGGGAGGAGTTTACGATGTGGTAATCGAAGCCAATACGACCATTCCTTCAAAAAAGACAAAGACTTATTCTACGGCGTCGGATAATCAGCCTTCTGTGCAGATTCATGTACTACAGGGAGAAAGACCGATGGCTACGGATAACAGAACAGTAGGTAATTTCATTTTGGATGGAATTCCACCAGCACCAAGAGGAATGCCTCAGATCGAAGTTACTTTCGACATCGATGCCAATGGTATCTTGAACGTAAGTGCTAAAGATAAAGGTACCGGCAAGGAGCAGAAGATTAGAATTGAGGCTTCTACTGGTTTAAGCGACGAGGATATCCAGAGAATGAAAACTGAAGCGGAGGCCAATGCCGAAGCAGATAAGAAGGTGAAGGAACGTGTGGATAAGTTGAACAGTGCTGATGCCATGGTATTCCAAACTGAAAAGCAGTTGAAAGAATTTGGCGATAAGATTCCTGAAGACAAGAAGTCGAAAATCGAAGCAGCCGTCAATGAGTTAAAAGAGGCTCATAAGGCGGAAGATTTAGATAAAATCGATAGTTCTTTGACTACTTTGAACGCGGCTTGGCAGGATGCCAGTCAGCATATGTATCAGGACGCTGGAGGCGCTCAAGCTCAAAACGGTGCAAGCGCTGAAGCAGGAGCGAATGAAGGAGGAAGTGATACATCTGATGATGTGACCGATGTAGAGTACGAAGAAGTTGATGAAAAATAATCATCCATATATCCAATAGATTAAAAGTCGCTCGCTATTGATTTAGTGAGCGATTTTTCTATTTCTCGAATAATTGAGAGAAGCTTTTACGTAGTTCATCTCCATAATACCTCCCTTTGAATTCGACTTCATCGATACTGGCCACATTTCTAGGTCCTTGAACGGCATTGGAAATGATCACCTCGTTAAATTCACTTATTATTCGAGGATCTACGAAAGACTCAGTAACATCAACATTGAATGCATTGCTTAAAACATGGATGATCCATTTTCGACAAACCCCGTTCAGACATCCGGAGTCCAGTTTTGGTGTCAGGCATAGACCATCACGCAAAAAGAAAATATTAGATTGGTCGGTTTCTATAATTCCCCGGTCTCTATGATGAAGGATGATCCCGTCGCTGTTTCTTCTGGTCTTTTCCAGAGAAGCCAATATATAGGGAAGCGAATTACAAGTTTTATGATTCGAAATAAATGGATCCAGCAATTGTTCCCTTTCTGATAAGAGCAATTGACTTAGAATGGTGACATCATAGCCCTGTAATCTTTTTACAGTGACCAAAACTATAGCATGTTGATTCGAGGGTTTATAGGCTTGATGTCCCAATCTTGTGAGAATGAGTTTTAAGCGTGAGGGAGCACTTGTCCGAGAAATAAGATCCTGAATGTGGGATTTCCACGTTCCAAGAGTTTCATCTTCTAAGACAAAAGAAAAATGTCTTGCGCTGGCAATAAGGCGTTTCCAATGATCTTCAAAAAAAGGGGCGTTCGAACCCTCAACTCTAATACTTTCGAATATACCATCACCGAATTGCATCAGGCCCTGGGCCTGTTCAGCCAGTACAGGGACAAATCCCTCATTCTCATTATCCAACAAGTTCCATCGTCCTTCCTCCATCATCATCAGATATTAAATTCCTTTGCTTTTCGAATGATAACTATTATTCAATAAATCTGTATTTTTGCAAGATATGAAGTTGATAAGAAATTTTTGTGTCATAGCGCATATCGATCATGGTAAAAGTACTTTATCTGATCGAATATTAGAATTCACCAATGCTGTATCCGACAGAGATATGAAAGATCAGACATTGGACGATATGGACTTGGAGAGAGAGCGGGGAATTACTATCAAAAGTAAAGCCATACAGATCAATTATTCTGCCAAGGATGGACAGGAGTATACCTTTAATTTGATCGATACACCCGGGCACGTAGACTTTAGTTACGAAGTATCCAGATCCATAGCCGCCTGCGAAGGAGCGTTGCTTCTGGTTGACGCATCCCAAGGTATACAGGCCCAGACCATTTCTAACCTTTACCTGGCCCTGGAACACGACTTGGAGATCATCCCAGTGTTGAACAAAGTGGATATGGAAAGTGCTTTGATCGAAGAATCAACGGATCAATTTGTTGACCTCTTGGGTTGCGATCCGGAGGAAGTAATATTGGCTTCGGGTAAAACCGGAATTGGTGTCGAGGATATTCTCGAGGCAATTGTTGCGCGAGTTCCGGCACCGCAAGGACAGGTAGATGCTCCGTTACAGGCGATGATATTCGATTCTGTTTTCAACCCATTTAGAGGAGTAATTGCTTACTTTAGAATATTCAACGGAGAAATCAGGAAAGGAGATAAAATTATATTCTTCAATACTGGTGAAGAGTATTTTGCTGATGAGATTGGGGTGTTAGGCGTAGATTTGAGACCAAAGAAGCATCTGTCAACAGGCAATGTGGGATATGTCATCACTGGAATTAAAAACTCTAAGGAAGTCAAAGTAGGGGATACCATTACTTTGGCGTCCAATCCCATTAAGGAAGCTGTTCAGGGTTTTGAAGAGGTAAAACCCATGGTATTTGCGGGTATTTTTCCTATAGATAATGACGATTTTGAAGACCTGAGGGATAGCCTTGAAAAACTACAGCTCAATGATGCCTCTTTGATATACGAACCTGAAACTTCAGCAGCTTTGGGCTTTGGATTTAGATGTGGTTTCTTGGGGATGCTTCATTTGGAAATCATCCAGGAGCGATTGAGTAGGGAATTCGATCAGGAAGTGATCACTACGGTTCCCAATGTTTCCTATTATGCCTACACCACCAAAGGAGTTAAGTCCGTCATCAACACACCGACCGATTTACCCGACAACAATGTTTTGGATTACGTCGAGGAGCCATATATCGAAGCACAGATCATCACCAAACCGGATTTTATCGGAGGAATCATGACCTTGTGTATCGAGAAGCGTGGCATTCTCAAGAATCAATCCTATTTGACTCAGGATAGGGTAGAGTTGGAGTTCGAATTACCGCTGGCAGAAATCGTTTTTGACTTCTACGATCGATTGAAGTCCATCAGTAGGGGTTATGCTTCTTTCGATTACCAACCAATAGACTATCGACGTTCTAGTCTGGTAAAACTGGACATCATGTTGAACGGGGACATTGTTGACGCCTTGAGTGCCTTGGTGCATAGAGATAAGGCCGAAGCTTTGGGCAGGCAGATTTGTAAGCGACTGAAAGAATTGCTCCCACGGCAACAATTTAAAATCGCCATTCAGGCGGCCATTGGTGCCAAAGTGATTGCACGTGAGACCATCTCCGCATTGAGGAAAGATGTTACGGCCAAGTGTTATGGAGGGGATATCACCCGTAAGCGAAAACTACTGGAGAAGCAGAAAAAAGGTAAGAAAAAGATGCGCCAAATTGGTTCTGTAGAGGTGCCTCAAAAGGCCTTTTTGGATGTGTTGAAGCTGGATTAAAGCAGCTCTTATTCCTGCGCCTTCACTTTCAATTTATTACAAATTACACTTAATTATATGTCAATCATGCTTTGATAGACTGGACAATAATTTGTATATTTAGGTAACAGTTTGAAGCACCTTACTTGAAGTGAAATTTTAAAGACCGTAAACTTATTATCCAAAGATTAACACCTTCTTGCAAGCACCTTCAGACTTTCATTTTATTAATCATAGTAAACATTTTAAGGATGAAATTAAGAACCATTATTTCAGTTGTAATCATTTTGTGCACACTTCAGTCTTATACCCAGATATATGTCAAGGAGCCAGGAAACGTAGGAGTTGGGAACAATTCTATCAACAATACTCAAATGCAAATCAACAGTGATGATATGAGATCACTTTATTTGAACAATATTTCTTCTACCGGAACCTCAAAATATGGTTTGTACAGCTACATGAATGATGCCGGATCAAGTAATAGGTATGGGATTTATAATCAAACTAGGAACTCCACTACAGGGATAACTTTATCTTATGGTGTATTGAACCAAACATATGCGTATGGGTCTGGTACTGGTTATGGATTGAAATCAAGTCTGACCAAAGGAACAGGAACCAAATATGGAATAGATAATTATGTAAAACAGGAAACATCGTCTACCAAAAAGACTTACGGCATTAATAATCGAATTTATCCCTATGGTACCGGTCATGCATTTGGTATTCATCAAAGGATTTATGGTCATGGCAATGGGAAAAGATATAGTCTTTATCTTCAACAATATGGTAACAGTCGAAGTGGAGATGGATATGGTATATACAATAGAATTGACCACCGAGGAGCCCATAGGGTTTATGGTCAATATAATTATATCGCAACTGACGCGAACAGTTTAACAAATCCTACGTTTGGAGTGTACTCTGTGATAACTGGGTCAGGAGTTGGAACTAGATATGCTATATATGGTGATGTAAATGGCGGGCCTGGTTATGCTGGTTACTTCAAAGGAGATGTATACACTACTGGAGTATATATGGGCTCCGATGCCAATTTAAAAGAGAATGTCAATGATATTACCAATGCCGTTGCAGTCATTGAGTTACTCAGTCCAAAATCATACAACTATAAGGATTTACCTAATCATGGTTTTGATCCTACAGAGTTAAGATTTGGATTCCTAGCCCAAGAATTAGAAGCAGTGTTGCCGAATTTAGTTAGAGATATTGAGCACCCTGGATTACATCAGATTACCGATGGGACTGATCCTGGAGAGGAACAAACAGAATTAAATGATGAAGGGCATGAAGTCCCAATTGAACAAACAGAAGCAACTGCTGATGACATTGTAGAGGGGCCATCCGAAAATATCAAAGGTATCAACTACATTGATTTAATACCCCTTTTGGTACAAGCCATAAAAGAGCAACAAGTGGAAATAGATAATCTTGCCTCAATACCTGGTGCGAACTTAACCGAAAACGAGGTATATCTGTCGGATAGGAATGCCATCTATTCGGAATATCTTGAACTTAAAGAAGATTATGAATTATTGAAAAAGGAAATAGAAGCTCTGAAGGAGTGTACGGATTGCTTGTTTAATATTGATAGAACAGAACGATATAAAATCTATCCAAATCCAACCAAATCCAGTTTCATAGTTTCTAATGAAGCGAACGACAATGACTTTGCCTTACACATCCTAAATGCTGAAGGAAAGATAATTAAAAGTGTAGTCAGCCCAGAGAAACAGGTGACAGTGGATACGGATGACATGACATCCGGAGTATATTCCATCATTATTTATGAAGGTAGTAAGCTTGTTTCTGAAGAGAAGTTGATAGTAAGTCACTAGTGATTTGCTCAATTTATTTCTCTTTTTGATAACCTAAAAAATATTGTCATGAATATATATCAATATTTCAGGGTCGGCATAGCTATAGCCTTGTTCTCGCTTATCTCGACCTTTTATTTGCACGCTCAACCGGAAAACATTACTTCCGATTACTATAGGCCTTCTCCGGATGTATCTAGCCTAGGAAAAGCTTTGGACAATCCGGTAGCAAAATTTACCGGTACGGTGAGCACCAATGTACCCATTCATACGATGACCGACGGCCCCTTAAGTGCTTCTGTAGACATTTCCTATATCAGCTCCGGTGTAAGGGTCGCTGAAGTCGCCAGTAATGTTGGATTAGGATGGAGTCTTAATGTGGGTGGATCTCTGACTAGAGTTGTCAGGGGTAAACCAGATGAACAAGCTGAGGGCTATTATCATTTCGGACATACAATTGATGCTTCCAGTGCAATTTCTAAAGAAGATGTGGCTAGTGGAACAAAAGATGGTGAAGCTGATATTTTTAATTTTAGTGCGGGCAATTACTCCGGGAAATTTGTTTTTGATGCAAGCGTTGATTCTGAAGGATTTAATGATAGTCAAATAAGATTACTTAATCAACAAGATGTTAAAATCAAGTATGAGTATTACAGTCATGAATTTAGAAGCTTTACTATAACGACACCTGATGGTAATATTTACCATTTTGGAAATTTACCAGAAAGTACGACCAATGAAGGTATTGAAAAAAGTGAAGTCAATTCAAGTGGGGTAGGGAGTTTTGCTGATGTAAGTTATACTTCCCAATGGCACTTGTTAAGAATAGAAAGCTCAGATAAGGTTCATCAGATTAACTATGAATATGAAGACGAGGAGTATGGCTATTATGATCTTGGATCTTGTAAAAAGATAGTAACATTTTGTGAAAATGAGCAGGGTGGAGGAAATAGTGGCAGCACTAAAATTACATGTAATGGATTATACATCAATGCCCTTAATAAAAAGGTTATTAGGTCAAGTTCAGTTGGAAAAAGAATTACTTCCATCAGCAATGGAATAGAGAAACTGGAATTTGTCTACGATAGCGGTAATAGAGAAGACTTGAATGCTCCAGTTGTTTCTCAACAGTTGAATTGTAAGGCTTTGGATAAGGTAAAATTGACCTATCCTGGGAATACGGGGTATTGTAAAGAGTGGAGATTGACACAATCCTATTTCCGGGATTTAGATGAACCTTTGCGTCCGGAATATAAAAGATTGAAACTGGATGAGATTCAAGAGTTTAGCTGTGATGGAACAAAAGAAAAACCGAAGTATGAGTTTTACTATCATGCCGATCTCAATAGTGATGGATCGCAATTTTTGATCAATAGATTGAGCAAGGCAACGGATCATTGGGGTTTTTACAATGGAGCATCATCCAATGAGTCTAATAATTCGGAAGAGGTCAATATACCCGAGACTATATCATGCTTTGGAATGATATTTGGCGACAATAACCGATCTGTTAATGAACTTCATTCTCAAGAAGGCGTTCTTGAGAAAATCATTCATCCTACAATGGGAATGACTTTATTGGAATATGAGAATCATGACTATTATGATGAGCATCAAGTACTTGATAATACAACGACGCTTATGGATCTCGAAAATTGTGATATAGAAGATAACAACAGTGGTGTGGATTGTTGTGGTCTGCAACCAAATGAAGAAGATCAGGAGACCTTTGTTTCTCAAAACCAAATTGACAATACCATGTATGAATGGATTGTAAGAAACGAAGATAACATTACATGCCCGAAGAATGTGACATCGACACTTGAAATTTGGCATCCAAATGGGACATTGGTGAAAAGTGAGAATAAATCTGTTCGAGACGGTGAAGAGACTTTTAAGGGATCATTAAATGATATTGCGAATTTGTCTCCTAATATTAATTATACGTTTCGTTTAATTGTAAGTAACGGTGACGCGAGATTTATTTTAAATGAGAATACCTATATAACTGTTAACAACCGACCAACCGGCGGTTTGAGAATCAAGAAAATAGAAAAGTACGAATCTGAAAATGGTGCATTACTCGAAAGCAAAGAATATGAGTATGGTCAAACTGACGAGAACAATAAGTCTTCCGGTATTATAATACAGCAACCAAAATATGAAAAATGTGCGATTTTTTCACCTAATGATATACATCTTGCCGTTTATTCAGATCAGAGTTTTATTCCTTTAACCGAATACAATGGAAGGCATATTATATATTCAAGGGTCGCAGAAAAAAGCCCTTCAAGTGGAGAAATTGTGACGAAATTTTATACAGAAGAGCCAAGAATTACCATTCAACAATCGATTCCATCGGTACCGCCTAAAACAACGGTTCAGTCGGGTGAGAAGGAATTAGATGATTATAAAAATGATTTAAGACAGACAGTTTCCAAAACTAATTACACCAGTAGTCCAAGTTATCGCGATGTGGTAGGTGATATGATCAAAGCAGAAAGGTATCAGGTCAATACCTGTAATTCCGATCCTACAGGACAATCTATAATATTGCCAGCTGATTTGATTTCATCCTACACTCTAGATAGAGGCTATAATATTCTAAGCGAGGTAGTTGAAGAAGTAGATCAAGTAATAAAAACTACAGATTACACCTATGATCATGCCAATCACTTTCAGGTTAAGACCCATGAAGTATCTGGCACCGGAATCGATCCGGTTAAAACCACCTACCACTATTTTGATAATTATCCTGATGCCACCATATCCAATGAACTGGATAATCGTAATATGAAGCTTAGCTCCTGGAAAACAGAGGTGGAAGTGAATGGAGAAATCATTGACGGAAATTACTTTGATTATAGTTTCTTCTCCGCTTCCGGTAATCCTACCAGTAGTGTAACCGATAAGCTGTACTATCGGGATCAATACCGATTCGAAAGAAGCTGGGATGAAAATGGGAATATTTTAGCTGGAAGTTGGGATAATGAAGTAGACTTCAAAGAGTATGATATTAACTCGGGAAGACCTTCCAAGATTCAGGCCGATGGTTGGCAGGATATGTTGTTTTCCTATAATTCCGATGGTTTGGTGACAGGATGGGAGTATCTCAATCACGAAAAGGAAATGATCTATTATCCGGGTACCAATCTGGTTCAAAAGGAAATAGACATTGACGACCAGGAGATCAATTACGAGTATGATGCATTGCTTCGTCTGGAGTGGATTAAGGAGAGAAATAATAACCGAAGCAAGCAATTTGTCTATGCTTATAATCCCAATAAAGTCGAAACAAGAAGTAATTATTTTGATCAGGTTGATCAGAATATTATACAGGAATACGATGGTATTGGTCGTTTGATTTCAACCAAGAATGTAGAATCAAATGCTGAAATTTTACGGACCTATGATTTGGCAGGCAGATTGAAAACTCAAACCGATGGTGAGGGCAAGCTAACAACATATAATTATTACGCCGATCCTTTAAACAGGATTCATCAAACCATCGATCCCATGGGCTTTATAACAACCATGGAGTACGATGGAGTAGGGAATGAGTATAAAAACACGGTGACGGATCCTGATGGCCTGATTAGTATTGAGTACAGCGATATTCTAGGTAGAAAGACCAAAATGGAGTCCGGCCAGGGAAGTAATTTTGCCTTAACTCAATACGAATATGACGACAAAAATCGCTTGACGAAAATTATACCTCCGGATGCTACTGCGAGTAACGCTGGACTTATTTATCGTTATGTTTATGACGGAGCAGATAATATTATTACAAAGAAGCTACCGGATAGAGAGGAAATGGAGTATCAATACGATGACAGAAACCTGGAGATCGGAATGCGTGATCAAAACATCATAGATGAGGGTAAGTCATGGTTGTGTACGAGATATGATGACTATGGTCGACCGGATCGAATAGGTTTTGGTACACTACCAGGGAGTCCTACAGAAATATTGGAATACCTCTATTACGATGGTATCGGAACAGGAAACCAAAGTGACCCGATTTACATGGGGCGAATGGATAAATCCAGGATTCAGTTATTAGATGGATTCAGTAGAAGTACATCAAAATTGACATCTACCTATGTCTTTGACCAATACGGAAGAGTGACAGACTTAGATGTTACTGGGCCAACGGAATATAGAGAGGAGTTTGACTACAGCTATTTCATGGACGATCAAATTGATACGGAGACCCATATCAGTCAGGGCAATACGACCATAAAGAAGATGAGATATGACAATGCACTGAGATTGGAAAAAGAAGAGTTTAGCTTGAATGGTGTCAATCAGGTGATCCAGGATGATATCAATTACAACAAAAGAGATCAGGTTGAAGATAAAGACATCAATGGTGTAAGCTATGCCATCGATTATACCTACAATAACAATGGATGGCTTAAACGGATCAATTCTACCAGGCTGGATTTAAGATTGTATTACAATGATCCTCTTACCGGGGGCACTGTTCGTAAAAACGGTTCTATTTCTTCCATGAAATGGAATACTCCGGCAGAAAATATGGGCTATTTATTTACCTATGATCATTTGAATCGAATTACAGATGCAGTGTCCATTAATAATGGCGGTTATGATGCACATTATAGTTATCACGATCAAAGAGGTAATCTTCAGTCTATCGATCGGTATAAGGCGACATCATCTGGGACAGGGCAGATCGATGATTTGGCACTTACTCTGTTCTCTGGGACCAACAGACTAAAGAAAGTCACCAATAGTATCACAATTGATTGTCCGGAAGAGTTTCATGTTTCTGACAAGGTAGTTCAAGAGGGAATATTTGGGGTGAAGAATAAGATCACCAGTGATGCTTCAGCCAGAGAATACGACCTTACCTTGACTTCAGAAAGTGAGGTAGCAATACAATCTGATTTTGAGTTTGAACCCATTGGTTTGGGGCAGATGGAAGTATCTACTGGTCCTTGCCCGGATCCCAAAGTTAACTTGGCTATTTCCTTGAATGAAGATGGCCATTTAGGACTTGTTGTGAAGAAAACCAGTCAATACCAATACGACGGAAATGGTAACATTACATATGATCCGGTTAAGGATCTGAACATCAAATACAATCATCACAATCTGCCTTATGAGGTGACCGATGGAGAAGGAAACACGATCAAGTGGGAATACGCCGCAGATGGTCGAAAGCTAAAAAAACTTGTAAATGATGCCAAAGAACGCGTATATTTATCTGACATGGAGTTTGTAGATGACAATCTAAAAACAGTGTACCATAGTGTAGGACATATCGACATTATTGACGGCCAGCCTAACTGGAGATATAAGCTCGAAGATCATTTGGGCAATACTCGGGTATTGATGGATGATAATAATGTGGTGTTGGAGGAGCATCATTATTATCCTTTTGGGCTCGAAATGAGAGGGGATTGGAATAACAACAACTCCACTATCGATAACGACTATCTCTACAACAACAAGGAATGGAACAATGATTTAGGCTTGGGACTCTATGCTTATGGGTTCCGTATGTACGATCCGGCTATAGGGAGGTTTACAGGTGTTGACCCGATTTCAGATCAGTTCCCATGGGTAAGCACTTATAATTATGCAGAAAACGAACCAATAGCAAATATTGATTTGCATGGGTTGCAGAGAATACCATACTGGGTTAAAGATAGAATTGCAGGTATGTTCAATTCTGCCATGGGCACGAATATTCCTACCGAAGGAAAAGTTAGTGCACCTCCTAGAAGAGAAGTTACAACTCAAGAAATAGGCAATAAAATGGAAGGCATTGGTGATGGTATATCTGCAACTGGGCTATCATTAACACCTATTGCTCCTGAAATTGGAGTTCCTTTAACAACGATAGGTGAAGCTCTTTCTTTAACGGGAGCTGCCATAGAAATTGGAAGTAATATAAGAGATGAGGGTTTAACAAAGGAAAATGCTGTTGACATTGGCGTTGAAGCTACATTTGAGTTATTACCAAAGCCCTTTGAAGCAGGTTTAGATAAACTTGGATTGGATAAACTGACTAAGCAAGCGGTAGAATCTAGAGTTAATTTAGTAAATATGGCTGCAGAAAAGGCTGCAGAACATACAATTGAACAGTCTCGTTCCAGTAGTGATGGAGGAGAAGAGAAGGAAAACCAAGAAACCCCATCGACAGATGATAATTAATAAATTACTCGGCTTAGCACTTATGGGATTTGGTATTACTTTTTTGATTTATACCTTTAAGACAGATTATGATACTTTAGCGAGCTACAAAAAAGTAAGGGATGCTGGTGCGGCACTTCTTATGATAGCACTTGGAGCATTGCTATTAGCCCATAAAGGAGAGTTATTGTAAAAAGCACATTTAAGGGAGCCTTAATATGAATTAGGGTTTCCTTAAAATTTAGACTCTAACTAGATACAAATTTGGTCGTGCATAATTAAATCCAAAAAAAATAATATGATTTGCCCTCATTGCTCAACCGCTGTAAAATATGAATGGGATTCGACAAACTCTTTCGCAAATAATAAAGACAATACGTTTGGAAATGAATTGAAGTATTCAAATTGCCCAAATTGTAACAACCCTGTGGTGTTTCTTGTAAAAGGTGAACTTAAAAGAAATGATGGTTATTTTGGATTCCATGTAAGTAGTGTAGTAGATGATATAATGATTTACCCAAAAAAACAAAAATTCCAAAATTCAGAGGATATTCCGGAATTATATCTAGAAGACTATGAAGAAGCTATTAAGGTTTTATCAGCAAGCCCAAAAGCTTCGGCTGCCTTAAGTAGAAGACTTTTACAAAATATTTTGCGAGAGAAATATGAAATTACAGAAAACACTCTTGCAAAAGAAATTCAAAAATTTATAGCACTTGAAGGAATTCCTTCCCACTTAACAGATGCTGTTGATGCTGTTAGAAATATTGGGAATTTTGCAGCTCATCCAACCAAAAATAGAAATACAGGGGAAATAGTTTCTGTTGAGAATGGAGAAGCAGAATGGTTAATAGAAGTTATTGAAGCCCTTTTTGACTTCACTTTCATACAACCTTTAAAGCTTGAAAGAAGAAGAAAGGAACTCAATATCAAATTAAGTGAAATAGGAAAACCTAAAATGAAAGAACATAAAAAATAACTATCCACAATAACGTATTATCGAAAGTTCAACTGATATTGAAAAATGAACCTAAAAGTAGTCATAGTAAAAGAATGGTATAGGTGGCTGTTATTTATAGATATTTTCGCAATTCAGATAATCAGTATCATTCAGTTCATGAATTATGGTAGACTTTTTTCTTTAGTCTATATTGTACTATGCATTCTAATAATGGGCTCAATGTATCTGTCATACAAATATTTTAAGATTGCGGTAAAAATTTATAGTATACTTTTAATTGTATCTAGCGGATTGATTTTGTTTGGTGCTTTGATGCACCTAGGGTCAGGAGCGTACCACAAAATTCTGATAAAAAACAATACTTATGCCTTAGTAAATTTAGTAATTGGCATTGTTTTGATAAAATATATGAATTCATCCATTCAAAAACCCACAACGGATAGGATATCTTAAAATAAAAATGCCGCAATAGCCTTTATATTTTGTCATAAATCATTGTCGATCTGTTCCTTACAAAAAAGTTATCCACATTCTTGTCCCTTATTCCCCATCCTTCTCTTGCATTCATAGGGGCTTTTCTGGTCTAAAACATGGTTTATATGGTTAATTATGTCATATTTAGGATAATGGTTTGTAGTTTGGACCTGTCCGGCTTCAGAGGAAACTACAAACAACGGGGGTCTTGCCTTGGTAGTTTAGCTTGACTTATTGAATTGGTTTAGAAAAAGCCAAAAAAATATTTGATGAAAAAAATACCACAGAAACATTTACATCATATAAAACGTAAACTTGGTAAAAACAAACTTAATTCAATTGAACGAGTTGCGAGACCGCCGAAGGGAATAATATTCATTACATGGAGTCTTGGTGTAGAAGCTGAAACACATTTTTTCTATAAAATCCTTGATGAAAATAATGAAGTGTTTTATTGCGAAATAATCACTTTATTGAGTCTGTTCATTTTGCAGTCTGCTGTGTTTAAAGAAGTTTCCAAAAAAGAGTATGTCGAATATTTTGGAACTGAAGAGTGAATGCCCAAAATCTGGAAACCACAAATAACAACCCACCCAATTGACCGCGAAGCCTTGATATTTAAAGACTTGTATTGTAGTCCCTCTCCATATATAACTCGTGTTAGACCATTATTTCTTTTGGTTTGGAGGCATTTTCTGGTCTAATAGTGCTTAAAATGGATAATAAAGTAATTTATAATTATAATGTCATACCCTCATAAACCAAATCAGATAAAACCACTGATTTCACCCCTCCTAAGAAAAGTGTCTTGTCCTAAAATAGGTTTACACAAAAAGCGGTGTAAAATGGGACGAAAAGCTGGTAAAAGTAAGCGTTACGCTAGAGAGTTAAAACAGAAGGTGGTATTGGAATATTTAAGGGGAGAAGAGACCCAAAAAGAAGTACTTAACCGATATGGGATTAGAGGTAGTTCTACATTAACGAACTGGATACGTCAGTTGGGTTATGAGGATGAATATGAAAGGGGTATCTTTCCAAAAACAAAAGCTTTGTCTGAATTTAAGAAGGAAAAGAAAAGCCAATCAGCAAGGAAGAGTGCTTTAGAACAAGAGAATGAGCAATTACGCTTAAAGCTGGAGTTGTATGAGCGAATGATCAAGAAAGCGGAAGAGGTTTATCAAATCAAGATTGAAAAAAAGTTCGATTCCAAGTAATTCAACAGATGAAGACAGATAAACCAACAGTTCAGATTCAACGGTTGTGCACATTACTTGGAGTAAGTCGACAAGCTTATTATCAATATCAAAAGCGAAAAGCACAAGAAAGATTAGATGAAGCTCTCATTTTGAAATGGGTCCATGCGATACGAAAACAGCATAGATTTATGGGAGGAAGGAAGCTATTTAAGAAGATTCAAGCCGATCTTGAAATGCACAATATCAAGCTGGGAAGAGATGCGTTTTTTGACTTACTTAAAAACCATAACTTGTTGATAAAAAGAAGAAAACGAAGAGTTCGAACCACTAACTCTATCCATAATTTTAAGAAATGGCCTAATCTAATAGAAGGGATAAATCTAGAAAGAAAAAATCAGTTATGGGTTAGTGATATTACTTACCTCAAAACAGTACGAGGCTTTTTGTATATCAGTTTTATAACGGATGCATATACCCACAAGGTCATAGGATTTAATGTAAGCCACTCTCTAAAGGTCAAAGAAAGTATCGAGGCACTGAAAATGGCTTTTAATAGCTTAGAACAAGAAACTCCTTATCATCTGATACATCATTCGGATCGAGGATTTCAATATTGTAGCTATCAATATGTATCATTACTTCGATCAAAAGGTATAGCAATCAGTATGACACAAACTGGTGATCCAAGAGATAATGCAGTAGCCGAAAGAATAAACGGAATCATAAAGAATGAGTATTTAAAGGACCTAAAAATTACCTCCTTGAAACAGGCTAAAATAGAGCTAGATAAAGCAGTTAAACTTTATAACAACCAAAGACCTCATTACAGTATAGGACTCTTTACTCCTAATGAAATTGAAGCAAACAAAAATTTAAAACCAAAGAATTTATGGAAATCAGCAAAAACTCAAAATGTAAACCTATTTTAGGACTTAGAAACCTATGTCAACCTATGCTAGGATTATTATTTAATCGTGTAAACTTATTTTAGGACGAGACACCGTCGATCACTGATAACTGACCACTAACAACCATTCACTCTTCCCTCCTCACCATCAAAAAAGTCCCATCCTCCTCATGCTGAGCATAAACATCCTTAACTTCCCAGCCTCGTCGATAGAGATAGTTGAGGCCATCTGCGGGAGAGTTGAATCTTATCGTGGAGCGATTTTGATCAGAAACTATTCTCTCAAATTGGTTGATGCGACTTCTTTGTCCATAATCGACATAGATCCTGAAGTTGTTTGCAAAGCCGGGAGATCCTATTTCCACAAGAATGTATTGAATATCCAACTCGTTAATATCGACGCTATCGACTAGGACTTGTGATTGCATGGCATTGGTGGCTAGCATGAAGGGGAATAGTAATAGTATAAGTCTCATATCCAATAGGTTTTAATTAACTGTCTTTCTTAAGTTAAGACTTTATGGAGCAGAATTGAACTGCTTTGCGAAACCTTAACGGTTTACCGCTTTTTTTAACGCTTTTTAAAAGGGGAGATGTGATGCTGAATAAGAGATGGTCGATGGAATGGGCTTTATAGATGAACCGAAAAAGCAGAAGATTCCGCTTTTTCGGTCGATATTTTTAAGCAGCCCATGCATCCAGAACTCCGCCCATGATACTAATGGTCAGCAACCAATAAACCACATTGAGCAGAATGTTGCTTCCTCTCATTCTTTGGAACAACAAGTTGTTGACCAAAACGGGAATGGCTATTCCTAATCCAAGGAAGAATCCATGAAGCATCCCATGAGGGAAGGTGTCATGACTTCCAAATATGATTTCCCCGGCTTCACTGCACTCCTTATGCGTCAACTCCATCACAGTAAGCAAGAAGAAAGCGAGAATGAAGGATAGAATAAGCGATACCACATAAACTACCGGCATCTTAATCGGCTCCGGAATGCTGTCTTTGGTATATCCCAAAGAATTCATCCACTGATTGCCAAATAAGGGGCCGTAAAATATGGCGCCCATAATCATTGGAACCAAAGCGGCCAAAACGACAAATAAATAGTTGATTTCAAACATAATCCAATATTTTTTCAACAATATATCGAAAATATCACAATATATTGAATGTCAGTAGAGAGAGGATGTAATGCGACTTAAATTGGACCAGCATTGGCATTTCTTGACGGGTAGATTTCGAAAATAGATGTGTTAAAAGGGTAAAAAGAAACAGGTTTGGAAGAATTCAACTAAATTGTGATAGTTTAAACCAAACTCTTTATGTCTTATGAACTTATCCAGACTAATCTTGATTCTTGTATCCCTATGTTTATATATCGCCTGCGATGATGATGAGGGCTCATCAGAAGCCGATCAGTTAATAGGTGTGTGGGAAAGTGGTCGGTTGATCGTTCAGGATTGTAATAATCCTGATGACAATGTGCAAACGGATGCCGATGGATGTTTTGACCCCATCTTGGGCAATAGTTTCTGTATCAAGAATATATACGATTTTAAGACCAATGATTCAGGAACACTGATCGATTCTTCCATTCTTTTTACTCAAAGTAGTGAACAAATGGATTTCACTTATTCTTTGAATGGTGATGTATTAGAACTATGTCCGGCTGGACAACCTGCAGACAGTTGTGGTACGGTAATCTATAAAAGAATATCCTCGGATTCGATGAATTTTGTTCAAATGGATCAACAGCCTGGAGGATGTATTTCAATCCTTGGCTTTAAGCGGCGATAAAGAAAATCTTATCCCAGATTACTCCCTTCGAACAAGGATTCTACAAAAGCCGTCTTGTTGAATATTTGCAGCTGGTCTATCTGTTCTCCAACTCCAATGTACTTGATTGGGATCTTGAACTGATCTGAAATACCGATGGCCACACCCCCTTTAGCAGTACCGTCCAATTTGGTCAGTGCCAACGAGTTTACTTCTGTAGCCGCGCTAAAATTCTTACACTGTTCAATGGCATTCTGACCAGTAGTTGCATCCAATACCAGTAATACTTCATGTGGAGCTCCGGGCATCTTCTTGTCAATGGAACGCTTGATCTTACTCAATTCCTCCATCAAGTGTTTTTTGGTATGCAATCTTCCCGCCGTGTCAATGATGGCCACATCGCAATTATTGTTCATGGCGTACTGTACCGTCTCATAGGCCACAGCTGCAGGATCAGTATTCATGCCTTTCGAATAGAAGTCACAACCCACACGATCTGCCCAAATTTTTAATTGATCCACCGCCGCAGCTCTAAAAGTATCTCCTGATCCAAGAACTACTTTCTTGCCCTGCTGTGTAAGCATATGAGCGATTTTCCCAATGCTGGTGGTCTTTCCGACTCCATTTACTCCTACTACCAACAAAATATATGGCTTCACAGTCTCATCCTCCAAGAAATGATCTACATCATTACTGTTGTTCTCAGCCAGGAGCTGGATGATTTCATCTTTTAGGATGTGATTGAGTTCGCTGGAATTGATGTACTTGTCTTTGGCTACCCTTTCTTCGATGCGTTCGATGATTTTTACGGTGGTGTCCAGTCCTACGTCCGAAGAGATTAGAATTTCTTCCAGGGCATCCAATACTTCGATGTCAACTTTGGACTTACCGGCAACGGCCTTCGTCAACTTTCCAAAAAAGCTGTCTTTGGTTTTTTCCAGTCCTTTATCTAGGTCTTCCTTCTTTTCTTTATTAAATAGTCTCTTGAATAAACTCATTTCGATTTGGCAATTATGTACTTATTAACATAAAAAAGCTTTGCCTAACGGTGTAGACAAAGCTCAAAAATAATTCTTAGAATATCCGATTACTTTTTTGCGTCGGCAAAAAACTCGTCTACCTTATCTTTGTGAATGATAATTTCTTTAAAAGAGTACTTCCCTGTTTCAGGATTCTTGATACTCTTGATTACTCGCACGTGATCTTTACCTGAACCTGCGTTAGCGGCTCTCTGTGCAACCCGTGCGTTCTTGGATACTTTAGCCATAATCTATTATTTTATTTCCCTGTGCAAAGTCACCTTTCGCAAAATAGGATTATATTTCTTTAACTCTAATCTCTCAGGAGTGTTTTTTCTGTTTTTCATCGTGATGTACCGGCTTGTACCTGGCATACCAGATTCTTTATGCTCGGTGCATTCCATGATCACTTGAATTCTGTTTCCTTTACTCTTTGCCATAGCTTAATTATTTCTCATTGAGTTTAACACCGTGGTCAACTCCCTTTTTTTCTAATTTTTTCAGATAATCATATATTCCTAAACGGTCAATATTTCTCAATGCTGCTGAAGACACTTTTAGTCTTACCCATTGATCCGTTTCAGGAATGTAAAACTTCTTTGTGTGAAGATTAGGTAAAAATCTTCTTTTGGTTCTGTTCTTTGCGTGTGAAACATTGTTTCCACTCATTGGACGTTTTCCCGTTAACTCACAAACCTTTGACATAATCTTTCTTTTTCCTTCCCAATGAGGGAGTACACTTTAATTAATTCTACTAATAAATCTTTAGTTCCAACAGTTAGAAATAACGCTTCTTTCGAGCCTTCCTACCTGTTCACTTTTGTGACCTCGGCAGGATTCGAACCTGCAACCTCCTGATCCGTAGTCAGGTGCTCTATCCAGTTAAGCTACGAAGCCTTTCTAAACGAACGGCAAAGATAGATATATTTTTTTAATAATAAAAGATCATTCCCCGTATTTCCTACCTTTGCACAGGCTTTTTTCGTAGTAATCTCTGATTTTATTCGAATTGACAGATTGAATAAACATTCTATAGGCCATAAAGTTGACCCATTGCACCTTCAAATACGGATTTTCGCGATACTTTCGATCCGAAACAAGGATTTCCCCATCCATGATATCAAAAGGGAATTGTGATCGACTGATTCTTCTCAAGAGATGGTATTCTTCCATGATTTCTAGCTCGGGATATGGACCGACTTCCTCCCAACAGGTTCTTGTTATATAAAGCGATTGGTCTCCGCCACGGCACCACAAATAGGGCAGGGTAGAGAACCAGTTGTTGATTTTCAACAAGGCCTTACCGCTGTCGAATTTAAAAGGGAAACAACCACTTGAATGACCATTTTCTATAGAGCTTAGAATTTTTGTTCTAAAATCTCTAGGAGGAAGCGTGTCCGCGTGAATAAAGTACAAGATGTCAGAATTGGTCTTTCTTGCTCCTAAATTCATTTGAGCAGCTCTGTTTTTTATCGAACTTAGAACTGTATTTACTCCTAGCGACTTACAGAGTTCTATGGTTCGATCACTGCTACCGCCGTCGACAACAAAAATCTTAGAGTGAAAATTAGGATCGTGATGACACAGGGTATGAATTAATCGTACAATATTCTTTTCCTCATTAAGCGTAGGTATGATAACGCTGAGGTCCATATCTAGAATTGAAATCTCAATCTGAGGTTGACCCGTCGTGAAGTCAGATAATTGGGAACCGCAAATTCCTGTAGGAAGACCGTTTTTATCCAAGTCTTGGATGCTTCATTCCGAACCTGCATCAAATTATAGATCTCCAGGCTTAGCCATGCATTTTGAGTAAATCTCAGGAAATGGTTTGGCTTTTTGCTCCGCCATTCCTTGTTCCACAACTGGAAAGAAAACCCTAAGTCAGTTCTGTGATAGATAGGATATCGAAAAGTATTTCGGTACTCCTCGTTGTCATTTCTAATTCCGAAAGGAAGCCCTGTCCCGAAGGAGAAATTGAGATGGGTTTTGATGTTTTCGTTTCGAGGTAAGTAATCCTGAAAGAAGATGGATGCTCTAACGGTTTGATCCGATGGCCTCGGCACCGTATTGACAACCTGGCCCACAGAATCACCGATTTCTCTTCGCAAGTGATCTACTCCATCCAGAGATTCCCTGGCACTGAGAATAGAGACATTGAACCAAGACTCTGCTCCCGGGACGAATTCTCCGTTGATCCTAAAGTCTGCTCCAATGACGTATCCGGTAGCGTCATTAACTCCACTATAGCGAATTTTTACATTGTCTACATCGTAGGAAACCAGATCCCATAAGTGTTTATAATATACCTCCGTAATGAACTTAAATGGCTTCGGATTGCTTCCCCAGTAGAAATTATAACTTAAACCACCCACCAAATGAATGGATTTTTGGGCTTGAAGATTTTGATTGATGAAACCTTGTCTGTTTCTGAGTTCCCGATAAAAAGGAGCTTGTATATAATACCCGGCAGAAACCCGATAAGAAATATCTTTTTCCGAATTCCTAGGCTTAAATAAAACCTTTAGTCTGGGAGAAACATTCAATTCGTTGTTGACGTCCCAGTATGTAGACCTTACACCGGCTATGAATTGATATTCCCAGTTTCTTGCGGTATGATGCCAGTTAATCTGTCCAAAACCACTGAAACGATTACTTTTTAGATCGATTTCTGATTTGAGCACTTGGAACAATTCTACCTCCTGATCACTATAGAACAAGGAGTAGCCCGCTGAATCCAGTCTTTCCCATTCATTGATCTCGTCAGATATACTTTCTTGTTGCCATTTGACACCCCATTCGTATAAGATACTATTGCTCGAATCACCCCTCATCTCATTCTCATATGCTCCTCTGAGGGCTGCGTTTATAACGTCAATGCTCAAGTAGTTTCTGGCATAATTGTGTTGAGTGCCCGTTCCAAGTACATTGGCAATTTCATCTCCACCACCTCCGGTTAAAGTTCGACTACTCTCTCCAAGCCTGTAGAATCCCAGAATGTCTTGACGCTCATTTTCAAGAGATCTGAACCCGGATACCAGAAGTTTCATGAAAAGAGGGTTTTCCTCTCTTTCTGGTCTGAATGAAAGCGATACTCCGGTCATTGCCGTGGTAAAATCATCCACCTGCTGTCCCTGAAAAACAGAATTCAATTGTAGTGCAAAATTGATCAATCCAAAGGCCGTAGAACGTGATACCGGAGTAAATTGATATTCACTTCTGTTGTAATTGGCGATGAGTCCGGCCTGCCATACGGGATTAAAGTCATAAGTGACATAAGCTTGGAAGTCGCTGAAATTCGGAATGTATTCCCCTTCGGTATCCAATGTCCCCAGCAAATAGCTTGTGGTTTTGTACCTGGCTCCTAGCAGGACCCTCAATCGGTCAATTCCGTTGTTATTCTTGAGGAATGCGCCCTCGAAATGCCCGGAAGCGCCCAAAGCACTGGCCTGGATACTTCCACCCATTCGTTCAGGAGTTTTGTATTTTATATCTAGAACAGAGGACAGCTTATCACCATATTTAGATTCGAATCCACCGGAAGAGAATTTTAAGCTTCCGATCAGATCGGGATTGGCAAAGGATAGACCTTCTTGCAGGCTTGATCGAATCAATTGAGGTCGATATATTTCGAAGCCGTTGACGTAAACAAGGTTTTCATCAAAATTTCCACCTCTTACATTGTATTGTGAACTCAATTCACCTCCTGTTCCTGAACTAACACCAAGTCCAATATTGGTCAAAAGACTTTCAATATTTCCGGATACATTGGGAAGTAATTCGAGATCTTCCATCTCGGTATTGATCATTTCGTCTTCTATTCGATCTTCTACTACTTCTACTTGAACATCGCTCTCTGAGGTCTTCAGATCAACGGCAATTTTTCTCGTCTCTCCCGATTTTAGATCTTTCAGCAGAAGCTTCTCCTCCTGAAATCCCACCCTGGAAAAAGTCAATTCGATTTCGGATTGATCATTGATGGATAATTCGAAAAAACCCTTGTCATTGGTCTCGGTGAATAAATTCTGTGGTTGGTTAAACACACTTACAAAGGAAAGCGGGTCTCCGGTAGAACCATCTCTCACCGTTCCCTGAATGGTGATTTCTTGGGCATAGGTGTTCGAAACGAACCATGCTATAAGGCAAAATGCGGCTATTAATCTATTCATTGGTTTCTACTCGTTCTCTTCTCAAACCCACTTTGATGCATTGAGAATTTCCATAAATTTCTCTATTGTTCCTGCCGGATCATCAGATTTTAGAATGCTACTTCCTGCGACTAGTACATTGGCTCCTGCAGATAATATGGCCTCCGCATTGTGCAAACCAACTCCTCCATCCACGACGATATCAGCTTTTAAATTTCTAACAATTAATCGTTCTCGAAGGAGTTTTATTTTATTCAGACTCTGATAAATGAATTGTTGTCCGCCAAAACCCGGATTGACCGACATAACCAGGATAAGATCCAGGTCTTCCAGAACATCTTCGAGCAATGTGATATTGCTGTGCGGATTAATGGCAACACCAGCTTTGACTCCCTCAAATGACTTGATCAACTGAATACTCCTATGTAAATGTGGACATGCTTCCAGATGCACTGTAATCTGGTCCGCACCCGCTTTCACGAATTTTGGGATCATTAGGTCCGGATTTTCGATCATCAGATGGACGTCAAAGACCTTGTTGCAAGCAGACTTCATCGATTTCACAATATCAGGTCCGAATGATATATTGGGGACAAAATTACCGTCCATGATGTCGATATGCAGCCACTGCGCATTAGAATCATCGATCATCTTCAAGTCCTCTTCCAAACGAAGAAAATTAGAGGCGAGGATTGAAGGAGCAAGCTTGTTTTCTGTTGTCATATTTAACTGTTGTCCGGAAAAGTAAATTTTACGTTTTCATCACTGATATAATTCTCTTCATTCCATTTGAACAAGAGTTGAATGACTGCCAGAACATCTCTTTCGCAGTATCGTACGATGCGTTCCAGGTCATTTTCTTTCCAATAGGTCTTGCCCACCTGGCTGCCATCTATATCATTCTTAGGCGAAGGTAAGTCGAATAGATTCATTAAAAGATTGAGCGAGGTATAGTTTTTAAAATCTCCAAACTTCCACAATTCCATGGTATCCATAAAATGCTTCAGTTCCCAAGGTTTTTTGCCAGCTATTTGCATCGCTTGTGGGATTTTAATACCATGTACCAACATTCTTCTGCATAGATAGGGTATGTCGAATTCTCTGATGTTATGCCCGCAGATGAATTCATAACTTTTCGACTTCAATGCCTGAGTCAGCACTTCTTTGAATTCTTGCAAGAGCTCTTTTTCATCGTGACCATAAATGCTCTTCATTCTAACAGACCAGCCATCTTCTGATTTGTGAGCCAGGCCCATAGAAATACAGACTATTTTGCCGAATTCGGCAAAGATGCCTGCCATCTCTTCATACTTCTCTTCAGGTGAAAAATATTCGTCGGGTCTTAGGCGGATTGATTTTTTAATCCATAGGTCTTGTTTGCCCTCATTTAAGTCCGAAAAATTAGAAAATTCGGGTACTGTTTCCACATCCACGAAAATTATTCGGCTCAGAGGTAAGTTTTGTACATTCAAAACGTTATAATTTTAGTTAATACGAACTATTAATCTTAATTTCGGCATAAATTTAATACAGTATGACTTCTAAAAAAAATAATAGGAATCTCCTGATCGGCATCTTAATCTTTTTACTTTTAGTTAATGCATTTTTGTTGTGGAACAAAATTAACCAGGACAAGAAAATTTCAGCACAGGCTAAAGAAAATGATGAATTGGTTATTTCCAAAGCTGAAATTGAGAAGAATTATTATGAGGCCATGAGCGAGCTGGAGTCACTTCGAACTGGAAATGATTCCCTTAATATTTTGATAGACCAGCAACAAGATGAGTTGACCAACCAAAGACATTCTCTTTTGAGCATGGGTAAGAGCAATAAGGAGCTAAAGTCTGCGATATCCTCTATGAGAAGTCAGAACGATGGCTTTATTGAGAGAATCAATAAATTGATGGAGGAAAATACTAGTCTAAATGTGGCTCTCGCAGAGTCTGAAGAGCAGAAAGGAATAATTGAATCGAAGTTGGTGGCAGAAAAGGAAAGAGGGGAGCAACTTTCGGGTGAAGTAGAGACTTTGAGTGAAGCCAAGGAGAAGTTGGAAGAAAATGAGCAGAAATTGGTCAAGAAGGTCAATGCTGCATCCGTTATACTAGTGGATAAGGTGAGTGTTTCAGGAGTGAAGGTGAGAAAGAGTGGTAAAGAAGTTGGGAAGACCAAAGTAGGCAGTATAGATAAGCTCGAAATTTGTTTTAATGCTACCAAGAACTATGCTACGGACGTAGGAAAAGAAGTATTCCATATTAGAATTGTGGATCCGCTTGGTCAAACTATCGCTGTAGAGTCTATGGGTTCGGGTACAATGACAGATATGACCACTGGTAAGCAGATGAGATTTACGCGATCTATGTCTATTGATTATGATCGATCTTATAAAGAGTACTGTGCTGAGTGGACTCCGAGTAATGGAATTTCTCCAGGCAGATATGAGGCCTATGTCTACAATAAGGGATATCTTGCAGGTAAAGGCAGTGCTGTCTTTAAGTAGTAATTTTAATAATTGATATTCTGATCGAAAAATCTGATAAACCTAAGGAGTCTAAGTCCAGTATTGATCCGGACAGTGTAGCAGAATTTCCAGGTCTAATGGAGTATGCCCACCATGTGGGTAGTGGCGTGATACGACCTGAAGATAGAAAACAAATAAAGGATTCTGTCATTAGGGCGATGTATGAGCAAACGGACAAACAATTGGATCAAATCAAAGAGCAAATTCAACTTTTGGCAAAGCAAGCCAATATTATAAAAGATAGGATCGATGTTTCCGAGTTGATTTACCAGTCCAAAATGGGCTTTAAACCTATAGTTGGGCACACTTACCATCTCTATTCAAAGGACTCTGAGCATAAGGAACTGTTTTTGTCTATGATACGCCCTGAAGAGTGGACTCGAGGCGATATCAACTTTGTCGCTACAGTTAAATTGCTTTCAGATTTAACCTGGGAAGTATTGAAGAAAAATGAAAGCTAAGAAGTTCTTAAGATGTATTAAAATTACTCTAAGACTCTGATATAGCTTGACCTAATTTGAATTTTAAGTATATCTTTGGCCCGATAAAAAATATGTGATTGTGAAGCTTGTATTGTTTATTCTATTGATCTATGTGCTGTTGAGTGTAAGCTTGCCCAAGTTGTTTGAAAAGGCTGGCATAGATCCTAAAAAAGCCTACATCCCTGGCGTTAATATGGGATATTTAGCAGAACTGGTAGGTCGTAAAAAGAGCCATGCCTGGTGGTTGTTATTTCCAATAGTGAATATATTTATTCTTGCAGGTTTGTGTATTGATCTGGTCCGATCATTTGGAAGATATCGCTTTGTCGACAGTCTTCTCGCTGTGGTTGCAGCACCGTTCTATAACTTTTATTTGGGGTCGAATGATAGCGTAAAATACGTGGAGCCGGCCTTCGCTAAAGAAAGAGATTATAAGAAACGACTTGCAGAAGCAAGAAAAAGTGGAAGCAAACTCGAGGTAGATAAACTAACGAGGAATAATCCATATAAAAAGTCAGGTTTGAGAGAATGGTCAGAGGCCATCATCTTTGCAGTTTTCGCAGCTACATTTATTCGAATGTTTTTGCTAGAGGCATTCATGATACCGACAAGTTCGATGGAGGGAAGTCTTCTAACAGGAGATTTCTTATTTGTGAGTAAAATGCATTATGGAATTCGAACTCCTCAAACGATTGCCATGCTTCCTTTGGTTCACAATCGTGCGCCTGTCGTTGGAGGGGAATCCTACCTTGAAAAACCAAAGTTGAATTACTATCGATTTCCGGCTTTAACCAGTATAAAACGAAATGATCCTGTTGTGTTTAATTATCCTGAAGGAGACAGTGTCTATATAACTCCAGAGAGGACATGGAGTAAGTACGATGTGGATCGCGGAAATATTAAGGCTAATATTGCTCAATATATCAGGCAAGGGAATATACGTTTAGTTACCAGGCCAATGGATAAGGCGGATCACTATATTAAGCGATGCGTCGCGATTCCCGGAGATAAGCTTGAAATTAGAGACAGACAACTCTATATTAATGATGAGAAGGCCAAAGATCCTGAAAACCTTCAATTCTCCTATAAAGTTATTTTCCAGGGTCCGATAAATACTAAAAAGATTTTGGAGCTTGATGTCAATCCCATGGATCTTAGAAATACCAGAGGTAACATATTGAACTTAAATCTAGATGCGGAGCAATTAGAAAAAATTAGAGCATTTGGTAATGTCACGATAGAACCGAATGTTCATCGTCCTGATCCCAGGATTCTCTTTCCTCATGATCCCGCACATTATAATTGGTCTATGGATAATTATGGCCCAATTGTAATTCCTAAAAAAGGAGAAGCGGTGGAACTGAACGAATCCAATATTGCTTTATATAAGCGGATCATAAGTGTCTATGAAGAAAAGGATTTAGATGTGAAAGGAAATGACATTATGATTGACGGGCAAAAAGCGGATAGCTACACCTTTGAACAAGATTATTTCTGGATGATGGGTGATAATAGACATAATTCGGAGGATTCGAGGTTCTGGGGTTTTGTTCCTGAAAAAAATGTAGTGGGTAAGCCTATGTTCATCTGGATGTCCTTGAAAAACGGAAGTCTTAAAGATGGTATAAGATGGAACAGGGTATTCAGCTCCGCCAATAAGAAGTAAAATTTTTCACCAAAACTATAATTAAAAATGAGTTATTTAGACAAAGCTAAAAACCTACAAGAAATGATGGGCAATGGCCAGTTAATGGAAGCTTTTGAGAAGTATTATCATGAAGATGTTCAGGTATATGAAATGCCAACTGGAGAACATAGAAATGGTAAGAATGCGCAGAGAGAGGCTATCAATGGTTGGTTTGGTATGGTTCAGGAGTTACATGCCGGAGGATGCGAATCAATTACTTCTGATGAGGAAAATGGTATCACAACTGCGGAAACATGGACAGATGTAACTTTCAAAGAAGGTGGTAGAATGAAAATGCAAGAAGTTGCCGTTCAGAAATGGAGAGATGGTCAAATTGTAGAGGAAAGATTCTATTACAATATGCCTGGACAATAAAAACAGGCTAATAAACTTGTCAAAACCCGATGAAAAAAATAAGCGGAGTACTATCAAGTGCTCCGCTTATTTTTTATAAATATCTTTTCTATCCTTAGATCATCGATCTAAAACTGATGATTCGGATACTCTTTTTTGAAACTGTATTTGATCACATCAAAAGAAGTCACTATTCCTTTCAGCTTATTGTTAGCATCTACGACAGGCACAGCGTGGAAAAGATTCTCCAAAAATAATTCCGAAGCAGATCCAACCTTGTCATTTGGCGACAATGTAGCTAGACGTTGGGTCATTACTTCCTTCACTGCAATATCAGAATACTGCTCATGAGTTCTATTCAATTTCCAAAGATCAGAAGTGGTAATCAAACCCACCAAGGTGTTGTCCTCGTCAACTACGGGTAAATGATGGATTCTATGATTTTTAAAGATATCTCTTACATGACTTAAATTGTCAGACGGGGTTAGGGTAATTAAATTTGTGGACATTATCTTGTCCAATGTTTCATTCATCATGGAAAAAAAAGTTTTATAAAGGATCTATTTTTATGATAATTAAAGATATAAAAAATTAATGAAGTTCCGGGATCAAATAAATCGTAAAATGGAACTAAAATCCTTTCCTCCTCAAAAGATTATTTCTCTTGTACCATCCATTACGGAGCTCTTATTTGATATTGATTTGGGAGATAAAGTTGTGGGCCTTACCAAGTTTTGTGTGCATCCCAATGGGGCCAAATCCTCTAGGACCGTTATAGGAGGTACGAAAAAACTGAACGTTCAAAAAATCTATGATTTGAAACCGGATCTCATCTTGGCCAATAAGGAGGAAAATACTCAAGAGGAAATTGAATTATTGTCGAATGATTTTCCGGTATATGTCAGTGATGTTTACGATTTCGACTCAGCGATGATGATGATATCTGATATTGGTAAGATTACAGATAAAGCAGTTCAGGCCAATGCATTAATTAGTACACTAAGTGAGTTAAAAGGAAACTTTGAAGACAGTCTCTTGGGTTTGTCCGTATTGTATTTGATATGGAAAAAGCCATGGATGTCAGTGGGCAGAGATACTTTCATCCGCAATATGTTAGATTTATTAGGCCTGAAAAATGTATTGGATGACAGAAAGAGATATCCCGAGATTGATTTTGATGAAATCGATCAATTGAATCCGGATCTGATTTTTTTATCCTCGGAACCTTTTCCATTTAAACAAAAAGAATTGCTGGAGATGCAGACCCGTTTTCCACGGTCCCAAGTTTTTTTAGTCGATGGTGAAATGTTTTCTTGGTATGGCAGTAGAATTTTAAAATCTTTCCCTTATTTTGAAATAATTAAGCAGCAAATTAACCGTTAACAATCTGTTAAAATTGTAATGTTATGGTAAAATCCAAAATGAGCATTCTGCTATTTTTTCTTGTAGGGATTTTAATGAATCCTCTTCAACTGTCGGGCCAGAATTTACAGGAAGAGATAGTAGAACCTATTATG
>CBDDLT010000008.1:0-12392 GCA_965230755.1 Saprospiraceae bacterium | reverse complement strand
TTTCGTTCACTTAAAAGTGACACATTCCTAAAATAAGTCTATTTTTTATCCTAAGAGATATTTTTCTTGAATGATCTTAACATGATGCTTTTCGTGACCCACAATAGACCTAAGAAATTCTTCCAGTGTTATTTCATATTGTCTGGCCATACCCTTGATCTGTAATTGGCTTTTGGACAATGCATTTACAAAGCTCTGTGATGCTCTTCTGACATTCGCAAAGTCTGTTAACAAGGATGGGAAACTAAGTTCATCGAAACGACCATTTTTCACCAATGACTCCTGATCATATCCCCAAAGTTCTACTCTCTCATTTCTACTCAATTGGAAAGCCCTAAACATTTTTATTCTCTCGTGATCGGTAATATGCCCAACTACTTGTTTGATGCTCCACTTATTTGACGCATATCGAAATTTTGCTTTTTCTTCACTCACGGTTTGTAAAATTTCAATGCTTGGCATTTCCTGAAATAGGGATATCAATGAATTCTCCTTTGCCAATTCGAGATAATACGGAAAACCATCTTTGGGCAAGTAGTTCATAGTCCCAAGTTTTATAAAATTTACAGTATAGAAAGATAAGTTTTAAATAGCATTCCGTCAGGACTAGTTTTCCAATAAATGGTACACTCTATTGTCGAAGCTCAGAATATGCCGCAGATATTCGCTCCGATATCGATCATTATTAATAGATAACGACGGTATCTCTAATTTTTTTGATGGTGTCCTCCGGATAATCAACAAAAACGAGATCAACTTGAGTTGGTAAAAATGCATTTTCGATTATTTCATCTATTCGTTCGCAACCATTGAAAAATACCTTTTTTCTGGCCGCAAAAGAACTTAGAAGAATTTTATAGGCTGGGTATTTTCCAATATCCTCCTCTTTTATCGTATGCATAATAGCTCCATCTATATTAGAAGTATAGGTACTCTCTTTAAGATTAAAGGCCTTGTCAACAATATAGTAATGATCTTGAATTTCAGGTATGCTTATTTGCTCTTTAGTATTTTTATGTGTAATCCATCCCTTTTCGCCACTTACTAAAATCTTGTAATGATCGTTTTCTTCTTTAATTTTTCGAGTCATATTGGTATGGATAAAATATTCACCAATCGATGAAATAGAATCCAGGTCTTTTTTATCATAATAGTTGAAATTTTGAACAAATTTCTTTTCAGAACCTCGATGTATTTCTACAACTTCTTGTCTGACACTATCTTTTAAATACTTTAGAGTATCAGCCAATGTATATTCTACTTTGTCTTTGATATAGAAATCAAATCGCACGGGCAACTGATTTTTCGAGTATTCTTGAAAACTTGGAAGTTCTACTTCATATTTAATGGTATACTTTATTTGTTCATCTTGGTTTCCATTCCATGACATGAAATTATTCTTGTAAGTCTGGTATTCATTATTGTCAATGACTAAATGCAGCCTACAGTCACTAATTTCTGGCTTTTCTCCTATGCCAGTCACTACAACTTCGATATTTGACGATTCTGCGCATTGTTCTGGCAGATATAGCACGCCTCCTTTTAAGACAATGGCGTCTTTAGAAACTCTCATGAAATTTTCTTTGACTTTGTCATTGTCTGTGCAGGAAACTAGGAAAATAAACAGCAACGGTAAGGACGGAATTAATTTTAGAATGTGCATATTTTTAATAGGCTAATTTTCAGGAAGATAGCTGAATTAACCTAAGGATTATGAATTCTTAGTTTAGATTAAGAATTTTTTAACCTATGTACTATAATACCACTCCATACTATTCACGCCTTAAAATGCCATTTCCTCAATCCTGGCAAGGTTTATAGCCAATAATAATTGAAAATTGATCAGTAAAAATGTTCGGTGAGATCGTTTACCATCTCAAATCTTCCACTTCGATATCTCCATACTGTTCCGGTACAAAGACAAAGAAAGGATCTTCTTTTACTATTTCTTTGAAAGACTTAAGCGAAATGGTAACCCTAGATCCGTCGCGGTAAAAGGTCTCCAACATGCGCAGGTCCTTATTATCTTGACCTACTGTTAGTCGCGCTTTGAAAAAGTCGCTGTATTCATCATTGGGCTTGAATTCTATCTCGTTGATCTTGGTCCCATCTTTGACTCCTGAAAAAGTCATGGCATAACTATATTCATCACTCTTCAACATATCAAAAATACCCTGTGGTGAGATGGTAAATTCGGCATCTTCGGCATCGTAGATGCTTACCAATTCATCTTCTTTATTATAGATCCATTGGTCTTGACCATTGGAGACGATGATTTGATCGTCCATTTCTATTTTGTACTGCTTCTGCTTCGACCAGTATTGGCCTGTAATGATCTGTCCTTCTTCTTCCGGATATTTCATCTTAATACTAAAATCCACCTCATAACCCTTCATTTTGGTGTATTTTTCCTGAATGGACTGGATGTATTTTTCTGATTCCGGATCCATGCTCTGAGCCATGATATTACTGGCAATGAGCAAAAAGAAAAAACCAATTAAACCAAATTGTCTATTTCTTAATATCGAGCTTCGTTGACTTAGATTGTTCATAAAATATGATTTAACTCCCATGCTTTAATGCTAAAAACGACAATTCGACCAAAATTAATTCTAAAGTAAATGTTTATAAAAACTTAAAGTTTAGATAGGCACTATTTCTTCTTGTCTTTCCCTTTTTTCAGGAATTTAATGAATTCAGCCCATGCCAGAGGATCAAATATCCGCTGAGGAGGCGCCTGTCCGTAGTAATAGAAATCTGCAGCCTGTTGTCTGAGATAGAAATCCGCATGTTCATTGGGATCGGTAGGAACTTCATATTTCAGTCTTTCCAAGGTCTCGAGAGCTAGATTTTCTAAGGCTCTTTCCTGCAATTCCTCTGTGACATCCAGTTCCAGGAATTCTATTCTAAAATGCTCTCGACTGGGCCAGGGCATTACCACCGCTTCTGGCAATTCTATGGTGTCCAATTCAGCAAAGATCAATAGATTAAATCTATTTAGATCGATGGTATCCGGCAGCTTAATATATTTATCCTTAAACCCAAGCGCGGAGAATTTCATCTTATCGGTTTTCCGCACTACAAAGGAGAAAAAGCCCTTCTCGTCAGTGTAAGTACCTCTTGATGAATTCAGTACAGCAATATTCGCATAGGGAATAGGATCAAAGGTCTCCTGGTTAATGGCCATCCCACTCAACTGAATCAGGTGGGTGGAGTCCGACTTGCTCTGCCCGTAACTCAACAGAGTGAAGCTCGATAAAACTACTAGAAAAAGATATCTCAACATACTTCAAATGTACGGATTCTACCCAGGATAAATTGTAGGTATTTCCTTATTCTTTTGTTAAAATGAAGTCCAAAAGCGCTTTCATGTCTTCAAGATAGACAAAATTCACACCCTTGATATACTCATCATTGATCTCTCTCACGTTCTTTTCATTGTCCTTACAAAGAACAATTTGATTTATACCAGCTCTCTTAGCTGCAAGGATTTTTTCCTTAATTCCACCTACGGGAAGAATTTTTCCCCTTAGCGTAATCTCTCCTGTCATAGCGGTTTTTGGCTGGATATTCCTACCCGTAAAAGCCGAAGCCAGAGAAGATAGCATGGTTATTCCTGCACTCGGACCATCTTTTGGAATAGCCCCTTCCGGAACGTGAATATGGATATTGCTATTTTCGAATTTATCGTGTTCGATACCCAAATAATCAGCATTCGATCTCAACCAACTCAAAGCGGTACTGGCACTTTCTTTCATCACATCCCCAAGATTACCTGTAAGGGTTAATTTTCCCTTACCCTTGCTGAGGGCGGTTTCTATAAAGAGAATATCTCCACCCACTCTCGTCCATGCCAAACCAACAGCAACACCAGGAGATACAACATCCTGGTAAATCCTATTACTAAACGGGGACGGTCCTAAAATGTTCTCTAAATCGGAGGTCCTGACTTCGATATTGAAATCCTCTTCCATGCTCACTGTTTTTGCCCTGTTTCTCATCACAGCGGCAATCTTTCTGTCCAATGATCTAACACCCGATTCCCTCGTATACTTCAAGATCATCTCCTGTAAGGTATTTTTTGGCATCTTAACATGCTTTGCTTCCAAACCATGTGCCTCTATCTGTTTAGGAACCAAATGTTTTTTGGCTATCTCTATTTTTTCCTCAGCAGAGTAACCGCTTACTTCTATGATTTCCATCCTGTCCAACAAAGCCGGTTGAATAGAATTGAGTGAATTGGCGGTTGCGATGAACATCACTTTAGAAAGATCATATTCCATCTCCAGGTAATTGTCATAAAATGCAGTATTTTGTTCCGGATCCAAAACTTCCAACAATGCACTTGACGGGTCTCCTCTAAAATTCGATCCTACTTTGTCGATCTCATCCAAAACGAAAACTGGATTCGACGTCGCAGCTTTCTTCAAGGACTGAATAATTCTTCCCGGCATAGCTCCGATATAGGTCTTCCGATGTCCTCTTATTTCGGATTCATCATGCAAACCTCCCAAAGATATTCGAACATATTTTCTGCCAATAGATTCTGCAATACTTCGTCCCAAGCTCGTTTTTCCAACACCCGGAGGGCCAACAAAACACAGGATAGGAGATTTCATATCTTTCTTCAACTTGATCACGGCCAGGTATTCCAAGATACGATCCTTGATTTTCTCCAGTCCGTGATGATCCGCGTCCATCTTCTTTTTGACTTTTTTCAAGTCTATTTTATCCTTGGTTACCTCATCCCAAGGTAAATCAAGCAAGGTCTGGAGATAATTTAACTGGATGGAGAACTCCGCAACTTGGGGGTTCATCCTGCTCAACTTCTCTACACCCTGGTCGAATTTCTTCTTGACCTCCTTGCTCCATTTTTTCTCTTCTCCCTTCTTAATAAGGGCATCAATTTCTTGTTTTTGAGGATCTTGCCCCAATTCCTCCTGGATGGTTTTCAGCTGCTGGTTGAGGAAGAATTGTCGCTGCTGCTTATCGATATCCACTTTTACCTTATGCTGAATCTGGTCCTTAATTTTGAGCATCTCCAGCTCACTATTCATATTCTTAAGCAGACTTTCGGCCTTGTCGAATAAGTTGTTTTCCTCCAATAATTCCTGCTTTTGAGGGAGTTGGATGGACATATTCGATGCGATGAAATTGAGTAGGAAACTATCCTCCTTAATATTCTGAAGCATGAGATTGGCTTCATTGGGAATATTGGGCGATATCTCAATGATCTCTTTAGCCCTCTCTCGAATGGAAGATAAGATTGCCTTGTATTTGAGATCTTCTTCCTTCTTGTTATAAGATATCAGCTGAACCCTAACCTTTAGGAAGGGCTTTTCCTGTATCATTTCTGTTGCTCTAAATCTTCTTTTCCCCTGCAGTATAGCTGTATAACTGCCATCCGGCATTTTCAAAAGCTTGACCACTTTAGCGACGGTTCCTATCTTGTGTAAACCATCAAACCCAGGGTCTTCTTCATCGAGTTCTTTTTGTGTCAATACACCGATGAGACCCTTCCCTTCATAGGCGTGTTGTATGGCTGTAATTGACTTTTCCCTTCCTATTGTAATAGGAAGTACTATGCCTGGAAATAAGACTATATTTTTTGCTGCTATTATAGGTAACTCCACAGGATAACTTTCCCCTGTAGATTCATCTTCTCCTTCATTTTCGATAGATATCATAGAAAGAAAATCTCCATCATCCCCCGAAAACCCGTAACCGAAATTATCAAACATCTGCTTTTTTTCTAATTCGTACTTACAGGGCAATCCCTATGCCACATGAATTTTTTTGTCAGAATGGCATATTGACTGTGTTTTTATCTGTTAAGCTGGCCAATTTAGACGGCTTCGACCAACTCGTCTTTTTCTATTTTCAGGTTTTCGATAATGAATTTCTGACGTTCTGGCGTATTCTTTCCCATGTAGTAGCTCAGGATTTCCGAGATGCGAGCATTTTCGCCCATAATAACCGGCTCTAATCTAATGTTATCTCCGATGAAGCCACCAAACTCACCAGGCGATATCTCACCAAGACCCTTAAATCTAGTGACTTCCGCTTTCCCTTTCAACTGGTTCATTGCCTGAATCTTTTCCCTTTCATTATAACAGTAAAAGGTCTTGCTCTTATCTCTTACCCTGAATAAAGGGGTCTCTAAAATGTATAAGTGACCCTTTTTAACCAGGTCAGGGAAAAACTGCAAAAAGAATGTCAAAAGAAGAAGTCTGATGTGCATTCCATCCACATCGGCATCTGTTGCAATTACCACACGATTATACCTTAGACCATCAAGGCCATCTTCGATATTTAATGCGTGCTGAAGAAGGTTCAATTCTTCATTTTGGTATACTACTTTTTTGGTCATTCCAAAGCAATTCAAGGGTTTACCTCGCAAACTGAAAACCGCTTGGGTTTGTACGTCTCTGGCTTTGGTAATCGAACCGCTGGCAGAATCTCCCTCAGTAATAAACACGGTAGATTTTAGCTTGTCCTCATCCGTGTGTTTCCCATTGAGATGAATTCTGCAGTCCCTCAGCTTTTTGTTGTGGATCTTGGCCGATTTAGCCCGTTTATTCGCCAGTTTTTTAATACCGGCCATATCCTTACGTTCTTTCTCACTTTGCTGAATTTTCTTGATCATCTCTTCAGCTACATCACCATTTCGATGAAGGAAGTTGTCCAAATGAACTTTCAAGAAGTCATTGATAAATGTTCGAACGGTCTGACCCTCTGGAGCCATATGGGTCGAACCCAATTTGGTTTTGGTCTGAGATTCGAATACAGGTTCTTCTACTCGCACACTGATGGCTGCATGTATTCCTGATCGCACATCCCTGGGATCGAAATTCTTTCCGGTAAATTCTCTAACTGTTTTCACCAGTGACTCCCGAAAAGCCGCCAAATGGGTTCCTCCTTGCGTCGTGTTTTGCCCATTCACAAAACTGTGGTAGTCTTCTCCGTATTGATTGCCATGGGTGATCGCCACTTCAATATCTTCTCCAGTTAGATGGATGATAGGATAACGAAGACTTCCCTCTTCAGTATCGCGGGTCAATAAGTCCAAAAGACCATTCTTGGAGAAAAATACCTTATCGTTAAAGTGAATTTTTAGGCCTGCGTTTAAGTAGACATAATTCCACAGTTGATTCTCAATATACTCTGACTGGTACTTGAAATTCTTAAATATCTCCGGATCTGCTTTGAAATACGTCCAAGTTCCATTGGCTTCGTCTGTCTTGGTGATTTTAGAATCCTTAACCAGTTCGCCTTCCGTGAATTCCGCTTCTTTCATCTTTCCATCACGGAACGAGCGGACAATAAATCGTTCAGACAGCGCATTCACGGCTTTGGTACCAACTCCGTTCAACCCCACGGATTTCTTAAATGCTTTCGAATCGTATTTACCTCCGGTATTGATTTTCGAAACACAATCTATGACTTTACCTAATGGAATGCCTCGACCATAATCCCTAATCATTACAGCATTGTCCTCTATTTTTATGACGATTTTTTTCCCATGTCCCATCACGTACTCATCAATAGAATTATCGATGATTTCCTTTATCAAGATGTAGATGCCGTCATCTACGGATGATCCGTTGCCCAGCTTACCAATATACATCCCGGGCCTCAATCGAATATGTTCTTTCCAGTCTAAGGATTTAATATTTTCCTCAGTGTATTTAATTTCTGACATAGTAATTCTCCGTTTTCCTTATTTTTAGTTTTCTCTTACCGATGAGATTTTAAATGCTTGAGATAAAATTCTATCGGTTCTATACCACAAAGTTTTTAGTGGTACTTTATTTTGCAATAAATACGAATTGCTAAGCTAAAATATAACGAATATTGTAATATGTCTATTGAGAGCACATGGCTTTTTAGATCTTCTTCGATAATTCCGGTGGTTTTTGCTAGAATTCTCATAGGATTTCTTGCTTTTTGCGATTTCCTGGGGCACTACATTGGGTACTATTGGATGAAGAAAGCCATAGTGCCCGGAATGTTCCATTTTAAGTATTATGGTTTCGAATGGGTTAGAATTCCTCCTGAGCCGTTTTGGACCTTGATATTTGTGGTGGGAGGGATTGCTGGATTGGCAGTGATGTTAGGTTACCGCTATCGTCAGAGCATATTCATTCTTTTTCTTTGTTTTAGTTACGTCTTCTTTGCTGAAAAGGCTTTGTACTTAAATCATGGCTACCTCTTTGTCATGATATTATTTTGGATGAACTTCGTTCCGGCGAACAGATGGTTTTCTCTAGATGTAAAGAACGGTAAGGTAGAAGCTAAATCCAGGGTGCCCAAAATATACAAACTGCTGTTTTGTTTTCTTATGGGATTGGTTTATTTCTACGGTGGTATTGCGAAGTTTAATCCGGACTGGACAAGGGCCGTGCCGATGTTAAAATGGTTGCAGTATAAATCCGATTATTTTTTGATTGGGCCTTTGATTTCGCAGGATTGGTTTGCTTGGTTTTTGAGTTACGGTGGACTCTTTTTTGACACTTTCATTGTTTTCTTTCTCATCATTCCCGCGACGAGGAAATATGCCATTTTTATGGCAATATTCTTTCATGTTACCAATACAATGATTTTCCAGATTGGTATTTTTCCTTGGTTATCCATTGGATTGACCTTGTTGTTTATGTCCGATAAATGGTTTGATAATATCTATGATAGGTGGCAAAAGCGATGGGGATGGCGAGCACTTAACAAAGAAATGATTCTACCTCCTTACGCACATTTACTTAAATATTCTTTAATCGCCTATGTTGTTGTAATGCTGTTGGTGCCATTTAGACATCATCTATATGAAGGTCGCGTCGCTTGGACCGAGGAAGGACACCGATGTAGCTGGCGGATGATGCTGAGGAGTAAATCTGGCTATGGTCATTTTGTTGTCAAGAATGACCAAGGTCTTAATAAAAAGGTATATCCTAAGGACTACATCTCAGCCCGCCAAAGAAGGAGCATGTTCACCCGACCTGATATGATTCTGGAGTTTGCACATTTCTTAAGCAAGGAGTTCGAGACAGAAGAGGGACCGGCAGAGGTTTACGCTGATATTAAAGTAAAATTGAACGATTATCCCTCACAGGTATATATCGATCGGAAGGTCAACCTGGCCGAAGTCGAATGGAGCCCTTGGAAAAGATCAACTTGGATCATGGAATTCAAAGGATCAATAAATAACTAATTCTTGCTTAGGGGATATGATTAACTCGCTTGTCTTAGTAAGACAGATTCTTTTTTATCTTAGTGGCTTCATTGACTAGAATGGACGATAAAAACTACTTCGCTGACAAAAACATATGGATCACTGGTGCTTCTAGTGGTATTGGTGAGGCGTTGGCCAAGGAATTATCCAAATCAGCAGGCTATTTGATATTATCAGGTAGAAATGAGGAGCGGTTGAATGCTGTTCGAAATCAACTTGCTTCTCCCGAAAATGCCATTGTGATTACTGCAGATATGAGGAGTAAGGATTCGATAGAAGAGGCTGCAGAAACGGTACTAGCTGAAGTAGGAAAAATTGATATACTGATCAATAATGCCGGTATTTCTCAAAGAGCACTTGTTAGAGACAGCAGTGACGAAGTTGATCTGGCTATATTGGAAACCAATTTACTCGGTCCGATAAGAATGACTAAAAAGCTTCTACCTAGCATGCTCGATAACGGTTGGGGTCATATTGTTGTTATTTCGAGTGTAACCGGAAAAATTGGGACGCCTTATCGTTCTAGTTATGCGGCATCAAAGCATGGCCTTCACGGGTTTTTTGACAGTTTGAGGGCTGAAGAATCTAAGAATGGTATCCGTGTTAGTCTGGTTTGTCCGGGATATATTAGAACCGATATTTCGAAAAATGCGTTGCTAGCCGATGGAAGCAGCAAGGGATCTTACGATGAAAATTCCTTGAAAGGAATGCCTTCTGATGTATTCTCTAAAAAAGTACTGAGAAAGATTTCGAGGAATAAAGCAGAGATCATAATTGGCGGAAAAGAGACAATGGGTATATATTTGGGAAGGTATATGCCCGGTGTATTGCGAAGAATACTTCCAAATATTAAACCGTGAAACTTTAAGATATAATAACTCAATGACAGAATATACGATAAGCGGTATACAACAAGTGGGTCTAGGAGTCCGCAACGTGTACGAATCCTGGGAGTGGTATCGAAAACATCTCGATATGGATTTGGCGGTTTTTGATGAAGCAGCTGAAGCGACCTTAATGGCTCGCTACACTGGAGGAGTTCCAAGGTCAAGACATGCGATATTAGCATTAAATTATCGCGGAGGTTCGGGATTAGAGATTTGGCAGCATACGTCCAGAAAACCGGAAGCACCGAGTTTTGAGATCAAGTTGGGTGACTTGGGCATCAATATTGTCAAGTATAAAAGTCATTGTTTAGAGAGTAGTCATAAAAAGCTACAGAAATCTGGAGTCGAAGTCCTTACTTCTCCGACAGAAACCAATTGTCCATCTTCATGTTTTGTGGGTAAGGATCACAATGGGAATTTGTTTCAACTCATTAAAGGAGACCACTGGTTTAAAAATACAGGAAAGGGCAATGGGGGAGTAGTCGGTTGTTGTATGGGTGTCAGTGATATTGATCGTTCGATACATTTATATCGTGATATCTTAGGTTATGACGAAGTCTTGTTAGATCAAACCGGCAAGATAAAAGAGTATGAGGATCTGCCTGGAGGTGATGAAAATTATAGAAGAGTCATTCTTGGTCATAAGAGGCAGAGAAAAGGAAAATTGGCCAATCTTTTTGGATCGAGTCAGATTGAGTTGATTCAAGCCCTTGATCGGGAGCCACAAAAGATCTATGAAAATAGATTTTGGGGAGACTTGGGATACATTCATCTTTGTTTTGATGTTTGTAACATGGATGGTTTGAAGAAAAACTGTGCGGATGCCGGGTTCGAATTTACTGTAGACAGTAAGGATAGTTTTAAAATGGAAGGGGCAAGTGGAAGATTTTCCTATTTGGAGGACCCCGATGGTACCTTAATAGAATTTGTAGAGACGCATAAAATACCCATCATAAAAAAGATAGGTTGGTATCTCAATCTTAAAAAAATGAAGTGCGATTCAGCTTTGCCGAAAGCCTTTATTCAGGCGATGTTTTTGGGCAGGACAAAAAAATCCGTCTGGCCCAAGAAATAGATTAAAGAACCGGAGTGTTGAGTACTTTCCATAGCAAATCCTTCAATGGATCGATATTATGACCGGTGACGGAGGAAATAAATAGGACCTCCAAGTCCGAGGGCAGCTCTTTTCTTATCAGTTCTTCCAGCTCATCGTCAATCAAATCTCTTTTGGTTACCGCAATGATTCTCGGTTTATCCAGCAGTTCCGGATTAAATTCTTCCAGTTCCTTATTGAGTATTTGATATTGTTTAGCGATGTTATCGTCTTCGACAGAAATAAGAAAAAGCAACGCAGAATTTCTCTCGATATGCCTCAGGAATCGATGTCCGATTCCTCTGCCCTCATGAGCTCCTTCGATAATTCCCGGAATATCAGCCATAACAAAGGACTGGTTGTTTCGATAAGCTACAATACCCAAATTCGGTTTTAAGGTAGTAAAGGCATAGGAGGCTATTTTCGGTTTTGCAGCCGTAATGGAGGCTAGAAGTGTTGACTTCCCGGCATTGGGAAACCCAACCAATCCCACATCCGCCAACAATTTCAATTCAAGGATTTTCCATGATTCGATCCCTTCTTCTCCGGGTTGTGCAAATTTAGGAGCTTGCAAAGTAGCAGATTTGAAATGATTGTTACCCATTCCTCCTCGTCCACCGGGCAGCAGAATCTTTTCTTCCTGATCCGATACTATTTCAAAGTGAACTTCTCCGGTTTCAGCATCTTTAGCAACGGTACCTAAAGGAACTTCGATAATCTCATCTTTGCCATTAGCTCCAAATCTATTATTACCACTGCCATGAACACCGTGTTCTGCCTTAATGTGTTTCCTATATTTTAGATGCAGGAGAGTCCAAAGATTCTTGTTCCCTTTTAGTATAATATGTCCTCCTCTTCCTCCATTTCCACCATCGGGACCTCCCATAGGATCCAATTTAGACCTGTGAAAATGCACACTTCCCGCTCCTCCGTCGCCCGAAGTAAAATTGATTTTCACATAGTCAACGAAGTTACCGCCTGACATAATTTATACTTATGGTGGTGACTAAACTAGAGTTGGTCAATGACATTGGAAAGCCGTCGAAAGATATCATCAATGGTTCCTAGTCCATTGACTTTTTGAGCAACATCTTGACAACTATAATGTTCGAATACGGGTTTTGTCTCTTCGATATAGACCTTGATTCGATTTTCTATTGTTTCTACGTTTTGATCATCTTTTCTT
>CBDDLT010000007.1:0-70345 GCA_965230755.1 Saprospiraceae bacterium | reverse complement strand
TTGATTACTCTCTCTTTTTTAGTCCAAGTGCTGTTCGAAGTTATTTTCGAAATAATACACTCGATAACTCGCGATCTATTGCTTTGGGAAGAACTACGGCGACAGAATTAGAAAAATTTGAAGCGATGCCTTCTTTGCCACCAATGACTAGTCAATTATCTATGGTGGAACATTTATTAAAGCTTATAAGAAACGAAAAAAATGCTCGATAAAGATCCATTACTGTTAAGAACTTTGAGGAAGGAAAGAGTAGAACGTCCTCCCGTTTGGCTCATGAGACAAGCAGGTAGATATCTTCCGGAATATATGGTTCTAAGAGAAAAATATGATTTCTTCACAAGGGTTGAAACGCCTGAGTTAGCTTCGGAAATCACCTTACAACCTATTGATATTGTAGGTCCTGATGCAGCTATCATTTTTTCCGATATTCTGATTATTCCGAAAGCCATGGGAATGGAAGTCCAGCTAATACCTAAAGTAGGACCTTTACTTCCTCAGCCCTTAGCTACAGCCGATGATATTGCCCAACTGCAAACCGGTAGTGCGGAACACCAACTAAAGTATCTTTATGACGCTTTAAGTATAACGCGAGCCGAGCTGAGTCCAGAAAAAGCTTTGATAGGTTTTAGTGGCGCCCCCTGGACACTAATGTGTTACATGATCGAAGGTCAAGGTAGCAAGACTTTTAGTAAAGCGAAGGCTTTTTTATACCAAAAGCCAGAAGAATCTGCCCTTCTTCTGGATACTTTAACCGATTATATTATAGAAATGCTTCTTTTACAAATTAAGGCTGGGGCGGATCTTGTTCAGGTATTTGACAGTTGGAGTGGATTATTGGGTCCGGATGACTTTGACTTCTGGATATTTCCAAGGCTTAAAAAGATAGTAGATGCTGTAAGCCCACATGCCCCTGTCATTGTATTTGCAAAGGGAAGTTGGTATTCTTTCGAAAAATTATCGAGTTTAAATGCGGCATTGGGTCTGGACTGGTGTATCAGTCCGGAGCAAGCCAGGACTTGGGCTCCGAATTCTGTGCTTCAAGGTAATTTAGACCCTTCCGTTCTTCTTTCACCAGAAGAAGAAGTGGTGAGAAGTACTAAAAAAATGCTCGACGACTTTGGCACTCAAAATTACATCGCCAATTTAGGTCATGGACTCATGCCCAATATCCCGGTACAAAATGTTCGAACATTCATCAATACAATTAAAGGATATGGTAGCTGATCAATCCGGGATTAAGCAATTCTTCTTCGAGCATATACAGTCCCTTCAGGATAAAATATGTAGAGCCCTGGAGGAAATAGATGGACAACAAATATTCATAGAGGATAAGTGGAACCGAGAAGGAGGCGGAGGTGGCCGTTCTCGCGTATTAACTAATGGAAAAGTATTTGAAAAAGCAGGGGTTAATATTTCGGAAGTTCACGGAGTACTTCCCGATACAATAAGAAAATCTTTTGGAGTAGAAGAGGATCAGTTCTACGCTTGTGGCCTAAGTCTCGTCATTCATCCAAAAAGTCCATTTGTTCCCACGACTCACTGCAATTTTAGAATGTTTGAACTCTATGACGACAATGGCAATTGTGTAAAACGGTGGTTTGGTGGAGGCTCTGACTTGACACCTTATTATCTCTTTAAAGAGGATGCCAAGCATTTTCATCAGAGCTTAAAGAGTACACTCGACCAACATGACGACAAGTACTATCCAGAATTCAAAAAGAAATGTGATGAATACTTCGTCAATCATCATCGAAATGGAGAAATGAGGGGCATAGGTGGTGTCTTTTATGACTATATTAACGCTACGGAAGAAGACTGGAAAGAGGTATTGGCTATGCACATCGATAGTTCGGAATCATTCCTCCCCTCCTATCTTCCAATAGTACAGCGAAGAAAAGATATGGTCTATGAAGAAAGGCATAAAGAATGGCAGGAAATAAGAAGGGGAAGGTATGTAGAATTCAATTTGGTTCATGACCGCGGAACACTTTTCGGACTAAAGACCAATGGAAGAACTGAAAGTATATTAATGAGTCTTCCTCCTACGGTGAGATGGTATTATAACCATATTCCGGAGCCAAACACGCCTGAGCATGAACTCATAACTCACTTAAAACCTATAGATTGGATCAACTACCCTAAAAATTAAAGCTATGTTCAATAGACCTCGAATTCTTAGAAAAAATAAAGCAATTAGGGATTTAGTTGCGGAAACCAGCCTTAGTTCTGATGATTTTCTCTGTCCTATTTTCGTAACTGAAGGGACGAATATCAAAGAGGAGATTTCCTCAATGCCCGGTTATCATAGATATAGCTTAGATCGGCTCACGGAAGAAATTGATGAATTTCTTTCTTTGGGTCTATCCCGGTTTCTTTTATTCGCCAAATGCTCTGATGACAAAAAGGACAATACCGGACAGGAATCTTGGAACCCGGAGGGGCTAATGCAAAGAAGCATTCGACTGCTGAAATCACATTATTCAAATATTTTAGTGATGAGTGATGTAGCGCTTGACCCCTACTCTATTTACGGTCACGACGGTATTGTTGAAGGAGAGGAAATCCTCAATGATGAAACCGTGGAAGCTTTGATTAAAATGAGCTTGAGCCATGCCGAGGCCGGTGTAGATTGGGTTGCTCCAAGCGACATGATGGATGGTAGAATTGGTGCCATAAGAGATGCATTCGAAAATGCCAGCTATCATTGCGGAATAATGAGTTATACGGCAAAATATGCCTCCGCTTTCTATGGTCCATTCAGGGATGCATTGGATAGTGCTCCGGGATTCGGAGATAAGAAGACTTATCAGATGGATTTCCGAAATGCCCGAGAAGCAATGAGAGAGGCGAGTTTAGATGAACTAGAAGGTGCGGATATGCTAATGGTTAAACCTGCTTTGGCCTATCTGGATATTATAAAGCTGCTTAAAGAACATTCGGACTTGCCCATTTCGGCCTATCAAGTAAGCGGAGAATATTCTATGATTAAGGCTGCAGCTGATCGGGGTTGGCTCGATGAGGAAAAAATAATGGTAGAATCTTTAACGGCTATCAAACGGGCTGGCGCAAGCGTCATAGCCAGTTATTTTGCGAAAGACTTCATGCGTTTAAAACAAAAACTCAATGGATAAAAATCAGATTCTTTTTCAGGAAGCAAAACAAGTCATTCCTGGTGGTGTAAATTCTCCTGCGAGGGCCTTTAAATCGGTTGGAGGTACGCCCTTGTTTATTGAAAAGGCCGAAGGAGCATATCTCTGGGATGCCAATGGTAATAAGTACATAGACCTGATCAACTCATGGGGGCCTATGATATTAGGTCATGCTTTCCCAGCAGTAAAGGACGCACTTCAAGAACAAATACAGCGGTCGTTTTCTTACGGAGCTCCTACTGAGATAGAAACCAAGATGGCAGAGCTCGTGGTGGATATGATGCCTTCTTGCGATATGGTTAGAATGGTTAACAGCGGTACGGAAGCTTGTCTTTCTGTCGTTCGTCTGGCTCGAGGATTCACCAATAGAAATAAGATTGTAAAATTCATTGGCAATTATCACGGTCATTCGGACAGCTTCCTCAAAAGTGCGGGAAGCGGTTTGGCAACACTATCTATACAAGAAGTACCTGGTGTGCCCAATGAGACGCTTGGAAATACGCTCCTGGCCAATTACAACGATCTAGATTCGGTACGACATTTATTCGAAAAACACGCTCAAGAAATAGCCGCCATAATCGTTGAACCCGTTGCCGGAAATATGGGATGTATCCCGCCGGAACCAGGGTTTTTGGAGGGCCTAAGAAAGCTTTGCACAGATTATGACTCCTTGCTCATCTTTGATGAAGTGATGACAGGTTTTCGCTTGGCTAAAGGTGGTGCCCAAGAAAAATTAAATATTAATCCAGATCTTTCCGCATTTGGAAAAGTGATTGGTGGTGGTCTTCCCGTTGGAGCATTTGGAGGTAGAAGAGATATCATGGAACATATAGCTCCTTTGGGCAATGTTTATCAGGCTGGTACATTGAGCGGAAATCCGCTAGCCATGTGGGCTGGTTATACTCAAGTAAAATACCTGAAAGACAATCCGGAGGTATATCGTAGAATCGATGATGCAACCAAGGAAATTGCCACAGGCTTAGAACAAGTATTTAGAGATAAAAGCCTTCCAGTAACCATAAATCGATTGGGCTCCATGATGTCATTGCATTTTGGTTCTGATCCCGTCCGAAACTTTGATGAATCCAGCGCATGCAACCAGGACTTGTTCAGCAAGTTTTTCCATCACATGTTGAACCAAGGTGTTTACCTACCACCTTCCGGTTTCGAAACATGGTTTATTTCGAACTCCATCAGCTCAGAAGATATTGATCATATTTTAAATGCCAGTAGTAAATTTTCCATATGAAGTTATTAGTGCAAACCAAAAGTATAAGACAGGAAGAAACCATTGAGTTCTATCGATCATTAGGATGGGTTGAATTAGGCAATGATTTGGTAACCAACGGCAAGCTGTTGATAAGAATCAGTACCGATCCCAAAGATAGAATAGGTCTAGTAGTCATGGAAGATTCAGCTTCGAAGCGAGAAAACATTCTTTCGCAATACAGAAATACCAGCTGGAAAGATGGGCATATCGTACAAGCTCCCTCCGGGTGTTTTGTTCATATGATTGAAAAATTAGATCTACCGGAACCGGATTCATCCATTCAAGCACTTCCCGGGAGTTATGCGGGGGTTAGTCTTGAAAGTGTGGATATGGACGCCAGCATAAAATTCTGGCAAATGATGGGGTACAATATCACCATGGGAGGAATAGAACATGGATGGGCGGCCCTGAGCAATGATCACAATGATACTATTAGTGTCATGGCCTATGGATCCTGCCCTCATTCGTTCATTAATCCTTCTCTTACCTATTTCAACGCAGGAAAAAACCCCGAAATCATCCAGGAACTTCGATCAAAAAATATACCCATCGAGGAAGAAATCACCATTTTCAACCCACAAGGCGAAGTAGACAATGTATTTCTGCGCGATCCGGGAGGACTAGGTTTTTTCGTATTCAATGATGGCTAGAATAGAATTTACATTCTATTGATACCTATTCTTGAATTTCACAATTGACCATCCAGTTGATTCCAAATTGATCGGTAAACATACCGAAGTAGGCACCCCAAAAAGTCTTATCCAATGGCATTGTAACGGTTCCTCCTTCCGATAATCCGGTAAAAAGCCGCTTGGTCTCCTCCAAGTCTACCGTATTAATTGAAATCGAAAAATTATTCCCTACCTGTAAGTCTGGTCCAAAACCACCTCCGGAATCACTTCCCATCAATACATTTCCCTCTCCAAAGAGAAGAGAAACATGCATCAACTTATTCTTCATTTCTTCAGGCATCGGAGGCATTCCCTCTTGTGGAGGCATTTCACCAAACCGACTCAGGTGTTGAAATTCACCTCCTAAAACCGATTTATAAAAGTTGAAGGCCCCTTCGCAATTTCCGTCATAGGTTAGATATACATTTACTTTCATTCTATTTCGTTTATTAAAAAATCTTGTTGAAAATAATCATTTCCATAATACTAGCGTTGTACTCTTTGTTAAGGTCGAAAAGAATTAATAAAACCAGTACAACCGATTTTCTTAATTATAAGTTAAATCCTTTAATATTTTTTTTGAGCGTTCATCAATAATTCTATTTTTGTAGCCTAAAAAATTACTGTCCATGGAGTCATTAGACATTAAAAACCTAGGAGAAAAAATAAATGAGGGCAGTCTTTTCGTAGACGCCTTACGTGAGGAAATTGGAAAAGTGATCATCGGTCAGCAAGAGATGCTAGACCGCCTGCTTCTTGCCCTGTTAACACAGGGTCATATACTTCTTGAAGGGGTTCCCGGTTTGGCCAAAACCCTAGCCATTAGATCACTTTCTCAAGCAATTAATACTGATTTTAGTAGAATACAGTTCACTCCGGATTTACTTCCCGCTGATATACTTGGGACAATGATCTACAATCAGCACAAAGGAGAATTCGAAGTGAAAAAAGGCCCAATCTTCTCCAATTTTGTGCTGGCAGACGAAATCAACAGGGCACCGGCTAAGGTTCAATCTGCTCTTCTGCAAGCGATGCAGGAAAAAGAGATTACTATTGGAGAGCATCACTACCGATTGGAAGAACCCTTTTTAGTGATGGCTACACAGAACCCTATCGAACAAGAGGGAACCTACCCTCTTCCGGAGGCGCAGGTCGACCGATTTATGCTAAAGGTTAAGATAGATTACCCACAGTATGAAGAAGAGCGGCAAATACTCCGAATGAATGTAAAAGGAGAAATTCCCGATGTAAGTCCTGTAGTGAAGGCTAAGCAGATTCTTGACGCTAGGAATCTGGTTAGAGAAGTATACATGGATGAAAAAATAGAGCAATATATTTTGGATATTATTTTTGCCAGCCGAACTCCTGAGAAATACGGTCTGGACAATCTAAAGTACCTTATAGAATACGGAGGATCACCTAGGGCAAGTATCAGTCTTGCTATGGCTGCCAAAGCCCTGGCATTCATCAAGAAAAGAGCCTATGTTATTCCGGAAGATGTGAGAGAAATTGTACCTGATGTGCTCCGTCATAGAATTGGTGTTACTTATGAAGCCGAAGCGGAAGATATTCAATCAGAACAAGTCATTGAGCAAATCATTAATGGTGTAGAAATCCCTTAAGCTCTACTCATGGATACCAAAGAACTGATTTCAAGGGTCAGAAAAATTGAAATTAAGACTAAAGGGCTTTCTAAGCAATTATTTGCCGGGGAGTACCACAGCGCTTTCAAGGGCAGAGGAATGTCTTTTAGTGAAGTTCGAGATTACGCCTACGGAGATAATATTAAGGATATTGATTGGAATGTATCTGCGCGGTTTGGTAAACCTTTCGTCAAGGTATATGAAGAGGAAAGGGAGTTGACCATGATGCTACTTATAGACGTCAGTCAATCTTCTTTTCTAGGTTCGAACATTCAACTTAAGAATCAAATGGTGGCAGAGATTGGTGCTGTACTGTCTTTTTCCGCTATTCAAAACAATGATAAAGTCGGTGTTATTTTCTTTAGTGATCGAATAGAAAAATATATTCCGCCCAAAAAAGGTAAGAGTCATATTTTGCGGATCATCCGAGAGATGTTGGCCATTGAGCCGGCAGGATCAAAAACGGATATTTCTTTGGCTTTGACCCACCTGAGCAGTGTTTTGAAAAAGCGGGCTATTGTATTTCTACTATCGGATTTTAGGGTTAAGGACTACAAGAAGACATTGAGTATCGCCAGCAGAAGGCATGACCTGGTCGGTCTTAGAATCAGAGACAAATCAGATTACGCCCTTCCAAAGATCGGATTAATCAAAATGATCGATCCCGAAACGAAGAAGAGCAAATGGGTGAACACTTTATCTAGCCGTCTGCATAAAAAGTATGAAGCTCAAGACCGTGATTTCGGGGAATACTTCGAAGAAAGTTTTATCAAAACGGGTACAGATCATATGACGATCAATGCAGAAGAATCCTATGTCAAGTCACTTGTTCGTTTCTTTAAAAAGCGTGGAAAATGAGAAGAGCGTTGATATGGGTAGTGACCGGTTTACTGATGGGAGCTCTCGCGGATCTCAAAGCTCAAGATGTCCATGCATTCATCACGAGAGACAGCATAACCATTGGAGATCAATTCGAATTATGGATCCAAGCCAATGTATCTTCCGAAGACTTTAACTGGACCTCTGAAAATAGAGACTTGGGTGGTTTGGAAATCATCGAATGGGGTATAATTAATCCCAGAGGTGATGCACAGGATACAGGATTTGAACAAAAACTTACTATTCAAGCTTGGGAGGAGGGCTTACAATGGATTCCGCAACTTTCATACTTAATTGGGCAGGATAGCTTCCAAACGGATTCTATTCTAGTGCCGGTTTATCCAATCCAACTCGATACAAATCAGCTTACCGTACTCCCGGATAAAGGTCTTCGCACGGCAGAATTTGAATGGAGAGAATTGAAAAAATATTGGTGGTTGCCTCTTGTTGCCATGATTCTTCTTGCCCTTCTTATTTATATAATCCGTAAGTCGAAAAAAACATCCAAAGAGAAGACAGTCGTCTTATTAGCGCACGAATGGGCTTTTGAGCAGCTGGATAGATTGAAAAAATCAAAATTGACAGAGCGAGGAGAATTAAAGAGCTATTATTCTCAGTTGTCGTACATTTTGCGTTCTTATTTGGAGAGAAGATATGGCATACAAGCTTTGGAAAAAACAACACGTGAGATCATGCGCTCGCCATTGCGCAATATTATTGATGCGCAGGAGCAATACAAGCTAAGACAGGGACTTGAGACGATGGACTTGGTAAAATTTGCTAAGTACAGACCGGAGGATGATCAGCATGATCAAGCTTTACGGAAGATCTATGACTTCGTTCAGATGACGAAAGAAAATCCAGCTTTGAGTAAAGACGAAGAATCATGATGTCTGAATTTCAATTCGCCAATCCGGAATATTTTTTCCTTCTTCTATTGATTCCTCTGGCTGGAATATGGAGATATTATAAACGGAGAACTTGGTTTCCAATGGTGAAGTATTCCGGTGAAAAGTCTGGTTCTATTGAGTACATATCTTGGATTCTCCATCTACTTCATTACTTGCCATGGTTGGCATTTGTTTTTCTTGTCGTTGCCCTTACTCGCCCTCAAAAAACGCATTCTGAAGAAAAAATAAAGACAGAGGGTATTGATATTGTGATGTCACTGGATGTTTCAACCAGTATGTTGGCCAGAGACCTTAAACCTGATAGACTCAAAGCGGCTAAAAAAGTAGCCAAGGATTTTATCGAAAGCAGACCTAATGACCGAATTGGAATGGTAGTTTTTGCCGGTGAAAGCTTTACGCAATGTCCTATAACAACAGACCATAAAATACTCTCTACGCAAATAGACAAGATAAGAGACGGACTCATAGAGGACGGAACCGCAATCGGAATGGGCCTCGGAACGGCCGTGAATAGGCTAAAGGAAAGCCAAGCCAAGAGCAAAGTGATTATTCTAATGACCGATGGGGTGAATAACAGTGGATACATTGATCCAATCACCGCAGTTGATTTGGCAGTCAATGAGGGTATTCGAGTTTATACGGTTGGATTGGGGACAATAGGGACTGCTCCCTATCCCGTTAAGGATATGTTTGGTCGAACTATACTGCAAAATATCGATGTGGAAATAGACGAAGAGTTATTGAAGACCATATCGGAAAAAACCGATGGTGTCTATTATCGCGCAACATCGAATTCTTCCCTGAACAAAATCTATCAGGAAATAGATCAGCTGGAGAAAACGAAAATTGAATTATCAAGTTTTGAAAGGAAGTCTGAACATTTTAGGCCATTTGCTTGGTTAGCACTTGGTTTGCTTGTTTTATCTTTCCTTTTAAATCGAATTTTTATTCAACCATTGAATTGATTTTGAATGAAATTTGAGTTCAGTACATACTTGTGGCTTTTGATGATCATACCGGTTATGATCATTGTCTTCCTTGTATTCGGTAAATTCTACAACAGACAACTGACTAAATTCTACAGCCATTCGATCGCTCCTAATATGATGAAGTACCGGAATGCCTGGAGAAAGAATTTAAAGTTTGTCCTTCTACTTCTTTCTATTTCAATGCTCGTTATTGGAATTGCCAATCCGCAAGTAGGCACGAAAACCGAAAAGGTTAAACGAACAGGAATCGACATCGTACTGGCTCTTGATCTATCCAAAAGTATGCTGGCAGAGGACCTGAAGCCCAACCGCCTGGAAAGAGCAAAACTGTTTATCAGCAGCTTACTAAAGAAACTGGGTTCGGACCGAATAGCGTTAATAGTTTTCGGTGGGAATGCCTATCTACAAATGCCGCTAACAGTGGATCACGGTGCCCTAAAACTTTACTTGAATACGCTCAATACCAATTTGATCCCAACTCAGGGGACCAATTTTACGGAAGCGATAGAAATTGCTGAAGAAAGCTTCGAGAATGGTGAATCAAAACACAATGCATTAATTATTATTTCTGACGGGGAAAATCACGATCAGGAAGCCCTGGATAGAGCCAAAGAAAGTGGCGAGAAAGGCAATCATATCTTTACCGTTGGTGTAGGAACTGTTAAAGGTGCTCCGATTCCGGTTATTAATCGCTATGGACGTAGAACAGAATACAAAAAAGACAAAGATGGAAGCATTATTCTATCCAAATTAAATCCAAGCTTCTTGCAAGAAGTGGCAGATGCGGGTAATGGACAAATGGTAATGCTTTCAGATGGTAAAGGAGCCATTAGTAGGTTGCAAAGAGGTATAGAAGAAATTGAGACCAAAGAATTTGAAGAAATCAATTACACAGATTATGACGATCAGTTTCAGTTTTTCCTATTGATTTCTGCTCTTTGTCTCGGGTTGATTCTTTTTATTCCTGATGGTAAGTCAAAGGATAAATCTGGATTGGATTTCTTAAAGAAACTCGAAGAAAATGCTTAATAAATTTATATGGACATTTTTCGTGTTGCTCATAAGTCTAGGAGCAATATTCGGTCAATCATTCGAAAATAATAGACAGATTCGATCCGGAAATAAAGCATTTCAGCAAGGAGATACTTTGACCGCCATCCAGAAGTACGATGAAGCGCTGATACATGATAGCAAGGATTATAGAGCTAGTTTCAATAAGGCTGTCGTAAGCAAGTCTATGGGTAACCTCGATGAAGCCATGTCCCTCTACGAAAACATCAGTAAGCAGGATATTGCAAAAGAGGAAAGGGCCGCAGCTTTCTATAATATGGGTAATATTGCATTCGAAAAACAAGAACTGGAAAAAAGCCTAGATCACTTCAAAAATTGCTTGAGGCTTACCCCTGAGGATCAAGACGCTCGATATAATTACTTTTTGGTCAAAAAGATGTTGGAGCAACAGCAAGAACAGCAACAACAAAACCAAGATCAGAATCAGGAAAACCAAGATCAGCAAAACGAAGAGCAGGACCAGGAAAATCAGGAGCAACAGAACCGGCAGGATCAGCAGGAAAATAACCAAGAAGAAAATTCTGATCAACAAGAAGAAAATCAAGAGAATCAAGAAGAAAACGGCCAAGAAGAACAAGAGCAGCAGGGCGATAAGAACCAAGGCGAGGAAGGAGAAGAAGAAAACAGAGAATCACAACAAAATCAAGAAGGACGAGAGCAGGAAAAAGGAGAACAAGAAGGGCAAGTGATTCAACTTTCAAAAGAGGAAGCGGAGAGACTGCTAGAGGCTCTCGAAAATCAGGAAAAAGAAATCCAAGCCAAGATTCTGCGAAAGAAGCCAAAAAAATCGAACAAAAAACCGGAAAAAGATTGGTAAATTATAGTAGAAATGAATAGCTTTTGTCCATCATTCGCGTACATGAAAAACTTTTCGTTGAAATCCGGAATGCTACTGCTATTACTATGGGCAATCGTCAATCCTGCTCTGGCCCAGGTCGTTTTTGAGGCCAAGGTGGATCGAAAGCAAGTTCCTATTAACGAGCAAGTCAAAGTGAGTTTCACCATCAAAAATGGATCTAGTGTCAAAGGCTTTTCTCCGCCAGATTTTAATCCTTTCCGATCGAGAGGCCCGAGCACTTCAAGCAGTATGCAGATTATTAATGGCAATGTATCTAAATCGGAGTCTTTTTCATATTTCCTTACTCCGACTAAAAAGGGAAAATTCACCATTGCACCGGCAACGGTGATGAACGATGGCAAAAAAATCACTTCTAATTCCATTCAAATAGAAGTCGTTGATGCCTCTGAGAGAAAAAATAAGCAAGGGAATTCTAATGAGAACAGCAATATCAATGATGAAGAGATTGCCAAAAATTTGTACGTCAGAGTTATTCCCAATAAGCGAAAGGCAGTCAAAGGAGAAGAAATCATCCTTACCTATAAACTGTTCAGCCGAGTGAGGACATCGAATATTAACTATACCAAAACTCCTCAATACAACGGATTTTTACATCACGAAATAGAATTATCACAAGATGCTCAGAGACCCAAAAATGAAGTGGTGGACGGTGAACAATTCCAAACCCAGACATTTAGGAAAGTAGCTCTTTTTCCTACTCAAGCCGGTACTTTAAAAATTCCTGCCATAGAATTTTCAGCAGATGTGTTATTTCAAGAACGGGATCCTTTTTTCCGTAATAGTTTCTTCACTAGAACAAAAAGATATCCTTTCGAATTCAAATCCAATAGTATTTCTGTAGAAGTAGAAGAACTGCCTTCGAGTCCTCAAGGATTTACTGGTGGTGTGGGGCAGCTCAATTATTCTGTAAATTACGATAAAACAGAAACCGCGGCCAACGATCCTATAACCTTAAAGATCAATATGAATGGCACGGGGAATATAGGAATGCTTAATATTCCGGATATTAATTTCCCTGCAAGTTTTGAGTTATATGATCCGAAAATCAAGGAGAATATTAGAAAATCCGGCACCCATATCAGTGGCAGTAAAACCTATGAGTATTTGATCGTTCCTAGAGGAGGAGGAGAATTTCAAATTCCGGATATTAGTTTAAGTCATTTTGATCCGGAGGCGGGCTCTTACGTAACCAAAAATTTCGAGGGACCGCTCATAAAAGTTAATGGAGAAGTTCTTGAGGAAAGTGCTCCAGGCAATGTTGGCAGTGCAGAGGCAGGGGAAATTGACGTTTTAAATAAGGATATCAGATATATCAAAGCCGGATCCGTAAAAGAGCAATCTAGAAGCTCGATTATCAATGCACCCTGGTTTTGGATGCTCTCTTCTCTTCCATTAGTTGCCCTATTTGGCCTACCCTATTTGGTAGCAGGTTTTAGGATTCGAAAAAGGACAATGGCATCTAAAGGTGAATTGGCAGAGAAAAATGCACTGAAAAAAATAAAAGCCATCGATCCAAACAAAGACAGAATTGAGAATGATCTTCAAAACATATTGTGGGGCTATATATCGGAAAAGACCAAAATTCCCATTGCTTCTTTGAATAAGGAGAAAGCCAAGGAAGCCTTGTACCAAAAACTTTCCAATACAGAACATGTTGAAGGTATTCTTAGATTAATTGAACAATGCGAGCTGTTGGCCTATTCACCCAACCCAGGTGAGAAAAATCCTTTGTTAAAAGAAGAAATTCTAACTCTTTTTAAGGAGCTGAGTAAAAAGTAGTCCTATGTTGTTAAAGATCTTTGAAAACAAGTTTCCCATTACATTGCTTCTATTGCTTGTAGCAGTCACAGTAAAAGCCAAAGATATCAATGAGATCTTTTCTACAGCCAATCAGGCCTACGAACTCAAGGAATATGAGAAAGCCAGGGATTTGTACCTCGAGTTGGTCAACACCAATGACCCCAAGGTCTATTTCAACTTGGGCAATTGTTACTATCGTCAGAAAGATTATGCCCGAGCCATATTGTATTATGAAAAGTCTTTGAAATGGGGCGGTGATTATAATGACAACACGCATAATTTAAAACGCTCCAGAGAATTTTTACGTGATGAACTGAAGAGTAATCCAGAATTGGTAGTGTGGCAATATTGGAAGAGATTAGCGACTAAATTATCGGCCAATACCTGGAGCATTTGGGCATTTATTTTCTTAGTAGCAGGGGTGATGATACTTCTGTTATCATCGCGTTTGGATCGTAAAGCTATGGCTTTTAATGTAGCCTTTGGCCTTTTTGCTCTCTCTTTAGGATTATACATATTGGCCGTAACCAGACATTTTCAAGAAACCAAAAGTTCTTACGCAATTCTCATGCCCCCATCAGTTGCAGTAAAAAGCGAACCTTCTACTTCGTCACCCGACCTCTTCATCATTCACAGTGGAATAAAATTGGGCTTAGAACGGGAGGAAAAAAATTGGATTGAAGTCGAATTACCAGATGGTAAAAAGGGCTGGTTAAAATCAGAGTACTTAGAAAAGATATAATCAAAGTCATTATCCTATCCTTCTCAAATATTTCTCACTTTAAGGGACTTTAACATTTCCTTCATACATCTTATTCATTTTTTACAGCATCTTATTGCCGAACTCCAATTTGTTAATTCATTAAAAGTAATTGTATGAAAAACTTAACTCTTTTTCTTACTCTATTTGGGTTCTGTTTTGCCCAGGCACAAATAGATCATCAGGTCTCCTTTGGACCAAACCAGGTCATTCATTCGAATGAACTGAGTATTTCAAATGGAGAAAAAACACTCATTCACCTCGGTACGGGAACAGTAGAAGGCGATTTTTCACGGCTTCATTCGTCAGACCATCTTTCTGTAAATAATGGACAACTTAAACTAGCATACAGACATACTCCAGTATGTTATACCAGCAATGCAATAGATGTGCGAGGAATTGATCAACTTTCAATATCCATAGCGTTTTCGGGCGAAGGCACCCTTGATAAGTATGGCGATAAGAGATGGCTGGATTGGATTGATATTTCGCACAGCTTGGATGGGAGCAAGGAATTTCACGCCCTAGAGGGGAATCACACCATTACTGGTGTTCCAAGTGACTTTGATTCAGGCATAATTTCTACTTATGGAGCTGATCAACTTAAAGTAGAAATATGTGTTCACATGACTGGTCTGGATGAGAGCTATACCATAGAGAACATCAATGTTTCTGGTATAGAAGAGGAAAAGATTTCGGTAGAATCTTCTAGCCCTCAAAGTATTTCTTTTGCACCGGAACTAAATGTCTTTCCAAATCCTTCCAGTCAATACATTTATTTAAAGGATGAAACGGAATTTCAGCTGGATCAGATTCAAATATTTGATCAAACCGGCAGAATGATAAGGACAGCTTCTTATCCCGTTGATGTAAGTGGAATGGCAACTGGAGTGTATTTATTGCAGCTACGAGATCTATCAGGTACTTTAAGGTCAAAGCAGTTTGTCGTATCCCATTAGTTCGAATTACTGAATAATATTTAGAATCCTGGTTTCCGGATATAAAATAAAAAAGGGTGGTTTCATAGCTGAAACCACCCTTTTCATTTTAATTATCCTCCTTAAACCAATTACTTAATAAGGAGTGATTTAGTTATCGTGGATTCTTCAAAATCAAGTCTTAAAATATAAACTCCACTTTGAATATCCAGTGGTAACTGAACATTATTTAGCCCTTGGTTCAATTGTCCCAAGTTATAAACCGTTTGACCAATAGAATTGACCAATTCAGCTTTAACTAAGGCCTCATTAACACCTAAATCAATATTTAAACTTCCATCTACAACTGGGTTAGGATAAACAGAAACAAGATTCGACTTATCTAAATTCTCTTCATTATCTGTAATTCCATAGAAATAGTTGTATACATTTTTCATAATCTGAGCTCTGGCATCTGCATCGTCAACCATTTCAAGTCCAAATCCTAGAAATACTGATTTGTAACTTGAAGAAGACTTGTTGACTCCAGCCCATGAAGTTCCACCGTTGTAACTCAAATTATTTTCGCCTGTAGAACTAGCTTCTAAAACATCAGGAGACATTATCCCATTGTTATAATAATCACTAACAGTGAAATCGCCAACTCCATCAAAAATGCCATCGGTAACCGGAGATACTGAACTATTCGTATTGCCACCGGTACTTGTAATTTGAGTACCCATATTTGTTCTGAGATAATTCTGCATAAGGGCAGAACCAGCGCTATACACATCGTTGGCCAAATCCTGACCACACATAAATATGTTACCTCCAGTGTTGTTATGTCTAAGCAAGTTCAACGTCATTGTACTAGGAAGAGGATCTACTCCCCAACCGGCGTTGTAGTATATATTTTTTATTCCTTCCAACTGGTTTGACTTAACCAACTCGTCATACTGGTCGATTGTAATTGCTCCAAAATTCTCCAGCTCAGCATCTTTAAAAGCTTGTAGATACAGATTACCCCAATTATTAGCCGTCACTGAAGCGTCATTTTTTGTAGGTTGAAGTGAGTTAACAATTAGCTCTGAACAGTCATGAATGACCGTAACAGCGAGTTGAACTTCATCGTTAGGATAATCTACTGGTATAATATGGATGACATAACTACCTATACCTCCACTCGCTGGAATAACATTGAAATCGAAGAATTGAACTTCTCCCTCTACCAAACTAAAAGTTTCATTTTCAGTATAAATTTCATCATCTGATAAACTGTATTCCCATGACCAATCATCCGGTGAGTCGATCGTTTCAATTTCAATTCTAAAATCGCCCATTCCGGCTACAAAAGGATAAAATGTTGTCGAGAAAAAAGCAGATTGAGAATTGGTCGAATTGATCAAATTATTTGGAAAATCGTTGGCTGCTAAGAATACTTGCTCCGTAGTTCCATTGTTACTATCATTCAATCCCAGTTCAATACCTGTGTGTATATCTTCCTCGTCTTCTGCGACGTAAACAACCAACTCACAGTCATCTGCTAAAAGTGGAATACCTCTGATATCTTCAGGAAGAACATATTGGAAAGTTCTGGTAAAGTAAGATCCTGCTGAAGTTTCAGTTAGCTCCATGCCAAATGGTCCTTCTAGGAAATCTCTCAACATATGTCCATGACGATAATTTCCATTAGGTAATACGTCGGCAGGATTGAAGTTGCTTCCTCCTGTTTGAGGTCCTTCAACATTGTCTTGAGTTAGCGCTAAAATCAACCTATTGGTAGGATTTTCTGCATCCAGAGCATAATATACTTCCACTGTAACCTCCAGTGTCCTAGTACTCTCGTCATAGGTAGACTGAGCTGCTAAATTTACAGGGCTCGTCTCAGATAAGATACTAGTACCATACTGAGTCCATAAAGATCTTGAATAATTGTTTTCGTCTTCGAAAGTCCTTCTGTTGACTGTTCCGGATGGATATCCCGTAACACCAAAGTGACCATCTAAAGTAATACCATCTTGTACTCTAAAATCAGGCTCTCCTTGATCTGGAACCGCGAAGAATCCGGCATGGACATTGATCAATGAAACCCTATTTGGGTTATTTTCTTTTAACTCTTTTGCGATTCTATGTCCATCTGGGCAAAAAACACAATGAATACCAGTGAACTCCTCCAAGACCACCGACTTCTTTTGTGCGTGGGTAACCACCTGATCCTGGCCAAAGGCCAAAGAACAACAAAAAATTAGAATAAGGAATAGAAATTTTTTCATGGCTAAACGTTTTTTTTCAAAATATTATAAATCCGACTTAAAATACGTATTTTTTTATATAAAAATGGGAGAACGACCTAGTTCTCCCATATAAAATCTAAAAAGATAGATTAATTCTTCACGAAAGGTTTGGAAACCAATTCGTCCTTAACTTGGAAATTCAAGAAATAAACTCCCGAGCGCAATCCGCTTAACTCATAAGAATTAACTCCTGTTCCAGCTGTAACACCGTTATAAATGGTTCTTCCGATGCCATCTACTACTGTAAAAGGAATATTCAAATGCTCAGAATCATTGATAAATGTCAATGTATGGTTTGAGATCGGATTTGGAACCACTCTAATGTCTCCAGTAGCTAAATCCAAGTCTTCGTTGTTCACGATACCGTAGAAATAATCATAAACCCTTTGCATCAATGCATTTCTTGTATCAACATCGTCGATCATTTCTAGACCAAAACCAAAGTAAACTACTTTATACGTTCCATTGTCGCCGTAAACTGCTCCAATTCTATTCGTATTATTATAGTTAAATGCTGCTCTGGAATCTGCTCTTAGACCCAATTGATCAGGATAGAAGTAATTGTTAGCAGAACCACCGTAGTAATCGCTCAATTGGAAATCAGCCATATCGCTGAAGATTCCATCTGCATCAGCCGTTACCGGATTATTAGAAGCATCGCCATCTCCTACATAATCAACATTCAAATAATTATTTAGGAAATTTCTGGAATACGCTGATCTTGCCGGATTAGTATTAGCCATAATATCCCAAGCTATATCCTGGCCAGCGACAAAAATATTACCGCCTGCTTCCATGAATGGGATTAAGGCATCTACCATGGCATCTGTATAGGCTGGAAAAGTCCATCCAATATTCAGATAAATATTATTAATTCCTTCCAAATCATTATTAGCAGCTAAAGCCTTCCATACATCGGAGTTCGTCGCTCCAAATTTCTGAGTGCCGTTGCTTACGAAAGCGTCGTTATAATAACTTTCCCAACCTGCTGGACCGATGTTTTGTCCATCTCCTCTGGTGCTCTCACCATTGATCAAAAGATCAGCGCAATCATATAAAGCGGTAAACTCAAATACGATTTCCGCATCGCGATCACTATTGGGGAATATTGTAATCATATAGGTTCCTACTCCTGAACTACCCGGCTGAACGTTAAACAACGTTCTGTATTCAATATTTTGATCCATACTTACTGTTGCATCACCTGAATATGTATTCCCCCCAATAGTATATTCCATAACCCAGTCAGAAGGGGCTACGGCATCTACTTGAACGGAATAGTTTTCAGTTCCAGGGTACAAGGCAAATATTTCCGTGCTGAAGTCTCCACTTCCTGCAGAAGTTATGTTCTTAGCCAAATTATCTAAGCCAGAATAATCGATGTAGATAGGAGCATTGTTTCCATCGTCCATATCATTCAATCCAACCAAAACACCATTTTGGATATCCGTTTGAGTATTTGCAACATAAACTCCTAACTCTAAATCATCAACAACTACAGGTATATCTCTGAACATGTCAGGAATTTGATAAACCTGAGTGTCTCTAAAAACAGTACCAGCGGTAGTCATAGGAATTTCCAAACCGAACTCCCCAGTCAAATAATCTCTCAACATATGACCGTGACGGTACTGACTACCAACTACATCATCCGGGTTACGTGCGGCACCTACTTGAGGCCCGATAATGTTGTTCTGCATCAAAGCAATGATCAATCTGTTCGTTGGTTCTGGTGAATTCGCGGTGTAGTATACCTCGCTAACTACAGTCAATGTTCTCGTCATTTCATCGTAACTGGTCATTGCGCCCACGTTTACAGGAGAAGACTCCTGAAGTAAATCATCACCCAAAGAAGCCCAAAGACTTCTGCTGTAGTCTAAATCCCCATCAACCATTCTTCTGTTTACTGTGCCACTAGGGTATCCTCCAACACCTACAAAATTGTCAAAAGCTACACCTTCATCAACTCTATAGTCGGGCTGCCCTGAACCAGGAGAAGCAAAACTCCCCGCGTGTACATTAACGAGTATTACACGGTTAGGGTTAGCATCCTTCATTTCATTAGCGATTCTATGTCCGTCTGGACAAAAAGTGCAATTTAAACCAGTAAACTCTTCCAAGACAACTGATTTTTTCTGTGCTTGTGTCGTAACAAGGTCTTGACCCATTAAACCCAAGAAGGAAAATGTGCCAAAGATCAAAAGTAGAATTCTTTTCATAGATTTTAATTTATGATAATTAAATTGTCAAATATGCTTAAATCTAAGAATAAATTCCTTAATAATGAACAATTGTTAAGTATTCATTTTTGGTGAAAAGGATTAATGTAGAAGAGAAGACAATTACCAGTATTTGGCAACGGAAACCGCCAGACCCACTTGCTCTCCGTCCAATTCTATATCGATTGGATTTTCCCATTGGACTTTGGTCAAAGCCCTCTGATATTGTGCGGAAATTGAGATGCCCAAATCATAGGCCAACATTCGTTCCAGTTGTAGACTTATCATTCCATCAAGATAAGTCAAATTGCGGTGCAAGTTAACTTGCACAGGGTCAATATCTGCTCCGGTATTGGCAATTGCAAATGCCGCTAATGATCCCGGATAAGCATAAGTTTCAAGCTCATCACTGACAACTACGCCAAGACCTACACCTCCAGAGTACCGCCATTTTCCGCTTTCCTTGAAATACGATATATTAAGCGGAATCCTCCAACTTACATGCCTGGAGTGAACATCATATTTTTTCGTAGCAGTAGAAGTTTCTGTTACTGTACCTGAAGCCTGCTCTACAGATCCATCGATATTTTGAATCACAAATGAACGTGCAGTTAAACCCAGTTCTTGGTTGTAATAAGTAATCTCGTCTTTGAGGTTCCACACAGACTCTCGTCGCTCGATACCCGCACTTAATTTCCACGAACCTTTGATTTTGCCCAGATTCACTCCAAAAGATTTGGTCTCCAACGGATTAATTTCATCCATAGGATCAAGAGAAGCGCCTCCTAATCTCCCCATGTTTCTATAAATACCTGAATACACAGATAAGAAAAATGGATTGCCAAAACTTCTTTTCAACCAGTCTATCTGCTCCGCCTCTGAAGAATTCAGCTTATCGTATTTATCAGGGCTCAAAACCTCTGCAATTTTAGTAGGTAATAGATCGACCTCTACATCATTAAAAAGACCCTCTAGTTTCGAATTTATAGCTGTTGTATGAATTACACTCTTCTGTTCTCCTTCATCCAGACTAATCTTTCTGAATATCGAACTGCTGGTCTTTTGAATAAAATCTTTTTCCGCATCGCTGAATATTTCAGCTTTCTTTTCCTTGGCTTGTTTAGTGTCGGAGTTAGACTCAGATTTCAGAGCTTCTACTTTTGGTTTAGGTTCTACCACTTCGGTCTTCTTACTCGGCTGATCTAAAGGCAATGAAACTTTGGCTTCACCTTGTTTTTGATCACGCGTCATATCTTTTTCGATGACCAGCTCTTCATCCGATTCAGCGATGAAATCGACATGCTGAGTTATATCATCGCCACTGTTATACAAAGAAGAAGTGTAGTAAACTCCCCCAATCAAAAAAGGCAAAACCAGTAATACAATATACTTTCTAGACCTCTTTTTCCGTGGCAACCTATCTTCAATATTGGCCCATATCTCATCCGTATGAGAATGGGTCTCTCCCTGGATCATCTTCGATCTAACAATTTCCTCTATCCTCTTAAAATTCATGATGTAAGGGATTTATTTTCTTTAAAACAAACTTTTCTTAAATAACTTCTAGCTCTTACCAGTTGCGATCTGGACGTGCTCGAACTTATCTTCAAAATTTCTGAAATCTCTTTATGACTATAGCCGTCAATGACATACATCTGAAAAACAACCCTATATCCCTCTGGTATTTTTTCTATCATTTTCAGCATTTCATCTGAACTCAAATGTTCTATCGCTTTTGCCTCTATGGCCACCTCCGGAAGACTTTCAAAGCCGTTCAATTCCTTTTTCAAATGACTTTTCCTCTTTTCTTTCAGTGCATTGTTAATGACTATTTTACGAATCCAATTTTCGAATGAAGAAACCGGCCCCAAACTAAAATTATGAATTGCATTGAAAATATTAATAAAGGATTCTTGTACGATATCCTTTGCTTTGGATAAGTCACTCGTATATCTTCGAGCGGTAAAAAGCAGCATGGGGGTATACACCTCAACCAGTCTCTTCTGGGATGACCTTCGACATTCGATGCACCCTTCGAGAATGTTTTCTAATTCCGGCCTTGTCAATAAGGCTCCCATACACTGCTATTATATTTATTTCAAAACATCAATCCTCGCTACCAGTGATCCACTAATCCTCTCCACTTGACTTGACTGGGCGATATTGACATCACCTTCAAAATCCGCGATAAATAATCCGCCTTCGTCGGTTATTTGGTGGATATTAAATCTGATCGAGTGATTTCCCTTATCAGAATTAAGCAAAAGTCCCTGAGCATAACCCTGTATAGAATCAGAACTAATATCCGTTATTACAAATTGTTCTACACTTCCTAGAAATAAGTAACTCAATCGAATTACAAGATGAGTGGTATCTATTTCTGCTCTAAGCGTAGAATCTATTAAAAATGTCTGCTGACCTCTTAAAATCTCACCTCTAACTTCCCTATCGTTACAAATCCAGATTGAGTCCTGATTGCCAGCACTGATTAATGTTTTCGATAGAAAATAATTTTGATCACCCGATACATCTTCCAAACGCACAAACTCACCTTCGTGACAGCTGGGCAAATGCATAACTATTTTTCCATCCGAATTCGGCTTAATTGGAAAGTATCTATCATTATTTTTCAATAGAAAAAGTACTTCATTAATGGGTTCGTCATCACAATTAAAAGTAGAGGTCTCCAATTGGTCCTCCGTGTCATAAAGAGCATATGTATACGTCTCTTCTTGCGTGACTTCAAATATATCGGACAATAAGGTTTCACCGCAAATGCCTACACATTTTAGAGCATATACTTCTCGTGGATCCAGGTATATCTCCGCTTCTCCCTTTCCATTAGTAAATATAATTTTCTGAAATTCCGAACCCTCATTAATTAAAACCAGCTTTTGAAAAGCCAAGTCATTTCCATTCAAGGTCAACTGGATCTTTCTTTTAACAACAGGAACTTCTTTGGCTACACACCACCATCCCGGACGATCGATCCAATAACTTACTTTGTCATCCCTCTGAATAAAATCGGCACCGCGAATCCACTGATCCCGAACCTCATCCCAGAAATACACTTGATTGCCTTCAAGATTTGAAGAATAAGAGGAGACCTTCTTGTCTAAAACAATTCCATGGTTCTGGGCAATGTCTAGTTGATCATTATGATCTCCTCTAATCTTCAAATAAAATAATTCAACCATTTCTAATTCTTTAGTTTCTCCCTCAGAAATAGTAAAATCAGGCATAGGTAGTTGCGTATGGTTCTCTAAATTTGGAGCTAAAACATCATGTAATTCAAACTCTACATGATTTCCCTTGTATATGTTTCCATCGTTCATTAAGGTCTCATCATCGTAGGTGATGTAAAAACTGCCAAGTTCAAAATCTTCATTCAACGAAGATTGTCCTGTTAGTTTATAGTCTTTGAGTTCTACGTCAATAAAATTCGTCTCTCCAAGTTCGGGATGTATCCAGCAATAATGTGGGGTATAATCCTCACTCAAAATTTTAACACACTGACCATCTCGGTTCATGGTAATTTTCCCTGAATCAAAGACTCCCAGTACGTTGGAAGTCCTCCGAAGCTCATTGATCTTTACATTTACTGTAGCAGAAACCGGATTCATTTGACCATCCGAGATTCTACCGAAAAGGAAAGACTCTACTCTGTGTATGATGTCAGTTTCGTTTGGAGTATTGAATTCATCTATACTGTCCTTGTGGCAACTGATCATCATCAGCACGATTCCTGTAATCGTTAAAATCTTAAAAATAATATGTTCGAATTTTTTCAAAACAATAATTTAAAATTTCAAAGTTAAGGTGGTTTGGGTTTTTTGTATTCCGCTAAACTTTTTGGGTATCGGCTTTAAAATTAAACAAAATGCCTAGCAAAATGAGTAATATGAAATCGTTTCCTACTATTATAATCCAGCGAAGTAGCTTTGTGCTGCATACGATTGAAAAAAATTAAATTTTATTTCGATCTAATAAAATTCTAGCTTTGAGGGCAGTTGAAAAATTAACAGATGAAAGTAGGAATTATAGGAGCCGGAGCAATGGGAACGGGAATAGCTCAAGTGGCTGCAATGGCTGGTCATGAGGTGTTGATTTATGACAGTTTTCCACAAGCCATGCAGAAAAGTAGAGATCGAACGCAAAAGCTTTTTAACCGATTAGTCGAGAAAGGAAAATTCGGCGATCAATACGCCAAGCAATTGATCGGCCAATATTACTACGTCGAAAATCTTGAAACACTGAAAGATTGTGGGCTTATCATCGAAGCTGTTATAGAGAATCTCGAGATCAAACAAAAGATCTTTAAAGAAATTGATGCTTATTGTCCTTCAGAAACCATTCTAGCCAGCAATACTTCCTCACTTTCTATTGCCTCGATTGCGGCCGCATGTTCACAGCCCGAGAGAGTAATCGGACTACACTTTTTTAATCCGGCACCTCTGATGAAACTGGTCGAAGTTGTTCCAGCGGTTCAGAGTTCAGAGACCTTTATAAGAAATGCCTACGAACTTATGGAAAGATGGGGTAAAATTCCGGTCATCGCAAAAGATACTCCAGGATTTATTGTGAATAGAGTTGCCCGACCATTCTATGGAGAAGCACTTCGGATTCTAGAAGAGGGAATCGCCGATGAACCGACCATCGACTGGGCCATGACGGAGCTTGCAGGTTTTCGAATGGGACCATTTACTTTAATGGATTATATCGGTAATGATGTCAACTACACCGTTACCGAGACCGTATATACCAGCTTTTATAACGATCCTCGTTATCGGCCTTCCTTCACGCAAAAAAGACTTTCTGAGGCGGGATACCTCGGACGCAAAAGTGGAAGAGGATATTACGATTATTCCGATGGAGCCATCAATCCAGCTGCCAATAAGGATGAAATGCTAGGAAGAAAAATAGCTGATCGAATCATCTACATGCTGATCAATGAAGCGGCAGATGCTCTTTTTTGGAATGTTGCAACGGCAAAAGACATAGACCTGGCCATGACAAAAGGGGTAAATTATCCCAAAGGCCTACTAAAATGGGCAGATGAAATAGGGATCAAACAATGCGTAGAATACCTAGACGATCTTTATGATAGATATAGAGAAGATCGATATCGATGCAGTCCTCTATTAAGGGATATGGCTAAAAAAGAATACAATTTTTTCTGATGGAAAAGAAGCTGCCCCCCTATAAGATTGTCGAATTAATGATGGATAAAGATGCTTTTAGCCAATGGTTGAAGATAGAAATTCTATCCGTTGAAGAAGGACAAGTGAAGATTTCGATGTGTGTTACCGAGGAAATGGTCAACGGTTTCGGTATTTCTCATGGTGGTATCGTCTATTCCTTTGCTGATAGTGCATTGGCCTTTGCCAGTAATTCATTCGGTTATCAAGCCGTTTCCTTTGATAGTTCCATCAAACATCTTCGCAGTATTTCAGTGGGCATGTGTATTACTGCAGAAACTGAATTAATCCATCGCAGCAGATCACTTTGTCACATGCAAGTCAAGGTATTCTCACAAGAAAAAGAGCTCCTAGCACTCTTCACCGGGACATGTAAAGTAAGCAATAGGCTCTGGGAATCCACACATTAAATTTTTCTTAAATTCTCAGGAGACACAATTTTATCTCCTAGTTTTTCTATTTTTAGATAGAAAAAATTCCTTTTGATTATGGTTTTGGTTGATTGTAATAATGGCACATTAGCACCATATATTCCCTCTGCAGATAGACCTTGGGACCTGAAGCGCATCCAACATCTGTATAGGCGAGCGGGGTTTGGTGAGAAGTTGGAGACTCTTCAACAGGGCTTATCCTCCAACCCAAGTGATCTCGTAGATTCTTTGGTTGATCAAGCATTGGGTATGCCTTTAACCGGTGAGCCGAGCTGGTCGATGGATACTTATCCTGCGGATAATTTGGACGTTAATGAACTAACTCTAAGAGCAATAGAATGGTCTAGGATTACTATGGATGATATGCTCAGCAATGGTCTCAGAGACAAAATGGTTTTGTTTTGGTCGAATCATTTTGTGACCTTATTGGAGTCCTATTTGTGCCCGTCTTATCTCTATCAATATCACAGAATATTGCAGTCTAATGCCCTCGGCAATTTTAAAGATATGGTTTATGAGATAGGTCAATCTTCTGCCATGCTCATATTCTTGAATGGTGTGCAAAACACTAGATTCAGCCCCAATGAAAACTATGCCAGAGAACTCTTCGAACTCTTTACTTTGGGTAGAGACAATGGCTATACTCAAAACGATATTGTTGAAGCTGCACGAGCATTGACCGGATTCAATGGCTTTGACGCTCAAAACCTTTGTACCCTCGTTGGTTATGTTGGTGCGTTGCACGATCCGGGTCAAAAGACGATTTTCGGACAATCGGGCAATTATGACTTTGACGGATTACACGATGTACTGTTTTCTGCGAGAAGCAATGAGATCGCAGAGTATATCTGTAGAAAAATATATGTAGAATTTGTAGCCTCCGAGGTCTCCGAGGATATCGTTCAAGGAATGGCTCAAACCTTCATCACTAACAATTTCCAATTGGGTCCAGTCGTCCGTCAGCTGTTGAAAAGTGAGCATTTTTTCGATGATTCTGTCCTAGGAACAAAGTTCAAGAGCCCTTTTGAGACGTATTTTCAATTGTTCAAAGAACTGGATATTCCCTATGATCAGTCGACCATTGATTTGCTATACTTGATTTGCACGGATCAGGGACAGCAATTGTACAATCCGCCCAATGTCGCCGGATGGCCCGGAGATCGGGCATGGATTAATACAACATCTTTGCCTGCGAGGTGGGATGTTTACGACCTATATGTTTTTAATCTATATACCAACCTCCCGGATCAGATGGTCAACTGGGCAAAGAACCTGACCAATAATTCGGATGATGCTGCAGAGGTTTCCAGAATGATTACAGATTTTCTTATTCCCGTGGGTCTAACTGACCAGGAATACTATGATGAGGCTTTGGCCGTATTCAAGGGTGATATACCGGAAAACTATTTTGAAAACGGACAGTGGTCCTTGGATTGGGAACCAATTCCAGGTCTGAATTTGGTGGCTTCGCAAATTCTCACTTTGATGAGACACGTCATGCGTCTACCGGATTATCAATTATTCTAAAATTCGACAAAAACAATATCATGTGCCAGGATATAAAGAATGAAAATCGAAAAGGAGCTAGAATTGAAGATGGAAAAGCTCACGAATTAGATCATCAGAAATGGTCTAGAAGAGGTTTTATCAAGAATATGGGCGTTGCGGGCTCTGCGGGTTTCTTAATGGGAGGATTTTCTATTAAGTCTCTTTTGGCCAACCCATTGGCTTACGCGCTGAATTGTTCAGATTCTGACAGAATTATTGTACTCATTAAACTAAATGGGGGTAATGATGGGCTTAATACAGTCATCCCGATGTACGACTATGGTCGATACACACAGTTAAGGCCAACGATTGCCATTTCTGAACAAGATACCTTTATGTTGGACAGTGAGGTTGCTCTTCCGAACACCATGTCATCGCTTCAAAATCTATGGAATGACGGTGAGATGAAGGTCATTCATAATGTGGGATATGAAGGTCAAAATCTGTCGCATTTTCGATCTACTGATATATGGCATACTGCAAGTGATAGCAATGAGGTGTTGAACTCGGGATGGATCGGCCGATTCCTAGAAAACGAATATCCCGACTACCTAACCAATCCTCCTAACTGTCCTCCTGCTATTGAAATAGGCAGTAGTGAATCTTTGATATTCAACAATTCAGATGACCTGAAAATGTCTGTCAATTTTGCCAATGCTCAAAGACTTCAAAGTATTGCGGAAATGGGCGCATACTATGATACCATAAACGTTCCGGACTGTTTCTATGGTGAACAGTTGGCATTCTCAAGATCCATCGCCAATACCATTTACCAGTATGCTGAAGTGATCAACGATGCTTATACTTCCGCTGCGAATGGTGTAGCTTACCCAGGAGATTTGGGCGGACAATTGAGTCTTGTAGCCAGACTAATTAAAGGGAATCTGAATACTCAATTTTATACCGTTAGCCTGAGTAGTTTTGATACACATGCGGCTCAAAACGGTAGTCATCCTGCCTTATTGCAGAATTTGGCGGATTCCGTCCAGGCCTTCTTTGAAGACCTTGGTTTAACCGGACATGACAAGAGAGTTCTGTGCATGACTTACTCAGAATTCGGTAGAAGAGCTGAGCAAAACGCTTCTAATGGAACTGATCACGGCGCAGCGGCTCCGGCATTTTTCTTTGGGCCGGGCTTGAATGGCAACGGAGTTCTAGGCGATGTTCCGGATCTAAGAAATTTGGACGCTAATGGAAATTTGGTTTACAATACGGATTTTCGCCAGTTGTATTCCTCGGTACTTGAAAACTGGCTGTGCATTAATGCGCAGACCGTCGATGATGTCCTCGGAGGAACTTTTAATCGATTGGATGATCTGGGTCTTACGTGCATGCCCGTGTCGAACACCGAAGTCAGTGAGTATAAATTTAGCTATAAAATATACCACAATGGCAATGGTACTTGTGTTGTCGAGTACGAGCTTCCACAATCCTCCAAAGTCGAAGTTTCAGTATACAATATGTTGGGCAGCAGGGTAGCTACATTATACAACGGCCAAAAGTCTAAGGGAAATCACAGACATGACTGGAGACCGCCCTACTCTAGCAGCGGGCTAGATTATTTAATATGCAAGTTAACCGTGGGAGGAAAGGTATTTTCAAAGCCACTTGTCCTTAAAACTCCTTAGATTTACGATTTTTACCTTCCCCTGTAAGGGGTCAATGAAAATCTATACTAAAGTTGAGTGATACACAGGCATTGCTTTCTTCTTATTATAAGTTTTACAGCAATCGGTTCGATCGTATTGTGGTGCAAACCGGTAGTGTGCTAATGGTCATAGTTAGGGATTTTACAATTCTTTCTTGTTTATGAGTAAATATCCTTTTGTAGTTAGTGTAGCCGATATTCCGTTCGAAAAGGCAAAGTTATTGGTCGATCGTTATCCTTTTTTCGAATTGCGGCTCGACCTCATTGACTGGAGTTGGGAACAAATCAATCGTTTTACAAGTCAGGCTAAGCAAATAATTCTAACCTGTAAACCGAAAGACCAGAATATTGAGAGGTTGGAGAAAATAGATTTTACGGAGGCAGATTATGTCGATATAGATCTTGCTGCCACCAATGAATATCATGCTTTCATTCTGAATCTTTTGCCGTCAGAAACCCCGGTAATCTGGTCCATTCACTATTATAATCACTTTGTGCATCCCAGTGCTCATCGCGCTGAATTTGAGACGGTCAGAAAAGAAAAGGACTTGTATAAATTCGTCAGTCTTTGCAGCAACGAATCGGAGGCAAAAATGCTATTGAACGCATATTCTTTGCGGTCAAACGAAATATTTATTGGGATGGGCAAAGCTGGGAGAGTTACCAGAGAAAATGCTCTGGAGCAAGGAGCGCCGTTCATGTATTGTCAAGCGAAAGAAATTGGTTCGGTAGCGGAAGGTCAGTTGCTCTATGATGAAATGCTAGCAACATTGCCCAAGGAAATTACTGATTCAGAATATTTTTGCTGCGGTGTTATCGGCAACCCAATTGTTCACTCGAAGAGCCCTCAACTTTTTAATTATTTCTTTGATTCCAACAAGATTAATGCACACTATCTGAGAATTGCATTGGAGAGCATAGAGGAATTGGATTACTTGCGATCATTTCTCCCTTTGCGCTTTGTCAATATTACTTCTCCATTCAAAGGAAGATTCTCTGATCAAAGACCTGTGAATTACCTTGAATTCAGTGCAGTTGATAATCCCAAAAATACAGATATCATCGCCCTAGAAGAAATGGTGAGAGCATGTGACAAAGACACTTTAGGACTCATAGTAGGTACTGGAGGTGCGGCAGAGGCTGCTGCTTTGGCTCTGGGAAATCTAAACATTAAAATTCATGCCACGGGTCGGACCCAAGAGAAGCTAAGAACTTTTTCACAGCGATATAATACTGGTGAATTGGATTACGACAAGCTCGCTCAAGAAATTGATAAATATAGCTTGATCATTTGGACCATTCCAGCTGATGTTGCAAAAGAAAAAGATATCGAATTTACTGACAAGCAATTTGTCCTAGATGCCAATTACAAAAATAAACTGGAAGAAATAGTGAAGGTGCCAAAAGTCAATTATCGATCGGGAATTGATTGGTTGATTCGACAAGCTCTTCCCGTTATGAATAAAATGGCCCCTGCCCCATCATTTGACCAACTACATTCCATACTCACTAAATCGCTATCAGACAAGGCAAAGATGATTAGTTTGATAGGTATGCCCGGATCTGGCAAAACCGCTGTTGGAAAAATATTGGCTCAAGAAATGGGCTGGGAATTTAAAGATCTGGATGCAGAGATAGAAAAAACGGAAGGGCTCTCTATCCCGGAAATATTCGAAAAGAAAGGAGAAAACTATTTTCGAAGGCTTGAAAAGCAGGTCTTGGTTCAACAGCTAAAAAAAGAGGATTGTATTCTTGCCACTGGAGGAGGAACTATCATCGACAAAGAGAGTCGTGATATATTGAATGAAAAGTCTATGGTTGTTTGGCTCGGGGTGTCCCTTGAGGATATTATAGAACGGGTTCAGCAAAGCGACAGACCACTTTTCAATTCTGGGGCTCCTAGAGAAAGGGCTAAGCAATTATGGAATCAACGAATTAAATTCTATGCTGAAACGGCTCATTTTATCATAAGCACCGGAAAAAAGCCTAATTTAACTGCTCGGAGAATTGAGCATGAGTACAACTCGCTATAGACAAGTTGATAGTGCATTTTCTCTTACCAGATAATCTTTTATTCGAGTCAACAAATTTTTGATATGGTATTGATCGTAGAAGCAGGAGGAACCAAAACGGACTGGTTACTCAGTGATTACTCCATCAGTACCGGAGGAATAAATCCTTTTTTGATGAATCATGACTCCATTCAAAAGATTCTTGATTCGGCCAATTTTGGAGAGAAAGAAAATTTGATCGAGGAAATATATTTTTTTGGAGCCGGTCTATCGAGTTCCGAGAATAGGGATACCATTTATCACGGCTTGAAAAAAAGATTTCCGGAAGTGCAGAAGATTCATGTCAAATCCGATATGGAAGCAGCAGTTCTTGCATTCGGAAATCAAGGTCCCTGCCACATAGGCATTTTGGGCACTGGGTCGAATAGTATTTTTTTCGATGGGGAACAAATGCTTCAAATTTATCCATCCTTAGGTTATGTGCTCGGAGATGAGGGAAGTGGAGCCCAACTGGGTAAATATATCATCAATGCATTCGCACATGGGCTACTTGGAAAGCATCTGGAGGATCTATTCGAAAAGGAATTTGATACAGATATTGAGCAGATCAAGGAGAAACTGTACGGACATTCAACACCATCTTCTTTTCTTGCGTCATTTGCTCCTTTTGCTTTGAAATATGTTGCCCATCCCGTCCTCCAAGAATTAATTACGACGAATTTTAGAGCATTTTTCGAAAAAAGAATATTGTCGATTGAGGACTATTCAAATTATCCCCTACATTTAACTGGTGGAATTGCTTACCACTTCAAAGAAATTTTAATGGACCTGGCCGAGAATTATGGCATACAAATTGGTTATATTATCGAAAGACCGGGTCATTTGCTTCAAAGAGCAATTAGAACCCTTCAAAATGATTGATTGATGAAGTCTTTGTTCAAGTCATCGGATTGGAAAAGCTGGGATGAAATTGGGAAACCATTGAACTTGCCAGCGCTGGAAATTATTTCCATCCATGTTGAAAAGACGGCCGGTACCAGCTTCTATGACGAACTCAAAAGGCAATATGGAGCGGAGCAAGTACTTAGAATAGATACTCATCAACACCCTACCCCACGATTTAATGGACAAGATAAACTGGATGTAAACGCTCTGAATAAAATCAAAGTAATCCATGGTCACTTTTTAAGGGACGACTTAAATAAGTACCTGATTTACCCCAAAAGTAAGCCAAAGATGATCAGCTGGCTACGAGATCCCGCAGAACGAATTCTATCCAATTATAATCACCTTTCTTCGAGAATCGCCCACTACGTTGATACGGAAAAAAGCCCACAACTATTGGATAAAATGATGAGGACATTTGAGGAATTCATACATCGGGGAATCAATCAGAATCGATTGGCCTTGTATCTTAAAGATTACGCTCCCGAGGAATTTGCTTTTATCGGAAACGTGGAGCATTACAAGGAGGACTTAATGCGCTTATCGGATGAATTGAATTGGGACAAGTCCAAAATAGAGTATTCCAGCTTAAATCATTCTACAAAAGTAAAATCTACCCTAAGCGAAAAAGAAATAGCTCAAATAAAAAAACTCAACCATGAGGATTATCAGGTTTATGAGCAATTCTTAAAAGTCCATAAATCCAACTAACGGACAAGTGTAACATCACCGGACAACCACTCCTTTCTACCGTCTATATACTCTACTTCCACCAGGTATACAAAAACAGCCGGATTCATGTCGCGATCCTTGAATGTTCCTGTCCAGTATCCATCTGGCATATTTGGTTCTAGATTATAGTTCTCGAAGATCAACTCACCCCATCTATCAAATATCTTGTATGAAAGCACTCTTTCCACAGCAGGATTGGCATGTACAACGAACATATCATTGAGGCCATCACCATTTGGACTAAAGGTATTCGGTATATAAACAGATTGCCTGTAGTAGAGTACAAATAGATGTCTTGCCCAGCTCTTGCATCCTCTTTCATCAGTTGCCTCCAGTATAATCTCTCCACGTTCAAACGGATTTAATTCATAGGTCCAGCAGTTTTCGCAATCATCGATTAGATTACTGCTCCAATTCCATTCTTCCAAAGAACTCGAAGACTGGAATTCGAATTCTGCCATATTGCCCAGCGCGACACTATCTGGTCCTATTATATTCAAGTACAGAGAATCATGAGTATCTATAATTTCTACGCTCTCGATTCTGGCGCAAAGATTGGCATCTACTACCATGACTTCATATTCGCCCGGATTGAGCAGTAGCATCGCGGTATCACTTGGATTCCCATCGAAGAAGTAACTGTATTCCGGAACAGATCCTCGTATATCGCTTATTATTATTTCACCAAAGTCATACTGGCAATCAATGTTCAATGTCTCTATATCGAAATCCAATGGGCTTGGTTCATTGAGGCGAATATTCAAGGTATCTGTACAGCTGTTTTCATCGCTCACGATAACTTGATAATTTCCAGCGCTCAATTCTTCGATTTGATTTCCGGAGTGATCACTCAACCACTCAAAAACATAGGGTTCTTCAGAACCTCCTGCCAACACATTGATCCAACCATCGGATTCACCATAACAGGATACAGCAAAACCATTGTAATCAGACATCGATTCAAGCATTAATTCGACTTCGATAGGATCAGGGATATCAATAGATCGTTCATAAATACAGGAATGATCCGTTATTAATTGTATGGCATGATTATCGGCACTAGTAAAATACCGGATTGAAGATTCTAAGCCGTCATCCCATAATACCCTTGTGTTTCCGTCATGATTGACTATCACAGATGTACTATCACCCAAACAATAAGGGTCCGCAGGAGTTATTTCGAAATTAGGTTCGTCAAGAATGATCAGATCCAGGCTGATTAGGGAATCACAATGTTCTATCCCAGCATATTGAGCAAAATAGTAACCCGATTGATCCAAACTGTCACCTTCGAAGTAATACTTCTCATAGGAACAGATCGTATCATAGATATGGGCACTATAATTCGGTGTGATATCCAAGCGCAAACAACGCACGGAATCACAAGAATAATAAGAAGGGTAATTCACACAATACATACCGGCAGATTCGAATCTCATACCTTCGAAAGTAAAACTCTCCCCATCACAGATGTTTTCGTCCATGAAAAAGCTATCAACTCCAACATATATGTGTTCCGTTATCAGAAGACTATCACAGCCCAATGAATTCACTTCAAATAAGGTATCCCTACCGGCGAGATTAATATCACAAGTATAGTACTGATCAAATAAGGTGTCAGATCTTAAATGATCAACTGTTTTTATAGTAACGCTATCGCAATCAAAGGCTGTGATATCATTAAAAACAAAGAATCCTGTATCCAGCGGATTGCAACTCTCCTCATAAACATAAACCGTATCCGGTTCAGGTAGAGTATAAACGAAAGAAGTATCTTGAACTTCCACACAGCGATCATAATAACCGACAAGATAATAGTCACCCGAGCCCATCGCAATCAAAGAATCTACATTGACCGCTATCAAAGAATCGTTGTAATACCATTCTATACTGTTATAATTACCATTGCTTCGAAGGGTGTCAATACATATTCCCTCGTCCTTGGTAAGATTAAGGAAACCTGTTTTAGGTTGAATTCCGAAACCGGAAAAGTAGGCAGCAAATCCGACAAGGCCATTGGCTCCCATTAGACCGACTTGCACTTCTTTATTGGACTCAATGGATAAATGTGTAGAAGAAAAATCATCCGACAACTTATAGGTTACATAATCAGGATTGCCCTGGACAGGTCTTGAAAGTGCAGCTGGTAATGGCACTCCATTTTTTCTTACCTCCGATCCGGACCGTGCGACGATAATGATGAATCCGTTGTAACCAAAAGTCCCTATCATGTTGTAAAAGGGTATGTTATTGACAGCCGTGTCTCCAAGACAATTTAAAGCGGGTATAAAATTCATTCCGTAAGTAGCATAATTGGTAAATCCTCCTATCATCTGATACATCACCACCGGGTTTGTGCATTCGATGAACATATTATCGTCCGCAGTGAATAGAAATTCTTCCAAAACCAGGTATTCACCGGCAAAATAATTTCCCAGATTTACACCATTTACTTTCACTTCGGTATTATCCTTGTCGATTACGACAATTACATTTTCCATCAAGTCAAACCCATTTCCTCTGATAGCAATGAAAGAGTTGCCCGCAGCAGTCATAGGTATGATTTGATCGAATCCAATATCCCGATAATCTAGAGTAGTTATGTTCCCTCCGGTATAAGAACCACAATTGACAACAATGTCTCCAGTGGACTCTATCAATGAACCCAGAAAACCTTGAATATTATTAGGAGATATGATATTATAGAATGCGGTCAATATCATTGTCTCTCCCTTTATCAAATCGAACTCTACGGTCCCATTGATATTATTGACTCCGTAGATTACCAGATCAATGGGCAGTCCTGTTACCGTCACATGTGTTTCTTCGACGGCAAAAATGCTCACAGAATTATTTCTGTTAGAAAAGTGATTGCTATTGATCATATGACCAGGTCTAAACCGTCTTCCAATGGCTCTACTGCCTTTACAAGTAATCGAACCACTTTGCGGATAGGCGTATACTCTATAATTACAGTAAAATGAAAAAGAAGACCTGAAAATATATCCCTTATTGTGAAGAGGAATGCCCAGTTCAGGCAATTCTGTCATTACTCTTGAAGCATTATTCGTTCCGACTAGGATAGATTGTGGTGCATTATTCGATATGTTAACTACAGATATGAGGTTTTCATAGTTATCTAAAATCTCAATCTCAATGGGTTGTATACTTGGGGTTGATAAAAAGAAATATTGCTCTCCAAAAACATGTTCAGCAGCATGAAATGGAGGAAAATAATGCACGGTATCTAATTGCCCGTATGCATTATTCTTTCCTATGAGGAATAGGAGGCAAATTATGATCACCCGAATCGGCAAAACTCAAACTTTCTAACAATATACTAAAAATTGATGAAAGTTTTTTCTCGATAACTAGAGGGCGTTGATGTGTTTTTGAAGCTTACTCTTCAAATTAGCACTTTTATTCTTGTGCCACAAATTTCTTTTGGCCAATCTATCAATCATACTAACTACTTTAGGAAAGAATTCCTCTGCTTTCTTCTTATCCGTTAATTCTCTCAGGTTCTTGATAGCAGTTCTTGTAGATTTTTTATAATATCTGTTTCGAATTCTCTTCTTAGAATCCTGTCTTACTCTTTTCTTCGCTGACTGATGATTTGCCATTATTATCTGGTCATTTTATTTATTCGAGCCGCAAATATACATCTTTTTAAACAAAAAGATATCAGATTAATTAATTTAATTGGCATTATTTCAACATACTCCACAATTATTGGAATATTTATTGATAAAAATACTTTAAAAATCATCGTTATATTAAATAATGTTGAGACCTTTACCGCCTAATTATAGGACTATCAGTCAGTGTTATGAGCAATTACTCACATATTTCTAATGCGGATTCTAGCTACATAGATCTTTTATATAAAAAATACCTGTCCGACCCCAATAGTGTTGAAGAAGGATGGAGGATTTTCTTCGAGGGATTTAATTTCTCTAAAAACGGTTTTGCCGAGCAAGTTCAAGAGGGAGCACTTTCTTCAGAACAAATCAAGAAGGAGTTCTCAGTTTTATCCGTAATTCACGGTTTTAGGGACAGAGGACATCTCTTGAGCACAACCAATCCGATTAGGCAGAGAAAGGATAGAAAACCCAATCTAAACCTGGAAAATTATCAATTGTCAGAATCTGATTTAGATTCGACATTTATTGCGGGAGAAGAGCTTGGCTTGGGAAGTGCCACACTTAACCAGATCATTGATCATCTCAATGTCCTTTACTGTGGTAATATCGGCTTTGAATTTCAGCACATCGAAAACTTTGAACAGCGTTCATGGCTGAAGAATAAGATCGAAAGCCATGATCCAAATAAAAGTTTTGGCCTGTCCCTCGACCAGAAGAGAAGAATACTGGAAAAATTGAATGGTGCAGAAGTCTTTGAACGCTTTCTTCACACTAAGTATGTGGGACAAAAGAGATTTTCGTTGGAAGGTGGAGAAGGAACGATAGCGGCATTGGATGCCATCCTTCAAACAGCCGCCAAAGCTGAAGTCAAAGAAGTCATCATAGGGATGGCGCATAGAGGTCGACTGAATGTTCTCGCCAATATTATGGGCAAGACCTATGAGCAGATATTCACCGAATTTGAAGGGGATATTGTACCTGACCAGTCATTTGGCGATGGTGATGTCAAATACCATATGGGATTCTCCTCAATTGTAGAAGTGGTCAAAGGTCATGAACTGAATCTGAAGTTGGTTCCTAATCCTTCACATTTGGAAGCAGTAAATCCTGTGGTAGAGGGTTATTCCAGAGCAAAGGGAGATATCATCTATCAAAATGATTACGATAAAGTATTGCCCATTCTAATCCATGGAGATGCGGCCATTGCCGGTCAGGGAGTTGTTTATGAAACAGCTCAGATGAGCCAACTAGATGGTTATTGTACCGGAGGGACTATACACTTTGTCATTAACAATCAAATCGGATTCACAACCGATTTTGACGATGCAAGATCATCGACTTATTGTACAGGCGTAGCAAAAATGATTCAATCTCCGGTATTTCATGTCAATGGCGATGATCCCGAGGCACTGGTTTTTGCTGTTCAACTGGCTACTGAATACAGGCAGAAATTCAATACCGATGTGTTCATAGATATGGTCTGTTATCGAAAGCACGGACATAATGAAGGCGATGACCCAAAATTTACCCAGCCTTCTATGTATGAAATCATCAAGAATCACCCTAGTCCAAGGGAGATCTATCTCGAGAAACTGATTCAAGACGGAGAGCTCGAGAAAAAGATGGCTGGTGATATGGAGAAGGAATTTTGGGCTTTTCTTCAAGACCGCCTCGATGATGTGAAGCAAAAACCTCTACCCTATCAGTACCAAGATCCGGAAAACGAGTGGAGGAAACTTCGATTCACAACTGATGATAAGGACTTTGAGGAAAGTCCTAAGACTGGAATTCCTAAAACTAAAATTGAACTCATACTCGGTCATTTATCCAAGGCTCCTGATCACATCGATATCATCAGTAAAATGAAGCGGGTGTACAAGGGGCAGAATAAACTGCTGGATGAAGGAAATCTAAATTGGGGTCTTGCCGAATTGATGGCTTATGGATCGATCCTATTAGAAAAGAAAAATGTAAGGATGAGTGGTCAGGATGTCAAAAGAGGAACATTCTCCCATCGTCACGCAATACTTCACGATAACAACACTTTTGAAGAATACAACAGGCTCAGCGAATTGCAGGAGGGACAAGGATCCTTTATGATTTACAACTCTTTGCTTTCTGAATTTGGGGTTTTAGGATTCGAATACGGATATTCTACCGCGTCACCGAATTCTTTGGTCATTTGGGAAGCTCAATTTGGCGACTTCTATAACGGTGCTCAAGTGATGGTGGATCAATTTGTTTTCGCTTCGGAATCAAAGTGGAAAAGAATGAGTGGATTGGTAATGTTATTACCTCATGGCTATGAAGGTCAGGGACCGGAACATTCCAGTGCTAGACTAGAGCGTTTCTTACAGAGTTGTGCGGAAAACAATGTTGCTGTGGTGAATATGACCACACCAGCCAATTTATTCCACGCGCTAAGAAGACAGTTGGCACGTGACTTTAGAAAACCACTTGTTGTCATGAGTCCGAAGAGTCTATTGAGACATCCTAAGTGCTTGTCACCGAAGGCAGATTTTACTACTGGAAAGAAATTCCAGGAAGTGATAGACGATGATAGAATAAAGGCTTCATCGGTGAAAAAAGTTATCCTTTGTTCTGGTAAGATTTACTATGATCTCATCGACAAACAAGAGACTTTAAAAAATAAGGATACTGCCGTAGTACGACTAGAACAGTTGTACCCTTTCCCTGAAAAGCAAATTAAAGCTTTACAGAAAAAATATGCCAAGGCGGAATGGCGTTGGGTTCAGGAGGAGTCCAGAAATATGGGTGCAGCCAGTTATATCTTTGAGCGATTCGAAGGAAAAATGCCGATTATTTCTAGAAAAGCTTCCAGTTCGACAGCGACCGGATACAAGAAGGTCCACGATGAACAACAGGAAGAACTTCTCAATAAAGCATTTGCATAGAAAACTGTGAATTGGATGATGCCAAGACATCGAAATCTGTTAAATTACTTGTTTTTTATTGGTCTATTCATGATTCAATTGAATCTTGCTAAGGGACAGGAAAAAGATCAATTAGCCCTTCTTAAATACAATGGAGGCGGTGACTGGTATGCCAATCCCACTGCCCTACCGAATCTGGCAGTTTTCTGTAATCAAAGTCTTGGAACGGACTTCGATCACAACTATGCCACCGTTGAAGTCGGAAGTGCAGAACTTTTCAATTATCCTTTTTTGCACATGACCGGTCATGGCAATGTCGTCTTTAGTGATTCTGAGGCAGAAAATTTAAGAACTTATTTGATTTCAGGTGGATTTCTGCATATCGATGATAATTATGGCATGGACCCCTATATTAGAATTGCTATGAAAAAGGTCTTTCCAGAGCTTAGCTTTATCGAACTTCCATTCGACCATGAGATCTATGATCAGGAGTTTAAGTTCTCAAGCGGCTTGCCTAAGATTCACAAGCATGATGAAAAACCCGCACAAGGATTTGGCCTAATCTGGAAAGGCAATCTGATATGTTTCTACAGCTATGAATCCGATCTTGGCGATGGCTGGGAAGATGAAGAGGTGCACAATGATACTCCAGAGAAACGGCAGCAGGCACTGCAGATGGGAGCGAATATTGTGGAGTATGCGCTGGTTAATTGAGTATCTCTTGTAAGTAATAAATAAGTCTCCTTTGACCTTCCTTTTGGAGGGTCCTCAACGATTAGCCAAGATCTAGAATCATAAAATACTTCTGACTAAAAATTGATCAATTCTTTATTTTAACGTTTAATATGCTTGATCATAAATCCCACATTTATCTAGTAATAATAAATGTTTGTGATGACTTATAAGCGTCATTTGAAAGTAGCAATAGATAGAGACCAGGGTCTAAATCAAACAACTTAATTGGGACATCCAAATCAATATTTTCAAAATATCTTACTACATGTCCTGCTTCATTAAATATAATTATTTGATTCGAGCTTATATCTTCTTCCGATTTTAGCTTGAGATTAAGTTCTCCTTGACTTGGATTCGGAAATAATTCCAATTCATCGACACGACTATTTTGATGATATTGAGTAATCAAGTCGTTTTCAGAATTTGACTCTACTAAATTCATTGCAACCATGGATTTACAACCAGCTATACGAACATAATCAATGAAGACCTTATCACCGTTAGAAGATGCATCACAACGAAATCGCAATCTAGTCTCATCTGTAAATTGTGTTTTATCATTGAATGTCACTTCGACAGTATAATATGTTCCGTTTTCAAAATCAACACCACTTATCCAGTGTCCAATTTCTAGATAGTCATCGGTATCCCCATCAGGAGAAAGCTCTAAGAAAAAATCTTCTTCTAATTCCATGGACTCAGTAACAAAAGTAAATGTCAGCTGTATCTCCTCATAGGAACTCAAATCAATATCATCCGTATACATATCAGATCCAGAGGAGTTATCTCTTAAACGAACATTATAATCTCCACCTGTTAATACGCCATCAACTACCAAATTTTCGGCGTAGTCATTGTCATCTCTCATACAATCACCACCACCATCATTCCATAGACCCCAACCCTCTTCAAAATCTTCGAAATCAATAAGTTCATAGGAACATGATGGTGCTGCACTGGCCAACTTCAAAATAAAATTATCATCAGATCCTAATGAACTTAATGGAACGAAACCTTCTTCCGTCTGGAAGGATGCTGAAGTTTGATATTTACCTGACATATAAACGTTGCCAAAACCATCGACCTCAAAGACTTGATGTGATTGATTATTCTCTCCTCCGAAATTGAAAGCAGACTTAAATTGACCTTCAATGTCAAAAGTCACTAAGTAAAGATCTGTCGCACTCTGAGAAAATAAAGTCTCCGACAACAACGGACTAGGATCAATATCAATCTCACCTTTAAATGTACCATATAAAAGTATTTCATTTTGTTTGTTTATGGCCATTATACCATTAGTATCATCCGTACTCGCTAATTGCCTTGCCCAAATTAATTCTCCATCAAGATCCATGCAAGCAAAGAACAAGTCTGTTCCACCACTTGAATGTAGTTCAAAAGTATTGTTCGGGCTAGGGTCGATATCTGCAGAATTTGAAAAGCTACCACTTAAATATAGTTTGTCATCGTGCACAAAAAAACTCGTTCCTCTATCTCGACCAGGCCCTCCTATTTGCTTCGCCCAAATAAAATCACCATCCTCTGTGTATTTGGAGATAACGATATCCCAAGAGCCCGAACTACTTAGAGTAGAAATTCCTCCAGTGCTGACATCGAAATCAACAACATTTTCAAAATATCCCATATTGTACACGTTCCCTTCTGTATCTATAGCTATCGCACCGGTATGAGTATGATTTTGTTCTGTAGGACTTATGTAATTTGCCCATTGATAGTTGCCTGAATCGTCCCATTTACTGATATATATATTGTGCAAAGCACCACCAAAAAGATTATTACTTATTTCAGGGTCTGGATTCATATCCGTTCCACTACGAACATAGCCCCTCATATAGATATTATCGGAATCATCCAGGATCATTTCCGGTGACTCATTTATTTCTCCTTCAATATATTTAACCCAAATAAATTCTCCTTCAGAATTAAGTTTTAATGCAAAAATTAGGGATGTAGAATTGACTATATGAGCAGTACTTGGATTCGGGTCGAAATCAACACTACCTCTAGCAGTTCCACTTATTATTAGATTGCCCTCAGAATTAACTTTTATGGTATAACCCTTGACCAAAAGACTTGCACCCACTTGTTTCACCCAAATAAATTTTCCATGTTGATCAAATTTTGCAAAGTACATGTCAATGATGCCTGTCGGAGTGAGGCTTATGGCGTTACTATCAAACTCTGTTAGACCATAAATATTTCCTAAAATATAAATGTTGCCTACTTCATCCGTGGTTATACTCTCTATATTTTTTAGTCTTTCACCGGAAATGTCTTGTATCCAATCAAAAGACTGAGCATCAAGAGTTTGAAGTGTAAATAGCAGATAAAAAAATACTAATAGATTAATTATTTTCATTTGGTTATAATTAAATTGATGTTTACAGAATGAAAGCTATTTTGGAATTAGATGTAGCACGATTATGACTTACATTGTCAATGTCTGTTCAATATTCAAAAACAGTTTATCTAGAATGTTTATGTATATGCTAAAACCTATCTATCCATTATTTAATTGATACATTATAACCCGTCGCATAACTGCGACGGGTTTGATTTGATAAAAAGCGTAAATTTTATTCTAGTTATTATTTCTTATTTCGACTTGAACTCCATGGCAATTTGAAGCAGGACAACACTCCTCTGTTATTACACAGACCGGGCAACAAAGTTCAAATGGACATCCATCAAATCCATCAGCTGAATAAACATAGCATTGTCTAGATCCCGCTGTGCCTACATCGCTTCCAACTACCGTCAAAATCTGACCAGTTCCTACTTGTACTCCTCGTACCATATTGACTTCATCATATTCATACCAGATATAATTAGTATAACCTGGATCGGCCATTAATTGAGCAGAATTAGAATCATCATCGCAAATCGTGTGTTCATTCGGAGGACATGCCATACTACAAGGTGAAGGGGCCACAATAATCTCATCGACCAATTGACAAGTACCTGTTGCATCATCCGTTATCGTAATTGTCAAATCTCCATCACTGATCAAAAAGATTCCACCTACTTGCTGTGCTGATCCATACGATACATTACTCATCGTAATATCTCCACTCACACTATAGGTGCTACCCAATCCACTTCCGGTTGGATTTAAAGTGACGGTAAAAGTGTCATCGTTTTCATCAGAAGTATTTTCATCATCGCAATTCGTTGTAGAACCAGAAGCAGTTAGATTACATGTACTACATGGTGAAGGCGCAACGATTACTTCGTCCACCAGTTGACAGGTTCCTGTCGCATCATCTGTAATCGTAATCGTTAAATTACCGCCACTGATTGGGAAACTACCGCCTACTTGCTGTGCTGATCCATATGATACATTGTTTGCTGTGATATCTCCACTTACACTGTAAGTACTTCCCAATCCACTTCCTATAGGATTTAGAGTTACCGTAAAGGTATCATCGCTTGGATCTCCTGTTCCCTCATCATCACATGCTGTTGCTGATCCTGAGGCGGTCAGATCACAGGTCGATGTTTCACAGCATCCCAGGAATCTTGCGCATGACATTTCATATATCTCATCATTATCGCAGACTCCTGTACCAACAAAATTGGCCCCTTCAACTGAAACTACTATCCTATTATCATCTCCACTTGGATTCGTATTTGTAAATTGTCTAGCTGGTGTAAAAGTAATCTCATATTCCTTCCATACATTTAACGGCGCACTCAAATCACTAACTGTATAGTCTACTCCTTGAGTTAAGGTATTGCCCTCTTCTGTAACGACCACAGTAAATTCTTGTGGATATCTGTTACACTTTGGATTATTGTTATTATTCGTCTCCCATACTTCGTCTTTTACAATAGCATGAAATGCAAATCCATAAACATCTACACGATCTCCACTATTTGTAGGTGTCGCTTCTATTTCAAAATCTGATGGAGCATCCGCAGGAAAACATATCGTTCTCTCTCCACATTCTCCATCTCCGATATATACACATGACCAGTTATCATCTGTTATATTCGGCATATCTATGTCGATATCGGCACATGTATTCTGAGTCTCATAGCTATTATCACTTGGTCGTAAACAGTCTACGCCTTCATCTACACAAAAATCCCATGAACCCAATTCCTCACATGCACCAGACAATCCATTTGGACAAGTTGGGCATACCCCTGGAACGCAAGTACTACAAGGACTTGGAGCCAAAATTTCTTCATCTATTATTTGACAAGTCCCAGTCGCATCATCTGTAATCGTAATCGTTAAATTACCGCCACTGATCGGGAAACTACCGCCTACTTGCTGTGCTGATCCATATGATACATTGTTTGCTGTGATATCTCCACTTACACTATATGTACTCCCTAACCCACTGCCTGTAGGATTCAAAGTTACTGTAAAGGTATCATCATCTGGATCTCCAGTCCCCTCATCGTCACATGCTGTTGCTGATCCTGAGGCGGTCAGATCACAGGTCGATGTTTCACAGCATCCCAGGAATCTTGCACATGACATTTCATATATCTCATCATTATCGCAGACTCCTGTACCAACAAAATTGGCCCCTTCAACTGAAACTACTATCCTATTATCATCTCCACTTGGATTCGTATTTGTAAATTGTCTAGCTGGTGTAAAGGTAATCTCATATTCCTTCCATGCATTTAACGGCGCACTCAAATCACTAACTGTATAGTCTACTCCTTGAGTTAAGGTATTGCCCTCTTCTGTAACGACCACAGTAAATTCTTGTGGATATCTATTGCACTTAGGATTATCATTATCATTCGTTTCCCAAACAGAATCCTTAACTATTGCATGAAATGCAAATCCATATACATCTACTCGTTCTCCAGAATTAGTTGGTGTCGCTTCTATTTCAAAATCTGATGGAGCATCTGCAGGAAAACATATTGTTCTTTCTCCACACTCTCCATTACCAATATATACACATGACCAGTTATCATCTGTTATATTCGGCATATCTATGTCGATATCGGCACATGTATTCTGAGTCTCATAACTATTATCACTTGGTCGTAAACAGTCTACTCCCTCATCAACACAAAAATCCCATGATCCTAGTTCTTCACATGCACCGGATAATCCAGAAGGACAAGTAGGACATACTCCTGGCACGCAATCTTCGTTTAATTCTACACTAATTCTAGTAGTCTCATTATCTAAACATGTACCATGACCTGTTGCACTATTATCCAAATTACTTAGCACATCAAAGTCTCCTTCTGTCGCTGGCAATATCCATCTCGCAGGAGATGCCCCTGAATTAATTAAATTACCTCCGGTCACGAAAAATTCATAGATCGTAAAAGCATCCGTACCTGTAGCTGAAGTTCGAACAGTAACAGTGTCTCCTGCATAATATGGTCCAGACTCTTCAATGGTTAGACTAAGACTGCTAATATCTGTACAAGGTGTATTGGTAAAAGTAGCACAAGATTCAGCAATACCTTCATTGGGGACCATAACCCCCTCGGCCTCCACAATCATTGCATTGATAGGTATTCTGTTGCACAATATTCCTTCTTGATTAGAGGTCACGGGTACCGAAATAGAACTGATCCCGGGTGGAATAGTTGTACCTTGTAAAAGAATCAAGGTCTCATCTCCAGCATTCAAAGGAGCTAAACCCGCACAGAATCCGCTACAAGCACCTCCAGTCGCAATCATTCCTATAGGAAAGTCATCCACAAAATCTTGCAGAAGTGTAAAATCACTACTATTTCTATTGTCAATAGAAATGGTTAAAATAGTCTCTTCTCCTACTTCAGTGACAGCCGGATCAAAAGATTTTTGTAAGATTGGCGCCATCACATAAGTAGATTTGGCCACCATACAAATTTCTGTAGCGAGAGCATTATTACCCGCATCTGTTTCAAGATCACCAGCTTCAATGCGATTACAATACTCTCCATCTTCGTTAACAATAACATCCACCTGAATTACTGAAAATCCAGGTAACAAGGTTGACCCTGCTGGAATGGTTACATCTGTAGCTCCAGCTAATGCTATAACCCCAGTTACATCACTTACTATATTCGGTACACTTGCCACTTCCATCTGACCTGCCCCACCGTTATTGGGTAACATATCTATTAAATCAGATTGTAACGTAATTGGTTCGGTATGATTATTTTGTATCTTAATTGACATTTGAAATGCCACACCAGTCTTAACAAGTTCAGGGCTAAATTCCTTCTCAACTGTTGGAGGAGGTATCCCCGTTACAGTAATAGATTCGCAATCTTGATCATCTTCCGCCAAAAGGTTATTATCAGGAGTAGAATCCGGGTCATTATCCGGACTTGCACTAACTAGTTCCACGCAGTTTTCAAAAATTCCTATATCCGTTGCCGTAGTATGAAGCTCTAAGGTTGCAGTAGCACCTGCTGCCAAATCTCCAACCAACCAACCTGCACTAAGTCCAAATGTTCCAATGGATGGGTTGCTGGATGTTAAAGCCAACGATTCTTCAGGCAGCAGATCCTTTATCTGAACATTGGTTGCAGTCATTGTGCCCGTATTTTGTACAGTGATAGTCCAAACAAAATCTGTAATTCCTGCCATACCTGAACTTGGGCTTACAGTTTTACTTAATTCGATATCAATCATTTCATCACTGCGACATATCTCAAAAGTTAAAGCATCATCCTCGCTAACTTCTCCATTCCCTGGAGCAGAATCAGGGTCATTGGCACCAGAATTAATAATCTCAACCAAAGAATTGGAACAGGGTCCACAATCTGCGTCCTCCAAAATGACCAAACGATCAGTATAACAATCATCTGCTCCATTATAAGTTCTTACCGTATAAATCTGTGATCCTGTAGGATTGGCCAATCCACTAAAGGTAATACCACCAGAATTAATTGACGAAGCTGAATTATAATCATCCCCAGAAAAAGAATTACCAATTGAATAAGCTGCACGATCTCCTTCAATAACATTTGTAACATTGATTTCAGCATCAGCATTTGCCACATCACCAGTACAAGTCGCGAGAGTTGTAGATATTTTCATCCCCGATGGAGCGGTACATGGAATCTCTGGCTTAGGGCAATTTACAGGCGGAATTGTAGCAAAAAGATCAGTATAACACCCATCAGCGTTGAAAATGCGAATGGTAAAATCTCTAGGCATCCCATTGTCCACCAAAGTATCAGCAATAATGCCATCACCGGGAATCATATTTGCTGTTCCATAAGTAGCTGAACCTGAATAACTAGTTCCAGAATTAAAATCAAAACGAGCATTGGGATCGAAATTACGCAAGGTTAGCATTCCATTATTAGCCGGTCCTGTTTCCAGGCAAGTAGCTTGTGTCACCTCCACACCTGGAGAAGACGGCCCCCCGCAAGTCCCGTATAAAATGATATTGTCATAGCCAGCAGTACTAACTTTTCCAGGCTCCGTCAAAAGATGAACCAATCCGAAAAGTACAGTAAAGGTTACATCACTGCTTCCATCTGAACATAAATCTCCACCTGTGAAAACGAAAGAAGTTTTATCGTTAATTTGACTTGCTGTAATGGTCTGATCATCCTGGTAAACTAGTACTCCATTTTTCTTGATCGCAACTCCTTGTTTCTCAAAAAACACCGTGCTACCATCAAATTGCTTTTGCATTATTGTTACATCGAATCCCGTTAAGCAACCTGTTGTACCTTTTGGAATGGTATATTCCAAATATAGATTATTACATTGTTCAGGATCGAAAACTGTAGACTGATCGTCAAAAGGGCAGCCTCCTTTGCTATCCACAGACTCCTCTGTATCAAAGAACCCAAGAAGACAAATCGCACCGTTGAAAAAAGTTGTATTTGAATGTCCCTGAGAACCAAGTCTAGCCCCTGCACAACCTGCATTAGTGTTGGGACAATAAAACCGATCATTCTGCTTCAAACTAGGGGTAGTTTTAGTTTCACCATCTGCACCATTACAGTCCCCATTCTTGGAGTCGAAATTCCACTCGGCGACTATCTCAGGCATCGTCCCGCAGTTCTGAGCAGACAGTCCTTCAACCAAAATTACAACTGGAAAAACTAATGAGATAAGCATCTTCAAAAGCCTACTAGTCAAGTATATATTTTGTTGTAACATAATTTTTATTTTTTGTTCTCTTTGAAATTAAGTTTAGATTAGTTGTTGTTTACTCTTAATACCAATGTCAGAGTTTGGTTACCCGCGGAAAGATCTCCTAGATTCCACTCTTCACTTACCGCATTATAACTTCCCTGACTTGGATCGGAACTCACCAAAGTTCCCTTATTTGGAATAGGTACAGATACTTTAACATCAGGAGCTGTATCTGGTCCAGAATTGGTAATCGTCAAGGTATAACTCACCTCTGAACCTACACTTTCCGTCTGAGTCATTGGACTTATTGATAATGAGAGATCAGCATTGATACATAAGACAGTAGGTAGCAGTAGGGTCTCATCGACGTAATTATCTTCATCACAATATACTCTTACAGTATAAGGCTGATCAAAGCTGGGGTTCTCCAAGGTATTACTAACAACATAAGGCAAAGTACCAATTGTTGACGATGAGTTGAAGTCAGGACCCGTATAGCTGGAACCTGCAGAAAATCCAACTTTATTACCTCTAGAATTAGCAGATATCTGAATGGTTCCATCATCGTTGCTTGCAGACCCTCCACAGGTAGCAGCCGATATAGTTAGAGTTACAGTTGGTATACCGCAACCAGCAGAAGAGAATACTAGTGAACCCCCATCTCTAATGCCATCACCGTAACTATCAAGTTCTGCCCAACTATCTGTAGAAATTGTGTACCTAAAAAACTTTGATGAAGATTCTCCTTTAAATGCATAAATATAATCACTACCGTCATAGGCCAAATTCGCTCCATTATCAAAATTGTCTGGTGTATCTTGTAAATCCTCCCATGTATTGGACGTTATTGTACCATTAAGACTAAATCGCCTGAAATTCGCAGTCACATCTCCAAAGAAAGCATATACATAATTTCCATCTGTCTCAATTGAAGCTCCATCCTTGACTTCTTGAATCGATGCCGGAAGCACTTCCCAGCTGTTCCCGGAAATGTTATACCTGTAAAAATCAAATGAACTTCCGAATAGCGTGTAGATGTAACCTCCGTGATGAATCAAACTAGTTCCATCTCCAACAGCAGTTGGTGTCGCAGCCAATACCCCTGTGTCCCAAGTATCAGTTCCAGGGTCATAGCGCCAAAAATCATTCGTATCTCCACCAGAAGTAGCATAAATATATGTGCCATCTGTTGCCAAAGCAGCACCATCTATTACTGAGGATGGAGAATTAGAAAGTGAAGTCCATGTCTGGGCAAGCGTATCATATTTTTCGAATCCATCACTACTTCCAAACAAAAGATAAATTTCCCCATTTAGAAATACAGAAGCACCACCGTTCGTGACATTGGCGTTCGTATTAGTTAAGTTGGACCATGAATCAGCAGCTACATCATAGTATCTAAAATCATTATTACCATTACCTCTAAACCCATATACCTGTGCATCAGTGTCTACTGTTACAAATTGAAATAATGTCATAAAAAATATACATAACCAAAAGGACCTTGGATTAATGCAATTAGTTCTTGTTGTCATCATAAATTGTTTTATCATCGTTCTTTTAAAAGCCAGTATTAATCTGAATAATAAATATGTCTAGCCATTCTAGGCAAACAGATTTTTATTCTACAATTATCGTCCCGTAAAGACTATAATCTGGCCTACCAGGCCTATTGCTGTGTTATTGATGTGCACTTTTTATAAGTTTTTCGCTCTTTTTTCGGATTGCTGTATTATTGCAGTATCAATAATTTCGGGGAAGGCTTTCTCAGAATGCCAATCCGTATAACTTTATGCTAACATTATGAATTTGAGATGTAATCGACTATTATGCGTAAACTATCGGCTATATATATCTTGGCATTATTTGTTTTACTTCTTTTTAATGCTTGTCGTAAAGGACATGAGAATCCCAAGTATTACGAGATAGATTTAGAAAGAATTTCTGACTCTTTTCACCATTATCGATTGAAAGACATGGCAAAATCTAAATTTTGGTCAGATTCTTTGATGAATCTAGCCACAAATCATCATGATAGTTTATGGATAATTGAAGCGTTTCGATTACAAGGTGTTGCTTTAATAGATCAAAGGAAATTGCCTGAAAGTACAAAGCATTTAACCACTTTATTAAGCAATATTAATAAAGCAAAGTATGCCTCAGAAGTGATAACTATCCATCAGAATATCGCTTCATCTTATCTACTCCGCGGCCTACTTGATTCTGCTTCTCATCATTATGAAAAGATTTTCAGAAGTGAAGCAATATTGAAAGATCCTTCTCTATTAGCAAAACTACAAGTTTCTAAGGCAGAGCTTGAACAACGAAAAGGAAATTCGGATGAGGCGTTAAGAATGTTTCTTGAAGCGGCTAAATTTATTAATGAGGATGTTCCCACTGAAGAGAATAAATTGCCATTTATTTATTGGAAAATTGGGATAATTCTAATGGATAAAGGAGATTATGATGGAGTCCTTGAATATCTAAATAAATGTATATCCAAAGCCCAAAAATTTGAAAACAAGAAAATAGAAGCCTATGCGAAGGACCAAAAATCTTTGCTCTTTCAGAATATAGGAGAAATGAATGAAGCAAAAAAATTGCAAAAAGAAGTACTAAGTCTGACAAAAATTATAAATGATCCTCAGCTTGATTTATTATCAAGAATACATGGAATATTTATTGATTATTTGGAAAGAAATAATCGTAAAGCTGATTCTTTGTTTAATGAAATAAGAATGGAGTTGAAGGATAATGATAGGATGGTTAATTTATCTGGATTATACATTGGAACTGCTCAATTCTGGATTGATAATGAAAACTTCCACCAATCCTTGAAAACATTGGTGCAAGGAATAGAGTATATTGGAATCTTGGAATTAAATATACCTGACATGCAGTCTTCATATTTCAGTACGTTTTGTGAAGCTTTTCTAAACCTTAACAAATTATCCGAAACCAATCTTGTAGATTTTCTTCGAAGCTTTTTGAGTTCAACATCACCACAGCTAATTATCGGTTTTATCGAAAATCTGGCCATTCAAAGTTTTAATTCTCAGCAATGGGAGACAGCAAAACAATTTTATAAAGTTCTTTCTATTATTAAACATCAACAAGGTGACAAGAACCAAGCGTTTTTTTATCTCTCAAGATCTAATTCTGCTAGTGACAGTCTTGAAGTCGTATTAAAAAAGAATACTGTTGACAAATTGATGGTCATGGAAGAGTTAATATTGGCAAAGGAAGATTCATTTGCGAAGGAAAAAGAGATTCAAAAACAACTGAATGCACAAAAAAACAGACGAATTTACAATCTATTTTTAATTATTGTTAGCTTACTTTGCATAATTGCCATCTCATACTTTGTCAGACAAAATAAACATAAAACTATTCTAAACTCATCCTTGGAAAAGAGAAATGCTGAAATTGCTGAAAAAAATGAAATCATTAGCAAAGATCAAGAAAGGATTCAAAATGAACTACAGCAAAATCAAAAGCTTCTCATAAAAGAGACTCTTTATAAACAGAGGATCAATGAGCTTGCCAAGGGAATTAGAGATTCTTTTAAATCATTCAAAAATACCGGTGACATATCAGTTTTCGAAGACTTGACCAAGGAGATACGTATTAGTGAAATAGAAATAAATGAATCAGACGACATGTTGCTACATTATATTGAGTTAGAATCAGATTTTATCGATAAAATAAAAAATATTCATCCGAACATTAAAGATAACGATATAAAACATATAGCCTATATCCGTATGAACTTGAATCCTAAAGAAGTAGGGCCAATATTAGGCATTTCTGCAAGATCTGTAGAGTCAGCTCGATACCGACTGAAGAAAAAACTTGGACTTAATAATGAAGTTTCTCTTCTAGATTATATCCATAGCATTTAAATAAAGTTAAATACTTATGCCAATTTCATAGGTTATCAAATAATGTATCCCACGCTTATAAATTATAAACCGCGCTCAGACCTAAATATATGTTTTGATTCTTATTGATATCGCTGATAGAATAATTGACCGCATCTCTGGATGGGACGTATTCAGCCATCAATCCAACTGCCACCTTCCTACCCAACCATCTATACATCCCCGCTCTTAGCTGAACATAGACAGCCTGAAAATAATCTTCCTCATTAAAACTTCGTTTTCTATTTAATCCATCGATATAATGCCCCTTATTGCGGTGCATCACCTCCATTCCGAGGCCAATTCCCGAATTAAACATATACCTTCCCAATGATTTTTGATATTCTATTCTCAGACCAACATCTACCCGTTGATATACATTTCGAAGTACCCTATTATCCTCCTGAAATATGTAGCCAAATTCTGTAAAAACGCTTGTCTGTTCGACCCACTTTGTTTCAGTTTGATATTGCGACCATTTTAAGAACCCAGCGGCATTAATAGAAGGAAAAATCTTCTTCTTATAGGCCACCTGCATAAAAAAACTTCTTTTCGCCTGTTCTAAAAATCTTCTATCTTCAATATCCAAGTTGGTTTCATATAACTCAGCGGACTCGAGTGGCTTAATTCCATGATAAAGGGCCCCTAAGTCCAATTCGAATAATCCGTTTCGGTGAGGGGAAGTAGAACGCGTTTTAGTTTCGCGATCAATAGTCAATTCATCAATTTCAGGTACAAATTGATTAAAGGGTTTCAATCTAAGAGATGGAATATTATCAACAAGTAAATCTTCCGCTAAACCATCTTCCGACAAGATCTCTTTGATCTCTGAAGATTTAACTTGAACTTCTTTATTACCAACATTTTGATTATTGATGTCAAGAATTGGTGTCTCCAGCGCTAATTCAATCTGGTCTTTACTCCGGGACTTACTTTCCATGGTTTTTAGGACACTACCCTCTTGAATAGAGAATATTTCATCCGATTTTTTTACTTCTTGCCTTCCGTTTTCGTCATTGTTCGTTCCTTTTTCGACTTCTTTGTCAGTTTCCAGCTTAATAAGTGCTTGATTTTCTCTATTACTAGACTTCTTCAGCCTTTTACCATTTCCCGCTCTCTCTGGACTTACTTCATCTCTTTCATCACTTTCGATAATCAATGAAGAGCCTTTCATTTCAACTATATTCTTATCGGTCTTTTTAATTTCACCGGTTTCCTTTTTCTGACCCCCTTGTTCTAATGATTGGTTTCCAGCGACCAGAAGACCGTCTAAATTATATTGACTGAGGCCCAAAAAAACGAAAGCAAGAAAAGAAATCATAAACAGACCATAAAGCCAATATTGCCTTAAATTTCCTTTCCCATTATTCGGTTCGTTTACTTCTTTTACAATGGCTTGAAAGACTTCATCTTTACTCCACTCATGGGTCCTATCTTTATCAAATTGCTCTTGTAAATTTTTCATTTGTTCTTCAATAAAAAATTAAAAAATTCAAACCCTAAACTTCCTGTCCATTTTCTCAATGGACGATCTCAACTTTATTTTTGCTCTGGACAGATACACCCTACTAGCGCCTTCCTTGATCTGCAACATTTCGGCAATTTCTGCATGGCTAAAACCTTCTATTTCATACATGTTGAAAATTGTTCTGAAGGGGTCGTCCAAACCATAAATTAACTGCTTGATCTGTTCGAAGGAAAGATTAGATATTGGGTCAACTGATCTATCTTTTATTTCCGGATCCTCTAAATCAATAAACATCAAGGGTTTTTTCTTATTTCTACTATTAATCATGCATCGAATACCGATTTTTCTTATCCATGACTTCAGATTTCCTTTATCCGCATCAAACGAATTCAAATACTTAAAAACCCTACAAAAAGAAATCTGAACTATATCCTCGGTATCATGACGGTTTAAAACGTATCTATAAATGGTATTGTACAACATATCCGCATAGCGGTCATAGAGTAATCTCATGGCTTTTTGATCACCCGACTTACACTTTTGAATAAGTTGTAATTCATTCATAGTTCCATGTCGAATACGAAATAGGTATTTATTTGCAGTATATATATTCTGGCAATTCCTCATATCCCACATGCGGGATACTATAATCCGGGCCTGTTTCTATTTCTAATTCAGCAACACTATCACCCGTGTAATAATCTTCAATTCTTATGTTAATTCTTCCCTTTTCGCGAGTACCTAAATCATAAAAACCAGTACTGGAATTAAGTATATCATAGTGCACCTGATCATTGGCTTCCATTTTTGCAATGAGCCACTTATTTCCCTGATCGGTGGCAAAGGGGTTGCATACAACTCTGCCATGATAACCATTGTATTCACCTCCAAACCATATGCGAATCTTGTCATTAATTTCATAATCTAGTACCTCTGGAACAATCAAATCATCTTCAATAATGACAAATGGATACAACTCTATATCTCTTGGTAAATACATTCTATTCTTATTACCATCGGATATAAGGTCTCCATCAAAAACAGTACAAAAGCAAGGCCCATCTTCACTTCTACAAAGGATAATTTTAGCATCATCGATTCCTCTATGGTTGCTTGAAACCGATTGAGTAGAGAAGGCATGAGACAATGCAATTGTGGCATACCCTGTTGATTTTAATGCCAGTTCATAGTCTCCTTTTGTGTTAAGCACCGCATCATCCTGTTCATTCCATAAAGCATCAAAAGAATTTAGTGTAAATGATCTAAGATAATTGGGCAATTCCAGTCCAAAATTGTTAATCGGAGTTGATATCAACATAGGAAAGTCAGAGTAAATGCCAAGTTCCTCCCCCTCTTCTGTGAAAAGTTCGAGATAGAAAAACGAAAGACTTTCTACAATTCTAGACTCCCCATTTTTCATAGAACCCAAGGTTGAAGAGAGTGCATTTACCCCAAATTTCTTCGGCGTACTTATATCTATATCTTGAATGTACAACTCAACTACTCCCGAATAACTCTCCCCGTCTTTTTGTATTAATTGATGAGGAATGGTCAAGGTAAATTCGTCTAACTCTAATGTCGCACCAGTCTCTGTCAGTGTATTGGCTCCCTTTGGTTTAAGTAAGATCAATTCATTACTAAAGTTTACAGGATCGGTTCCGACAGCCGTATAAATGGATCCGTGAGCGATGCCAAAGTGTGGAAGAAAACCATCCATTTCTACTTTGTAAGGGAGCCCATAGGCCAACAGAAATTCATCCTCCAACGCAGCCAATCCTCGATCATCAGTATATAATTCTTCCGAACTTGAAAGAATTGTAATTTTAGCATTTTTGATCCAATTACCATTGATATCTTTTATCTGGAAGAGAATATTTGTCTTATCTCCTTCTTGATGTAAAGGACTTCCAAATACAGTCAATCCTCTGCGGACAAAGTCTTTTTCCTCAGCACAAGAAAAAAGTAAAAGTATTACTACAAGTAATTTGAAAGATATTCTGCCAACATTCATAGGTCAAAAAATTAGGTAAATAATCATTCCTCTACATAGAATACCTACAACAAAAGCTTTTCGTAACAGATGTGATAGTTTTTTTTCTAATTAATGTGGGAGCTAACTTATTTTAATAGCTTTTCTACTACCATTTTACTAGCTCCGCCCTGATCCAATAAAGCGTACAATTTGCGATAGTTTTCTTCCAACTCAAGCAATGATTCCTTCTTCATCACTTGATGCATGGTCTCAACTAGTTTTTTCTCATTGACATCGCCCTGAATCAGTTCCTTCAAAACCGGCTGATCCAAAATGAGGTTGACCAAAGAAATGTATTTGACTTTCACCAATCTCCGAGCAATGAGATAGGAAATAGAATTCCCTTTATACATGACTATTTGTGGCACACCGAATAATGCTGTTTCCAAGGTGGCAGTGCCTGAAGTAACCAAGGCAAAAGAGGCAATGTCGAGTAACTCATAGGTTTTATTCGACCATATCTCTATGGAGGCGTTACCACTGATCTTTCTATATTCTTCCTTTCCAATATTTGGAGCACCTGCAATGATGACTCGCCAGTCTGGAAATGATCGGATCGCCTTCAGCATTATTGGCAACATTCTCTTGATCTCTTGCCTTCTGCTGCCTGGTAACAAGGCAATAATTTTATCTTCCCTTTCCTCGATCTTTTGTAGTCGGTATTTCCCCCGTTCGAGTTGTTCCAATAAGGGATGTCCTACGTAGTGCGCGTCGATCTCATGTCCCTTGAAATACTCTTTTTCGAAGGGTAGAATAACAAACAGTTGATCTATAAATGCCCGTATCTTTTTTACTCTGTTCTCTTTCCAAGCCCAAACCTGAGGTGCAATATAGTATGCGTTCCGAATTCCATTCTCTTTGGTCCATTCAGCCATTCTAAGATTGAATCCCGGATAGTCTACGAAAACAACAACATCCGGTGCAAATTCAAGTATTTGGTTCTTACATATCTTGAAGTTCTTAAGTATTGTCGGCAAATGACGCACCACTTCGACAAAACCCATAAAAGCCAGATCTTTGATATGCTTTAGCCCTTGTGCCCCAGCTTCAGCCATTCGATCTCCTCCCCAACACTTTATCTCGGCTTTTTTATCTTGTTTGAAGATTTCTCTTACTAATTCAGCACCGTGCAAGTCTCCAGATGCCTCTCCCGCTATGATAAAATACTTCATGCCAGATTAGAAAATCTCACTACCGTAATTGATCAGCCAGGCAATGGCCAAAACAACAGTCAGAACTGCAATACCTCGGGTTACTTCTTTCATAGCCCGACGCTGGAATATCTGGAGAACAATAATATTGGCACATATGCAAAATAGAAAAATGGTCCTATCTCGAATTGATTCTCCATAACTCAATGGGCCATTGGTGATATCCATTACATCCAGTAAACGGAAAAAACCCTGAATGATAAAATAGAATGCAAAGGGAAATATCAGTCCCATAAAAAGACCGGTATAAATATTATTCTTCATATCATTTAATATTTTCTATCGATGTCAGACTATTTAACGCTTCGTAGTCCGTCAAATCGTGCATAGAGGGAACAACAGATATATAATTATTTCTAAGCGCATGTAAATCGTGGTCGAATCCTTGATCTTCCAGTTTGAATTCACCCTGTAACCAATAGTATTTTCGACCCCGTGGATCAATCCCCTCGGCAAATTCTTCTACCCATCTGGCCTTTGATTGGCGACAAACTCTTATTCCCGCAAGACCTTCTTCTGGTACATAGGGAATATTTACATTGAGCAGTTTGCTGGATCCAAAATCATTATTTAATGCGTACTCGATGATTTTCGAAACATGAGGAAGGCAAAAGCTAAAGTCAGATTCGAATGAGAAATTGAGTAGTGAAAAACCAATAGATTTTATCCCTTCTAACGAGGCCTCCATGGCTGCCGAAAGTGTTCCGGAATAAATAATATTAATAGATGCATTCGACCCATGGTTTATTCCCGAAACGCAAAGATCCGGCTCTCGGTCTTTTAATACCACATGCTTCGCCAATTTCACACAATCCACTGGGGTTCCGTTGCACTCATAGGCAACAACTCCAGGCATTATTTCTACTCTATTCAACCTCAATGGCTGATCCAGGGTAATGGCATGCCCCATTCCCGATTGTGGAGAATCCGGTGCCACAACCACCACTTCTCCCAACTCGCTCGCACAGGCTATCAAATGTCTGATCCCAGGAGCAAACATACCATCATCATTGGTGACCAAAATCAAGGGTCTTTTATTTTGCATATCTAAATTTGTAGATTTGTTCGTTTATAAAATTAAAGAGTAAAAAGCCTCTAATTCTTGAATACAGAATGCATAAATATCATAAAATCATTTGAAAAAGGAGATTTTAAGCCTATCTATCTTTTTCATGGTGAAGAGAACTATTATCTGGATATTCTCGTCAAAAATCTAATGCAGCATGCATTGTCAGAGATAGAAAGAGAATTCAACCAGTTCGTTTATTTCGGATCGGATGTGCAGGCGCAGCAACTGGTGGATTTATGTCGACAGTATCCTATGATGGCCGAGCGAAGATTGATCATTATCAAGGATGCCGATCAGCTCAACTTTGATGAATCCATCGAGCACTATCTGTCAGATCCGGAGGAAACAACTGTTCTGGCTCTGGTCATGACTAAAAAAATTGATAAGCGCAAAAAGTTCTATCAATTGGCCAAAAAGAAAGCGGTAGAATTCGAATCAAAAAAACTCTACGAGAATCAAATTCCTGCATGGATAAGCAACTACTCTGTTTCCAAGGGATTTCAAACAAATCCCGATGCCGTTCAATTGATTGCAGAACACGTGGGAAATGATCTGAGCAGACTCAGCAAGGAATTGGACAAGCTATATTCGAATAAAAATGAGGGAGATACGATCACCATTGATGATGTGTACCGATATGTCGGGATATCCAAAGAATACAATGTATTCGAACTCAATAAATACCTGGGGGTTCGCAATGGAAAAAAAGTATTTCAAATTGCTCAAAACTTAATGGACAATATCAAAAACAATGATCCGATCTGGCTTGTCGCCGCCATCTTCGGTTATTTCCAGAAAGTAATGATCTATCATGCCTACCATCGAAAAGGGCATAAGAGACTAATGGAAGCCATGGGTCTTCACTCTAACTTTTTTTTAAAAGAATACCAAGAAGTTGCTAGAAACTACAGTCCCAATCAAATCAGGAAGGGCATTCAAATTCTGGCAGAAACAGATCTCAAGTTAAAAGGTCTGGGGCAAGATCAATTGCCTCGGGAAGAAATCTTCATTCAGAGTTTGGTTAAGATCCTAAGCCTTTGACTTTTAGTGTTTCATTTCTACTTAAAATAAAATAAATATTTAAGGTATTTGATCAAATAATAGTTTAGCTTTGTGTTTTTATAATTTTTAATTAACAATAATGCATACAGGCAAAGTAAAATTTTTCAATGATTCCAAAGGTTTTGGATTTATTATTGAAGATGAATCAAAACAAGAACACTTCGTTCACGTTTCCGGATTGGTAGATGAAATCAGAGAAGGGGACAGCGTGGAGTTTGAATTACAAGAAGGCAGAAAAGGATTAAATGCTGTAAACGTAAAAGTAGTATAGTATTTAATTATCCTATACATAAAGAATGTAAGAAGGCGACCAAAATTGGTCGCCTTTTTTCGTTTTATTTTCTCTAAAGCGCTAGGTTTAAATCAGCTTTATTGCTAACCATTTGAAAAAAAACAATGCAAAAACTATAAGGAGTGAATAAGGAATTGCATAGACAAAGGTCCATTTGGATGGCGTATTGCTTGCACACCATACATTAAAATCCCTGACTTCCTGGGTAATTTCTTCATTGTCAAAGAAACCATTGCCATTCTTATCGTATAACTCAATTTTAGTGGCTATATCACCTCGGATATGAAACGCACGAACACATATGACAGTATATACTAAGGCGGAAATAAGAAAAAATAAGCTCCAGTTCTTAATTATCCGTATGTGATACCTAGGCAATAATTCTAACCGGATTTTCTAGCAGAGTTTTGAAAGTCTGTAAAAACTTAGCTCCTGTAGCTCCATCTACCACTCTGTGATCACAGGACAAGGTTACTTTCATCTGATGACCTACCACTATTTCTCCATTTTTAACCATTGGAACCTGATTGATTCCTCCAACAGCTAATATGCAAGCATCTGGTGGATTGATGATCGCGGTAAACTCTTCGATCCCAAACATTCCCAAATTAGAAATGGTAAAGGTATTGCCCTGCATTTCATCCAACTGCAATTTCTTTTCTCTGGCTCTACCTGCATAATCCCTGACTTCAGCGTTGATCGTCCTTAGATTTTTCTGATCTGCATTTCTTACAACCGGAACCAATAATCCATCTTCTACCGCCACTGCAACTCCGATATTGACATTGCCGTGCTGAACGATGGTATCCTCTTGCCAAGACGAATTGACCATGGGATGAGATCTTAAGGCCACAGCTGCCGCCTTGATGACCAAATCATTATAAGAAACCTTATCTGGCGCAATCATCGAATTAATATCCTGTCTTGAAGACATGGCCTTATCCATTTCAATGGCTACGGTTAAGTAAAAATGAGGAGCGCTAAACTTGCTTTCACCCAAACGACGGGCAATGGTCTTCCTCATTTGCGTTACTGGTATTTCTATATCTTCCCCACTAATCTCGATTCTAGCCGGAGCAGGTCTTTTCTGACCGTTGGAAGAAATATTTTCTACATCTCGCTTGATAATGCGCCCATCAATTCCGGAACCCTTCAAGTTGCTTAAATCCACACCTTTTTCAGCTGCCATTTTTCTGGCTAAGGGAGAGGACTTAACTCGATCATCAGTTGCCGCTTGAACCTGAACGCTTTGATTTTCTTGAACTGTCTCAACACTTGCACTCGCGGCACCCTCTTGTTTTTCTTCAACCGCTCCAGCACTTTCCTTTGGATCCTCAGTTTGACTTGCTTCCAAAGCCGCTTTCCAGTCTTCACCCTCTTCACCAATAACAGCTAGAACCTGATCAATTTCTACCACACCACTTTCTACGCCTATATACAATAACTTCCCTTCGAAATAACTCTCCAGCTCCATTGTGGCCTTATCAGTTTCCACTTCGGCAAGAACATCACCGGGTTCTACATCATCACCAACTTTCTTAAGCCACTCTACGATATTTCCTTCCGTCATCGTATCGCTCATCCTCGGCATTCTGATTATTTCAGCCATTCTATTTTAGTTTTGTAAATTTGGGATAAATATACAGTATTCTAATTGGAATAAACAATGGCTAACTCATCAAAACTTCTTGATAAAGCGACCGAGGCTTTTGCCTCTTTACCGGGAATTGGCAGGAAATCTGCCATGCGAATGGTCCTTCATCTTTTAAAGAAAGAGGGCCTGTACACAGAAGAATTCTGCTCAAGCCTCTTAAAGCTCAGAAGTGAAATTCAGTATTGTAGCAATTGTCACTTTTTATCGGACGAATCGCTCTGTAGTCACTGCAATGATTTAAAAAGAGATCGCAGTAAGATTTGTGTAGTAGAAAGTATTCCCGATGTTATGGCCATTGAAGAGACTGGACAATACAAGGGTTTATACCATGTTCTAGGTGGAATTATCTCCCCAATCAATGGGGTGGGTCCGGATCAAATTGCCATCCCATCTCTTCTTCGAAGATGTGCACAAGATGAAGTAAAAGAGCTGATCATGGCCATATCACCGACGATAGATGGAGATACAACAGTATTCTATCTGTCCAATCAGGTTAAGGACATGGACATCGAGATATCGATCTTATCAAGAGGTATTGCCTTTGGAGGAGAGTTGCTGTATACGGATGGGCTTACGCTTGGCAGGTCCATTCATGCCAGAATACCTTTTAACTCAAGCATAGAGTCATAGTCATTATGGACCTCTCGATTGTGATTGTCAATTACAATGTAAAGTACTTCATTGAACAATCCATTCAATCTATCTTCAGATCTAAAACGAATTATAGTTTTGAGGTCATCGTCGTAGATAATAATTCTACAGATGGCTCTGTCGAACTGATCAAGAAGAAGTTTCCTCAAATCACCTTAATCGAGAACAAGTCCAACTTAGGCTTTTCTAAGGCCAACAACCAAGGTTTTAAACATTGCAATGGACGATATACGCTCATTCTAAATCCGGACACCCTTCTGGAAGAGTCCAGCATTGAGAAGTGCATACAATTCATGGATGGAAATCCTAAAGCAGGTGCGCTCGGAGTTCGAATGATAGATGGTACCGGTAACTTCCTAATGGAATCGAAGAGAGGCTTCCCCCACCCTTCCGTGAGCTTCTTTAAATTCAGTGGACTGTATCGTTTGTTTCCCAGATCTAAAAAGATCAACGCCTACTATCAGGGACATATCGACGAGGACCAAACAGCCGAAGTAGATGTTTTATCCGGAGCATTTACACTGGCAAGAACAGATTTATTATTATCGGTAGGTGGATTTGACGAGGACTACTTCATGTATGGAGAAGATATTGATCTGTCTTATCAGTTTCAAAAGGCAGGATTTAAGAATTACTATTTGCCTGAGACGACGATAGTACATTACAAAGGTGAGAGTACTAAGAAAGGAAGTCTCAATTATGTCAAGGTTTTCTACCAGGCAATGATCATCTTCGCTCAAAAACACCTGCGCAAACAATATTCTTTCTTATTCATTCTTGCCTTGAGATTGGCCATTTATACACGAGGTGCACTGACCGTCTTGCGCAATATTTTTAGAAAAATTTCCCTGCCCGTCATCGAAATTGGACTTTCGCTACTGCTCATTCTATTCTTTCAGCAATTATGGGCCATCTATTATCACAACGATCCGGAATACTTTTCTCAAGCACCGACTACCTTAAACCTATTGATTTATTCGGGCATTTTTTTCATTAGCATGTTTCTGCAAGGTGCTTACGATCATCCCTTCGATCAGGTCAAAATTCGAAAAGGAATAACCACTGCTGCTATTTTGTTCTCGATTTGGTACGCCCTGGCCAATGAAGAGTGGAGGACCAGTAGAATGATTCTCATTATGACCATTGTTATCGCCTCTGCAGTTTCTATTCTGGTCAGAAGTATTCTAAAAGGGATAAAAACAGGCAACTATATTCCCTTCTCATCACCGGTCAAGCGCATTGCTATTGTAGCATTGAGGGAAGAGTTCGATCGGGCTAGCAGTATTTTTAACTCGCTCAATGTAAAGGCAAAAATTATTGGTCGAATCACGCCCAATGCGGATGATGAAGGAGAACAATTGGGAATCATCGATGATCTTCCGTCTATCATTCGAGCTAAAAATCTGAACAGCTTGATATTTTGTTCGAAAGATATCAGTTCAGAAAAAATCATGTCATGGATGACCAAACTCAATAAACAACAACTTGAGTTTAAGTTAATGCCGCAAGAAAGTGATAGCATTATCGGCAGTTCTTCCAGCAATCTTCCCGGGGAGTTGTACACCGTAGATATGCAATACGCCATTCGAGCCATAGAAAATAAAAGGGCCAAAAGAATACTGGATATAGTTGTCTCAGTATTGATCATTGTATTGACCTTCCTGTTCAGTTGGATAAAAAGCATCAGAACCCTACACATCAATGCTTGGAAAGTACTCTTAGGCAAAAAGACTTGGGTTGGGTATATCGCAGCTTTGGATGAGGATTTGCCGATGATCAAAGAAGCCATATGGTCTATTGGTCAAAAAGATGATCAGCTAGAATCAAAAAAAATGAAGAACTTCCTGTATGCCAGAGACTATAATTGGCGTAAGGATCTAAAAATCATTATTTCCAATATCTTTGTTTCCAATGGATAGTATTCGAGAAAAGATCAACAGTTACGTAGAAAAGCATTCCGAGCAATGGGTTGGAATAAGAGAGTATTTACATCGATATCCGGAATTGTCCTTTCAGGAAGAGCATACTCAGAATTTTATCTGTGATCAACTGGATAAGATGAATATCTCCTATGAAAGAGGCAATGAAGATTTGCGGTATGTAATAGCTATCATCAATAAAGATGCAGAGAGAACCATTGCATTGAGAGCCGATATAGATGCCCTTCCGATAACGGAAGAAAATGACAGTGATTATAAGAGTTTAAATCAAGGGGTAATGCATGCCTGCGGGCATGATGTTCACACGAGCTGCCTCCTGGGAGCATTGGACATCCTCTCCAGATATAAATCCGAGCTGAACCATAGAATCGTTGCCGTATTTCAACCCGCTGAGGAAAAATTACCTGGTGGAGCTTCTATGTTATTAAAGCAAGATATTCCTCAAAAGTATAAGCCGGAGTGGATAGTGGGACAACACGTGCATCCTCCATTGGCTGTTGGAAGTCTGGGATTTAAATCCGGGCCTTACATGGCTTCAGCAGATGAAATTCGAATTAAAATAAAAGGGGTTGGTGGGCATGCTGCTGCGCCCAATGAATGTGTTGATAGCATTTATCTCGCTAGTCTGGTGATTCAGAACCTTCAAGGGGTCATCAGTAGGTTTCGCAATCCTATCATTCCTTCTGTACTGACCTTTGGAAAAATCAATAGTGAAGGCGGTGCCACCAATGTTATTCCACCTTCTGTCAGTATCGAAGGCACTTTTCGATCAATGGATGACAATTTTAGAAATGAAGCTCTTGACTTAATCGAAAAAGTTGTCCATCAGAGTGTGCAGCCCTATGGAGCGGAAGCAGAAGTCGATATTCTAAGAGGTTATCCCGTCCTGGAAAACGATGAAAACACCACGAATATGGCTCAAGAATATGCTGAGGAATTCTTGGGTTCTGAGCAGGTTAAACCCTTACCTATTAGATTATCCGCAGAAGACTTCGCTTCTTATACCAAGATCATTCCCGGATGCTTTTATCGCTTGGGCACAGGATTTTCCGATAGAGAGAATTATCCCGTGCATCATCCCAAATTCGATGTTCATCCCAAAGCGATCGGAATAGGAGCTGGATTTATGGCCTACTTGTGTTGGCGCTACTCTTCGAATGCGGTTTAGATTAAGCCCCTGAAAATCTTTCGTATAGTCGAATTAATTATATCTTTAAGCTTGAAAATGGAAAAGTAATTATGGCTAGAATTCTGGTTGTCGACGACGAGAAGTCAATTCGAAATAGTTTAAAAGAAATCTTAGAATACGAGAAGCACGAGGTGGAAACCGCAAGTGATGGCGTCGAATGCATAACGATGATCAAGACCGCCAAGAAACCCTTTGACATCGTTTTACTCGATATAAAAATGCCCAACATGGACGGGATGGATACTCTGGAAAGAGTGAGATTAATACATCCTGATCTTCCTGTCATTATGGTTTCCGGTCATGGAAGTATTGATACTGCAGTAGAAGCGGTGAAGGTTGGTGCATTTGATTTTATCCCCAAACCTCCGGACATCAATCGCATTTTGATTACCGTGAGAAATGCCTTGGATAGATCGCACCTTGTTCAGGAAACCCAAGTCCTCAAGAAAAAGGTAAGCGAATCTAAAGTCCCTGTTATATTAGGGAATAGCCAAGCCATTAATCAGGTAAAAGAACTGATTGAAAAAATTGGTCCTTCTGGTGCCAGAGTGATGATTCTTGGACCCAACGGTTCAGGAAAAGAATTGGTCGCCAACTGGATTCATGAAAAGTCTGACCGTGCTGAAGAGAGAATGGTCGAAGTCAATTGCGCTGCCATTCCTTCTGAGTTGATAGAAAGCGAATTGTTTGGACATAAAAAGGGATCCTTTACGGGCGCATACAGCGATAAAAAAGGAAAGTTCCTACTGGCCGATGGAGGAACCCTCTTCCTGGATGAGATCGGAGACATGAGTTTGAGTGCTCAAGCAAAAGTACTTCGTGCTCTAGAGACGGGAAGAATAAGCCCAGTGGGGGGAACACAAGAAATTACGGTTGATGTGAGAGTTATTGCCGCCACTAACAAGGACTTGCTCTCGGAAATCAAAAAAGGGACTTTTAGAGAAGATCTTTATTTTAGATTGAATACGATCGTCATTCAAGTTCCTGCCTTGAGAGACAGGCCTGAAGATATTCCAGTCCTTGTAGAGCATTTTATTAAAAAGTTCTGTGAGGAATACGGTATTCCCACAAAGACCATCACCAAATCTGCGGTCAAAATGCTGCAGCAATTGCCATGGGAAGGAAATATCCGTGAGTTGAGAAATATTATCGAGCGGCTTATCATCTTAGGAGGGAGTAAGTTGAACGAAAAGGATATTCAAACCTATGTGATGCCTTCGGGAAAAAAGCAAAGTAGTAGTCTGGACTTGAACTTTGATGATTTTTTGAGTTTGGATCAGCTTTTTGATCACGTTAAGCTAGAATATCACAACTATAAGGGTGAATAATAAGGATAATAAGTTTTTTCCTTGCAATCCAAATGTTCTAGTTGTCGCCGAGGTGAATGATTTCAGAGCTGATCAGATGTTAGAAATGTGGATTATAGAACAAAGTTCGAACATAAGGATCCTTAGAGCTGAAGAATAAATTGCTCTTTGTTGCTGTCTTCAAAGCTGTTTTTATTTCATATTTCATCGACTGGCTAAGCAAATAAGAATTAATATGAGTCGAAGTGAAGGAAAAATACATCGACAAGCTCCCTGGCTGATTAGATTCGAAAAATATTTGGGTGAATTCGTTTACGGTGGTATTGATGGTTGCGTAACCACCTTTGCTGTTGTGGCTGGAGCAGTTGGAGCTGGGTTGAATTCCGGTATTATTATCATTCTTGGCTTCGCTAATCTTTTAGCTGATGGATTTGCAATGTCGGTTGGGGCCTACTTGTCTTTCAGGTCAGAACGCGAAAAATACAACAAACACAAGAAGATAGAATACTGGGAAGTAGACAACCTTCGGGAAAGCGAAGTAGAAGAGATACGAGAGATTTATAAGGGAAAGGGCTTTGATGGTGAACTGCTCGAACAGATCGTCGAAGTAATCACTGAAGACAAGGATCGATGGGTCAACGAGATGATGAAGGAAGAACTAGAGATGATCGAAGATCAGCGAAATCCGGTAATCATTGGCCTTGTAACTTTCATTTCATTCTTTATTATCGGCCTGATTCCTCTCACGGTATATGTCATTGAATACACCATCGGTTTTAATTCTGATCTATTTTTTTGGTCTTCCATTCTGACTGCAGCCGGATTTATGATCATAGGAGGTCTGAAAGCTCAGGTTACCCAAAATACGATTTGGAAAGGCATCTTGGAGACTTTACTACTTGGAATGGTCGCCGCACTGGTCGCGTACTTTGTTGGTGATTTTCTTGAAAACATCGTAGAGACTAATTAATTTACAAGATGAAGAATAGAATTGTACCTACATTATTGATCCTCATCACCCTTGGATTGTCTAGTCACTCATTACAAGCCCAAGATGAGGAAAAATTCATTCGAAAGATATTCGATGAAGCTTTGGAGAAAGGCCAAGCCTACGAGGATCTAAGAAGTCTTTGCAAAGATGTTGGAGCAAGACTGACAGGATCTGCTGAAGCGCAAATGGCCGTCGAATGGGGCATGACCAAAATGCAGCAGTATGAATTCGATACGGTATATCTTCAGGAGATAGAGGTGCCTCATTGGGAAAGAGGAACCACTGAGGCCTGTTGGGTGAAAGATCCGGATGGCAACATAACCAAACTGAATGTGCTCGCTTTGGGTGGTTCTATTGGAACTGAGGGCCTACTCCGGGGTGAATTGATAGAGTTTAAGAGCCTTGAAGATCTAAAGGCCTCTTCAAGAGAAATGTTGGAAAACAAAGTCGTATTTCTGAACCAGCGCATGGATGCCAGAATGATCAATACCTTCCGCGCTTATGGAGCCTGTTATCCCATACGAGGTCATGGGGCTGCTGAGGCGGCGTATTTTGGAGCTAAAGCGGTGATTATTCGCTCTCTTGGCTTGGCCATAGACAATCATCCTCATACTGGGTCTATGTATTATAGAGATAGCATTCCTAAAATTCCTGCTGCTGCGGTATCCACTCAAGATGCCGAATTGCTATCCAGCATATTGAATCAAAAGGAAACATTGGAATGTGTGCTGGAGATGGACTGTAAGAATCTTCCCAATAAGAAATCCTTCAATGTGATCGGCGAGATGTATGGCAATGATAAAAAGTCCGAGATCATCAGCTTTGGCGGTCACATGGATTCCTGGGATACCGGAGAGGGTGCCCACGATGATGGAGCTGGAATCATACATTCTCTGGAAGCTTTGCGACTATTAAAAACACTCAACTATAGTCCCAAGAGAACCTTAAGGGCTGTATTCTTTATGAATGAAGAAAACGGAAACATGGGAGGAAAGTCCTATGCTCGAATTGCCCATGAGACTGGCGAAAACCATGTTGCAGCCCTTGAAAGTGACAGAGGTGGATTTAGTCCAAGAGGTTTTACTTGTGATGGAAATGAGGAACATCAAGCCCTGAATAAGAGTTTTAAGCCTTATCTACAGCCCTACTATCTCAATATATTTAAAAGTGGATTTGGGGGAGTAGATATTATGCCTTTGAAAGAATACTATCCCGATATCGCTCTTTTTGGATTTCTACCGGACTCACAACGCTATTTCGACTTTCATCATTCCCCGAATGACGTATTCGAAAATGTCAATAAGCGGGAGTTAGAATTGGGGGCAGCTTCACTGGCCTCCATGATATACTTGGTCGACCAGAAATTATAAGCATTAGTTGAAGCGGTATTTCTACTCAACATAGGGACTTATTCATCCAATAAAGATTCAGAGTGGACTATTATTTCAATTGGCAAAAATCACACTGATCATTTTATCCGAGAACCACTACCCTATCTCTAAAAATACTATTCGAATTCCATTCATCAAGACGGTCATTACTCGCCATTGGGTGTTGATCTGGTTCAGAATTGTTAGGGAAATCCTATCAGCAGTTAAACATTAATTAAGGTCCAACAAATCAGGTGCAAAAGAAAAATTCATGAATTAACTTTAGATCAACACAAAAATTTAATCACATGAAACAATTGATAATTCTACTCCTTTTAACAACCGTACATTTACAAGCACAAGAAGCTATTCCACAAAACAATTTTGATATCAATCCCGAATTTGGTGGCAACTCATCGTTGGGTTTTACCATTCTGGGAGATGGCCTTAGCTTCTTATACAGGAAGCAGTTGAAAAACTATAATCAGATCGAATCCAGCATAGGCGGTTCTGTCTTGGTACTAACCAAAGATAACGATATCGATGAGATCGATGAAGTGAGCAATTTGGGATTGTTGCGACTGGGAGCAGGGTATAATGTTTTCTTTGGTGAAAAAGAAAGAATTAAGAAAGAGGACCACAAAATAAGACGCAATTACTTGAGCATTAAAGGAGGAGCTGGGATATCTAAACTGTCTTATGGTAGAGTTGGAATCACCTGGCACCGGGAGTGGTTTAGAAAAGAGAAAAAATATCAACCCAGGCATTCGACCGGATTTGATCTTGGGTATATGTATCATTTTGCCCTAAATGACTGGGACCGAGAACTGGACAATTTGGGTTATGATGATGCCAATTATTTGCCCTTCGCGCATGGTATCTACTTTAGATTGGAATGGAACTTCTTTACGAGAAGGAGATAAAAAGACAGGATTCGGCCCTATGGTTATGCATCAGGGTCGATAAATTGACCTTGGATAATCCGATATTCGAACCTGATCCGATTCCAGTTCTTTGAGCACGTCCTTGGCGATCCATTGTGCTGAAATACCATCCAATTTTGCAATATCACTGGCTACATCAATCGCCAATTTTTGTAGATCCTTATTCCTTTTGCCTATCCCTCTCAGCGCCCAACTCACTGCTTTTTTGACAAAATTTCTATTGTCATCACTCGCTGCTACAATCAGAGGAAAGAAGGAAATAAACACTTCATTATCCGCTTTTTTATCCGCCATACAGTAGGCCGCCATGGTCGCAAATGAAGCCCTTCTTTCAAATTCCTTTTTCCTATTGCTCCAAGCTCTAATCTTGGGAACAGCCAGCGTACTCCTGGCAAATACGGTCATGCAAAAGCTGTCGCAGATTTCCCAATTGTCGAAAACTTTGATCCATTCTTCCATCAGATCTTCGGTCAGATCTTTAGGGTGAAACACCTTGCTGCACAACAACCTGGCTTCATAAATTTCTGTGTCGAATAACTCTAGAGCAATGGCACTATTCTTCCCAATCTCCTTGGCCATAACGGTTGATATCCTTCATATACACGCCCAAAGCATTGGATGCTACAACGGCAAACTTCTTTTTCTTCGCTTCTATCTTCTCCGGATCCGATAAGGATTTCAGCTCTGCAATAATCTCATTGACTTCTTTGCTCATTTCCACTCAGTTAAGTGATAGATCAATCATATAGACTAAAATAAAGACAAATTCTGCCTTTAATACAACTTAGTATATATAATGTCGCATAAGATTAATCTGAGATTTGCTTCAGCTCAAGGCGTAAAACGCAGGAATAGCCATGGCTATTGCGAGTATTTACAACACAGAGATGGAGTAAATATCGCTTAAGACATGCGACATTATATGTGCTAAATTGTATAAGTGGCTTCTAACGAAAGGAAATGGCCCTTTAAGCCCTCGTGCATAAAAGATGTACTATAATACAGGATCCAATTGATTGCTTGTTAAATGTCAAAAAAAGAGCTCAATCATTTGAAAATCATGGAATTATACTTTTCTGGAGCAATGCCATTCCGATTTATTATACACCAAAACTTCGATGGTATATAACAAAAGTTATATGGATTTTTTGACCGAGCACCCTTAATTTAAATGCTCCGGAATACAAGGCTCCGGATAAGCATAGACTTCGGCCTTTATCTCAAAATTTAAACTCTAGATCGAATGGAAAATTTACATGAAAAACCAAAGCTAAAGGTATTGTTCTTGGCTTCTGATCCCAGCAATGCATCACGATTACATCTTGGGAAGGAGCTTCAAAAAATTCGAAACAAATTAGACGGCAACACCAATTTTGAAATAAAAGACCATTTGGCGACCAAGCCGAATGATGTCATGAACGAAATCATGAATTACAAACCGCAAATCGTGCATTTTTCCGGACATGGTTCGGCCGATGGAGAGCTATGTCTCGAGGATGAAAAAGGACTGGCCAAAACAATTCCACCGGAAGCACTGGCTTCTTTATTCAGTATCGCTTCGGAATATGTGAAATGTGTTGTTCTCAATACCTGCTATGCGGAAAGACAAGCCAAGGCCATTGCACAATTTATCCCCGTTGTGGTCGGAACCAAAACGGCCATTTCCGATGAAGCGGCCATCAATTTCTCTACAGGGTTTTATACAGCCTTGAACCCTGATTTATCCATAGAGAACTTGAATAAGGCCTTTAAATTGGGATTGATTGCGATTCAATTCGAAGGGAACCTGGATGAGCTTCTAACCCCAATTATACTTTTTGGATCCGCCAATTTGAGATTTACTTCAGAGGTAGACTCCGCTTTGTCGAATATTTCCAATATCAAAACCAATGCGGTAAAGACATTGATATCGGGTCTCAGTTTTATCGGCA